>CAVKGV010000007.1:0-136324 GCA_963656065.1 Alistipes onderdonkii
GAACGGCACGAGGAATGGATGGAAGAAAAAGCGTACTTGACCGGGACGGGGGTGGGAAAATCCGCTTTTTGTGAATGAATTTACAGAAAAGATCTTGCATTATCATGATTCGCACCAGAGCTGTTTTTGGAACAACCCTTTTGCTCATATAGACCGCTTGAAAGAATTAAAAGGAATTGTTGCTACGGATTATAGCTTATTTCGAGACTATTCAATTGCTAAGCAAAAATGGAATTGTTTTAAAAATCGGGTAATAGCCTATCATTGGCAACAACAAGGGTTGAATGTTATTCCTACTGCAAGTTGGAGCATTCCGGATAGTTTTGAGTGGTGTTGGGACGGATTGCCTAAAAATTCTGTATTGGGGATTACTACAAATGGAATTGCAACGGCAAAAGAAGGCTATCGATTGTTTGTGCTTGGTCTTGATGAATTGGTTAAGATTGGAACCGATTGCTCTTGTTGTATGTGGATCTTTTTTTACATGGATGTCTGAAAAATATCCGAATATAAAAATGATTAAGATTAAAAGTTTTGGACAATTATGGAATGAACGAAAAAACTATGTTAATTTTTGTAGAAAACTTGCCAATGAATATTCATAGCTCTAAAATGTTTCTTTGTTTTGATAAAAATAGCTGCATTTTTCCTTTGTTTTTTTTGAGGATGCTTTGACGATTTTTTTTGATGCATTGAACCGTTCGAAAAGAGGAAGCGTGTTGATCTTTATGCTGATGTTTTTTCCCAAAAAAAATGAATGCCGTGTTTTTTGCTGTCGTTACTGTCTTCTTTCTAAAATTTCTGTTTGGCAGAATCTCGATACTGGATTTTGTGTTTTTTGCGGTGCTTTTGCTGGGTGTTTTTATAGAAACCATTTTGGCTTGTATGAAACATCAAAGATTGCAGTGAGGGATATCCATTTTTTGCATCTTTCTGTTCTGCTCGATTTTTCTTTCAAGAATACGGTATTCTGTTGCCCATATTTCATAGTTTTTTAATGCGCTGTCGATAAAGCAGCAGAAAAGATCCTCTAGTTTATAGTCGGGGAATTTCCAGTATTCTTCGGGCTTTTGGTCGCGTGACAGTAGATAAGGACCGCGGGCTTCGCTGAGGCAGCATTCCCAGACATAATATTCCTCTACTGTTTTTCCCGGAGGAGGAATTGTTGGCGACTCATCGGGGTGAATTACGGTTAAAGTTTCTGAACCTAGGCTATCTGGAGTGATGTAGGTGATGGGAGTTTCGTATGGGATGATCTTCTGAGCCCAAAGAAAAACGGCGAGACTGAGGGTGAGCGAGAAAAATTTAGCGAACATTCATATCCCTCAGGAAGCATCCGTAGCCATCTAATATTTCGTTTTCTATCGTACGGGGGCGGCGATAGGGACTTACCATTGAAGTGAAAAAAGACGGATAGTTTGGCATATTGTCCTTTCTAACGGAATTGTTAGTTTTGTGACTCCTGGTTTTTTTGTTACAGGGACAATCTATATTAAAAGAGAAATTTTGGCAAGCGGTGGGAATTTGCGATATCGGATAGATGGGTAAAAAAGGCGGATTTCTTTTTGAAATCCGCCGCGTTTAAATAATTTGTACGCTTATTTTATTTCTTCACCGCTTAAGAGGTTCATGCCGTGACGCGTTCCTGTTTCGGCAAAGATGACCCAGCCAGCGACATTGCTTGCGTGATCGCCGATACGCTCCAGGTATTTGGCGACCATGACCGAGTTGATGGCGCTTTCCGCATCGTTTGAATTGTTGCGGATGGATTCGATGAGTTCTTTTTTTGCCGTGGTGAAAAGTGCGTCGACTTCGTCGTCGCTGTCGATGACATGGTGTGCAAGGTCCAAGTCTTTTCGAACAAAGGCGTCAACGCTCTGCGTGAGCATTTTGACTGTTGCGGCTCCCATCGGCGGAATGGCGGAAAGCCTTGCTGGGGATCCATCCGTTTCGGAAGCTTCGAAAATAATCTCCGAGATGTCGGCGGCTTGGTCCCCGATGCGTTCCAAATCGCTGACCATCTTGAGCGAAGCGGAAATCAGCCGGAGGTCGCGAGCGACGGGCTGCTGACTCAAAAGAAGCCGAAGGCAGAGCGTTTCGATGTCCTTCATCTTTTGGTCAATATCCTTGTCGCCGGCGATGACTTTTTGGGCAAGAGGCTTGTTGAATTTTAGGAGCGCTTCGATGGAAGAGTTGAGCGCCTCTTCGACCATCGCGCCCATTTCGATGATTCCGTTGTTTAGAATTTCGAGTTGAGAATCAAAACGATTTCGCATTATCCGAATCTCCCTGTGATGTAATCTTCCGTGCGTTTGTCCTTGGGTATTGAAAACAGCGTTTCTGTCTTATCGACTTCGATGACTTCGCCTAAGAGGAAAAATGCGGTTCGATCCGAGACGCGCGTTGCTTGTTGCATGTTGTGCGTGACCATGACGATTGTGTACTTCTGCTTCAATTCCAAAACGAGGTCCTCGATTTTGGATGTCGAGATGGGGTCTAGCGCGCTGGTGGGTTCATCCATCAGCAGAACTTCTGGGGCGACGGCTAGGGCGCGTGCGATGCAGAGACGCTGTTGCTGTCCGCCGGAAAGACCAAGCGCGTTTTTCTTGAGACGGTCCTTGAGCTCTTCCCAGACGCCGGAACCTTTTAGGGATTTTTCGACGATTTCATCTAGGTCTGCTTTGGAACGGATTCCGTGGGTGCGCGGTCCGAAGGCGATGTTGTCGTAGATGCTCATCGGAAAAGGATTCGGTTTCTGGAAAACCATGCCGACCCGTTTGCGGAGAATGTTTACGTCCATGTCTCCGTAAATGTTTTCTCCGTCGAGCTTGATATCGCCTGTGATTTTACAGCCTTCGACGAGATCGTTCATCCGGTTGAGCGATTTGAGAAGCGTGCTTTTTCCGCAGCCGGAAGGCCCGATGAATGCGGTTATTTCGTTGGCGTGAATATTTAAATTCACATTTTTTATCGCATGAAAATTGCCGTAGTGCAAGTTCATGTTTTGAATCGTGATTTTATCGTTTTCCATTTTTATACTTTCCCGATTTTGTGAGCGAATTTGTTTGAAATCCAGTTGATGAGAAGAACTACCGCGATGAGGATGACGGATGTGGCATAGGCTTCGCCGGTGTGCAAACCTTCGCGGGAAAGCTCATACATGTGGACGGCGAGCGTTCTTCCCGAAGAAAAGATCCCTTTTGGAAAATCGGCAACGGTTCCTGCCGTATAAATTAACGCTGCAGTTTCTCCGACGACGCGCCCGACAGAAAGAATGATGCCCGCGAGGATCCCGGGGATCGCTGCGGGGAGGACGATGGAACGGACCGTGCGAAGTTTCCCTGCGCCTAGTCCGTAGGAACCTTCACGGTAACTATCGGGGACGGACTTTAACGCTTCCTCTGTGGTGCGCATGACCAACGGGAGAATCATGATGGAAATCGTCAGGATTCCCGAGAGAAGCGAATAGCCGAAGTGCAGTGCCGTGGCGAAAAAGAGCATCCCGAAAAGCCCGTAGATGATGGACGGAATTCCCGAAAGCGTCTCCGTCGTGAGCCTGACAATGCTTACAATTTTATTTCCGCGGCTGGCGTATTCGACGGTATAGATGGCGGCGAAAATTCCAAGCGGCCCTGCGATGAGAAGCGCTCCGAGAACGATGATGACCGTGTTCAGGATAGACGGCAGGAACGAGACGTTTTCGGAATTGTATGTTAGCGAAAAGAGGGACGGTTTGAGAAACGGAATGCCTTTGACGAGGATATAGGCGATTAAAAATCCGAGTGAAAGGATCGTGACTAGAATGGACAAGGTGACCGCAATTCTCAGCAGAAGCGATAGCGGAGATTTCCTGTAAGTTTTCAGATTTTGGATAAAGTTTTTCATTGGACAGCTCTCTTTTTGAAAATGGAGAACAGCAGATTGATGATGAGAATGAATGCGAACAGAACGACTCCCGTTGCAATAAGCGCTTCGCGGTGGAGATCCGTTGCGTATCCCATTTCGAGGACGATGTTTGCCGTTAATGTTCTGACGCCTCCAAGGATTCCCGTCGGCATTCGCGCCTGGTTTCCTGCGACGAGAATGACGGCCATCGTTTCACCGATCGCGCGTCCGAATCCGAGAATGATTCCGGCGACGATGCCCGATGTTGCGGCGGGGAGAACGGCAAAGAATACGCTCCTTTCGTGTGTCGCTCCGAGTGCGAGTGCGCCTTCGTAATAACTGTTGGGAACGGCGCGGAGTGCGGCTTCCGAGACGGAAATGATGGTCGGCAAAATCATGATTCCGAGTAAAATGGAGGCGGCGAGAATGCTCGCTCCGCTTCCGCCAAAATTCTGCCGGACAAAGGGCACGATGACGACCAGTCCGAAAAATCCATAGACGACAGATGGAATTCCGGCGAGAAGATCGACCGCTGGTTTTAATTTTTTATGGACTTTTTCGGAACAGAATCGGGAAAGGTAGATGGCGGAAAGAAGTCCGACGGATACACCGATGGCGAGCGCTCCGAGCGTGACGTAAATACTTCCCATGATCATCGGGAAAATTCCATAGACCGCAGGTTCGTCGGTTGGGGCCCATTCCTTTCCGAATAAAAAATCCGTAACGCCGATTTTAAGTATTGCGGGAACGCCGTTTGCAAAAAGGAACAGGCAGATCAGGGCGACGAACAGGATGCTGGCAAGTGCCGAAAGTAAAAATATGCCCGATGCCGTTTTTTCCTTAAACTTGTTCAATGTCTGCGCTTTCATTTTGGATCCTTTTGAAAATTCGCATAAGAAAAAGATTTTCCGAACGATTCGGAAAACCTTTTATGATGACGTTACTTGATTGTTGTCGTGAGCCTTGCCGCAAGAGCGACATCGGAAATATCCTTTTCGCTGTAGAGTGTGACTTGCGCCTTGCTGCGGGAACCGATTTTCTTGACAAGTCCCACGGCCCATCCGAGTTCGTCGGCGTCCTTGTTCAGCTCGTCGCGATCCTTGATGTATTCAACTTCGACAAAAGCCTTGTCCAGAATTCCGGCTGTCGGAATTTCTACGCCCGCATAGACGGGGAAGTATTTCGTGTCCTGGGCGTAATCGGGCGCGGTTGCTTTCTTGTCTTGAATCGTTTCCGCGTTGACGTCCTTGTCCTTGCCGGTGATGATGGCAGCCGCTTCGCCGTAGAGGGCGAACTTGTCGGCAAGCTTTACGTTTGCCCGAAGACTTCCACGGTGCGTTACCACGGCGGTGTATTGGATCGGGTCGATGACGTTTGCGCGGTATCCGAGTCCGAGCTTGAACGAATTGTTCAGTTTGAAATCGTCGGTGACGCGGACATATCCGGTGTTGAAATTGCCGTCTTCGGTAGCGAGCATTACGTTCAACTGGTTTACGCCTTTCTTCCAGCCGAGTTCAAAGGCATCGTGCGAATAATCGCGTCCGAGAAATCCGCGCTTGGAGATGTCCTTGTCCAGATAGGCTCCGAAGTTGCCGGCACCTTCCGTATCCGTTTTCCAGTGACCGAATTTCAGGTTCAGCCCGAGGTCGCCCCATTTGTAATTTCCATAGTATGTGTCAGCTTGGAACCGGTCCGCTCCGCCGTTGAAATATGGCGCGTACATGCGAATTGTCACTTTGGCGTCAAAGGATTCGGAACTGTAGCTACCGCCGAAGTTCGCACGGAAGTAGAAACCGTCCAGATTGTTGTCCTTGTCGTTGTCGTAGAATGCTTTCGAAGCCTGTGTTTGAATGTTTCCGTTCAATTCGAAATTTTCGCTTTCTGCATTGGCGATTCCGAAAGAGGCTATCGCGGTAAGAATGATGCAGGTTTTCTTCAGTGTCATTGGAAACTCCTTTGGGATAAGACCCTTGTTTTGAATGACGCTTAGAATGTAGGCTCTGATTGTAAAAACGGAAGATGGCGAAAGGTAAAGATTTTGAGAAGCCTTTGAAAAACATGAGGCAAAATATTTGAACGTTTTTGACTTTACGTGAAATTTACGTCTAGCGTCTCCTAGCTTTTACATCGGGGTTTTACTTTGTCGCTGTCATTCAAAACCACATACAAGGAGTATTCGAATGAACAAGACAACTCTTATCGCTAGCATCGCCAGTTTGGTATTAGTGGCGATTTTCGCATCTTGCCATGATGATGCCAAGGAATCGAAAAAAACGGGAGACGCAAAAAAGCAAACAGAAATTTCCGTGATTACGCGCGAAGCCGGTTCGGGAACGCGAGACGCCTTTACGGAGCTGGTCGGAACGCTCATCAAGGAAAACGGAAAGAAAAAAGATATCACGACGAAGGAAGCTCTCACAATCGACGGTACGCAGGGTGTCATGTCAACCGTTGCGGGTAATGAAAACGCGATTGGATACATTTCTCTCGGATCGTTGAACAGCACGGTCAAGGCGCTGAAAATCGATGGTGTGGAAGCGACAAAAGAAAATGTAAAGAATGCCGCCTATTCAATTTCAAGACCGTTCAACATTGCAACAAAGGGCGAAGTCAAAGGAATTGCCAAGGATTTCATCGACTTCATCATGAGTGCGGACGGTCAGAAAATTGTCGATGCGAACGGCTATGTGAGCGTGGCTGACGGAAAACCTTATACGAGCAAAAAGCTCAAAGGAAAAATTGTCATCGCGGGATCTTCGAGCGTTTCGCCGGTGATGGAAAAGCTGAAAGAAGCTTATGTGCAGTTGAATCCCGAAGTGGAAATTGAAATTCAAACAAATGATTCGTCTTCGGGAATGCTCGCGGCGAAGGAAGGCACGTGCGACATCGGAATGGCCAGTCGGGACTTGAAGCCTAGCGAAAGTGAAATCCTTACCGGACTGACGATTGCTCGTGATGGAATCGCTGTCATCGTGAACTTGCAAAACGCGATTTCCGATATGCCGCTTTCAAAACTTCGCGAAATCTATACGGGAAGTCTCCGCTTCTGGGAACAGGTCCAATAAGAAAAAACGAAGCGTTTGCAATTCAATTTATAGAGTTCAAAAATCCTCATATTTTATGGGGATTTTCTATTTTAAAGCCGTGAAAAATTGGGCGATAATTTTAAACGCGTTGAAAATTGCGTTCCCCTATACGGTTCCCATCTTTGCTGGATTTTGGTTCTTGGGATTGACTTACGGCATTTATATGAATGTGTCGGGTTTCAGTTTTTTTTATCCGATGTTCATGAGTGTCTTGATTTTTGCCGGTTCGATGGAATTTGTCGCCGCAAATTTGCTCTTGGGAGCGTTTAATCCGCTGCAAGCGTTCCTTTTGACGCTGATGATTAATGCGCGCCATTTGTTCTACGGGATTTCGATGCTTGACCGTTTTCGGAATACGGGAATAAAAAAACTGTATTTGATCTATGGGATGTGCGACGAAACGTTCTCCATCAATTATACGGCGAAAATACCGAACGGTGTGAATCGGGGCTGGTTTATGTTTTGGGTAACTCTCTTAAATCAGCTGTATTGGGTGTCAGGTGCAATCCTCGGGGGAATTTTTGGTTCGTTTGTACGCATCAATACGAAGGGTCTTGGCTTTGCGATGACCGCAATGTTTGTCGTCATTTTTATGGAACAGTGGATGAATGAAAAAAATCATGCGAGCTCGTTAATCGGCTTTGCGGTGACGGGAGTGTCGTTAGCGATTTTTGGAAGTGAAAACTTTATCGTCCCGTCGATGGTCTTGATTCTCGGAACGCTTTCCGTATTGCGCAAACCTCTAGAAAAAAAGATGTGCGTCGAATGAGTTTTCCCGAGCAGATCATCACGATAGCCGTTGTTTCCGTGGGTACGCTTCTCACGAGATTCTTGCCGTTCCTCGTTTTTCCGGCGGGAAAGCCGACTCCGAAATACATCCAGTATCTGGGAAAAGTTCTCGCCCCGGCGGTATTTTCCCTGTTGATTGTTTACTGTCTCAAGGATGTTTCGTGGCTAGATGGTTCGCATGGGATCCCCGAAATTTTGGGAATTGCCGCGACCGCAGCGCTCCATCTGTGGAAACGCCAAATGCTTCTTTCGATTGCGGGGGGAACGATTTTTTATATGTTGCTCGTCCAATTTGTTTTTGTTTCGTGAAATGTCTGCGTGCGACTGGTTTT
Source organism: Alistipes onderdonkii (assembly GCA_963656065.1). Classification (GTDB taxonomy): domain Bacteria; phylum Fibrobacterota; class Fibrobacteria; order Fibrobacterales; family Fibrobacteraceae; genus Hallerella. The sequence continues at coordinate 8,093 of CAVKGV010000007.1, forward strand.
TGCAAAACTCGATAGCGAAAGCTTATCACGATAAGGAATGGGGATTCCCGGTTCATGATGACAGGAAAATGTTCGAATATCTGCTCTTGGAATCGATGAGCTGTGGCCTTTCGTGGATGCTGATGCTTTCTAAACGAAACGTCTTTGCCGAGTGCTTTGCCGGTTTTGATTTTGAGAAGGTGGCGAAATTTTCGGAAGAGGATGTTCGGCGAATTTTGGAAACGCCGGGAATGATTCGCTCCGAGCGTAAAGTTCGCGCGATTATTTCCAACGCGAAATGTTTTTTGAATGTGCGAAAGGAATACGGTTCGTTCTGCGCTTACCTTTGGCGCTTTACCGAAGGGAAAAGCATTGTCTATCGAAAGCTCCAGAATGGAATTTTGGAAACCCGCAATGAGCTTTCTGATAAAATCGCAAAGGACTTGAAAAAGCGCGGATTTAAATATTTGGGAAGTGTCATTCTTTATTCGCATTTGCAGGGTGTTGGAATTTTTAACGCCCATTCTCCGGATTGTCCTTGCTACAAAAAATTGCTTTCGATCACTCGGGTGAAAGTCATATGAGAAGCCCAAAAGAATCAAGCTTTTGAAAGACCCGCGTTATGGGCATTTTGTCAGCAACGAGGAACGCTGTTGGAAAGCTCCGAATGTGATTTGTTTGTTATATTACGAGACGGAAAAGCGGGGACTCCGCTTGCCAAAAATTTCAAAGTGAGAATCCTAGATGAAACTGATTTCTTGGAATGTTGCCGGATTTCGCGCATGCCTTAAAAAAGGTTTTTCCGACTTTTTCCGCACAGCCGATGCGGATGCCTTTTGTTTGCAGGAAGTCAAGGCGGAAATGTCGCAAATCGATTTTCATCCGCAGGGTTACAAAGAATTTCTTTTCCCGGCGAAGCGGAAAGGCTATTCGGGAACGCTTGTTTACAGCCGGGCGGAACCGCTCAGCGTACAGTATGGTTACGGCGAACAGGAATATGATGACGAAGGCCGCTCGATTACCGTGGAGTACGAAAATTTTTATCTGGTGACGGTATATGTTCCAAACGTCAAACGGGACCTTTCCCGCTTAGCGTCCCGCATGAATTTCGAAGAAACGTTCAGGTCCTATCTGCATTTACTCGAAAGAAAGAAACCCGTCGTTGTCTGCGGAGACTTGAACGTTGCGCACGAGGAAATCGACATCTACAATGCCCGAGCAAATCGCGGACATGCAGGCTTTACCGATGAAGAACGCTGCAAATTTTCAGAACTTTTGGCTGGCGGATTTGTCGATACGTTCCGGGAACTTTATCCGGAAAAAATCGGGTACAGCTGGTGGAGCTATTTCGGACATGCGCGGGAACACAATTCCGGTTGGCGGCTGGACTATTTTCTTGTTTCGGAAAAAATTTTCCCGGCAGTCAAGGATTCCACAATTTATGAAGAAATCCTTGGCAGCGATCATTGCCCGGTGGGGATCAACCTGGAACTTTGACCACCGCTTCCGTCAGGTGCTGAGCAGAAGGATGGCGAGAACCTGGGCTGTCAGGATGCGGAGAAGCATCGTCAGCGGATAGACGGACGCATAGGCGACATTTGTCGCTTCGGAACTGGAAAGACCGTTGGCGAAAGCGAGAGCGGGAGGGTCGGTCATCGAACCGGCAATCATTCCGCAGAGGCTCAAGTAGTTTACCTTGAAGACGAGCTTTCCGACGATTCCCGCAATCATCAGCGGAATGAACGTGATAAGCGCGGCGAGTCCCATGTAGTAGAAACCGTCACCGTTCAGAAGAACGTCAAAGAAACGGATTCCCGCGTTGAGACCGACACACGTAAGGAAAAGCGTGATTCCTAGTTCTCTGAGCATTAGATTCGCGCTTGTCGCCATGAAAAAGTTGAGCGGCCCGATTTTACGCTTGCGCGACAGGAGAATGGCGACAATCAGAGGTCCACCGGCAAGCCCGAGTTTTAACGGCATCGGCATCCCGGGAATGGCGATGGGAATCGACCCGACGATGACTCCGATAAAGATTCCGAGGAAGGCCGGCAAGATTTCCGGGTGGTTCAACGCTTTGAGCGAATCCCCTAATTCTTTGGCAACGGCATCAATTCCTTCTGTCGGACCGACGACCAAAAGTTTGTCTGCAAATTTAATCCGCAAGTCTAAACGCCCGGTAAACTTGAACTCTCCGCGAACGACACGGCTCACGGTGACTCCGTAACGCTCCGGGAAACCCAGCGATCCGATTGTCTTGCCAAGTATTTTCTTATTGGTGACCAAGATGCTGCGGGTTTCGAGCTTGGAGGCTACTTTTGTGATGGGCTGATTGAGCTTGGATCCGATAACTTTTTCCATGGTGCGGACCGCTTCGGGCATTCCCACGATATGTACCTTGTCGCCTTCTTCGATAACGGTCTTTCCGTTGGGCGTGAAAATGCTGTCTCCGCGTAAAAGGCGCGTGATGATGACTCCGCTAGAAACCAGGTCGGGAATTTCCTTGATGGGAATCCCGAAAAGGTTTTTGTTTTCGACAAGAAGGCTTGTGGAAATGATTTCCGAACGGGTGGCTGCGATTTCCGCGGCATATTCGTCGCTGGATTTTGCGGGATTCTGCCTAAAGATTACCCGGATGAGAATCATCACCAGGATGATGCCGATGACGCCGAACGGATAGGCGACTGCATAACCGATGCCGGTGAGGGACGTATCCATACCGGTTGCGGCAAGCGCTGAATTGGCGGCTCCGAGCGAAGGCGTGTTGGTTACCGCTCCGCAAAGCATTCCGATTAGCACGGGAACGTTGTTATGGAGATCCGTCAGGAAGTAGATGCAAATCGTGACGATAACACCCATGAGAACGATACTTGCGGCTAGAATGTTCAACACAAGACCGTGCCGCCGAATGGAATCGATGAACCCAGGCCCGACCTGCATTCCGATGGTATAGACGAACAGAATCAGACCGAATTCCTGTATGAAGTGGAGAACGCTCGGATCGATGCGAAGTCCCAAATGCCCTAGGATGATTCCGACGAAAAGCGCTCCGGCTCCGCCAAGACAGATTCCCTTGACTTTGATTTTTCCGAGCATCAGTCCAAGTGCCGCTGTTATGGACAGGACGATAACTTGTTCAGCGACCGATGGTTTTGTGAAGAGATCAACGAGCCATTGCATATGAGTTCCGGGTTTTGGCGTGGTGTTTGAATTGTGGCGAAATTTACTTTTTTACGCAGCGGACGCTTGCTGCGATGTTCTTGTTGAAATGTTCGAATGCGACGCTTTCCGTAACGCGGACCAAAACGGCGCGGGAATCGTCGTAGCTGTCGGATGTCCAGAAACTCGCGCTGATCCCTTCGTCGGCGGATTTCCCGTCGTAGTAGCGAAAACCGGCTTTTTGGATGGCGAGATTTTCGATTGCTTGTCCGGCGTCTTCAAAATCTTTTCCTGAGGGAAGTGTCCAACCGTCCGGGCAGATGCGCACCGCGGCTTCGTAGGGGTAGAGGCTTCCGTATTGCTTGCACTTTTGAATGTCGTCGTTGTAGCAGAAGTTCGAGGCTCCGGCGATGTCGATTCGGTTCAGGTTTTCCGCAAGCCAAGTCTTTTCGCCAATTTTGACCGTCTTGTATGTCTTTTCCACGCAGGCTAGGGTCTGTTTCGTTTCGTCGTATTTGCAGGTGTAGGATTTTTCGCAAGCGGTAAAAAACGTTGCTGTGAAAATGGCCATAGCGAGAAACGGCGGAAGGCGAAATTTCATAAATAGAACTCCATTTATATCTATAAAAGATAGAATGCCCGGCTTTTTTTGACTAATAATTTCCGCCTATTGAATTTATCATTTTTGATGATGAAATGAAAAAAATTAGTTGTTTGTCGTAATGATAGGGCTGGAAAAAATTATAATTGTAACATGGAACTCACGCAGCTAAGATATTTTCTGGAAGTCGCCCGAACGGAGCACATGACGCAAAGCGCCAAGAATCTGTGTATCGTTCAGCCGGCTTTGACCCAATCGATTCATAAGCTCGAAGACGAGTTGGGAATTTCTTTGTTCAAGAATCGGGGACGAAATATCAGGCTCACGGAGAACGGACGTTTTTTTTACGAGAAGCTTCGCCCGGTTTACGAAGAGCTGGTGGCGATTCCGCAATTGTTGCGCGATAGCGCAGATAAGCAAAATAACAATGTCACGTTAAATGTTCTCGCCGCTTCAACGCTTATTACCCAAGCGATCATTGAATACAAAAAAAACAACCACGATTTGAATATCGACTTAATCCAGAATGAAGAAACGAAAATTTTTGACATTTGCGTGCGGACTTATGCGGCGTATAAACCGGAACTCGATCGCATCGAAAACGACGACACTTTTGTTTCTTCGGAAAGGATTTTTTTAGCGGTCCCCAATACGCAGCAGTATAAAAAACAAAATAAAATTTCCTTGTTTGACGTGAAGGAAAAATTTATCGGACTTTACGGTTCCAAGCAATACCGGAAAATTTGCAATGAACTCTGTGAAAGCATCGGATTTAAAACGAACGTGACATTTGAAAGCGACAATGTTTTGGCCGTCAAGGAAGCGATTGCCGCAGGGATCGGCGTCGGCTTTTGGCCCGAAATTTCCTGGGGAAGGATGGACCACAAGAAAATTCGGCTCCTTGAAATTACCGATGCGAATTTTAAACGCGATATCGTCATTTCTTTGCGGAGAAACAAACAGGACAATGCAAATACGGAAGCGTTCTATCGTTTCTTGACGCATTATATCAAATGCCGGCGTCGGAAATAAACGGCTTCGCTTGAAAATGAACCGATAGATAAAAATGATGAATTTATCATTTTTGATGATTTTATATGCAAAAATGATAGATTTCCGAAAAATAAAGTATTAGTCGGAAAACAAGGTTGCTTCTATCTTTGCCGTCGGAAAATACAGTAGATAGGAGTTTTCCATGAAGAAGATTTTCCTTTTAGCGGTTTTTGCAATGCTTCTCGCCGCTTGCGATGATTCCCACCAATGCAAGTTTAACGAAGAAAAGCAGACGTTGCGTTGTCCTGAAAAAAACTATCGTACCGTTTCGATTTTAGGAAAGAATTGGTTTGCGGAGAACTCCCGCTTCTTTACGGATTTCAGCTATTGTTATCAGAACGATTTCAAAATGTGTGAAACCTATGGTCGGCTTTACACCTGGGAATCTTCCAAGAAAGCGTGCCCTTCGGGTTGGCGCATTCCCACAAAGGCGGAGTTTGAAGAACTCCTGCAATATGGGGAATTTGGAAAATTGGAACCGGTCAATGCGGGTTTCCGCTACTATAGCGACGACCGCTATGTCGATGAGGGAAAAGCCGCTCGTTTTTGGACCGATGACGAATATGACGGGGCTCGTGCTTACATGATTAGAGTGGATGGCGATGAAATCGCTGCGGAGCATTTCAACAAGTCAATCGGCGCTTCCGTTCGCTGTATCCAGGAATAGTGTAAAGGTCTTTCATGGGAATCGGAATCGATATTGCGAGCATTTATTCGGGATACGCGAGAATCCTTATCGTCGTTTGTTTGCTTGTGACGATTGTTCTCGTTCTGTTATGCCGGATGGTTTCCTTGAATCTAAAGGCGGATGCCTGCAAGGCGGCGGATTCCTTGAAAGATGATGATGGTGAATTGCTTTGTGCCGAAAAGATGATCGCGATGTTTGCCGCATCGCTTGCTTCTGCGGGTGCGACCAGTTCGCTTTTGGAGTCGAGCGTTCGATATCTTTGTGCACGTTTTGGAATTTCCGCGGAGATCATCGGATTTCCAAAACATGTCCAGCTGAGCATCTCCGGCAAAAAACTTTCCGAGCATTATACGATTATTCAAAAGCTGCTCCCGAATCCTCTGGATTTTCACAGAATCATCCTGTTGCATCGTTTGGCGAAGGAAACGCTGAAAGAAATGTATTCGCTGGAAATTTTCTGGAATAAGTATCAGGAAATTCTGCGTCAAAAAAGGCTTTCTCCAAATTTGGTCCTTGTCTTGACGGGCCTTGCGAATGCTTCGTTTTGCAGGCTGTTTAACGGTGACTGGATTTCGATGGGAATTGTATTTGTCGCGACGGTTTGCGGATTTTACCTGAAGAATGCATTGCATGGAAAGTTTCAAATCGATATGCGTCTCGCGACGATTTTTTCCGCCTTCATTTCAACTATCATCGGATGCGCGGGTTATGCGTTCCAGCTGGGAGGCACTCCCGATATCGCTTTAGCGACAAGCATTCTTTATTTGGTGCCGGGCATTCCGTACATCAATGCGCTGAGCGATTTGTTGAACGGGGCTTTCTTAAGCTGCATACGCCATGCGTTCAATGCGACGATACTAACGATCTGCCTTTCCATCGGATTTTGCCTGGGACTGATTTCCACAAACCTCCATTTTTTCTGATATGCTTTTACTTACTCTTGTTCAAGACGGAATTTTTGCATCAATTGCCGCGATAGGGTTTGGCAGTATCAGCAATGTCCCGAAGAGAATTTTTGCCGGATGCGGAATCGTGGCGGCGATAGGACATGTGACGCGCTTTGTCCTGATGAATCTGTTGGGAATCCATATCATCTGGGCAAGCCTTGTTGCCGGACTTGCGATCGGATGCGCAGCGATTTTATTCAGGAAAATCTGGAGATGCCCGTGCGAAATGCTCGCATTCCCGGCGCTTCTCCCGATGATTCCCGGAATGTACGCTTATCGTTCCGTCCAGTCGCTGCTCCTTTGTTTTAAAACGCCGAACGCCGAGCTTTTTGAACATTATATCAATATCTTTACCTATAACTTTATGGTTTGCGTGCTTGCTGTGTTGATGATGGTTTTCGGGCTAACTTTTGTGATCCATTTGCAGAGAAAACGGTCGATTTTTCAGAAGTGGAAAAAAATAGTTCCTCCGTTCCGGGGAAAAGCGTAATGAATTTATATCATTCGTACATCAACTTATATATGCGCATAAATGCATTGTTTTACTATTTTAGGGCTACCGTCTTGAATGACGGCGCACTTTCGAATCCATCGGAAGTAGCGAAGATATAACAAGGAGTCTATATGACAACAAATACAAAGGCCCATTTTGATGTCGTGGGAAGCTTTTTACGCCCGGAGAATCTGAAACAGGCGCGAGCTTCCTTTGAAAAGGGAGAACTTTCGGAAGCGAAGTTCGATGAAATCAAGAAAGATGCGATTCGAAATCTCGTCGAAAAGCAGAAGAAAATCGGGCTTCCCTATATCACTGACGGGGAATACAACCGCAAATTTTGGCACCTGGACTTTTTCTGGGGATTTGGCGGGGTTGAGCACAAGAAGGAAGGCGGCGGAGTTCCGTTCAACGGTGAAGTCGCGGACTTGGAAGATGTCTATATCACGGGGAAAGTCTTTGCCAAGGCGCACCCGTTTGTAGAGAGCTACAAGTTTGTCAAAAGCCTCGAAAGCGACGGATTCGAAGCCAAGCAGACGATTCCTGCTCCGGCGCAGTTCCTGCAGCAGCTCAACATTCCGAAAAATTTCGAAGCGACGCACAAAATTTATCCTTCAAACGATGAACTGATCGAGGATATCGCCAAGGCGTATCGCGAAGTCATCAAGCAGCTTTACGAAGCCGGCTGCCGCACGCTCCAGTTTGACGACTGCACGTGGGGAGCGATTGTCGGAGATGCCGGTGCGCAGCGTTACGAAAAGCTCGGAAGCGCGGACCAGGTCAAGGAAATGCTTTTGCGTGTAAACAATCTTGCGCTGGAAGGCAAGCCTGCCGATTTGACCGTGAATACGCATATCTGCCGTGGAAACTATCATTCGACATTCTTTTCGAGCGGCCCGTACGATTCCGTTGCGGACTATGTCTTTGCCAAGGAAAATGTAAACAGGCTCTATCTGGAATACGATGACGAACGTTCCGGCGGATTTGCTCCGCTTGCGAAGGTTAGCCCGGACAAAAAGGTTGTGCTCGGACTTATCACCACGAAGCGTCCGCAGCTCGAAGACAAGAATGCCGTAATCGCCCGGATTCACGAAGCGGCAAAGTACATTCCGCTTGAACGTCTCTACTTGAGCCCGCAATGCGGTTTCGCTTCTTGCGAAATCGGAAATAAGCTTACCGAGGAAGAAGAATTTAAGAAAATCGCCTTGGTGAAGGAAATTGCGGAAGAGGTCTGGGGCAAGTAAAGTTTTGCAAAGTTCCCATGATACAAGAGGCTCGTGGCATTTTTATGCTGCGAGCCTTTTTTAATTATTTTTGCCTAAAAACGAGGATGAAATGAGTTTTTATAAAATCGGAATTGTTTCTGCCTTTTTTGCGCTGCTTTTCGGCTGCTCCGACGAGGCTAAGACAAAATCGGTCATCGTGTATTTTTCCCAGACGGGCACGACAAAGGCTGTCGCACTTGAATTTCAGAAAAATACAGGTGCGGACATGGCCGAACTTGTGCTGGATAATCCATACCCTTCGACGTATGACAGTACGATTGATCGCGTCAAGCGGGAGCGGGAAGCGAAGCAGTGGCCGAAACTTCTCCGGGCAAAGATGAATCTGTCAAAGTACGATACCGTATTTCTCGGCTATCCGATTATGTTTGGAACCTTTGCGCCGCCGATCTATACATTTTTAGATTCGAATGACTTGAACGTAAAAGTTGTCGTCCCGTTTTGTACGTATGGAAGCGGAGGATTGAAAAATAGCGCGGAGGAACTGAAACGCCTTGTTCCGGGAATGAAGTTGGCAAAATCTTATGGAATTGCACATAAACGAATTTCGAAGGTTCCCGAAGAGGTTCGCCGTTTCTTGTATTCGCTTCCCGCGGAAGAGGAGGCCGAAATGGGAATGGTGGGCGCATATTCGGAGATGCGCTCTTTGACTCGTGAGGATTCGTCCGTCTTTGCAAAAGCTACCGCAGATTATGCCTATCTCAATCTTGCTCCCAAAAGCGTGATGACACAAGTTGTCGCCGGGACAAATTATGTCTTTCAGTGCGAAATGAAAGGCCCGGACGGCATCCTTGCCGAGGCTCGTGTTCTAATCTTTGAGCCGCTTCCGGGACAGGGTGCGCCGGAGATGATTCGCGTCGATCGTTAGCGGAATAGGAAAGCCCGTCGAAGGGCCTCACCGTGTGGTAAATGATTTTAGTTTCTTACAATTAGAAATTTAGCCAAAAATTTTCTATCGTTGGTGCGCAAATAGATTGGCGTTACAATGAAAAAATCTTTGATCGCTCTTGCTTTTGGTACTTTTGGCCTAGGCATTGCGGAATACGTGATGATGGGCATTCTTCCTTTTGTCGCTGGGGATTTTCGGGTCAGCATTCCGCAGGCGGGACATCTGATTTCCGCGTATGCGTTCGGCGTTTGTTCCGGAGCACCGATAGTCGCCGTGTTTGCACGAAAGTGGCGGCTGAAAAGCATCCTGTATATGCTCGTTCTCGTGATGATTCTCGCCTCTTTTGCGATGGCTTTGTGCACGCGCTTTGAATGGCTGATTGTATTCCGCTTTTTGGCTGGGCTTCCGCATGGCGCTTATTTCGGCGTCAGCAGTATCGTCGCAGATCGCCTTTCTAAGGATGGGAATTCGACGTTTGCCGTTGCCATTATGTGTTCGGGAATGACCGTTGCCAACCTGGTCGGCATTCCGCTCGGGACTTTCCTTACAGGAATTTTTTCGTGGAGGCTTGTGTTTGGATTCTCGGGAATTTGGGATGTCGCGACATTGATTGTCATCGCCCGCTGGATCCCGAAAATGGATGCGCTTCCTGATTGCGGGCTGAAAAAGGAATTCAGCTTTTTGAAAAATCTTGCCCCGTGGCTTCTGATTTTTGCAACGGTGCTTGGCAATGCGGGAGTCTTTTGCTTTTACAGCTATGTTTCCCCAACGCTTACGCAACTTGCAAAAGTCCCGGTTTCCTGGCTTTCGGGCATGATGGTCTTTTCGGGAGCGGGGATGGTTGTCGGAAATCTTCTGGGCGGAAAACTTTCGGACCGCTTTGGAAAAGGCAGAACGTGCCGCGGGTTGGAAATGGCGATTTGCGTCTGTCTGGTCTTGATCTTTTTGACGGCCCATTTGGCCTGGTGCCTGATTCCCTTGATGTTTATTACCTGTGGTTGCCTTTTTGCGATTTCGTCACCGCAACAGCTTTTGCTTTTGCGCTTTAGCGAAGGCGGTGAACTGATGGGCGGTGCGATGGTGCAATTGGCGTTCAATTTGGGAAATGCCATTGGCGCGTTGCTTGGCGGCTTGCCGATTGATGAAAGCTCTCCGGTAACTTATCATTATCCGTCGGCGGTCGGGGCCGTCCTTGCTGCAGCGGGATTTGCCTGCTACTTTGTCTTTTGCAAAAAATTTGAATCCTCTCATGCGGGAAATCGGTCCGCCCGGTAGTCGTTTTTTGCCGCCGCTTTTTTGTGGTTCCCCGTGAATTGCTATCTTTAGCGCGTATCTTTATGCCGAAAGGCGAGGAGTGCTTTGATGGCGACATTCGTAATGGTTAACGGTATTCCCGGCAGCATGGGAAAAATCGTTGCAGAAACATGTTTAGCGCGCGGACTCGACCTGGTGCCATATTCCCTGACGGGAGAGCAGATCGTCGAAAATGAATCCGAAGTGTCCGGGAAAAAAATCCAGCTGTTGAAGCCTTCGAATCGCGAAGAAAAAATCGCGGAAGTCCTCGCCGCTTATCCGGGACTCATCGCTGTCGATTTTACGCATCCGACGGCGGTGAACGAAAACGCCGAGTTTTATGTCGCCCATCGGATTCCCTTTGTGATGGGAACGACGGGAGGGAACCGGGATGCTCTGAAAGACCTGGTGCGAAAAGCGAACCACCCGAGCGTCATCGCTCCGAACATGGCAAAGCAGATCGTGGCGTTCCAGGCGATGATCGAATGGCTTTCGGAAACGTTTCCGACTGCGTTTGACGGCTACAGGCTCTCCATTGTGGAAAGTCACCAGAAGACGAAAGCGGATACGAGCGGAACGGCAAAGGCTGTCGCCAAGTCTTTTGAAAATATGGGCATTGACTTTGATGAAAGTCAAATTGTCAAGATTCGAAACGACAAGGATTCGATGGAAAAAATGCATGTCCCCGCGGAATATCTTTCGGGACACGCTTTCCACACCTATTCGCTCGACAGCGCGGACGGAACGGTACACTTTGAATTCCGTCACAATGTCTGCGGTCGGAAAATCTATGCGGAAGGATCCGTGGATGCCGTGAATTTCCTCGCCGCGGAAATCGCAAAGGGTGAGGCTCGCCCGTTTGACATGATGGACGTTCTTCGCTCAGGCAAGATGCGCTAGTTTTTTTCGGGAGTTTTTATGTCTCCGCTTAAATTTGATATTTGGGAACGCCCGCGTCGCAACCGGAAAAGTGCGACGGTCCGGGATTTGGTCCGTGAAACGGAACTTTCGGCAAAGGATCTGGTCTATCCCGTTTTTATCATGGATGGAACCGGAAAGGAAGAAGCGATTCCTTCGATGCCCGGAATGACACGTAAGACAGTCGATATTCTTTTGAAAGAAGTCGAAGAATGCGTCTCGCTCGGCATTCGGGCAATTGCTCCTTTTCCGTCGATTGAAGAATCAAAGAAAGATCGCATCGGTTCGGAAAGCTATAATCCCGAAGGACTCGTTCCGACATGCGTTCGTGTGGTAAAGGAAAAGTTCCCCGATGTCGTCGTGATGACGGATGTCGCGCTCGATCCGTTCAACAGCGATGGGCACGATGGCATTGTCGCGGAATCGGGCGAAATTTTGAACGATGAAACCATCGAAGTCCTTTGCAAGATGGCGGTTTGCCATGCAAAAGCCGGTGCGGATTTTGTCTGTCCGTCCGATATGATGGATGGTCGCATCGGATCGATCCGAAAAGCGCTGGATGCGGAATGTCTTTTGAATACGTCAATTCTCGCTTACAGTGCAAAGTACGCTTCTGCTTTTTACGGACCGTTCCGGGATGCCCTGGATTCCGCGCCGAAAGCCGGGGACAAGAAAACCTACCAGATGGATCCGGGAAACCGCATCGAGGCGATTCGCGAAGTGGCTCTCGACATTGCCGAAAGCGCGGATGTCGTGATGGTGAAACCCGCTTGCTATTATTTGGACGTCTTGCGGGAAGTGGCGAACTTTTCGAAGGTCCCTGTGGCGGCTTACCAGGTGAGCGGAGAATATGCGATGCTCTGCGCTGCGGCGGAAAACGGCTGGCTCGATCGGAACCGGGTGATTCTCGAAAGTTTGACCGGAATCAAACGGGCCGGTGCGAAGATTATCTGGACTTATTTTGCAAAGGAAGCGGCTCGCTTGCTTTCGGGGAAATCTTAAAAATGCGAACGATCAAAATTTCATTGGGACTTGCGCTCTTGGCTTCGAACCTTTTTGCCATCCCGCCTCGGACATGGGACGCGATTTTTCAGGCGGAAGGTCGCGGAGAGTATGAGAGTGCTCCGATTGTCGGGCAGGTCCGCTTTTACAACTACGAGTATTATGGCGAAAAGCAACCCGTTTCGTTTGCTGTCAAAAACGAACGCTTTGAGTTTGTCGTTTCGGGAGAGATGAAAGTTGCCGCGGACACAATCGAAAACAAACGCTTTTACGGAGAATGCAACAAAACGAAAGAAGCGTGGATATCGTATATCGAAGGTCCAAAAAAGTTCGGCAAGGAAGAACTTGTTGCTGACATCAAGGGCGTTGACATCGCCTGTGGCGATGAACTCTATGCGCTTCGCAATCTGAAAATCAAGTTCAAAAATTCCGCGGCTCAAGCGTGGTGGAAGCAGAATCTGGAACAATCGGACAAGCGTCGCCGTGACATGCTCGCCGATTTCCGTATCGAGGAACAGGAACATTTTGCGGAAGTCAAACGCAATTCGGGCGCAATTACGGATGTTCGCGATGGGCAGGTTTATCGGACGATTAAAATCGATGGACGTACGTGGCTCGCCCAGAATGTCAATTACAATATCCCGGGAGAATCCTGGTGCTATGACGACAAGGACGTGTATTGCAACCGCAGCGGAAGACTCTATACGCTTGATGGCGCGCGAAAGGCTTGCCCCAAAGGCTTTCACTTGCCGCGGGACCGCGAATGGCAGGATATGCTGACCGGTCTTACCGGCTGCTATGACGGTGTCCAGAAATGCGGAGCGTTCGCGACAAAGCTTAAAGCCCGTTCGGGCTGGCAAGGCGGGGGCGGAACGGATGATTACGGATTTACCGCATTCGGCTCCGGGCGCAGGGAAGTTGTCGGACGCGGATTCCGCTATGTCGAAATGGGAGAATATACGGCATTTTGGAGCTCCCAGAACGGTCGGAATGAAACGATTTGGATCTGGGTCCTCGGACGGATGGGCGACAATATGGTTCGGGAGCTCGCTCCGAACAAGGACAATGCCTATTCGGTCCGTTGCATCGATGGCGATTGATTCGAAAATTTTCCGGGTGTAAAGCAAAAGTCTCCGCATGGCGGAGACTTTTGTCTAGATGGTTTTCTCGAAATTAACCGAGAACTTTCTTTTCGAAGTCGCCCATGACGCGGACGAGTTCCTTGACGCCTTCAATCGGCATCGCGTTGTAGAGGCTTGCGCGGAATCCGCCGACGGAACGATGTCCCTTGAGCTGTTCAAGTCCCTGTTCCTTGGCAAATGCGAGAAATTCCTTCTGCAAGGCATCTGTCTTGGACGGATCGACTGCGCCGCTGCGGAATACGAACGGAATGTTCATGCGGGAACGGTCCTCTTTGGCCGCGGTTCCCATAAAGAGTTTCGAATTATCGAGGCAGTCGTAAAGGAGACCGCTCTTTTCGATGTTGACTTTTTCCATTTCCGCGATGCCGCCGTTTGCGTCGAGCCAGTGGAGGACGCGGTTCATCACGTAGATGGCAAAGACAGGAGGCGTGTTGAACATGCTCTTGCCGTCGATATGTGTCTGGTAGTTGAGCATTGTCGGAATGTAACGCTTGACCTTGCCCAAAATATCCTTGCGGATTATCACGGTCGTCACCCCGGCGCAGCTCATATTCTTCTGGGCTCCTGCGTAGATCAGGCCGAAATCCTTGACGTTTATCGGGCGGGAAAGAATGTCCGAGCTCATGTCCGCGACGACGTAGCCGCTTTCCGCTTTCGGGAACTTGAAGTATTCGGTTCCGTAAATCGTGTTGTTGCTTGTGATGTGCAGGTAGGTTGCTCCCGGAGTCTGGGTGAATTCGGTCGGGAGATGCGTGTAATTGTCCGGCTTGGAAGTTGCGATTTCCTTGATGCCGCTTGCGAGGGCTTTTGCCTCTTTCAACGCCTTGTTTGCCCAGACGCCCGTGTTGATGTAGTCCGCCTTGCCGTCTTCATCGAGCAGGTTCATCGGGACCATGCAGAACTGGAGCGAAGCGCCGCCGCCCAGATAGACGATTTCGTAGTCTTCGGGAATGCCCATCAGTTTGCGGAGGGTCTCGTTTGTATCTTCGACCATTCCTTCGACTGCCGGTGTGCGGTGGCTGATTTCAAGAATGCCCACTCCCGTATTTGCAAAGTTTGCAATCGCTTCGGCGGCTTCTTTGGTGGCTTGTTTCGGCAGTGTGGATGGACCTGCGCTGAAATTATAGATTATCTTGCTCATGGCATTGTCCTTTCTAAGCTTGTTTTAAAAGGCGGTTTAAATGTAGAAAAAGGAGACCTTTCTAAAAGACCTCCTTCCTGTTTTTCATTCTTCAAGGGCTTCGATAGCCGCTTTGTACTTTTTGAGACGGAATTTGGTCTTGAGTTCGCGGCGTTCTTGGCGGTGAATATACTTGTCTTCGAGGAGAACGTTCAAAATCGCCGATTTCGCCTTGGCGGCTACCGGATTGGACTTTAACGTTTTGACGAAGTTGACAAATTCTTTTTCGCGGGCTTCGTATGTCGCTTCTTCGGCGGGGATGCCTTCTGCCATCAGTTTGCAGCTGTATTCGTCTATCCACGCCTGGTTCTTGTGGTATGTCATCTTTTTGATGAGTTCGATTGTTTCGGCGGGGACGCCGGCCTTTAGCAGGTCTTCCGGAGTCATCTTGGTGGAAGCGGTTAGACAGTCCTGCAAGAGGGCGAGAATTTGGACTTCTTCGGGTTCTCCCTTGTTTTTTAAATAATCTGCGACATTTTGGAGAAAATCGATATAAGGGCCGCCGGCTTTATCGGTCTGACCCGCATGGGCTTTGGCGGCGATAGAGAAAGCTTCTTGATAGGTAAGCATGTGAAATCCTTTAGAAAAGTTCCTTTATAATATAGATTTGTCGTTCCTGAAAAAAAGCGAAATTTTTGATTTTTCTTGAACGGCGAGGCTTTTTCCCAATTCTAAAGGCTTTACAACGGGATTGTTTTTTGTTAAGAAAAATTAAGTGAAAATGTCAATGGTGGAAAGAAAAGAGGCAAAATTCGGTGATTCCCGTCGCTTTGATGGGCGCCTTTTGCGATGTGTCGGCGCCAAATGGCTGAAATTTGAATTTTTTAGAAAGCTCTTAAATTATCTTTAGGAAATGAAGCCCCTGAAACTAGCCATACTGCTTTATGTCAAGGAGCCTTTTCTCGTAGAGAAGGTTGCGATTGAACCGCTATTTTCGCAAATTGCGCAGCGGGTGAATGGGCTTTTGAAAGCCGGAAAAATCCGTTTTTCCCTTTTTTTGCCGGGATGCATCGCGGATTCCTGGAACCGTAGGAATATTGCCGAAGTTCTGGAAATGCGGAAAGCGATTCACGAAGGGAAACTCGAAATCCTCGGCGGGGGATTTTACGACCCGATGCTCCCGCTCTTTCCGACCGATCTGCAGAAGTTGCAGCTGAGGAAACTCTCTGTTCTTCTGGAAAAAGTCTTTCGGACGGAACCGGTTGGATACTTCAATTCCTCGATGGCGTGGGAAATCGCGATGACCGAAGTCCTCGCAAAACAGGGTTTCCGCTATACGCTCGTTTCGGAGCGGAGCTTGCAGGAAACCCTAGGGCTTGCGACGCGTGTAACGGGCTGGTTTACGACCGAAGACCGGGACTCCGTGATGCAGCTCTTGCCGGTCGCCCAGGACATGAGCGAAGCTGTTTTGATGGACGCTCCGATGCTCCAGGCGAAACTTGAATCCTTGGGGGATGGCGAAAATCCTTGGACGCTCTCGCTTCCGGTTCCCGTGACGGATACGGTTTCTATCGATGCGTTTTTTGACCGGTTACAGGAAAACCTGACGAATTTCCCGTTCGTATTCTGGACGCTTTCGCGTTTGCTCGAAGAACCTTCGGGAGGAAAGGTGAACTTGATGAGCGACATCGGAAGCGACGTGGGACTTCCCGATGGATCGCGCAGCTGCCGAGAGCTTCTCTTGCGTCGCCCGGAAGCGGATCTGATGCACAAGTCCTTGTTGATTGCAAATTCCCATGCGGAAGCTCTCCTTGGCGAAAAGGAACTTTCAATTGTGCGGGAAAAACTTTTGCCGGTGATGGCTCCGGAATACTATGCGGACCTGTATGAAAGGGGAATCCGCAATCCCGTGGTGCGGTGGAGCGGAAACCGCCAGATCATCGCCGTGGAAAAAGAAATCGAGAAATTGGCTAAGCTCGATGGTCGCCGTGTGGAAGTATCGGATTTTTTGCGAAACGGCTGCCGGCAGATATTGGCGAACAATTCGGATTTGCAGTTCCTTTTGGAACAGTTTGCGGGGGCGACTTTGCGTTCGCTTGTTTACAAGCCTTCCCTGGTAAATCTGGTGAGTTCCTCACAACAAAACGGGGATATTCCCAGGGCGTTTGTCGATTATTTGCTCGCCCCTTCGGTTTCCGAATTAAAACAGGTAGAATCCGCTCTCAACGACAGTCTTGGTGTTTTGATGGCTCCATACGATTATCAAATCGAACGGCGGGAAGATTCGCTTGGAATTTTAATGCGTTCCGAGCAGATTGCGGATATTGAAAACGAAAGACACGTGCTGCATGTGGAAAAGGAGTTCTCGTTTACAAAGAAAAATTCCGCCCTGGAGGTTTCCTACACGCTTTCGAATGGAACGTTTTCTGATTTGAACGCTTATTTCGGAACCGAGCTGAATCTCGGAATTCGCAGGATTCATGGAAGACGTGCCTATGATCTGAAAATCGACGGGAAAAAAATTTCCCTGGAAACCTCGATGCCTTTGCTCTATCCTTCGGCATCGGAAATCGTTTTGAAGGATGGCATTCTTTCTTCTGCGTTCCGGTTCCGCTTTTCGCGTCCGGCAAATGTCGCTCTTGACTGGATTATGGGCGCTCACCATTCCGCAGCGCCTACCGTCGTTCAGGGAATTCGGCTGTTTGTTTTCTGGAACTTGAACTTGACCGGGCAGAAATTGGAAAATTTAAAAATCCAGATGGATTTTTCGCGTCGAGGATTCTTTTTATGAATGCGGAACAGATTGACCTGTTTGTCGAGGAATCCGCCGGGGAAATCTACATCCGGATATGCGGAACGTTTGGCTTTACGCAGCAGGCTTCTTTCCGGGAAAAGGTGATGAGCCTATTGGATGGTCCCGGGAAAATCTGGTTCTTAGATATCGACAAGGCGCGCTTTACGGAAGAAGAATACATTTCGATTTTTTTGGATTTCTTAGAAAAGTGCAAACGGAAAAATGCGGAACTTGTGCTGCTTTTTCGGGGAGATGAAAACAGAAAATATTTTAGCCGGTTTTCGCATATCTTTACGGTAGCGGAAAATTGGAAAAAGTATCGGCATCCTGGAATTTTCAAGACGCTGGTTTCCGCCGGGGTTTCTTATAGCAAGAAGACGGGAATTCGGGTGAGTCCGATAATTGCGATGATTCTAATCGTAGTATTTTTTTGTTGGTTTATTACTTTATATGGAATTATCCGAAGCCAGGGAGAGGATATCCGTGCACGGGAAAACCGGCTCGTTGAACTGGAAAATGAATCGCGAGAAATGCAGGGCGAGCTGGAATATCTTCAGTCGATGATTGGACCGTTGAAAAATCTGGGGCTTGTCGTCGATTCGACGACTTCAAAAAAGGCGAAGATCCGAATTCGAAGCTGGACGAAATACTTGGACAGGCTTGAGGAACGGCGCCGTGAAAAGTAGCGTCCGGCTGTCCACTTTTTCGGTGGGGATTGTGCTGGTGGTTCTTGTGGCCGGGCTTTTTGCGTTCATCGGTTTCTGGGGCTATCGTTCGATAGAGGCTAGACGGCTTTTTAACCGGGAAGCCCATTTGCAGAAGGAAATCGCGGAATGGGGAAAGTACCAGGCTTGGACTTTGGACTACTGCAAAATTTACTTGGCGTTAGATATCGTGTCGGAAAAGCATATTTCCGAAAGCCAAAAGGCGATGCTGAGCGATGAAATCTGGATGATCTCGCGAAATTACGGTTTTGATCCGCTTTTGATTCCGGCAATCGTCTTTCAGGAAAGCCATGGAAATCCTTTGGCGAAAGGGCGTTTTCGGAGCGGGGAAGAATCGGGGGCGTATGGGTTGATGCAACTGAAAATCCCGACGGCGCAGACGATTGGAAAACGGTTCGGGATAAGGGTGGAACGGGAGGAAGACCTGATGAGGCCCGAGGTAAGCGTCATCGTGGGAAGCGCATACCTGATGCGTCTCGTCGGACGTTATGGCGATTTGAAAAAGGCGATCATCGCCTATAATATGGGGCAGGGAAGCGTTGATATGAAAATCAGGGAACGTTCGCCGATCCCGTCTTTTTATTATGAGGAGGTTCTTGCCAAATATCGGAAATTACAGCGTCTTGTCGGAGAGAGAATCGGAGAGCGGTAGGAGATTTCTAAATTTGCTGAAATGATTTTCCGAATTTTGCCCTTTCTTGTTCTGGCGGTCACTTTCGCGGCGGAAGTGCGTTACGATTGCGAGGGCTTCGTGGAACGCGGGCTTCAAAAGGATCCGATTCTTCAGGAATCCCGCTACACGACCGAGGCGAAGAAAAATAAGCTCGATGAAATCAAGGCTTCGGCGATTCTTTCTAAGTTCGAAGTCTCCATGATGGTGGGGCCGGCCCCCGGTTTAAAGGAAAGCGTCGATGACTGGGGCGATTCTGTCGATACGTGGGATTTTACCAAGATGGGACCTTTTTTTGGTACGCAGATCAAGGCGGTCCAACCGTTGAATTACGGGCAGTATAAGGTCGGGAAAAAAGCCGCGGAAGCGGATCTCCGCCAGCAGTCGATGAGCGTTGTCGGCAAGGAACATGAAAAGAACGTGGAATTGCAGACATATTACTACAACTATCTGTTGGCGCTTGAAATGAACCGTCTGGTTGCGGACGCTAAGAAACAGATGGACCGGGCTGAAGAAAAATTGGAAGAGGCTCTCGACGATGACTCGCCGAATGTTTCGCAGACCGACCTGTTAAAGCTCAAGGCCGGGCGTCATACACTCGATGAAGCGGAAATCGATGCGCGAAGCGGGCTTGAACGCGTAAAGCTCGCCGTGAAATTTTCGCTCGGGCTGGATTCGTCGGAAGTCTTTGTCCCGATGGATACCGTTCTTGCGGAGCGTTCGGAATATTTCCCGACCCTTGACGAGGCTCGAAATATCGCAGTGGAACGGCATCCGGATTTAAAGCGACTGAACGCAGGGCTCGAAGCGAGGAAGTATCAGTTAGAACTTGCCGAAGCGAAGCTCGGTCCCCAATTCTTTTTGATGGGTGAATTTACATACGTAAAATCGTGGGCCGGCGACAGAACCGCTATCCAGAAAAACGCCTTCGCGCAGGATGCCGTAAACAAGATTTCCGGAGCGTTTGGTTTTGGAATCCGCTACAATTTGAATGTCTGGAATAGCTGGAATTCCTATGTGGCGGCGAGGACGGAACTTCGCGGCTTGAAGCTTAAGGAAAATTACGCGGCGGACGGCATTTTGCTAAAGCTAGAAGAACAATATATCCAGACGAAGGGCGCCAAGGAAAAGTTGGAAAGCCTGCGGGCGAGCCTGCGGGCGAGCGACGCTATCCTGAAGAGCGCGGCGATGAAATATGATCTAGATCCTTCCGATGCGAGCGCATTGGTTTCTGCCTATACGGACAATCTGCAGCTGCAAAAATCCTATTATTATGCGGTGTGCAAGTATAACATCGCGTTTGCGGAACTCATTAGCCGGATGGGGGTTTCCCTTTCCGAATTCCATCAACTTTATCCAGGAAAATAAACGATGAAAATTCAGATTATCGCATCCGTTCTAGCCTTGTTCACCGCTGTGGCGTTTGCCGCTGACCCTGTCCAGGCGATTTCGAAAAACGACAAGGAACTGCAGACCCTTCTCAAAAAGAAGAATCTGTCGAAGAAGGACGGGGAGCGGGTCAAGAGCCTTTTGAGCGACGTGTTCAATTTCGGGCTGCTTGCGGAAAAATCCCTGCCCAAGGAAACCTGGGACGGTCTCGACAAGGCTTCCCGGGAAAACTTCGCTTCGGAATTCCAGCGGATGGTTCGCAATTCCAGCGCAAAGCGTCTCGAAATGTATCGCACGGACAGCACGATTTACGATGCGCCCAAGATGAAAAAGAACAATACGGAAGCGAACGTGACGGCGCACCTCTGGTATAAGGGAAAGGAATCCGTCCTCGTTTACAAGATGACGCTCGTCAATGGGAACTGGATGGCGTGGGATCTTGTCATCGACGATCTTTCGACGGCGAGGAATTACAAGGAACAGTTTGCGACGATTTTGCAGACGAAATCCTTTGCGGATCTGCTCGACATTATCAAGAAGAAGGCTGACGAATCGGAAGAATGATTTTTGATGTCGTAGTCATCGCGATTCTCGTTTTTGTGTGCGGACTTTTGCTTTTTCCGGTGAAAGTCCGGTTCCTTTTTATGGGAAAGAAGTCGGACGGTTCGCTCGAAATCCGATTTTTTCGCTGGAATGTTTTCCGTACAAAGGATGGGACGGAGAACGGGGAATCTTTGGATGACGAGAATGCCCCGTCGGACGAGAAAATTGAAAGTCTGAAAGGGGAAGAGAATTTCGGGGATTCCGAGGAAAAGATCTCGGAAAATTCTATCCCGGAAAAAGAGGCGGTGCAAAGGGACGAGCCTGCACGAGCAGAGACGTCTTCGCAAAAAAAAGAAAAGCGTTCTGTGGAAAGAAGCGAAAAAAAATCGGATTCGGAATTTTTGACATTGGTGCTCGAACCGGGATTTGACCGGAAACTCTTGAAGGGCGCCGTCCGGATGGCAAAGGCGTTCTTCCGGATTTTTCGCTGCCGCTTTGAACCGACCGTTGTCGAAGGGATTCGGCTGGATTCTTTTGCGGCGATGGGAATTGCCTGCGGATGCTTGGATTTTTTTACTTCGACCGTTCCGCTTTTTGAAAATTGGGAATTCCGGATAGATTGGGAGGGAACGAAGGAACTTCGCATTGACGGAGGGATAGAAGCGTCGTTTTCTCTCGCCCGGATTTTGGGGTTTTGTCTGGTGTCATTGCGTTTGATTTTGGAACTGGCGTGGATTTACCTGAAAAATCGCCGTCGCCTGAGGAAAGATCCGAAAGGTTTTCGCCTTGTCTTTTGGAGGCGTTTTATCGTTCGGTTCTTGTCGGCGGAAGGAGCTTAGATGCAAAAATTGACCGTGGAAAGATTGCTTTCTCGACTGGGGTTCGGCTCTCGCAAGGAATGTCGTGCGCTTGTGCGTTCGGGGCTTGTGGAAATTTTTGGCAGGACCGTTGAAGATCCGTTCGAGGAATTGGCGGAAAGGCCGGAGACGGTTGTCGTGAACGGCGAAAACGTTCCGACAAGGGAAGAGCTTTATGTGATGATGAACAAGCCTTGCGGACTGGAATGCAGCCACAAGCCGCGGGACCATGAGTCGGTTTTCGAAAAGTTTCCCGCGCGGATGCTCGAAATGGGATTGAATTGCGTCGGGCGATTGGATGCTGATTCGCACGGGCTTCTCCTGTTTTCAAACCAGGGGCAGTTCATCCATCGGGTGGAAAGTCCGAAAAAGGGGATGTTCAAAACCTATGTGGCGAAACTGGCCCGTCCGATTACCGATGCGCAGATGCGCCTTTTAAAGGAAGGCGTCCAGCTGAAGGGAGAAAAGAAGCCTTTTGTGGCGCGCGCACTCGAAAAGGTCTCCGAAAAGGAAGTCCGCATTTCGATTGGCGAAGGCGTGTATCACGAAGTTCGCCGGATGTTCGCAGCGGTTTCCAACCATGTCGAAGATTTGGAACGGATTTCTATCGGAAATTTGTTGCTCGATCCGAGTCTGAATCTTGGAGACTGGCGATTTCTTTCCGACGAGGAAGTTGCGGCTTTCGGGTGAAAAATTTTGCGCTTTAATTAAAGGGCTCCCGGAACTTTTTCGGCAGAGACTTGCACCGGGATTTTCTTTCCGACGGCAGTCTTGACATCGCTGGAAAACTTGAACGCTATCACCGAACGGGAGTCCAGATAGACGGTTTCCCCGGTTCTCGGGTTCCGCGCCGGACGCGCCTTGCGCTCCTTGCGGGCGAAAGTTCCAAAACCGCGAAGCTCGATGGTGTTGCCTTCGACAAGGGATTCGGCGACGACGTCAAAAAATTGTTCGATGACGACACGAACCTTGCTTTTCACGATACCTGTCGCGCAAGTGACGTCTTGGATCAGATCTTGTTTTGTTGCGTTTGCCACGATTTAAATATAAGAACCTTTGCGTGAAAAATCTACTTTTGGGAAGGCTCGCTTTATTTTTCCGGTTGATTTGCATGAACTTTTTTGTGAAAAGGTGTGAGTAAATGTTGAAAACGGAATTCCGCTTTGGAAATGTACGCGTTTCGCCGTGCACGGTGCTTTCGCCGATGGCCGGTGTGACGGATGCGCCTTTTCGCCGCCTGTGCCGGATCCTTTCCGGAAATCGGATCGGGCTTTTGGTTTCGGAATTCGTTTCGACGGATGGTACGTCGCCGTTTGTCCTGAAAAACCGCAAGCAGCTGAATTTTTATCCCGAAGAGCGCCCTTTTGGAATCCAGATTTTTGGACGCAATCCGGATCGGATGGCCTATGCGGCGCAGGTTCTCGAATCGTTGAAACCGGATTACATCGAAATCAATGCGGGCTGTCCCGTTCCGAAAGTTGCGGGCAAGGGCGGCGGCGCCGGGCTTTTGAAAGACTTGCCTCGTCTGGAAAAGATTATCGCCGATGTGAAAAAATCCATTCAGCTTCCTCTGACGCTCAAGTGCCGGATAGGCTGGGACGAGGATTCGGTAAACGTGATGGAAACGTTGAAAATCGCGGAAGGCGAAGGTGTGGAAATGCTTACTGTGCATGGCCGGACGCGTGTCCAGGGTTACAACGGATTCGCGGACTGGAATATGATCGGCGAGGTGGCCAGTGCGGCGAAAATTCCTGTTGTCGGAAACGGGGATGTGTCGAGTGTGGACGTTGCGCTTGCCCGCCTGTCGGAATTTGCCGTGTGCGGAGTTTCGATCGGTCGCGGCGCGATGCACAATCCATGGCTTTTCGGTGAAATCGCGGATGCGTTAGAAGGAAAGCCCGCCCGAACCATTTCGGCGGCGGAAGCCTGCGGAATTTTTAAAACCTATTATGGCTTGATGATGGAAGAGGGAACTTCGACGCCTTTCGGGGCGCTCGGTCGCCTGAAGCAATTGGCCGCTAGACTTTGCAAGGGTTTTGAACCGGAAACTCCCGAATTTCGAAAAAATGTTTTGGTCAGCCAGTCGCCGGAAGAACTTTTTGAACGCGCCGCCCGCTTTGCCGATTTTGCCCAGAGTAATGGAATCGTGTTTGTGCCGGAAAGACTGGTGAATTTAAATGGCCGCAAGGAAAATACGATTTCTTTTGAAAGACAGTTTAAAGGGTGAACCGACAAACTTCGCTTCTGGTCTATTTATCGCATTGAAAAACAATAAAAAGCCCCGTCTGGTTTCGACGAGGCTGTTTTTGCACAAGAGCCTATCAGGATTTTGGAGCGGAGACCAATTTATAGGCGATGCCTCCGACGATTCCGCCGAGAATCGGCGCTACCCAAAAGAGCCATAGCTGTTTCATGGCCGTTCCGCAAACGAATACGGCGACGGCTGTGGAGCGGGCCGGGTTTACGGATGTGTTTGTCACCGGAATGCTCACAAGATGGATGAGTGTCAGGCAGAGGCCGATGGCTATCGGTCCGAATCCGGCAGGTGCGCGAGAGTCAGTCGCTCCCATGATGACAAATAGGAATATGGCGGTCATTAAAAATTCGGTGAGAAATGCCGGGCCCATTCCAAAGACTTTTCCTCCAAAGGCGGAAAGTCCGTTCGCGTTCGGAAGATCGGACCAACCGTTTGTAGCGAACGCTCCGATTCCCGTCGAAACGTCCGGGGAAGCGATGACAAAGAGGAGCGCCGCGGCGACGATGCCTCCGATAACTTGGGCGACGATATATGCCGGGGCGTCTTTCAGCGGGAAACGTCCGCCGGCGACAAGTCCGAGCGTGACCGCCGGGTTCAGGTGGCAGCCGGAAATATGTCCGATGGCAAAAGCCATCGTAAGAACGGTGAGACCGAAAGCAAGCGCAACGCCGACGTAGCCGATTCCCGTATTCGGGACGCCGCAGGCGAGAACTGCCGCTCCGCATCCGCCGAGGACCAGCCAGAATGTACCGATAGCTTCTGCCAGGGATCTTTTCAATAGAGTCATGGTTTATCCTTTTGATGAAAAATTTTCCTTAAAATTAAAAAAGCCTCGCTTGCCGTAAAAGAGCAAGAGCGAAGCTGTGTGATGAGCTTTACAGAGTTCAGAGCGTGACGATTTTTTCGTTCTGCATCATCTGGTCAAAAGTTTCCCGTTCGCGGATGACTTCAAGCGTCCCGTTTGTCTGCAAAATTTCAGGCGCATAGCGGCGGCTGTTGTAATTGCTGGACATGGCGCTGCCATAAGCTCCGGCATCGTGCAGCACGAGATAATCGCCGACTTCTGCCGTAGGCAATTTGCGTGAAACGACAAAGCCTCCCTCTTCCTGCGTGAAAACGTCTCCGGATTCGCATAGCGGACCTGCGACGATTGCATCGGTTTCGGGACCGAGCTTCCTGCCGTCTTTGGAAACGATTGTTATCGCATGGTAGGAGCCGTAGAACGAAGGACGAACGAGATCGTTGAACCCTGCATCGATCAGGTAGAAGAGATTGTTTTCCTGGCGTTTGATCGCTCGGATTTCCGCAACGAGAACCGCACTTTCTGCAACGAGATAGCGTCCCGGTTCCACTTCGAGCGAAATGCTGTGTCCGACGGACTGCGCGATATCCTTTCGCGTCTTGTCCCAGAGAGAGTAGTAGGCGCGAATATCAATGCGAGCATTCTTCTCTTCTTCCTTGTAGGGAATGGGAAGTCCGCCGCCAGCAGAAATCATCTGGATGTGGGAACCTAGGCGCCGTGAAGCGTCACGCATGGCATCGCAGACTTTGGAGAGATGTTCAAAGTCGGAACCGCTGCCGATGTGCATATGGAGCCCGGTAATCCACATCCCGTTTGCCTGGGCGAGCTTGATGCAATCCTTGATCTGTTCATGCCAGACACCGTGTTTGGAAAGCGGCCCGCCCGTGTTTGTCTTTTGGGAATGCCCGTGCCCAAAGCCCGGATTTACCCGGAGCGTCAGATTCGTCCGGATTCCCGCATCGGCGAGCTGACGGATCATGTCCGCGGAACCGATATTTACGTGAATCTTGTGCTTTTTGACAAGCTCCAAGGCATCCCGGTCAAAGATGTCTGCGGTATAGACGATTTGCGGGACCTGCTTGTCGCTTTCTCCGCCCTTGTATCCGGCCCGGAGCGCCCGGACGATTTCTCCCGCGCTGACGGCATCGACGACGACACCGTTCTTTCGCATCAAGGAGATGATCGATAGGTTGGGACATGCCTTTTGGGCAAAGCGTACGGTGTCAAAACAGGAAAGTTCCCGGATGCGGGCTTCGACGGTATTCCGGTCGTAGAGCCAAAAAGGGGTGCCGTATTTTGCGACACCCTCACGAATTGTTTCATCGGAGAACATCGGACTAGACATTTTTGATGCTGTTTTCGCCACCCTGTCCATCGGGAACGCGGTCGGGGTTTGCCTGGTCGATTTCCCAGCTTCCGTCGAAAATGAATTTGTATTGGTAGGTTCCTGCGGCGAGGTTCTTTTTGATGGACCATACGCCCTGTTCGCCTTTTTTCATCTTAGCCGGTGTCCAATTGTTGAATTCTCCGGCCACTTCAACCTGCTTGGAATCCGGAGAATAGACGTTGAACACGACTTCCTTCAGTTCCAGTTCTTTCTTAGCGGCTTTCGGTGCGGATTTTTTGACCGCGGCGGTCTTCGGCTTGGCCGCCTTGGCGACGTTCTTCGCCGGAACTTCCTTTTTTACGGCTTTCGAGATATTTTTCGCCGCCGATGAACTGGAAGCCTTCTTGGTGGCTTTCGGTGCGGATTTCGTTTTCGTTGACATCGATCAACCTCCTTATTTGTTGTTACCTAATAATAACAAAAAAACATTTTCCCCTCAATGCTATATTTGGAAATATGAGACAGATGATTGCGCCAAGCGTCTTGAACGCGAATTTCTTGAATTTGGGATCGGAACTCGAGTCCGTCGAACGTGGCGGTGCCGGGTTGATCCATCTTGACATTATGGACGGGCACTTTGTCCCGAACATCAGCTTTGGACCGGGAATTTCCCAACAGATCGGGCAGGCGACAAAGCTTCCGCTCGACTGCCATTTGATGATTGACAATCCGGAAATGTTCGTCGAAGAATTTGCGAGACTTGGCGCTCACTATATCACGGTCCAGGCGGAAACGACGAATCACTTGGATAGGCTTTTGAATCGCATTCGGGAGCTCGGTGCGCATCCCGCGGTGAGCATCAATCCGGCGACGCCTATCGAGAGTATCCGCTGGGTTTTGGATGTTGTCGATATGGTGCTTGTGATGTCGGTAAATCCGGGATTTGGCGGCCAGAGCCTGATTCCCTATGCGCTTGAAAAAATCCGTACGCTTCGGGCGATGAAGCCTGCACTCGACATTGAAATCGACGGAGGCATCAAGCTGTCGAATATCCTGGAAGCGAAGAACGCCGGGGCGAATGTCTTTGTCGTCGGCAGCGCTATTTTCAAGACGGAATCCCCGGAAAAGACCTGCCGTGAATTTGTGCAGAAGATCCTTTAAAAATTTTATATTTGAAATCCGATTAGAGGAGTTTCTATGGAAGATTTGAACACGCAGGTCAAGAATGTCCTGATAAAATCCTTGGAGTTGGAAGACATCGCCGCAGAAGACATCGACGATGACGCTCCGCTCTTTGGACCGGGCAAGGGTCTCGGACTAGACAGTATCGATGCGCTTGAACTCGGAATTGCCATCAAGGACAATTTCGGCGTTTCCTTTTCGACGGTGAACGAAGAAACCCGCAAACATTTTGCGTCTATCAATGCGCTGGCGGCTTACATCAAGGAAAACAGGGAGAACTGAAATGGACAAGTCCCAGATTTTTGAAAAAATCAAAGGTGTGCTGGTCGATGAATTCGAAATGGACCCGGCGAAAGTCGTTCCCGAAGCGCGTCTATATGAAGACCTAAACCTAGACAGCATCGATGCGGTGGATTTGATTGTAAAATTCAAGTCGATGCTTCCGCACAATGTCGATCCGGAAGTCTTCAAAAATATGAGAACGTTGCAGGACGTTGTCGAAGCCCTGTACGATCTTGCCGAAAAATCTAGCGAAAAGAAATGAATTCTCTTGCGGGGAAGATCTTCTTTGCCGCGTTGTCGGTCCTCTATCCTGTGTTGGTCTTTTGCGGGCTCCGGTTCTGGGGATTGTCTCCGCGCAAGTTGAGCCTCGTACTTCTGCTGCTTGCGGCCTTTCATTTCTTTTCAATGTCGCAAAAGGGGCTTTCGAAAATCTCGCGGGCGAAGGAAATATTTTTTGTCCTGTTCCTGGTCGCTTGCGGCGGATTCGCTTTTGCCTTGGATAACGCGTTCGTCCTCAAGTTTTATCCCGTCCTTGTCAATTTGGGATTGCTTGTCTTTTTTGGTGCAACGCTTTTTCGCGGCCCGAGCCTTGTCTTTCGGCTGGCTACATTTTCCGACAGACGGATTTTGCAAAGTGCGGACCGGTTCTATGTGGAGCGTTATTGCAACCGGGTGACGCTTGCCTGGTGCATTTTTTTTGTCTTCAACGGTCTTGTCGCTTTGTGGACGGTTCTCTTTGCGGATGAAAAAATCTGGTCCCTGTACAACGGCCTTGTCGCTTATATTCTGATGGGAATTTTCTTTATGTTTGAATATGGAATCCGAAAAATGAAACAGGAACGATTGAATGCGTATATCCCCTTTTCACAGATCCAGGCGGACTCCCGTCCGAAAGATTCGGTTGTCTGTTTTGGCGGCGCGGGAATTTTGGAAGGCGCCCGGACGTGGGCGGATTTCAAGTCCGATGTTTCCCGGTTGCGCACGGCGCTTGAAAGGGAAAATTTTGACACGTGGATTTTGAACGCGGACGACATCTATTATTTTTTGGTCGCCGTCTTTGCGCTTTTCCAGAGTCGGAAAAAGATCCTCTTTTCGGCAAACCGGCAGCCGGAATATATTCGCGAGATACGGACGGAAAATATCGGTTTTCTGAACGATAGCGGTGCGGAAAATTCACTGCAGATTCAACAAGCCCTGAAAACTTTTTCCCCGGAAAAACCGTGGGAAGCTTTTGACATTTCAAAAGTCCGCGCCTCTCTTTTTACTTCGGGAACGACCGGAGTCCCCAAGGAAATTGCAAAGACCGGTGCGCAGTTTGAAAATGAGGCGAACGCTCTCGCAAAACGTTTCGGCAAAAATTTTGTCGGGCGGAATTTTTACACGACGGTCAACCACCATCACATTTATGGAATGGCTTTCGGAATTTTTGTCCCGATTTCGGCGGGGCTTCCCATTTGCCGTTGCCGTTTTGAATTTCCCGAAGAAATAGAGCGCATTGTTCGGGAACCTTCCGTAATCGTGTCGAGTCCCGCGTTCTTGAAACGTCTCGTCGCCTCTTCCCCCAAGCCGTTCCCTTTTAAAACGAAACCGTTTTGGCTTTCTGCCGGGGGAGTTTTGCCGGAAGACGTCTCGGGTCGTGTGGAAGCCCTTTCGGGAAACGGTGTGCAGGAAATCTACGGTTGCACGGAAGCGGGCGCAATCGCTACGCGTCGCATTCGGGAAGGAATTCTTTGGCATCCGATTCCTTCAAACCGGATTTCCCTTGCGGAAAATGGCTGCCTAAAAATCCAGTCTTCCTATACGGAACCTTGCGGCTTTGTGACCGGTGACTTGGGGAAAATTTGCGAGGACGGTTCTTTTGAACTTCTCGGCCGGGCGGATTCCATTGTCAAAATCGAAGAAAAAAGGATCTCTCTTCCGGAAGTGGAAAATCGTTTGCGGCAGACGGGGCTCGTGCGCGATGTGCGGGTCGTTCCGATGTCGGGAAAGCGCCAGTATCTCGTCGCGGCAATCGTTTTGAATGACGAGGGAATCGCAAAGTTTCGTGGCCAATCCAAGAGAAGCATCAACGTATTTTTCAATGAACATCTCTCCAAGTTTCTAGAAAATACGGTATTGCCAAAAAAATGGCGCTACCTAGAAGAACTTCCGCAGGACGTGATGGGGAAAATTCGGATTCGGGATATTCAGGCGTTGTTTGAAATCCCCGAATCGCCAAATTTTAAAATCCTGAAATACCGTCTGGAAGAAAACAGGATCCGTGCCAAAATCGTTGTTCCCGAAACGAGTGACTATTATAACGGGCATTTCCCGGAATTTAAGCTTTTGCCGGCGGTAGTCCAAATCGATCTGGTATTGAAACTGTTCCGCGGACTAACGAAAACGAATTTTTCTTTTAAACGGATTTCACGTGCCAAGTTTATGGGGCCAATCTTTCCAGAAATGCCGGTGACGTTGGATTGCGCTTATTCGCCGGATTCGGGAAAGCTTCTGTTCGGCATTTTTTCCGAAGAAGGGAAAAAACTTTCGTCGGGAACGGTTGAACTGAAAAAGGAATCAAATGGAATTTAATCCCTGCGCTGTCGTTCCCGTGTACCGGCACGAAAATACGGTTCGCGATGTGGTCGAAAAACTGGTCGTTTTAAAGCTTCCTGTCATTATCATCGACGATGGAAATACGTGCGAGGCTCTCCATGTCCTGAAAAAAATAGCGCAGGAATTTCCGGGTGTTATTGTCATTTCGCATCAGGTCAATATGGGAAAAGGCGGTGCGGTCTGTTCGGGGCTTCGCGAAGCTTTTCGGCTGGGATTCACCCATGCGCTCCAAGTCGATGCCGACGGTCAGCATGATGCGTCAATAGTCCCGTTTTTGCTCAAGGCTTCCCGGAAACATTTCAAAAATTTGGTCGGTGGCTTTCCCGTCTATGACGCTTCGGTTCCGAAAGAACGTGAAATCGGCCGGAAAATTACGAATTTCTGGGTCCATATTGAAACGCTCTCAGCAAAGATTCCTGACGCAATGTGTGGACTTCGCGTTTATCCGCTTTCGCAAACCGTTCCCGTCCTGGAAAAAATTTGCACTTTTCGCATGGGATTCGATATCGAAATTCTGGTCAGGCTTTCCTGGAAAAATGTCGGGATGAATTTTTACCCGGTCAAGGTTTTTTACCCGCAGAACGGCGTCTCGAATTTTCATCTGTTTCGCGATAATCTGGAAATTTCAAAGTTGCACACGCGGCTCGTTTGCGGAATGCTTCTTCGGCTTCCTAAAATTTTGCTCGGGAAAAAAACGCATGGCTGATGCGCATTGGTCGCAAATCGAAGAAACGACGAAAGCGCCCTGGAAGTTCCGGTTTATGCTGTGGGCTGCCGTTCGCTTGCCGCAAAAAATGGTCGAGGCTCTCGCCGCCGTCATTGTTTTCTTTTTTTTCCTCGGAGCAAGCGACGTTCGGTCTCGCTCGCGTCTCTACCTGATGCATATCGGAAAATTGCAAAACCGGCGAATTTCCTCGTGGAATGTTTATTTGCATATCCTTTCCTTTGCGCTTTCGATGATTGAAAAAATTCGCGGTTGGTCGGGAAAAATTCCCCTTTCCCAATTGGAAGCTCAAAAGGATGATATAGAAAAGCTTATCGGTCAAATCGATGCCGGGAAAGGTTCCTTTGTCCTGTGTTCGCATTTGGGAAATATCGAAGCGATGCGCTCCTTTACGGAATACAACAAAAAACATTCCGTGAAAAATTTCCAGGTTTTTCCCGTTGTCGATTTTTCGGGGACAAGACGGTTTAACGATTTGCTCGGAAAGTTGAATCCTGATTTGATGAAGAATTGCTTTGACGCAAATTCCATTGGAGTGGAAACCGCAATTTCCATGCGGGGAAAAATGGAAGAGGGAAACCTTGTCGCCATTGCCGGGGACAGGACGTCGAGCCATTCTCGGGACCGCTTTATTCCGCTTACATTTCTTGGCGAACGGGCGAATTTTCCGGAAGGGGCCTTTATCCTGGCGAATCTTTTAAAATATCCCGTCTATTTTATTTTTGCCTGTCGCAAAAGGGATTTGGATATCGCTTCTCCGTACGAGTTTCACGTTATTCGGGCAAGAACAGGAGAGGAAAAGGCGTCGCTGTCCCAAAGGGAAAGGGCGGTTGCTCTTGCCGAAGAATACGTCCGCCATCTTGAAAAATATTGTCTGGAACATCCCTACCAATGGTATAATTTTTACAATTTTTGGCAAAAGGAGAATTGACGTGGAAAAAAAACTTTTAACGGCTTCCACAGACATCCAGGTGGAATTTTTTGACCTGGATCCGATGAATGTCGTCTGGCATGGAAACTATGTAAAATATATGGAGTCGGCGCGTTGCGTTCTTTTGAGCAAGTTGAATTACGATTACAAGGCGATGGAAAAGGATGGTTATGTCTGGCCGGTCGTTCAGCTGGGGATCAAGTATATTCGCCCGTTGCGGTTCATGCAAAAGGTTCGTGTGGAAGTTTCCCTGGTGGAATATGAAATCTGTCTGAAACTCCAGTATCGCTTCATCGACGTGGAAACGGGGAAGGTGATTACAAAGGCGGAAAGTACGCAGATGGCGGTTCAAATCGAGACGGGGGAATCGTGTTTGGGTTCTCCGAAAGAATTTGTGGAAAAAGTGCGAAAATGTCTCGCCGAGGAAAATCATGACTAGGCTTTTTTTCTCGTTCGTTTTTCTTTTTGCCGTTTCCGTCCTAGCCGAAAGCCCGGTCTGGAAATTTCCTGTGTCGGCGGATTCCGAAGAGTTGATTCGGGCGATGTCCGCTTTATCCCGAGAAGAAAAAATCTCGGGGACTTTTCAACAGACGCGGACCGTTGTGAAGATCAACCGTTCCTTCCAATCAACAGGAACATTTGAAATTTCTACCGACGGAGTTGTCTGGAATGTCGAAAAACCGTTCGCTTCGAAAATGCGTTTGACGGACTCTAGCCTTGTGCAGGTGGATGCCGCCGGGAACCAGACGGTTATGTCTTCAAAGGATAATGCGATTTTTGATGAAATCGCTCGGACGATGCGGGCTGTTTTCCTAGGCGATCTGTCGGTTTTGCAGAATCGTTTCGATATTTACTTTGTGCAGGATCAAAAGAAAAAATCATGGCATGTCGGGCTCGTGCCTCGGGAAAAAATAATCCGGAATGCGATGCAATCGATAGAGCTGAAAGGTTCGAAAAATTTAGAAGAAGTGCTTCTTGTCGATGGAGAAGGAAATAAGCTGAAATATGAATTCGGAAAATAGGAAAAGGCCGCTCGGAATAATTTTGTGGGCGATTCTGCATGCAGCCCTAATCGTTGCGGTCGTTCTCGCCTATCCGTGGAAAATCGATCAAAATCTATTTTCGATTGTGCCCGGGTCAAAAATTTCTTCGGATATCCAGAATGCGGAAACGCTTTTTTCAAAACGCTCCGCCTTGCAGATGATGCTTTTTGTCGGAGATGCCGATGCGCGGAATGCGATGGCCGCTGCGGATGAAATCGGGGAAATGCTTCAAAAAAGCGAGCAGATCCAATCGGTGTCTTGGATGGTTTCGGATTCCACATACAGGGAGTTTTCCGATTTTGTCTTTGCGAATCGTTTTGCTTTGCAGGATCCGTCCATTTTAACATGGGATGATTCAACTGCCGCGGAAAAGTTCTACCAAAATGCATTGGCAAAAATTTACGGAGCTTTTGGAATGGGAAATTTTTCCCGGCTAGACGAAGACCCGTATCTGCTCGCTTCGATATCGGAAGAACGCCTTTTGAAAAAACTTTCCGTATTTTCGGGAAATCTGACTTTGCGGGAAAACAGGATGACCGTTCAGGATTCCGGCATGACGTATGTCTTTTTGAACGCACGGCTCGGTGAAAATGCGCCGTCATTCGCTTCGGATTCGCACATCCTTCTGGATCTCGAAAAGAAAATCGAGTCTTTAAAAGAGAAGTTCCCGCATCTTCGCATTGAAAAATCCGGAGTCCCGTTTCACAGCTACGAAAGTTCTAATCAGGCCCAGAAAGAGATCGGCTGGATTTCCGGAATATCCATCGGCATCATTTTTGTCTTGCTGTTGGTTGTGTTTCGTTCCGTGGTTCCGATCTGCGCGACGCTTGTTTCGATTTTGATTGCGATCCTTGCTGCTACCGGAGCAACTATCGCCGCTTTTCATGAAATCCATATTTTCACGTTCGTCTTCGGCACGAGCGTTATCGGCGTGAGCATTGACTATGCGCTCCACCATTTTGCCGACAAAGATGCCCGGCTGCGCAGTATGCTTCTAGGCTTTATGACGACAGAACTCAGCTATGTCGCGCTCGGAATCGTCAATTTCCCGCTGTTGCGCCAGATGGCTTTCTTTTCAATGGTGGGCCTTGCTTCCGCATTGCTTTCCGTTGTTCTGGTCTTTCCAAAGATTTCGGATAGGATGCATGCCCAAAGTCCGCGCTTCCTTCGCGTCTCGCAAATCGTTTTGGCGGGATATGCAAAAATGGGAAGGATGCCCCGGACAATTCGCTATATCCTTTGGGCTGTAGGATTGCTTGCCCTTGTTCCCGGTTTTTTTAAAATGCAGGTGCAAACCGATATCCGCTCGATGTACCAGCCTCCGAAAAGCTTACTGAATTCGGAGATGAAAATACAGGGTTGGGTAAATTCGGGAATTTCTCCTGCTTATTTTATCGTGAGCGGAAATTCCGAAGAGGAATTTCTGGAGCGGGAAGAGATTTTGTCGGAAAAGTTGCGCGCGGCGGAAAAGGATTCGCTTCTGGTATCCCATCTTTCTGTCTCTGAATTTTTCCCGTCCGAAAAAAGGCGTGCCCGGTTGGATTCCGCTCTGCGTCGGGTCTTGCCGATTCGCTATCGGGAGCTTTGCTCGGCCTTGAAAATCAAGCCGAAAGAAAATTGGGAGAATCTTGGGACGGAGAAGAGTGCAGTTTTGCCGGAACAATTGGAAGGAATGCGCGATATGCTTTTCCTAGGAAACGTGAACGGAAAATTTTATAGCGTTGTGATGCCGCTACATTTGCAGGATAAATTTGACATCCATGCGTATGAAGATACAGAAAATGGAATTTATGCGATAAATAAAATGCAAATCGTCAATGCCGCTTTGACGGAACTTTCCTGGACCGCATTGTCCCTTGTCGCTTTTGCCTATTTTGCCGTTTTCTTCATCCTTTCATTTGTCTATACCTGGATGGATTCCCTGCGTGTTGTGCGGGCGCCGATCCTTGCTTGCCTTTTGACATTATCCGTTTTTGGCTATGCGCAGATTCCGGTAAACTTTTTTGTCATCGTCGGATTGATTCTTACGCTTGGAATCGGGATCGATTACGCTTTATTCTTCAAGGATTCGGAAGGTCATGCGGATTCTACGGCCCTTGCGGTGATGCTTTCGGCGCTGACGACACTTGTCTCGTTCGGTTCCTTGGCGCTCAGCCACTTTGCCCCGATTTCCGTTTTTGGCTTGGCGGTGCTCTTGGGAATTTCTACTTGTTTCCTGCTCTCGCCTTGGACAAGGGATTAGGGAATTTTTATATTGCCTTGCGGAGAATCGGATGAAATTTTCTAAATGCTGGAAACTGCTTTTTCTCGTCGGAGCGGTGCTTGCCGTGGGCTGCTCGTCAAAACGAGCCTTTGTCGGAAGCTCTGCACGAGTTTTCTATTCCGACACACGGTTCGTTTCGCTGATTTCTCCACAGGAAAATTCTTTTTTTACTGAAGAAAACCAGCACGTTTCGGGAAACTTTGGAAACAGAAATTTTTCAGCGGAGTCTTGGATGCGGCTGAACGATTCGACAATCCACCTGATGCTTTTCGGAAATCTTGGCAATACGCTTGCTGAATTAATTTATACAAAAGATTCCGTCTCTTTTAAAAGCTCTCTGTTGGATGTGAAAAAGATTAAACCGGAATATATTTTGGCAGACATCCAGTTCTGTTATTATCCGAAAGAAATTTTAGAACGGCATTTTCGTGACGCGGGATTTTCTTTTGTGGAAGAGAAACGGGAAGATGTCCTAATCCGAAAGCTTTTGGAAAATGGGACTTTGATTTTGGAAATGGAGAAAAAGGCAAACCGGATTCTTCTTAAAAACGAACTTCGAAATTATTCGTATTCCATCGAGTTTGAAAAATTGTCATGAGCGAGCCTTTATACATTCATCATTTTGGCCTGAGCACGTCAATCGGCAGCGATAAGGAAACGGTTTGGAAATCGCTTTGCGGTTTTGGGAATCCGAATTTTACACTTCAAAATTTTTGTGGAAAGGAACGTCTTGTCGGAAAAATTTCCGATGCGGAGCTTCTCCCGGTGAAAAATTTGGAGTATGACAATCGCGTCAATCGGTTGTCCGAAAAAGTCCTTTCGCAAATTGAAAATTCGGTTTTTGAATTTGTCGAAAAATTCGGAGCGGACCGGATCGGTGTCTTTGTCGGTTCTAGTGACAATGGATCCGAGGAATCGCTTTCGGCGTTGAAGTTTTTCCGCGAAAAAGGCTTTTACCCAAAAGATTATACCCTCAAAAAACAGCAGGCGGATTTTGCCGCGGAATTTATCGCGGACAGGTTCCATTTAAAGGGCCCGGTCTTTACGCATTCTTCGGCGTGCGCGTCGAGTGCCAGCGCCTTTGCTTCGGCGAGAAACTGGCTTTCTGCCGGGCTTTGCGATGCGGCGATCGTTGGCGGTGTCGATATTGCCTCTTTGATGGTTGTTCTCGGTTTCGATTCACTGGAAGCGGTCGCCCTTTCGCCGACAAATCCTTTCAGTAAAAATAGGGCGGGACTTACGATTGGCGAAGCCGCCGCTTTCTTTGTCGTTTCCCTGGGCAAGGAAAATGCCCAGTTCATGCTTTCGGGAATCGGGGAAAGCGCGGATGCAGAACACGTGACGGCTCCGCGGGCGGATGGTGCCGGTGCCCGCCTGGCGATGGAGAGGGCTCTTGCCGATGCGGGAATTTCTCCGTCGGATGTCGATTACATCAACTTGCACGGTACGGGGACAAAGCTGAACGATGCGATGGAAAGTATCGCTGTGCATGAAGTTTTCGGAGACGTTACGCCGGCCAGTTCGACAAAAAGTCTGACGGGGCATACCCTCGGAGCTTCCGGGGCTCTCGAAGCGGCGTTCTGCTGTCTTGCTCTTTCGGATAGCAACAAGGAATGTCTTTTGCCTGTCCATCGATTTGACGGCTTGCGCGATCCGGAGCTTCCCGAAATTCATCTGGTGTCGCGGGGCGAAAGGGCAAGCCGATTGAAAACCTGTGTGAGCAATTCTTTCGGATTTGGCGGTTGCAATGTTTCTCTCGTCTTGGAGAAAATGGAATGACGGAATTTGATTCGCGCGAAAAATTGTCCGGCCTTGTTCCGCACAAAGGAAAGATGCTCCTGCTTGACAGGCTTATTTCTTTTGATTTGGAACAGACGAAAGTTGTGACGGAAATTGACATTTCCGAAAATTGCATGTTTTTCGAGTATTCCTTGGGCGGTGTTCCCGTTTGGATAGCCTTTGAATATATGGCGCAGAGCGTATCCGCATTGACCGGAATTTTTGGACTGAAAACAGGGACGCCTCCCCGGATGGGTTTCATCTTGAGCGTGACAAATTTTTGCGCCGAGGAATCCGTATTTTCAAAAGGATCAACGGTGCAAATCGAAGTCCGGCAGACGTTGCGTGTCGATATGGCGGTCACGTTCGAGGGAAAAGCCCTTGTCGGAGGCAAATGCGTCGCCACGGCGACAATCAACGCTTGCGATGTCGATGACCCGAAAAAAGTTTTAGGAGTGTAATATGGAAAATGGAAAACGCATCCTGGTGACCGGATCGAGCGGAGGAATCGGGCTTGCTATCGTCCGGACCCTTTTGGACTCGGGGTATCACGTCGTCGCTCATTATAACAGCCATCCGGACGCGCTAAAAATATTGGAAAAAGATTTTGCGGATCGTTTGAGCCTTGTCCAGTTCGATGTGAGCGATCGGGCGAATTGTCAAAGTGCGATCGAAAAAGATATGGCGGAAAACGGTGTTTATTACGGGGTGGTTCTTTCTTCGGGAATTTGCCGCGATGCGGCGTTTCCGGCGATGACGGATGATTACTGGGATAAGGTAATGGATGTCAATCTGGACAGTTTCTACAATGTACTGAAACCGATTGTCATGCCGATGTGT
Source organism: Alistipes onderdonkii (assembly GCA_963656065.1). Taxonomy (GTDB): domain Bacteria; phylum Fibrobacterota; class Fibrobacteria; order Fibrobacterales; family Fibrobacteraceae; genus Hallerella. The sequence continues at coordinate 45,660 of CAVKGV010000007.1, forward strand.
CGCAAGCGGCAGGGGAGGATTGTTACGATTTCCTCCGTTTCGGGAGTCGTCGGAAACAGGGGACAGGTCAATTACAGCGCAAGCAAGGCCGGCCTTATCGGAGCGACCAAGGCGCTTGCAACGGAACTCGCCAGCCGGAACATTACCGTGAACAGCATCGCTCCCGGCGTAATCGAAACGGAGATGATTCGAAATGCTCCGTTGGATATGATTTTGCCGTCGATTCCGATGCGTCGTGTCGGAAAGCCCGAAGAAGTTGCGGCAACGGTCGCCTTCCTGCTTTCGGATGGGGCCGCCTACATTACCCGCCAAGTTATTTCTGTCAACGGAGGTCTTGCGTGAAACGTCGCGTTGTTGTTACGGGAGGTTCGTGCATTTCATCGCTCGGAATGGAACCGGATGAGATTTTTTCCAACTTGCATTCGTTAAAAAATCGGATTGTGCGGATGGACGATTGGGAGAAGTACACACAAATGAACACAAGGCTCGCAGGACCTATTCTGTATCCGCTTCCGGAATATCCGCGGAAAAAGTCCCGAGGCATGGGACGTGTTGCGCATTTGGCGGTAGCTTCTGCGGAAAAGGCTCTCGCCATTGCGGGAATCGAGTTGAACGATCCGATTTTAAAATCGGGGAAAGTCGGGGTCGCCTACGGTTCGTCAAGCGGCAGTTTTGACGCTCTGATCGATTTCATCGCGATGCTCCAAAATCACCAGGCCGAGTGCATCACGGCGACGTCCTACATCCGAGCGATGCCGCAGACATGTGCGGTAAACATCAGCGTTTTGCTTGGACTGACGGGACGCTTGATTACAACGAATACCGCTTGCACTGCCGGCAGCCTTTCTATCGGCTACGCATTTGAAGCAATCCAGAACGGGGCGCAGGATATGATGCTTGCCGGTGGCGCAGAAGAGCTGAATCCCACGGAATCCGCGGTTTTTGACACGCTTTTTGCGACAAGCGTCAAAAACGACACTCCGGAAATCACCCCGGCTTCCTATGACAGGGACAGGGACGGTCTTGTCATCGGGGAAGGCGCAGGGACGCTTGTCCTAGAAGAAAGGGAACACGCACTTGCTCGCGGCGCAAAAATCTATGCGGAAATGGTCGGATTCGGAACGAATACGGACGGTGACCACATTACGCAGCCAAAAAAGGAAACGATGCAGATTGCCCTTGAAACGGCAATGCAAAACGCAGGAATCTCTCCGGAACAAATCGGTTATGTCAGCGGACACGGAACGGCGACAAAACGCGGGGATATTGCTGAAACGATTGCGACTTATCGGGCGATGCGGAATCGGGCGGTTCCCATCAGCAGCCTGAAAAGCTATATCGGGCATACGCTCGGAGCGTGCGGTGCTATCGAAGCGTGGCTTTCCATATTGATGATGAACCGGAAATGGTTCTCGCCGAACCTCAACCTGAAAAATGTCGATCCCGAATGCGCCCCGCTTGACTATATCACGGGAAACGGTCGTGAAATGGACATTGAATATCTGATGTCGAACAATTTTGCTTTTGGCGGCATCAACACATCGCTGATTTTCAAGAAAGTTTAGATAGCGGATTTTCCGGATCCCTCTCCCGGCAGTTTTCCAGTGTCTCCTGCATTTCTTCGGTGAGATAGATGACTGCCGCGGAATGGGGGTATGCGTCAAACTTCTGGATGGGAATCGGGTTTAAAATCTTCAGGCGGTAATGAAAGCGTTCCGTCGGATGCACGGAAAAGAACGGGTCGTTCTTGCGAATCCCGATTTTTTCGTTCCCTCCGATGTATATCGGCAAAACATCGCACCGGGCGTTTAGCGCAAACCGGGCGGCTCCCTTTTTAAATTTCATCAGTTTACCGGGAACGGTTCTTGTGCCTTCGGGAAAGATGATAAGGGAACTTCCGGAACGAATGCTCTGCGTAGATTTTTCGAGCTGTTCGTTGAACGGAAGTGAATTGGGAATGTAAAGGGTCCGCACGAATTTTCGGACAAAAGGCGTTCTGGCAAGCGTTCCTTTGACGATGCAACTTGCGTCGGGAAAAATCGACAGAAGAATGACGACATCGAGAAACGACGGATGATTGGCGACGATCACGCTGGGAGAAATTTTGGAAATCCGGTCGGTGCCTTCAATGTGAAGCGAAAGCACCCCGATGGCTCGCATTTCCCAGACAAAGATTTTAAAATAGACATGAACGATCTTTCGTGCGAAACACCGAAAACGCTTTTTGGAAAATCCTGAAAAGGCAAAGAGCAGCGGAAATCCGACCGAAGAGAAAATCAAACTGCAAATACCGAAAGAAGCGTAGGAAAAGACCTTGGCGAACAGTCGATAGAAATAGGCGACTTTTTGAATGGCGAACATCTAGAGATAATGTTCTAAAAAGTACAGAGCCTGTTCGGCTGCCGTATCCGTTTCGGGAAGTGACAACGGATCGAGTTCGCAGACGGAATCCGCTTGTTCCGTGGAAAGGCGAAGCGCCAAGGCACAAACCGGATTCGGATAAGGAGAAATTTTGGAATAGGCTTCGGGAATACGTTCGTCGGCAAAGACAAAGATCCTTTCCGATTCTTTTCCGGATAGAAGCGGAGCCGCAGCTTCTCTTAGGCCGTCTTCAAAAGACCTTTTCCCGGAAAATATTGCACTGTAGCCAGTCATGTTGTTTTCGATGATCGATGCTGCGGCAATCGGGGCGTTGAACACGGATAAACTAAATTTCGCAGGCGAGACTTCGCCGGAGTCCAAGATTCCGGAAGATATCTGGAATTGCCTTTGGATCTCGCCAAATTCAGAAGAAAAAGTCATCGGCACTGGAGAAAAACCGTCGGAAACGTCGTGGACGACATAGGCGACCATTTTGGAAAGATTGCTGAGACGCCTGCGAAAAAGCATCGGGACGAATGAAAGCTTGGGCATGTTGTTTTCATCGGTCCAGGCGGAATATCTTTGAATGAAAATACTCATCTTTTTTGAAAGCGGAAAAGCGTATAGCAGTTGATTCCCAACTGGTGATGGGCTTCTTTCAGTTCCAATCCGCCTTGTTCAATGGCGGTTTTCAGCTCGCTGTAACGATACATTTTGCTTTTCCCGTTGGCGATGCATGTAAAGTAGAGCGATGTCGCTTGCAGGGAATAGGCGGCCGCTTCGAAACGCTGGTTGTCCCAAATCGGTTCAAGTACATAGATGTCCGTATTGGCGTCTATGGAACAGCAAATCTTCGCCGCGATTTCTGTAATCTGGGAAAGTGAAAAACAGTCCAAGAACTGGCTCATCCAAATGCAATCGGCGCCGCACGGGAATTCCGTATCCTTGTCGAGGACGTTGCAGGAAATCGTGGTTATGCGGTTTTCGAACTTGGCTTTTTTTGTGTTTTCTTGCGCAACAGCGGTCTGTCCCGGGAGATCGATGATGGAAACGTGAACATCCGGGTTGTACTTGCAGCAGGCAATGGCCCACTTGGCAGTGTTGCCTCCGATGTCGAAAAGCTTTCGGCAAGGCCTTGAAAAGACGATGGGAAGCGCTTCGGGAAAAGCCTGGTCCGAATAGAAATGGTCAAAACCGAACCAACTTTTCTTGAACTGTTCCCCGGTCTTGGAAAGTCCTTCATAGACGGTTTCCCAGTCGCCGAACCGTTTTAACCCTTCGGGTTTGCCACTTAGGATGGACTTTTGCAAATCGCTTGCTCCGGCGTAGCAGACGTCGTTTGAAAAGTCCATATTGACGCGGGTCATTTCGTCGGCAAGGATGAAGTGCCCGATTTTTCCAAGCGTATAGGCTAGCTCTTTTTTCGCGGGATCCTTTTTTAATTTGAAAATTCCCATCCCAAGAGCCATTTCGGCGAGAACCCCAACACCATAGGCAGACAGCTTTAATTTGTCTGCAATTTCCTGAACGGTGATTCCCGATTTGCGAAAGCGGCTGACGGTCTCCAGAATGCCCAAATCGCGCAAGGCTTTTGCCGCATGAAAGGAAAGCGGAGAAAATGCGATTTTTTGGGCTTCGAATTTCGCCTCGACGGCATCGATATCGTCTCGAAAATAAAAGTCAAACATTGATTTTCCCGCTTTCCCTAAAAAATTTTTCTTCGGTTATTTGATGAATGCCGAATAGATGGCTCGAATCGCGTTTTCCATATTTTCTTCGTCAACGCCGACTAAGATGTTGATCTGCGAGGAACCCTGATCAATGATTCGGATGTTGATGTCCTTTTCCGCTAGGGCGGTAAAGAGCTTTGCCGCGATGCCGACCTTGTTCGTCATGCCGTGACCGACCGTTGCGACGAGGCTTATCCCCGGGAAGACCTTGACCCGATCCGGGTGCATCTGGAGTAAAATGTCTTCGAGAACGGCATCCTGGACTGCTTCGAGTGACTTGGTGTCAACGACGATGCTCATGGAGTCGATTCCGCTCGGGCTGAGTTCGTAGGAAAGTCCTTCGCTTTCGAGAATGGCGAGCACGCGCCGACCGAAACCGATTTCCTTGTTCATCATGCTTTTCTCGATGTAGATCATCGAAAAGCCTTTGCGTCCGGCGATTCCCGTGATGGGACATTCCGTCTTGTCCGGTGTCGGGCCGATGATGGTTCCCGCATCTTCGGGACGGTTCGTGTTGCGGATGTTGATGGGAATGTTCTTGGCGCGGCAGGGAGCGATGGATTCGTCATGCAGCACGCTCGCTCCGGAATAGGAAAGTTCGCGGATTTCCCGATAGCTGACATAGCTGATAGGTTTTGGATCTTGGACAATGCGCGGGTCGGTCATCAGCATCCCGGAAACGTCGGTCCAATTTTCATAGACTGTCGCGTTGATGCCGTTGGCGAGAACCGCACCCGAAATATCCGAGCCTCCGCGGGAAAATGTCTTGACCTGCTTGTGCGGACCTTCTCCGTAGAATCCCGGGACGACGAACAGCTGGTTTTCATCGTCAAGCGCCTGGTCAATCGTTTCGTAGCTTTTGGGCGTGATGCGGTAGCGTTCGTCAAAGGAGATGAGCTCGTAGGCATCGATGAATTTTGCTCCGAGATATTCCGCCATCAGCCTTGCGCAGAGAAATTCTCCGCGGGAGACAAGAAAGTCAGTGGTGACCGTTCCGTCGTTCGCCTTGAGGTGCGCTTCAAGCGTTGCCAGATCGTCTCCGATTTTCGTACTGAGGTTCAGGTCTTTCGCAATGTCTAGGTAACGGTTGCAAATCATGCTCCACGGAGCCGAAAAATCCAGTCCCTTGGAAGCGAGATCGTATGTCGTGTATAGCAAGTCGGTCAGCTTTGTTTCTTTCGGGTTGCGCTTTCCCGGAGCGGAAACGACGACGACCTTTCGCCGGGAATCCGCTTCGATAATAGCCTTGACCTTTTGAAATTGCGTGGCTTCGGCGACGGAACTCCCGCCAAATTTGCAAACAATGCGATCTGCCATACGAATATCCTTTTTGTAAAAAAGAAGTTTCTGTAAAAAATAGTAATCATCGGTAGATTTTTTTGCGCGAAAAGCGTTATGAAGGATGTGGAAGTTTACACGATTTGAGGAAAAATGATGAACGATTCAAAAAGTCTTTTAGAAGTCGCTTCGCGTTCGACGGTCCCCGTCCTGATCTGCGGCGAATCGGGAACGGGCAAGGAAGTGATGGCGCGCCGGCTCCATGCGCAGAGCGACCGTTCGAAAGGGGCGTTTGTTGCGGTGAATTGCGGGGCGATAAGCCCGGGCCTTGTGGAAAGCCTTCTCGAAGGCTCTTGCCGAGGAGCTTACACGGGAGCGGTATCGAACCAACTAGGGCTTGTACGGGCGGCGGATCACGGGACGCTCTTCCTTGATGAAATCGGGGAGCTTCCTCTCGAAAGCCAAACGCGTCTCTTGCGAATTTTACAGGAACGCGCGGTGATGCCGGTCGGTTCGCAGCGGAGCATCCCCGTGGATTTTCGGCTGGTCTGTGCGACACACCGGAATTTACGCTTGGCGGTCAAGGCGGGGCGTTTTCGTGAAGACCTGTTTTTCCGCCTGAACGTCTTCCCGATTCATCTGCTTCCTCTCCGGGAGCGTCTAGACGAGCTGCGGACTATTGCCGCGGATCTTTGGAGAGACCTTTCTCCGCATCCGCTTTCCGCCGAGGAGCTGGAAAGCCTTTGCCGCTTTCCGTGGCCTGGAAACGTGAGACAGCTCAAGAATATTCTGGAACGCTTCCATCTTTTGCAAAATATCGGAAAAACGCTTGACGAGGTTCTTGCTGCGGAACCTTGGGACCTGCATCCATCGCGTGAAATATGCGTCCGGGAACGCCGGTATCGTTATGGGAATCTGCCGTCATGGAAAAGCATCCTCGGGGCGATGGAGGAAGCGCGAAATAACAAGTCTCGGGCGGCACAAATTTTGGGAATCAGCCGAGGATCTCTCTGCTATCAGCTGAAGAAAAATTTCCCGGACGCGAAGCCTTCTTAAATTCTATTTTATGAATGTTCGTATTTGAAATGGAGTTCAAAGATGAAACATGTGTTTTTGATCGTTCCCGCCTCCGTCGGCGTGGATGTCTCTGCCGCGGCGAAGTCCGTTCTTGACGCGGTGAAGAAAAATGTAAAAACGGTTTGTGCGTTTGCCGCTGCCGAAGAAATCCCCTCGATTTTAAAATCATCGGGCGCAGACGCTTCGATGGAAGCTTTGGTCGGAAAGGTGCAGGATGCTTCCGCGGAGGCTGTCGTTGTGACGGGCGTCTTGCCGGAACGTTCTGTTCGCAGCGAAACGCTGAACGTCCAGATGGCGGCAGCCCTCGATGCCGACGTCGTTCTGGTCGCGGATACCGATGAAATCGGCGGTGCGGTCGCGTTTGACTTCCTGTCGCAAAAAATTCGGGTCGCATTTGTGTGCGCATCGGGAGATACGGTTTGCGAATCCGCAATCCAGAAAATTCTTTCTGCGGAATCCGAACATCGGATTTCCCAGGCGGAATTTCGCCGTAACCTGATTTCGCTCGCTTCGAAAAACCTCAAGCGGATTGTCCTTCCGGAAGGCGCGGAACCGCGGACTCTCAAGGCGGCTTTTGAAGTGTTTGAACGGAAAATTGCCATTCCCGTTCTCATCGCCAAGCGGTCCGATGTCGAAGCGGAAGCGGCTCGTCAAAATGTGAAAATTCCGGAAGGCTTTGAAATCATCGAACCGTCTGCGGAACTCGCCGAAAAATATGTTCCCCTGCTGGTGGAACTTCGCAAGGCAAAGGGGATGACCGAGGAGAAGGCTCGCGAAGTTTTGAAGGATCCGGTTTTCTTAGGAACGATGATGCTCAAGAAGAACGAAGTGGACGGCCTTGTTTCTGGAGCGGTCCATTCCACGGCGGATACGGTCCGTCCGGCGTTGCAGGTGATCAAGTGCGCTCCGGGCGTCAAGTCGATAAGTTCCGTTTTCTTTGTCTGCCTGCCTTCCCAGGTTCTGGTTTTTGGCGACTGTGCCATCAACTTGAACCCGAATGCCGAAGAACTTGCGGGTATCGCCATCCAGAGTTACGATACGGCGAAGGCTTTTGAACTTCCCGCTCGCGTGGCGATGCTCAGCTATGGCACGGGAAAAAGCGGAAAGGGCGATGATGTGGCGCTGGTCCTTGCGGCAACGGAAGTGGTGCGCAAGGCTCGCCCGGACATTCCTATCGATGGACCGCTACAGTACGATGCGGCGACGACAGAAAATGTCGCACGGCTCAAGGCACCGAACAGTGCGATTGCGGGAAAGGCGACCGTTTTGATTTTCCCGGATCTTTCCGCGGGAAACATTTGCTACAAGGCTGTACAGCGTTCCGCTCCGGGAGTCATCGCTGTCGGTCCGATGCTTCAGGGATTAGCGAAACCGGTGAACGATCTGTCCCGTGGCGCTCTCGTCGAAGACATCGTCTATACGATAGCCTTGACCGCCATCCAGGCTAAAAATTAATTTATCTGGAATTTTCAAACAAAGTAATCCCCGCGCAACCCGTGGGGATTTTTTAATTTAAAAGTCCCGTTTATGGAATGTTAGCGGTCTTTTTTTCTTGAAAAAAAAATTTGCCGTGATAGGATTTTTTCACGCCTACGAAATGTTACATTGCAGATGTTCGTTGGCTTTATGCTTAATTAATAACTCGTAGGGGGCAAGCAAAATTTTAACCATGAGGAATAAATATGCGTATAAACGCCTTTGACGATGGCTTGTAGTTTGTCAATTTGATAATTGGGCCAAGAAAAAACATTCTAGCTGAAAAATAAACTATATTTGCGAGCGAACGCTCTCGTAGCTCAGTTGGATAGAGCAACTGCCTTCTAAGCAGTGGGTCGTGGGTTCGATTCCCGCCGAGAGTATTTAGACCGTTTCTCACGGTCTTTTTTTTTGTGGTTATTCCAAGTTGGGGTAATGGACTTGCGCTTTTCGCTTGCTTTTAAAGGTGAATTTCGGTAGATTAAAAATGTGGGGCGCGTCCCGTCAGCCTTGGTTTGGCGAAGGGATGCTGGAGCAAACCGCAGGGTAGGGCTTGCGGGGCGCGTCCTACAAGTTTTTCCTTTCTCCTTCTCTGTTCAAAAAGGCGAGCCCGTCGGGCTCGCCTTTTGAATTATCGCTATAAATAATCGCCGCTATTTTGCGGAGTCGGCGGCTTCGCTCGGAGTTTCGGAGAAAAGTCCTTCGGAAGCCTTGTGGACGATGAGAGAATCCGGCGAGTATGTCGGGATCGGTGCTGCCGGTACGACTTCTACGGAGACGGGTTTGTCTGCTCCTGCCGGTGCTTCAAAGAAATTGATCTTGGAAAGCCCGAACATCATCAGCCAGGAAATGACAAGTCCGCCGATTCCCATGACAATGCCCGTCTTGGCCATGCCGCTTGTATCTGTGTAGCCTGTCGCATGGGCGAGAGCGTTCGGAGGCGTCGAAATCGGGAGGCACATGCCGAGCGAGCTGGCAAAGGCGACGGATACGAGCAACGCGGTAACTCCGCCGAGTGGCGCCAGGTTATCCTGGCAGGCAACGGCAACCGCAATAAAGATGGGAACGAGAAGACTCGCTGTGGAAGTGTGGCTCATAAAGTTCGCCATGAAAAGGCAGATGAGGCCGCTGCCGATCATCAGCGCGAACGGCGACCAGGTGTCGAAAGGAATCGCATTGATGAGATGTCGTGCAAGTCCCGTCTCCTGCAGGCCGAGTCCGAGTGCAAAACCGCCAGCGACAAGCCAGAGAACGTCCCAGCTCATATCGTTCAGGTCTTTCTTCGTGATGACGCCCGTCAAGGCGAATACAGCCATCGGAATCATCGCAATCACGTTATCGTTGATGCCGTGGACCTTGTTTCCCGTAATCCAGAGGACGACGCAAAGGGCAAATGTGACATAGACGATTATCGCTCGCGGGCTGGTGTCGAACTTGTTGGCTCCTTCGCCTTCGATTTTCAAAACCATTTCTTTCATTTTAATCGGATATATTTTCAGCAAGAGGAGCCAAGCGATAGCCATCAGGACGATAACGTAGGGAATGCCGAACATCATCCACTGCCCAAAGCTCACGTTGAATCCCGCGTTCTGGAGGGCGCCGAGCGCAATCGCGTTCGGGGGCGTTCCAATCGGAGTTCCCATACCGCCGATGTTCGCTCCGAGCGGAATGGCGAGGGCAAAAGCGGCCTTGCCGCGATCGTCTTCGTCAAAGAGCTTGAGAACCGGGCCCAAGATGGCGAGCATCATCGCGGCGGTTGCCGTATTGCTCATGAACATAGAAAAAGTCGCGGTGATCATCATCAGGCCCAGAAGCACGTATTTCGGATTTTTACCGAACGGTTTGAGAAGCACGCGGGCAAGGTTCTTGTCCATATTGTATTTTGTCGCGGCGGAAGCGAGGAAGAAACCGCCGAGGAACAGCATGATAATCGGATTGGCAAAAGTCGCCATGATGGACTTGAACTGGAGAGGCGTTACCCCTTCGACGCGGAACGGGAGCAAGGCGGAATTCGAAAGGGTAAGAATCATCAGCACGATGACGAGCATTGATGTGGACCAGATGGGGAACGGTTGCAGAATCCAGAAAAGAGCCGCCATCACGAAAATGGCGATTACGCGGATTTCCAGCGGATTCAAGAGGTTTTCCCCGGTGAGGCCTAGAGCCTCGTAGGGAACGAAAAGCGCAGCGATCGCCAAGACCGATGCGATAATCAGTTTTATTAGTTTTGCTTTTGTCATGATTTTTCCCATGTTACAGATAGGAATCCCTATCAAATGATTGTGCAAAGTTAGTAAATAAAAAGCCGTAGAAAAATGTGGGTTGGAAATAGGAAAAAACAAACTTCATGAAAATATTTCTTTACACGGAGCTTTTGCTGATGAAGTGCGATTATCGGGGAATTTTCCGTCGGGATGCGGGCCGGACGATTTGTATATTTTCGGCATGGCTACGAAGCAATCCTTAATTGAAAAATTTTCCAATTGGTATATTCCCCTGATTTGTCGGAACAAATTTAAAGCGTTGGCTTTTTACCTCGTTCTTGCGCTTGTTCTTGCGTTTCCGATTTTGGTCTATCCCGGATTGAAACTCGATGCGGACCTTTCAAAGCTTTTGCCGGAGAAAACCCCGAGCGTGATAGCCCTGAAGGAATCCTACGAGCGTTTCGGCAGCACGGATCGTTTCATGATAGCCATCCAGAGCGAGGATCCGGAACTTGTCGCCGCATTGCAGGATTCTATCAGCGACTACATCCATAAAAATTGGCAGGGCGATTTTGTTTCGACCCAGGTCGATAACGATAACCAGTTCTTTAAAGACAATGCGCTTCTGTATCTTCCCACAAAGTATCTGGAAAATATTCGCGATAATTTGGAAGATATCCAGTTGGAAATCGGCAGGAAGAATGCTCCGTTGACCGTGGACTTGCTCGGGGATGAAGCTCCGAAAAAGAAGCGTGTCTGGTTTGACGCGAGCATTCCGCAGGAGCTTGGGCTTCCTGACGAGGCGGCTGGAGCCTTTGACGCGTTTTTCAAGAAAGATTCGAAAAAGCAAGATGAAAAGTTTGCGGAATGGGATAACAAGGCTCCGGTTCCCGCGCATCTGAAAAATCGCCTGATCGGTTCACCGCAACCCGACAGCACGGGAAAAATCCTTTTCAACGGTGTTGTCAATGCGAAACTTCTCAAGCCTTCAACCGATTACGAGTTTGTCACGCGCATTCTCGCCCGTACCGATACGCTGCTTTCCTATTTCAGCGACAAGGAGTACTCGGTTCCCACGCGTTTTACGGTCGAAGGGACATATGAAGGCCTAAAGGAAGTCGATGAAGTGGCGAATGACAGCATTTCCTCGTTTGCCATCAGTCTCGTCCTGATTCTGCTTTTGACGATTTTCTTTTTCCGCAGCGTCAAGGGACCGCTTCTTGTCGTGTCCTCGGTTCTCTATGCGTGCATTCCGACGCTTGCCTTTACTGCGCTCTTCTACGGAAGGCTGAACCCGTTTACGGTTTTTGTCGCATCCATCATTCTCGGAATCGGCATTGACTATTCGATTCATATCTTGGGGACGGCGCAAAAGCTTTTACGGAAATATGCGACGCTTGAAGAGGTTTTAGTACATGCCCAGAAAAAAATGATCAAGCCTTTTTTCTTAGCGAGCCTTACGACAATTGCCGCTTTCTTGACGCTTCTCGTTGCGCATTTCCGCGGATTTTATGAATTTGGCGTGGTGGCCTCTTGCGGAGTCCTGTTCAGTATGTTGACATCGGTCCTCGTCCTTCCGGTTTTTGTCAAGTGTCTCGGGGGAATTCCGGCGGCTCCCCAGAACACTTTCTTTCCAAGGTCCTGGAGCGAAGAGAAAATTTTCAAGTTCTTCAAGTGTGCCGCGGTTATCGGGTTTATCTTGGGCGTTATTTCGCTCTGGTTTGCCCGCGATGTGGATTTTGAACATAACCTGAAAAATCTTCGCCGGGTTTCGACTGCGCAAAGTGTTGTGAAAAACAAGATCTCGACGAAGGTGACCAAGGCTTCGAACAAGGCCGTTTCTTCGACACCGGCGGCGGTGATGGGATCAAAGCCCGAACAGCTAGATAAATTGTATGATACGCTGATGGTTCGCCTGCGGGACGAAAAAGATCCGATGCTTGGAAGTTTCCTGACGCTCCGGACCTTTGTCCCTCCTCTCGATTCGCAAAAGGCTAGGCTTGAAATCATCGACGAAATTCGGGAACTTGCCGGTTACAAGGTCTTTGACCGGGCGACAGGCGAGGATTCGGCAAACATCGCTGCGCTGCGAAAGCTTGCACGGGTCAATGAGACGTTTACCGCCGAGGATATTCCGGCGTGGTCGCTCGACCTCCTTCGTGAAAAAGACGGCTCCTATGGAAAAATCGGATTTATTTACGGCGATTTTCCGAGCTGGGATGCGAACGCGCTCCACGAATTCCAGGAAAGGTACGGGCATTGGAACTTTGACGGGGAAGAGCTGCGCACGTTCTCGTCGCAATTCATCCTTTCCGACGTGATCGAATCCGTAAAGGCGGACAGCTTCAATCTGGCGCTCCTCATCATCATCGTCATTTTTGCGACGCTTTTGCTGTCATTCCGGAAGCCGAAACTGTTTCTTGCCGGGAGCATCTCGTTCGGGATGGGCGTTCTCCTGACGCTCGGGCTTCTCGGATTCCTTACGCATTTCTTCGACTTCGGGAAAATCAGCATCTATAACGTTATCGTGATTCCGATGACGCTTGGAATCGGAATCGATGCAACGATTCATCTCATCAGCGCTTGGACTTCGACCAAGGGCATTACCATACGGGAACTTTTGGATACAACCGGCAGAAACGTGATGGCAAGTTCGACGACGACGGCTGCGGGATTTGTCGGGATGCTTTTTACGACGCACCGCGGGCTGAAGGGAATCGGAGACTTAGCGTGCATCGGCATTATGATGTTTCTAGTCACGAGCATCGTGTTCTCGGTATTTTTCTGCAAACTTTGGCTTTCGCAGAAAGGGGACGCCGGATCCAGATCTCAGCTCTAAGCTCTGACATGGATCCTATCGCTCTGCGTTGCTCCGCTCCAGGATGACAGCAGAGCGTTTTCGTTCACCGTCATTCTGGAGGGTTCGAAGAAATCCGATAGAATCCTGTCCGATGTCATTCCACTCTCCACTCTTCACACTCCACTCTAAGCATCAAGCTCAGACATGGATCCTATCGGTCGCGGAGCTCCCTCCAGGATGACCGCTAGAAGAAAAAGTTCGCTCAAAAAACACTTCACCCTCAGCTCTAAGTTCTGTACTCAGGATGACAGCAGAGCGTTGATGTCCACCGTCATTCCACTCTCAACACTCCACACTCCACTCTCCATTAAAATCAGCTTATGGCTGCATCTTGTCATTTCGGAGCAGGGAACGCAGAACCTTGCTCGCTCCGATGGCGCGGTTTCGCCAACCGCTAGAAAGCGAATCGTCGGCTGGGGAATAAGTGCCGTTTACGCCGCGGTAGATTTCTTCGCTTTCGAGGCCTCCGGTCAGGACAAAATCCTTGAACCCTAAAAAGTAGGCGTTCTGGGAAAAGAATAAAGCGGGCTGTTCTGCGGGGCGCTTTTCCGTGAGCAGGTCGTATCCCCAGAAATGGTTGGGAGCCTTTACCTGCGCAAGGTCGAGAACGGTCGGGCCGATGTCGAGTTGTGACGCGACGTCTTTTCGAATTTCCAGCCCGGAAAACAGGTTGGAATCCGCAGAGAAAATGCCGATGAAAATCTGTGCAGAGGCAACGCCTAGTGGCTGCGGAACGGCATAGTCGATGGAATCAACGGGCGTGTCGTGGTCGCCTAAGATGACGATTGCCGTTCGGTCAAAATCCGGGCGTTCGGCAAGAGCCTTGAAAAGCTTCCCGAGCTGCGAGTCCGTATAGCGCAAGGCGTTTCGGTAGCGTTCCATCGCATTGTCGGGCTTGGAGGCAAAATCGTCCGGGTAACCGTAAAAAGGAATGTGCGTCGAAATCGTGTTGAAAGTCAAAAGCCAGGAGGAATCGGTCGGCAAGTCGCGTAACATTTGCAGGACAACATCCATTCCCAGACTGTCCGTGGTCCCGGGTCCTCCGGCTTCGGGCATTTTCCAGTCGTTTCCGTAAAATTTTTCGATAAAGGGGAGCGTGTGGTCGAAAATCGGATTGGAAATTGTCATATATTGTCTGACATAATCCGTCATCAGCTCGGGAAATCCGGTGAAGTGGTTGGATGCGTAAAAGCTTGGAACGTCGCGGTTTGGGTGCGACGGAAAGCCGAAGTATGTCGCCATGGTTCCGCGGACGGTCGGGTATCCGCCGCTGAAAGCGTTTTCAAACCAGAGCCCTCCTCCGCCGTTTTGGAAAAATTTCCCCTGGGAAAGAGCCCAAAGGTTCGGCGCGAGAGTCGTATCGCCGTCAAGCATCTGGTTGATGATGCGCCCCTTGAAGGATTCCCCGAAGATGAAAACGATGTTGTAAGGACGTTTCGCCCGATATTCTTTGGCGGGAGCCTTGCGGTATGCGGGAAACTCCTGATCGATTCTTTCGAAGTTTTTGGGCAGGAATGCGTCGAGGTCGGCGACGAGTTTGTCTGTAATCGTGTAATTGTCTTTGACAAATTCAAATGTCTCTTCGGCGGCGATGTGCAAAATCGGAGCGGTCAGCGTGTGCTTTCCGAGCGTAAACCGCATATCGACCTGTGTTCCGAGGACGGGAATCGTTTTGATTCCGCGCGTTCCCGCAAGAAACAGCACAAGCGGGATAACGGATAGAACCATTCCTGTCGTAAAGAGCGCGATGGGAATTTTGAAACTTTTGGCTTGTTTTTCTTTTTTCTTTCGGGAAAGGTAGATGATGATGGCGGTCCATCCAGCGATGTTGATGAAGAGCAGCGAAAGCCAGCCGACGGTACCCTTGAAATCTCCGCCGAGAGTGGAAACGGTCGTTGAATCGGTGATGTTCGACAGGTGAAAGTAGGTGCGCAAAAACGAGTAGGAGAGCCTCTGGTGGGAGAACCGGAAAACTTCGTAATCGACTGCTGCAAGGATAAAGTAGAAGATAAGGAATGCGGAAAGCGCCCGAGGCTTTTTAAAAAAAGCGAAGAGCGAAACGAGGACGAGAATCGCTCCGTATGCCATGGATATTTGCCAGACGGTTTTCCCGGCGAACATCTCCGACAGGGAAAGTCCGAGCGGATCGGGAAGCGCATAAAAGAGTACGAGCATAGCGCTTTGCAGGAAAATGGCAAACAGGGTAATCAAAATGAATGGATTCATAGATGTTTCATCCGAAGTGGCAGATGACAGAATCGCTCGAAATGCATTCGTCGGACTAGTGGATATTCGACTTAATCGTTTCGACGGCCCGTGCAAAGGTTGCGTCTTCCTGCATTTCCTTTTCGATGGTCTTTATCGCGTGCATGACCGTGGAATGGTCGCGGTTTCCAAATCGCATCCCGATGCTTTTTAGGCTGAGTGTCGTGAGCTTTTTCATGAGGAACATGGCGACTTGGCGCGCATGGGCGACTTCTTTTGTGCCGCGGCCCGCTTCGAGGAGTTTGTCCTCGGGAACGTCGAATTCCTGGGAGACGGCGTGGATGACCGATTCGATTCCGACACGTCGTTTGATGTTCGGGATGATGTCGGCGACGACTTGCCGTGCGAGCGAAATGCTGATGTCCTGCTTGAGAAGGCTCGACTGCATCGCTAACCGTACAATGGCCGCTTCGAGCGGGCGGACGCTGCCTTCGATGTTTTCGGCGAGGTAGGCGAATACATCATCGGAAATGTCGAGGTGGCTGTTGGTCGCCTTTTTCCGCAAAATCGCTTCGCGGGTTTCAAATGCCGGCGGCTGGATGTCAACGGTGAGTCCCGACGAAAAACGGCTCACCAGGCGGTCGGAAAGGCTTTTGACTTCGGCGGCGGGGGCGTCGGACGTGAGGACGATTTGCTTTCCCGCCTGATGCAGCGTGTTGAAAATGTGGAAGAATTCGTTCTGGGTTTCCGTCGAACCGCTCCAGTTCTGGATGTCGTCGATGAGAAGCACGTCAACATCTTCGCGGTAGAATGTGGACCATTCGTTCGTGTTGCCGTTGCGGATACTTTCCGTGTATTCCCGCTGGAAATCGTTTGCGGGAATGTATCGGACGACCTTTCCCGTCGCGTTTCCCAGAATGTAGTTCCCGATTGCTTGCAGAAGATGCGTTTTCCCAAGCCCGGACGCCCCGTAGATGAAGAGCGGGTTGTATTTGCTGTGGTCCGGGTTTTCGGCGACGGCGAACGCCGCACTGAAGGCGAGCTTTGACTTGTCCCCGACGACAAAGTTCTCGAAGCTGAGCTCTTCGGAAAACTTTATCGGCTGGCAGAAATCGTGTGCTGTCGCCGATACGCTCGGATTCGCCTCGGCGTGCTGGAAGTCAAAATCCAGATGCTGACCGGTGGCCTCTTGCCAGCTGATTTCGAGAAGAACCTTGTAGGGCAGGTAGGACTTGATATCCTTATTCGGCGGAAGCAGGACAGAACAACGCCGGTCGGTGACGTTCAGCAGGTCCAGCTTTGCAAACAGGTCGTTAAAAACGGCATCCGAAATCTTGCCGTGCAAAAGTTCCAAACATTTCTCGAATTGCGGGTTCATAAGGCTTAATTTAACTATTATTGGCTCTATGATGGATTGGATTCTTGCTGTCGGGGCGCTATTTTGGTTGCCCCTTGTTTTATGGTCGGCGCTTTTTCTCTGGGCGCGTTTTTTTGCCTACCCCATTGCCTTGAAACGCAAAATACGCTTGGGAAAGACCTGGTGCTATGTTCCTAAATGGTGGTCTAAAAAGCCGGTTTCCCGGCTGTGCGTGCGCGGGTTTTTGGGTTTTCTCTACGTGGCTTCCGCTTTTTCGGTGGCGGCGACGCTTTACTCGGCGATACTTTTTCCCGCCTATCTAATGGCTTTTCCGTTTTTGCTTTGCTTGATAGTTGAAAAACCTTTTGTTGATTTTGCGATGAATCGCGTGTATCGGCTGGAAGTCGATGCGTATTTTCTAGAATACAAAAAACAGGATGCGCTTTACCGCAAGTCCGGAAGGCTGCTTTCGGAAGACGATCTGGCTGGTCGTTCTGCCTGGGCCTTTCGTAAAGCTCTCGTGCAGGCCGATTCCGAAAAGAGACTTTTTAAGCTATTGAAAGAAATGGCAAAGCAGGAACTCGCCCAGGAAAAGGAAATCTCCGCCTATGAAAACGCCTAGCCCGATGGAAATCCGGAACCGCTTTCTCTATGCGGACAAGATGCTCCTTCTCGTATCGCGCACGTTCGCGCTGAACATTAACCGCCTTTCTGGGAATCTCCGGAAAGTCGTGTTGCTCGCCTATCTCTATTTGCGGATTGCGGATACGGTCGAGGACGATGCCCGGCTTCCTGTCGATGAAAAGCTTCGGCTCTTGAAAATGTTCGCGGATGTTTTTCGGGATGGTTCCGACGTGGAAAAATCGACCGAGGCTTTTGTTTCCGCCTTGCCGGAGTATTTCCGCTCTTCGGAAAATCCGAATTACGATCTTTGTGAAAATGCTTTGACGGTCGTTCCGCTGCTCTGGATTTTTGACGCGGATTACGTGAAGCCTGTGTGCGAAACGGTCGTCGAAATGTGCGAAGGGATGGCCGCTTCGCTGCAGTCGATGGAAACGTCGCTTGAAAAAGGCTGGTTTACACTCGAAACGATGCCCGAACTTTCGCGCTACTGCTACTATGTCGCAGGGATAGTGGGCAAGCTTCTGACGCGGCTTTTTGCGGCGAAGAATCCGGCGATAGAAGGCGAGAGGCTTTCGAAAATGAAAACGCTCGACGTGAGCTTTGGGCTTGCGCTCCAGCTGGTGAACATCATCAAGGATGTCCGTGAGGATTCCGAACGCAAAGTCTGCTTTGTCCCGGAAACGATTTGCCGGACCCACGGTTTTGAAAGTTCCCCGGCGATGTTCGGTCCGCTAGCGGATAAAAAGGCCCGGGCATCGGTGATGAAGGAACTTGTGCGCGAAGCGTGGAAACATCTGTCGGATGCGATTGAATACACGCTTCTCATTCCGCGGAGAAATCCGCAAATCCGCCTGTTTTGCCTGTGGCCGCTCTTTATGGCGGCGAAAAACCTTTCGTTGATGGGAGACTGTTCGCACCTTTTTGACGTTGAAAGCAAGGTGAAAATTACGCGTTCGGATGTGAAAAGAATCATCCGGAAGACGACGCTGCATTTTTACTCGAATTCCTGGATTCGGAGAAATTTTGAAATGTTGAGGGACGGAATATGAAGGAACGTTTTCGCCTGCTGAAATCGTGGAAATTCCACTTGGTTTTTATCCTCGTCTCGATTTTTATCGACCAGACGACGAAAATTTGGGCGGTCGCCTACCTGAAACCGACTTTTGAAAATCCGCTGGGTCGCATTGTGCATATCGTCGGGGATTTGTTGCAGTTTCGCTTGGCGTATAATACGGGTGCCGCATTCAGCAGCCGCCCGCAGGACATTTTGCCCTTTCTTCCGCCGACGGTTTTCTTTCTGCTCGTTTCCCTTATCGCAACTTTTGTCCTAGTTTATTTTTACAGGTCCGTGAAGCGGAACGATTTTCTGGTGCGCTTTGGCATCGCGATGATTTTTTCGGGAGCGATCGGGAATTTTGCGGACAGGATGCGCATCGGCAAGGTCGTGGATTTTATCGATTGCGATTTCCCTGATTTCATCATGGAGCGTTGGCCGACTTTCAATTTTGCGGATTGCTGCGTGACAATTGGCGTCGCGCTCGTTCTGCTTTCTCCCTTGGTTTACAAGTTCATTCGCTATTCACCGGCAGGTTCGCATGCAAAAGAAGAATCCCCAACAGGCTAATTCCGAATCGCGGAATTTTATCGTTTCCGAGAAGGATGCAAACGAACGCTTGGACCGTTTTCTGCAGAAGAAACTTTCGGATTATTCCCGCACGGACATCCAAAAGCTGATTGCGGAAAATCAGGTGACGATTGCTGGCGCACCCGCCAAGAAAAACCTGCGCCTTTCGGAAGGGATGCTTGTCCAGGTCGCTTCGCTTCCCCAAAAGGAATCTTCTTCGCTCGAACCGGAAAAGATGGATTTGCACATCGTCTATGAAGATGACGAT
Organism: Alistipes onderdonkii; assembly: GCA_963656065.1. Classification (GTDB taxonomy): domain Bacteria; phylum Fibrobacterota; class Fibrobacteria; order Fibrobacterales; family Fibrobacteraceae; genus Hallerella. Next base: position 64,724 of record CAVKGV010000007.1, read on the forward strand.
GTCGCTGTGATTTTTAAACCGCGCGGAGTCGTGGTGCATCCGGGAAACGGCGTTTCGAAAGGGACGCTTGCCGCGGGGCTTCTCTATCATTTCAAGGAAAAACTTTCGGCGGTAAACGGTCCGCTCCGGCCTGGAATCGTGCACCGTCTCGACAAGGATACGCCGGGCCTGATGATTGTGGCGAAAAACGACAAGGCGCACCGGAATCTCGCGCACCAGCTCGAAACGCGCACGCTTCACCGCAAGTATGAAGCCCTGATCTGGGGACATCCGCGCGACCTTTCCGGTGAAATCGAGCTGCCTCTTGGGCGCGATCCGAAATCCCGCATCCGCATGGCTGTCGTGAAGAACGGAAAATTTGCGCGCACGCGCTATAAGGCGAAAAAGTTCTTTTCCATCGCGACGCTGATGGAGTATGAATTGGATACGGGACGCACGCACCAGATTCGTGTGCATTCCCGCTACACGGGGCATCCGATTGTCGGCGACCCGATTTACGAGGGACGCGAGGCTTCGCTTTCCCGAGTGCCGCCCCTTTACCGCGAAGTCGCGGAAGAGCTTTTGAAACTTGCTCCGGCGCAGCTTCTGGAAGCGGTTGAAATCTGTTTTGCCCATCCGCGGACCCGAAAGAAGATGTCTTTCTCCGTTCCGCTCGAAAAGCCGTTTGAAGATGCCGTCAAGCTTTTGGAAAAGGAATGCCCGGAATCCGCGCCGACTTTTGACGAGGATACGAGCTTTAGAAATTTTGCCGAAACATCGCTGGAAAATCCCTATCTGGACGAACCGCTGGAAATCGAGGAGGAGTACCCTTACGAGGAAGAACCCGTGAAGGAACGCTTGACGCGGGCGGAACGCTTGGCGATGAAAAAGGAGCGGATTAAAAAGCGCAAGGCTATTGAGGCGGAGAAGCGCGAAAAAAAGGCGAAGCGTGAAGCGGAAAAGCGCGGCGAAGTCTATCGGTCGGAAATCGTCACCGGGCATGAACCGACCATCGACCCTTCGTATCTGGAATGAAATTTTATCTTTAACTGAAAAAATGGAGATTTAACGGTTCTAGCGCGGAGGCATTTAATGTGGCAAAAGTTTGCCCGGAAAGCGGTCGCGGAACGTTTGTCGATGAGCGCGATGGGCAGGAATATAGGTACACGACAATCGGCGACCAAGTCTGGATGGCGCAGAATTTAAACTATGACATAACGGATGAAACCTTGCCCGATCCTCTAACAGGGGAGCTAAAATATGTTAGCATTTCCTGCCTTTACCCGGATGATAATTGTATGGAAAAGGGAAGGCTCTATAATTGGGTTGCTGCGAATTATGCCTGTCCAGAAGGTTGGCATTAGCCTCGTTTTGATGAGTGGCAAAAAATGATTGACGTTTTGGGTGGCGATGAAGAAGGTGGTTTTCGTTTAAAGGCTTCGTCTGGTTGGGCTGTCTTGAATCCTGGTGACGATGCAAATTGGAATGATGAATGTGGCTTTAGTGCTTTGCCTTCGATAGCAGGAGAATTGTATGACGGGCTGTATGCGAATTGGTGGATGTCTGATTATGAACCGGATGATTCGGAACCTATAAAAGTGTGGGTTTTAAATTTTGATGGATACAGAAATTTTTACAGATTTAAGTACAATCCTCCATACGATGATGCGTTTTTTTCTGTTCGCTGTATAAAAAATTGAGAAGTTGATAATGCATAAGGGTGGAATTTTCGTCTTTATTTTTTTGTACCTTTTCTTTTCCCATTCTTTTGGAAGCGTTGAGTCGTATCGAAACAGCCTTTTTATTTTCCTTTCGGATAAAGACGGAAGTTCGGCTCCTTATGCCAAATCTGGAATCTATGATTATGTTTCTGCGAGAATTACCGGCGATATAGGGAGTCTCTATCCTTATTCCATCGACGTGTCGTCACGGAGCGCTGGCGATTTATCGTCAATCTTTTCAAATCATGAATCGAATTCCGTGTTTGCAAAGGCTTTGGAGTATTGGTTTGAAAACAGCTCGGATAGTTTATTGTTGAATTGGAAAAATAGATGCGGAGGGAGTTGGTGACTAATGTCTGACGATCCGTCACATTACGGTCTTGGAGACAAGGATTTGTCTGTGGCAGATTCTGCGCTTGTACTCGATTTGAAAGGCAACTTGTTGTGGGGAAAAGTTCCCCAGCCTAGATTTAGCGATGATTTCCAGACGCGAGATGTATGAGGATTTGATCGATGTCGAAGGAGATGTCGTCTATGTAAATGTTTCCCAAAAGGGGACTTATACGCTTGAGACTGTGAATGCCGTCGGAATGCCTCTTGTTCTCCTGTTTAGCGGGGTATGGGGCGAAGGCGAACATTCCGTTTCTCTAACAAACTATACACTCACGCCGGGGAGTTATCTTGTTCTTCGTCGAGGAAGCGAGATTCTTTCTTGGAAACTTTTCAGATAAGGAGTTCACCATGAAAACAACAAAACTTAAGTTATTTCGGGATTGTAAGGCGGTAGGCGCTATCGCTGGAATTGGTTTTTTATTGCTTGCGTTAAACGCTTGCGCTACCGATGCCGACAGCTTTGACGCGGCGACGGTTTGTCCTGCGGAGGGAACAAACATTTACGGGATGCCTAATCGCGGAACATTTATCGATGAGCGCGATGGACAAGAATACAAATATACGACGATTGGCGGTCAAGTCTGGATGGCGCAGAATTTAAATTACAAAACAGATTATAGTGTGAAAAATGATTTGTATAAAGATTGTTCCGAGTGTGGACTTTGGTATTGTTTGTCCCTTGATCCTCTAAGTAGAGAATCTTTTGATTCTGTGTGTCCGACTGGATGGAGAGTTCCGACGGTGGATGATTGGGAGGAATTATTGGCATCAATAGGAAGTAAGGATAAAGCTCTGGATGTACTGCTTTCGGAAACATGGAGCGATTACTTTCAGGGAACAAATGAATGTGGCTTTAATGGAGTGCAAACGGGTTATGTAATTATTCAAAATCCAGAAACTCCGGACTACGGAAAATCGGAACTTTTTTCGTTTGGAGGTAGTGCCAGCTGGTTGACGCAAAAGAGATCAAGACCCAGGTATGTCATATATATTTTCTTTGATGGAGACAAAATAGAATTCCAAGAAGGTCTTTATTATTATTACTACAGTCTTCGCTGTGTAAAAAACTAGAATGATTATGATTGCAAGTTTCATCCGTTGCATAAAGGACTGAAGATGCGAAGAATTTTATGGTCAATCGCTTTGTCTATTTCGATTGTTCAAGCGTTAACTTTGGAAAATGTGCGGGCTGATTTACGGAAAAGCATGATGGCGTCCGATTCCGTTGAAATTGGAATCAGAACAACGGTTTCTTCTTCAGCGATGTCGAGTTCCCAGGGAATGACCATGTATCTTGTGCGGAAAGGTCCCGCGAAAATCTATGCGGAAGTCAGAATGCCCATGATGAACCAGCGGACGATAATCAACGGGAACCGAATGAAATCCATTGATTTGGATTCTCGGAAATATCAGGTTCTCCCCTATAACGGGGAGTCCTTTCCGATGATGTCCTATGCGAATTTTAACCCGCTAGATTCTGGTGAATGGTCCGAACCGAGACTTGTTTCGGGAAGCCTCTATTCGATAAAAGGGGCAAAAGGAACGCTTTACTATGATTCAAAAAAGAAACGCATTGATAAAATGGAAACGGAAGACTTGGAAAAATCGACCTCGGCGGAATTTTCCTACGATGTGGAAAATAACCTGAAAACGATGACTATCCACGTCTCTGCGCAAGGCGTTGAAACCACCATTGTGACGGAGATTTTGAAGCTTCGCCATTCCAGGGATTTTCCGGATAGGTTGTTTGAATTTTGATGAAAATTTTTTGCTCCCGCTTTTTCTTTTCCGCGCCTTTTCTATAATATCACTATGCTATCTCAAGACCAGTCTTTCTTTTTTGTCGGCGTTGCGGGTTCCGGCATGAGCGCAATTGCCGTGTACCTGGCGGGCAAAGGCTTTGCCGTTTCCGGTTCGGACCGAAAGTTTTCGGGCGCGGACGGCGACGGTATCCGGGCGAAGCTCGAAGCGGCAGGCGTTCGGACATTTCCGCAGGACGGTTCGGGCGTTTGTCCGGGCCTTTCGGCAATCGTCGTAAGCTCGGCAATCGAAGAGTCGAATCCTGACTTGAAGCGCGCCCTGGAATTGGGGATTCCCCGGATGCATCGGAGCGAAATGCTCGCTAAAATTTCGGAAAGTGTCAAGACGATTTGCGTCAGCGGAACGAGCGGCAAGAGTACGGTGACCGGGATGATTTGGCATATTCTGAACGAGGCGAATCTTTCGCCTTCGCTGCTTTCCGGGGCGGGGCTTGTCTCGCTCGAAAAACGCGGAAAGCTTGGAAACGGAATCGCTGGAAAAGGCGAATGGCTTGTCGCGGAATCCGACGAGAGTGATGGAACGCTTGTCCGCTATTCGCCGGAAATCGGTGTCATTTTGAACATCGGAAAGGACCACAAGGAAATTTCCGAGCTGCAAAAAATCTTTGCGGAGTTTTCGAAGAACATTACGGGTAAAGGCAAGACGCTTGTCGTGAACGAAGCGGATGAACTTGCGAACGCCTTTAGCGTGAATCATTTGGATGATTTCGGGCTAGAAGCGAAGGCCGGCGTCCAGGGAATGGATTTTAATCCCGAAGGCTATGCGATTACATTTCGCGTGCGACATTTGGGAGAGCTTGTCCGGTTTAAGGTGCCGCTTCCCGGTTTTCACAACATGATGAATGCGCTTGCCGCTGTCGCGGTTTCGCTCAAGGTTGGCGTTTCGCTCCGCAAGTGCGCCGAGGCGCTTGAATCTTTTGAAGGCATTCACCGTCGCCACCAGATACTCGGGACTTTCCACGGCGTTACCGTAGTCGATGATTTTGCGCATAATCCGGCAAAGATTGCGGCGAGTATCCGCGCCGCGCAGGATTTCACGCGGGGACGCGTCATCGCTTATTTTCAGCCGCACGGATTCGGCCCGACCCGTTTTCTGCGGAACGACCTGGTCGATGCGATTTCAAAAACGCTCCGCTCCCAGGATGCGATATTTTTGAGCGAAATCTATTACGCCGGCGGAACGGTCACGCGGGACATTTCTTCGGCGGATCTGGTTGAAGACCTGAAACGGAAAAACGCAACGGCTTACTTTGTTTCAAACCGTGACGAATGCGGAAAGGAAATGGTCCGTTTCTCGACATCGGGTGATACGATTCTGATTATGGGTGCGCGCGATCCGAGCCTTTCGGAATTTGCCAAGACAGTTGCGAAGGAGCTTGAAAAATGAGCGAACAGAATAACCGCTACCAAAAGGCGATGAGCCGGTTGGAAGAAATCCTTTCGAAAATCGACCGCAGCGACGTGAGCGTCGATGAACTCGCTTCCCAAGTGGAAGAGGCGACGAGGCTTCTCCGCGAATGCAAGACGATTCTCTCCGAGACGGAGAAGAACGTTCAAGACGCTTTGTCCGGTTTGAACGAAGAATCCGAAAAAGGTTCGGAAGAAAAAGCATGAGCGAAGCGCTTCGCGTCGAACATATTTCAATTTACTACCCGATGCGGAGTGGAGTTTTTTCGCGTGTTTCGCATTACCTGAAAGCGGTCGATGACGTTTCGTTCCGGCTCGACGAAGGGGAAATCCTCGCGGTCATCGGGGAGTCGGGCTGCGGAAAGAGTACGCTCGCGCAGGCGCTTGTCGGGCTTTTGCCGTGGAATTCGGGAACATATTCCGTTTTCGGGGAAAAAGTCGATGTCTCTTCGGCGAAGGCTTTTGCCGATGTCCGCAAGTCGGTGCAGATGGTTTTTCAGGATCCTTATTCGAGCCTGAATCCGCGGCAGACCGTTTCGCAAATTTTAACTTATCCGGCTGTGGCGAACGGATTTTCCAAGAGCGAAGCGTTGGACCGGGCAAAGGAAAAGTTGCAACTCGTCGGGCTTCCGCAAAATTCGCTCGGACGTTATCCGCATGAATTTTCGGGCGGGCAGCGCCAGAGAATCGGCATTGCTCGGGCGTTGATGCTTGAACCGAAAGTGCTGATTGCAGACGAAGTGACAAGCGCACTCGATGTCTCTGTCCAGGCGCAGGTCCTTAAGCTTCTTGAAGATTTGCGGCAAAATCTGGGAATCGCCATTCTCTTTATTTCGCATGATATTTTGACCGTCCGTTCGTTTGCAAACAAAGTAATCGTCCTTTACAAGGGCAGGGAAAAAGAATCCGGTCCTGTGGAATCCGTCCTGGAATGTCCGCAGCATCCTTACACGAAAGCGCTGATGGCTAGTGTTCCCACGCTTGACTTTGACAAACCGCCGCTCGTGCCGACCGATTTTTCAAAAAATTTGTACGATGATTGAAAAATGAAAACTGTAGAACTTCGCATGGAAAAAATGGCCCAGGGCGGTGAAGCTCTTGCCCGCCTTGACGATGGTCGCATTTGTTTTGTCGCAGGCGCCTTGGCGGGAGAAGCCGCGGAAGTCGCTATCGTACAGGACAAAAAGGATTATGCGAAGGGATTTGCCCGGAAAATTTTGGAACGGTCCGCGTTTCGGGTGGCGCCTCGATGCCCGTTTTACGAAAAGTGCGGAGGCTGTTCGCTGCAACACGCGAGTTTTGAATACCAGCTTTCGATGTATCGCGCGTCGGTCGAGGAACTGTTTCGGCGTTTTGCTAAAACGGAACTTCCCGAGGGTTGGAAAATCCATTCGGGAAAATCTTACGGTTACAGAAATCGGGCGCGTCTCGTCCGTGTCGGAAATGGCTGGGGATTTCGGGAATCGAAAAGCCATCATCTGATTCCCGTTTCCCGGTGTGCCATCTTGTCGGATGCGTTAAACGAGGCGATTGCGCAGAATGCATTTCCAAAGGTTTCGGAACTTTCCGTCTTTGACAATGGAAACGGTGAAATCTCTTACTTTCATCGCGGCATGGAATTTTCGGAATTTAAAAAGTATGCGACAAATACTGTCACGCTTTGCGGAAAGTCCCTGTCGATGGATGCTGCCTGCTTTTTCCAGTCAAATCTGGGACTGCTCCCGGAACTGGTCAAGACGGTATCGGATTCCGCAGGCTCTGGGCGTTATCTCATCGATTTATACAGCGGTGTCGGATTTTTTGCCTCCCTGCTGCAGGAAAATTTTGAACGAATCGTGACGGTGGAGCGCGAACCGAAGGCTCTCTATCACGCCAAGCGCAACGTTTCCAAGGCTCGTAACGTATCCTCTCCCGCCGAAGAATGGCTTGCCCAAAACGATGCTTCCTGTGCGGATGTCCTCATTGTCGATCCCCCGCGGACCGGGCTTCTTCCGTCCGCATTGGAAGCGGTTGCCAAGGCCCGTCCGAAAAAACTGCTCTATGTTTCTTGCGACCCGGCGACACTTGCCCGTGACTTCCAGAGGCTTTCCCTTTATGGTTATAAAATCCAGAAGGCGGAAGGCTTCGCCTTTTATCCGCAGACGCCGCATTTTGAAATGTTTTTGGAACTCGGCTGCGGTCAGAACTGAGAGTTGAGTGTGGAGAGTGAAGAGTTGAGAGTGGAATGACGGCAGACATGGGTTCTATCGGCTTTCAGCCTCCAGAATGACGGATCACACGAACGCTCTTCTGTCATCCTGGAGGGAGCAGTGCGACCGATAGGATCCAAGTTAGAGCCTAGAGCTGAGAAATTAGAGCTGAGTGTGGAAAGTTGAAGTTTGAATGACGGTGGACGAAAACGGCTCGCTCCGCAGACAACTCCACTTTCAACGTTCCACACGCAAAGCCTAAACCTGTTGGTTTTAAATTTCCCGTGTCCCGCATCCCGAGAATTATAAATGTCGGCGATTCTAGGCGCTGAACTTTGAAAGAGCCTCTTTAACTTTACCCGCTAAATTTTATAATTTATTTTTCGGTTTGATGAAAAATGCAAACGCTCGAATTTTCGGGCGAGAGGATACGATGAAAAAAAGAATTCTTTTGACGGTTCTGCTCCTGCCGATGATTTTTTCGGCCTGTTCATCGGAACCGATGCGGATTATTTGCGGAAAGGATTTTCTCCAGAATCGCACTGCCGTTGTCGATACGTCGAGCGTCTTTCACAGCTCGGACCCTTTCATTATGCAATTTCGTTATGGCAAGAACTTTGATTTTTCAAAACTCAAATGGGAAGTCGTCAACGCATCCGGAAAGATCATTGCATCCAAGACAAGTCCTGTCAGTGTGAAGGAAGGTTCCTACACGGTTCTGGTTTCTTCTATCCGCGGGGGATTTTCAAGTGCCACGGAATTTTTCAAGGTGAAGGAAGGTGAATTTTCCATTCGGTTCTTCAATGCGGATGCGGACACGCTTCTCTTGCAAAAGCAAATCCGCGTGGTTCGGAACAGTGAAAAAATCGACGGGGCAAAATGAAGTATTTAGGACTGACTCTAACCGCGATATGCTTGGCGGCTTGCTCTTCGGATGTCGAAATAAATTACAAGCTTTTGGAACCCGTTTCCGTGGAGCTTTATACGGAAAGCACCTACGCAACGATTGACCTTGAAGATGTGGAACGCATCGGAACTATCAATGCGGACTATGTCCATTTGGAGTATTCGCAAAACGGAGACACTCTGGTGATTCGCCGAAATTTTGAAATCGACAAGTCGCGCGGATATCTCAAGAATTCCCATCCGGCGGAACTCCAATGGCGTCTCCCGAAAGTCGTCTCCAAGGGCGTTGCGGAACGGGTTGTCGAAACATCTGGTTTTGTCGAAGGCTACGATACGTTGCTTTACAGTATCCCGATGCCCAAGCGTTGGCGCGACCAACTTCTCAATCCCGACTACATCAAGCACTTGGAACGTCAGGAAAAGCATCGCTACGAAATGGACCATCTGCTCGTGGGCAAGGTTCCCGAAAAGGGAAATATCACTCAGCTGTTGAAAGACCGCGGACGTCTCCGGTTCGCCCTCATCCAAGTGGATTCCGTCGTCACGGAAGGCTTTCGCAATCTCGACCGGCGCAAATGCTTTGCCTATACGGTCTATCTAAAGGAAAAGGAGAGCTTCCCCTATTACATCTGGGAACAGCACGTCAACAGCAAAATCGGGACGGAAAAATTCCAGGCCTACCGGACGGGACTCAAGGCGGAATATGAAACAGCCTACTGGGTAACGATCGACCCCGAAACGGGAATCCCGTGCCAGGAACGCGAAGTCAAGGTCGGAACGCATACGATGGTAAATGCCAAGACGGGCGATACGGCGACGTTCAAGAGCAACACGACGCTTGAACGCCTCTACACGGTCGTCCGGGATACGTTGGACGCAAAATGATGCGTTTCGGATGGATTTCGTTTGCGCTTTTCTGCGTGTCGCTTGCCGCGTGTGGTGGAACAAAATCTGCGCAGCAGACGATGGCGGAAGACCGCGATTACATGTACAGGGAAGCCTACAGCGCATACATCAAAGCCGAAAATCGCTACCTGAACTTGCTCTTCAATCTTGAACGGATGCCCGAAGAGGAAGAACTTTGGATAATGAAGCGCGACCAGATGAAGGAACTCGAACAGCTTCGCGCCTTGATGCTCCAGGCCCGCTCGGAACTCGACGAGTCGCTCCAGGACTGGGAGCGTTACCTTTCCGAACTCCAGAAGGAAACGGCGGAAGCGAAGGCGGTTTCCCGGGCGAAATTCCGCACGACAAATGACGAAAGGACTTCCCCGGGGCATCTGCTTCCGGGAGAATTTGTGAAGGATTCCGTCCGCAAGGCGATGCAGAGGTAACGGTGATAGGCGTCTTTGATTCCGGGTTTGGCGGCCTTTCGATTTTGCGTGAACTGCGGCGTGTCCTTCCCGATTACGATTTTCTCTATCTCGGCGATAATGCCCGGGCTCCATACGGCTCCCGCACATTCGATACGATTTACCGCTATACGCTCGAAGCGGTCCGCGCCCTTTTTGACAGGGGTTGCCCGCTCGTCATTCTCGCCTGCAACACGGCAAGCGCTCGGGCTCTTCGCACGATCCAGCAGCGCGACCTGCCGACTATCGCTCCGCAGAACCGCGTCCTGGGCATTATCCGTCCCACGGCGGAGGAAGCGGGAAACTTCTCAAAAAACGGGCATCTCGGAATCTTGGGAACGGCAGGAACGGTGGAATCGAACAGCTATCCCATTGAAATCGCGCATTTCTTTCCGGAACTCAAGGTGTCGCAAGAGGCCTGTCCGCTGTGGGCGACTCTTGTTGAAAACGGCGAAATCGACAGCGAGGGAACGCGTTTCTTCGTGAAAAGGGACATCGACAGGTTGCTCTCGAAGGATCCGCAGATCGATGCGATTCTTTTGGCCTGCACGCACTATCCGCTGCTCCTTTCGGTCATCGAACAGGTCGTTCCGCCGCAGATCCGGGTCGTTTCGCAAGGAGCGATTGTCGCCCGGAAGACGAAGGACTACCTGGAACGGCATCCCGAAATGGAAAAAAGGCTGACCCGCGGGGGGAGTTTGTCCTTTTTGACTACCGATACCCCCGAATTTTTCCGCAAAGGGGCAAGTTTTTTCGGCGTGGATAAGGTTTCTGCAAAAAGTTTGACTTTTTAATGTATAATTTTATATCTTGCAGGTGGAAAACGAACCATCCCTGGTCCGCTTTTGATTCTTTTACTCTGAGGAAAAGGACGTATTATGCCGCAAATACAGATTAATTTAACCGGTTGGCAAGGCTTCCGTGGCAAGAACACGGGCAGTCTTCTCTATGTCGAGACCAGCCGAATGTCCGTTGTCCCGGTCCGTGACCAGCTAAACGAAAACGAAAAAGGTTCCTTTTCGGAGCCGAACTACGAAACTTCCACATACGGATTTGTTTCTTGCTGCAATGTCAAGGCCATCAATAAAATTGTCAAGACGAACAAGAGCCGCTACATTTTATTTGGAACGCGCTATGAAGGCGGGGATGCGGATTACAAGGACAAGTATCTGATTATGGGATACATGAAAATCGAACAGACGAAGGATGTCCGCTCGCGTCATATCCAGGCCTATATGGCGACGCAAGGAGCCGTGGAACCGGAATGCATGCTTCTCGAAGAGGATATTGCCGTCCACGGACCGATGCACTTTGTGTCGCTTCAGGATTCCTACGTGCTCACCGACGACCGCTTGAAGGAATGGGGGTACAAGGGTCATGTGGGCCGCCAACTTAAAACGGTTTTCAACGAGGAACATACGAAGGAAATCTTGACCCACCTGGATTCCCGGGACGACAAGATCGACGAGTACATTGCGACGGTCGAAGAGTTCAAGAAGGCTCTCGCCGCCCAGCAGGCCGCTGCGGAAACCGCCGGGGAATCTGCTTCGGAACCTGAAAACTGAAAAAGTCGATATTTAAAGTTCGGATAGAACTTGAATGGATAGGCCCGGTGCGATGCCGGGTTTATTTTTTAGGAGTAATTAAAAAGGGGAATGTGTTCTTTTTTTTCTCAACGATCGCCTTTAAAATCGCCGGGTCGAAGCTATTTGTTCTCGGAGTTTTCCATGTTTGTCCTTTGTTTTTTTGTTTGTGTTAAGACCAAAGATCGGATGTGGGGACTCCACTTTTTGTTTACGGGGCCCTGGACGGGCCTTGCCCGTCAATACTCGTGAACTTCGTTCCTTGATGGATGAGTGGTTGAAAAAAAGGCTGTGATAGCTATATTTTTTTGCATGAACAACGGTTTTGACCATCTGAACGTGCAGAATATCGAAGTCGCGGGATTTATTCGCGAAGTTTTCGGCTACATCACCCGGTTCAAGGGGCAGCTTTTTGTACTGAAAATCGAAGACAGCCTGATGGAACATCCGCTGTTTCCCGTATTGATTCGGGATATTACGCTTTTACACAAGATAGGGGTCAAGATTCTGATCGTTCCGGGGACGCGGAAAAGCATCGACCGGCAACTTGCCGCGTGGGAAATCGTTTCGGAATTTAAGGATGGCGTGCGCCTGACAAGCGAAGAGGCGCTGCCTTTGATCGAACAGGCGTCTCTTGGAGCGGCCCAGCGCATCATGAGCCATTTGACGGCTGGCGGCTGCCACGGGATGCAGGGAAACTGGGTGTCGGCCCGGAGCATGGGAATTATCGATGGCGTCGATTACATGCGCACCGGTCGGATCGAACGGATCGAGAAGGACATCATCGAACACCTGCTTTCGGAAGATTACATTCCCATCATTCCGCCGATCGGTTGGAACAAGATTGGCCACGCCTACAACATTTCGAGTACGGAACTTGCGATGGAACTTTGCAAGTATCTGACGGTCGGGAAGCTCTTTTTCATCGGAAGCGAAAACGGTATCCGTGCCGAAGGCCTTTCCACCGGACTGAATACGCGGTATCTGGACGTGACGGACAACGGTGAAATTTCCGCACTGGATATCGAGCAGGCGCAGGAAATCCTGGACCTGAATTCGGACAAGCTGAATTTTGCGCAGGTCGATTATCTGAAAAACGCCATTGCCGCCTGCAAGGCCGGCGCAAAGCGCGTGCATCTCATCAGCGGAGAAACGCAGGGAAGCGTCTTGCAGGAAGTGTTCTCGAGCCGCGGCGACGGAACGATGGTCTATGCGAACCAGTATTCGAGCATCCGCCCGGCGACGACGGACGATATCCCGGATATCCTCCGGATTATGCAGGACTACATTGCAAAGGGCTATCTCATTTCGCGGACGCAGGAGTCCATTTCGGAAAAGCTTTCGGACTATGTCGTGTATGCGATCGACAACGTGATCCACGGATGCGGGGCGCTTCATGCGTTCGAAGACAATACGGCGGAAGTTGCGGCGATTGCCGTTGCGGCGAACTACCGCAAGTCGGGAGTCGGGGCGGCGATTGTGCGGCACCTGGTGGCGACTGCCCGGATGCGCGGATTCCGGATGGTCTTCTTGCTCACGACGCAGGCTCTTGACTGGTTCTACCAGCTGGGATTTAAAGACGGGACGCTTGAAGAACTGCCGAAGTCAAAGCGCGACCATTACAATTACAAAAGACATTCGAGAATTTTGGTGATGCCGCTTGGAAAGTGAGTAGGAAAATGGACTTGAAAAAGATGGAATGCGGCTTTCGGATGATTCTCGAAGGCATGGGCGAAGACCCCGGGCGCGAAGGATTGGTGGCAACGCCGCACCGCGTAGCGAAGATGTATGCGGAGCTCATGACTAGCCTGAATGCGGCCATCGACCCTTCGGACATTCTTAGGACGCGCTTTCACGAAAAGTATGACGAGATGATCGTGGTGCCGAATATCGAGTTTGCGAGCATGTGCGAGCATCATTTCTTGCCGTTTACGGGAAGAGCCTTTGTCGCCTATATTCCGGGAGATTGCGTCGTCGGACTTTCAAAGATTCCGCGGGTGGTCGAATATTTCGCCCGGATGCCGCAGATCCAGGAGCGGATGACGCGCCAGATTGCGGAACTCATCCAGAAGGAGCTGAATCCGCGGGGCGTTGCCGTGCTGCTCGAAGCGAGCCACATGTGCATGACGATGCGCGGCGTGAAGAAACCCGGTGCGACGATGGTGACGACCCAGCTTCTCGGGCGTTTCAAGACGGACGAAAAGACCCGAGCCGAGTTTATGGCGCATATCCGCCGATAATTACAACAAAAACGAAGAATACAAATTTGTAAGTTTTACAAAAAGGTATGACTTTTTTGTAGGACGAAAATTTTAAAACCCCTTTACCGCATTTCATTTGTCTAGTAATTTTCTTTTAGACGATTGCAGAGGAGATGCTTCTTCTGCGGACGATAGGAGACATATGAAGGCTCAAGGTCTATACAACCCGCAAAATGAACACGACGCGTGCGGCGTTGGCTTCGTTCTGAACATGAATGGCAAACGGGAACACGGAATTGTCGAAAAGGGCGTGAAGGTTCTCGAAAATCTCCTCCATCGGGGTGCGACAGGCGCGGATGTCAATACTGGCGACGGCGCAGGACTTCTCGTCCAGATCCCGGATAATTTCTTTAAGAAATCCCTGAAGATGAAATTGCCCGAACTCGGAAGCTATGCCGTGGGCATGTTCTTCCTTCCGCAGGATGCGTCGAAGCGTTCTTCGGCGATGGACCTGGTTGAAAAAATTGTTGGCGAAGAAAATTTCAAAATCCTTTCGGTTCGCGACGTGCCCGTCAAGGCGGAAGTCGTCGGCGATACCGCCCGTGCCGTGATGCCGTTTATTTCCCAGGTGTTTCTTCAGCCGAAAAAGGAACTTTCGGGCGAAGCCTTGGAACGTGCGCTGCTCGTGCTGCGGAAGCGGATGGAACACGAAACGGATCTTCCGGCGGACGGTGCGGACGGATTTTACGTGGCGAGCCTTTCTGCCCGGACAATCGTCTATAAGGGAATGATGACCGCGCCGCAGGTCCCGCTCTTTTACCCGGACCTGAACGATGCGAATTTTGACAGTGCCGTGGCGGTCGTCCACCAGCGCTATTCGACGAACACGTTCCCGAGCTGGCCCTTGGCGCAGCCTTTCCGCTACATGGCGCACAACGGCGAAATCAACACGATCCGCGGAAACCGCAACTGGATGGCCGCGCGCGAAAAGAACCTTTCTTCGCCGCTCTTCGGCGAAGATGTCCACAAGCTCTCCCCGATCCTCGAAAAGGGTTCGAGCGATTCCGGCAATCTGGACAACGTATTGGAACTTTTGACTTTGGGAGGTCGCGAAGTCGGGCATTCGATGATGATGCTCATGCCGCAGGCCTGGGGCAAGAAGCATGCGATGGGACCTGACGTGCGCGGGTTCTTTGAATTCCACGCGGGAATCATGGAGCCTTGGGACGGTCCGGCGGCTGTCGCTTTTACGGACGGCAAGTGGGTCGGTGCGACGCTCGATAGGAACGGTCTCCGTCCGGCGCGTTACACGATTACGAAAGACGGATTCATGGTGTTCGCTTCGGAGGCGGGAGTTCTGGAAATTCCGGCGGAAGATGTCGAAGAAAAAGGTTCGCTGCGTCCGGGGCAGATGCTCCTGGTGAACCTGGAAACGGGTCGCTTCTACAAGGACAGGGAAGTGAAGACCCGCTTTGCGCGCAAGGAACCTTATCGTCGCTGGGTAAATGAAAACCATATCGATATCCATGGATTCTTCAATGCGGTGGGAGAGGTTTCCGTTGACGAATCGACGCTTCTCAAACGCCAGAAACTTTTCGGATATACGCGCGAGGATTTGGATCTTATCCTGAATGCGATGGCGTCCGACGGAAAGGAGCCTGTCGGTTCGATGGGGTCCGACCAGCCGCTGGCCGTCCTCTCCGAAAAACCGCAGCTTCTTTACTGGTATTTCAAGCAGCTCTTTGCTCAGGTGACGAATCCGCCGATCGATCCGATTCGCGAGGAGCTGGTGATGAGTCTCATGACGTTCCTCGGAATTCACGACAACGTACTTGCGGAAGAACCTTCCCAGGCGCGCCTCGTCAAGTTCCGCTATCCGGTCCTTTCGAACGAGGATTTGGGTCGCTTGCGTTCCCTGCACCAGGAGGACTTTAAATGCGCGACCGTTCCGATGGGATTTCCGGTGCTTTCCGATACGCTGTCGTCCGGAAAGCTGCTCGAGAACGCCTTGAACGAACTGTGCAGGACGGTCGAAGAAAATGTTCGCGCTGGTTTTAAAATCATCATTCTGAGCGACAAGGATCTTCCCGATGAAATCGCTCCGATTCCGGCGATTCTCGCCGTGTCCGCGGTGAACCAGCATCTTTCGAAAGTCGGCATCCGGACGAGTTGCGGGCTGATTCTCGAAACAGGCGAAGCGCGTGAAGTCATGCACATCGCAAGCCTCCTCGGATTCGGTGCGACTGCCATCAATCCGTATCTCGCGTTTGAATCGATTGCGGAATTGAGCAATACGCACCAGCTGACCAAGCGGATCGGGGTGACGGAAGCTATCGAGCACTATATCGATGCGATGAACAAGGGACTGAAAAAGGTGATGAGCCGGATGGGCATTTCGACGCTCCGCAGCTATCGCAATGCGCAGGTCTTTGAAATCGTGGGCCTTTCGAAAGAGGTTGTCGATAAGTACTTTACAGGCGCGGCTAGCCGTGTCGGAGGAATCGGAATCGAGGACATCGCCAAGGAAACCTTGATGCGTTGGCGCGCGGCCATTGAAAGCAAAAGTCCGCTGCTTCCGTCGGGTGGTGAATATCGCTACCGCAAGGACGGTGAACGTCATCTGTGGACGCCCGAGGCTATCGCCGATTTGCAGATTGCGGTTCGCACGGGAAACCAGAAACGCTATGACGCCTATGCGGAACTGATCAACAACCAGACGGAACACCAGAGCACGCTTCGCGGACTTTTCACGTTCAAGCCGACGACGGCTGTTCCGCTCGACGAGGTGGAACCCGCTTCCGAAATCGTGAAACGTTTCGTGACGGGCGCGATGAGCTATGGGGCGATTTCGAACGAGGCTCACGAGGCGATTGCCATTGCGATGAACCGGATCGGGGCGAAGAGCAACAGCGGCGAGGGCGGCGAAGATCCCGAGCGTTACATTCCTCTTCCGAACGGGGATTCCCTTTCGAGCGCGACAAAGCAGGTCGCTAGCGGTCGCTTTGGCGTGACCGACGAATATCTGGTGAACGCGAAGGAAATCCAGATTAAGATTGCCCAGGGAGCGAAACCGGGTGAAGGCGGACAGCTGCCGGGACACAAGGTGAGCGAAGCGATTGCGAAAGTGCGCCATTCAACGCCGGGCGTGACGCTTATCAGCCCGCCTCCGCACCACGACATCTACTCGATCGAGGATATCGCTCAGCTGATTTTCGATTTGAGAAATGCAAACGACAAGGCGCGCATTTCCGTGAAGCTAGTCTCCGAAGTGGGCGTGGGAACGGTCGCTGCGGGCGTTGCCAAGGCGCGCGCCGATATGATCCTGATTTCTGGATATGACGGAGGAACCGGAGCCTCTCCGCTTTCTTCGGTGAAGCATGTGGGCGTCCCCTGGGAACTCGGGCTTTCCGAAACCCAGACGACTCTCGTGTTGAACAAGCTCCGCAGCCGTGTGCGGTTGCAGGTCGATGGGCAGATGAAGACGGGTCGCGATGTGGTCATCGGAGCGCTTCTCGGTGCCGAGGAATTTGGATTCGCGACGACAATCCTTGTCGTTCTCGGTTGCGTGATGATGCGGCACTGCCATTCGAATACATGCCCGGTCGGCGTGGCGACGCAGGATCCGGAACTTCGCAAGCGTTTCAAGGGAACGCCGGAACATATCATCCAGTATCTGAACTTTGTGGCGGAAGAAGTCCGCGGCTATATGGCAAAGCTCGGGTTCCGCACGTTCGACGAGATGGTCGGTCGGAGCGATCTCCTGGAAATGAACAAGGCTATCGATTTCTGGAAGGCAAAAGGCCTCGACTATTCGGGAATTCTGTATCGCGCTTCGACGAAGCCGGAAGATGTGCGCTGCACGATGCATCAGGAAACGGGCCTCGACGGAGCCTTGGATTACGAAATTCTGGAGAAAGTCGAAAAATCCATCGAAACGAAAAAGCCCGTTGTGGTCGAACTGCCGATTCGCAATACGAACCGGACGCTCGGAACGATTGTTTCTAGCCGCATCGCTTCGAAGTACGGTTATGCGGGAATCCCGGACGACACGATTACGCTTCGCTTGAAGGGTTCCGCGGGACAGAGCCTTGGCGCGTTCGGGGCGCACGGTCTAACGATAGATCTGGAAGGTGAAGCGAACGACTACATCGGCAAGGGACTTTCCGGGGCGAAGATTATCGTGAAGCCCGCGCAGGGAAGCTCGTTTGCTCCGGAAGAAAACGTCATCGGTGGAAACGTCATCCTCTACGGGGCGACTTCTGGCGAGGTCTACCTGAACGGTCGGGCCGGCGAACGCTTTGCGATTCGGAACAGCGGCGCGCTTGCGGTTGTCGAAGGCGTCGGGGATCATGCCTGCGAATATATGACGGGTGGACGGGTCGTTGTGCTGGGACCGACGGGCATCAATTTCGGCGCGGGAATGAGCGGCGGAATCGCCTATGTCTATGATGCGGACGGTCGCTTTGACAGTCTCTGCAATACGGACATGATAGACCTCGATCCGCTTGACGAATCCGACGAAAAGGAGCTCAAGCATCTCATCGAGAACCATCTGAAATATACGGGCAGCCCGAAGGCGAAGAGCATTCTCGCCAACTGGGACCGTGAACGTGAACTTTTTGTCAAGGTGTTCCCAATGGAATATCGCTGCGCCTTGAACAACATGAAAAACCAGAATCGCGGATAAAAGGAGATTGAAGATGATTCCGAATAAACCTTTTCTCACCATTCCCCGCAAAAACGCCGACGAACGCCCTGTGAATGAACGCATCCGCGATTATTTGCCGACATCTATCGAGATGACGCGCGAGCAGGTCAAAGAACAGGCTCTTCGTTGCATGAACTGCGGAGTTCCCTTTTGCCATGCCTACGGCTGTCCGCTGACAAATGTCATTCCCGAAATCAACCATGCGGTGAGTCTCGGCGAATGGCGCAAGGCTCTGGATTTGCTGCTCGATACGAGTCCGTTCCCGGAATTTACCGGAATCGTCTGCCCGGCTCTTTGCGAAGGTTCTTGCGTAAACGGCCAGGACGGCGATGCGGTGACCAACCGCGAAATCGAACACCGCGTAATCGAAACCGGTTACGAAAACGGATGGGTCCGTGCGAACCTGCCGAGCGTTCGGACAAACAAACGTGTCGCGGTCATCGGGTCGGGACCTTCGGGGCTTTCGTGTGCGGAATATCTGAACCGCGCCGGCGTGAACGTGACCGTCTATGAAAAGGCGGAACATCCGGGTGGACTGATGCGCTACGGCATTCCCGATTTCCGCTTGGCGAAAACGGTCGTGGAACGCAGGATTGCTCTGATGCAGCAGGAAGGCATTCGCTTTGAAACAAACGTGAACATTGGCACGGACATCTCTCCTGAATTTCTGCTTCGGAATCATGATGCGATTGTCCTTTGTTGCGGCTCCCGCACACCGCGCGATCTAAAGGTTCCCGGACGTGAACTTTCGGGAATCCACTTTGCCGTGGATTATCTGACGCAGCAGAACCGCATCAACGGCGGCGAGACTTTCGAGTTCGATGAAACGAAAAACGCAAAGAACAAGCATGTGGTCGTCATCGGTGGTGGCGATACGGGCGCGAACTGTATCGGAACGGCGATTCGCCAAGGCGCTCTCGATGTGACGCAGATAGAAATTATGCCGAACGCTCCGATGAAGCGCGCTGCGAACAATCCCTGGCCGGAATGGCCCCGCATTTTCAAGGAATCCGCCGCACACCGGGAAGGTTGCGAACGCAAGTGGAACATCAACACGCTCGAAGCGATCGGTGAAAACGGCAAGGTCAAGGCTCTGCGCTGCACGGAAATCGAATGGAAGCGCGGAGAAGACGGCAGGATGTTCAACGTTCCCAAACAGGACGGCGAATTTGTCTTACAGGCGGACCTGGTGCTTCTTGCAATGGGATTCACGGGACACGCAATTCCGGAAATCGTCAAGGCGTTTAATCTGAAAACGGATGAACGCGGGCGCATTTTCCGCGATTCGACCGGTATGACTTCTGCAAAAGGAGTGTATATTGCTGGAGACGTGGCGACCGGGCAGTCCCTTGTGGTTCGCGCAATCGCGGACGGCAAGCGCGTGGCGAGCGGAGTGTTGGACGCTCTTTGATATGAGAGGATAAATGGCTACGAAAGACGAGCAGAAGATAAAGGAACTGGAATTACTTTATCGGGTAAGCCAGATTCTTGACGAGAACATGGACATGCGCAATGTCCTGCGTCCGGTGATGGATACGCTTGGCGATTATATGGGTTTCCAACACGCAACGGTTACTTTGTACAACCGCCAGACGGGGGAAATCTCGATTGAACTCGCCACGGGCCTCTCGCCGACCCAGACAAAAAAAGGTCGCTACAAGGTCGGTGAAGGCATCACGGGGAAAGTCGTAGAAACCGGCAAGCCGATTGTCGTTCCCGATGTCACCAAGGACCCGAATTTCTTAGACCGTACCGGTCGCGGAAAAATTTCGGGCAAGGCCTTTATCTGCGTTCCGATTTCGATAGAAAAGGAAGTTGTCGGGGCGTTGAGCGTCGATGAATTTAATTCGTCGAAAGACCAGCTTGACGAGGATTTGCGCCTGCTCGAAATCATCGCCATGATGATTGCCTCGGCGGTAAAGCTTCGCCGCCAGGCCGAAGAGGAAACGGAAATCCTCCTTGCGGAAAACGAGCGTCTCCGTTCAGAATTGAAAGATCGTTTCCGGCCGTCGAACATCGTCGGAAATTCCCGCGAAATGCAGGTCGTCTTCGATCAGATTGCGAAAGTGGCGAAAAGTCCATCGACCGTGTTGATTCTTGGCGAGACGGGGACGGGAAAGGAGCTGGTCGCTCAAGCGATTCATTACAATTCCGACCGTGTAAACGGTCCCTTTGTGCGTGTCCATTGCGCCGCGCTTCCCGAAAACATCATCGAAAGCGAACTGTTCGGACACGAAAAGGGAGCCTTTACCGGGGCGATTTCCGAACATAAAGGGCGCTTCGAAATGGCGGACGGAGGAACGATTTTTCTAGACGAAATCGGGGAAATCTCGGCAACGCTCCAGGTGAAGCTTCTCCGCGTTTTGCAGGAACATGAATTCGAACGTGTCGGCGGAAATAAGACGATACACGTAAACATCCGCGTCATCGCGGCGACGAACAAAAACCTGCTCCAGATGGTCCACGAGGGAAAATTCCGTGAAGACCTCTATTACCGTCTGCACATTTTCCCGATTTACGTGCCGCCTCTCCGCAAACGGAAAAGCGATATCGTACTTTTAGCGGATCATTTTTTGGAGCGTTACAGCAAGATGCTCGGCAAGGATGTTCGGAGACTTTCCACCGGAACCATCGACATGCTGATGAGCTACCATTGGGCGGGAAATGTCCGCGAACTTGAAAATTGCATCGAGCGCGCCGTTCTTGTCGCCGAAGGAAATGTCATCTATCCGCACCATTTGCCGCCGACTCTCCAGACCGCGGAATCGACAGGTGCGCCTGTCCGCGGAGATTTGAAAAGCATGGTCGAAACTTATGAGCGTGACATCATTTGTGATGCGCTCAAAAGTGCCAAGGGAAAAGTCGCACCGGCAGCGCGTGCCTTGGCGACAACCCAGCGGATTCTGGGCTATAAAATCAAGATGCTCGGCATCAACCCGAAACGTTTTGTGTGACTGATTCTGTCGGAAACATTTTAGGTTGGATTTAGAACAGCTCTGTTTGATACAGTTTCCAACTTTCCTGGCTCGCCGTGTGAATCTTGTCTGTCGGTAAAAGTTTACCGATGAGAAGCGGGGAATCCGGGTCGTGAAGTTTCCTGTTCCGATAGTAGGCGCGGACATCGCTTGTTGCATAGCAATAGCGGCAGAGATGCCCGCAACTGTCATAGGCTCCGATATCGTTGCCAGCGATACAGCGGCATTCCGACCGCAAAAATTTTCCCTTGGGAAAACGCAATTTACATTGAATCGCCCGTTCAATGACTTCGGCGGAAAAACATCCGTCCGTATCGGCTCCGCATTTTCCAAGGCTTGGATTTTCGGCGCAAACCTTGATGCGTATTCCGCATCGCGCCCCGATTTCGGCAAAGGTCTTTGTTAGCTGGATTTGGTCTTCCTTAGAAACGGTCCGGGCATCCGGAACGTTTCTCAAAACTTTTGCATACAAGTCGATAAAGCTGATTACGCAGGTGTTCGTATAACCGCAGAGCATTTCCGCCATTTTTTGAAAGGCTTGGACATGCCATTTTACCGGGTAGCGTTCCGAGATGAGAATCGGATCGTATCGCCAACCGACCCGGTATGCGCCGATGAAATTTGAAAGCTTCTGAAAGGATTTGACAACGCTTAATTTGTTTGGAACATGCGGCTCAACGTCTCGCCCGTATGGAGTAATCGTCACAAACCAGCATTGACCGTATGGTTCGAGTAAAGACATGTAGGGAAACATCGGCTCGGGATTTTTTGTACAGAACCCGATGAGATCAACAACACGGGGCGAGATGATGTATTTCGTGACAAGCTGCGGATTATACGGGCTGCGGACAAGGACAAAGCCTTCCGTGAGCCGCGCGGCAAGCCACTTGGAATAAAAGGCGGGAATATCTGTCCGAAATCCGGTTTGCAGAATCATGCAAGAAAGATAGATTCAAAACAAAAGGGGAGGCCCGCCGTTCGGACCTCCCTGCTCCCCTCAATTCCTCTAATAAAATACAATCGTGAATTGACAGATTTTGTCAAAATCTAACCCGCAGGACGATTCCTTCCTTGTTGCAGTTGTTTTCAGAAATATTGCTGCCCAAACGAGCAAGAACCGCGCTGTAAGCGAATTTTTTTGGAAATGCCCGGCGGAGAATCGCGGCGCCTGTCGCCCGGATATAGCCGGCCTTGGATTTTCCTCCGTTTCCGAAAAGTTTTCCCGAAACGTTTTCAATCGCAACGCCGATGGCATTCGGGTCGTATGGGTTATAAGGTTCCGCCTGGACGGAAACCTTTAATTCCGAGTAAAACTTGTTCTTTCTTTCGCGGACAAGACTTTCTCCTTTGAGAAAATCGTTGCCGATCGCTTCGCGGAGAAATTCGTTCAGAGCGGTGTTTTGAGAATTCCAGGCATGAAAATCCGTCCCGACGGTCCCGATGGTGAATTCTCCATGCCCGAGCTGTTTCAGATAACGGACAAACATCTCATCGACCGTTTCTTTTCCCGGTTCAGGCAAAAGTTCTTCCCTTGCCGCCGCAAAAAGAATTTCCGCGGTATCCGACGTCGGCGAAAGAATTCCCTGTTGAAACATTTTTTGAAATCCGCTGGAATGGGAAAAGCGCCCGTAAAGCCAGGCAAAAAGCGCAAGAGACGCGATGGGCTTGATGATGTAGAGCGTAAGTGTCAAAAACCGGAAGAAAATTTGTGTGCGACGGTGCAAAAGTTCGGCGACGAGAAGTCCGTCTTTTTGTTCGACAGCGAGCAGAATGGCTCCGATATGCGTCAAGTAGGCAAACAGATTGGCATCGTTCAAATTGACGGAATCTTTAAACAGAACATGGATTTCTGCTTGCAGGGAAGTCGGCAGATAGGCATACCAGTTAGGGGAAAAATAGGTGCTGCTTTCAATTTCCTGGTAACCGGAAATGTCCGGGTTTTTCGTTTTTCCCAAAAAATCAAGCGTTCCCGTTGCGCTTTGTGTGAACGCATAGTAGTGAATAACGTCCTTTTCTTGAATCTGGATCAGAATGTTTTCCATCGTGTCTCCTTTGGCGACTTCCGTTTGCCGGTTTGGAACATTTTAAAGATAACTCCCCTGATTGACAGATTTTGTCAAAATTCTGTGCCGCGCGAAAAGGATGAAATTTTATCCGTGCTAATTTTTTTGAAAAACGATAAAAACGAAATATTTAAAACACATACGCTCGTTTTAAACTCCGCAAGAATGGCGGAATCTACAGCAGGATGATTTCCTTCCAGCTGAAGGCAAGCAAATGAAAGGATGAGCAGGAATTACGAAGCTACTTTTTGAGCAAAGGCTGGGCCGCTTTCGCACTGAAGAGAATCGTCGAAAGATTGTGGAATAGTGCCGCGGTTGCCGGAGGCAAAAATCCAAACAGCCCGCTGAACATCAGGGCCGTATTGACCACGACGATACTTGCGTTGTTGTTGTCAATCTTTTTCATCAGCCGGATTCCTATTGTCCGAATTTTAACGAGCCCTTCTAATCCGTCATCGGCGGAAAGTACGATGTCTGCGGTTTCTCCGGTGATCGCTGCGCTGTCTCCCATCGCAATTCCCGCATCAGCTGTCGCCAGTGCAGGAGCATCGTTGATGCCGTCGCCTATCATGATGACTTTGTGCCCGGCTTTCTTTTGCTTGGAAATGTAGGAAACTTTGTCTTCGGGAAGCGCCCGGGAAATGTAGTGATCGATTCCTGTCTGAGAGGCTGCGGTTCTCGCGGCGCCTTCGTCGTCTCCGGTGATCATCGTGCAGTTGACAATCCCGCTCCGATGCAGGGTGTCGATGATTTCCCGCGCATTTTCCCGGACCGGATCCGTTATGGCGAGAATTCCCAGAAGCTTTCCCTTTTCGGCGAGATACAGCAGGGACTCTCCATTTTCCAACGCTTCTTTCTGAATTTTTTCGAGCCCGGCTGGAACTTTTATTTTTTCATCTTCAAAGATAAAATGCTTGCTTCCGATAAGGAGCTTTTTCCCGTTTAGGGTTGTCGCAATGCCGTGTGCGATGACATATTCAACTTTTGCGTGATCTTCTGGATGCCGTAATCTCTTTGCGTTGGAGGCTTGGACAATCGCTTTGGCTACGGGATGCGCAAAGTGTTCTTCGAGACATGCCGCAATTCGAAGAACGTCGTTCTCGTCTAGTCCTTGGAAGGGAATGATCCGGGAAAGTCTTGGCGTCGCGGCGGTCAACGTTCCCGTCTTGTCGAATATGACCGTATCCGCATTTGCCGCATCTTCGAAAAATTTTCCGCCTTTCACCAGGATACCGTTCTGTGCCGCTTCGCGCATCGCGCTGAGAATGGCTATCGGGGCGGCGAGCTTCATCGCGCAGGAATAGTCCACCATAAGTGTCGCAAGCGTCTTTGTGATATTGCGCGTCACAAGGAACGTTCCGAGTGCAAGAAGAAAATTGTACTTGACAAGCTGATCGGCGAGTTTTTCGGAACGGATCTGCGAAGAAACTTTATACTGTTGCGATGAATCGATCATCGAAAGAATGTTCTGGACTTTCGTCTGGTTGCCGACGACGCGAACCTTGACAAAAAGTTCTCCTTCCGTGACGACTGTCCCGGCAAATACCGTCATGGAAATCTGCTTTTCGACGGGAAGAGGCTCGCCGGTAATCGTGGATTGATCGACCAGGGCTTCTCCGCGGATGACTTCTCCGTCGGCGGGAATCATTCCCCCGGTGCGGACGGCAATCGTATCTCCCGGCTTGATTTCGTACAAGTGAACCGTCTTCTCGGATTTTCCCTGCACCAGCTGGACTTTATCGTTTTCGGAAAGAATCGTATTCGCCAGGTTGCTGTATGATTCTTTCTTGGTAAAGTCTTCGATGGTCTCGCCGACATTCAGCATGAAATTGATGTTCGCCGCAGTCGAAATGTCCCCGGTCACGACGGACATCGTAATCGCGGTCGCATCGAGAACTTCGGCGCGGAACGGCTCTCCGGAAGCGAGCGTCTTCAAGCCTTTCCAGATTCGGGGTGTGAGATCCAGAATGCGTAGCGCTAGGCAAATCTGCGGTGGCAAAAACTTTTTGAAATAGTGCGTCATCGCCATTTGAGCGAGAACGCTAAGCAGGCTTGGCGTTTTTTTCGGGACCTCTACAGAGGCGAGCATTTCTTCGTCATCGAGATACTTGGATGTCATTGCCTTGAAAAGCGCGATGACTTCTTTTTCGGACAGCTTCTGGATGTCGTAGAAAATTAAAAACGCCGCGGTAATCGTATTTACCGTAACCTGCAAAACCCCTTCTTGAACGGAAAGCAGGCTCTGTGCGAGTGCTGCTTGCTTTGACGTGATTTCCGTCTTGTCGTATCCAACTCGGATGCGCCCAGGCAAAGAATGTTTGATATAGAATTGCATGAATTCACCCGATGTCGGAAACGGATTTTTTTTGATTACTTCTTGGCGGTCTTTTTCTTCTGCTCCGCTTCGGCGGTCAGATCTTCGGCATCTTCCTTGACTTCCTCGACGAACTGGGTCGCGTCGCTCTTGAGCTTTAGCCCGGCGCTCATCACGCGTGCGCAGCTTTTACGGAAACAGGCTGTTTTGAAAACCTGGACGGCTGCGATTCCTGCGACGGCGCCGATTAAAAACATTTTCATGTTGCTTTTCATAGATTACCTCGTTGTGTTGAAACGATTTCTTTTGGAAATCCCTATAAAACTATAAATTTTCCTGGCAAAAGGCGGTTTGTTAGACGTGTCTTCCCGACTTCCCGTTTTTCCAAAAAGAAGACCGATAAAAACTGCTTTTTACCGGCCTTCCAGGAGACAAATTTAAGGCGGATTAGCTGGCGAGTGCCGCACCCAATTTTTTGCAGTTTTCAAGAACTTCGTCGTTCGGGGATTCTTCCGCAATGACGCTTTCCGAGGCTTTAACGGGCTTTCCGTCAAAGCAGTCCGCTTCCCACGATTTCATCCATTCACCGCCGCCCCAGCCGTAAGAACCGAACAGGGCGACTTTTTTCCCGGCAAGTTTTTCTTTTAGGCTGTTGTACAGCGGGGCAAATTCGGAATCTTCCAGTTCCTCGGAACCCATTGCCGGGCATCCGAGAGCGAAGGCGTCAAACGAGTCCGCGTCGGCAATGTTAAATTCGCTGCAGGAGAAAAGTTTCGCTTCGGCTCCGGCTGCTGTCGCTCCGTCGAAAACGCTTTTCGCCATCGTTTCCGTGTTGCCCGTACCGCTCCAATAGATAACGGCTACTTTCATCATCGAATCCTTTGTTAGTTTAGACTAATTTTTGTGAACAATATACATTGAAAACGATTGTTAGTCAAGACTAAAAATGAAAATTTTTGCAGTGATCTTTCAAATTAAAACGGAAAGCCTATCCCAATGCGATGTCGAGAACCATCATCAGGCTGAAACCGATAGCGAAAAATATCGTCCCGATATTGGAATGGGGACCTTCGGCTGTTTCGGGAATCAGTTCTTCGACGACGACGTAGATCATGGCGCCGGCGGCAAAGCTCAAAAGATAGGGCATGACGGGCGTGATGAACGAGGCCGCTAAAATTGTCAGCGCCCCGCCGACAGGTTCGACGATTCCTGAGAGAATCCCGCAAAAGAACGCTTTACGGGAACGAAAACCGGCGGCTTTGAGCGGCATGGAGATGATGGCGCCTTCGGGAATGTTCTGGATGGCGATTCCGATGGAAAGCGCGAGCGCGCCCGCCAAGGTAATTGTCGAATTTCCGCTGAGAATCCCTCCAAAGACCGCTCCGACGGCCATCCCTTCGGGAATGTTGTGCAGCGTGACGGCGAGGAGAAGCATTGTCGTGCGCTGCAAGTGCGAACGGGGACCTTCCGGTTCCTTGGCGTGTTGATGCAGGTGCGGGATGAGATGATCGAGGGCGAGCAGGAATAAAATCCCTATCCAGAATCCGACAACCGCCGGGACAAAGGCTAATCGTCCCATTTCCTCGGACTGCTCGAGCGCGGGAATGAGAAGGCTCCAGATGGACGCTGCGACCATGACGCCGCCGGCAAATCCGGTAAGCATCCTTTCGACAGAACGCTTTAGCTTGTTTCTCAGGAAGAATACAAAAGCCGCTCCGATGGCGGTTCCGAAAAACGGAATGAAAAGTCCGGACAGGAGGATTTCCATGATACCAATCTAACAAAATGGTGGAAAAGATCTCATCGCACGTTCAGAATCAGAAAAATCCCGAGCAAGGAAATGCAGACTCCGCACAAGAGGGAAATTCCCGTGTTGATATAGGTCGCGTATCGCTGCAATTTGTTCACGTGGGTAAGGCTTCCGTCGATTCCGCGGCGGATAAAAATGGCGGCGATGCCGAAAGCCGTGTTGGTGACGGCCATACCGATTCCGATGGCGACCGCTCCGCAGAGGGCAAGGCCCGGCAGATCGTTCAAAAGGCAGAAGAAGACTACCAGGGCGACCGCTGGGCAGGGGACAATTCCCGTGATGAAGGCTAACCAAAGAAGTTCTTTCCAACTGGCCGCCTTTGCGCTTTTGCCGTCCGCATGCCCCTTGACTGTTTCCCGAATGGAAATGGCGATGAGAAGAATTCCCGTGAGGATTATCAGCGCGTAACTCGCCTTTTCGATGTTGATACGGCTCGCTTCGAAAATGGGAAAGAGCGTCGCCTTGGCAATTCCATACAGGGCGAACAGCAGGACGACGGCGGATAGCGTGTGGATGACCGTGATGGAAGTTCCTAGCCCCACGCCTTGCAACATCTTTCCCTTGCGGGCGATGAAATAGCTGGCGACGATTGTCTTGCCGTGCCCCGGTCCGATGGCGTGAATCAACCCGTAGATGAAACAGACGAGGATGAAAAGACAGATGCTGTTGGACTGTCCGTTTTTCAGATTGTAAGCCTGGACGGAAATTTTTTCCCGGAGCGTTTTTTGCGAGGAAACAAGCCATTCCCACATGGCGTCGGAACCGATGAAGAAATAGCTGGAAGTCGTCTTGATGTCGTCCGCCTTGACCGTCGGAACTTTGACTGCACTGGAATCCTTGACGCTTTCCGTTTTGACTGCCGCACTTTTTTTGAATTCGAATTTTTTTTGGCTGACGTCTGCAAAGGATAGGCTACATGTGCAGAATAAACAGGCGAAGAATATCGGCAAAAACCTATTCAGCTTTTTTAAATCGAACATAAAGCCCCTTTACCGAATTTGAAAAATTCTTGAATTGAGTCAGGTCGGAAAGCGAATCGACGAAGTATTCCACGTCGATTGAATCCGGAGCCTTGATCTTGCTTTGTTCCATGTCCGTGGTAATCAGAATGTAATTCGTCGGATCGGTGACGGCAATGACTAACATCATATAATCGGCAGAAAGAGCGGGAATATCGAACGCGTTTAAAAATTCAACGATGAGCTGTCCCTCTTTGCTGATGGAAACCTTGAGGTCTCTTGCTTCGTGCGGCGGGAAAAATTGGGAGCCGTCTCCGATGTAGTTGAACCGGCTGAACTCCTTGGCCGCTTCGACGACCTGTTCGCGGTAAAGTGAAAGTTCGTCCGTTTCGAAAATTCCGTTCTGGTTCTTGTCTCCGGCGGCGATCATCGCCTGGCTGTAGATAAGATCGAAAACCCATTTGTTCTGGACTCCGACGAATCCTTTTTCGTCAAATGTCAGATCGATCGTCGCATCGATAAAGACGTG
The DNA here is from genome assembly GCA_963656065.1 of Alistipes onderdonkii. GTDB lineage: Bacteria > Fibrobacterota > Fibrobacteria > Fibrobacterales > Fibrobacteraceae > Hallerella. The sequence continues at coordinate 93,633 of CAVKGV010000007.1, forward strand.
CGGATGTGCCGCGACAAGTCCTGCAAAAAGGCAGATGTAACCAAGGATTTTTTTCTTCACAAACTAAATATATCTTAAAAACAAAAACCGGCATCGCAGTCTATCTTACTTTTCGACAACTTTTCCCGAGATTTCGCGGAAACCGTTCCCTTGGAAAGGATCGTTTTTTCCGAGTTCCAAATGGTAGAACATCTGTTCTACGAGAATTTCCGTGTTGAAATCAAAGGAATCTACCCGGAGCAGGTAGCTTTCGATTGTATTGTCGAAAGCGACCAGGTAGGGAATCTTTCCGATTGCGCCTTCTTCTTCTAGCTCACGCAAGAGTCCGGCGATTTCGTCATTTGCGGGAATCCACACGCTTTCATCGCCAATGGTTTGGATAATCTTTTTCAAGATTTTTTTCTCGCCGCGCTTTGCGCGTAATTCAACGCTGAACTTGGGACCGTTATTGCTTGCTATCTTTCGAAAATCCCAGGGGCTGGCGAAGTCGGAATCGGTAAAGGCGTGAATTTCCAGTCCGCTTTCCCTAAGGCCTTGTAATCTGTCTCTAGACCAGGAGCTCGCATGATAGGGGGAAATATAGGCGGCTTTTGAAAAGCCTTTTTTCAAAAGAAACCGTCCCAAAAATATGCCCGGTTTTTTCCCGAAAGTCGAATTGAAAAACGCCCAATTTTCACGGTTTAGAAAAGTCTTGGATAGCGAACCGAGCGGATGTTCCCACCAAACTGAAATCGGGACGGAAACCGTCTTGAGTTTTGAAAGGATTCGTTGCGGATTCCCCATGAGCATCGTAGAAAGAATGATGCCGATGATCTTCGGATAATCCGCTAGTTCTTTGACATTTCCATTCCGGTCGATAAATTTTTCAGAGGATTCGTCGAATCCCAACAATCTTAACTTGAAACGTTTTTTTGCGCCGGTCTGGTAGGCAAACCGGATGAAATCCATTTCGCGTTCGCTGGCGGGAGAAAATTCGCCCCACGACGATGAGCGTGTAACGAGCAAAATCTCGGATTCCTTCGAGCGTTCTTTTTGTTTCGGGAAAAAATATCTGCCTGTCCCTTCGCGTGTAAGGAGACCTTCCTTTAATTTGCCTTGTAAAAATTGGCGCATCCGAAAAGTCGATACGCGATAGCGGGAAGAAAGTTCTTTTTGCGAGGGAAGCGGATCTTGAAAAGAAAAGATTCCTGCCCGGATATCCGACTGGAATTTTTCCGAGAGCGAACCGTTCCGTGTATTTTGTAGGGACAAGGCTTTGTTGGTTGAAGCTCCCCAGAAGCATCCCTTTCCGGGAATCGTATGGATGATTCGATGTTTCGAAAGTTCGTGCAAGGCGCGCTGGACGGTAGCCGAAGCCGCGTTCAGGGATTTCATCAGCGTTCTTACCGAGGGAAGCCTGTCTCCGTCGGCATGGACGCTTTGCAGGAGCGCCTTGACGATTTCGTCTTTCATTTTTCTTTCAGTCCTTTGTAGCGACCGATCAGGTCAAAGGTTTTAAGAGCTTCCGGGTGTGATATGGCGGAATGGATGGATGAATTTTTGCGGATAGCTGTCGGGTCATCCTTGGGAACGTTTCCTTGGAAGCCTTCTTCTCCGGCCTTGGTGATGCTCAAGACCAGATGTCCATCCAAAACGGTGACGTTTTCCGGGCTCATCGTGACGCGGTTTCCGTCAAAAGTCCAGTCTCCGGTAGCCCAGCGGTTGTCGTCGAATGCATCGAAATCGTCCGTCCAGGCGAGCGTAAAGTCGGATCCGTTTTCTCCGGCGCCGGGCGTGTAAGTGTAAACTTTCACCCAGTCGATAAATTGGTGGACGGGCAGAATCGATTCGTCAAAGGCTCCGACCCAGGCTTCGCTTTCCGAAGACCACAGATTGAAACGCAATCCCTGCTCGCGGATGAGAGCCGCAACCTGTCCCTTGGTATCGTTGGAATCGGTCATCGTCTTTCGTACGACTACTCCATCGATGATCCAGGAAACGTATGTCGGAGTCCATTCCATGCCGTATGTATGGTATCCTTGGTTGGCTGCGGGAGAAAGGGCGTGGTGCTTTTCGCTTGTCTTTTTCTTTTCGGCAGTTCCCGTGATGATATTCGATTGGAAACTTTCCGGCTTCTTGCCGAGAATTTCGATATCGACTTCGACCCAGGGCTCTTCGCCGCCCATATAGGAATCGTTGTGGTAGAGAAACATGGAACTGACAAGTCCCGAACCCGCTGCCATCAGCATCCGGGCTTCGTATTTTCCATACATCTGGGTATCGCGGGTGTAAAGTTCCGCACCCGAATAATCTTTGTCTTGCGCCATGAGCGTTGATGAAAGAATGCCGACGGTGAACATTAGAACCTTTTGAATTTTCATAGGAATATCCTCGTTTGGGGTCATCAAAAAGATAGGTTCGTATTGAAAGGAATCCTAATGTTTCTATTTTAAAATAGATAATTCTGTATCAAGTGTATCAGTTGTTCGAAAAATCCGATAGAATTTTTGTACAATGTCATTCCTCACTCCACTCTCGGTTCTAACTCAGCGTGGCCATGGGGGTGGTTGCAAGGAAGGGGGACCTTGGCCTTTCGCAACTCGGAAAGGTCCTTCTACCTTGCCCCCCGCCGGGCAGGCGCATCCCCGCCGCTAGGCGGAAAAGGGTCGCTTCGCAGCAAAAATATCTCCACTCTCAGCTCTAAGCTCTGACTGGATCCTATCGCTCCGCGCAGCTACGCTCCAGGATGATCGCTAGAAGAAAAAGTTCGCTAAAACGCAATTCAACTCTCCACTCTTCACACTCCACAGTCATTCTGGAACGACCGAAGGGAGTGATAGAATCAGCTCTAAGCTCTGACTTGGATCCTATCGGTCGCGCTGCTTCCTCCAGGATGACAGAAGAGCGTTCATGTCCATCGTCATAAAAAAAGCAAGTCCTTTTTGAACTTGCTTCTTGAAATTTCGAATGAAAATTCGGGAACTAGTTTTTGGGTTCGATGACTTCGAGACCGCCCATATACGGACGGAGAACTTCCGGGATGACAAGCGAACCGTCTTTCTGCTGGTAGTTGTCGCAGATGCCGACCATGACGCGCGGCGTGGCAAGGCCCGATCCGTTGAGCGTGTGGACAAAGACGTTCTTGCCGCCGATTTTTGTCTTGATGTTTGCGCGGCGCGCCTGGAAATCTTCAAAGTTTGAACAGGAGCTGACTTCGAGCCATTTCTGTTCGACAGGAGCCCAAACTTCCAGGTCGTAGCACTTGGCCGCTCCGAATCCCAGATCGCCCTTGCAGAGGTTCAGGCGGTGGAATGGCAGCTTCAATTTTTCAAGCAGCTTTTCGCCAAAGCAAGTAAGCTCTTCGTGCATCTCGTAGCTGTTGTTCGGGCGGGAGAAGAAGACCATTTCCACTTTGTTGAACTGGTGCAAACGGAGGAGTCCGCGCGTGTCCTTGCCATAGGAACCGGCTTCACGGCGGAAGCAGGCGGAATAGGCGCAAATCCGTTTGGGAAGTTCGCTTTCCGGGATGACTTCGTTTGCGTACAAATTCGTCAGCGGAACTTCGGCGGTCGGGATGAGGAACAGGTCGTCGTCCTTGTCGCAGCGATACATGTCTTCTTCGAACTTCGGGAGCTGACCCGTGCCGCGCATCGTGTTGCGGGTGACTAGATACGGCGGCGTAATTTCTTCGAAGCCGTTGGCGCGATGTTCGTCGAGGAACCATTGGATGAGGGCGCGTTCAAGGCGGGATCCGAGTCCGCGATAGACGGGGAATCCGTTGCCGGAAATTTTTGCCCCGCGTTCAAAATCGAAAATGCCGAGCCTTTCGCCGAGTGTCTTGTGATCGACCGGGGTGAAGTCGCGATTCTTGGAGTAATAGTCGAACGGCAGCGGACCTTCCTTTTCGACGACGTTTTCGCTGGAATCCTTGCCTTCCGGAGCTTTCGGCGCGATATTTGGGACATGCATCAGCATTTCGGTCTGCTTGAATTCCAGGTCCTTCAGCTTCTTGTCCAGTTCGTCGATCTTGTCGCCGAGTGCGCGCATTTCCTTGACCGCTTCGTCGGCGTTTTCGCCTTTCTTTTTCAGCTCGCCGATACGCTTGGATTCCGCATTGCGTTCGCTTTTCAGCTTTTCCACTTCGGAAAGGAGCGGACGGCGCACTTCGTCGATGGCGAGAATGTCTTTTAGGCTGACCGTCGTGTATTTCTTTTCTGTTTCGGCAATGAAGTATTCCGGGTTTTCGCGGATTTTACGTATATCGAGCATGAGAAGCCTCGTTAAAGTTTTGATTCCTTTATAATCTAGCTTTTAGAATTTATTTTTTGGAATATGAATCATCTAAAAATGCTTTTTTTCTTGGTGGTTTCCGCAATTTGCCTTGCCGGCTGCTACAGCTTTACGGCGAGTACGCTTCCCAGCCATATTCGGACGGTGCAGATTCACGAAGTCGATAACAAGACGCTCGATCCGGTACTCGGAAATACGCTCCGGGACAGCGTCGTGAACCTTTTCCGGAAAAATGCGGGCGGGGTCCGTTTGGTAAACGAAGAAGCCGATGCGGATTTTGAAATGACGCTTTTGAGCTATACGAACAAGCCCGAAAACTATACACGCGGTTCCGAGGTGGAAACTTACCGCGTAACGATCCGGGTCAATGTCCGCTTCTACGACAATGTCGCCGAGAAGATGATTTACAAGGGCGAAAATCTTTCCGCGGACGGAACATACGATGTCCTCCAGAACGAAACAGAAGATCGCCACGGCCAGGCGCGCGCCATCCAGAAATTGCAGGACTTGATCGTTGCGAACGCTCTTGCGAAATGGTGAAGCAGGGATTTCCCAAGATCGTTGTCATCGGAGCTTAAATCATTAATATAGGCAAAAATGATCTCATCATTCTCGACTCCAGCCATAGATTGCCATTTTTTCTTCTGTTGACATTTTTTCAAAATCATTTTTCATTTTCGTTATACCTCGGAACGATAAGTTCCTATTTGAAAATAGGCGATCGGACGATTTCTTCGCCAAAACTAGAAAATGTTTTTTGATTATATTATAGCGGATAAATGAGCAAGAAAAATCAACAGATTGCGGATGTTAGCGAGGACTTTATCGAAGGTCTGTCTTTGGATCTGCTCAAGATTCTGCTGCAGGATTTTTCCAAAAGCTCTTCCAAAAAGTATTCTCCTATTTTTTGGGCGACGGACGATTACAGGCATCTTGGACCGGACTATGCATACGACAAGCCGATTTTTCCCGAACTGATTACCGGCAAACATGGCAAGGTTGTCCAGCCTCGTATTGTCAAGAGCAAGACTGTCCAGACGGCTCGCTGCAAGGAATTGGCGGAAGTTTTCACGCCTAGCTGGATTTGCAATCTGCAGAACAATCAAATCGATGCAGTTTTGTTTGGTCGGAAAGACGTCTTCAATCAGGAGATTCTCGGCGAAGATGGAAAACATTCCTGGATGCCGACGACGGAAAAAGTTGCATTTCCTCTCGAAACGAATGGCGATAAAAAAGATTCCGGGAAGGACTGGAAAGCGTATGTCGGTGATGTGCGCATCGAAATTTCTTGCGGTGAAGCTCCCTATGCGGTAAGCCGCTATGACGCGACGACGGGAACGTTCATTCCGGTGGAACGCCGCATCGGCATTCTTGACAGAAAACTGCGGATTGTTTCGGAAAATACGACGACTATTGAGGAATGGTTTTTCTGGGCGGAAAAAGCGTACAAGGCGACTTATGGCTACGAATGGCAGGGCGACAACTTGCTTTTGGCGCGAGAAGCCTTGCTGATCACGCTTTTGGATTATTTTGAAGCCAAGTTTCATTCGTGCGAGCTTCCCGTTGAAAAGTTGGAACATTTTGCGGAAATCATCAGCTGGAATTTTTGGCAGATGGACGGCTTGAAAGGAGTTGTCCCGGACAGCTGCATTGAAAAGGAAGAACATCTTCCCGATTTGTTTGGCGGTGACATGGTGAACAAAGTCGTTTGCGAAGGCTGCGCAAAAGGCGATATCCGTCAGCACAACGGATTGTATTGCAAAATCAAGGATTGGAATCAGGTGGATTCCCGAACGAAAAAGCCCGGCAAAGTTATCCGGTTTATCGACGCTTTGAAGTAGGCCCTATGACACTCGATGAAGTTCTCGCGCTTGAAGAATCCCAGACTTTTGACCGAAAGTCGGTGAATATTGCTCCTCGGGATTTGTCAAGCCATATTTGTGCTTTTGCAAATGCAGACGGTGGGGTAATCGCTATCGGAATTTCAGACAGGAATAGGCGCCTCGAAGGCGTTGATTCGTATCCGGAAAAGGTTAATGAGCTGTTGCGAGTTCCGATGGATTTTTGTACGCCAACGGTTCCTTTTGCCTATGAATTTGTTGATTGTATCGATAGTTTTGGAAATAAAAACCATATTCTTCTTTTGCATATTGAAGCAAGCGCATTCCTTCACGAGAACCAGACGCACGATGCCTATATGAGAGTTGGGGATAAATCGAAACTTCTTTCTTTTGAAGATCGGATGACTTTGAGTTTTGACAAGGGATTGAGGAATTTTGAAGATTTTATTGTCCCTGAATCTTGTTATGAAGATATTGACGAAAACTATCTTGGGGAATATCTGCAGCGGGTAGGTTATACAAAATCTCCCAAAGACTATTTGTTGCAAAATAAAAATTTTGCAAAAGTTCAAAATGGAATTTTAAGGCTTAGCGTTGCTGCTATTTTGTTGTTTGCCAAGAATCCTCAGAATTTTTTCCCGCGAGCGCGTGTCCGCTTTATCCGCTATGAGGGAAAAGAAGAAAGATTTGGACCTGAAATGAATGTCGTCAAGGATGTTGTATTTGATGGGCGTATTCTTCAGCAGATACAAAAGACGGTTGCTTACATCCAGACTCAAATCAAGGAACGTACTTATTTGACTTCGGGAGGCATATTCACAACGGAACAGGAGTATCCTGAATTTGTACGTACAGAACTTGTTGTGAATGCGGTAACACATCGCGATTATTCCATTCGCGGAACCGAGATACAAATTAAAATGTTTGACGATCATTTAGTTGTTGAGTCGCCGGGAAATTTACCAAGTATTGTAAAAATCAATCGAATACGTGAAATTCATTTTGCAAGAAATGCTCACATTGCGGAATACTTGAAATTCTATAAATATGTAAAGGATTTTGGCGAAGGAGTTGATCGGATGTGTCGCGAAATGGAAGAATCTGGTCTGCCGAAACCGGAATTTAAACAGACCGGTTTCATTCTCAAGGCTATCGTGAAAAATATGGATTTTGGAGGCGAAACCTTAGGGATTGACGCGAAAACTTTAGGGATTGGAGGCGAAACCTTAGGGATTGACGCGAAAACTTTAGGCATTGATTCTAAACAACGTTTAACAGATTTAGTAAAAGCTGCCCGGTTAAATTCTTTAACGCAAGAAAATATTTTAGCGATTGTTCGTGAAATAAAAATCAGCCAAGTTTTCGGCTCGATGGATGTGCAAAAGGTTTTGGATTGTTCGCCGGCGACGGCAACGAATGTGGTAAAGAAAATGAAAAACCTTGGCGTCATAGTTCCGGTTACGGGCAGAGGCAAGGGCAAGTATCAGTTGAAAGGAGGCGAATAATGTCCGTGTATCAAACATCCTTGGTGCCCAAACTCATCTACGTATTTGGTATTGCGGATGCAACGCACGAACATTGCTTAAAAATCGGTGACGCTACGATCGAAGAAGAATTTGACTTTTCACCGAACAGCAAAACCTTGAACGATGCCGCCCACAAACGCATTCGCCAGTACACAAGAACTTTTCTAGGAATTGGCGCATTTGATGAAAAATCCGAGGCGGAAGCCTGTTTAAAATACATCAAAACTAGATTTGCCCGCGCGCTGTTGGGAACTTTAAAAGTGACACAAGATAATCCGCGTGAAACTTGGGCTAACGTTCCTCTCCAGGACGTTACATCAAACAGCGACATCGACTGGTCCAAATCCATCGACGAAATCGACGCTCAGCTCAACTTCAAGTACAAACTAAATGCAGACGAGGTAGCCTTTATCAGGACCCACGTCCGGGCAATGGAGTGAGGACTCATGCAGCTGCTCTCTGAAATCAAGAACGGTGAATCGGAAACGCTCGAATTCAAGCGTTCCATGCCGACCGAGGACAAAAAATATCTCAAGACCGTCTCTGCGTTTGCAAACAGCAAGGGCGGAAAAATCATTTTTGGAATCGAAGACGAAACGCTTCGCATCATCGGTGTCGCCAAGGAAAAGCTTTTCGTTTATATGGATTCCATCACGAATGCGATAGCCGAAAACTGTTCGCCGTCAATTGTTCCGAATATCTTTTTCCAGGCAATCGGGCAGAAGACGGTTATCGTTCTTGAAATCCAACCGGGGCAGAACAAGCCTTATTTTATCAAGCGCGAAGGTTTGACCGAGGGAACATACGTGCGAATCGGAGCGGCGACTCGGCGCGTAACCGATGAAAAATTACAGGAACTGATTCTGTTTGGAAAGCGCCTGTCCTTTGACGAAATGCCTTTTGTCGAAAAGCCTGCAGCATCTGCCGACATAGAAAGCCTTTGCCAAACGATCAAAAAGTTTTCAAAAAAGAACGTGACAAGGAAAAACCTTGAAAGTTGGCAGCTTCTTGTCTCGTATAAAAACAAGAAATTCCCGTCGAATGCGTTTGAACTGCTGACGAAAAATTCTTTTACTTTTGCAAAAATCCAATGTGCGCGTTTTAAGGGTCGGGAAAAGGGAATCTTCATCGACAAGAAAGATTTTGACGGCCCTCTTTACGAACAGATTGAAAAAGCATACGACTTTGTTCTGTCGCATATTAATTTGTCTGCAAAAATCCAAGGCGTCTTGCGCAAGGAAGAATATGAAATCCCTCCCGAAGCGATTCGCGAAGTCGTAATCAATGCGGTTGTTCATCGCAATTATCTAGCCCCGTCTTTTATTCAAATCGCTGTTTATGATGACAGGGTTGAAGTCTCAAGCCCCGGATCGCTTTTCGGTGGAATCACGATCGAAGAAATGAAAACGGGAAGTTCCAGTATTCGGAACAAGGTCCTTGCCGATGTCCTTGCCAAAATGAACATTATTGAACATTGGGGTAGCGGAATTCTAAAGGTTTTTTCGCTCTGCAGAGAAAAGGGACTGAAAGAACCCACCATCGAAGAAAAGACGGAAAGTCTCCTGTTTTCTTTATGGCGTAAGACTACCCAAAAGACTACCCAAAAGACTGCCCAAAAGCTTTCAAGTGTGGAAATGCAAATCCTTGAACTTGTGCAGGAAAATGCGGAACTTTCTCGCGGTGAAATCGCGGAGAGACTAGGGAACATGACGCCAGACGGCGTAAAGTATCACCTTTCGAATCTTCAAAAGAAAGGTGCCTTGAAACGCGTTGGCGGCAGAAAGTTCGGGGCTTGGATAGTTTTGGAGAATAAAAAATGAAAAAATCAAATCTTTCGATTCTGGGATTGTTGCTGGTTGCCACCGTTTTTGCCGAGATTCCGGCGATAAACCAGCTGGGATTTTCACGAGAGTCGCAGAAACAGTTCGTCGTCAAAGGTTCCGACACGGCTGCGGTTGAAATCCGGGCGCTTTTGACGAATAAACCTGCCTTTCGTCTAGCAGCTCCCCAGACTGTTTACGATGTGTCAAGCGGCGATACCGTGCAACTTTTTGATTTTTCGCCTGCCCAAAAGGAAGGTTCCTATGTGATTCTGCGAAACGGGAAAGTTTTAGGTTCGCCCGTTTCGGTTCAAAAAAATCCTTATCGGGAATTGGCGAAGGCTGCGTTCAAATGGTTCTATTTCCAGCGGGCGGGAATGGCTTTAGATGCTCGATATGCGGGAATCTGGGCGCGTCCGGCAGGGCATTTGGATACGGCGGTTCAAATCTATGGGGCGGACAGAAAAATCAGCGCGCCAAAAGGCTGGTACGATGCCGGGGATTTCGGAAAGTACATCGTCAATTCAAACATTACCGTTTCGACGCTTTTAAAGTTTTACGAAGATTATCCGGCTTATGCGAAGAAACTCGAATGGGAGATTCCGCGCGAACATAAAAATCTCCCGGCGATTCTTGAAGAGGTCAAGTGGAACCTTGACTGGATGCTTTCCATGCAGGATACGGACGGTGGCGTCTTTCACAAATTGACGTCTCTCGATTTTTGCGGAAACATCATGCCGCACGAGGATACGCTTCCCCGTTTTGCCATCGGAAAGGGAATCACTTCTTCGCTCGGATTTGCAGGTGTCATGGCGCAGGCTTCGCGCATCTACCGAAAATTTGACAAAGCGTATTCGCAAAAACTATTGGCTGCGGCCAAGCGGGCTTACGACTTTTCACAAAAGAATCCGACGCTTTTCTATGAACAGCCAAAGGATGTTTTTACCGGCTCGTATATTGCGAAAAACGAAGATGGAAAAGACGAGTTTCGCTTTGCTGCAGCGGAATTATTTTATACGACAAAGGAAAAAAGGTTTTTGGATGACTTGAAAGCTCTTTCTCTGCCTGCGGATAAAAACAGCGGGCTCTGGTGGGGCGATCTAAATTTGTTCGCCGTCTTTCGCATAGCGACAGCTCCTGTTTTTGGGGATTCTTTGGGGCAAATGGCGAGAAAACTTTTATTCGAAGTTTCGGATGCCCTGCTGGCGGATTATGAATCTTCGGCATATCGGGTTCCGGTGCCTTCTCGAAAATGGACCTGGGGATCTAACAGCGGTGTGGCTAACAATGGAATCATTTTGCTCCAAGCGTATCGGATTTCGAAGGATAAAAAATATCGGCAGGCAGCTGAAGAGGCGCTCTCCTATCTACTCGGAAAAAATCCGTTGCATCTTTCTTATGTGACCGGGTTTGGTTCACGTTCCCCGATGCATCCTCATCACCGCCAGAGCGAAGCGGATTCCGTTCTTTTGCCGCTTCCCGGAATGCTTGTCGGCGGACCGCATCTCGGAAAACAGGACATTGGTGCGGAATCGTGGATGTGTCCCGACTATGCGGCGAAAGGTTTTCCGGCAATCGCTTATCTGGATTCCGCTTGCAGTTACGCGACCAATGAAGTGGCGATTAACTGGAACGCTCCGCTTGCTTATTTGGCGGGAGCCTTGGACGCTCTTCCCTGATTTTTGTGCAGAGGAATTTTATATTCTGCATCGGAAAATTTTTGGCACTTCCTAAAGTTCGGTTGATATGAATTTATTTGAAAAGTTAGGACAGGTTCTTCCGTCCGTAGAAAGCCCGGCCCGCTACATGGGTGGCGAGGCGAACAGCGTTGTCAAGGACCCGGCGAAACTTCTTGCGCGGATGGCGTTCGTCTTTCCGGACCTGTATGAAATCGGGCTTTCGAACAACGGCTTGCGGGTGCTGTATCATGTCGTAAACCGCGAACCGGATTTGTGGATGGATGTCGCCTTTGCGCCGTGGGACGATATGGCTCGGGAAATGCGGACGCATGATATTCCGCTTTATACGCATGCATCGTGGTTGCCTGTGCGGGAATTTGATGTCGTCGGGATGACGCTCCAGACGGAACTCAACTTTACGAATGTTCCCTATGTGCTGGAACTTGCAGGAATTTCCGCCTTTGCGAAAGACCGCAAGGAAACCGATCCGATTGTTCTCGGAGGCGGCCCGTCGATGGCGAACCCGGAACCGGTAGCGGATTTTTTTGACGCGTTCAATATCGGCGATGGCGAAGAAATGCTTCCGAAAATTTTGCGGACGGTCGGCGAATGTAAAAAAAATGGTCTTTCCCGGATGGAAATCTTGGAAACGATTGCGAAAATCGACGGTGTGTATGTTCCGGCATTTCGCGAAGTTGTCCGTGGTGAATTTGGACAGTTCGTTCCGAAAGAACCGGCGAAAGGTTCCTATGCGAATACGAACGGTGTTCGGCGAGTCTATATTCCGGAACTTAAAAAAGAGGATTATCCGGTCAAAAACTTGATTGCCAACATGAGGCTTGTCCACAACCGTTTCAGCGTCGAGGTAATGCGCGGCTGCACACAGGGATGCCGTTTTTGCCAAGCGGGGATTTGGTACAGGCCTTGCCGGGAACTCCCCGCGGATGATGTAATCGATTTGGCGAAGGAAGGCGTTCGGGCGACAGGCGAAAGCGAACTCGGACTTTTAAGCCTTTCGACGGCGGACTATAAACCGATTGAAGCTCTGACCGATTCCATCATCGATGACGCATTTTTTGACAACGTTGATGTCTCTCTGCCGAGTATCCGCGTGAGCAGTTTCGGGCAGTCGCTAGCGGAAAAAGTGGCGGCGTTAAAAGGTGGGCGCAGCGGAACATTTGCCCCGGAAACGGGTTCGGAACGCTTGCGCAAAATGATCAACAAGACGATTACCGACGAAGATATGTATAACGCAGCCGAGCATGCGTTCTCTTCGGGATTCAACAAAATTAAGCTGTACACAATGGTCGGATTTCCCACAGAAAACGACGACGATATGGAAGCGTTCTGCGGGTTGATAGAAAATCTGGTGAAGATCGGCCGGAAATATCTGCGCGGTGCGCAAATCTCGGTCAGCATGGGAATCCTTATTCCGAAATCCTTTACCGCCTTGCAGTGGGCGCCTTATATGGAAAAGGATTTGGCGCTTTCGCATATCCAGTTTGTCCGTCGCAGATTCTACAAAAACCCGAATGTGAAAATCAGTTGGGCGGATTGGGACACTTCGAGGCTTGAAGCCTTTTACAGCCGTGGCGACCGTTCGCTTGCCCCGATGATCTATGAGGCTTATAAGCGCGGGATGATTTTTGAAAGCGACAGTCACCGTATTCGTCCCAAGGATTGGGAACAGATCTGGAAAGATTTCGGTTATGACGAAAAATGGATTTATGCGACGCGTTCCAAGGAAAGCGTTTTCCCGTGGGACTTTATGCACGTCGGCGTGACGAAATCCTATCTTTGGAATGAATACCAGAAAGGATTTAATCCCGAAATTTTCGAGAATGCGAAACCGGTGCCCAACTGCAAATGGGGAGAATGCCAGCATTGCGGAATTCCGGGGAATGGGAAGGAAGTCCGTCTTGCGACTGCACCTGAAAAGTACAAGGCTCCTAGTCGAACGCCGGCTGAAATCAAGGAATTGGTCGCTAAGCGGCGACCGGTTTATGACAAACGTTTTTCATACAAGTTAACATTCCAGAAAACGGGACTTAGCCGTTTTCTGCCGCACCAGAATATGCTCAGCGCATTTGTACGGACATTTGCCTGTGTGGGAATTCCTTTGCGTTACAGCGAAGGATTTAGTCCCAAACCTCGAATCATCAACATGGGTGCGCTTCCGCTAGGACTCGAAACCGTCTGTGAAATTTTGGGAGTTGAAACGCTTGTTCCGTTGGACCTTTCGGAAAGCGGAATTCCTAAGTTGCTGGAAAAGCTGAACGCTCCGTTCCCGATGGGGATGAAAATCCTGAAAATTGAAAATCTTTCGTACAAATTATCCTCGAAATTCCCGACCTCGATGATATATTCTTTCCGGCCAGAAAAAATTCCAGAAAACCTTTTGGAAAAATTCACTGAAAAGAAATTACCTGTTGTAAAAAATCATCGCGGACAGGATGTGGATCTCAACCAACACATTTTGGATTTGCAAATTCGCGACGGAAAAATTTTCGCTCGGGTTCAGTGCAATGAACAGGGTGGAACGGCTAGTCCCTATCCGCTTTTCGGTGGATTGATGGGACTTGAAAGCGATGCGTCAAATCTTGACGATCTTTCGCGCAGATTTCTAATCCGCAAGGAATCGATGCTCTGGGATTGAAATTTAGAGCCTTCTAAAATCAATTCATCCAGGAATTGTCAAAATCAAATCCGATGGAAAACTTGATTCGCGTTGGTGAAATCGCTTTCGGTAAGACGGGAATATCGAGCGGCGTCATTTTGCGTCCGCCCTTTCCGTATTCGTCTTCTCCGATTCGGTCTAGTCCGCGGGCGAGGTTCAGCGACAGGTTGAACGGCATCGTATAAAAGATTCGATTGGCCAGTCGGAATTCAAGTCCGACGCTACGGTCCCAGAATTCCCTTTTTGAAAATTTGGACATCGGAATTCCGTGATCGTTCCAGGCCGCTCCGACTTGTGCGTACAAATTCACGAACAAGTCTCGTGTCGTAAAGATCCAGAACTGTTTTCGGAAATCTTCAAAAATCGGGAACAAGTAGTGAATTTCCGCCTTGACTGTTTTCAGCCCGCTGCGGTTGTAATCTTCGTTGGTAATCAGATAGGGGTAACCTTCCAAAAGAAGCGGCGTATAATAATAGCTGTCTAGCGTATCCTTGGAATCCTTTGCCGTCCATGCTCCGAGTCCTTGAACGGTCGCTCCGGCGGCAAAGCGCGCTCCGGAATGAATCGGGTTGGCCAAGCTTCCGTGCAGATTGAAGTAAAAATTGTGCAGCGTATAATTACGGTAAATCGGTTCGATTTTTCCGCTCGGAGAAACGGTAAAGCTCTCCGCAAAAGTCCCCGGACGATACAGGTCCGAATTGGAAATCAGGTAGCTTGCCGTGATGCCGTTTCCCGCACCTGCCGTATTTGTGGCGGTTTCTTCATCGGCTCCGCCGTCGATGGAAAATCCGATGCCTCCGGAAAAGCGTTTTTGGTAAGTCCATTTCAAGTTGTCTTCGTACAAATTAAAATTCGACCAATCGTAACCTCCGAGCACAAAAATACTGTCTCCTTGCTTGAATACGCTGTAACTTGCGCTTCCCTGGAAGGCGTTGAGGGAAACCGCATAATGGCTTGTGCCGACGGAATCTTCATAGCTTCGCGGGTCTTCGTAGCGGACGGTATCCTTGGACCGTAAATTCATGTTGGTGAAAGAAAGTCCAAGCGTAATCGGCGTTGAATGGTTTTCAAGAGATGCCAAGAATTCGTGTTCCATCTCGGGATTGATTCCGTCTCCGTTGATGTACTTCCAACCGTTTCCGACTTCAAGCAACAGCCCTGCCGATAGAATGTTTTTTTTGAGCGGGTCGGAAAGGGTCATGGCAAATCCCAGTTTGGGAGTCGCTTGACCGTCTCCGGTTACCTTGAAATCCGGCGAGCGTTCCTCGATGGCAAAAATCGGAGCGATGAGAAACTTTGACGGAATCGGCTTGTAGTCCCGTTCGCTGCCGGCAAATCCGATTTCTGAAAATTCCAGTTGCTTTTGAACTTTGGTGGGAAGTGTTCCGTTCAAGACGATTGGCGGAGTCTTGGGCTTTTTGATTGTGGAATCCCGCTTGGTAATCAAGGTGTCGATTCGGCAAATCGGAGCGTTCCTTGTGGTGTCGGCAATGGAATCCGCGGACGAGGAATCCGTTTGCGCAAGAGCCTCGGACGAATCCGAAACGGCAATTGTTTCGACTGGCGATGGGCAAACCGTATAAGTCGTGTCGAAAATGGAAAAGACGGAATCCGTTGTGGCGTCGTAATCGGAAAGTTCTATCGAGTAAAGCGAAAAGCCATCCTTGTCGTAATTTGTATAAAATACGGTTCCCGAATCGACTGTGGGGGAAAAGGCGCCGCCGAGAACATTTGTCAGGGGATGTTCCGTGCCGTTTACCAGCTTCTTGGAATAAAGATTGAAAATCCCGTTTCGGTTGCTGGAATAGATGATTGTTTCGTTGTCAATCCAGTTGGCGTCCCGGAAATCGATTCCCTCTTGCGATAGAATTTGAAATTCCGAACCGTCTCTATTGATACAGGCAATCCCGCGGTTTTTGTCGTCAAAAAATCCAAAAAGAATTTTCTTTCCGTTGGGGCTGAATTTTGGCGTGTAGATATTATAATAGAGAAGCTTTTCGTCGGGAATAAAGATGTCTTGGATTTCGCCCGGCCTTTCTTTTTTGAAATCAGGCGTTCCCACTTTGCTCAGCACGAAACGCGTTGAATTGATTTCGCGTCGTGTAAAAACGATTTCTTTTCCGTCCGGTGAAATGTCCGGATAGACCGCATCGGCGAGAACTGTCGCCTGGGCGTTTTGACCGTTCGTGTCGGCGACCGCGATGTCAAAGTGGGCGTGCCCGTTTCTGTCGCGTTTTGCAAATGTCGTGTAGGCGAGTAGTGGTCCTGTTCCCGAAATTTCTCGAACGGAAATTCCCTTGTCAAACCAAGGTTTTTTCGGTTTAAAAGAATTTTTGGCGAATTGGGATATGTCGATAATCGAATCCTGAATCGTCAAAGTAATTCCGCTAGCCGAATCCCGAATGCTAGAGGAATCCTGCTGGTCTTTCGGAATTTTAAAAATTCCGCCGTCGAACCAGGGACCGCCAAAGTTGGATATTCCGTAGATGTTTTTGCCGGCAACGACTGGATAATCATGGTAGAAAGCGTTTTCCGTCCATTTTTTCCCCGAGATCAAAGTCCCGAGTTTTTCTCTCTCATCTTCATAGTATTTAACTGTCGATTCCTTCCATTTTCGGTAAAGGGAATCTTCGTCGATGCCGATGACTTTTTCGAGCGCGCTAGAAAGGGTTGCCCGGTGCATTTTGGAAAGTTCGTGCCAGATTCTTGGAACTGCGTCAGGACCGTATTCGGCGTCGATGAATCGGACAAGGGAAAAACCTTGGGTGTAAGGCCCGAGTTCCGATTCGAGGGAATTGTCTGCAAAATCGTGCATGTATGTCAAGTCGAGAAGTCCATCGTTCAGTGCGGCGATGCGGAGAAGCATATCGCGATGGCTGTCCCAGGCGTCGAATCCCATCCGGGCGGATTCAAACTGGGCGGTTCCTTCGGCAAACCAGAGCGGTTGGAGCGTAAAAGGCACGACGAGCGAAGCGTTTTGCGTCGAGCGTTCGTTGTAATAGTCTATATAGGAAAGCTGTATCCCGTAGATGAAATGCGGCAACTTGCTTCCGCTTTCAATGCTCACCAGATGGGAAAATTCATGGGTGACGACATCGGCAATCCAGGGATGCGTACTTCGGATCTTGAAATCCCAGTTCGAAAGGAAAAGGTTCATCGCGTTTTCGTTCGGGACTGCCGAGCCATTTGCGTACAGCGCGTTCTGTAGCGACACGTCGATTCTCAGCGGCATCTCGATTTGGTAGCGCGAAACGATGGAATCATACACGGCTTCCGCTGTCGAGGCGACAATTCCCGCATGGGTGCTGTAGCTTGCCGGATAGGCAAAATTAAAGTGCTCAGAGGATGTGGCTTTCCAACGGATATCGCTCTGGTTTCCTGAAAAACTTAGATCCATTGCGAAAAGGAATGTGGGAAGCGCCAAAAACAGAAATATTTTGTGTAGGTTTATCACGGTTTCACAATATACAAACTAACGCTATCTATCGTTAAAGATTCAATTCGGAAACTTTTGCGATGGCAAGTTTTCTGCCTGATATTCCGTTCCCCGGATTTTTGAAATCATCATCGCTTGAAGCGTTTGTTGATTTCGGAAATGGGAAGGCGCATCAGTGTGGGTCTTCCGTTTGGAGAGATCATCGGGTCTTGCGTAGAAAGCAGGTTCGACATCAAGTGCGTCATTTCTTCGGTGCCCAGTTTGTCGCCCGCCTGGATAGCGTTGCTTTTTGCCCAGGCTTTCGCCAGGGACTCGTGGGAAGGCTTGCCCGGATTTTCTCCGAGAAGAACATCGGAAACGAGCGTCTTGAACGCTTCGACGGATCTGGAAAAAGGCAAATCCCTGGGGGTTCCGCGGAGCTGGTAGGTGTTCTTCCCGAAAAGCTCCAGGTGAAATCCCAGTTGGTCGAGCATCGGGAGAAGTTCCGGAACGACGCTTGCTTCTGCCGGGGAAAGCTCGATGATTTCGGGAAACAAAAGTTCCTGGCTTTCCAGTGCGGATTCTGCGTTGAGGGACGCCAGGGCATTTTCGTATAGGACGCGCTGGTGTGCCGCATTTTGGTCGATGAGTAAAAGACCTTCGCTGTCTTCGCACACAAGATAGGTGTTTGCAAGTTGGAAAAACTGCGGAGGCGTCACCTTGTCCATGCGTGTCGGCGGACGTAAATTTTGTGGAGAAAGCGGGATGATGTTTCCGTTTTCGGGCAGTGAAAAAAGGTCCTGGATAATATCGCTCGGATCTTCCCGGTTGTACTTCGGTCTATATTCTTTGACATTTTTTGTCGTATTAGAAATTGGACCGGCTATGGTCGTGCCATTTTTTGAAGCGGGCTCTTCACTAGGAAATTTTTGAACCGGCAAAGCTTTTGTAAAGGATGGTTCTGGCGATAGAGCGATTGAATTTTCGTGTCGTACAGGTGCTTCCTGTGAAAAATCCGCAATGCGAATCGAAGGATGTTTTTCTTCTTCGGATTTTTGAAACGCGTCTCGGATGGCATGATGAACCGCTACGAAGACATCGTTCTCGTTGGCGAACCGAACTTCCCGTTTTGTCGGATGGACATTCACATCGACCGACGTATCGGGCATTTCCAAAAAGAGAACGACGATGGGGGCGTTTGCGTTGCCGTAAGGTTCATATGCCCGAGAAACCGCCTTGGTCATAATGGGATTCCAGATGGGACGCTTCTGCACATAAAAATAGAGCTTGCTCCGCTTGTTCTGGAGAAATTCGGGTGGAACCGCGAATCCCGAAACGCGAATTCCCGCTTCTTCGTAATCGACGGGAATCATCGACTTGGCGATACTTGTTCCGAGCGCTTCGGCGATGCGGCTTCTTAATTCGTTGCTTTCGACGCCTGTAAAAATATCCCGACCGTTAACCTTGTAATCGAATCGAACATTCGGATTTGCCATCGAAATTCGCGTTACCGTGTCGAGAACCCGGGAGGCTTCGAGCGTATCGCTGCCGAGAAAGTTCCTTCTGACAGGAGCGTTAAAGAAAAGATCTTCGATAAGAAAAGTCGTTCCGCAAGGCGAAGCGTCTGCCGATTTTGCTTCGAGATTCCCGCCGACAAGGTGTAGCGTATGGGCTTCGGCTGCGTCCGCTTCACGGCTCGTGATGGAAAGCTTTGAAATGGCGGCGATGGAGGCGACCGCTTCACCGCGAAAACCATTGGTCGCTAAATGGAAAAGCTCTTCGGCGGATGTAAGCTTAGACGTGGTATGAGGCTTGTAGCAAATGTCGAGATCGCTTTCAGACATTCCGCACCCGTTGTCCCGAATAAGGATTGAGGATTTTCCGCCGTTCACGATTTGGATTTCGATGCGGGAAGCTCCGGCATCTAGCGAATTTTCGACCAGTTCCTTGACAACCGATGCCGGTCGCTCCACTACCTCTCCGGCTGCGATTTTGTTGATAACATCTTCGGAAAGGGCGTGAATTCGTGAACTTTTCATGCCGAAAATATAGAAAAGTCTCAAAAATACCATTAAAAATGCTTTTAATTCAAAATGGGGGTGGGCAAAACGCATGCAAAAAAATAAATTATAGCCATGCAGGATAATGAAAATAAAATACCGAATATTTTTCTGAAGTTGGCTTACAGCGAACTCCTTCTTTCGTTTAGGACAGAAGATTTGGTTCCTTTGGTCCAGAACGCAAGTGTCACTAGCCGCAAATTGATTGAAAATGCATGGCAGGAAGACGAAATGGTCAGCGTGGAAGACAATGCGCTGATGATTGAAGGTTTCTCGAACTGGCTTCTTTCAAAGGGCGAAAATTTGGATGCCTTTGGAAATCGGATGTTTGAAAAGCTGAAACATCTGACATCGATTCCCAAGCGCGCATTGATGCGTTCCTATCTTCCCTACATCCGAGATTTCTACGATATGCAGGACCAGCGTCTCGGTGTCTTGCGCCTTATCGAAAAGCGTAATCTCTTCCACGAGAATTTCCGTTTCGTAGAAGGTCCGGTCGAAGGAAATGAACGCCATGACTTCCTCGTCAATCGTTCGAACGGTTCCTATCATCCGTCGGCGGTGTATTCGACATGGATGCTTCACGCTTTCCAGCAGAGCCCCTGTCTTTTGGATTTGCCTGCATTTGAAAAGATTAAGATCTATGCTAGCCAATATTCTGCAGAAGAGTCCTTGATCGGGCGCCTTATCGGCAACCAGGAAGGCGATACGTTCTATGTCAGCGGTATAGCGGTTGGCAAGGTTGTCAAGTTCGGTGAATGCCTTGAAAAACTTCCTGTCGATTTGGGTCTTTCCAAGTTTGCCGACAAGCTGTGCGTCCGCGCCGATACGGATGTGGTTGACACGTTTACGGGAACCCATCTTCTTTACAAAGACCGCTATTACGGTGCTCCGGCTTCCATCGCGGAATTCATCTATGCGAAGGATGTAACGACAAAGGATCCGTTCGCAGGTCTGATTTCTTCGCTTGTGCAGGAAGAGTACAGCGTTTGGCCTCCGGTCCAGAAGGCTCACGACGAGCTTCTTCACAAGATAAACCATGTGGCGGAAATCATCTATTACGAAACGGACGATTCGATTTCGGTAAACGGAAAGCATTTGATGCGCAATGTCCCGGCCCGCATTCTTCGCAATGTCTTGCGCGAATATATGAAAACGGGACGCGAGGAATTCGAGAACCGTGAATTTAAGCGGGATCCCGAAATTTGCATCGATCCGGTAAATCCGAACTTTGAAAGCCGTTTGAACCGCGTAGTGGATCATCTTGAAAAGGTTTCTGACGTGATGGGGCTTAATCGCCACCGTCGCGGAGGATTCCGCTTTGAACCGCACTGCCACATCGAGTTCCACGAAGAACCCGCTGTCATTCGGAAACCGCGGAAATAAGTAATAAATACTAGCCTTTCACGATAGATTCTTCTATATTAAGGCTTGAGATTTGGTGGAAAGGTAAATCCTCTAACAACTCTATCATTGCTCCCCTCCTGGTAAGTTCGGGGTTCGATCCACCATCTTTTTTGTTCCTGTGAAGTTCTCGCAGGATTTTTTTTTGCAACGGATCCGTTGCATTTTTCGAGAAAGCATGTTTTTGTATTCAAAGAGGATACATTTAAATAAAATTTTACTGGATATTTTGCTTTTGCGGGTCTAAATTTGAACCGTATGAAATCTGTTTTCGAGTATGAAAATTTTCGTTCGTTTTTGCGGGACTTTCATGATACGCAGAATCATGCTCGATTTTCCTGGCGCGCCATTGCGCAGCGGGCAAAACTTCGCAATCCCAATTTTTTGCGCCAGGTGATGCTTGGGGAAAGAAATTTAAGTGAAAAGACGATTGAATCGGTTGGCAAGGCGATTGGACTTTCGGGACCGGAATTGGAGTATTGGCACAAGCTTGTCCGCTTTGGCCAGGCGCGCGAAGGCGCCCAAAAGGAGCGTTGCCGTCTAGAGCTATTGCAGATGCGAGGTTCCATTCGCCCGGTTGAAATTTCCGCGGGATTTTCCGAATACTACAGCCGCTGGTTTATTCCTGCCGTTCGGGAACTAATCACTCTGTTTGATTTCAAGGATGATTATGAGTTGCTTGCAAAATCGTTGAAACCGGCGATTAATGTAGAAGATGCAAGGTTTGCTGTCCAGGTTTTAAATCGCTATCACTTTATCGAAAGAAATTCTGACGGCGTCTGGGTGCAATCTCATCGAGCTCTTCGGAGTGGATGTCCCAAACATCGGACTTCCTTGATAAAATATCACTGCGATATGTTGGACAAGGCTTCACAGGCGATTCAAAGATGGAAAAAGGATCGCCGGTTTGTCGTCGGGATGACCGCAGGGGTATCTCGGACTTGTTTCCGGATGATTCTGGCAGAAGCCGAAAAGTTTAAAAGCCGGGTCGCTTCGCTTGTACACAACGATTCCCAAAGCGATACGGTTATGCAAATTGCATTGCAGATTTTTCCCGTCGCAACGACGCCGATGAGTGAATTCGAAGCCGAAAAAGAGATGGTGAAATGATTCGTCGGCTTTGGATTCTTTGCCTTTTTCTCTGTGTTTTTAATTCTTGCGAGAAAAATGTTGCCGGTGGAACCAGTGAACATGAAAATGTGATCCAGGTCCAGCGCTTTGTTCCGTCTGGGAATTCGGTCGTTGCTGTGGTTTTGGATTCCCGAGGCGACCCGATTCCCTATGCGGTTGTACAGACGGCCGAACGGAGAAATTGGGCGGCGAAGACCGCGGAAGGGGAAAAAATCATCCGGGATTCCGCTTTTATTGCGGATAAGGATGGAATGTTTTCTGTGGATCCCGGCCTCTGTGCGCATGTGGGATTAATTGTCGAACATGGCAAAGGTTTGGGGTATGCCCAATGTGCACATGCCGGATCCATCCTGAAAATCAAAGTTAGGAAACCGGCGAAATTTTTCGGAAAAGCGAAGGCGAATCAGATAGTAGCCGCTTATGGAACGGGATTTTTTACGCAGAGCGATAGATCCGGGCGTTGGCATTTGTCGCTCCCGAGGCGTTTGGGACGGGCTGACATCGTTTTCTGGAAAGAAGGAAATTGGCACCTGTTAGAAGAAAATTCCGGACGGATCGTCGTGGAAAATTTCTCGGACGCCAACTCTCCCTTTACTCTTTTACACCGCTATAACGGCGGGAGCCGGTGGTGGACATCTTTTGATTCGGATTCATTAAACGATTCGACGCACCATCTGACCGGGCATCGGGTCTTTTCCGATGAAATTCGCGGAAATGCCTTGCACATAAGCCTTGATGATGTTTCTGGCGGAAAGGCGATGGTCGGTTTTAATTGGGGAATGGATGGCAACTATCCTGATTTGGAACGCGTGTATCGGGATCTGTCCAATGTGGACTCTCTCTTCTTTGCTGCAAAAGGAGAGGGAATTGTCCGAGTACAATTTGTCTGTCGCGCTGAAAACATGCTGAAAAATACGGTTTTTGAAACAAAGGTATCTTTGGATTCTTCCTGGACGGACTATGCGCTTCCCATTGAAAACTTCCAAGCGGTGAGAGGTTCTACGTTGGATGCTTCCTATTCGTGGGAAGAGGTGAAACGGCATTGCAAGGCTACCGTTTTCTACGCTGACGGTCCCGCGGATTTGTGGCTGGACGACATCGCGATTCATGGCGCATTATTGAAAGACCTCGAATAGTTAAAGTCCGACAAGAATTATCTTTTGGGTATGCGACAGACAATTCTTTGGCTTTTTCTTTTATCGTGGACGCTTTTTGCTTCAAACGTCGAACAGGCGATTCTGGCGCTCCCGCCTTCTGCAGAAGAAATGGTTCGCCGCGGTCGGACGCTTCTCCTGGAATCCTTGCAAAATGGCGATTCTGCCCTTGCGTTGCAGACGGTTTCTTTTTTGGAGGGAAAATATTCGGAGCATATTTGTCCTTTTTCCCGGATGGAAAAGGGGCTGGTCTATTTGCAGGTTCAAAAATACGATTCCGCTTGGACGGAGCTTGTCCGTGAACGTCGCCTGTTTGCTCCGCAAGCGAAACCGGCGACTACTGTTGCGGAACGGTGCGCTGTCGAATCGTCTGGCGGAAATAGCGATTTTCTCTATTTTCATGATGAACTGTTTGCCTATCTGAAGCGAAATTTTACATGGACAGGGCAAAAGATGGACAGCTTGTTTGAGCTTGTCCAGACATCGTCGGTAGAGGCGTTTTACAAGGAAGCGATTCCGGCGTTTTTCCCGGTAGTTTTTTCGTGGGAACGGCGAAGCGATCTTTATTCCCGGTCGGCTGAAAGTTTTGTCCAAAAATATCCGGACGACGAAAATGGAATCTGGCTTCGTGAAAATTTTTTAACCGCCGAACAAAAACAGGAGACGAATCGCTCCGAGGATGTTTTCCAGGCGCATTTATACGGGAGTGGAGTCGGCTTTGAATTCTTGACGGGGCTTGGGTTCTTGACTTCGGACTTCAAAAAGGAATTTCGCCATAAATACTGGGATTATTATATGGCTCTTCCCATCCAGCTCTTTCGCATGACTTTTACGCCATTCGTTTCGTTCGGGGTTTTGGAAACGCGGGAAAACCGTCAATTTGCCGATGTCCTTTGGGAAAAAAACAGTGAACTTGCCATTTTGGAAGGCGGAATGACATTGGGCTTCGTCGCTTTGGACAGCCGATTTTTCAAAGTGGAACCGTTTCTTGGAATTGCTTCGGCGGAACTTGCGCTGCCCGATAATTCGGCTGACTATTACTATTATGCGGATAAGCCAAACAACAATTATCATCGTCTCAAGCATTATGTGGAAGGCAACCATTCCGTCGCCTATCTCGCCGGAATTTCAGGAGAGTTCCGACTGCTGTCTATCTGTTCGCGTCGAACCGATGCGCCTATCTCTTCGCTCTCCTTGCGCGTCAAGTATATGGCGCATTTTCTAGACCACGATTTGGGCTATCAAAAATTAAATGGCGTTTCGCACCAGATTTTGGCAGGTATCGGATTTTTCATCTGGTGAAGCCTCGGTCAGTCGTCGATGAACTGGTAAACCACTTCGTTTTCTTTTGCCATGCCGAATTTTGTGCGGGCAATCGATTCGATATAAAAGGAATCCTTGCGCAGCCGTTCCCCTTCGTGATGACGGGCTAAAAGTTCCGCCTGGAGAGATTCTTTTTCCTGCTCGAGGCGGACGATTTGATTCTTTAATTTGTGTTGGCTCCACAGACCGTTTTCGCCTAGAATGAAAGACCAGAGAAACGCTCCGGTTACGACCGCCAATACCGTGCCTAAGATTTGAAAAATTCCGATTTTCCGAACGATCACTGTGACCCCGCAGTTAAAAAGTGAAATTCATTTCCATCTTTTGAATGGACCAGGCCTGCAATTTCCAGTTCCGTCAATATAGCTAAAAGCCGCGAAATCGGAATGCCCGAATTGTGCCGGAGCGTTTCTAGGGAATGCGTAAAACCGGAACATTCCCGGAAAAGATTTTGGGCGTCGCTTTCAAGTTGGATTCCCGTCCGAAACAAATCCTCCGGAGTCGGATCGGACAAATATTTTGCTCCGCAAAGATCCGGAAAATCTTCGGGATTCCAGATGGGAGCGGCTTCTTTTTTGGCGATGCAGCGGTTGGGGCCTTGTGACGTTTTTGCGAGGATGTTTCCCGGGACGCAGAGAACGGGCCGCTTGAGTTCCCGGGCGAAACGAACGGTCAGCAGTCCGCCGCCGGATTCCTTGCTCTCGATGAGGGTTGTGCTTTTGCAGAGCCCTGCGATGATGCGATTTCTTTCGTGAAACATAAATTTTAACGATGGAGTTTTATGTGCGTATTCGGAAAGGATCGCTCCTCCGTTTTGCAAAATTTGCCGGGCGACGTTTCCGCGGGATCCTCCGATGTCCGCTTCGATTCCCTGTGCGATGACGGCAACGGTCGGAATATTCGAGCGAATCGAGTGAATATGGCAGAAACAGTCGATTCCCTGGGCAAGACCGGATACGACGACGGCATCGGTTCCGCGCAGATGGGCGATGAGGCTTTGGCAAATATCTTCGGCGTAGGGACTTGGCCGCCTTGTCCCTACCATCGCTACCCAGGATCTGTCAAAATCCGGTAGGGTCCCGCGATAGTAAAGCCTTTCTGGCGGTTTGGAAAGTTCGAGTAGCTTTTTGGGAAAAAATTCCCGTTCGAGTACGTGGACCGGAAAATTGCTAGTTTTGCATTCCATGAAATATTCCTTTGCTGATCTTGTGGATATTATGAAACGGCTCCGGGCGAAAGACGGATGTCCGTGGGACAGGGAACAGACGACGCAAAGCCTCTTGCCCTATCTGATCGAAGAGTCTTCGGAGTTTATCGATGCGGCCCAGGCGGGAGACAAAGCTCACATGTGCGAGGAACTCGGCGATGTCCTGTTTCAAGTCGTCTTTAACGCACAGGTCGCCGATGAACGCGGGGATTTCAATATCAACGATGTCGTGCAGGCGGTGAGCGAGAAGATGGTCCGCCGTCATCCTCATGTATTTGGAAATACGCATGTAAGCGGAACCGGCGAAGTCCTTGCGCGCTGGGAAGAGATCAAGGCGACCGAAAAGAACAATGCGGACTTGAAGGAAAAGTCGGCGATGGACAAGGTTTCCCGGAGCATGCCGACGCTCGCGCGGGCGCAGGAAATGGGACGCAGGGCCTGGAAGGACGGCTTTGACTGGAAGTCCGACGATGCCGTTTTTGAAAAGGTTCGCGAGGAGTATGGTGAATTTCTGGATGAATACGGAAAAGCGACTGCGGAGAATCCCAACAAGGAACGCATGGAAGAAGAGCTCGGCGATTTGCTTTTTACGCTCTGCCACTTGGCGCGACATCTCGGGTTGAATGCGGAAACGGCACTGCTTCGTGCGAATGCCAAGTTCGACGCCCGCTATCGGATGCTCGAAAAATTGGCAAAAGCGGAAACGCCCAAAAAATCCCTCAAGGAACGTTCGTCCGAGGAACTGCTCGCCCTTTGGAGCGAAGCGAAGAACGCGGTCAGTCAAAAATGAGGTTGTTTACCGAAAGACCTACGAAAAATACGAGCAGATAGCCGTACCAGAGGATGGTCAGCGGATAATTCAGGATCCGCTTGGACTTGCTTTCGATAGACTTGTTTTTCTCGGCGATACGGACGAGGTTCCGCTTGAAATAAAAAACGGTTCCGGCTGTGCCGACAAGGCTGATTAGGATGAGAATGAATCCAGAAAGCATATTCCAAAAATACAAAATTTTGATACCGGATTCCCTGCCGGCAAAACTTGGCATGGCAAATGGCCTAAATTTTTTTGTCGCCGGTTGCCCGATGCCTGTAAATTTTCTCTATTTGACGAAGCCCATGGCTCGTTTATGTAAACGATCCTTTCTTTTATGAGGTGTATTTGGATAATCGGGAAAAACTGGATTCCCTGATCGCCGAAGCTTGCGAGGCTTCCGGTGTGGAGCTTGTCGAGTTCGACATGTTCAAGGCTGGGATGCGTAAAATTCTTCGCATCTATATCGACAAGGCGGAAGGCGTCGATGTCGAGGATTGCGCAGCGGTCAGCCGTCATCTTTCCGATGCGATGGACAGTGACGAATCGCTGATTGACGGTGCCTATACGCTTGAAGTTTCTTCTCCGGGGATAGACCGTCCCCTGAAGTCCTCTCGGGATTTTGAGCGCAACTTGAACCGTCTCTTGCGGATTACGCGTGAATCGGGAAAGCCGCTCGTCGGAACGCTGGTCGCTTTTGACGAACAAAATTTAACCCTGTCGGTAAAAGGCGTGACAGAACAGGTCTTGGTTCCTCGGTCCGAGATTCTCTCTGCCAAAGTAGAAGTTCAATTCTAAAACAAAGGCTCTTATGACAACGAAGAATAAGGAACCCAAAATCAATCTGATCGAAGCCTTGAAGGCCGTGGTCGATGTCAAGAATATCGATGATTCTGTCGTGGAAGAGGCGCTCAAGGATGCGCTGATCACTGCAGCCCGCAAGTACTTAAATATCGACAAGCATTTCGATGTACATATCGACAAGGAGACGAACGAAATTTCAATCGCCTTGGTGGTCGATATCGTCGATGACTATCCGGACTACGATCCGTCGCTCGATGCCGCTACCGTCCAGGAAATGGATGAACATTATATGCTGGTCGATCAGGCGCGCGACGTGAACCCGGATGTCCAGGCTGGAGACCATCTTGAAATGGAACTTCCGGTCTCCGCATTCGGTCGGCAGGCCATCCAGACCGCGAAGCAGTTTTTGATCCAGCATATCCGGGATGCTGAACGCAACAAGATAGTGGAAACATACCGCGATAGAATCGGTTCGATTGTCAACGGGGAAGTTCTCCGCATCGAAAGTCGCAATGCGATTGTTTCTATCGGGCGCCAGACCGAAGCCGTTCTTCCGTCCAAGGAACAGCTCCCGAAGGAACGTTTCCAGCAGGGAAGCTCGGTCAAGGCGGTCATCAAGGCTGTCGCCGAATCCGCAAAGAACGGGGCGCAGGTCATCCTTTCGCGTACGAGCGAAATGTTCCTTTATGAACTGTTCCGTCAGGAAGTTCCTGAAATCTTTGACGGTTCCGTGGAAATCAAAGGCGTTGTTCGCGACCCGGGATTCCGGGCGAAGATTTCCGTGTTCGCTCACGATGCTCGAATCGATCCGGTCGGTGCGTGTGTCGGCATGAAAGGTGCGCGCGTCCAGGCGATTGTCCGTGAACTCGGAAACGAGCGCATCGATATCGTCCACTGGGATCCGGATCTGATTACCTTTATCCGTCACGCCCTTTCCCCGGCGAATATCGTCAAGTATTTCGAGGTGCCGGGAACATGCCGCGTTGTCGTGATTATCGCCGATGAAGATTTGGCCCAGGCTATCGGTCGAAACGGACAGAACGTCAAGTTGGCTTCGCTCCTGGTGGAACACGACCTGGATGTTTTCGGGGAAAAGGAATGGTCCGAAAAAAGCGACGAGGAACGCCAGAAAATTACGACTGCGCGTCCGAGCGAAATCATCAAGGCGAACGAACTTCGGTCGGAAAACGCACCTCTCTTCAAGGAAGAAACTTCTGTCGAAGTCGAACCGCTTGTGGCGGATGCTCCCGTTTCCGAAAACGAAAATACGGAAGTGGAAGGTTAAGGAAGTCTAGAAGTTCGCTACATTGGAGCAAAAGCATCGATGAGTAATGAAGTTATGATCACCCCGGGCGAATGGGCCAAGAAACATGGCGTCGATCCGAGCCGCGTTGTTGCACTTCTGCACGAAAATGGCGTGCAGGTCTTGACACCGTTTACCCCAGTTCCACAAATGTCTTTTGCTTCAATTGAAGCGCAAGTGATGGACGAAAAAGCAAAAGCCGATGCGCGTCGGGCAAAAACTGCCGGTCTGCGCAAGAACCAGAAAAAAGTCGCTGACGAAAAGGCGGCTTCTTCCCGGTCTGAGGCCCAGGCGCCTGCGCCGGCTGTTCCGACGGATTCCCATCGGGTCGTCAAGGGAAAGTTTGGAAGCGGCAGCAAGTTCTCGCGTCCGGATAGCGCATCTCGTTCAAATTCCAAGCCGGCGGTTACGAAAACTCTAGACAGTTTGCAAGGCAAGCCCGCTTCTGTGGAAAAGTCGGCGGTGGCGAAGACGGTTTCTGAAGCGCCAAAAGCCGATGTTGCCGTTTCAAAATCTGTGGAGAACAAGACGGATTCCGCTCCAACCGAAAAAGTCGCCGTTCCAACGCCTGTGGCGAAACCCTTTGCCGGCGATGCCAAGGCGGCAGAAAGTAAACCGGCTGCTCCGGTTGCTTCGGCAAAGCCCGCTGCTCCGCAAACCATTTCAACGGCGAGGCCTAATCCGGTAGCAAAACCCCAGATGCCTCCGGCTAGACCGCAGGTCCATGCGGTAGGGGAATTGCGCCAGGTAGAAATGAAGGCCCAGGTCTTTAAACCCGATGCGGCGATTCTTGCCCGTATCGAAAAGTCGAGACAGCAGGCGGCTGCGCAACATCGAAATCGCAATTCCGGTTCAAGCCAAGGTTATACGGGGCATTTCGGACCGGGAGCGGGA
Organism: Alistipes onderdonkii; assembly: GCA_963656065.1. Taxonomy (GTDB): domain Bacteria; phylum Fibrobacterota; class Fibrobacteria; order Fibrobacterales; family Fibrobacteraceae; genus Hallerella. The sequence continues at coordinate 122,951 of CAVKGV010000007.1, forward strand.
CGCGGCACGGGAGGCGCTTCGCGTTATCGGAACGGAACTTCGGCTCCAGCAAACGGAACGCGTTCTTTCGGCGGCCAGTCGCGTGGCGGACATTTCTCCGGCCAGGCGATGCAGGACGTCTTCGCCAATGCGCAAAACAATGCGGGTGGAAACAACCGTTTCGGTGGCGGCAAGGGCGGACAAAGTCACGGCGGAAGCCAGGATCGCTTCAAGGGCAAGCGCGGCAAGAACGGTCGGGACAACAAGGATAATCGCTTTGAACAAGGCGAACAGCAGGATGCGATTCGCCAGAATGTTTCGCGTGTGATGGCTTCTCTTTCCAAGAACCCGGTCAAGAAGGTTTATCACAAGGACAAGAGCGCAACACCTGATGGTGAACAGCGCAAGATTTTGAAAACCTCGGATTTCATCACGGTCGGTGAACTTGCCGGAATGATGGACCAGATGCCTGCGCGTGTCATTGCGAAGTGCATGGAAATGGGCATGATGGTGACGATCAATGCCCGGTTGGATTTTGATACGATCCAGATTCTTGCCGATGAATTCGGTTACGAAGCGCAGCTGATGGAAGAATACGAAGAAGAATCCCTCGGTGGCGTGGAAGATGAAAAGTCGGATGATCTAGAACCGCGTCATCCTGTCGTAACGGTGATGGGACACGTGGACCACGGAAAGACATCCCTTTTGGACTGGATCCGGAAAACGCACGTCGTTTCGGGCGAATCCGGCGGTATTACCCAGCATATCGGCGCTTATGAAGTGACGACTTCCGTTGGAAAGGTCACGTTCCTCGATACGCCGGGTCATGAAGCTTTCAGCGCGATGCGTGCCCGCGGTTCCCAGGTGACGGATGTTATCGTCCTTGTCGTTGCCGCGGATTCGATGGTGATGCCCCAGACTGTGGAATCCATTGAGCTCGCGCATCGGGAACAGGTCCCCATTGTCGTTGCGATTACCAAGATGGACCTGCCGACAGCGAATCCGGACAAGATTCGTACGCAGCTTGCAGAACGCGGTGTCGAAGTGGAACAGTGGGGCGGCAACGTGAGCTGCATCGAAGTCTCGGCGCGGACCGGTGCCGGAATGCCCCAACTCCTCGAAACGCTTGCTCTCGAAGCGGAAGTCCTAGAACTCAAGGCATCCAAGTCGGCGCGTGCCCGCGGTGCGGTTGTGGAATCGAAGCTCGATCCGGGCAAAGGTTCCATGGCGACGATTCTCATCCAGAACGGTACGCTCCACGTGGGCGATCCGTTTGTCTGCGGCATTTACGCCGGACGCGTGCGAGCGATGTTCGATGATCGCGGCAAGCAGATGAAGGAAGCCGGACCGTCGACTCCGTGCCAGGTCCTCGGCTTTGACGGAACCCCGCAGGCTGGTGACGAGCTCGCCGTGGTCGAAGACGAAAAGTCCGCACGTGAAATCGCTTCCAAGCGCCGGATGGCTGCGCGTGAACGCGACCTGCGTGCACGTAAGTCGATTTCTCTCGAATCGACTTACGAAGGCGTCAAGAACGGAACGGTTTCTGAACTCAACCTGATTATCAAGGCTGACGTGGGCGGCTCTTCCGAAGCGATTGCCGCTAGCCTCGAAAAACTTTCGAACAGCGAAGTCAAGGTCAATATTATCCGTAAGGGCGTCGGAGCGATTACCGATTCCGATATCTTGCTCGCTTCGACTTCCCAGGCGGTGATTATCGCGTTCCACCTGATGCCGTCCCTTTCTATCCGTGAAATGGCGCAGAAGGAAGGCATCCAAATCAAGAATTACCGCGTCATCTACGAGATCATCGACGATATCAAGAACACGGTCGAAGGCCTTCTCAAACCGACGACTCGCGAAGAACTTACCGGTGAAGCGGAAATCCGCCAGGTGTTCAAGATTCCGAAAGTCGGCATCATCGCGGGCTGTATGGTCACGGACGGCGAAGTCGATCGCAACAGCCGCGTCCATGTCTATCGAAACGGCGTGGAACTCGGGCAGACCGAAGTCCAGTCCCTGAAGCGTCACAAGGACAATGTCAAGTCCGTTGCGCGTGGCTTCGAGTGCGGTATCGGCCTGAAGGGTTATGACAATCTGCAGGAAGGCGATACGCTGATGTTCTTCAAGGAAGTCACCGTCGCCCGTACGCTTGCCGATGTCGCTCGCGATGAAGCGTTGGCCAAGGCGAAGAAGGAAGCGGAAGAAAAGGCGAATGCCGAAAACAAGGAACCCAATGCCTAGAAATTCTCATAGCCACAGCAATCGTCGCGTACCGCGAACCGTGCGGTTAGACGAACAGTTCCGCGAAGAGATAAGCAAACTCTTGATGAAAGGGCTTAAGGATCCGCGGGTCGGTTTCGTGACGATTAGCCGTGTGGAAATTACAAACGACCTGAGCTATGCGAAAGTCTATATTTCGGTTCTCGGATCGGACAGGGAAAAAGCGTCATCTTTGATAGGCCTCCGGAATTCTTCGGGATTTATCCGCACCTACTTGGGCAAGGCTCTCAAAATCCGCAAAATTCCCCAGCTGAATTTTGTCCTGGACGAAAGTCTTGACCACGCGATGCATATCGAAGAAATTCTTGCGGAACTAAAGGACTCGGGTGAACTCTAATCCGTCTCTTTCGGGATTGATTTTGCTGGACAAGCCTTTTGGCGTTACCTCGTGCAATGCTCTCTTCCCCTTGCGGAAAATTTTCAAGACGCGTCGGGTTGGTCATGCGGGGTCGCTAGACATGCGGGCTTCGGGACTGATTGTCGCTGCCGTCGGTCGGGCGACAAGACTCTTGCCTTTTGTGGAAGCTGGAGAAAAATCCTATACGTTTTGTGCCCATTTTGGATATTCGACCGATACGGATGAATGGGACGGTGCGCTTCTCCGGGAGGATGAATGTTCCGAAGCGATTACCGAAGAGGAAATTCTCAAAGTCTTGCCGGGCTTTATCGGGGAAGTCGAGCAGATTCCGCCGGGATTCAGCGCGGTCAAGCTTAACGGACGCCGGGCTTCGGATCTTGTCCGCAAAGGCCATTCCGTCGAGTTGAAGTCCAGGAAAATTTTCATCCGGAACTTGCGCTTGGAAGGGACTTGCGAAGCTCCCCAAAACGCAACGGGAAAGATTCGCTCCTCGTATCGCTTTTCGTGCGATTGTTCCAAGGGAACGTATATCCGTTCGCTGGTGCGGGACATGGCGCTTGCGCTAGGAACTTTCGGCTCGGTCTCCGGAATTCGCCGTACGCGAATCGGGCATTTGAAACTGGAAGATGCGGTAAAGCCGGAAGAACTTTCCGAAACGTCCCTTTTAAAACCGCAGGACTGCATGAACTTTCCTGTGGTCACCCTTACGGATCGACAGGTTCGAGCCTTTCAAAACGGTCGCGCGATTACGTGGAATTCTTCTGAACTTGCCGGTTCGGACTTGATTTTTGCTGTCGATAAGCTTGGAGAGCTCAAAGCGGCCTGCGTTCTCTCTGATGGAATGCTCGCTCCGAAATTTTATCTGGGAATGGAAAATGCCTGATCCGCGAGCTGTTACGGTGGGAAATTTTGACGGCTGCCACTTGGGTCACCAGGAAATTTTCCAAATTCTTCGGACGGAAGCCAAAGCGAAAGGACTTCTTCCGACGGTCGTTTCCTTTGAACCTCATACGCGGCATGTTCTGGGCATTCCGGGACATCCGGCGCTTTTGACGACAACCGAGGAAAAGGGACAGTTTATCCGTTCTTTAGGGCTTGATTTCATTGCGCTTCCGTTTTCTAGAGAAGTTGCCGAAGAGCCTTTCCAGAGATTTGTCCAGAATGAGATTTTAAACAAGTTAAATGCGAAGCTTCTTGTCCTCGGACACGATCACCGCTTTGGAGCCGCGGGCAAGGGAAGTTTTGACGCGATTCTTTCCGCATTCCCGGAGCTTGCCGCCATCCAGGCTTCCGCCAAGTATAAGGATGGAGAAATCCTGAGCTCGTCGAGAATTCGGAATGCCTTGGAAAACGGAGCCGTGGAACGGGCGAATACTTTTCTCGGGAGACCTTATCGGATTTGTGGAAAAGTCGTTTTGGGAAAACAGTTGGGACGGACGATCGGATTTCCGACGGCAAATGTCCAGACAGGTTTGTATAAATTAATTCCCAAATACGGTTCTTACGCCGCAATCGTCCGCTTGGAAAACGGTGAAGCCCACAAGGCTGTTGTGGGAATCGGGCTCCAACCGTCGATTGGAAACTTGCCGCTTGCCGTTGAAGCGCATCTTCTCGATTTCTCGGGAGACCTCTACGGGCAACGAATCAGCGTGGATTTGCTCACTTTTATTCGTCCGGAACAGAAGTTTGCATCGATTGAAGATTTGAAACGTCAAATCGGGATGGATGCGGACTTTGTACGGAATTATTGAGGAACCTTTAGACAGCGGATCGCATTGATAACGGCGAGAATCATCACGCCGACATCTGCGAAAATCGCCATCCACATATTGGCCAAGCCAAACGCTCCGAGAATCAGGCATATCGCTTTGATCGCGATGCAGAATAAAATATTTTCCTTGACGATTCCCATGCATTTTTTGGAAATTTTAATCGCTGTCGAGATTTTTAGCGGATCGTCATCCATCAGAACAATGTCGGCCGCTTCGATGGCCGCGTCGGAACCGAGCGCTCCCATGGCGATTCCCAAGTCTGCTCGGGAAAGCACCGGCGCATCGTTGATCCCGTCTCCGACAAAGGCAATCGTTTCGCCGGTAGATTTTTTCTGTTGCAAAAATTCTTCGACTTTTTTCACTTTGTCTGCGGGCAGAAGGCCTGCGAAAAAACGGTCGATATTTAATTTGTGTGCAATGTCCTCGGCGACTTGTGGAGAATCCCCGGTGAGCATCACCGTTTCTTTAATACCGCATTTTTTCAGTTCCTCGATCGCTTTTTGAGCGTTGGGCTTCACGGTATCGGAAATGACGATATGGCCAGCGTATATTCCATCGATGGAAACGTGGATGACCGTTCCGACGTGGTGACAGCCGTGCCATTTGACGCCGAGGTCGTCCATCAGCTTGCTGTTCCCTGCATAGACCTTTTTCCCGTTGACCGTGGCGGAAATCCCGCGACCCGAAATTTCGGTAACATCCTCGACCGAACATTGGTCGTTTTCGTTGCCGTAGGCTTTTTTGAGGGACGAGGCGATTGGATGCTTGGAGTAGCGCTCGACATGGGCCGCAATATGCAGAAGTTCTTCGCGTGAGAGAATGTCCGGATGGATGGTGGAAACTTCGAAATTTCCGCGGGTCAGCGTTCCGGTCTTGTCAAAGAAAATCGCCTTGGTCTGGGAGAGCCTTTCTAGAAAGTTGGAACCCTTGATGAGAATTCCCGAACGGGATGCTCCGCCGATCCCGGCAAAAAACGAAAGCGGAATGCTCACGACAAGCGCGCACGGGCAGCTGATGACTAGAAATGTCAAGGCGCGGTAAATCCAGGTTGTCCATTCGGGAGCGTTCCCGAGAAAAAGCGAAATGACGGGCGGCAGCAAGGCGAGAGCGATGGCGGAAAGCGTGACGATTGGCGTGTAGATTCGGGCGAACTTGGTGATAAAATTTTCCGATTTGGATTTTTGTGAACTGGCGTCCTCGATCAGGTCGAGAATTTTCGAAGCGGTCGATTCACCGAATTCCTTTGACGTGCGAATTTTGAGAAGCCCCGACAGGTTGATGCTTCCCGAAAGGACTTCATCGGAAACGGCGACATCGCGGGGAAGAGATTCTCCGGTAAGAGCGACCGTGTTAATCGCCGAGGAGCCTTCGATGATAACGCCGTCGATGGGAATTTTTTCTCCCGGTTTGACAACGATGATGGAACCTACCGAGACATCGTCCGGGGAAACTTTTCCGAGAGAGCCATCGTGTTTTTCGATGTTTGCGTAATCCGGACGGATGTCCATCAGCTGCGCGATATTCTTGCGGCTCTTGCCTACCGCATAGCTTTGGAACCATTCACCGACCTGGTAAAAGAGCATCACGGCGACCGCTTCGGCGTAATCTCCCGTTTTAAAGAATCCGAGAAGGAGCGCTCCGACGGTTGCAACGGACATCAGGAGGTATTCGTCAAAAGGCTGCCTGTGCCAAATGCCTTCAAACGCCTTTTTGAGGACATCGTAACCGACGACCAGGTAGGGAATCGCGTAGAATAAAAACCGGAGATAACCTTCGACAGGGATAAAGTGCAGCGCGATGAGAAGAATTGCCGCGACGATTATCCGACAGAGATTTTTCTTTTGCTTTTTATCCATCGTTAAAACTCCTGGGCTATCGGCGAAAGGTTTTAGAAGAATACTTCGCAGTCGGATTCGACTTTTTTGCAGTTGCCGCGGACCGCATTCATCACGGCTTTTTCGTCTGCGCCTTCGTCGAATTCCACTTTCATCTTGAGCAGCATGAAGTTGACCGTCGCCTCTTTAACGCCATCGGTTTTCTTGGCGGCGTCTTCCATTTTCTGTGCGCAGACCGGGCAATCGACGGCGATCTTGTAACTCTTTTTCATCATGACCTCTTCGGTTTATGTTTATAACGATTAAGCAATTGTTTAATCGTTTAATCAAAATATAGAACGGCTCGCGTTTGTTGGCAAGATGGGACTTTTGAAATTTTCTATCTTACGAAAAAATTCCACCGGAAGGATTTTGAATTGCCGCACAATCATCCCGTTACCGAAAAAGAACTGATTCTTGCCAAGCGGATGCCGACAGAACGCGCCGCGACGCAGGTTGCGAATGCGATGAAGCAACTGGGCGATGTTTCCCGGTTACGGATTTTTTGGCTGCTCTGCCATGCGGAGGAATGTGTGACGAATATCGCCGAACTTGTGGGAATGTCTTCTCCTGCGGTATCGCACCATTTGCGCCTTCTGAAAGCGGCAGGGCTTATTGAATCGAACCGGCTCGGAAAGGAAATGTTTTATCGGGCATCGACCACGCCACTTGTCAAACAGCTTCACGTCACGATTGAATCGGTTGCGGAAATCACATGCCCGGAAGGTGAACGTTGATGGAACATTCGCCCGGATTTTTGCCGATTTCCAAAGAAGACCTGGACGCTCGCGGTTGGGATTTTGTCGATGTCGTTGTCGTTTCCGCCGATGCCTATGTGGATCATCCTTCGTTTGGACATGCGGTCATGTCCCGCCTGATTGAACACGAAGGCTTTCGCGTCGCAGTCCTTCCGCAACCGAACTGGCGGGATGACTTGCGGGACTTTAAGAAACTCGGAAAGCCGCGTCTGTTCTTTGCCATATCGAGTGGCATGGACAGCATGGTGAACCATTATACGGCGGCAAAACGGCTCCGGAGCGATGACGCCTTTACTCCCGGCGGCAGAGCGGGCTTTCGACCGGACCGAGCGACAAGTGTCTATGCGAAAATTTTAAAGCAGCTCTATCCGGATGTGCCAATCGTCATCGGCGGACTGGAATCGAGCTTGCGGCGTATCAGCCATTACGATTATTGGGATGACCGAATTTTTCCGTCAATTCTTGCAACGACGGGCGCGGACCTGCTCATTTATGGAATGGGCGAAAAGCCGATGAAGGAACTTTTGCATTTGCTAAAAAAAGGCGTTCCGTTTTCGAACATGAATTCCGTTCCGCAAACGGCATTTCTCGTTCCCAAGGGTCGCGTTCCCAAGAATCGGGAATACGAGGACCTGATCCTTCCTAGCTACGAGGATTGCGTACAAAGTAAGCGAAAACAGTTCGAAGCGTTTCGGAAGACGGAAGTGGAATCCAACCGAATTCATGCGCGCCGAATTTTGCAGGATGTGGATGAGATGACCGTTGTGATCAATCCGCCGTATCCGCCGCTCAAGGAAGGCGAACTTGATGAAAGTTTTGAATATCCCTATATGCGAGCCCCGCATCCGCGCTACAAAAAACGCGGCCCTGTTCCTGCATTCGAGATGATCAAGTTTTCCATCAATACGCATCGGGGCTGTTTTGGCGGTTGCAGCTTTTGCGCGATCAATGCGCACCAGGGAAAGTTCGTGGCAAGTCGCAGTCGGGAAAGCATTCTCCGTGAAGTGGAAATTGTAACGCAGATGCCCGGGTTTGCGGGAACGATTACGGATTTGGGAGGTCCCAGCGCGAACATGTATAAAATGCGAGGAAAGGATGTTTCCCGTTGCGAAAAGTGTGCGCGCCCGAGCTGTGTATTTCCCCGAATATGCGACAACATGAATACGCGGCATCACGAACTGACGGAGCTCTACCGCGAAGTCTCCAAAAATCCGAAGGTCAAGCACCTCTTTATCGGGAGCGGCGTCCGCTACGATTTGCTCTTGCAGGAAACTACGGACAAGTCTCTTTTGGAAGACCACCGGGAATATACGCGCGAGCTGATTTGGCATCATGTGAGCGGTCGTTTGAAAGTCGCTCCGGAGCACACGTCCGACAGTGTCTTGAGCCTTATCCGAAAGCCGTCGTTTAGTTTGTTCTACAAGTTCAAGGAAATCTTTGACCGGGAAAGCGCTGCCGCTGGAAAGAACCAGCAGATAATCCCTTACTTTATATCGAGCCATCCGGGCTGCACCGAAAAGGATATGGCGGAGCTAGCGCTCGAAACGAAACAGCTCGGTTTCCGGTTGGAACAGGTCCAGGATTTTACACCGACGCCGATGACTGTTGCAACGGAAATGTATTACGCGGAAATGTATCCCGACGGAAAACCGCTCTATGTGGCGAAAACCCCGGCCCAGAAAAACAACCAGAAACGCTTCTTCTTCTGGTATATTCCCGAAAACCGTGTCTGGATCCAGCAGACGCTCGAACGCCTGAAGCTCGGAAAAATTTCAAGGTTGCTCCTTTCCCGGACGTCTTACAAGGAAGGTCGCATTTACGAACCCAGCAAGGAACGCGCCTTGGAACGGAGCCGCTTTAAAAAAGAGCGAAACGATCGTCGCCGCGGTCGGTCGAATTAGTCAGATTTTATAACTGAAATCTTGGAGCAGGGGCTTGCGATGTCCCGTATAAGACGGATTCCGAATTCTGTTATGAAAATGCGGTCTATGCCAAGTGCGGCGAAAAAATATATTCGGTCGGAAAGGACTTGTGCCTAGATGAAGAGGTTTACAAAAACAAGGCGTATGTCTGGAATCTTATGAATCCGGAAATCGAATATGATATTTTCACCGACGTCCGCGATAGCCAGGTGTATCGCACGGTAAAAATCGGCGAACAGGTTTGGATGGCAGAGAACTTGAACTTTGATTATTCAGCAGGAACTGGAAACTCTTGCCTTGGGTACCTCGATGAAAATTGCGATAAATTTGGACGCGCATATTCATGGTCTTCGGCGATGGATTCTGCGGCTGTATATGGGAAATCCGGAAAGGATTGCGGTAATGGTGTAGTTTGCGAGAAGGCAGACGTTGTTCGCGGTGTTTGCCCGGAAGGTTTCCATTTGCCGGATACGACGGAATGGAATCTCTTGATAAAGTTCGTTCAAGAGGAAATGAAGGATACGAGCTCACGGAAAACTTTCAAAGCTCTTTCTTCAAAGGCCTTTGACGGTACGGATGATTTTGGCTTTGGGGGCTTAATTGCCGGACTCAATGGTGGGATAGCTGCACTTAGTTATTATAAGTCTTTCGCTGTCTTCCTTACCTCTGTGGAAAACGACGAAATTCGTAGCTATACAATGATTATGTCAAACCAGGAAGAAATGATGGAGCTTGACTCGTTTAACAAGGAACCCGAGATATCTATCCGCTGTATCAAGGATTGATAAAAACTTTCCAAAGTAAAAACGAACGCACATCCGTGCGTTCGTTTCCGTTTTTAAAGGCTCCGGTTAAATTTTGTCGAGCGCCTGCGAAAGGTCCTCGATGATGTCCTGGGCGTTTTCCGTTCCGATCGAAAGACGGATTGTGTTCGGCTTGATGCCTTGGTCGAGAAGCTCGGCTTCGGTCAGCTGGGAATGCGTCGTAGATGCCGGATGGATGACAAGGCTCTTGACATCGGCAACGTTGGCAAGCAGGGAGAAAATTTCCAGGCTGTCGATAAAGCGGAACGCTTCCTTCTGGCCACCCTTGATTTCGAACGTAAAGATGGACGCTCCGCCGTTCGGGAAGTATTTCTGGTAGAGGGCGTGATCCGGATGCTCGGGAAGGGACGGATGGTTCACCTTTTCCACTTTCGGATGGTGCACGAGGAATTCGACGACCTTTTTCGTGTTTTCGATGTGCCGATCAAGCCGGAGCGAAAGAGTCTCGGTTCCCTGCAAAAGGAGGAATGCGGCAAACGGGGAAATCGTCGCACCTTCATCGCGGAGAAGAATGGCGCGAATATAAGTTGTAAACGCCGCCGGACCTACCGCGTCCGCAAAGGAAATTCCGTGGTAGCTCGGATTGGGCGCGGCAATGGGAGCGTACTTGCCGGATTTTTTCCAGTCGAACTTTCCGGATTCGACGATGACGCCGCCGAGAGTCGTTCCGTGTCCGCCGATAAACTTTGTCGCCGAGTGGACGACGATGTCTGCACCGTGTTCAATCGGACGGATCAGGTAAGGCGTTCCGAACGTGTTATCGACGACGAGGGGAATTCCGTGCCTGTGGGCGATTTCCGCAATCGCATCGATATCGGGAATGTCGGAGTTGGGATTTCCCAGCGTTTCGATATAGACCGCCTTTGTGTTTTCCTGGATGGCGTTTTCGAGTTCCTGCAGATTATGCGCATCGACAAAAGTCGTCTGGATTCCGAACTGGGGAAGCGTGTGTGCGAGCAGGTTCGAGGTTCCGCCGTAAATCGTCTTCTGTGCAACGATGTGGTCGCCGGCCTGTGCCAAGGCTTCAATCGTGTAGGTAATCGCAGCGGCTCCGCTAGCGACGGCAAGCCCCGAAGTTCCGCCTTCCAGAGCGGCGATGCGCTGTTCAAAAACGCCTTGTGTGGAATTGGTCAAGCGTCCGTAAATGTTTCCCGCATCGCGGAGACCGAAACGGTCGGCGGCGTGCTGCGCATTGTGGAATACGTAAGAGGTTGTCGCGTAGATGGGAACGGCGCGGGAATCGGTTACCGGGTCAGCGTGTTCCTGGCCGACGTGAAGCTGGAGCGTTTCAAAACGGTATTTCTTGTTTGGAATCGTCATAGTGTCAATTCTCCTTGGCGCTTTCGCCGTTGATTGTTTACGCGCTATAAATTAGAACGCTTGGAGCGTTTTGTCCAATACTGTTTTTTGATATTTGGTTATAGCTTTTTTCTATAACTTATAGAAGGGCGAGAAACTGTTTGCAGCCGTTTAGAATGTCGTTCCATGTCGCTTCAAAATCGCCGGTGTACCAAGGGTCTGCGACATCGCGAGGCGTTTCCGTATAATCGAGCAGAAGGGAAACTTTTTGCAATCTCCGGGAAAAAGGCTCGTTTGTTTTGGGGAGACATTCTTTGTCGTAAATTTCCCGGGGAAGAATGTTCCGCAGATTTCTCAGATTGTTCTTGTCCATCAGCACGATGTAGTCAAACGTGTCGAAATCGCTAGCGGTCATCTGTCTCGCGGTTTTTCCTTTTGGGTCGATGCCGTGGCTTTTAAGGATTCGTTTTGCAGGCGGATAGACGGGGTTTCCGATTTCCTCGGTGCTTGTCGCTGCGCTTTCGATAAAGAATTCGTTTTGTCGACCGGCTTCCGTGACGAGCCGTTTCATGATAAATTCCGCCATCGGGCTGCGGCAGATATTTCCGTGGCAGACGAAGAGAATTTTAGTCATTTGCAGTTGTTTCCGCATAATGTAGATGGGAATCAGCGGCCATCAGATGTGAAACGCGGGTTGTGTCTTCGTTTAGTGGCAAGAACGAGGAATGTACACCAATACCAAAGTATTTCTCGAAGAACGCTTTCAGTTTGGCAATGATTCCCTGCTTCTTTTTCGCACGGCTGCCGCCGCCAAAGCGGGAAACCGGCGGCATGAGCTTATCAATCTCTGTTCCGGTTGTTTTCAGCGTACCATCGCGAAAAGCGTTGGAAACAAATTTTCGCGTTTCCTCGTCTTTGAGCTTCTCACCGCTGATGATTTCCGCAAGGTCGTTTTCTTCCTGCTCCAGCACAAATCTGCGCCAATCCGTCGTAACCTGTGTGTCCACATTGACGGTACTGATAAAGGCTTCAATCAATTCCTTCTTGCTGCGGAGCTGGATGCTTGCATCAACTGCCTTGCGAATGGATGCCAGAATCTCCTTGTCCTCACAGTTACCGGCGTGATACTTTTCGACCAGCATCAGGATGTAGTCGATATTGATTTCTACCTGCTTAATCAGCTCAATCTCGAACTCAATATCGTCTACGATATCTTCCTTCTCGCCATCCTTCTGCTTACGATATTTATCGTACAGATCAAGGTAAATGCTCTGATAATTCTGCAAGTCCCTTGCCGCAATGGAATCCATTTCTTCAAACTGGTCGAAAGACGAGAGAATGTTTCTCATACTGAGGATGGAACCGAACAGCTTGATAAAATCCTTCTCCGCCTGCTCTCCGACAATCTGCGAATCAAGAGGATATTCACTCGCCAGCTTTTCCAGCAAATCGACATAACCGGGATAGTGCTGTCCCTTGGTGTCCTCGTAGCCGTTCCAGTAATCATTGAAGCTCTTTAGAAGCACAATTCCGCTTGCATTCTTATCGCCAAAGAGGGCGATTGCATCGTCTGTGGCTTTCTGCAAGTCACGGAAGCAGACGATATTGCCGTAGGTCTTGACCGAGTTGAGAATGCGGTTCGTGCGGGAATATGCCTGAATCAGTCCGTGCATCTTGAGATTCTTATCCACCCAGAGGGTGTTCAGCGTTGTCGCATCAAAGCCGGTGAGGAACATATTCACCACAATCAGCAAATCCACCTCGCGGTTCTTCACCCGCATGGACAAATCCTTGTAGTAATTCTGAAACTTATCAGAGGATGTGTCGAAGTTGGTGTTGAATGCCGCATTGTAGTCGCCAATCGCACTTTCCAGAAAATCGCGAGAGGTCTTGTCCAGCGCATCGGTGTCGAAGCCTTCTTCCTGAAGCACATCTTCCGGGTCATCCTCGTTGGCGGCATAGCTGAAGATCGTGGCAATAGTAAACTGCCGGTGGTTCTCGGCAATCTGCCGCTTGAACTCCGTGTAATACTTCATCGCCATGGGAATGGAGCTGACCGCAAACATGGCGTTGAAGCCCGCCATGCGCTTGCCCTTGAGGGAATAGAAGCTGTTGCGCTTGGTTTTCTGGTCAAAGTGCTCCAGTGTGTATTTGACGATTTCCCGAATTCGCTCCGGTGCGCCCATGGCTCGCTCAATGTCGATGGCGGAAACATCCTTATCCTTGATATTCTCCTTTTCCTTGACCGTGTTTACATAGTCGATACGGAAGGGGAGAACATTGCCGTCATTGATAGCATCCACAATGG
>CAVKGV010000008.1:0-126341 GCA_963656065.1 Alistipes onderdonkii
TGTTCTCGGAGTTTTCCATGTTTGTCCTTTGTTTTTTGTTTGTGTTAAGACCAAAAACAGGATGTGGGGACTCCACTTTTTGTTTACGGGGCCCTGGACGGGTCTTGCCCATCAATTGTTGATTTTACAGAAAGAAATATACACATTCAAAAAAGATTTTTTATTAGAATAAATATCTCTATTGTGTTATATAATTTTGTATCTTGTATGTTTTATATCAATAAATTTAAAATTGTATTTGAAATGAAAAAACTTTTGCCAAGCCTGCTGCTACTTGTCGCTTTTTCGTACAGTGCGGTAGTTGGTCCTTCGAAGTCCACTATGGCGATTTTGTTGGACGCATCCGGCTTGTGCAAAGACGCTTCTTCCGTTTCGTGGAAAAATCTGCAGCTTGACGCCTTTTTGAAAAAACATGCGTTCTACGGGGATTCAAGCTCCATTTACTGCCGTTCATACGATGCGTCAATGAGTCCTTCCGAAATCTCCGATTCCCTTTTTCAAGGAAAAAATTCGGTATTCAGCGAAGCGATCAAAAAGTGGTCCCAAAATGGAAAAATTTTAACGTCCGAAAATGTGCCCACCCGCTTTCTTATCATAGCAGAGGGAGTCGCTGGTCTCGCCGTCCGTGAATATATCCAAAGCAAGGATTACCAAGGCGAAATCGAAAATGTCGTTTTCTTCAACACCCCGCACGAGGGGACAGGCTTTGCCGACCAGGCGTTGCTAAACGGTTCCTCGGTCTTGGACAAGTCAAAGTCTGCGTCGGATTATAGCGATATCATTCCGCTTGCGCTTGCGGTTTACCTTGTCGGCGGCGGCGATGCCCTGGAAAACCTAATGATGTCGCTCCTCAAGGAAGCCATCTTTGGAATAGCCCAGAATGCAGGTGACATAAAAAGTGAGTTTTCAAGCTTTTTTGAAAATGCGGACCAATCCTATAAATCTCTGCTGTATCTATCCCAGGATCTGGACTTGAACGACGCTGCGTATGACGAAGTGAAAAGAAAAGCGCAGGAAAAAGGACTTGAATTAAAGAACTATGCCGGCAGCACCCAGTTGCTCAACTCGTTTTCCAAGCTGAATGCTTTCGATCATCCGGCCTACAATGCGGTGTATTCTTACGGGCTTCCCTCAATCGGAAACGGGCGGCGCACCTTGGCGGATTTTGCGGACCAGGCGAAGAATCATGTGGACAAGGAAAGGATCGGCCAAATGCTCACGGAGTCGGTTTCGGTGACGCTTGCAGAAAACGGAATCGCTTTTGCTTCGGAAGATGTAGGAAATATCGTTTCCAACGCGATGAATGGCGATTTTACTTCTGACGCGATGTCTGCGGCAAGGCAGATTGCGGCAAAGTATGACATTCCTGTCGGCGAGATTTCCGAATGCGTCCGGGAAATTTCCAGCCTTGGCAAACTGAAATTCAACAAGGAAGATCTTTCGAAATCCGTACTGAAGGTCATCGGTATAGCGAACAAGTATCTGCCGGAAAAATACAAGTCGGAACTTTTTTCCACATTCATCGATGAATACTCCATAACGCTCGCGGAACTCGGCGAAAGTGTAAAGTCAATCGAAGGTGAGCTGAAAAAAGGCATGGACCTTGTTTCGAGAAATCTTTCCAACTACGCAATTAATTTTTTCGACGAGGGAACCTTTGATGTTCCCGCATTCAGCGCTATCGGAAAAAATGTCCGGGCTTTCCAGGAATCCGGCATTACCCGCATCGGGGTTTCCCTAAAGGACTATGTCCAGAAGAACAAACCGGATTACCCGGAACTGAACGATTACATCGGCTATGTATCGAAAGCCGGAGAGTTGGAAAGCGTCAGACAGGATATTGACCTCGGGTTAAAGATAGGCTGCCATTTAGCCGAAGCAGTAAATCCCGGTGTCGGAAAAGCCTGTCGTGCCGCCCAGTTTATGGCGAACGTGACATTAATCGCAAACGTTTCCATGTCGATTGAAAAGGCGATGTCAAAAGTCGGTGCATTGAAAAACGCCAAATATGTCGCTGTAAAGCAATCAATGGAGCGAAATCCTGCCTATACTTCCTGGCAAGACCACAACGGAAATTCGCACGCTATTGAATCGTCCGATATGGAAAAGATGCTGTTCGGGACGCCCATCGTTTCCCTGCAAACAGTCCGCAAGGGAACCGGCTCTGCCGATTCCATCGTCCCGCTAGTCCTGTACAGAACATTTGACAATGTTGAAAATTTCACAGACATTTCTAAGGATTCCGCTGCCTACCCATATCTGTTCCCCGCATCCGAATTTGCCGAAATCCATCGGAACTCCCTAGCGAACAGCAGCTCCGTAATGATAAAGGATGTTCTAGAAGAACGGAGAAACGGCTTGCTGCATAAAAACTCGAGATACGCCGCAGTGGATGGGTTTACCGTGAGAAATTTTATCCGGGAGTACCGTTTTGTCATCGACGATTTCCTGCCGGATGAACTGCGTCTGATAAAGTTAGATTTCAATGCACGAACGCAAATCGCATACGAAAGGGACGGAAACATCTGGTATATCTATCGGGGAATCGACAATCGATGGGAAGAAAATCCGATTGATACTTTGTTGAAATCTCCGGTTCAAAAAGACGGGCTTTTCGTATTCCGACCGAAGGATGTTTTCAATCGGGGAATTGCCGATAAAAAGGACAGTATCCTGCTGAGCGCAATTCAGGAAGACGGTGCGAACTGCGTCAGCGTTTATGTTGTAAACAAGGTCGGCAACGCCAATAGCCAGCAAATCCATTTCAAATTTCAGGCTGTGGATTACTTGATTGAAGAAGGTTGGCCGAAATCCTTTGAAACGGTGTCCAGAATGGATTCGGCTAGCATCTATTCGAACGATTTGGGCTACGGAGCGTCGCTTGGGAAATACCGCCTCATTGTCTTGGGTCCGAAAAATCAGGATACAGTCGATGTTTTCGTCGATAGCTTGGAAGGTGCCGGTGCTCGCTACCGATTCCGTGCGGACCTGTCTTCGGTTTGGAATAAGCATCCTTTGGAAAATTCCACATATACGCTCAAATGGGACTTGGGTTTCAAGGTGAAGACTTTGAAAGCGGACTATGCGATAGGCGAGCAAAACATATCCTATAATCCGCAGACGATTGTCTTTGGAGATATTTCTGCGCCGAATCTAGTATTTGATACGACTCTAGCTCCGAAAGCTGTTTCCGTGAAAAGAGAGGAAGCGTTTGCCCGTGTCATGAACCAGGATTCTGCAGAAAATCGGTCGCTTCGGGGCTTGCGCAGCTTTATGGTTCGCCGCGGGACGAAGGATACGGTTTGGCTTTTGAATCGGGCTCATGTCGGCGAACCGTTCTATGAAATCGGATGGAACGGAAATTCCGTTCCATGGAGCGGCCTGGCGGATTTGTATGTGCAGGCGTACGATTTCGCCAATCCGAACGGTTCGCTGAAAGAGGAATTAGTCCATGTCATAAACGATTCAGCCAAGAGTTCATGGCCACTCGTGATGCAAAACAATATAAGCTTCAAGCCGGGAGTCAACGGTATTTCTTTGCACCGAGAAATTTTGGTCGATGGCGAAGCTCCGTTGCCGACTGATGATAGCGTAACGGTCTGCAGTCTTGCCGATAGCTCCTTTCCGCCTTTTTCAAGGAACGGCTCTGAAATATCCCTAAATGCGAACGATACTTTGGTAGTGTCGTTTACTATCGATGAAAATCTGTTTTCACGCGACTCTGAATCCATTTCCGTAGAATTGGTCTTCGATGATTCCATCGATGATGGGAAAATCAATCAGAAAAGATTCCCTTCCGATTTTACAATCGGCAATTTTTCGAAGCGATTTGTCTTTGAAGAACCCGAAGCGAATAGGCTCGGAAACGGGATTTACGGCTTAACGATTTTTCTGACCGATGAAGCCGGAAACAGGAGCGAGAAACGGATTCTGGAAAAACTTCGTGTCGATAGGACTCCTCCGCAAATCCGGGGAATAAGCCTAGGCGATGTCGCATATGAAAATGCTGCGGAACTGAAAAAGGGAACGGCACATTTAAGCCAGAGTGGGGATGCTTCGAGAAACCGTTCCGATTTGGCGTGCTATGTAAAAGTGGATATCCATGACAGAAAAGGCGAATGGATTGGACCCGTCATGGAAACGGAGAGCAAGAACTTGTTGAACTCCACCTTCGAATTCGACATTAAAAACGCATCATCGGATTCAAGTGACGGCATCCGATATGTCTATTTCGGGTGCTATGACGATGTCGGGAATTTCGGAAAAAACGTGAACCTTGTGGGGATTGGTGCCCGTTACCCGAAAATCACGTTTCCGGAAAGCGGTTCCGGTTTTTACGGCAACCGAATTCTGGTGAAAGGCTTTGCGCCGAATCCTGACATTCGAGGAAACAATACTCGAGGAGAGTTTCGCGTTTCCTGGAGAAAACAAGATGATTCCTTGTGGTCTGAAAACGGCATCCGTTACCTGGTTTTCGACAGGAGTCTTTCGCCTTCGGAAAGGGACTTGGCCGTTTGGAATTTGGCTGGGCTTGAAAAGGGAGAATATGTCTTAAGGCTTTCCGCAAGGAGCTGCGACACCTGCAAGTGGGTTTCCGATGAAAAGACTGTTCTCGTGGATGATTTTGTGCTACCCGATTCAGCGAATGCCCCGAAGCTTGTAATCATTCCGTCCGTCGGAAAACATTTAGCGGGACAACCAAAAGACGTTTCCATTGAGTTGAAAAATGTCCCAGACACGTCAAAATGGGTTGTAAGCGCATCTATCGCGGCTCCGTCACCAAAGAATTCTTCTGTCTATGTGAAAGCCGTGGAAAAAACATTTGACCCGATGACGGTTTCTCCGTTCAGAATGCCTGCCCCAGCTTCGGACTCGGGGCTTTCCATCTGGCAGGAAGCCGATGGGTTTACGTGGCATGTCCGCTATGTGGGAAATGCTTCGGGAGTGACGAATATTGACAAGGCAAATGCAGATACAAGTACTTCAAGGAGAAAGCCTTATCTGGCGATCCGCTTTGTCGGCGATGCGATTGACTGGAACCTATCCCCGGCAGCGGACTCTTCGGTCTCCTTGGGTTTTGTCATGGATAGCGTTAAAATCAAGAATGAATTCATGGATGTCGTGGTGCCGCCTTACGATAAAACCAAGATGTGGAAGCTGGGGGTGGATAGCGTCCACTTGGTATTCAAGACGGCTGTGCCTTTTACCGTTGATGCTTCTTTGGCTGGGGGGATTTTATATCGGGATTCGCTTTCGGTTGTCTATGTCTATCCGGAAAAATACAAGGCTCATATCGCTTGGGATGGATTGGTGAACGGCATCTATTCCAGTGGAAGCCTTGTCAAAATGAATGTAATTGCTTACGAAAAGGGGAACGAAAGAAACATCATCAGCGAAGAGGCGGAATGGTTCTTGGAATACGGGAACACAGGAATTGAAATATCCTCCGACAACCTGGAAAAATACTATGTGAATTTTCTGGGTTCTAGTGCGGATTCTTCCGAAGCGAAAATGGCCGATTACGGATTCCGGTTCAAGTTGACGGGGCGTTCCGCCTATGTGACCGCCGAAGTTCTCGATTCCAGTCTCCATGTGGTGCGGACTCTGATGGATAAGGAGCTTATTCTGGCGACATCCAGGAACCAATGGAAAACCCTCCAGTGGAACGGCGTGAAAAATGACGGTCTCCTTCAACCAGGCTCTTACTGCATCCATCTTCTCGTGAAAAACGATACCGGCGCAACGGTCATCGACACGCTCTATCCTTTTGAAATGAATCTGGGCGAAAACATCCGGGAGGCTGGAAAGGATTCTCTCGGGCGCATCGCCGAACTGAGGATGGACGAGGCGTTCCTCGATTCCGACGGAAATTTCCGCTATGTCGGGAAGCCGGACTACCTGCTCAGAACGAACATCTCCGCAACCACGCTGCCCGAGGACAGAAGGTCGTTCCGCTATGAATGGGACGTCTATGGGACGCAGCGTCCCGCGATGTACAGGAAGACCCGTCCGAGCCTAGGCATTCGGCGACATCGGGACGAATTCTGGGCGACGGTCGTGACGCTGGTAATGAGTGAATCGCGAAAGTATCAAATCAGCTATAGTGGTTGGAATAAGGTTTGTTACCAAACGGGAAAACAAGAAAGCCGAGGCTATTGGTACAGGATTGATGTAAAAAGAATCCAGTTTAAGAAGAATACAAAGAATCAAGAAATTGCTGTTGATTTGCATTCTGAAAATGGAACATCTGGTAGGGTTTATGGCTATTTAAATAATCGCCATGATGGTTCTCCTGAAATTTTGCATAACTTGGCTGCAATAAAAATTTTGCCGGCAAGTTCCTACGACCACATAAAAAAAGCTTTAGACGGTACGACATATTTTAGCAATGCTGTATGGGATGGAGACTTATCCGTATCCGACGATTTTCCTTGGAATAAGGTTTATAAAGAGGACGCTTACACAAGTAAGCAATTTTTGCAAATGAAAAACTGGTTCAACAATTGGGGGGAGGCTTTATATTACGAGGCGGTGAATACTGATTTTCGCATTACAATGAACTCAGACAGCTTGAATAACGCCATTCATGAAGATTCTTCAACTAGGACCCAATGCGAAAGCGATGATATAAATGCCAACTTGTCGGACAGTGACGCAAATTTTGTCTGCGGGGCGAAAAATGCATACGAAGAAATTGATTCCGGGATCGTTCGCCAGTTCAATCCCCATGCCTATATGATGAACGTCAAGCTGAAACCTTTTGATAATGAAGAAAGTTTCGTCATCAAGAAGTTTAATAAAGACGATTGCAGTGAAATGGATGGGTCGGGAACGGACATAAAAATTAAATTTGTCCTTGAAATAAATCCGGATTACTGGAATCCTCCCGTATGGGGAACGAACAACCTCGCAAACCGTTACGTCCGTTTCGACCCGGTGAACAAGACGCTATACGGTGCGGATGGATATGTTTCAAAATTACAGGCTCTGTCCGACCATGACTTCGCCAATTTTTATGACGGCTCCAATTGGATTTTTGACGCATCTCTAGATAACGGTCCTACCGTATTTGAAGCCAAACGCCTGTGGATGCATTCTGTCCCGGAAAACCCCTTGCTCTTCAACGACGAGATTCATGCGGAAATTTTGAAGAGCGATTCTGCAGTCGTAAAATACTACCCTTCCGAATATTCTTGGCGCTTCTACCGCGGAAGCGGCGACGTAACTTACAAGGCAGAGGCGAGGAATGCAGGCGGTAATCTGCTCGCAGTGTTCCGAAGCGACGACTCGGATGCCGTAAAGGGCAAGGACAAGACGATTGACGTTTTGGCTAAGCCTCGTGATTTCTATTTCGATGTCGCTCCGGTGATGACGTTCGACGAAGCGAGGAATGCGGGAATCGCCTTGGAAACAAAAAATTCCGTTGCCTATCCCTTGGGCAACGGAATCTGCGCCGTGGATGAACCGTCAGGATACCGTTTTTACGGTTGCGACAACTGGATTTCCCATGTACATTTAAACAAGCGCGACTGGAGCGATTCGCTCTGGAAAAGTACCTTTGCCTTGGCAAACGGAAACGGGTATATCCGCAATCCGCTCACGGATGCCAACCTCGTCTCCTTGACAAATATTGCCGCTCCGCAAAATGGCACGGAATCAAATGAAAGCTTAAAACACGCAGTCTCACCAAATGACTGGAACGCGAAGGATAGCGCATGGGCATTCACCTTGAAAAAGAAAGCTTCCGAGATGGACGAACTTTTCGGCAAAATTTCAATCGGAAAATACGCGCTGAAATCTGGCGAGGACAAGTCAAGCGGCTGGAAAATCGATTCCTCGAAATCCGAGACTGGCATTTTTACGGTAGCGAACAAAGGTACGCTAAAATTTTCCAATCTAGATTTCTATCGCTCCAAGGACTCGCTTTACATGTCCGAAAAAAGCCTGAACAACGGGCAACAGCGAGAAACAGTCCCGCTTTCAAGCGTTGTCGCCCAGAGTACGAATCCGGCGGATACCATCCTCGTTTCGGCATGGGCGAAGAATCCGTCGGCAGAAGTTGTCGGCATATTCAAGAGAAATTTGCCAGGCGATGCAAGCCCGATAATTCACCCGTATCTAAATGTTGACTACGATTCTGTTGCGCAGAGGTTTGCCGTAACCCGCAATTCATCGGACATTTACGCTTCCCGCGAAAACGAAATCGTAACCCTTCGCGGCGACGTTCCGTATCGCGTTGCCGACTGGAACATTTCCTATATTCAGGACGGTATGCGATTTAAAGTGGCGGAAGGAAAACAGGAACCGATAGAAGCATCCATGAATGTGAACCAGTTGCAGGGAAACACTTCGTTCTTTTTGACCTATAATGGAACTGGCGACATGACCTATTACCGGCAACTGGATGTCCGTATCGGGGAACGGGTAAAGGCGAACAAGGAAACATTCGTCTATTCTATGTACGGCAATATCTCTGTCCATTTCGACAAGAATGCCTGGGCTAGCGATGTGGATGTGACGGTGCGAACGATGGACCCTACCGAATGCGGTGACTGCGATTTGTTCCGGAACATGGTCCCGGTCGGTCCAGTTCTGGAAATTTTACCGTCGCATGTATTCCCGGAAGACAGAAAACCGCTCGTTTCTGTCGATATTTCCATGCAATCCTTGAAGAATGGTGGAGTCGATTACCGCAACCTGAAAATTTACAAGCTGGATGCCGACAAGAAAGAACTCGTCCCGCTGGAAATCCAGGGGAATACAGCCCTTCTTGATTCCGACCTGAACCTTTGCGAAGCGGATGATCCTTATTCTTGTGCATTCGTCAGGATCAACGCGAAAACGCGGACGTTCTCGAAGTTTGTCGTTCTAGATTCTCTGACGGCGGACAGCGTTAAAACGACAGATTCCATCTCCGAAACAATCGAAACCTTCTCTTGCGGTCAGATGGATTCTCTCTGGCTGGATACGCTCTGGATGGGGACGGCGAACGGTTGGCTCGAATTCCCCTACCTGTGCACGGGAAAGAGCAACTATCTTTTGCAGCTCAGCGCGGGCGGTGACATCTCCGCGGAATATCGCGGAGCCTCCGCATCTCCGATCGTGTGGACTGTCCGAAATACGGATTTGAGCATTCTTGATTCCGCATACCGGTCGTCTGTCGTGTTCTATGGCATTGACGGCAATACGGAACAGAAGCTCGGTCCGCTTGTAAAGTTGGATTCTGTCGCTCCGGTCATCGAAAGGGTGGAAACGGTGGTTTCCGAAAACGAAGACGGTTCGCGAGTCATCCATGTGGAAGCGGAAATAGACGAAGTCGGCAGCGGCATGGCGCAGACAACTGTGGAACTGTTCTTCGGCGGAAACCTTCTTCGGAGCGAGACCGTCCAGGGAAATGTTCTTTCGATATACGACTTCAGGTTGAACGCAAAGGATTTGTATGGCTGCGTCGGTTGCCGGGCTACGGTTAAAGTCATTGTCTCGGACAAGGGACACAATTCCGATATGGCCGTCAGGCAGACCGAAAGGCTCTATCCCTATCCGTCATCCTTGGTGCTGTGGTATCCGTTTGGCGAAGGCTCCGGTGATGTCGGTTACGAGGTAATGACAAAGGACGGTTTTCGGCGGATGCATATGGATCTTTCTTCCGTGAACTCTCCGTGGAACGGGCGGTATGGCGTGCACTTGTACAAGGTCGCGGATTCCGCAAGCAGCCGGTACAAGCTTGCGGCCTTGGATTCCTTATGCCCCTTTACTTTTGAATTCAGCTACAACGCGGGCAATGTCCAGCGGACAGACTGGTCGATTCTCAGCTTTGTCGGGAAAAACGAGTGGACTTTTGGCCTTGGTTCATACAGCCGCTATTTCCTTCAAGTGGGATCCGAAAGGTTCTATTTCAACACGAAGCGCGAAGCCTATATTCCAACCCACTTAGCGGTAGTGGTTAACGGCAAAAACGCAACGCTTTACAAAAACGGCAAGTATGCGGAAACCATAACGCTCGGTTCCGAACTAAAGTATGGCGGAAACGGAAAGCTTTCCATCGGTGCTCGCAACGGTTTGCGAAGTGCGATGGGACAAATTTCAAATTTGCGTCTCTATTCCTCTGCTCTCACGGAAAAGCAAATCCAAGGGCTTTTCAGCGGGACTCTCAGCGGAGAAAACATCCATCTAGCAACAGTCCGTGCGGTCTCGCTAGCCGACAGGAACGGCTTGACAGTGGACCAGTCCTGTTCGGCACCGGGCAAGGCCTATCTCCGACAGAAGTCCGCAAGCGACAATGGCGTCATGACTTGGAAAGTCGATCTGGAAGCGGACAACTATTCGCTCTATCTTCTTCACCGGAACTACATATCCGAGGAATCCCGCGCGGAAGTTTTCGTAAACGGCACAAGTATCGGAACATTTAAACTGGCTTCGACGGGACTATGGAAGAGCGAACGGGTAGAAGGCTTCAACCGCTACTTAAAGGCTGGAGAGAATGAAATTGGCGTCCGCCCGATGGGAAACCTTGGCATCACCGCCCTAGCCTTGGCTAGTTCAAGAGCCAACATCGAAGCGAATCAAATCAATTATGGCGAGTCTTCCTGGAGTGGTACTGCGCCAAAAGCCAAGGTCTTCATGAAGTACGAGACCGTGGATGACAAGAAATGGGCGCAGGTTCGCTTTGACCTGCGGAATCAAACCGACATGGCTCTGGAAAATGCCAGAATCCGCTATTATTACAAAGGGGAAGGCGAAAACGTGAATGCGGTCTCGTTCTATCCGGGGTCTCCGATGAGCGTTGTCAACGACGCAGGTTCCGTGTTCTATGCGGAACTGGCGCTAACCGAAGCTATTGCGGCGTACGGGACGGCCTATTCGGGACAGGGACCGCTAATCGGCTTGCACCGTCTAACACCTCCAAACAGTTATTTCCCCTATTGGAATATCACCGACGACCCGAGCTATATTGATAGCGCAGAGACGAAATACGCCGAAGCGACTGGCATCGCCCTGCTGGACGAAGATGGCAACCTGCTCAACGAATTCGCCTGTTACGATGAAGACGGCCCGATGCAAAAGGTGAAAATCCGTGTCCGCGCCATGGCGAGGGACGACGGTTTCGGTTCGACACAGGCGAGCAATCTCGCCTCGTATGTGGAAAATACGGGTGCGGCTCCGGTAAACGGATTCGAAGTGCGCTACTACTATAGGGATTCCGCCGAGACGGAACTGGACATCAACTGGAACGAGTTTGCTTCGGTTAGGAAGATAAATGCGGGCGGAGATTTAAACTACGCATCCTTCGTGTACGAGGATGTCATCTTGAACGTAGGCGAAAAGTCCGATTACGGGAACGGCTTGCAGTTCACCTTGCGCCACCCGAACTGGACCGACGACTTCAATGCCGACGACGATCCGTCGCACCACAATCTAAAGAGTGGCGAAATGGCGGAGGCGGATTCCGTTCTGGTCTTGGATCGGCGCGGAAACCTTCTTTGGGGCCATGCGCCACAGCCGAAGTTCGGGACGGGCTACGTGATTAAAGAAAATTCTGCGGACTTGGTGTATCGTGATGGAGATATCATCTATGTAAATATCGAGGAGGGCGGCTACTACATCCTCGAAACGGTAAACGCCATCGGCGTGCCGCAGAAGACTCTGTTCAAGGGTTCGTGGGATGTCGGCGAACATTCTGTGACCGTTGACATCGGCAGTCTGCGCCCCTCCAGTTTTATCGTGCTGCGCAAGGGGTCCGAGATTCTCTCGTGGAGACTTTTAAACTAACAAAGGAAAAAAAATGAAAAAATTGACGATTCGTTCTCTTGTCTGCATGACTTTTGTGGCGTTTCTGTTTTCCGCCTGCTCGGAGAACAGCTCCTCTGCGGAACCGGAAGACACTTTCGATGCGGCTGTCGTTTGCCCGGCAGACGGCCTGAACGCCTATGGCGAACCGAACCGCGGAACGTTTATGGACGCCCGCGACGGACAGGAATACAAGTACGTGACCATCGGAAGCCAGGTCTGGATGGCGGAAAACCTGAAGTTTGATGCGCCCTACAATAGGTGTAATGAAGAGGGAATTGAAGGATCGTGTGACACGTTTGGCCGACTTTATAGTTTGTATCGGGATGGAGAAACCTCTGGAATTTTGGACAGGGCATTGACCGATACCATCTGCCCAGCCGGCTGGCATGTGCCTTCTGTAGTGGATTGGACTATTTTGGCAAATAGCGTTGGGGGACAAGGGGATCGCTTAAGAAGTACCGAAATGTTTGGTTTTGAAAATCAGCGCCTTGGTCCCGGTACGGATGACTGTGGTTTTAATTCGTTGTCGGAAATAGACACGAATAACGATGCCTATAGGACGAAATATTTAACAGGCCGAGATTACTGGACATCTACCGCTGAAAGTTTACTGGCAACGTATTGTTTCGGTATCGCTTACAATATGGGATACTTTGTGAATTTTCGCTATGCAAGTATTCGCTGCGTCAAGAATCCCCTCTATTAATAATCCTCGTTTTACCGATAATCAAGCATGATCTATTTTAAATTAACGTTGTTCTTTGTCCTTTTTGCCTCCCAGGCGTTCGCCCTCTCCCTGGAACAGGTAAAGACGGCTCTTGAAGAGAGCTTCATTCCCCGCGATTCCGTCGAGATGAACCTTCGCGTTTCCGTAAAGGCGCAGGGCGTTTATCAGCAGACCGATATCTATATCGTAAACAAAGGGACTGGCAAGAGTTACACGGAAATCCGGGGCGGTTTCTTGAACCAGCGCAGCATCGTGAACGGGAATAAAATGAAAATCGTGGAATTGAAGACGAACAGAACACAGCTTCTAGACTATAACGGAGAGTCGTTGCGGGCAAATTCCTATGCCGATTTCAACCCGCTTGATTCTGGCGATTGGGAGGAGCCGAAGCTCCTGTCGGGCGAACTCTACCTGATAAAAGGTCCTGCCGGAAGCGTCTATTACAACAGCAAAACGAAGCACATCGAGAAAATTGAAGCCGTAAAGGACCGGGCGAATACGCAGACAACCTTCACTTACGACGCAAGCAACAAACTGAAAAAAATGGCTGTCTCGGTGATGGTGAATGGAACGGAAAGCGTGATAACGACCGAAATTCTTCGTATGCAGAAATCGGACAAAATTCCCGATTCACTGTTTGAACTTTAACCAAATTTTTTCATAAGGAGAAAGACATGAAATTTCCTAAGCTACCATGGCTCATCGGTTCGGCAATGCTTACTTTGTCACTGTCGGCATGCTCGGAAAATAGTTCTTCATCGGAACAGGAAGAGCCGAAATACACCTTTGATGCAGCTGTCGTCTGCCCGGCAGAAGGCTTGAATAATTATGGCGAACCGAACCGCGGAACGTTTACGGATACTCGCGACGGACAGGAATACAAGTACGTGACCATCGGAAGCCAAGTTTGGATGGCGGAAAACTTGAATTATAATGATAGCTTGCCGTGCGATATAGTTTGGGGCTGTCCTTCGTTTTGTGCGGATTCGGCTTGTTCAAAAGGACGTCTTTACGTAGATACGTTGGCCTTGACGATTTGCCCCTCGGGATGGCATTTGCCGAGCGAAGACGAATTTCTAAAGCTTATAGATACTGTGGGGGGGGGAATCGATAGCGCCGGATTGCACTTGAAATCGACGGAAGGCTGGATTTCCCTGAATCCCGGAATTTCTTCTAATGGAGATTGTGGCTTTGCCGTGTTGCCTACTCCTATGGATGTCTGGCCTGGAAAATTCATCGCAAAAGATGACGGTTACATAGGGCGACTAGGTTTTATTTATGGATTTGTAAAATTCACTATAGAAAATCAAAGCGTAACTTTTCATAAGTCGATCAATGACGGCGCAGAGCGTGCTAGAATGATGACCCCCGTTCGCTGCGTAAAGGATTGAAGTTTCAAGCGAGCGGAACTTAAAAGAGACAATTTGTCAGCCATGGCTATCCTCAAAAGTCGGGCATCACTTTTGGGGATTAATTGTTTTCGAATTCAATAAATCGGTGCAGATAAAAAATAGTTCGCTTTCCTAGGGTGTTTTTTAATGAGTTTTTGTGTGTATCTTAAAACAAAAAAAGATCCGCTGTTGCGGACCTTTTATGGAGATAAGGGGAATCGAACCCCTGACCTATAGATTGCGAACCTATCGCTCTACCAAACTGAGCTATATCCCCGGTTGCGACACAAATATATTTTATATCGGATAAATTGTCAAGGTGTCCAGTTGATTTCCTCTAGGCCTTTGCTTTTGAGAAATGCGTTGGCCTTGCTGAAATGCCTGCAACCGAAAAAGCCCCGGTAGGCGGACAGCGGACTAGGATGGGGCGCTTCGAGAACCAGATGCCCGCGGTCCTTTGCGATTAGAGCTTTCTTACGGATGGCGTAGTTTCCCCACAGAAGAAATACGAGGTTTTCCTTGATGGCGGAAATCCGTTCGATGATGGTATCGGTAAACTGTTGCCAGCCGATCCCCGAGTGGGAAGCGGCTTGGTGGGCGCGGACGGTCAGGCTTGAATTCAGGAGGAGGATTCCTTGATGCGCCCAGTTTTCGAGGTTGCCGCTTTGCGGAATGGGAATCCTCAGATCGTCGTGCAATTCCTGGAAGATGTTTACGAGCGACGGGGGCGGTTCGATGCCGTCGGAAACCGAGAAGCAGAGCCCGTTGGCCTGTCCCGGATTGTGATAGGGGTCCTGCCCGATGATGACCGCCTTGACCTTGTCAACGGGACATTCGTCTAGGGCGGCGAAAATCTTGGATCCGGGAGGATAGACCGTGTACTTTTTTTTCTCTTCGATGAGCGTCGCCTTGAGATGCTGGAAATACGGCATTTCAAACTGGTCGCTTAGAAGTTCAAACCATGTGGGGTCAAGTTTTACCATAATCGATAAGATAAGAAATGGAATGTGGTTTAGATGGGAACGGCGAGAATTGCTGTCTTTTCGCCATTTACCCGGGTGTAAAAAAGGACGCCGTCCTTTGAGCCTTTGGGAGCGAGCCGCTTGATTTCCGCTTCGGGAACGATTTCGACGCCGCGTTTTTTTAGCGTGAGTTTTCCGATGTCATGCGCCTTGAGGAGCGCCTTGACTTTTCCCGTGGAAAGGGGAACGCTTCCGAGTATTCGGTAATTGTGAAAGGCGAACTTGTCTAAGGGTTCGGAACTTGTGACGTAGGCGATTCCCGGAGAAACCAGGCTTGCCGTCGGGGATGTCTTGAGCGCTATTTCGGAAAATAGATGGCTGCGGACAAGGACGGGTATCGGTTCGGCGATGAATTCTTTGAGAGGCCCGGTGGGAAGTTCGGGCATTTCCGAAAGGGAAAAGTCCGAAAACCATTCGTGCGCTTCGCCGGATGCGTCGATCGCTACGGCCCTGGCTTTTCCGGGGTTCCGCGCCATCTCACCGAAAAGGACAAGGCACTCGCGACAGTCGTTTCGGGAACCCAGGTAGGCGATTTCCGCATTTGCCGGAAATTCTTCGGTGGGATATCCGGGCGGGAGCTTGGCGATTCCTCCTCGGTAATGTTCCGCGATTTTGAGGATTTCCGAAAATGCCGGTGTCAGTTCCGAAAAGTTTCGCTGGCAGTCTCCGAGTTTTCCGCGACGTGCGGAATCGATTGTGAAATATTCGCCGCGGTTTTTGATTGTTCGGACATCCGCAATTTCCGCTTTTCGCTCGAAACCCATCGCCCGTGTATTGAAACGGTACATGGCAACCCTTTCCGGAGAAAGGTCGTATCCGCGGACTTCCGATTCCTTGGACAGGAAAAAGCTGTCCCCACCCATGCCGCAGCAGAGGTCGTCGATGGAGCTTGCCTTTGGAAATAAGCCTGCCTTGTATGAGCCGATGTCTTTCGCGGTGGATTGTTCTAGGGCGAGCTTGTCGCAGGCGAGAAAGGCGCTTGTCCGGAACTTTTTCCGGTATTTGGGAACGAGCGCGATGTAATCGAGGATGGGTCCCCGGATTTCTGCAAAAGGGCTTTTCGCGAGAATCTCCGAAAGTTTGAGATGGTCCGTGTTCCGCTTGACGGCAAGAGTGACTAGACGGAAAAGTTCGGGATTGTCCCAGGGAATTTCCACCGAAGCCTCTAGATGCGCTTGCGGGCGATTTCGTAAAGGCCGAGTGAGAGCGCGACGGATGCGTTGTAGGACTGCGCATCGGGCTGCATCGGGATGCGGAGAACGTCCGAGCACTGCTTTCGTACAAATGGCGGGAGCCCGACATCTTCGCCGCCGACAGCAAGGACGATTCTATCGCCGAACGGATAATCGACGAGGGAAACTTCTGTCGCCGCGTCAAGTCCGAGAATTTGATAGTCCGCCTGTTTCAGTTCGCCGATGGCCGCTTCGAGGTTTTCGGGACGGCAGATGCGCAGCTTGTCGATTGCCCCCGTCGAAGCCCGGGCGACGGTCGGGGTGATGCCGCACATCCCTTTCGCAGGCATGAGGAAAATGTCCGCTCCGAGGCCGAGGGCGGACCGGATGCACGCGCCGAGATTGCGCGGGTCTTCGATGTTTGTCGCGACGACGACCAGCTTGCGTTTGCCCTGTTCCTTTGCCTTGAAAAATTCCTCTTTCACGTCTGCCCACTGGAGCAGCTCTTTTTCGTTGCAGAGGGCGACAACGCCCTGGTTCGGCATCGCATAGGAATCGAGGATGCGGGCCTCTACCTGCTGCACGTGGATGTGGTTTTTCTTGGCGAGCTTTTGCAGGGAATAGAGCTTGGGATTTCCCGAATTATGCCGGAAGAGAATACGGTGGAGACGCATCGGGGAATTGGTCAATAGTTCCGTGACTTCGCGGATTCCGCCGACTGCGGTTTGCGGGGTGCTTTCCGCATCGCCGAGGGCGAGGTTTACCTGGGAAGGTTTTGGCCGGTTTTCGTTTGCAAATTGCGGAGAACGTCCGTAAGAGAAGTCGCGGCGCGGACTGTCGAACGATGAGTCGTCACGGCGTTCGCGGCTAGAATGAAACGGTTGCTTTTTCCACATGCGGAATCTCCTTTTGGGCGTTTCGGGGTGCTACAATATAGTTCATCGGGATATCGTGCGGCTTTAGCTCCAGTTTTTTTTCGGACACCTGGGCGCTGAATGCGATGCCGCATTTGATAGTTTCGTGATGCCTTGCCAGAAAACGGTCGTAATAGCCTTTGCCGTGTCCGTGGCGTCCTCCGTCGCGGGAAAACCGCGTGCCGGGAACGAGGGCTAGCGGAATTTCTCCGAAATAGGCGGGAATGTTTTTTTTCGGTTCCCTGACATGGAAGCGGCCCTCGGCGAGATCTTTTTCGAGGTCGCGGATTTCCACGAATTCCATTTGGCCGTCTTCATGAGTAAGCGGCAGGAGCAGTCGATTTTCCGAGGCGAGCTGTCGGAGGATCGGTCGAATGTCCGGTTCGCCTGGCAGCGGATAGAACGCGGCGACTTTTTCCGCTGTCCGGAACGGTTCAAAATTTTGAATTGCCTGGACAATCCATCGGCTTTCTTCCGATTTTATTTCGTCCGGATTTTCCGTCGTTACTTTGTTTGCAACCGATTTCATCAGCTCGTCCTCTAGGTCAAATTTTAGCCGGTAGAGCTTGCCTTTGATTCGCTTGAACGCGGCGAAAGTCCTTCCGATATCCTTGGGCGATACGAGCACGAGTGCTAGCAAAACCAGCAGGCAAAGTTCCGAAAAACCGATTCCCGCAGTCATTTTTCCCTCCATGAAATTCGGTAGGCGACGAGGCTTATCCCGTAAATGGCAAGGATGGGAACGGCAACCCAGATCAGGGAAAAAATATCCGGCGGCGTAATGATTGCAGAAAAGAGGGCGGTCAGAAAAATGACGAGACGAATATGCCTGGAAAGAAAGTCCTGGTTGGCGATTCCCGTGCGGGCGAAAAATATGGCAAGAATCGGCATTTGAAAAATCAATGCGAAAAGAATTTCAAAGCGAAAAAAAAACGCGACGTAGGATTCCTGGGACCAGAGCTGGAGCGCTGTATCCGAATACTCGGCGAGAAACGCGAACAAGAGGGGAATCGAGAGAAAATACGCGAACGACGCTCCGGCAAAGAACAGAAGCGTCGAGGCAAGTACGAATCCCGCAAGAGTCATGCGGCTGTTTTGAGGAATAGCCGGGGCGCAGAAAGCGTAGCCGTGATAGAGAAAGATTGGTGCGGAAGCGAACGTTCCGGCCAGGCAGGCGAGATGCAGGCTCGCCGAAATGCCTTCGGTCGGGGAAAGGTTCGCAAGCTTCACCGGAATGGCGCTTGACAAAGGCTTTGTGGCGAAATGCCATAGTTCCGGTGCAAAAAGGAAAGCCGTTCCCGATGCGACGATAAAAAATACCAGGCAGACGAGAATCCTTGCCCGAAGTTCGCGGAAATGCTCGGAAAGTTCCAAGTGCAAAGCCTAGTTTTTTTTGTCGGCGTCTTTTTCTTGCGTTTCGGCTTTTTTCTCGCTTGGCTGTTCGTCGCTGTTCGCCTTGCGGAATTCACGCAGAGCCTTGCCGATAGAAGCCCCCAGATCCGGGATACGGCGGGCACCGAACAGGAGAAGGACCAAGAAAATCAAAAGAAGCAGCTCGGAAAATCCGATATTTCCCATAGGAACCTCAGCAGGTTAACTTTTTATTCAGAATATCATTCCACACGGATCGTTGCCATTTCAAGAAATGGGCGGTGTCGTAGCGTTCTTCCCAGGTGTTCCCAATCGGGGTGGCTAGCGCGATTAGCTGGGAGCGGTTGGCGAGCATCGCTTCGTCGAACTGGAGTTCCGCGGCGCGTTCGTTTCTCCATTCCTTGAGAGAATCGATCAGTTCCCCGCTCGGGCTTACCAGGGGATGTTTTCCGCGGTGGCTGGCTTCAGGCCATTCGTCCTCGGGAATTTGCATTGCTCGCTTTAGCATTTCGAAAAAACCGTTCTTGCGTTCTCCGACAAAATTGCGCGGCAACTTGGGGAGAAAATCTTCGCGGATGTTGGGAAAGGAATACGATGCGGACCGGACAATCGCAAGCATCAGCTCGTTCCCGAAAACCTTGTAGGGCGGCCTGTCCAGCTTTTCCGCTTCGTGCTCGCGCCACGTCCACACGGCCTTTAAAATGTTCAGCGATTTGGGCGACAGGCGGAACGAGCCCGGAATCCGCCAGCGTTCGGGATCTTCAGACTTTTGCTGTTTCGCCTTTTCGATGAGATCGTCGCACGTTTCGAGAAGCCATCCGAATTTTTTTTGCGACAGGAGCTTTTCCCCCAGAATGGCGCAAAGTTCGTGCAGATAAAATGTATCGTGGATGGCGTATTCGCACATGTCGGTCGGGAGCGGTCGCACGGTCCAGTCGGATTTCTGGTTGTCTTTCGGGAGCGTGACGTTGAAGTATTTTTGAACCAGGCTGGCATAGCCCAGCGCACTTTCGCCCAGGAATTTCGCGGCGAGCATCGTGTCGAAAACATGTTTTGGCGAAAACCGGAAACGGTGCCACAGCATCCGCAAATCGTAATCGGCTCCGTGCAGGATGATGTTGTTCATTGCGCGGGTCTTGAAAATGGGACGGATATCGAGAGGCGCCAGCGGATCGACGATGTAATGGTGTTCGCCGATGGTAATCTGCACAAGGCAAAGCCTGACCGAGTAATGGTACATGGAGTCGGCTTCCGTATCGACCGCCGCGATTTCATAGTGGGACAAATCCTCGATAAGGCAATCGAGGGCTTGCTTGTCGGCTACGAGAATGTAGGGATCGTTAACCATCGTTTTCAATTTAAAAACTTATTCCGGAGACTCTGGCAAGGGAATGCGGATTTTAAATGTTTTCCGGTTTCCCGCTTCGTCGCGGATGGAAATGAAAAAGTTTTCGCCCGCTTTTGGCAGATCGCTTCGGGCGATGACGATTTCGCGCGGTTCGGAATCGTATTCTGCATAGATGAATTTCTTTTCGCTTGAATACGCCTGGATCGCGTTTCCGTTGGCGATTCCGGATTCCTCTTCGATAATCGGGATGCGGATGACGGACTGTTCCTTTCCGGCGATAAACGCTTTGTCTTCCCGGATTTCACCGAGTTTCGGCGCTGTCGTGTCCGCAATGAATCCGATGTCGCGAAGCTCGTTTGCGCTAGTGGAACGTTCCGATTTTTTTTCCGACTGCTTGCTGAAGAGAAACCAGCGACGACTGGTTTCGCCTAGATAGTAGAGCGGTTTTTGGGCGAGACTCTTGTCGAAAGCGACTTGCCACGAACCGAGGAAGTGGAGACCTTTCGGGTGAAATTCCAAGGCGGGAACGCTATCGCTTTTCATCCGTCGCACGGCAAGCGCTTGCGTCCACGGAACAGGTTCTAGACCCGTAATCTTTTCGGAAACGGGAAAGAGTCGCCCGTCGATTTTCCACGAAAAGTTCTTGCTCGTTTCGGGAATTTTCCGAATGGCTATCGTATCGGTGTGACCGTTTCGCTCGACCTGGATCGCTGTCGCTTTCGGATGCTTCTTGAAAATTTCCCCAAGCGCAAGAGGCTTTGCCGGAAATTTTTTGCAGAGGTCGGAAGGTGTTTTCTTCTTTTCGAGAAGCAGGAATTTTGCCGATGTCGAATCGGAACGGCAAAGATCGAGCCCGATCCATGTACGGCTCAAAAACGAAAACAGTTCGGGCGATTGGAATTTCCCGTGCATCGCGGGCTTCGGACCGTTACAGTCTTTTTTGAACGTGAAAGTTCGCGAAGAAATCCTCCCT
Organism: Alistipes onderdonkii; assembly: GCA_963656065.1. Lineage (GTDB taxonomy): Bacteria > Fibrobacterota > Fibrobacteria > Fibrobacterales > Fibrobacteraceae > Hallerella. Next base: position 20,709 of record CAVKGV010000008.1, read on the forward strand.
ACCATGTCTTCCGTTTCGAGTGTCAGCGTGTCGTCCGTGGCTCGGGAAAATCCCCGTGGAAGATAATGCCAGTCGCCGGCGGTGTCCGCTTCTTCCGCCCAGAGGAGCTCTTCGCGGATTTGGATCATGTTCGCAAAAGAAAGCGTGTCCTTGATGATTTCGTCGAGAATTTTTTCTTGTTTCTTGAGCGTGACGCGCCGGACGGACATCGGGTTTTCGAGCGGTTCCCGGCTGTAGTCGGCGATTTTGAAAACGAACCGGAGCGAATCCGCAAAATTGTCGATGTCGGGAATTTCGAGACATCCCGCCTTGAGATCTTCTTCGCCGGAAAGCGCGACCGCTTCCCCTTGGAAAACTGCCGCTCCGAGGATAAGCGGATCCAAGGTGTCCTTGCAAAGCGTTCCGCTTCGGCAGGGGTTGACGATTTTGTCGCCTAGGCGGATTTCCAGGTGCAGATGCGGATTTCCGATGCCGGAACTTCCCGTAAAGGATATCGTATCGCCTTGGTGAAATTCGGGGATTTTCGGGTTTGCGATGGAAACGTCGTTCTTTTTTGATTTTATCTGGGTTTCTCGTACAAGGGAATCGAGAGAATCCGAAAAGCCGCTCTGGTGGGCGAAAACCCAGGTCCTGCCGCTCTTTCCCTCGAAATAGACGACTTTACCGTATCCGTAGGGCGAGAGCCTTACCAGGGAAACCTTGCCGTCTTCAGGGGCTATTACCGGAAAACCTTCCCGCATATCGGTCGAATAGTCGATTCCCGCATGGTAGCGCGTGCCGCGGCTTTCACCAAAAGAAGATGTGAGAAATCCGGGTTTTCCGAACGGAACATAGGATGTATTTTCGGCAAGGAGCATTGTCGATAGGGCGAGAGTCCAGAAAACGAAGCGTTTCACGCGAAATCCCTAGAGCAGTTTACGGAAAAATCTCGGTTGGTGAAAATCGGGCTTTTCGGTGGCGATAGGAAAGCGCATCAGGTAATGCGGATGGCGGGAGTTGTCCGCACACTTGTAGATGTTCCCGAAAATTTCTTCTCCGATGAGGCTTTGCGCGCCGAGAAGAAACGCTGGAATGGAAACCTTGATTTCCCAGTAAACATTTTTCTTGTCAAAAACGGGAGCCTCTATCGTGCGCAGGATCCGGGCGTATTGCGTCGGAAGGAATTCCCGCCGGTGGAGCCTGTCCCTGCCGCGGGCCGCATAACAGCATCCCTTGCTCGTAAACTCGAAATTGATATATTCCTTTTCGGAATCGAGTGCGCGGACGAACAGTTCGACGCAGCTGTCTTCCCAGGCGTTTTCCCCGTCCTTGTCGATGTTTGCTGCGAAACATTCCTTCGGTTCGGCTACCTGGAAACGGAGATGCAAAAAATGATGGTCTTTCTGGATGTGGAAGATGACGGAAGGAAGTTCGTTTTCATCTTCATCCGTCCAAAGTCGGTTCGGAATTAAGTTCATGTTTTGAAATCTAACAACTTTTTGCCCAGGCAAATTTTCTAAATTGGATAACGACTTTTTTTGGGAGGCTCCATGCTCGATATGCCTGTCGTACAGATGCTTCGCGATTCCGATGTCGCGACGATGATAATTCTCGGCATCCTAGCGTTTATGTCGCTTTTTTGCTGGGGAATCATTCTCATGAAGATTGTATTTTTTCGCAAGAACCAGCGGGCAAATGCACAGTTCTTCCACAAGTTCGAAAAGATGGAACGTTTCGTGGACTTGAAGGATCTCTGCGATTCAAGCGGGGACAGTGCGCTCAAGAGCCTCACCGAGGAAGTTCTCATCGAAGCGTCCAAGTTCAGCAACTTCGTGAGTTACGATTCCATCCAGCACCGGGCATCCCTTTTGGAAGATACCATCCAGCGTTCCATCGAGGGCATCCGTCTTGGGGAAAATCGCCACGTGAACTTTTTGGGCATGTGCGCGAACCTCGCTCCGTTTTTCGGGCTTCTCGGAACGGTCTGGGGAATTATGGTCGCCTTTTTTGAAATCGGAAAGCACGGGTCTGCCGACTTGACCGTTGTCGCTCCGGGTATTGCCATGGCACTGATTACGACCGTCGCAGGCCTTCTCGTCGCGATTCCCGCTTCGGCTGCCTACAATATCTTTGTCTCCCGGACCGGTGAGAACGAAATCGCCTATTACAACTTTGGAAGTCGGATGCTCAGCCTCTTCAAGCGCGGAGACTTGCTCGCTCTAGAAGAAGTCGCAGGCTAGGAGGTCCCCGTGAAGCGTAGCCGCAGCAGGACGATTAACCAGGAAATGAATCTGACGAACATGATTGACGTCGTGTTCTCGATTCTTATCGTGTTCATGATTTCCGCTCCCTTGATGAGCCAGGGGATCAAAGTGGATCTTCCGAAGGCCGAAGCGCCGACGATGGAGCAGGAAAAACTGCTGAAAGTTTCCATCAACAAGCAGGACGAAGTCTATATCGCGGACATGAAAGTGAATCCGAAAGACTTCGGGAATGTCTTCAAGTCGCTGTGGGATGGAAATATGGCAGTGGTCATCAATGCGGACGAATCGGTGGATTACGGGCGCGTGATGAAAGTCGTCTCGCTTGTGCAGAAGGCGGGCGTCACCAAGCTCGGGTTTCTGACCCTTCCCGGAGACGACGAAAAGTAGGTATGGCGAATCGGGAAAAACAGAAAACGTCCCCGTTCTTTCAAAGCGGTTGGAATGGCGCCATTGGCAAGATTGTCGCCGTTTCGCTGGTGTTTCACGCAATTCTTCTCTTGGGATTTATTGTTGCGAACAGTATCCATTTCGAGCGGGAACCGGAACCGGTTAAAGTCTTTGAACTCGTGCAGGTGGCGCAGCCGAAGAAGGTCGCCCCCAGGCAAGTGCGAAAAGCGCCTCCGCCGAAACCTCCCGAAGAGAAGAAGGAGCCTCGAAAGGAAGAACCCAAGCCTAAGCCGAAGCCCGAAGTCAAGAAGGAACTTCCGCCCGAGCCGAAGGTGGCGAAAGAGGAAAAGCCCGCTCCCGAACCGGAGCCCGTTTCCGAAGAACGTCCCGAAGAAAATTTCGAGGAATCCATGGATCTCCCCGATGACATGGACCTTCCGGAAGGCGTTGCCGAGGAATCGGGGCTAAATCCCGTGGGCTATGTGGATATGGATCCGCTGATGCAGGTCTATCTCGAACGCCTAAAGCAGATTATCATGCAGAATTTCAATCCGCCATCCGGACTGAAAATCGCCAAATCGACAAAGACTTCGGTCCAGTTTACGGTGGACAGGTTCGGAAACATTACGGATCTTTCGCTCAAGCGTTCGTCGGGAAACAAGACGTGGGACCATCTTTCGATGCGCGCCGTCCGGATTTCCAAGTTGCCGGAGCTGCCGCCAAATTACCGGGCACCGGCCCTTTCTCTCAATTTTAACTTTACACCGAACTAGCTTTTTGCTTTGAATCCAAAACTTTGTATTATTGCTATGATGAAATTTCGATTCCGTTCCTTTGTATTGATTTTCCTTACCGCCTTTACCGGAGTTTTTGCCGTTATCGATACGATTTCTGTCGATGTGGGAATCGCTGTCGAAAACACGATGCCGATTGGCCTTGTCCCCTTTGAACAGACCGAAAAATTTGAAGCGCTTTCGGCAAAACCCGAGGAAGTCATCAAGCGGGATTTTGAACTTTCCGGGCGCTTTTCCGTTGTGGAAAGTCCGAAATTCAAAATGGTGACTTTCGTGCGCGCGGGGGCGAAGTTCTACGTGACGGGAAAGCTCGAAGACGTTCCCGGACCGAACGTGAAGCTCTCGTGTTACCTCTATGCGACGCAGACGAAGGATCTCATCCTCGGGGAATCTTACACGGTGCTCCAGAAGGACATCCGCCGGGCGCTGCACGATTTTGTTGATAAGGTCGTGAAACAGCTCTGGGGCGAATACGGAATCGCTTCGACGCAAATCGCCTGGGTGTCAAGGATCGACGGAAAAAAGCAAATTGTCATTGCGGATTACGATGGCTATAACCGTCGCCAGCTGACACACGATACGACCATCAACACGATGCCCGCATGGACAAAGGACAACGAATCGATAGTCTATGTGAGCTTCCGGAACGGCAAGGCGCAGCTTTTTGAACGGGAACTCTATTCGAGCCGGGAACACCGCCTCTTTCCGGACAAGTCCCAAACCTTTAGCCCGGCGGTAAACCCGAAGACGGGAGAACTTCTCTTCGCCTCGATTCACGAAAGCCGGACGACTCTCTACCTCGGCGACCCGAAGACGGGAAAAAGTCAAAAGCTTCTCTTCGGGCGCACGTCCCAGGTGAGTCCCGCCTGGAGTCCCTTCGGATCGGAAATCCTCTACACGAGCGATCGGGGAGGGCAACCGCAGATCTATGTGATGGGAAAGGACGCAAGCGATATCCGCCGCGTTACCTTTATGGGGAATTACAACGAACGCGCTTCCTGGTCTCCGGTGGGCGACCGTATCGTCTATACGTCGATGGATAACGGCAAAATGAACATTTATACCTGTGCAATCGACGGTTCGGACATTGTGCAGCTCACGAGCAACGCGGGGAATAACGAACACCCGACATGGTCTCCCGATGGAATGCTCATCGCCTTTTCTAGCGACCGTTCCGGTTCGCACCAAATTTACATGATGCGGAAAGACGGTTCCGGCGTAACGCGCATTACGAACAGCGGGGACAACACGTCTCCTGCTTGGTCCTGGTATTCTCCGGAACGTCAAAAACAAAATATTCAACAAACGCAAGGATGGTAACCATGAAAAAGCTCCTTTTGATCTCTTTGGCTTCTTTGGCTGCGCTTTCGACTGTCGCCTGTTCCAAGAAGAAGCCGCCCGTAAACCCGGTCGTCAAGGAAGAACCCGCAGCGGAGACTCCCGCTTTGGATTCCGCGGAACTTGCCAAGGCGAAAGCGGACTCGATTGAACGCGCACGGATAGAATCGGAGCGTCTCGAAGCGGAACGTTTGGAAGCGGAACGCGCCCGTGTCGAGAAAATGATAAACCAGCTGATGTCCGATGACGTCTATTTTGATTTCGACCGGTCCGAATTGACCGAAAAGGCCAAGGAAGTCCTTACGCAGGTCGGTGACATCCTTCTCAAGGAACCGCGTTTCGTCATCGTCGTCGAAGGCCATACGGATGCCCGCGGCACCGAGGATTACAACATGACTCTCGGAAGCAAGCGCGCGATGAAAGTGAAGGAATTCCTGTCGGCTTACGGCGTCGGGGGAGACCGCATGGAAACGGTCAGCTTTGGCAAGGAAAAGCCGAAGGTCGCCGGGGAATCGGAAGAAGCCTATGCGCAGAACCGCCGTGCGAATTTCAAGGTCAACATCAAAAAGTAAGGAAAATCAGACCGGAACTTTCCGGTCTGGTAAAAGGTTTCTATGAAACGACTTGTTTTTGGAACGTTCTTCTTTGCGTTTGCGCTCACGTCCTGTTCGAGCATCACCGTCCTCCGCACCAAGGAAATGAAAGCGGTGGGCGAAGATGTCAAGGGCGATGTCAAGAAGGAAATGGTCGCCTCTGCGGATGTGTATCAGAAAAAGCTTGATTCCCTGACGCAAATCATCGATTCCCTCGGACTCGTCCAAAAGCGGATGAAAGTGGATCTCGCGATGCTTTCTTCCAAGGTGGCGGACATGGGAGACCGCGCCGACAGCCATCACGAAGAGCTGCTTTACAGGCTAGATCTCTTGCTTGGAAAGTCGGACAAGATTCTTTCGAAAAAGGTCGTTGTAAACGGCCAGACGATTGACGCCCCTGCCGACAGCGCCACGATTTCCGCGGAAAAATTGCAGGTCTTGGATTCCCTGTTCAACACGGCCCGTGCGGATTATCATCGCGGGGAAATCAAGATCGCCTATTCGGAATTCAAGCAGATCTATGAAGAGACGAAAACGGGAAACCTTGCGAGCGACGCTCTCTACTGGATGGGCGTCTGCCTCTCGGAAGCGGATCAGAAGGACAAGGCGAAGGTCGTGTTCGGGCGTGTCGTCAAGCAGTTCCCGGATGCGTCAAAGACTTGCGCCTCCCTTTTCAAGCTTTCCGGCATTGCGGCGTCAGAGGGTGATGTCCCGCTCCAGAAACAATACCTGCAAAAAATTCTGGGAACGAAAAGCTGCTCGGATTCAAACGAGTTCCTGCAGGCCGCGGAGATTCTGGAAAGGGTTCTGAACGGGGAAACCGTCGTACCTCCGCATCCGGTGGCTGTGACCGATTCTTCGGTTGCCGCGCCCGTTTCCGAAACGCCGGCGGATTCTATTGGAAAATAGAATCGCGAAGTCCGGGGTGAACGCTAAAAGGCTACACCCCGATTTCTTTTTTCAACTTTAACCGGCATTCAGCTGGGATCTAAGTTTTCGTCTCTGAGTTCCGATCTTCTAATTTTCTAACTTTGCCTCGAAATCTTTGACAAGAAGGTGCTATGTCGCGTTTGCGCGTTTTGGTCCTTATGGGCGGTTATTCTACGGAACACGATGTCTCGGTTTCTAGCGGAACGGGCGTCATCCGGGCGATGGACGAATCCAAGTACAATGTTCACCCGGTCCTTATCCAAAAGGACGGTACGTGGCTCTGGTCGTCCCGTGAACTTTCCCCCTACCAGAAGAACAACTTTTCGGAAAACTACTTCTATTCCCTCGAAGGTCCCAGCGCGCGGAAGGAAAAAAATCCGTCGCTTGCGGAATTACCCAGTGCCGATCTCGCATTTCTCGCGTTGCACGGCAAGTGGGGCGAAGACGGGCATGTCCAGGCTCTTCTTGAAAACTGGAACATTCCTTATACCGGTTGCGGACTTCTCGCGAGCGCGCTCGCGATGGACAAGGTCCTTTGCAAGGCCGCCTATTCGGCGGCGGGAATTTCAACGCCTCCGTATCGGGTGCTTTTCCGGAACGACTTTTCGGGCGACAAGTTGGTCGAGGCGGCAGACGCGCTGGGATTTCCGCTGGTCATCAAGGATCCGGTCGGCGGATCGAGCATCGGCATGGGAATCGCAAAGGATCTCGACGAAGCGGGGCGGCTTGTAAACGATCTGTTCCTGAATTCACCGCGGCTTCTCTGCGAAAAATTCATCAAGGGAGAAGAAGCGAGCTGCGGTTACATGGAAGGGCTCGAAAAACCGCTTCCGCCGACGGAAATGCGCATGACGACCCGGGAATATTTCGATTACGAGGCGAAGTATAATGGCGAGTGCAGGGAAGTGACTCCGGCGGAATTTCCGGACGAACTTACGAGCCGCATCCAGGCGCTGGTGAAAAAGGCCCATTTTGCGATAGGCGGTGCAGGATACAGCCGCACGGACGTTCGGATCGATTCGGACGGGAACCTTTGGGCGCTGGAGACGAATACGCTTCCGGGGATGACTCCGACGTCGATTCTTCCGGCAGAGGCTCTTGCCATCGGCATCGACTATTCCCATTTGATTGACAAGATTATCGAAACGAGCCTTCAAATCAGGCGCTAGAGCATGGAATCTCTGGATTTGATCTTGGATACGTCCCGGAAGGGAATCGCTCTCGGCATCTACCGTTCGGGTGTTCCTCTGGCCGAGTTTTTTGAACCGGAAACCCGCGGTGAAAATCTCGGGCAGGCGTTGGACCGTTCCTTGGAGCGGGCATGCGTTTCGCTCGGCGATATCCGTCGCGTCCTGGTCGCTCTCGGACCCGGTTCGTTTACGGGACTTCGCACGGGAATTGCCTTTTGCGAAGGGCTCTGCTTTTCGGGAAATCGTTCCCTGTTCGGCGTTTCGACCCTTCGGGCGCTTCGCACGCTCTCTTCGGATGAAAATTGTGCGGTCGTTCTGTATGCGCGCACCGGCTATTTTTACGCGGGAACGAAGACCGGAGAATTTTTTGTCGCATACGAAGAGGCTTTCCAAAAATTCCGGGAAGAAAAAATCACCTCGTTTGTCATTGACGGGCGCACTTCCGAAATCCCCGAATGGAAAGAATTTGTTTCTGGCGAAAATTTTACGGTTCGCATTTCGGAGGGAAACGAAATCGCTCCGTTTGTCCGCCTGTTTGACGAAGTGGAACCGAATCTTGTGCAAAAGGCGAATTACATCCAACCGTCTTATTATGAACGCCGTGGGGCGATGGGAGTTCTCCGCTGATGTCCGAATTTGCAATGACCGTCCGAGAAATGGACGAAAACGATGTGGAACGCGTCCTGGAAATCCAGAATTCGACGCATTTTGAAAATTGGAAAGAGAAGACGCTCCGCGATCTCTTGCGGAAAACGTACACGTTTGCGTATGTCGCCGAAGCTCCGGATGAATCGAACAACTGGAAAATCGCCGGATATGCCGTATTTTCTCTCGCTGCGGACGAGGCGGAACTGCTCGCCATCTCGACCGCGGAGAAATTTTATCGAAAGGGAATCGCCACGGAACTTTTCGCCGAAGGCGAAGAGGCGCTCGCGGATGCCGGCGCGCGAACTTTCTATCTCGAAGTCCGCGAAGGCAACGATCGGGCAATCGCTTTCTACCGGAAGCTGGGCTTTGACAAGTGCGGAATGCGGGAATCCTACTATGCGGACGGAGAAAACGCCGTTCTGATGTCCCGCCCGCTCTGACGGAAAAAATGATAATGTATATTGGACGCTATGAGCCGAATCTTTAAACCTGTCGCGGATGTTCGAAAGGAAAAAAGCCGGAAGCGCTTCTTGACTCGGGCGAAAGTCGGAGCCCTGCTTGCGCTGCTTGTCGTCGTTTTTTATCTGCTGGTTTCCTATAGCGGGCGTTGGCTTATCCGGGACGATTCGTTTGGGCATGCCACGTGGGCTGTGGTCCTGGATGGACAGAGCGGTGACCTGGAACGTTCGGATTTTGCGGCGGAACTTGTGCGCGAGGGTCGGGTGGATTCGCTTCTGGTGCTCGGGCGGCGGGTTTTCCGCGACAGGAACAACGCGGATTTCTATGCGGAGGATCTGGAGCGCATCGGAGTGGATGCCGGGCGCATGTTCGTTTTTCGCCATGACGATCCGAGTACGCTCGAAGAAGCCGTATCGACGGTTCCCTGGTTGAAACGTCGGACTTCCGCGAACGATACGGTGTTGCTCATCACGGGCGCTCCGGCTACGCGTCGGGCCGCATACATCTTCAACAAGCTTTCCGGCGGGCATCCCGTCTTCGTGACCGCGGACATGCACAATTGGCGCTACAACGCCAGCAGCTGGATCTTTGAACGGGAGTCCCGGAAAAACTGGCTCCGCGAATGGGCGGCAATTTTCAATGCAAAATGGGAACTTTTGTTTGCCGACACCCTGGATATTTCAGACCGACCGCTTCGCGAACCGGTCCCCTGGCGTTCTGCCCCGGAACCTCTCAAAAAGGAAACCGTCAGACCGGAAAAGCTCGTTTCCATTCGGGAAGCCATCGCTAGCCAGGATTCCGCGGTCAGGGAAGTTCGCGAGGAACGCTCTTTAGAAAAGCGGGGCGACGTTCCGCCCGACACGACAGGAAATTCCCGATGAAAAAAATCTTTTTGCTCTTTTCCGTGGCGTTTCTCTTCGCCTGCTACAGCCCGGAACGCTACGAAGCGGACGGGGCGTCAAAAGGCGAGAGCAGCCGGTCCGATTTCGGAACGCTCTTTGACGTGAACGGCGGGCACCAGATCTGCAATCCTTCCGTGACGATGGACGAGGAAAACTTCCCGGCGTCGATGTTGTGGCTGAATTTTTCGGGAACGCTGAACGTGAGCGACGCCCCGAAAGGATTTTCGACGAAGGGAGTCGGAGAACATGACCGTCTGACGATATCCGATACTGCGGGCCGGGTCCTCTGGTTTTTGATGACCGATTCCGTTCCCGGCGTCGAATGCGAATTCCAGGACCCCGAGTGGAGTGCGGACGGACGCTTCGTCGTTGCGCTGGGAGGCTTTAACGCCAAAGGTTCCAAAGGTTGCGATGAAATCGAATATGGAATTTTCGCGGCGCGGCTTTCGGATAATTCGACGTTCTTCTTAGTCGATAGCTCTGTCGGTGAATATGCGGATCCGCATTTGTGGGTGGGCGCTCCCAAGGCGGAAATCGATTCGACGGATTCCCTGCAGGTATTTTTCGGAACGGATGAAGTGAAGCTGGTCTATTCGGACGGTTCGAAACTTGCGTATGTGGATTACGCGAAAAGCGCAAAGCCTGTCAAGCTTTTTAAGCCCGATTCCGTTGCGGGCGATGAACTGGGAAATCCGCTGATTTCTCCCGATGGAAATTTTATCGCCTACCATCGCTTGAACTCTTCGTATGCGTGGAATTCATATTTGCAGGAACTTTCTCCCGAAGCGAAACCTTTTGAAATCGAAAAATCCGGCGAGATGATTTCGAATCCGGTCTTTCCGCATTGGTGGAATTTCAACGGTCGGCAATTTGTTGTCTGGGCGGAATTCGCTCCGGGAAATTCCTACCTGAACAAGAGCGATCTGCTCAAGGAATCTACGTGGAACGCTTCGGTCGGCAGGACGGCCATGCGCGAAGTTTCCGTGAACGCATCCGCTCCGAGCGACATCTCTGTCGAATGGATCGGGGATGTTCGGGAAGTTGCCCCGGTTCCGCTGATAGGCGGACGCTCTCCCGGTGGGCATTTTGTTTCTACCGGTACGAACAACGGCTACTTGCTCTATATTCCCTGAGGAGATGACCGATGAAGAAAATCTTATCAATCGCGTTGGCATCTGCCCTGGGACTTTCCCTTTCCATGCTTGTCCCGAATGCTCCCCAGACACCGTGGCAATCGATAGGCGGTTGCGGCGCCGGTGGCGGCGGAGGCGGAACTTCGGACGGGATCAAGTGGATTGGCCAAGGGGTAAACGGGGGACTTGTCGAAGCGGAAGTCTTTACCAAGATGAATGTCGGCGAAAACTATTCCGCGTTTACGTTTACGCCCCGATTTTCCTTTAAACCGCTGTGGACGACATCGGTCGGCGTTTCGGTTCCCTTCATGACGCATCGCGGCGAAGTCCAGTATCGCACGAACCAGGCTCCGCACGACCGCACGACCGGAGGCATCGGAGACGTTTCTATCGACGTTTCGCAAATCGTCGGCAGCGGCGGAGCGGCGAACCTCTCTCTAGCTCTCACGATTCCGACCGGGCAGTACGACATCAAGCGGGGAACGGACGCATCGCAGGAGTTCCTCCCCACGGGCTTCCAGAAAGGCTCCGGCGTCTATTCGGCAGCCTTCGGATGGAACTGGACACGCGATACGGAAAACGGGATGTGGCTCTATTCGCTCACTTATACGCATCCGTTCAACATCCGCTTTGGCGGGAAAAACGAGTTTAGCGATTCCTACTTCAAGGATTACAACACTTCGGGCGATGACCGCTTTGAATACCATTTCAAGTGGTATGGCGAAAACGACTTGGGCGGTTTTACGCCGTCGAGCGTTTCGGCTAGCGTCGCCTACGCTTACCGCGGACAGGAAAATTTTGTCCATTCTTTCGGCGTCACTTTTTCGGCACCGCTGGGCGTCGCCTGGATTCCGTCGGAAAAGGTGGGCGTTTACGATCCGCGACCGGATCCGGATCATCTGGCGTGGTCGATGGCTTTTGTCTATGGACTTGAATTTTCACGTTCGGACTATCCGATATTTCTCGCGTTCTCGCTCCCGTTGCATGACAAGTCCAATGCGGCGAATCCGGATGACGAATACGACGAAAGCCCGATGCGAAAGTGGAATTTACCCGATTTCGGGGCGCTCTTTGAAGAATGGACGCTCGCTATCGGCATCAAGGCCAGTTTTCTTTGATTTCAGGAGTTAAAGATGAAAAAAATTTCGTTAATCGCTTCAAGCCTTGCCGCGGCTTTTCTCATGGGTTGCGGAAGTTCCAGCTCAAGTTCGGACGGGGAACAGTTTGACTGCAACCTTTCCGAAGATGGTGTCAAGGTTTTTACGCCGAAGGGCGGGGAAGTTTTTAAACTCGGCGATTCTGTCGAAGTGACCTTTGTCGCGAAGTACAAGAACGCAGGCGGCTTCAAGGCGTATTACAAGGCGAGCGAAGACGACAAGGGTGTGAATCTGTTCGCCAATTCTATCGGTGACGAAGCGCCGGACGGAAAACATTGCACGACGGTTTCCGCCTATCTGGATCCGGAAATCGTCAAGGCTTCCGACAAGGCGTTCATCCAGGTCGAAGCCTATAATGCGGGAAAGATCCGCGGAAATTCAGAAACATTTACCGTTAAGGAATAAATTGCGCGCTTCGGACTTTCGCTTTGACGATGCGGGCCTGACGGTTGCCCTTGTCGGCGGCGGGGGATTTGTCGGTTCGCATTTGCTGCGGGCGCTTTTGGTGCGGACTCGCTGGAAAGTCCTTGTCGTCGATCTGGATTTTCACCGGGTGCAGGATTTGCTTGCGGAAAAAAATCCCCGGATAGAATTTCTTTTGGCCGATATTGCCGACGAGAAAATCGCAGAGCGCGTTTCGGAAAACAGAATCGTGGTGAATCTCGCCGCGATATGCACGCCGAGCCGTTACATGGGAGAGGCGGAAGCGGTCATCGAAAGCAATTTTACGCATCCGGCGGGTCTGGCCAAAAAGTGCGCACTTTCCGGTTCGTGGCTCGTATATTTTTCGACTTCGGAAGTCTATGGGAAGACCCTCGAAAATTCCGGAATCCTGGATGAAGATTTGTCGGATTTTGTACAAGGTCCGCTCGGGGCGTCGCGTTGGTCGTATGCGGTCGCCAAGCAACTTTCCGAACGGTTTATTGCTTCCATTCCGGGTTTGCGCTACAGCATCGTTCGCCCCTTTAATTTCATCGGGCCGTGGATGGACTTTATGCCGGGCGTCGATGGAGTGGGAATACCGCGGGTGCTTGCCAATTTTTCGAGCGCGCTCGTGCGGGGAGATCCGATGGTCCTTGTGAATGGAGGCGTGTCGCGCCGGACATTTACCGCGATTGAAGACGCTGTCGAGTTTATGTTCTGCCTGTTCCGGAATGCGGAAAGGGCTTTTTCCCAGACGTTCAACGTGGGCAATGCGAAGAACGAACTTTCGATATTTGAACTTGCCCAAAAAATGCGGAAAATTTTTGCACGGATAAATTCCGTTCCGGAAAGCGCAATCCCCGAATGCCGGATTTTGTCGGGCGAAGAATATTACGGCAAAGGATACGAGGATTCCCTGCGCCGCGTTCCTGCGGTAGAAAAGGCCAAGCGATTGCTGGGTTTTGAAGCGAAAATTCCCATTGACGACGCTCTTGAAAAATCAATTCTCTGGTTTTTCAAACATTATTCTGCCAAACGAACATGACGCGTGATCTGTTCATCTTTGTCCCGGCGTATAACGTAGAAAGGGAACTTCCCGATTTGCTGCGTTCAATTCCCGGCGAAGTCCTGCTTCGCACGGAAGAGCTTTTGATCATCGATGACGGCAGTTCGGACGGAACGCGTAAAGAGGCGGAAAATTTCTTGCAGAGCGAAATCCGTACGCGCGTTCGCATCGAATCGTTTGCCTCTAACCAAGGCTACGGGGCGGTCGTCAAGTGCGGCATTTCCCGGGCGAAGTTCTTGGAAAAAACAGGAGTCCGGTTTGCGGTCTGCCTACATGGCGATGGGCAGTATCCGGCAAGTGCGATTTCCCGGATGCTTTCGGTCCTGGAAAATCCTCGGACGGTCGCTGTGCAGGGCTCAAGGCTTGCCCAAAAAGGAAGTGCCCGGGCAGGGAAAATGCCTTTCTACAAGTATCTCGGCGGAAAGCTTCTTACAAAAATCGAAAATGCCGTTTTTACAAATAAACTAACCGACAGGCACAGCGGGTTGATTGCGTATCGGGTGGATTTTTTGAAAACACTGGAACTTTCGAAACGCAGCGGTTCATTCGATATCGATTTGGAAATTCTGGCGATTGCCGATGCGAAAGGATTCAAAATTTCCGAATTGCCGATCGAGACACGCTATGCAGGCGAAAAGTCGAACTTGTCGGTTATTCCTTACGGCTTCCGCGTCTTGCGAATTGTTCTTTTGCGCTTTTCGGGTCGTTATGGCTAATATCTTGATTACAGGCGGTGCCGGTGTTGTCGGCACTCGTTTATCGAAACTTTTTCTCGCGATGGGGCATTCTGTCCGGGTTTTGACCCTTCCCGGACAAGGCGAATCGAAGCGTCTTCCTGGTGAAGTTGAAATTTTTTACGGTGATGTCCGGAAACCGAAAACGCTTCTGGATGCTTTTCAAAATGTGGACACGGTTTGCCACTTGGCGGCGGTCATTCTCGCCAAGAGAAAGGACGCTTTTGAAAAAATCAATTTGGAAGGAACGCGAAATGTCCTGCTTGCGGCAAAATCCGCCGGAGTCAAGAGATTTCTCTTTGTATCGAGTATTTCCGTTACGTATCCGGACTTGACCGACTACGGTTCTAGCAAGTTGCGGGCCGAAACCTTGGTCAGAAATTCGGGAATTCCCTTTACGATTGTGCGCCCGACATTGGTAGTCGAAAAGTCGGGCGGTGCGGAATACATGCTTTTTGTGAAATATCTTAAGAGTTCTCCGCTGGTCTTTTTACCGGGAAAGGGAAAGTGCTTGAAGCGTCCCGTTCGGACGGAGGATTTGGTCGAAGGCATTGCGCTCGCTGCGACATCTCCGGCTGCGGTCGGGAAAACATATGCACTTGCGGGTTCAAAGGTGCTGTCCCTTTCCGACATGGCGAAAATTTCGATGGAAAAGGCGGGCGTCCGGAAAAAAATTTATGGCGTGCCGCTCTGGCTTTGCCATTTTTTGGCTTTGTTGAAACAGTTCCTGCTTCCGGGTAGCGTTTCGGCGAGGCAGGCGCTGGCTGGATTTCGCTTCGATGCGGCTCCGGAAATCACCGATGCGGAAAAGGATTTGGGCTATAAGCCCGGTTCTCCCTTTTAGCGTAAAACCCTTTGCAATTTGACGTGGAAAGGTATAGATTTAAGAAAAAAACAAAGAGGCTTTTATGAAATGGAATAAAATCTTGACACTCGTTGCAGGAAGCGTACTTGCGTTTGCCGCGTGCAGTGATTCGAGCAGCAACGCGAGCCGCGAAACAGATTCTTCGTCTTCGGGAGAAATTCTCTCGTCTTCGTCGTCTAAGGATTCCCCGGTGCCGGCGTTTGATACGGAGAACCTTTTGCCGAACATGGACCTCGGTTTAAAATTCGGCACGAACCTCTGGCTTTCCGCCGGGAAAAGCGGTCTCTATTCGCTTTGGTTTGTCGATACGGCAAATGCGGGGGCTTCGTATGGGACGATCGTTACGCATGCGGATCTTTCAAACGGCGTCCTGGCGTTTGATACTTCCTCGGGCTATGTTTATGCGACCGGTCTGAGCCGGGGAGATTCCATCATCGCCTGGATAGAGAAGGGTATCCGGCTGGAATTTTCGATGGACGATTCAACGTTGATGGTGAAAATTGACGATGCGGAACCGGTGGCCGTGAAAAAGGCGACGCGGCAAGTCGAATCCGGGTATCTTGCAAAAAGCGACAGCCTTGTCGGAAAAGTCCTGGAATGGAGCGACGGCGATTCGAGCTCTACATATCGTTTCTATAGAAATGGGGAATATATTCGCGAGGTCACGGGCAAGGAGTCGTTTGAAGCGGGATATTACGATGTCCATCGCCAGCACCTGCTCACGATGCCCGTCTATTTTGCCGGCGAAGTTTCGATTCTCAATTCCTATACTGCCAAGGAAAACAGCGGATCATACGAGCTTGACAACGATATTTCGAAAAAGAATTACAGCGTCTCTTCGATGACCGTGGATTATCCGGACGTGTCGCTTCTGGTAATGTCCGGTTGGAATTCCGAAAGTAACGATACGCTTCGCTGGACACTTTCGTTTAGCGGTGAAAATTATACAATTAAGGGAAAGACCGGTTTGAGCGAGAATACGACCAAAGTCCAACGCGAAGGCGCATGGGCGGTTTTCGGCGACTATCTGGTGCTCTCTGTCGAAAAGTGTTCCGCCGTCAAAAAGGTGGAGTGCCCGGCGGTGGAATACGGAACGCTTTCCAAAGTATCTGCGACGTCTTTCGAATTTGAAAATTCCGACTCCTCGGACGAGTATGCCGCTCCGAAAAAATGGACCGCCATTGAAGAGGAATAATTCCGTATAAATTAATCGACCGATTCCGGCCAAGGATGCTTCGGGTATCTTCCCCGAAGCTCTTTTCGTATCTGCGGGTAGGTGCTTTTCCAGAAGCCCGTCAAGTCCCATGTCTTTTGGGCGGTCCGGAAGTTCGGTGCGAGAATGTCGTAGCGGACCTTGACCTTTCCCCCGGCGATGAAATGTTCTCCGCGGAAGGGAAGAAAATCCTCGATGCGGGCGGAAAGCTCCACGGGGGAATTTTCCGCATAACGGTATCGCGCCTTTTTCCCGTTGGGAAGCGAGAGCGTATCGGGAAACATTTTCCCGAGCCAGGACAGCATATTCTCGCCAAAGTATTCTTTCATCTTCGATCGGAAAAGTTCCGGGGTAAGATCGCGGAGCAGAAAATGTCCGTCAAGAAAATCTTCGGTGACAAGTTCCATGTCTTCCGCATTCCAGGCGGGCAGGGAATATTCGGGAAAAGTTTCCGCGGCGAGTTTCATCTTGCAGAGAAGAATCTTGTTCGCTTCGTCCATCCACAGGAAAGAAAGGTCTTCGCGCTTGTGACGTTCCATCCAGGCTTTTCCCGTCAGTTCCTTTAATTTGTTCAAAATTTCGACAGGGGCTTCCTGCGGCTGGATTTCCTTGCGGGAAATTTCCACACCGTTCGCCGAAGAAATTTCAAGCCCGATATAGCGTTCCTGTCCTGAACGCCACAAAAGCTCGTAGCGGATTTCTCTGTCGTCGCTTTTTAAAAAATCGCTCGGAATGGCCAGGTAGAATCCGGCTCGCATTTCGGATTTTTGCGATGAATTTGTACGCAATAGGTGAAAGACCAGAATGGCGTCCGCATTTTCAACGGATGCCGGTTCTATCGGAAAAGTGTCGGTCCTTGTCCTGTAGGCGTTTCCGCTCTTAATCGCCAGCGCATCGGGAAATGCTTTCCAAAAAAGGCGGAGCGTTTCCCGTGGATTTTCTGCCCGGAGCTCTGGAAATTTTTTCCTTTGCGAAAATTCCTGCAATCTCCGATAGGAAAGTTGAATTTCGCGCGCTGCCTTGTGCTTGTTTTGTAGCAAGTTCTGCGCACATTCCAAGGCGTTTTGCGGAACGTTGTTTCCGCGCACCGGTTCGTCGGAATCGAGAATGGAAAAAACGGCGAGCGTTAAATTGGAAAGAGATTCCGCTTCGAGATACGCTTTGGCTAGCTGTAGATTGTTGAGCGGAATTTCCAGTGCCCGGAGACCATTCGGAGAAATTTTTCCGTCTGCCGTTAGAAATCCGTAACGGGAAAGTTCTTGGAAGGCTTTCTCCGCAAGAACCGGGTTTGGTTCGGTAATGAATTTTAGATTGTTCGGCGCGATGTCCAGTGTTCTGGCGAGTGCGGCCCTTTGCAGTAAAATCGGGCGCAGGTCGCTTTTCTGGATTTCGGGGACAATGTTTTGCGCAAAAAGGACTTCTTCTCGTTTTCCCCACAGGCGAATACAGACGCCTTCTCGTGTGCGGCCTGCGCGCCCGGTGCGCTGGATGGCGTTTTGCATGCTGATGCGTCCGAGCTTCAGAATACTTTTTCCCTGCGAAGCGTTAAATTCCGTGGTGCGCTCTAGACCGGAATCGATGACTCCTGTGACGTCCGGGATGGTGAGGCTTGTCTCGGCGATGTTCGTTGCAAGGATGATGCGCGGTTTGTTTGTGTGTAAAAAGATTTCCTGCTCCGTTGCCTTGTCCTGTCCACCGTATAGGTCGAGAATCTTTAGCGTTCCGTAGCCAAAAGTTTCTTCAAGATGGCGATGAACGCTTGCAATTTCTCCTTTTCCCGGGAGAAAGACCAACGTCGTTCCCCAGACATGGTTGCGTTCGAGGGTGCGGAGCGCCTTTTCCACATTTCGCGCGAGGGAATTTCCGGGCGGGATTTCCAGGTTCAGGATTTGCACGGGAAATCCGGGCCGTCCGACATGGAGGCATTGGATGCCCAATGTTTTCTCGAGTTCGTCGCGGTTCAATTCCGCGGAGAGAATGGCGATGCGCGGAGCTTTTGAAAATTTTTGCCGGGCGAGAAAATAGGCGAGGAGCAAATCCATTTCGGCCCGGCGTTCGTGAAACTCGTCGAAGATTATCCAGTCGAACGATTCGCCGTCATGCAGCAAGGTTTGGAGAAAGTTGCCGTATGTGGTAAAGAGAATTTTCGTGCTGTCGGATGCGGCGCTCTCGAAACGGATCCTGTATCCGATTGACGTGCCGAGCCTTGTCCCGGCAAGTTTGGCGAGATAGCCGGCGAGGCTTGTCGCGGCAAGTCTCCGCGGCTCGAGGACGGCGACTCTTCCGAGACCTTCCTTTTGCGAAGCGAGCAGCCACGGCACAAATGTCGATTTACCCGATCCCGTCGGAGCGGTCAAAAGTAGGTTTTTCTGTCTGCGGGTCTCTTCAAGAATCGCTTCGCTGAATTCTTTCAGCGGGAGAAATTCAAAGGCGGGATTCATGCCGGGCGAATCTTTGCCGGACGCCTAGACACGCGGAAAGCGGAGATGTTCCCCGGTCGCCTTGTCCGTATAGGGCCAATGGCTGTTTTTTTCCTGCTTGTCGAGCATGAGGTTCGTGATGCGGCGTTGGAGTCCCGCTTCCGTCTTGCAGAAAAAGTAGGCGACTTTGTTCTCCTTTTCGATGAAGAAAACGGCAGCCTTGAACTTGCTCTTGAATGCGGCGCGGAACAGGGAAAGCTCTTCCCGTCTGGGGACGACCCGGTTTCCCTTGACTTCGCACACGACATCTGCGTCCTTAAGCATCGCCTTTCCCTTGTAGCGGATGACTTCGCGATTCGGTTCGGAGTTCTTGCGGATTGTTTCCAGGTTAAAGGCTCCGCCGCCTTCTTTCATGACTTTTCGCACGGCGCGAATTGCTGCAAGAATGACGACAAGGATGACCAGGATTAAAATGACGACCCAGTATTCCGAGAAAAAATTGGCGATTTGGGACATAGATCCTCTTGAATGTAAAACTTCGCGCCTGAAAATAGAAAATGCACGGGAGACCTTAAAAGTGACGCTGTTTTTTTCTATTGTTTTTCCCGATTTTCACAACCAAAAGAAGGTGCACCCACGAAATGAAAAATTGGCGTATCGACGATTCCCGTGACCTCTACAATGTCCGCGGATGGGGAATAGGCTACTTCGACATCAACGAGGAAGGAAATGCGACCATCAGCCCGCTTCGCGACAAAGGCCCGGAAATCGATCTCTACAAGCTTGTCCAGGAACTCGATCTGAGGGATATGCCAACGCCTCTCCTTCTCCGGTTTCCCGACATTCTCGATACGCGGATTGAAAAGATCAACGAGTGCTTCAACAAATCCATCCAGGAATACGGTTTCAAGGGTTCCTTTTACGACGTGTTTCCCATCAAGGTGAACCAGCAGCGGGCGGTTCTCGAAGAAGTCGTGCGCCACGGGAAAAAGTTCAACATCGGCCTTGAAGCGGGCTCTAAGCCGGAGCTTCACGCGGTGCTGGCGAACATGGACAATCCGGCGTCGCTCATCATCTGCAACGGTTACAAGGACGAGGATTTTATCGAGCTTGCGCTTCTCGCACAAAAGATGGGAAAGAATATCTTCGTCGTCGTGGAAAAGATGAACGAACTTCCGATGATCATCGAAATTTCGAGGCGTATCGGGGTGAAGCCGAATATCGGGCTGCGGATAAAGCTCGCCTCTTCCGGGCAGGGCAAGTGGGAAGAATCCGGCGGTTACCACAGCAAGTTCGGGCTGAGCAGTTCGGATCTGCTCCATGCGCTCGATCTGATCCGCGAAGAAAAGATGTGTGATTGCGTGAGACTTATCCACTGCCACCTGGGAAGCCAGATTACGAACATTCGGAAAGTGAAGTCCGGGTTGCGGGAAATTTCCGAATTCTACGCGCAGCTGAAACAGGCCGGGATGAACGTGGAATTCGTCGATGTCGGCGGAGGGCTCGGCGTGGATTATGATGGCAGCCGCAGCGCGGGGACGGGTTCCGTGAACTATTCCATCCAGGAATACGCTAACGATATCGTCTATTCCATTTATGAAACGTGCGAAAAGTTTTCTCTGCCGCATCCGAATGTCATCGCCGAGACGGGTCGCGCTCTCTCCGCCCACCATTCGATTCTTGTGTTCAACGTTCTCGAATCGGCGGGGCCTGCATTCTTCGAAGACGAAAAGCAGGAAATCCCGGAGCGGTCCGCGGATTCCATCAAGGATCTGTATGCGATTTTAAAAGGTCTGAACATTCGGAATCTGTTGGAAAACTGGCACGACGCGATGCAGATAAACGACGACGTCCTTTCCGGTTTTCGGATGGGAACGGTCGATTTGCAGACCCGCGCCCTTGCCGAGCGACTTTTCTGGAGCATCGCGCGTCGCGTGAACGAGCTTTCGAGCGAACTTCGGCATGCCCCGATGGAACTTTCGGAGCTTCCGCGGCTTTTGGCGAAAAAGTACTTTTGCAATTTTTCGCTTTTCCAGAGTCTTCCGGACAGCTGGGCCATCGACCAGATTTTCCCTATCATGCCCATCCAGCGCCTCAACGAATCGCCGACGGTCGATGCAACGCTTCAGGACGTCACTTGCGACTCCGACGGAAAAATCGACATGTTCGTCTCGGGGGACGGCATTTCCCGGACGCTTCCCGTCCATCCGCTGAAAGAGGGCGAACCGTATTATCTCGCGGTCTATCTCGTCGGCGCCTACCAGGAAATCTTAGGCGATTTGCACAACCTCTTTGGCGATACGAACGCCGTGCATGTAGTCTGCGACGGGGATTCCTACCGCATCGACCAGATGATCGACGGCGAGTCCGTGGAAGATGTCCTGGATTACGTGAATTTTAGCGACAAGGCCCTTGTCCGGACGATGGAAAACTGGGTTTCAAGTTCCGTGAAGGAAGGAAAAATCACGCTCCAGGAAGGCAAGGAATTTTTGAACATCTACCGTTCGGGACTTTACGGCTACACGTATCTCGAAGGCTAGCGGAAACCGCATCGGAGTGGATGTTCCGATTTACCTGTAGGGGATGGGTTTTATCTCTTTCCGGCATCTCCACTTTCTGTCAAACGGAATGTAGAAGCCCATCGATTGGATAAACTCGTCGGTGTAGAGGCTTTTGTCCAGCGTGATTTGTACTTCTTTTTCTTTTCGCTATGCTCTTGTCGTAATTTTCGGTATCGCGCTTTTCCTCATTTCATGCCTCCCATGTAGAATTTATCTTCTCCGTAGCCTGGATGCGTTTTTCTAAATGTGTCGTTTGGTGTTTAGCTCTGCTTCATTTCTTTCAAGAATCTCGACAGGGCGTCTTGCCATGTCGGAAGCGGCTTGAAGCCCGCCACGAGGAGTTTTTCCTTGGAAAGGCGGCTGTTGAACGGTCGCGCGGCCTTGGAAATTCCATATTCCGCAGTCGATACGGGGATGACTTCGGTGGAAAGTCCCGCCTGGCGATAGATTTCCCGGGTGAAGTCGTACCAGCTGATGAATCCGCCTTCGTTTGTCGCATGGTAATAGCCGTATTTTTCCGTCTCGACCATGTCGATGAGAAGCCTCGAAAGGTCGAACGTGTATGTCGGCGTTCCGATCTGGTCGTTCACGACGCGCACCGTATCGTGCGTCTTCGCCACGTTCAGCATTGTCCGGATGAAATTCTTGCCGTTCAGTCCAAAGACCCAGGCGATGCGGACGATGAAATATTTTTGGAGAATTCGGCTGACGGCGAGCTCCCCTTCGAGCTTTGTCTGCCCATAGACGTTGAGCGGTTTGTAATCCTTGCAGTCCGGCTCCCACGGGGCGGTTCCCTGCCCGTCGAACACGTAGTCCGTGCTGATATAGATCATTTTCGCTCCGATTTCCCGGCAGGATTCGGCGATGTTCTTCGTGCCGCCCGCATTGATGGCCCGGACCTTTTCCTGCTTGTCGGGATCTTCCGCAAGGTCAACCGCGGTCCAGGCGGCGCAGTGGATGACCGCATCGGGGTGAAGTTCTTCGAGAAGCTTTTTTACCGAGGCCTTGTCCGTAATGTCTAGGGCGCGGTAGGGTGCCTGGGTGACGGAACTTCCGTCCTGGATTCCGCTGTATGCGGGAGCGAGATCGCTTCCGATTCCTTCATGTCTTCTTTTGGCGAGCTCGTTCATCACATCGTGGCCCAGCTGCCCAGCCACTCCGGTTACAAAAATCTTCATGTCTTAAATGTAAAAAAAGCCCCGCCGAAGCGGGGCACCTTCTGGAGAAGGGAAAGCTTGCCGGAGCGTCAGGTGAGTTCTTCGCCGCGCACCATGATAACCTTGCCCGTACGAATATATTCCACGACTTCGAACTTGTCGAGCAGGCGTTTCATCGCATCGATCTTGTCCGTGTTGCCGGTAATCTGGATGATCATCGACGTGTCCGTCATATCGACCGTTGTCGCCTTGAAATGGTCGCACAGCTGGAGAATCTCGGTCCGCTCGCTGGACTTGCACTTGACCTTGATCAGCGCAAGTTCCTTTTCGACAGTGCTCGAACCGGTATGGTCCTTTGCCTGGATGACATCGACGAGCTTTTCGAGCTGCTTGATGATTTGCACGAGAATTTCCGGGTTGCCGTGGGCGACGATGTTCATCCGGCTGAAGTCCGGGTTGAGCGTCGGGGAGACGACCAGGGAATCCAGATTGTAGCCTCGGCGCGAGAACACGAGCGCGATGCGCACGAGAACGCCGGGACGGTTGGCGACGAGCAGGCTCAGGCTGTGAGCGGAAAGTTTCTTGTCTGTTTGCATGGTTAGGTGCTCCCTGTCGGCTTTTCGAGCGGACCTTTGGGCGGTTCCGTCATCATTGCGGTAAGCGGTGCGCCTGCCGGAATCATCGGGAATACGTTGTCTTCTTCTTCACATTCGCAGTGGATGAGGATGGGACCTTCATTGTAGTCGAGAGCTTTCTGGATGATGCGTTCGGCATCCGCAGACCGCTTGATGCGTAGCCCTGGAATCTTGTAGGCTTCGGCGAGTTTCACGAAGTCCGGATTCCCGACCATGCTGACGGAGGAATAGCGCTTGTCGTAGAACATATCCTGCCATTGGCGGACCATTCCCAGGAACTTGTTGTCCATCACGAAAATCTTGATGGGAAGCTTGTGGATGAAAGCGGTCGCCAGTTCAAATTCGGTCATCTGGAATCCGCCGTCTCCGGCAAAGCAACACACCGGCCAGTTCTGTTCCGAAGCGAGACCGATTGCGGCACCGATAGCAGCCGGGAAACCGAATCCCATCGTGCCCGCCCCGCCGCTCGTGATAAACTGCCGCGGATAGTCCGCCTTGTAGAACTGGGCGACCCACATTTGGTGCTGGCCCACGTCGGTAGTGACGATAGCCTTGCCCTTTGTAAGGTTATAGACCGTGGAAATAATGTGCTGCATCCGGAGCCCGCCCTGCTTGGGGTAGGTCAGCGGATAACGTTTTTTGTATGTCTGGACCGTCTTTACCCAGTCGTCTGTGTCAAGCCGCGAAACGAGCGGCAACAGCTGTTCGAGAACGAGCCTTGCGTCGCCGCAGAGGAAAGCATCCGGCTGCAAAATTTTCCCTTCTTCCGCCGGGTCGATATCCACGTGGATGATTTTCGCCCCCTTGCAGAATTCGTCGAGCTTTCCCGTGATGCGGTCGTCCCAGCGGGAGCCGATGTTCATGATAAGGTCGCAGTCGAGAAGAGCCTTGTTCGCGTAGGCGGTTCCGTGCATCCCGAGCATCCCGAGCGAAAGCGGATGCGTTTCGGGGAAGGCTCCGAGACCGAGCAGCGTCTCGACGACAGGAACGTTCAGCTTTTCGGCGAGTTCCTTCACCTGGCGGGACGCGTTCGAAATGATGGCGCCGTGGCCGATGAGGAGAAGAGGCTTTTTCGATGCCTTGAGAAGGTTGGCCGCTTTTTCAATCGCGGTGGAGTCCGCATATGTCGGGACCTTGTAGCCCGGCAGCTCGAGATCGTCGGTGTATTTTGCCGTGCAGGCGTTTGCGAGGACGTCTTTCGGCAGATCGATAAGCACGGGACCCGGACGCCCGGAACGTGCGATATGGAAAGCTTCCTTGACAGCGCGCGGTAGATCGTTCGGATCCTTGATTAAAAAGGAATGTTTGACCGCGGCGAAAGTCATTCCGCTTGTATCGCATTCCTGGAAAGCGTCTTTGCCCAGATTGGGAGTAGTCGTCTGGGCGGCAAGGACGACTAGCGGGGAAGAATCCATCAATGCGGTATAGATGCCCGTAAAGGTGTTCGTCGCTCCCGGACCGCTTGTGACCAGGACAACGCCTACTTTTCCCGTGGCGCGGGCGTAGCCGTCTGCCATGTGCGTTGCACCTTGTTCGTGGCGTGAAAGAACCATCTTGATGCCCGAATCGAGTATGGCGTCGAAAAGGGGAATGGCGGAGCCTCCTGGATAGCCGAAGATCGTATCAACGCCTTCGCGTTTCAGACAATCGAGTATCACTTGTGCGCCGCTTAATGCGTGGTTTGTCATAACAGTTCTCAATCAAGTTTTGGTGTTTGAATGGGCTGAATATAGCAATCGAAAATGACGTTGGCAATGTACTTTTGACAAAAAGACGATTGTTTTTAATTTTTTGATTTTAAAATTTTTGAATTTTTGTGAAAACTTGCCGATTGTTGACGAAGTTTTAAGTTTTGAATGCTTTTAAAAATGAAAAATGCTTTGTTTTCGTCTAAATTGTTGAAATTTGAACTGCGTTTGATGTAAAAATTGGACAGTTTTGTGATAAATTGAATTTTTGAAAAAGATGAAAATTGAAATTTTGAATTTTTGAAAAATGGTTTTTCCTGGAAAATAACATAAAATGGATGAAAATCGGCTTTGGAGCGTTATAAAAAGAAAACGGACTTTTTTAGGAGAACCGAATGATTGTATGCGACAAAAAATCCCTTCCGCGGGAACGCTTGGCGGAGGATGGCCCGGAATCCCTTTCCACGTCGGACCTGCTTGCGTTAATCCTGGGACGGGGATCTGCAAAGAAAAATGTTTTTGCCCTTTCGGATGAACTCGCGGATTTCCTTTCGAAGGCGGCCCGCCGTCCGACCTTGGAGGAACTTTGTGAAATCGGCGGCCTCGGTCGCGCCAAGGCTTCCCAGATCTTGGCCTGTCTGGAGCTTTCAAGCCGGTTCTTTTTGGGTTCGCGGATGACGAACGTGACTTCACCGGGGGCGCTTTTGCCCCACCTGGCTTTTCTCAAGTTTCGCCGGCAGGAATGTTTTGTAGCGGTCTCGCTCAGCAGCTGCAACGGAATTCTGGGCGTCCATCTGGTGACATCGGGTCTTGCCGATCGCACGCAAGTCCATGCGCGGGAAGTTTTTTCCGAGGCGATTCGGGATAGGGCGAGCTGCATTATCGTGGCCCACAACCATCCATCGGGCTCCTTAGTTGCCAGCGAGGAAGACAAGAACGTGACGCGTTCTCTTTGCCATGCGGGTCGGATTCTTGAAATTCCCGTTCTCGATCATCTGATTGTGTCTTTTCGGGGGTATGCAAGCCTAAAACGGGCATTTCCGGAGTTGTTTTCCTTTAATTGATTGAACTGCAGACGTTTAAGCTCTTAAAATGCGAAAACATCGTTGCCCGCAAGTTCCGGCAAGCAGCTTCCGGCCCTAAATTCTAAGCGCTAAGTTCCGATATAGGCTTGTTATGTAAAAATGCGGAAACGAAGTTGCTTTGAAACATATCGGAAAAGACAAAAAAGTTTTTTCTAACTATCTTTTGTCAGGATTAGGCTCGTTTTTTTCGGGCTGAAAAGGATTGGTTTTAAAGAAGGAGAACCAATGAATAAATGCATCAAATGCTTGACCCTTCTGGGACTATCGGTTTCGCTCGCCTTTGCGCACGAGACCTTTAACAAGAACGGGCAGCTCGGTTTCGACAAAACCTACTCGGCGAAGTCGATGAAGCACGGTCAGCTTGGCATCACTCTTTTAGGGGATGTCTCGAATGATGGCGGCGTCTTCGACTCCTACACGTTTAACAGATATAATAATGGGGCAGACGAGCTGGACCAGTTTGTGGGTATCAGCGGCTATTTCGGCATGTCGTTCGGCATGTTCGAAATCATGGATGTCGCTATCATGCTCCCGGTCTATTACGACCAGCTGGAATTCAAGAATTCCGATGCGGCAAAGCAGGGATACCTGGGAAACCTCCGCGCGACATTGAAATTCCGCGCCCCGCTTCCCGAGGACCAGCTCTTTGATATCGCGCTTATTCTCGGAGCGGACTTCCCGACGACGGACGCCTCGAAGCGCGGTTCCTGGGTTCGTGAACCGGATTACATCAACCTTGGGCAGTTGAACCGCTACGCGTTCGGATCGAACAACTCGATCTTCCGCGTCACCGCTGCCGCGACGATGGACCTCCGCAAAATCGATGCGGCTCCGCTTCTCTTCCACGTGAACGGCGGCTACCGCTTTACTGTCGGTAATGAAGACTATCCCGGTTTCTATTCCGTGGCGTTCGGCATGGAGCTCTATCCGCTTTCTGTCGTATCCATCTTCGGCGAATACTATATGGATATCGCCGACGGAGATTATGTGGCTATCAAGGATCTTTCGATGAACGAGGCTTCGGTCGGTCTGGTGTTCCACATCGGGAACCATCTGGACCTCCAGGTCGGTGGTCATTTTGCGATTTCAAAGGATTATACCAATAGCGTGATCAGCGGAGGAAACGGAAACGATGGAAGCAATGGCAATGCTCCGTGGACTTCCAAGGTCCGTACGACTCCTTCCGCTTACGGATTTGGCGGCATCACGTGGTCCGGATTCCTCATCGATCCGGATAGAGACGGAGATGGCGTTCCCGATGACCAGGACAAGTGCCCGGACGAACCGGGTGACAAGCGCAACGACGGTTGCCCCTGGCCGAATCCCGACCTTGACGAAGACGGCGTTTGCGATCCGTGGGTTGCGGAAAAAGGCTTGAGCGCCGAGTTCGCCGAAATCTGCGAAGGCATCGACCAGTGCCCGAACGAACAGGGTGCCGGTGCGGATGGTTGCCCGCTCGACAATCCGGACGTCGATGGCGACGGTGTTTGCGATCCGTGGGTTGCCCAGAAGAATATGCTCGACAAGTTTGCCGGTGTCTGCTCCGGTATCGACGAATGCCCGAACCAGGCCGGTCTCCCGGCGTTTAACGGATGCCCGAGCAAGGATCCGGATCCGGATGGCGACTCGATTTGCTCTCCGTGGGTAACGGACGAAGGTCGCTTGGCCGACTTTGCGAATGTCTGCAAGGGCTACGACATGTGCCCGGGTGAAGCGGGTCCTGTGGCGAACAAGGGTTGTCCGTGGCCCGATCCGGACGTCGATGGCGACGGTCTCTGCGATGCATGGGTGACGGAAAAGGGTCTCGGCTACTTCTTTGAAAATCCGACCGACCCGAACGTGAAACAGTGCAAGGGCGTCGATAAGTGCCCGGCGGAATACGGCCCGATCGAGAACGACGGCTGCCCGCTTGGAAATCCGGACGTCGATGGCGACAGCGTTTGCGATCCGTGGGTCTCTGAAAAGGGAATGCTCGACGACTACAAGAGCGTCTGCACAGGCGTTGACAAGTGCCCGAACGAAAAGGGTCCGCTTGCGACGAATGGTTGCCCGACGGAAGATCCGGACGTGGACCATGACGGTGTTTGCGATCCGTGGGTGACGCAGAAGGGAATGCTCGATGTGTTCAAGGATGTCTGCACGGGTCTCGACAAGTGCCCGTACGATTCCGGTTCCGTGAAGAACAACGGCTGCCCGCTCGACAATCCGGACACGGACCATGACGGTGTTTGCGATCCGTGGGTGACGCAGAAGGGAATGCTCGATGTGTTCAAGGATGTCTGCACGGGTCTCGACAAGTGCCCGTACGATTCCGGTTCCGTGAAGAACAACGGCTGCCCGCTCGACAATCCGGACACGGACCATGACGGTGTTTGCGATCCGTGGGTGACGCAGAAGGGAATGCTCGATGTGTTCAAGGACCAGTGCACGGGTCTCGACAAGTGCCCGCTGGATTCCGGAGCCGTGGAAAACAACGGCTGCCCGCTCGACAATCCGGATTCGGACGGCGACGGCGTTTGCGATCCGTGGGTGACGCAGAAGGGAATGCTCGACATGTTCAAGGACAAGTGCACAGGTCTCGACAAGTGTCCGTATGAAGCGGGTGATATCGCCGCTGACGGATGCCCGGTCGAAGAAATCAAGCTGGAAGTCTTCTTTGCGAGCGGCAAGGCCAAGCTCACGGCGAATTCGAAGAGATCTCTCCGTGAACTGGCGAAGGACCTGAACAAGAAGGAACGCAAGAACGAGCGTTACCAGATCTTGGGATACACCGACGACCGCGGCAAGGAAAGCGCGAACCTGAAGCTTTCCCAGAAGCGTGCCGAAGCGGTTCGCACCGAACTGGTGAAGAACGGTGTGGATTCGAGCCGTCTCGAAGCGATCGGTAAGGGCGAAGCCGACCCGATTGCGGACAACAGCACTGCGGAAGGACGTGAAATGAACCGCCGCATCATGATGAAGCGCGTCCAGTAAGCGAACCTTACAAAATTGAAAAGAAAATCTCCGGGCATCCTTGTCCGGGGATTTTTTGTTGCCGTCTGGAAATGTCAGGGAAAATTCCCGATTGCTATATTGGTGGCATGGACGTCTATATTTTTCAACATGTGAAATTTGAAGGTCCCGGAGCGATTCTTCCGTATCTGGAAGCAAGAAATTTTCGGATCCATTTTGTGAAACTGTATGCGGGCGATGCTCTTCCCTCTCCGGCAAATGTTGATTTCGCCGTTTTGATGGGAGGTCCGATGAGCGCCTTGGATGAAGACAAATACCCCTATCTCGCACGGGAAAAGCAATTTTGTCGGGAAATGTTCGCCTTGGAAAAACCGTTGCTCGGGATTTGCCTGGGGGCCCAGCTGATTGCGAGCGCGTTTGGCGCAGCGATTCGGAAAAATCCGGAAAAGGAAATCGGCTGGTTCCCAGTGACGTTTGAAAACGGCCTGTCGATGGAAGCTTTTCACTGGCACGGGGAAACATTCAATATACCCGAACAGGCAATTCCTTTGGCATATAGCGCAGCCTGCAGAAACCAGGGATTTCGGCTAGGTCGGCTCGTCGGACTCCAGTTCCATCTGGAAACGACGAAAGAATCGATGGCCGAAATTCTCGAAAACTGTTCGGATGAGCTTGAATCCGCTTTGTCTGTTCACGGGGCTTTTGTACAGACGAAACGGCAAATTTTGGACCATGGCGAAATTTCGATTCCGCAGGCGAACGCCGTACTTGTAAAACTTCTAGATGCGATTCTCGAAAGGTGAATATGGACAAGCTTCTTTCTTTTGATGCGGAATATTTGTGGCATCCCTATGCGGCTCTCAGAAACACTCCGGCGCGTTTTCTGGCGATTTCGGCAAAAGGGACGCATATTTGTACTGCGGATGGTTTGGAACTTATCGATGCCGTTTCGAGCTGGTGGTGCGTTGCGCACGGTCATGGCGCCCCGGAAATCGTCGAAGCTATCCGGCGACAGAGCGAAAAGATGTGCCATGTGATGTTCGGCGGCTTTACGCATGAACCGGCGATCCGTCTAGGACAGAAGCTTGTAAATTTTTTGCCGAAAGGTTTGAATCGGATTTTCTATGCGGATTCGGGATCCATTGCCGTGGAATGCGCCGCAAAGATGGCGGTGCAATACCAATATGCGCAAGGCCACGCGGAACGTTCCAAACTGGTCGCTCTCAAGGGAGGTTACCACGGGGATACCGCCGGGGCGATGGCGCTGAGCGATCCCGACGGGATGCATGTACTTTTCCGCGGAATCATGCCGAAACATTATTTCGCCGAACGTCCGAACTGCCGCGCCGACGGAGCGTGGGACGATGCCGACTTTATGTCGATGGAAAAAGTTGTTTCCGAGCATGAAGGGGAAATCGCCGCGATAATCTGTGAACCGGTTTTCCAGGGTGGAAACGGCATGTGGCTGTATCACCCGAATTACTTGAAGCGTTTGCGGAAACTTTGCGACGAAAAGGGAATCCTGCTGATTCTCGATGAAATCGCTTCTGGCTTTTACCGGACGGGACCGCGTTTTGCGATGGAACATGCCGGAATCTTGCCGGATATCTTGTGTATCGGAAAGGCGCTTACCGGCGGATGCATCACGATGGCCGCTTGCGTGACGTCCGAACAGGTTGCCGATGCAATTACGAACAGCAAGATCCCTGCGTTTATGCACGGTCCGACTTATATGGCGAATCCGCTTGCCTGTGCCGCGGGAATCGCTTCGCTTTCCTTGTTCGAATCGAGAGATTACCGGTCGTCGGTCTCCCGCATCGAAAAGCGTCTCAAGGAAAATCTTTTGCCTCTGAAAACTTTGGAAAACGCCGCGGACGTCCGCATCCTCGGAGCGATCGGTGTTCTAGAACTCAAAGCGAAACCTTCGTCGGAAGATATTCTCCGCGTTATCCGGGAAACGGGCGTCTGGCTCAGACCCTTTTGCAATTATGTCTATACGATGCCTCCTTTCATTACGACGGATGCGGAGATCGACCGGATTTGCGAAGCGATACGCCTTATCGGCGAATGCGAACCCGCTCCCGCTATCGAAGGCGAAGACGATTTTCACGAGTAGTCCGCCGTTTCGGAATTTCTAAATTCCCGCATTATGGAAAACGGTTATTTTATAACGGCGACCGGCACCGATGTCGGGAAAACCTTTGTGACGGGACTTCTTGTCAAAAAATGGCGCGATTCCGGAATCGATGCCGGCTATTACAAGGCGGCGCTCAGCGGCGCGGAATTTCGGGATGGCGCCTGGGTCGCGGGCGATGCGGACTATGTCAAAAATTTTGCGGGACTAGACGATTCGCAAGAGAAACTGGTGAGCTATGTTTACCGGGAAGCCGTTTCGCCGCATCTCGCAGCGCGGAAGGAAGGACATCCGGTGGAACTTTCGACTGTAGCGCGGGATTTCGGGGCGGCCTTGAAACGCCATCCTTTTGTCTTTGTCGAAGGCAGCGGAGGAATCGTCTGCCCGATCCGCTTCGATGCCGACGAAAACGGTTCGCTTGCGGGGGAAAAAATTTTTCTCGAAGACATCATCAAACTTCTGGATCTTCCGCTTTTGATCGTTACCACGGCAGAGCTAGGCTCTATCAACGCGTGCGTCTTGACGGTCGAATATGCAAAAATGCGTCACCTGAGAATCCGGGGAATCCTTGTAAACCGTTACGGAGACAGCGGAAACCTGGAAATGGAAGACGACAATATCCTGATGATGCAAAAAATCACCGGTCTTGAAATTCTTGCGAAGATTCGGACCGGTGACGCGGATTTGGGCGTTTCGCCGTTTTGATTTTTTTACTAGCCCTTTCGCCAGATTCCGATAAGACTGCGGTTCGGGCGGAGCGTAAGCCAGAATGTCGGGCCGATGAGAATCAGGTCGCGAATGAGGGCTGTCCACGCTTCGGACTTGCTCTGGGCGCCTTCGAGTTCGAAACATCCGCAAGTGATGCCGAGATCGAGAGCGAGTGCCCAGGCGAGAGCGATGATGAACGAAACGAACATCCAGAAAATGGCGAGTGCGGATTCTTTCGCAAATGGCGTGACGATTAGCGCAAGGCCAAACCAGAATTCGAATTGCGGATAAATTAAGCTGAAAAGATTGTTGATGAAGTCGGGCAGGAATTGGTATTGGGCGACGAGGACGGCGAATCCTTTGGGATCCTGGATCTTGAAAATGCTTGCCGAGATGAAAAATCCGCCGATACCGATTCGAAGCAGCGTCTCGAGTCCCTTGAGCGTAAATTCCCGGTCCTTTCGGTAGGCGGGAATGACGGCGAGGATGGCGATGAAAAGCGCTCCGATTCCGACATGGAGATTATATTTCCAGATCTTTGGAAATTTTTCGATGAGAGATTCGTAATCGGTGAATGTGAGGAACGATTCCGGAAAGGAAACCTCGGCGATACAGACCGAAACGAGAAATGTCGCAACGAGCAGAAGAAATCCAGAAAAAAGACGTCGTTTCATGGCTTACTCCGGTTTTGCGAGAACATCTTGGGTCCCGAACCATTCGACGGACTTGTCGTCGCTTACGCGCAGGTTGTTGATGACGGCTAGCGCGATGCAGAAAGCGGCAAAGAGGAAAAGAAATTTCCAGTGGAAGCTTTTGATGTAGGCGAACAGTTTTTCTTTCATGGCGTGAATTTACAAATGTTTTTTTTAAAAGGCTACTTTCCGGAAAAGTTTCGGCTCCGGAAAGACCGGGTAAAATGAAAGCGCCGAATCGATCGGCGCTTTGAAAATCAGCGAAGTATCAAGGACTGGGGGCGTTCTCCCCGAACTTTTCCCAGGTAGTGCCCGCTAGGAATTGTCAGGTGAATTGACTGCTCGCCTGTCTGAAGTTGAATTTCCGAAACGCGATTGCCCAGCATGTCGAAAATTTCTAGCACAGTTGTTCTTGTCGAATGAACCAGGAGTTCCCTGTCGGCAGAAAGTCTGATGGAAAACGCCTTGGGGTTGGAGAGGTTCCGGTTCACGGAGCTTGGATCCTGCGAGTTGCAGAGAGGCTTTGGACGGGCGACGATATCAACCCAGCCGTTGTTTTCGTATGCGTTGATGTCGCCGTCTGCGACATAGACGTAATATCCGCCGTCTTTCTTTTCTGGCTTTGTGTTGTAATTGCAGCTGTCCCATTCCGAGCCGCATGTGTTGGATTCCCCGTTGATTATTACCGTTGAATTCAATGTGGGTTGGATGGTTTCAAAGTCTCCGATGTATAGGCATTCACCGGAAGAAGGGATGTCGTCGCTGTTTCCGGAAACGCTTTCGAAGGCGAGTCCTCCACAAAATGCGGGGTCGTAATCGTCGCATGTCGGATTTGCGGATAGGGCGGAGCTGCTCGATGATGCCGTTGAACTGGAGGAAATGTCCGTTTCGCAGGAATTTCCGATGCAGAGGATGTTCTTGGTGACTTTGGCGCTTCCCTTGGCGGTTCCCGTATTCCCTGTATAGGATTCGACTTTCATGGCGACTTCATAGAGCTTGTTCATCGGCATTCCGGCCTTGGCCCATTCGGAAAAATGCGTTGAAACGGAAACGTGTCCGCTTGTCCTGTGGCTGCTCGTTTTTGCCGGGTAGCTAAAATATTGCTTGAAATTGCCGTTCCCGGTAAGCATGGGCTGCCCGATTCTGTCGCATTCGGTAAAGTTGTATTCGATGCCGTCGATTGTCGCGGAGCCTTTTTTCGTGCAATTGGTTCCCTGTGTTGCGGAATTGTAGCTCCCTCTGTCCTGGATGATATAGTATTCGATTTGGTCGGAGAAGTCGGTCGGCTGAGTCCCTTCCGCAAAATATCCCCAGCCATATATGCCCAGCATCTTGACATTGTCGGAAGAACTCCAGGTCGCTTCAAAATCGATTGAAATGGTTCCCACCGAGGAGACGGTTTCGTTATTCTTGAATTTTTTTCCCGCACGAGAAAGAACGTTGACGGTTCCGCTCCATTCCGCTTCGAAAGTCCCGCCGTTTTCCGGATTCGTGTTTGCCGTGATGGTTAGCGACGCATTTCCGGCTCCGTCTTGGCTCCACAGCTCATAATCGTAATTGTTGACAGTCCGCATCTGCTGGGATGTTCCATTGCTGCAGGTAAGAACTTGGGCTTGGGCGGCGATGCACCCGAATCCTAGAGAGAGCAATAGCTTTCGAATGTTCATGAAAAACTCCTTCTTTCTGTTTTCTAAAATACGCTTTGAAGCTTTCCTCAGGATTGGCGAGAAATAAAAAGCGTTGTTGTTTGTTGTAATTTCCCATGGGGATTGGCAGCCCGTTTTGCGGTTTTTCCATGCCAGATATTTCTATTTTATTCCCAGAGGTTTTTTATGACGTTTATTGCATTAGCCAAGAATCGTTACAGCTGCCGTTCGTTTAGCGAAAAAACGGTGGAAAAAGAAAAACTTGATCTTGTTCTCGAAGCGGGCCGCATCGCTCCGACAGCGACAAATTCCCAGCCTGTCCATGTGAAGGTTCTGAAGTCTCCGGCGGCGATTGAAAAAATCCGCGGGCTTACCCGGATGGCGTACAATGCTCCGGTCGTGCTAATGGTTTCCTATGACAGGTCTATAAGCTACCATGCTTCAAAATATGGCGACGAGCACGATTGCGGGCCGGAAGATGCAAGCATTGTCGCAACGCACATGATGCTCGAAGCGGCCGATCTGGGTTTGAATACGCTCTGGGCGAGAGGTTTCAATGCGGAAACGATTGAACGGGCTTTTGAATTTTCGGAAAACGAAAAGCTCGTCTGTCTTCTCGACTTAGGCTATGCGGACCCGGTGCACGGCGGACCTTCGCCACGGCATCCTGTGCGAAAGCCGATTTCGGAATTTTCCTCGGAACTTTGATTACTTTGTTTGAAATCTTGTGGAAAGGCATCCGCTAGATCCTTTTTTGCCAAAAGGCATGACGCTTTTAATGCTCGGCAGTTTTCCGCCGCCTAAAAATCGTTGGTGCATGGATTTTTACTATCCGAATTTCAACAACGACATGTGGCGAATTTTTGGAAAAGTCTTTTACGGCGAAAGGGATTATTTTGTATGCAAACAGGAAAAGCGATTTGACAAGGAAAAAATCATCGCCTTTCTGTCACGGGCAGGAATCGGAATCTATGATGCGGCGGAAAGCGTGAATCGTTTAAAGGGAAATGCCTCAGACGCCTTTCTTGAAGTGATTTCCCCGACGGATTTAAAAAAGCTGCTCGATAGAATTCCCGAATGCCGGACGCTTGTAACGACCGGTACGCTTGCGACAAAAACAGTTGCAGAAACTTTTCTTGCCGAAGCTCCGTCTGTCGGCGGCAATGTCTCAATTCCGTTGGAAACGAAAACGATTACTTTGTATAGAACCCCGAGTTCGAGCCGTGCCTATCCGCTGGCTTTTGAAAAAAAAGTCGAAGCCTATCGGAAAATGTTTTCGAATGCGAAAATCCTTTGATGAATTTATACGGAATTTCTAGAACTGGAAATAGATGAATGGCGGAGAATCCGCGCTGGAAAACTGGTAGATGAAAAAGCACGCGACAACGGTAGAGAGGATTATCGCCCACTGGGGAAGGCTTGCAAAGACAATTCGGTAGGCGCGCTTGAAATTTTCCGGCAACCAGTGAATCGCCATACCTAGGCAGAAGACCAGGATGATGGAAAGATGCTGGTATGCCATTTGCGGGACAAGCGAAAGATTCCACGGAGTTCCGATTTGGTTTATCATGTTGCGGGCGGTTTCCCAGGCGACTTCGTTGGCTTCGGCAGGATCTAGGTTGGAACCGGAACGGAAAAAGAGACGCGTGAATGTGATGAATACGAATGTGAGAAGGACGTTCCAGATGAACTTGAGCCTGGGCAAATTCTTGCTCGAAAAAAGTCCAAAAATCATGCTTGCGTAGATTCCCAGGAAAATGATTCCGCAACAGACACAGGCGATTCCCCAGAGAGGTTCGTAGTGGAACTTGCAAAGAAGGGCGAACGTTGCCGTGAGGAGGAACATCAGAACAGCTCGGATTTCGATTTTTTGCTTGCTCCATTGCGTGTTTAAAATCATGCCGATACCGTTCAATCCTCCCCAGACGATGAAATTCCAGCTTGCTCCGTGCCAGAGACCACCCATCAGCTGCGTGATCATGGCGTTGGTGTGCTTGGCGATTGTGCGTCTGGAATCGGGCCTGAAAAATCCCCAAAGCGCAAGCGTCGCAAAGAGAATTCCGAGTGCGCCGGCGACAAGAAAGCTTCCTGACAGGAGAATGGCGATTGCGGAGATGACAAATGTCCAGAAAAAAGTCCCGAAGCTCGCTCTGCGGTTTCCGCCGAGGGGAATGTAAAGATAGTCCCTGAGCCAGCGCGAAAGGGAAATGTGCCAACGGTGCCAAAATTCAGAAGGCCTGTCTGCTTTATAGGGGGAGTTGAAATTTTGCGGTAGGCGGAATCCCATCAGAAGGGCGACGCCGGTCGCTATGTCCGTATAGCCGGAAAAGTCCGCATAGACTTGGAGCGAATAGGCAAATAGGGCGAGTAGATTTTCAAAGCCGGTAAAGAGGAGTGGGGTTTCAAAAACACGATCGACGAACTGTGTCGCGAGAAAATCGCTCATGATGATTTTTTTTGCAAGGCCGTTTAGAATCCAGAAAACGGCGAGGCCGAAGGAACGATGCGAAAGAAAATAGGGCTGGTGCAGCTGGGGAATAAACTTGTCCGCGCGGATGATAGGTCCTGCGACTAGGGCTGGGAAAAATGTCAGATAAAAGCCGAAGTCGAAAAAATTACGGATCGGTTGGATAGACCTTTTATAGACATCGACAACGTAGCTGATTGCCTGAAAGGTGAAAAATGAAATGCCGACAGGAAGAATGATTTGATCGACGAGTGAATTTGTGTGCAACAGACGGTTGCTGGCAGCAGCGAAAAAATTATAAACTTTTAAATCCACCCCGAAAATCTGGTGCAGGACGTCGAGGAAAAAATAGGCGTATTTGAAATATCCCAGGGTGAAGAGATCGATGAAAACAAGGGCAACCAGAATGGAAATTCTCGGAGCCGCCCTTTGAACTTTTTCGAGAATCCGCCCTCCGAGAAAATTGACGGAGACGCAAAAAATCAAAAGCAACAGGTAGCTGCCGCTTGTCTTATAATAAAAGAACAGGCTGGCAAAAAAGAGAAACGTGTTGCGTAGCATGATTTTGCTGTGCAGGCAGGAAAACAGAGCGAAGACGACGGCGAAAAACGCCCAGAAGTAAAACTGTGTAAAGAGAAGCGGCTTTGACGGATCGAATAAAAATGCGCCCTGGAGAAAATTTTCAAGAATATTCATCTTTTGTTCTCCGCCGGTTTGAGTAACGTGGAATCGGGAAAGATTATTTCACGAAGTGCGTCAAAGAAAAGATCTCCCAAAAGTTCATAGCCGGAATTCTTGAAATGGACGCGGTCCTTTTTCGCATAGTCGGCGGCTACCCAGGAATCGATGGACTGAAACCCTCCCATGACTTTGTACATGTTCCAGAATCCGCCTTTGTACTTTTTGGCCAGTTCAAAATTTGCCTGGGCGACTTTCTCTCCGTTTTTATTCGGCTTGTTCGTCTTGGTGAGATAGCTGTCGTTGTTGGACATGAAAAGGAGTGCCGCTTTGGGGGAGACTTTTCGGATGCGGTATATCAGGGTGTCGTAGCGTGCCTTGAACAGTTCGGAATCGAAATTTTCCACATTCGCATCGTTGATTCCGATGGAAAAAATGACAAGGTCCGGCGGTGAAAAATCCAAATCGCGCTCCAGGTCTTGGAGAGAAAGATACGCTTCGAGACCCGCACCGTTTACGCCGATGGAATTGTAAGTGAGCCCGGGAAGGGAATCGGAAAGGAAAATTCCCGTGAGCGTGAACGTCGGGATGTTTTTGTAAAAGCTTGAATCGG
Organism: Alistipes onderdonkii; assembly: GCA_963656065.1. GTDB lineage: Bacteria > Fibrobacterota > Fibrobacteria > Fibrobacterales > Fibrobacteraceae > Hallerella. Next base: position 58,220 of record CAVKGV010000008.1, read on the forward strand.
CGAAGAGAGCCTCTTTTCCCAGGGAATCGAGTTTTCCGAGTGTGTCGCGAAGAGCGAGTTCCGCTGCGGAATTTTTCCAGGGAAACGTGAAAATCAGGGAGTCCGCTTTACGGGAAGTTTCAAAGATAAAGCTTCCCGAAATGGAATCGTGTTTTCCCGCATAGCGTTTGCCGCTTTCTTCGAGCTGCAAAACGGGTTCGATGGAATCCGGTGAAAAGCCGAACAGTCGGACTTTTGTAAAGCTCCAGAACTTTTCGTCCGGAATCCGCGTGTCGAGCGCAATGCGGATTTCTGCATCGGGATCGATCGTCGTAATCTGGAATCCCATCAGGCCCAAAGGCTTTTTCCTTTTTTTGAAAGCGCTCCGCTCCCATTTGAAATGTCCGCGTTTTCGGGATGCGTAGCTGATGGGCGTGTTGGAATTTGCCGCGGTGAACGGGAAGACGAATCCGCGCGAAGCGGCCGGCAGGGGAATGTCCCGGATGAGACGGGAACGGATGCGGTTCGAAAAAACGTCGGCCTGGATGTGCGAACCGCCGAGATGCAGGATGTTTATGTTCCCCTGTTTTGTATAAATTAACGAATCCAGTTTATGCAGAAACGGAGAAAACGAGGCGTTCCCCGCGGGAAAGACGATGTGATTTGCGGATGAATCTATCGGCAGGGAAACATTCCCGGCAAAGAGATACGCACAAAAGAACGGTATCCAGAAAACGATTTTCATCATGGTGTTCCTTGGATAGAGTCGGATGTTTCTTGGTCGGAAACGATTGCCGTACCGGAAACGGGTTGCAGTACGAGCGTGTCGTTTCCCTTGACGAGCGTATCGGTCTTGCTTTCGACGCTGTCGCGGAAAGAATGAATTTCAAAAAGCTTTTCCGAATCGATTTCCCGGACTTTTCGGAATGTGTAGTAATCGTAGTGGAGCTTTATCGCGTTGTAGAGAAGTTCACCGATGCGGGAAGCTCCGGCGCGGGTGAAGTGGATGTAATCCGGCCCGCCGAGTGGAGGCTTTTCCTTGACCCAGGAAATCATGGCGTCCTTTCCTCCCATTACGCGGTACATGTCCCAGTAGGCGCAGCCGTTTTTCAGGGCGACTTCACGAATTTTTTCGACCGTCATTTCGAGGTTCGGGTAGCTGGTCCATTTCCCATTGATTTTCTTTGACATGTCTGCCGGACCGATGAAGAGAATGTCCGCATCGGGGACGGCTTTCTGGAGCGCCTTGATCTGTCTTTCGAGCGTCTTTTCTACCCAGTCCAGGTTTGAACGGGTTACGCTGGGAACCAGATTTCCTCCGTATTCCATCAGGATGAGTTTTGCGTTAATCGTCTTGAGGGAGGCTCCGAGCAGCTCGTTGTCCATCTTGGTGAAAATGGTTCCCGAGCTTCCGCGCATCGCGACGTTATCGACTGCGACTCCCGATGTTCCGTCGAGAACGATCGTATAGAGAGAAGCCTTTCCCGAAACGGTCAGCGTGACGGATTCTGTTTCGTGGAGAAGATCCCACGTATAGACGGAAAGTCCCGGGAGCGTTTCGACTGTTGGGTCTGTCGCGAGAAATTTCTGGCTGCGAGTTCTGTATTCCGGAACCGAATCGTTTTGTAGCGTATCGATGACCGCTGCCTTGTAGATGAGTTTTGTCTTGAGGTTCGCCTTGTTTGCGAGAAGACGGATTTTTTGGAATCTTCCGGCGTTCGGAAATTTTTTCTGGTGCAGGCTTTTCTTAAACGAAAAAGTAGCGTGTCCATTTAAATCGGTTGTCTGGGCGAGCGGTCCGTATTTGTTGTTTGGCGCGTGTTCCTCTGCCGGTCCAAAGATACGGTGTCGCGCAAGGTTTCCGATGCTGTGGCTGTTGAATACAAACGAAGGAATGTCGGCGAGAGGCGGCACCATTCCCGGACCGGAACCGCCGAATAGCGATTGGAGCGCTTCGCGGAATGTCGCCGTGATGCGGTCTCCTTCGAGCTGGGAATCGCCGTAGTGGACGATGTGCACGACTTCGCCCGAATCGTTCGCCTGCAAAACTCGATCGAAAAATCTGTCGAACCAGGCTGGATTTCCGTCTGGAAAATCGAACCTTGTCGGACCGTTTTTGAAGAAGGATTCGTAAAAAACTAGCGAATCCGCGTATTCGGCGAATTGCCTTGCGTGCGTTTCTTCCAGCATTTTTTTGATATTCGCTTCGGGATCGGGCTTTGGTGCCTCGGAAAGGTCTTCTTTCGTCTCTTCGATCTTTTCCTTTAGCGAGGGAAAACGCAGGGTGAACGTCCCCACGGAAATTCCTTCACTCGGGAATCCAAGCGAAAGAATGCCGAGAAGCGCGAAAATGGACAGGATAAGAAAAAGCGTGCGGAATGGCGTCATCGGACGTCAGACCTTGATGCTTGCAATTTCTTCGAGAGAGCCTGCCCCGGAAGTTCCCGAGGAAAGGATCTTGTATTCGAATCCGCCTGCCGGAGCCTTTTCCCCATCGACATAGACGACTATTTTTGCGCCCTGGGAATTTGCCTGCTCCATCTGCTTTCCGAGCTTTGCCGGTGCGAGCGGATGGCTTACGGTGAAGCCCTGCTTGCGGAGCTCGTTTGCGACGGAGAAAATTTTGTCCATGTCGTTTGTAAAGCTTGCGACAAAGAAGTCAAGCGATTGCTTGGACGAGGGGAGCAGACCGCGTTCTTCGAGAAGGTTCGCGAGGACGACGTCTCCCATGCCGAATCCCACGCCGGGAACCTTTTGTCCGCCGAGCTTTTCGGTAAGGCTGTCATAACGTCCGCCGCCGGCGATGGCACGCATGGATTTTCCCTTGTCGAAAACTTCAAAGACGATGCCTGTGTAATAGGCGAGTCCGCGGACAATCGAAAGGTCGAGCGCGACCGACTTGGACGCCCCGGAATGTTCGAGCGTCTGGAAGAGTTTCCGGATTTCGTCAAGTGCTGCTTGGGAGGCTTCTCCCTGGATCTTCGACGCGACTTCTTCGATGCTTTTCGAATCCATCAGGCTGTCGAGCTTTTGTGTCTGTTCTTCGGAAAGGCCCGCTTCGGCGAGTTCCCGGTAAAAGTCGCTCTTTTCGATTTTTAGACGCCTGTCAAGAACCGGATAAACCTTTGCTGCATCGGCGATTCCGATTTCTTCGAGGAATGCGTTCAAAAGCTTTCGGCTGGATACCCCGATGCAGAAATCGTCCGCCTTGAGACCGAAGTCCTGGAGCATGGAAACGATGGCGGAGAGAAGGTCCGCTTCGGCGTAGATGCTTTCCGTTCCGATGATGTCGAGGTTCAGCTGGAAGAATTCGCGGAGCCGTCCTTTCTGGGCGCGTTCGTAGCGGAAAAGTCTCGGCATGCTGAACCACTTGAAAGGCTTTCGGAGTGAATTTCCCTTTTGGATGACCAGGCGGGCGAGCGTCGGCGTCATTTCGGGGCGCAGGGCGATATGGCGTCCGCCCTTGTCCATAAAGTCGTAGAGTTGGCTTACGATTTCCTCGCCGGATTTTCCCGTATAGAGTTCTAGGTGTTCGAACATCGGACCTTCGTATTCTTCGTATCCGAAACGGAGAGCGGCCTTGCGCCAGGTGTCGAAAATGTAATTCTGAATCCGCATGGATTCGGGGTAAAAATCGCGCGTTCCCTTAGGGAGCGGTGGCGTTTGCATTTTTGTTGTCGTCATACGCAGGCAAAGGTAGTAAAAAGGGCGACAAAAACATTTTCATTTTCTATCTTTATCGGGTAATGTTGAAAACTTCCCGCCCTGAAATTTTGCTCACGAACGACGACGGATTCGAAAGTCCGCAACTTTTGTCCTTGGCGACGGCACTTTCAAAAGTGGCAAGCGTCCATGTCGTTGCTCCCGAGACGGAGCAGAGCGGCGTTTCCCATGCGTTCAAGGGGTTTTTTGGACATGAACTTCGGCGGATTCCCGGAGACTATCCTTTCGACTTCCATTCGCTTTCCGGATCGCCTGCCGACTGCACAAAGATGGGACTTCGGAACCTCTATCTGGAATGTCCGATCGCCTGCGTGATTTCCGGTCCGAATGCGGGAGAGAATGCAGGGGTGTCGTCCCTCTATTCGGGAACGGTTGCCGGGGCCCGCGAGGCGGCTCTCTGGGGAAAGCCCGGAATTGCGCTTTCCCTCTGCGCAGGATTCTCCGAAAGGATGCTTGCCGAACTTTGCCGTTTTGCCGTTCAAGTTGTAGAGGAAAGACTTTACGAACGGATCGCGCCGCGGACCGTCTGGAACGTCAATTTTCCGCGGGAGGATCTTGAATTCCGGGGATACCGTGTCGCGCCGCAAAACCTTTCGATGTTCACGGACCATTACGAGGAAAGGGATGGCAAATATTTTCTCGAAGGTACAAAGCTGTCCGAACATTTTATCGAGGCTTCGGACGATGACCTGCTCGAACAGGGCTTTGCAACGGTAACGCCGATTACGATAGACCAGACGGCTCACGAAGAGCTTCGTCCTGTCGAGAAGGCTCTAGAAAAATTTTTAGCTAAGTAGAAAAACGAAGGAATATCATGGCAGAAAATATCAAATTGATTCCGGGAACCCATTACGACTCGCTGATCGAACGGGATATGCAGGACAGTTACCTGCGCTACTCGATGAGCGTTATCGTGGCGCGGGCTCTTCCGGATGTACGGGACGGTCTAAAACCGGTTCATCGGCGCGTCCTGTTTGGAATGCACAAGCTCGGGCTGACGCCGGATCACAAAACGTTAAAGTCGGCAAATATCGTGGGAAAGGTGATGGGTGAATACCACCCCCATGGAGATTCCGCCATCTATGATACGCTTGTTCGCATGGCGCAGGATTTTTCCCTGCGCTATCCTCTGGTTATCGGCAAGGGAAACTTTGGCTCCGTCGATGCGGATCCTCCGGCGGCGATGCGTTATACCGAAGCGAAGATGAGCAAGTTCGGCTCCATGATGCTGGAAGACCTGGACAAGGAAACCGTCGATATGGGGAAAACATACGACGAAGAGCGCGACGAGCCTCTGGTGCTTCCTTCCGCGTTTCCGAACCTGCTGGTGAACGGTTCTTCGGGTATTGCTGTCGGCATGGCGACGAACATTCCTCCGCACAACTTGCGCGAAATTACGAATGCCATCCACGCCTATTGCGCAAACAACGATATCGCTCCCGAAGAGCTTTTGAACTATGTTTCCGGCCCGGATTTTCCGACGGGCGGCATCATCTGCGGCAAGGCGGGAATCCGCGAAGCGTACCTTACGGGCCGCGGAAAGATTCGTGTCCGCGGACGCGTTGAAATCGAGAAGGACGCCAAAGGCCGCGAACGCCTGGTTGTCAGCGAAATTCCCTATATGGTGAACAAGGCGCTCCTCGTGAAGAACATCGCGGACTTGGTTCGTGACAAGCGAATTGACGGGATCAGCGATATCCGTGATGAATCCGACAGGGACGGTATGCGGGTCGTGGTGGATATCAAGCGCGATTTCCAGGGCGATATTGTTTTAAATAATTTGTACAAATATACGCAGCTCGAAGACACGTTTAGCGTCTATAGCCTTGCCTTGGTCAACCGGACTCAGCCGACGCTTTTGCCTTTGAAGGACATGATTCGCCATTATGTCGATCATCGTCTCGACGTGATTCTGCGCCGCACGCAATTTGAACTGAAAAAGGCTCTCGCCCGGATGCATATCCTGGAAGCCCTCCGAATTGTCTGCGACAAGAACAATATCGATGAAGTCATTTCGATTATTAAGAATTCCGAAAGTACGGAAGACGCAAAACAGAAACTCGAAGCGAGATACTCGTTTGACGACATCCAGGCCCAGGCGATTGTCGATATGCAGCTCAAGCGCCTGACAGGTCTCGAAATCGAAAAGCTCGAAGCGGAATACCAGCAACTGGTTTCGACCGCAAGAGATTTAGAAGACATCATCGCGCGCAGGGAACGGCAGGTGCAGATAGTCCTTGATTCGCTCGATGCGATTACCGAGAAATACGGCGATGACCGTCGCACGTCCATCGAAGCGTCCGTGCAGGATTTTGATTCCGAAGACTTGATTCCCGAAGAGGAACAGGTCATTACGCTCAGCCGCGAAGGTTACGTGAAGCGTTTGCCCATCGATACGTTCAAGGCGCAGAACCGCGGCGGCAAGGGAATAATCGGAGCGGGCCTCAAGGACGAGGATAACATCCAGACGATTTTCACCGCGAGTACGCACAGCTACCTGCTCGTATTCACGAACAAGGGACGCGTTTACTGGACGAAAGTCTATCGCCTTCCGGAAGGATCGCGCAGCGGAAAGGGACGTCCGATTGTGAACTTTGTGAGCCTCGAACAGGGGGAAAAGGTCTCGGCCATCGTTCCTGTCCGCAAGTTCGGAGGCTTCAACTGCTTGGTCTTTGCGACGAAAAACGGCATCGTGAACAAGATGGATTTGAAGCTCTTCTCGAATCCGCGGCGCGCTGGCGTCAATGCGATTTCGCTCGATGAAGGCGACGAACTGGTGAAAGTCGTGCTGGTCGGTGTGACGGCGGAAGAAATGGAAGCGGCAGCCCGGGGCGAAGAAAGCGAACCGGTTGAAAATGCGAACGAAGCGGATGAAAGCGAATCCGAAAACCAGGATGAACCGGTCGATAGCTCGAATCTGGCGAAGGATTTGCTGATGCTTGCGACAAAGAAAGGGCAGGCCCTGACGTTCCCGATTTCCTGTGTCCGTACGATGGGGCGCGGAACCCACGGTGTCCGCGGAATCCGCCTTGCCGAAGGGGACGAGGTCATCGCTTTGCTGTGGCTGAAATCCGACCGCAAGGTTCTGACAATCAGCGAGAACGGTTTCGGCAAGCGGTCCGAACCGGCAGCCTACCGGATTACGCGCCGCGGTGGCAAGGGCGTTCGCAACCTGAACATCACCGAGAAAACGGGCGAAGCGGTCTTTGTCGATAGCGTCGCGGACGATTATGACCTGATTATCACAAGCCGCGAAGGCCAGGTCATCCGGATTCCTGTCGAAAGCATCCGCTTGACGGGACGCGTTTCCCAAGGTGTAAAGGCGATAAGCCTTTCGGAAAACGACAAGGTTCAGGATGCGACTGCGCTTCCGAGCAACGACGATATCGATCAGGAAAGCGTCGAAGGACAGTCGAATGCCGAAATCACGGACGGGGAACTGCCGCCGGAACCGGCTGAAAATTCCGAAGAGACGGAAAAATCCGATTCGTAAAAGAATCTTCGACTTGAAATGAAAAGTTCCCGGCTTCATCGGTCGGGAACTTTTTTTGCGATTTTCCTACCCGAGTAATCGGCTAAATGTTTTGTAATTTACCGTTTCGTTCCCATGGTAGAATACGGCGAACTCTATCTCGTCAAAGGCTGCGCTATATTCTTTTACGAGATTTGCATAGGCGCTTGCGACAATGCTTGGATTGTTGCGGAAGGCTCCGCAGCCGAACGCTCCGAGAACAAGGGATTCGGCTCCGTTATCCAAGGCGACATCGAGGATTTTTCGTCCGCGCCGGATGTGCAGTTCATACAGTTCTTCGTCAGGTAGGGGATTTGCCGCCCTGAAATTTGGCGCAGCGCAGGTAATGATATCGACGTTAATCCATTTGTCTTCGGGAAGCCTTTCCGGTTGGTTCTCGTCCGACTTGATAATCTTGATGTCCGGCGTATAGATGCAGGAATCCGTATAGAGATGGTCTCCGTGGAACCTGTGGAAGGAATAGTACTTTTCGCGCAGAATTTCCTGGTTCAATACAGGGTATAGCGTTGAACAGCGGCAAAGGCTTTCCTCTTGGGCGGCGCTTCCTGATTTGACGCCTCCACCCGGATTCGTTGCCGATGCGAAATTGAGTACGGCTATGCGCCTTTCGGGACTTCGGGCGTTCATCAGGCTTGCGGCCTGGAATGTTCTGTGGTCCGTGACCGAAACTTTCACATTTTTTCCGAGATTTCTGTTTACAGAAAGACTTTCCTTTTCCGGATAAAATTTTGTGCGGGAAATGGACCGCTTAATGGCTTCCGACAGGGAAGGTTTTTCGGAAATCATCGCGAGCGTATCCTGGAATACGGCGACAAGGCGCGCTTTGCGTTCGTAGCGCATTTCTGCGACCGTAGAATTTTCCGTAAGAATGTCCACAAAAGTTTTCGGGAGAACAACGTTGTCGAGGTCGAGTCCCGCTTTGAAAAGCGGAGCGATTTCGAACGGTTTGAATCCTGCAATTCCGCAGCCGATGGGAGTGACCAGGAATTTCAAGTCTGGATGCTTTTTGGCGAAATCGATGAAATCATCGACATGGGGTCGGATTGTATCGACAGGACCTTGCATCGTGGGAATTGCGTAGCTTTGACCCTGGAGCCCGACGCCTTGTCCCCAGACCGCTCCGAAATGATTGCGTGCCGCCCGGGCCGCTCCACCGCCGTGATGACCGGCTAGATTGCTGCCGAAAACGAAAATTTCATTGTTCGCCAGGGAATAAATTTTCTCGGGTGTAAATTCTGTTCTGCTCATATTAACCTCTTTTAGAAAAAAATAGCAGACAAAAAAATAAATCGTGTCGCTTCCCGGGCGACTTTTTGTGCAATGGCAAGTTTTCGGATGATGAAAATTCGCAATTTTAGGTTGAACGGACGGAATTTCTCGTTCGAATGTACAAAAATGAAAAAGCATCCCTTGCTAAAAGGGATGCTGGCTGAAAATGAAAGAGACCTCAGTTCCGGTAGAAATCCTTCACCTTTTCGACGACGTCGGCGAGGTTCACCATCGTCATTTCCTTTTCTTCGCGAGGCTTCCATTCGACCTGTCCGTTGGCCAATCCCTTCTTGCCGAGCGCGATGCGGAGCGGGATTCCCCACAGGTCCGCGTCCTTGAACTTGACGCCGGCGCGTTCGTCGCGGTCATCGACTAGCACTTCGAATCCTGCGTCTTCCAGTTCCTTTTCGAGCTTGTCCGCCACATCGGAATCCTTGGTGATGTTTACGATTTCCACTTGGAACGGGGCGATGTTCTTGGGCCAGATAGGTCCGAAGTCGTCGTGGCTGTTTTCGACAACGCTCGCCATGAGACGCCCGACGCCGATGCCGTAGCAACCCATGACAATCGGTTCCGCCTTGCCTTCGGGGGTGAGGAATGTCGCGCCCATGCTGCTTGAAAATTTTGTGCCGAGCTTGAAGATGTTGCCGAGTTCAATGCCGCGCGTTTCGGAAAGCGCTTCGCCGCACTTGGGGCATTTGCAGCCTTCTTCCGCTTCGGCGATGTCCGCGACTTCGTAATTCTGCATGTCGCGCTTCGGGTTGCAGTGGATGTAGTGGAAGCCTTTTTCGTTTGCTCCGACGACAAGGTCGCACGCGTTTTCAAGCCCGGAATCGACGATGACGCGTGTGTCGTGTGCTCCGATGGGACTGGCAAATCCGGGGATCATTCCGCATTTTTCAATCAGCGAATCCTCGGCGGGGTAGAGTTCTTTCGCCTTGAGAAGATTGTGGAGCTTGATTTCGGAGACGTCGAGGTTTCCCGGAACAAGCGCCGTGATAAGCTTGCCGTTGAAGTCAAAGAAGACGCACTTGGCTGTCGCTTCGGGTTTTACGTTCAAAAGCTTGCAGAGGTCTTCAATCGTCGCCGCATGAGGTGTCGCCACTTTTTCGAGTGCCGCGTTTTCGTCGCCCCGGTAAGGTTCGCGCTTGAATGTCGCAATTTCCCGGTTCGCCTGGTAGCCGCAATGCTTGCAGAGAATCAGGTAGTCCTCGCCGTTCGGCGTGTCGAGCATAAATTCGTGCGCGATCTTTCCGCCCATGATTCCCGTGTCGGACTGGACGATGACCGGTTCGATTCCCACCTTGCGGAAAATGTTCTGGTACGCTTTGTATTCAAGATCGTAATGCTTGTCGAGATCTTCCTGTGACGTGTGGAAGCTGTAGGCGTCCTTCATCACAAATTCCCGGACGCGGATAAGTCCGCCGCGGGCGCGTGCCTCGTCGCGGTATTTTGTCTTGAACTGGTAGAGCATGAACGGGAGCTGCTTGTAGCTCGATACGACGTAGCGGACGAGATCCGTCATCGCTTCTTCGTGTGTCATCGCGAGAACCAGGTTGTGGTTGTTACGGTCCTTAAAGCGGAGCAGCTCGTCACCGATTGCCGTGTAGCGACCCGATTCGCTCCAGAGTTCCGCCGTCTGCACGACCGGAAGATCGACTTCGATTCCTCCGATTGCGTTCATCTCGTCGCGGATGAGTTTCTCGATTTTTTTCAGCACGCGGAATCCCATCGGAAGGTAGCTGAAAATGCCCGTGGAAAGGGGCTTGATATAGCCTCCGCGCATTAAGAAAATGTGGCTTGGCATCGTGGCGTCGCTCGGCGTTTCGCGGAGCGTGGTATAAAAGAACTTGGAAAGCTTCATAGTAAGCTCAAATCTAGAAAAATTGCTAGTTTATTCCCAAAAGGAAAAATATGTTCCTTGTCAAGGAGACAGAAAAATGAAATTTCGCCATTTTGCGCTGACGGCGACCGCATTCGCTCTCGCAGCCTGCAATGGAAACAGTGGAAAGAACGGGGTGGAAGTCGGGCTTTTGTCTAGCGATGAAATCAAGATTTCCTATATGATTGGAACGGAATTCGGGAATCAACTCATGGGGGTCCAGTCCCAGCTTGAATTTACGGCGAACCCGACGGAATTCGAAAGCGGTATCCTAGATGGCAACAGGATGGTGCGCGATACAGTTTCCAAGGCTAGTCCTCTGAAGTATTCGGATTCCGTGATGAACGAAATTTCTGTCGGAATGCGGAACCGCGCGATGTCTATCCAGATGGCGAAAATGCCTCTGCCGAAAAAGGATTCGACGGATACGGTCAAGGTTCCGGTCCCCGAAAAGCCTGCGGCGATGACTGCCGACGAGGCGAACCGGGCTTCCTATCTGATGGGTGTGCAGTTCGGTATGCAATTCGCTTCGATTTCGATTCAGGCGAACGAAGAATTAAACCTGGACGCTTTCCGTCTGGGCATCAAGGATTTCGGCAAGTTCGCCAAGGATTCCACCAAGACGCTTCGCTTGCCGCAGGATTCTCTCCAATCGGTAAGCGTAAGACTTCGTGATAAGATTCTCGAAACGCGCAAGGCGGCGATCGAAAAGCAGAAGGCCGAGGAAGAAGCCGTGAAAAAGGCGATTGAACCGCTTCGCGGCGATACGCTTCCCGACGGCACCCAGGCGAAGATGAATTTCAAGGTCAAGACTTCCGGTGTGAGCGTTTCGGCGGAAAATCTCGAAGCCTATGCGGGTTCGCCGCTCTTTGTTTTCTACTTCTCCACGACCTGCGGACATTGCCGCCATGCGACTCCCGAAATCAAGGAAATCGCAAGCGCTTTCAAGGACAAAGGGATCCGTTCCATTGCGGTGGCTAGCGGCGGAAACAACAAACGCGACATTCGCAGCTTTATCGAAGAATACAAGCTCGACGAAGCGGGTATCGATGTTTTCTTTGACGAATCTCGTGAATTCGGCGAACTTTACAGTGACGGTTATGTTCCCAAAGTCTATGTTGTGAAGCCGGACGGTTCCCTGATGACGTTCAAGAGCTTTGAACAGCAGAAGGATTCCATCCAGGTGGAACTCGGAAAATTGGCGACAAAATAATTTTCGGTGAATTTGTACGAAACCGCCTTCTCCAACGGAGAAGGCGGTTTTCGCTTTAAAACGGAAAATTTCCGGGACTTTTTAAAACAAAAATTCCGACAGGCGCATACCCATCGGAATTTCGAATGTCTTGCCAAATTAGGCGAGCTTTTCGGCGGCCGCTGCAACGGAAAGCAGATCCGCTTCGGCGTAAGGCTTTCCAATCCACTGGATGCTTACGGGGAATCCGTCTGCGCTTCCGCAGGGAACGGAAATTCCCGGAAGTCCGGCGAGGTTCAGACTGACCGTGTAGATATCCGAAAGATACATCGCCATCGGGTCGCTTTCGTTCGTTCCGCGGAGAAGCGGAAGTCCGGGCATCACCGGGGAAGCGATGACGTCGCAGGATTTGAATGCATTTGTAAAGTCGTCGGAAATCAGGCGGCGAACCTTTTGCGCCTGGACATAATACGCATCGAAAAATCCGGAACTTAAAACATAGGAACCGAGCATGATCCGGCGCTGGACTTCCTTGCCAAACGCTTCGCTACGGGACATTGCATAGAGGTCGTAGAGATTTTTCGCTTCCTTGCTGCGGTATGTGTAGCGCACACCGTCAAAGCGGGAAAGGTTGCTCGAGGCTTCGGCAGTTGCGATGATGTAGTAGCTCGATACCGCATAGTGGATGTTCGGCATGGAAATTTCGCGAAGTTCCGCGCCTTCGGATTCCGCTTTTTTTAGAAGCGCTTCGATGGCTGACTTGCACTTGCTGTCGAGACCTTCGCCAAAGTATTCTTTGGGGACGCCGATGACTTTTCCCTGGAGCGTTTCGCCGATTTTTCGTCCGAAGTCTTCGGCGGGGCGTGCGCTCGTCGTGTTGTCGTGAGCATCCTGCCCGCAGATGGCCGAGAGAACCGTTGCCGCATCCTGGACGTTTCCGGCAAGCGGGCCTATCTGGTCGAGGCTCGACGCGTAGGCGATTAAACCGTAGCGCGAAACGCGTCCGTATGTGGGCTTGAGTCCGACGATTCCCGTGCAGGCGGCGGGCTGGCGAATCGATCCGCCTGTGTCGCTTCCGAGGGCGACGGGGACTGTTCCCGCCTTTACTGCAACGGCAGATCCTCCCGAAGAACCTCCGGGAACGCGGTTTTTGTCGAGCGGGTTTTCCACCGGACCGAAATACGAAGATTCGCTAGAAGAACCCATCGCAAATTCGTCCATGTTCGTCTTTCCGACGATGACCGCGCCCTGCGCTTCGATTTTTTCGACTGCGGTTGCCGTGTAGGGTGACACGAAATGTTCGAGCATTTTGGATGCCGCTGTCGTTCGGGAGCCTTCGAGACAGAGGTTGTCCTTGACCGCTACCGGAATCCCGTCAAGCGCACCGAGAACTTTTCCCTGCTTGCGGCGCTCATCGCTTTCCTTTGCTTTTTGCAAGGCCCTTTCGGCGAGAACCGAAATGTAGGCGTTGAGAGACTTGCTCTTTTCGATGGCGGCGAGAGATTCCTCGGCGAGTTTTTCCGCTGTCGTGCTTCCGCTTTCAAGGGCGGACTTCAAATCCTGAATCGTTTTCATTTAGCGTTCTCCGGACCATTTCATGATATACAGACCGACGACAAGACCGACGAGGCTCATCACGTTCAGTTTCAGCTGGAAGCCGAAAGCGATTTTGAACATGTAGAGGTCGAGCGTGAACGGCTGCATTTCCGATCCCGTTCCCGTGCTGAATGCCCAGAACGGACTGACGAAAAAGTTGTGTACGATGTTGTTGTAGCCGCCGGCGTTCATCAGTTCGCCGAGCTTGCCAAACAGAAATCCGAGGCTCTCTCCGAGAACTCCGCCGATGAGAAGACCGAGCACTACGAAGAGCAAAAGTCTTCCAAAACTGTTCTTATGCGACATAATCTGCGTCCATTTTTGCGAAAATATAAAAATTGTTTTAGCTCCCTTTGTCTGTGACGCGATTTTCCTGTGCGTTTTTTTTTTATGGCGAAAAGAGATTTCTGGATAATTGTAAGAAGTTGATGAAAACGCTGCTTGACTAGTCATCTCGGTTACAAGCTTGGTAGGAAACATATAAGATTTATTTCGAAAATTTCGCCTTTTTTCCATTGGCTTTTTTCTATCGTTGTAAATAAAATTAAACAAAGGCTTTTTTTTCGAGGAATGCCATGAAAAAGCAAGTCATCGTTTCCCTGTCGGCTGTTGCTGCCGGAATTATTCTTTCCGCCTGCGGCGACGACGTTACGAAAATCACGAACAAGGTCTCCGGGATGGATGTGGTCGCTTCCGCGGACTCGCTCGGCAAGTGCGAATCAGCAAATGTCGGCAAGACGGTTTTCGCTTCGGATGAAAATGTCGCTTACGTGTGTGCGGATTCGGGCTGGGTCCCGCTGTCCGGCAACTCCGAAATAGCGGAATGCATTGTGGAAAAACTTTCCGATGGTTTGGGCTACAAGGTCGTGTGCGGCGGGGACTCGGTCGGCGTCGTCAAGAACGGTTCAAACGGAGAAAACGGTTCGGACGGGAAGAACGGTGAAAAGGGCGAGAACGGCACTTCGTGCGTCGTGGAAAACCTTTCCGACGGTTCGGGCTACAAGGTTGTGTGCGATGGGGATTCGGTCGGCGTCATCACGAACGGTGTGACCGGCGAAAACGGCTCGGACGGAAGCGGCTGCTCGATTACGGATAACGGCGACGGAACCGTTTCGCATATCTGTGGTGCGGACACGGTCACGCTTTACAAGGCGTTTTGCGGAGATTTCGCTTACGACCCGGAAAGAGCCTTTTGCTCCGAGGAAACCGTTTATTCCTGCGGCGGAAAGCCCTACGACCCGGCAGAAAAGTTTTGCGTTGAAGGGAGCGTCTATGACCTGTGCAACGGAATGACTTACGACCCGATGGATACCAGCTGGAAATGCTATGGCAGGAAACTCATTGGGCAATTCACGGACTCTAGAGACAACCAGACCTATTCGGCTGTCAAAATCGGAGAGCAGATTTGGATGGCGGAAAACCTGAATTACGCCTATTTGGAGAAAACGGCGGACCTGGATTCTTCGAGCTTCTGTTACGACAATTCTGCGGATTCCTGCGCCAAGTACGGTCGCCTTTACACGTGGTCCGCGGCGATGGACTCGGCTGCACGGTTTAGCGAAAATGGAAAGGACTGCGGCTATGGAACAACGTGCTCCGCAACAGGAAATGTCCGCGGTGTGTGCCCGGATGGCTGGCACTTGCCGAACAACGAGGAATGGGAGGTTCTTTCGAATTTCGTAGCCGACAACATGACTGGCGGGGTGGACTCTGTCGGCTATGCGCTGAAATCCACAAGCGGCTGGAAAGATGACGGTGATGGCTCGGACGCTTTCGGTTTCGGTGCTCTCCCGGCGGGTTTCCGCAACGGCGATGGGACGTTTTACGATGTACTCTCCTATGCGACCTTCTGGAGCTCTACGGAAGATCGTGAGTACTACTTCGCCATCAGCCGATTCCTGAAAAACAACAGCACGGCCTTGGGCACGTATAATTTCAAGACCCACGCAAGGTCTGTCCGCTGCGTCAAGGACTAATTAGAGCATAGAACTTAGAGTGAAGTGTGGAGAGTTGAGAGTGGAGTGACATCGGACGGGATTCTATCGGGTTCTTCGAACCCTCTAGAATGACGGTGGGCGGGAAATGTTCGCTTTGTGGCCAAAAAACTCGCAAAATTTTTAAAAGCCTCCCTATTTTCTATCGTTGTAAACAAAATCAAATAAAGGCTCTTTTTTCGAGGAATGCCATGAAAAAGCAAATCATCGTTTCCCTGTCGGTTGTTGCTGCCGGAATCATTCTTTCCGCCTGCGGCGACGACGTTACGAAAGTCACGAACGAAGTCTCCGGGATGGAAGTTGTCGCTTCCGCGGACTCGTTCGGCAAGTGCGAATCGACAAATGTCGGCAAGACGGTTTTTGCGTCGGACGAAAATACCGCTTACGTGTGTGCGGATTCGGGCTGGGTCCCGCTGTCCAAAAAACAAGAAGATGTTGTCTGCGTTGCAGAACAGCTCTCCGACAGCTCGGGCTATAAGATTATTTGCGGCGGGGACTCGGTCGGGGTTGTCAAAAACGGTTTGAACGGAGAGAACGGTTTGGACGGGAAGAACGGTGAAAAGGGCGAGAATGGCACATCGTGCACGGTGGAAAACCTTTCCGATGGCTCGGGCTACAAGGTCGTGTGCAATGGGGATTCGGTCGGCGTCATCACGAACGGTTCAAATGGAGAGGACGGTTCGGACGGAAGCGGCTGCTCGCTTACGGATAACGGCGACGGAACCGTTACGCAGGTCTGCGGAAAGGATTCGGTTGATTTGTACAAAGCTTTCTGCAGCGGAAAAGTTTATGAACCGGAAAAAGCTTTTTGCTTCGAGGATTCCTTGTACTCTTGTGGGGAAAAGGCCTATGATCCCTCTAAAGAAATCTGTGATTTCCGCGATTCCTCCGTTTATCGCTATGTGAAGATCGGGGTGCAGGTGTGGATGGCGGAAAACCTGAACTACGCTTATACGGAGAAAACGACGGACCTGGATTCTTTGAGTTTCTGTTATGACAATTCTGCGGATTCCTGCGCCAATTACGGTCGTCTTTACACATGGTCCGCAGCGATGGACTCGGCTGCACGGTTTAGCGAAAATGGAAAGGACTGCGGCTATGACAAGACTTGTTTGCCGACATATCCCGTTCGCGGAGCCTGCCCGGAAGGTTGGCATTTGCCGAGTCATGACGAATGGGGAATTCTTGAATCCTATGTGGCGAGCAACAGCAATGACTCCGCAAGCTATGCATTGAAATCCACAAGTGGGTGGGACAATTATTTTAGCAGATCGGGTAATGGTTCGGATGCTTTTGGCTTTGGAATCTACCCCGCCGGTCGTTATACAGCGGATGGATTCAGCAATATTCGGCAATATGCTTATTTTTGGTGTTCCACCGAGGCTGGAAATCAAGAGGTGTATAGCCGAAATTTGAGCAATGAACTCACTGGAAGAATGGGCATTGGACTTCCCAAGGGTTGGGCGGCTTCTGTCCGCTGCGTCAAGGACTAATTAGAGCTGAGATCTGAGAAATTAGAGTGAAGTGTGGAGAGTTGAGAGTGGAGTGATATCGGACGGGATTCTATCGTGTTCTTCGAACCCTCCAGAATGACGGTGGACATGAACGCTCTACTGTCATCCTGGAGGGAGCTCGCGACCGATAGGACCCAGTCAGAGCTGAGAACTGATTCTATCGCTCCGCTCCAGAATGACTGGGTGGTTGCAAGGTAGGCAACCTAGTCGCGCCGCGACAAAAGCCTAGACGTGCGAACGTTTAATTCCCGCTTCCCGTGAGCTTAAACGTCCACTGTTCTAAGCTCTAAGCTCTCTCAACTAGGCTCTGAATAGCCAGAAAGTCCCGGTGATTTTTATATTGGTATCCGATGCGGTATTCTCTTTTGACAAGTTCCGAAAACTTTGTCGATGAAATCGACTTGATCGAGAAACTTTTCGATGTCGGTCTGGATTTCTTGTATATCCGAAAACCGCAGTTGAATGAGCGCGCTCTTGAGCGCTTTTTGCTCGCACTTTCGGAAGATATTCGCAAACGGAGCTTTCTGTGCGGGTCGCCAAATGTTGCTGCGGAATTCGGGCTTTTGGGGTTTCACGCTTCCGTGGAATGGTTTTTGCAAAATGCGGATGCGGCGATGCGGGCTTCGGGATTTCTGAGCGTCCATGCAAAAAATCAGGACGATTGGCGGAAAATTCCGGAAGGCGTCCGCGGCAAAGTTTCGACCTTGGTTGTCGATTCTCTGGATGGTTTTCCGACGACGGCTTTTGTCGCAAGCGATGCGACGGAGCTTCCGGAAGAACCGGAAAATTTTTTCATCACATCGGGAATCTGGGAATTTGCCGATCCTGTTTCCGCATGGAGGCGTTTATGCAGAAGATGACTTATGCGATGACCGTTGCGGGCTTTGACGGAAGCGCCGGCGCGGGAATTCTCGCCGACATCAAGGCGATGAAGGACTTTGGCGTCTATGGGACGGCTGTCTGCACGGCTCTCACGCTGCAGAACGAAAGCTCTTTTTCGGAACCGGGATTTCTTCCTTGGGAGCGTATCTGCGCCCAGCTCGAAAAACTCTACGAAGTCCGCACATATCGTTTTGTGAAAATCGGGCTTGTCGAAAATGCGGAAACCCTGCGACGGATTGTCGAATGGCTTCGCTGCCGGGACGAGAAAACTTTCATTGTCTGGGATCCCATCATGGGGGCGACTGCCGGATACCGTTTTTTCGCGGACGGCGATGCGGACAGTTTTTTCCCTGTATTTTCGCAGATCGATCTGATTACGCCGAACCAGTTTGAATATGCGTATCTCGGGCTGGGCGTTGCCGACAGCAGACGTGAAGTTTTCGTGGGAAACGGAACATCCGTCTTGCTCAAGGGCGGTCACGCCAAAGGGGACTTGTCCGTGGATATTTTGTGGCATGACGGGAAAAGGTTCGAATTCGCATCGAGGCGTTTGCCGGGTGTCGATAAGCACGGTTCGGGCTGCACGCTTTCGGCGGCTATCCTGGCGAACGTTGCGATGGGAAAATCCCTTCCCGAGTCCTGCTCTTCTGCGAAAGACTACATCGCCAAATGGTTTGCCGGTGGAGAAGGGCGAATTGGCTGGGTAAAATAAAAAAGACTCGCACGGGGCGAGTCCTTTTGAACAAAATTTAACGGCTACAGATCGATAACTTCGGTCCAACCAAACGGATCGGGTTCTTCCGCAAACTGGATTGCCGTGTAAGTGTTGAAGAGTTTCGTGCAGACGGGACCCGGGTTTACGCCGTCGCCGTAGGTGAACGTCTTGTTTGCGACCGGATCGACGATCTTTTTTATCGGGGTGATGACCGCAGCGGTTCCGCATTCCGCGGTTTCGCTGAATTCGGCGAGTTCCTCGAACGGGACCTGACGACGCTCCACTTTGTATCCGAGATGTTCCGCAAGCTGCTGGAGGCTCTTGTTCGTGATGGACGGAAGAATTGATTCGGACTTCGGCGTCACGTAGGTGTTTCCCTTGATGCCGAAGAAGTTCGCCGGCCCGCATTCGTCGATGTATTTCTTTTCCTTTGCATCGAGGTAGATGGTGCTCGAATAGCCGAGCTTCTTCGCTTCGGCGAGGGAAAGCAGGCTCGCCGCATAGTTTCCGCCGACCTTGACGGTTCCCGTCCCTTGGGGTGCGGCGCGGTCGTAGTTCCGGCTGATCATCATATCGACCGGTTTGAATCCGTCCTTGAAGTATGGGCCTACTGGGGTCACGAACATGAGGAGCATGTATTCGTCCGAGGGCTTTACGCCGACTTCGGGGCTTGTGCCGATGAGGAGCGGGCGGATGTAGAGGGTCGCTCCGTAGCCGTAGGGCGGGACAAAGCGCTTGTTCGCCTTCACGACTGCGTAAACCATTTCACGGAAAAGCTCGACCGGCGGAACGGCCATCAAGACTCGGTTCGCCGTGTTCTGGATGCGGCGCGCGTTCTCTTCGACGCGGAACACGCGGACCTTGCCGTCCTTGCCGGTATAGGCCTTGAGACCTTCGAAGCCTTCTTGGCCATAATGCAAGCAAGTAGCGGCGATATGAATGCTGATATCCTTGGAGGAGGAGAGTTCGATCTTGCCCCATTCTCCGTTGCGGTAATAGCAGCGAACGTTGTAGTCGGTATCGTAGTAACCGAACGGGAGCGTTTTCCAATCAACTGTATTCAAATCAACTTGCATAGTTTATGCCTTTTTTGCGACGTCACTTGGCGCCGTTTGAAAAAATACACATTTTGATTTAAAATGGCTTTGAAATCTTGAAAAAAGATATATTCCGATAAAAAGGAAGGTTGGGATGAACTTCGGAAAAATGACGCTTTTGGAACTTTTTCTCTGCACGGCCCTTTTTGCCGAAAATCCGGTCGATGATTTCGGTTTCCGGAAAATTTACCCTTCAAAGGAAGGGTCCGTTTCATGGAATTCGGCGCACTGGGCGAACGGCAACGCGCGGAGCGTGGAATGGGACGGCGATCCGGATGATCCGCTCGGCTGGACGGAAAGCCACAGCGACGGGGAAGGTTCGTTTGACATCGACGGAAAAGGCGTGATGCAGATGAACTGGAACGACGGTCCGAGGTTTCACGTGAACAGCCTGAACGGTTCTAGAACGCAGTTCTTTTTGAATACGGAACTGACCGCTTACTTTATGCGGGACGCTTCCGGCGGGGCGGATTACGGCGGGATGGTCGTCGGGATGCGCTCGGGACCCTTGGGACACGGCTCGGGAGGCGGAGACAATTGTGACGCGACCACGTATTATGCGCGTTTTCGAAATGACGGAAAATGGGATTTCGAAAAGGAATGGAAACATCCGGATAGCTATTACCGGACGACTTCGGGTGTCGGCAACCAGGATCCGCTCTGGGGCGGGAACACGCTTCCGGTGGGAAAGTGGATCGGGATGAAGTATATCGTCTATAACAAGGATGCGGAAACGGTCCGGTTGGAGCTTTATATCGATTCAACGTCGAGTGCGACGCCTCCGGGCAAGTGGGAGCCTGTCGGGGCAATCGAGGATGCGGGGCTGGATTTCCGCGGGGCCTCGGGCGAGACGATTTCGGGGTGCGCCTATTCGGATGCGCTCGCTCCGATTCTCGAAGGCGGCGGAACGATCCTCTTCCGTTCGGACCGGGACCATCCGTTTTACAAGTTCGTCACGGTTCGGGAAATCGACATTTCCGGGGCGCCTTTTGAAGAGACGGAAGCGATCAGGAAAATGCCAGTCCGCGTTTTGAAAAAAGGTCCGGTTTCGAAGTTCGACTTGCTTGGACGCCCTGCGGAAGAAGGCGCACCCTTGCGGATTTTGGGCAGGTAGTTATTTGACCCCGTTTGGCAAATAGGCCGCAATGGGATTTAAAGCGGTATTCGAAAGGCTGTTGGAAATGAATTGCTCGTAAGCGCCGCTGGTCGAAGCCGTCCTGCATTTTGACTCGTCCTGTGCGGAAAAGATGCCCGTGCTGCCGTTGCTGAACAGAACCGCTCCGTAACAGGTCCAGCCTCCGTCGGCGAGATTTGCCCGCACTTCTACATCGGTAAATCCCGCTTCTTCGAAGAGCTTGCGAATGCGCTGGTAAGCGTCTCCGTTGTCGGAAGTCCAGTCCCCGCCGTTGACTAGAACCTGGCCGCTGCCCATGTAGTAATTTATTCCGTCGTTCGAAACGACGACTGCGATGGACATTTGATTCGGGTTCAGATTGTTCACTTCGTCCCTGTCGGTCGGGAAAATGACCGTCTCGGTTTCGAAAGCCCGCTTCAGGATGTTGGAAAGTTCCACGGCGTTCGTGGCGTCTATCTTGCGGTTGGTGCGCTCTAGAACGTTCAACAACTTTGGTACGGCGACCGTGGCTAGGATGCCGATGATTACGACGACAACCAGGACTTCGACAAATGTAAAACCCATCTTCTTCATAGAAACTCCGATAAAGAAATTCCGTGTAAAGGTTCGCAAAAATAACAATAAAAAAGAGTCTTGCAAGTGACGGAGAAAAATCATCGCTTTGAATTTTGTCCGGTAAAATCTTGCAAAGTGTACAAGTGTTCACTATATTTGAAGCATGACTCGTTCCATTGTCGTTCGCGATGCGTGCGAACATAACCTGAAGCATGTAAACCTCACCATTCCGCGCGATTCCATTGTCGTTGTGACCGGCGTTTCCGGGTCGGGAAAATCGAGTCTCGCTTTCGATACGATTTTTGAAGAAGGGCAGCGACGCTACGTGGATTCGCTTTCGGCGTATGCGCGGCAGTTTATCGGGGTGATGAAGCGGCCCGATGTGCAGTCGGTGACGGGGATTTCCCCGACGATTTCGATTGACCAGAAAACGGTGAACCGGAATCCGCGTTCGACCGTGGGAACGACCGTCGAAATTCTCGACTTTTTGCGGTTGCTTTTTGCGCGGCTCGGAACGCCACACTGTCCGAAGTGCGGCAAGGAAATCCGGGCGGCGACCGAGGACCAGATAGTGGATAACCTGTATGCGGAAAGCGCCGGTCGGGAAATTGTGATTCTCGCTCCGATTGTGCAGGAACGCAAGGGGGAATACCGCAGGGAATTCCAGGAGCTCCAGGAGAAAGGCTTTGGCCGTGTTCGCGTCGATGGGAAAATTTTCCGTACAAACGAAGTTCCCCCGCTTGTCCGCTACGAGAAGCATTCGATTGAAGTGGTGATCGATCGCGTTTCGGTAGAGGACAGGAATCTTTCCCGGATTCGCGAAGATTTGGAAAGCGCGCTCCGCCTCTCCGACGGGAAGCTTGTCGCCTTTTTGCTTGACGATGGCGGGTATCGCTTGCAGGGGACAGAGCTTGCCTGCCCGGATTGCGGAATTTCCATCCCGGAGCTCGAACCGAGACTTTTTTCCTTTAACGATCCATACGGGCAGTGTCCGCATTGCAAGGGGCTTGGGCGTGACTACGTTTTTGACGAAAACTTGATTGTGCCGGATGAGTCGCTTTCGATTCGGGAAGGCGCACTCAAATGCCAAAAGGCGGACGGGAAAATCATCTTTACGGATTTCGGCTGGCCGGAACTTTCTAAGGTGGCGCAGGCCGAAAAGTTTTCCTTGGACACTCCCTGGAAAAAACTTCCGGAAAGCGCGAGGAAGGCTGTCTTGCAGGGGAGCGATAAGGCGGGAACTTTGGGAATTATCCCGCTGATGCAGGCTCTGTGGGACAGGTGGCATATCGTCCATTTCCAAAAGTTCATGAACGACAGCGAATGCCCGGTCTGTCGCGGTTCGCGGATTTCGCCGGTGGCGCTCGCTGTCACGTTTCGGGACTTGAATCTCGATCAGATGTGTCGGATGCCCGTGGAGCGGCTGGAAGAGTTTTTTCGCACGGTAAAGCTCTCGCCGCGGGAGGAGCATATCGGGCATGAGCTTTTCAAGGAAATCCGGAATCGCCTGAATTTTTTGGCGAGTGTCGGGTTAGGCTATCTGACGCTTGCGCGCGGAGCGAAAACGCTTTCGGGAGGCGAGGCGCAGCGGATCCGCTTGGCGAGCGCTGTCGGTGCGGGGCTTCAGGGCGTATTGTATGTTTTGGATGAGCCAAGTATCGGGCTCCACGCTCGGGATAACGAGATGCTGCTCGGAATTCTCGAACGGCTACGCTCGCAGGGAAACAGCCTGGTCGTGGTCGAACATGACGAGGAGACGATGCGCTATGCGGACTTTGTCGTCGATGTCGGGCCGGATGCGGGGGTGAATGGCGGGCGGGTTGTCGCGGCGGGAACGGTCGAGGACCTGGAAAAAAATCCCGATTCGCTGACGGGAAAATATCTTTCGGGAAAGCTGAAAATCGAAATTCCGAAAACGCGGAAAGCGGTAACGGACAAGACGCATTTCCTGGAAATCTTCGGTGCGGCGGAAAACAACCTGAAACATGTCGATGTCAAAATTCCCCTCGACGGAACGCTTACGGTGGTGACGGGGGTTTCCGGATCGGGAAAAAGCTCGCTCGTCAATACGATTCTTAAAAAAGAGCTTGCGCGGCGTTTTCACGGGGCAACGGAAGTTCCGGGAAAGTTCGACCGGATAGCCGGAACGGAATTTATCGACAAGGTAATCGAAATCGACCAGACTCCGATTGGGCGCACGCCGCGTTCGAATCCGGCGACATACACGGGAATCTTCGACGATATTCGTGACCTGTTCGCGCGGGTGCCCGAAAGCAAGGTCCGCGGATATACGAAAAGCCGCTTCAGCTTCAATGTGTCGGGAGGTCGCTGCGAAGCGTGTGGCGGCGCGGGCGTCAAAATCGTGCAGATGCAAATTCTGCCGGATGTCCAGGTCACGTGCGACGTGTGCGGCGGCAAACGTTTCAACGATTCGACGTTAGAAGTCCATTACCGGGGAAAAACGATTACGGATGTCCTCGACATGTCGATTGACTGTGCGCTGGATTTTTTTGCGGATGTGCCGAAAATCGCGGAACCGTTGCGGCTTTTGCAGGAAGTGGGGCTCGGGTATCTGACGCTCGGCCAGCCTTCGACGACGCTCTCCGGCGGGGAAGCCCAGCGCGTCAAGATTGCGACGGAACTTCGACGGCCCGGGACGGGAAAGACGCTGTATCTTCTCGACGAACCGACGACCGGGCTGCATTTCGAGGACATTCGACGCTTGCTCGGATGCCTTTCCCGTTTGCGGCTCCTCGGAAACAGCATGGTGATCATCGAACACAACATGGATGTCATCAAGTGCGCGGACTGGATTGTCGATCTGGGACCGGATGCCGGTGAGCGGGGCGGAGAAGTCGTGGCGACGGGAAGTCCCGAAGAAGTCGCTCGAAATCCCAGATCCCTGACGGGAAAATTTCTCGCGAAAATTCTCTTCCCGGAACATGCGGAAAAATCCAAGATTGCCCGCCATCTTGAATGTTCGGAATGTCTGGATATCCAGGTCGTCGGAGCGAGAAAGCACAACCTGAAGAATTTTTCGGTAACGATTCCGCGGCACCGGCTGACGGTGATTTCGGGCGTTTCCGGGTCGGGAAAGTCGAGTCTCGCTTTCCATACGCTTTTTGCGGAAGGGCAGCGCCGTTTCGTGGAAACTCTGAGCACATATGCGCGGCGTTTTCTAGGACGTCTCGATCGGGGATCGGTAGATTTCATCCGGGGACTTTCGCCGGCGATTGCGATTGACCAGGGATGCGCATCCAAGAGTCCGCGGAGCACCGTGGCGACGCTCACCGAAATCTACGATTATTTCCGGATTCTCTGGGCGCGGGCCGGAACGGCGCACTGTCCGCATTGCGGTCGTCCGCTTGTTTCCGCTTCGGTTTCATCGATTGTCGAAAGCCTCTTGAAACATTCGTCGGGGAAGTTCGCCGAAGTGCTCGCTCCGATTTTTATCGCGGATTCGAACGGTGAGTGGATGATTTCCGATGCAGCAAGGCTTTCCGGCGTTTCGGATCGCTTGCGGGAGCTGGGCTACCGAAAGGTTCTAGTCAATGGAAAAATGTGTGAACTGCCGCTTGAAAATCTGCCGAAATCGGTGAAAGATGCCTATGCCGTGGCGGATACGGTTCCGGTTTCGAAACCTAACGCGGCGCGCCTGGCCGATTCCCTGGAGCGGGCTTTCCGTGACGGTTCGCATTCGGTTGCCCTTCGGGTGGATGGAAAGCTTTATCCGTATTCGCTCTTTCCGAGCTGCGGACATTGCCGCTATTATCTCAAGCAGGCTTTTGACCCGAAGCAGTTCAGCTTCAATACGCACTGGGGGGCATGCGAACGGTGCGCGGGACTGGGAGTCTTGCGTTCGGGGGAAACCTGTCCGGATTGCGGTGGGCTCCGTTTAAAACCCGAAATTCTCGCGGTGACGATTGACGGGAAAAATATTTCCGAGGCTTCATCGATGAGCATCCACGCTGCGTCGGAATGGTTTCAAGATCTGCAACTGGACCCGGCGAGAAAAAAAGTTGCCGCTCCGCTTCTCCGTGAAATTTTGGGCAGGCTCCGATTCCTCGAAGATGTCGGGCTGGGATATTTGAACCTAGACCGGGCGGGGGATTCGCTTTCGGGCGGAGAATCCCAGCGGATACGCCTTTCGAGCCAAATCGGCAGCGGACTGGAAGGCGTGATGTATGTGCTTGACGAACCGACGATCGGGCTTCACCAGAGCGATACAAAAAAACTGCTCGATTCCCTGTATCGGTTGCGGGATTTGGGAAATACGCTGATCGTGGTGGAACATGACCTGGAGATGATTCGGGGCGCGGACCATCTGATTGACTTGGGACCGTTTGCCGGGGAATATGGCGGGGAAGTTGTCGCCGAAGGTTCGCCGAAAGTGCTTGCGAAAAAATCCGCCTTGAAAAAATTCCCGCAGAGCGAAACTGTCAAATACCTGACCGGGATCGTTCCCGTGTACAATCCGCCGATAGAACCTCTCCCTGCAAACGCTCGGTTCCTCGAATTCCGAAACCTTTCCTCGCACAATCTGAAAAACGTTTCCGTCCGCTTTCCGGAAAACCGGATATCGACGGTTTGCGGCGTTTCGGGCTCGGGGAAAAGTTCGCTTGTCATGGATGAAATCCTGCCTTTGATGCAGGACGCCTTTGGGCGTGGCGAAAAGCGTCGAAAGGCGCGGCTTCGGGCGCTCTTTCCGGAAACGGTCAAGGAAGTTCTCGCTGTCGATCAGAGCCCCATTTCGGGAACGCCCCGTTCGACGCCGGCGAGCTTCACCGATGCGCTGAATCCGATTCGCGAGCTGTTTGCGAAGATGGAACTTTCGAAGATGAAAGGGTTTGGCCCGAACCGTTTCAGCTACAATTCAAGCCACGGGGGCGGACGTTGCGAAGCGTGCGAAGGTCGCGGCATGACATCCGTGGAAATGCATTTCCTGTCGGACGTGTGGGAAACTTGCGACGTCTGCAAGGGAAAGCGTTACAACCGGGAAACCCTCGCCGTGGAATTTAAAGGGAAAAATATCGCCGATGTCCTTTCGATGCGCATCGACGAGGCGAGCGAGTTCTTCAAGGACCAACCTAAGATAGTGAAAAGGCTTCAAAGCCTTATCGATGTCGGGCTTGAATACTTGCGCCTCGGGCAGTCCGTGACAACGCTTTCGGGCGGAGAGTCCCAGCGGATGAAGCTTGCCGGGGAACTTTCGCGCGGAGCCGGACGGAAAGGCGTTCTCTATCTTCTCGACGAACCGACGACCGGGCTGCATCTTAGGGACGTGCAGGTTCTCTGGAACTTACTTCGGCGGCTTTCGTCGCAGGGAAACACGGTCATCTTGATTGAACATCATCCCGATGTCATCCGGCTTTCGGATTATATCGTGGAACTGGGGCCTTCGGGCGGGGACGCCGGCGGATTTGTCACCTATATGGGCGTTCCTTCGGGGAAAAGTGCGTAGTCCGTTTTCGGTTTGTCCGATTTTTTAATAGATTGCGTACATCCTGTCGGAGAATGTATGGTAAAAATTTGGGTTCTGTTCCTTTTTGCGCTTGCGTCTGCATTTGCCGGCGAGGTTGGGGATTATCGCTTTACGGTTCCCGAAGAACAGTTCGATGAAAACGCCAAGATTTTAAATGCGGAAAATGTCTGCGTCGATGGAGGCGATTCCGCCTATCTGCATTCGGAAAAGGTGCGCTATCCGCTCGAACCGGGAAAGCTTTACCTGCGGAGCAAGATCAAGGGAAATCGCTATGGCTGGTATTCGGGAAGCGCTATGCCCGAATGCTTCAAGACGTTGCACGCTTTTAGCCTGCGGGAAAATCGTCTTTCGGTTCTTGAAGCGAGCCACATGCGCTTTTTTGCCGAGAGGTTCCGGAAGCCTTTCCAGGACGAGGCCGAAATCTACTTTGACAAAAGGTTCCTCTATTCTTCCCGCGTCGAAAATCTCTATTTCCTGAAAAACGGCAAGTGGCAAAAGTTAAAGCCGGCGGCTCTTCCGGGGGTTGTCGTCATCGGCGATGTTCCGGATTCGACGGTTGTCGTCGTCGGGCAAAATTCCTTCCGCGCTCCGGTCACGTTTTCTCCGGTTGATACGGGGCTTTTCTATGCGACGTTCCTAATGCCGCACATGTATCCGGCGACGTCCGGGACGCGGATCTCGAGCGGCAAGACTTCCTTTCTGAAACCGATTCGCCTTCCCGAAGACACGACCGTCTATCAAATCGAAACTTCGGTCACCAAGGAGCGGATCGCTTCGACGCAAAGCCTTCTTGAAACGGAAACGCTCTACGATGCCTTTATCGAGGATTTGAACAGAGCGGAAATCTCCCGCGGAACGGCAGGTTTCGACTCGACGTATCCGCGACCCAAGAATCCGCCGCGCGGTATGTCGAAAACCGATCCGCAATATGAATCGTATCTCGCCGCGTTTGACATTGCCCGTTCCCGAGCCCGCTCGCAGTGGCTTTCCAAAAGGCTTTCGATGATCCTGGATTTGAATGCGGCGCTTCGCGCCCGCTTGGACGAGCAGGAAAAGGACACAATCGCGCTTTTGAGCGTTCCGCTTTCTTTTGTAAAAAAGGATTCAACCTATGAAATCGCCTTTCGGGATTCCGCCGAACGGATCGATGTGAAATGGATCGGGAATTTTTCCGGTAAAATTTTTCCGAACGACTCCGCGGACAGATTTTTGCTCGTATTCGAAAACAAGCCGGTCTGGAAATATGACGGGTTCCGCGTAAAGAGCCGCCACCAATACCGCTTCCAGAAGCTTCTCGTCCAACGGGGCGATTCGACTTTTGCCGGTGAAGGGGAGTTCGTTTTGCCGGGATATATTCTGGCGGAGGATGAAGTCCAGGAATGGCTGATGCCCGCACCGGTTGTTGCGGATTCCTCGGACAAACCCGTAGTGAATGCTGAACCGAAGGATTCTCTACCCGAAGACGTGAGCCGCGCCTGGGCAAAAATCAATTCGGGCTCGTTCCGGTATAAAGGTCGGACCGTGCGCCTTTCGGCTTTCGCTATCCGCAAGACCGAAGTGACCGTTCGCGAATATATCGAAGTCATGCAGGATTCGACACGCTTTGAATTTTCCGACAGCTTGATGCCTGCGCACAATGTCAGCTGGGAACAGGCGAACAGGTTCTGCGAAAAAATCGGAGGGAGACTTCCGACAGAAGCGGAATGGGAATTTGCGGCGCGTTCCGGTGGAAACGGAAGCTTTGTCTGGGAAGAACAAAAGAATGCCCGTCCGTTTGAATTTGCAATTTTCCGTGCGGAATCTCCGGCGCGGGTCGCATCGGCGAAACCGAACGCTTTTGGAATTTTTGACGTGGCGGGCAATGTCGCCGAGTGGACGCTTGACACGTATTCGCCGCTTTCGTTCTACGTGGAAAGCGAAAATCCGAGCGGTTCGTTTCTCGGCTACGAGCGTGTCTTCAAGGGTGGCTCGTGGAAAAGCGCATCCGAAAAGGATCTGGACTTGACGGCGCGCAAGGTGGAAGATCCGCGATACTGGTCAAATTTCATCGGCTTCCGCTGCGTGCTTCCGCAGAACCGGTTTTAAGAGGTGTCTATGAAAAAAAATGCTAAAATCCTGCAAAAGCTTACCGCTTTTCCCTTCCTTCTGGTATTTCTCGCGTTCCTTTTTCCCCTGGTGAACATCTCGTGCGCCGAGAAGGTCGTTGCGGATCCGAACACTTACGAGCTGATTTCCGGCGTGACGCCGGAAACGTTCCTGGGCGAAAAGGAAAAGAAAGCGGTCGATGAAATGAAGAAGAACGAACCGCGGCTTTCGGAATTTTTCGAGCAGCCCGTCCAGACGACGACGGTGATTGTTCCCGTGATAGTTGCGGTCGCCTTGGCCGCTATCTGCGCCTTTTTTACGCCTGTCGGATCGCTGGCGATGGCTCTTGCCGCCTTCGTATCGCTCTGGGTTTTTATTTACAACCTGTCCGTTACCATCCAGACGGAACATTATGACTTTCTCACGGTGAAACCCGCAGTCGGTGCCTATTGCATCACATTCTTGCTTATCATCGGCATCGCGATGAACTTGACCGTCATCATCAGGACGGCCAGGGAAAAACGGCAGGAACTGGGAACCGAAGAACCTAAATAAAGGACGCTCCATGGCCGAAAAATTCGTATTCTACATGAACCGCATGACCAAGACCTATCCTCCCGGAAAGACGGTTCTCAAGGACATTTCCCTCAGCTTTTATTACGGCGCAAAAATCGGGATTATCGGAACGAACGGCAGCGGTAAATCGACGCTTCTCCGCATCATGGCCGGAATCGACAAGGAATTCCAGGGCGAGGCGTGGATTGAACCGGGGCGCACGGCGGGATACCTTCCGCAGGAACCGCAGCTCGATCCGAATCTCACCGTCAAGGACAACGTCATGCAGGCGGTCCAGAAAAAGCAGGCTATCCTCGACCGCTACAATGAAATTTCGATGAAATTCGCGGAACCGATGGACGACGACACGATGACGAAACTCATGGAGGAACAGGGACGCTTGCAGGACCAGATCGATGCCGAGGACCTGTGGAGTCTCGACCGGAAAATTGAAATTGCGATGGATGCGCTGAACTGTCCGCCGGGAGACTGGCCCGTCACCAATCTTTCGGGCGGGGAAAAGCGTCGGGTGGCGCTCTGCCGACTTCTTCTCGAAGAACCGGACTTGCTTCTGCTCGACGAACCGACCAACCATCTGGATGCGGAATCGGTCGCCTGGCTTGAACGTCACTTGCGCGAATACAAAGGTTCTGTAATCCTGGTGACGCACGACCGCTACTTCCTAGACAACGTGACCGGCTGGATTCTGGAAATCGACCGCGGACGCGGCATTCCCTGGCAGGGAAATTACGCGGAATGGCTCGACCAGAAGCTCGAACGCATGAAGAACGAGGAAAAGGGCGAATCGGACAGGCAAAAACGCCTAGCCCGCGAACAGGAATGGGTGAAGCAGAGTCCCAAGGCTCGCCAGGCGAAGAACAAGGCCCGCTTGAAAGCCTATGAAGACCTTCTCGCGGAAGATAGCCGCGAACAGGTAAAAGTCGCGCAAATCTATATTCCGAACGGTAAGCGGCTCGGGAATGTCGTCATCGAGGCGGAGCATCTGCGCAAGGCTTACAACGACAAGCTTCTGTTCGACGATCTTTCGTTTACGCTTCCCCGGTCGGGAATCGTGGGCATCATCGGCCCGAACGGTGCCGGTAAATCGACCCTTTTTAAGA
The DNA here is from genome assembly GCA_963656065.1 of Alistipes onderdonkii. Taxonomy (GTDB): domain Bacteria; phylum Fibrobacterota; class Fibrobacteria; order Fibrobacterales; family Fibrobacteraceae; genus Hallerella. The sequence continues at coordinate 88,528 of CAVKGV010000008.1, forward strand.
TCATCACGGGCAAGGAAAAGCCGGATGCGGGAACGCTCAAAATCGGTGAAACGGTCGAGATGATTACGATGGAGCAGGGGCGTGAAAGCCTCGACGACTCCAAGACGGTCTTCGAAGCGATTACCGGCGGAAAGGATGAAATTCTCCTTGGCGAACGCAAGATGAACGGGCGTGCCTATTGCGGACTTTTCAACTTTACCGGTGCGGACCAGCAGAAGAAACTTTCCGTCCTCTCTGGCGGTGAGCGCAATCGCGTGCTGATGGCGAAAAACCTCCAGCATCCGGGAAACCTTCTCTTCCTCGATGAACCGACGAACGATCTAGACATCGAAACCTTGCAGGCGTTGGAACAGGCGATACTCCGGTTTGCCGGTTGTGCGGTCATCATTTCGCACGACCGCTGGTTCCTCGACCGCGTGGCGACCCATATCCTCGCCTACGAAGGCGATTCGAAGGTCGTCTGGTTCGAAGGAAACTGGAGCGAGTACGAAGCGGATTACAGGCGCCGCATGGGCGAAGACGCAGACACGCCGAAACGTTTCAAGTACAAGACCCTGACGCGCGAGTAGTTCTAGAAAGCCTGCGACAGGTCGAAGTTGATTCGGTCAAAGGAAAACGCTTCCGGGGAAAATCCCGGGAGTTTCTTTTTGAACGTATAGTCCAATCGGAGCGTCAGGAACTGCCATTTGTAGCGGAGGCCCGTTCCGAGTGCCGCGCTGCTTTTTCCCGCGTAAAGGCTGTTCTTGTCCGAGACATGCGTCCAGTCGTAGAACTCGACCAGTTGCCAGTTTTTGGTTGCTTCGAACGGGGAATTGATGCGGAGCTCCACGTTCACGCGGAGATATTGCGGCGTAAGTCCCGTGTTGATGATTTCTTCGCCGTCCTCGTCGAGGCTCGTGTAGCTCGGGTAGATGCTGCGGAAGTGGTAGCCGCGGACCGTCCGGGAACCGCCCTGGTAAAAGATCCGGGCATCGTCTTCGAGGGCCTGGTGGAAAAATTTTCCGAAACTTACGCTTGCGGCGGAAAGGAACGGCCCGAAGAGGGGCAGGTAGCCGGTGCTGACCAGTTCTCCGTATGTATAAGGGTTGCCGCGCATCTCCGGATCCCGAATGCTTCCGGTAAAGTTCATGCCGCAGCCCAGTTTCGGTGCAAAGCGGAGCCCCTTTGTCGGGTTGAAGTAGTCGTTCGAATAGTCGAACGTGAGAGCCGTTTCGCCTTTGACCTTGAACAGCTTGGACTCGTTTTTTTGGACGAAGCGCGTATCGAGGGAGGCCCGAAAACGGATATTGTTTGAAATGCCGAACGTGAGGTCTCCGCGGTTGATGATCTCGTTTCGTTCTTCGAGACTGTCCGGATAGGCGGGCGGGGAAGTTTTTTCGTGGTTGAAACTGATATGGTCGTCAAAGCGGATCGCCGTGGGAATGAAGCTGAAACGGGTCCCGAACAGGAGCGGGTTTGCATAGCCGAGCGTGAGTTCCTGCTTGTTCTGCGCCACGAGGATGCTTGCCGAACCTTCATGAAAATGACCCAGGAAATTCTTGTGCTTGAGCATCGCGGAGGCTCCGAATCCATAGACTTCTTCGAAGAAGACGGAGTATCGCGTCTCTCCGGGCATTCGCTCGACGGCGTTGAAGTGCACATCGGAAAGACCGTCTTCCCGCGGAATGTCCTCGAGGTGGATGGATGTGAAAATCTGCGTGGAAAGAAGCTTGGACCGGAATGTCGCATACGTCTTTCCGTTGATAATTTCGCCCTTTGGAATTCTCCACAGATGGTTGAGCCATGTCGTGTCGGAAAGTCCCTCCTGGTTGTTCGTATCGAGCTTCGCGATTTGCGCGGGTTTCCTTGTACTGCTAGAAAAGTCTCCCATCCGGACAAGCGTTCCCGGCTCGACGTAGATTTCCACGTTGACGAGATGGTTGAGCGTGTCGAGATATTCCAGGTAGTCTGCGCGTACATGCAGGTAACCGTATTCCCGGTAAAGAATTTGAATCTGCTGGACATCGTCGGCTACGATTGTCGGGTCGTAAGCCGCTCCGCTTTTAAAACGAAGCCCTTTCAGCGCAACGCTGTCCGCGGCAACGTCCCGCTCGATTTTCATTTCGCTGAATTTGTACGGAACGCCTTCCTCGATTCGGAAACGGTAGAGCGTGTAGGGAACGGAATCCGTCGGGTCGGTATGATTCCGCAGAACTTCCATGGACGAAGCGAAACTGAAATAACCCTCGGAATAGTAGAGAAGCTCCAGGTTCGTCCTGGCGATTCTCATCAGGAAATCCTGCCTGGTCGTATCGACGATTCCAAACTCTTCGGGAATGTCGAGTTGCAGCGCGAGCTGTTCGTCCGAATAGAGCGTGTTTCCGATAAACGAAACTTTCCAACGGTTTTTTACCTGGAGCGAATCGGGGGCATCCGCGGCGCAAAGTCCCAGACATAGGAAAATGGCAAGAAGAATCCGGCGAGCGATCATTCTTTCTCCTTTTCTTTTTGGGAAGGCGCTTTGCACTTGCCCAGGCCAAAGAGGCACGGAGACCAGAACTTGTAGCTGTAATTAAAGCCGATATTTTTTTCGAGGCGGCTTTCGTCTTCGTCGGTCGTGGTGATGTAGTTCTTGGAAACGAGGCTTGCGCCGAAGTCAAGCTGGGGATTGTAATGCTCCGGGTTTTTCGTCTTGTCTTCTTCTGAAAATGCCGGGATGATGTAGGAAATGCCCGCTTCAAGAGCCCGGTCGTAAGTCGGCGTCTCGCTCTGGTCCTGCTTGTAGCCGAAGACAAGGCTCAGGTCTTTGACCCAGCGGTTCAGGGAAATGGGAATCATCAGATAGCTCGAATCCTTTTCGGCGATGGATTCTTCGTTGAACAGCTTGAATTTCATGTCGATGTCTCCGACATATTCTCCGCCGAGCGTCTTGTTCGCCGTGCTGGTCAGGACGCTTCCGATGAGCTTTCCCGCGACCTTGTTCCTGTCGATCGAGGAATTTTCTTCTTCGGAAATGCAGCCCAGGAGAACGCTGTAATAGAGGGATGCCGGGGAATCGTCAACTCCGCAGTTTGCGCTGGGCATCGGCTTCGGGGCGATAACGGAACCCAGGATGTCGAGGTGCACCGGGCATGTTTCGTCATCGTCGCGGTGGCTGCTCGTTTTGCAGTAGGGCAGGTTCTGCACGCTTGAAATGTTGATGCTCCCGCGTTTCCAGGGAACGTCCTGGAACGAGATGGCGAACGATTCCAAATTGAATTGGAACATGTCCTTAAGCCCGATGGACCCGTTCCCCGAATTGTTGATGTCTCCGCGGAGAAGCGGGTGGTCGGAAGTTCCTAGCACCCAGAGGTCGATTGTCAGAGGAAAGCTTGCGAGATTCGTTGCGATGGCGACCGTGTCGCGACCCGAATCGCTGATGTGGACGGCGATGTTGACTGGTCTTGACTTGGCTGCCGTTTTCTTGACGACGGGTTTTGCACGGCGAATTTTGGTGAAAAATCCGGAAAGCGTCGCCGAAATTTTGCTGAGGCTTCCGAATCCGATATCGACAGAAAATTCATTCCGGTAGAACGCCCGGTCGAGAAAGAATCTTCCTTCTAACGTCGGGTTGGCGAAACTGCCGTTTTCCGCATGTGGCAGATGCAGAATGGCCGTTCCTCGGGCGGATGCATCCGCCTTTCCCCATTCCGGCTTGTTTAATTTGTACGAAACGCTGTCAAGTTCGAGGGATAGCGTAAATTCCTTTTCGGAGTCGTCGAGGCTTCCGCGGACATCGCTTATCTGGAACTGGTGAATCTGGTCCCACACCAGGGAAAACTTTTCCGTGCCGACCGAAACTTTTCCGAGACGCCTGTTCTTGATGTCGTAGCTGGCGTTTCCTTCGATAAATTCGCCTATGCTATTGGAGAGCCTTGCCGAAGGAATGTTGAAAATCCCGTCGCGGAACGTCCCGTTGAAGGAAACAGGCAAAATGGGAAATCCGCGCTTGGTATCGATTGCCGTGGAATCGGAATGGAACGAAAGCTCCAGGCTGTCGAACGGGCTTTTCAGGTCGCCGGTCGCATCGGCCTTGAAATCGGTATAGACGACTTCGCCAAGTCCTCCCGGCAGGAACCATGAACCGGAAAGTTGCGCTTTCCCCGTCCATTTCATCGTCGAATCGATATCGCCGTCGAGCCATGCCGTTCCGCCGACCGGTGTGGTGAAGTAAGCGAAAATATGGTGTTGCGGTTCCAAAAGCCCGTTGACGTCGATTTGCAGGTCCCCGTTCCACGCTCTTTCGCCTGCGCTGATGAATCCCGAAATCTGCATCTTTTCCTTTTCGGCAAAGACGTCCAGTTTTGGAATCGAAAAGGCTTCCCGTGAAATTTTCTTGAGCGAAAGATCCGAAAACTGGAGCGAGCCTTGCAATCCGGCACCTCTTCGGTAGGTGACGTTGCCGCTGAAAATCCCGCTTGCAAGCGGAGAGTTCTGGTAGGGGGCAAGCAGCAGCGGAATGTCAAACTGGTCCGTGGAAGCCCATGCGTCGGCGAGTTGCAGTCCGATATATGTTTGCCCGGTCGAATCGTAGAGAATGTTCGCCGAGCCTTCGAGTTCAATGGTGTTTGTTCCGGTCGAAATGAGCGCGTTGTCGAGCGAAATGCTGTCCTTCGTGTTGTGCGCCTGGAATTTCCCGTGCAGGGGAATCTGGGCGATTTCCGTCGAAATCTCTGCGTCTAGGGAGCCGAAATGGTCTTCGAAGTTCTGGAACATTGTCCCCGTCACGATGCCGTCGATTCCCCTGAGAAGGGCCGTGTCGGCAAAGGGAATGTGGGAAAGGCGCACCCGGTAGGCTTTACTCGTAATGGCCGGTTCAAAAGTGATGAACGCCTCGGCAAATCCGCTGTCCGACTGGAAAACTTTCCATGCGGTGTGCGGAATGGAATCTTCCCATTTGACGTCTCCCGAAAAGGTGAAGTCTTCCTTGGCCGCCCTGATGAATCCGTTCGTGAAGTCGATGCCGTTTTCATCGAGCGCAAGCGATGTGAAGAAGGAGTCGGCGGACATCAGGTAGGCGTATTCGACAGGTGCGATGGAAACGTCGGCGAACATTTTCCCGTCGTGGAAAGAGCCTTTGACCTGCGGACGCGTGTTGAACCGCAGAAAATCCCCGCTCCAGCGAGTTGCCCAGGGTTCGTCCTTGGCGATGTCCCCGGTGAAGTCAATTCGAAAATCCTTTAGGCTCGAAAGGCCCGACAGTTCTGCTCGGACGACGGATCCCGCTTTCGTGATGGCTTCGGCCTGGATTTTTCCCGGGGAATCCGTTTTCGCATGGAGGGACAGGTCTAGCGGCTGCATTCTCGGACCGAATTCCGCTTCGATATTCTTGACCGTCGCGTCGATTTCCCCGTTGAGGTTCTTGTCGATTTTTCCGCGGACGGCAATGTTCTCGCCGGACTTTCTGCCCGAAAATTTCCCGTTGAACAGGAAAACCATCTTCTCGTCGCTTTTGACCTTGACATCGGCGGCGAGGGCGGGAAGAGGCCAGAATGCGCCGATGTCCGTCTGGAAGCGCGCCTCGTAGGAAAACTTTTTTTCTCTTGGATCTGCATCAAAGGAAGCGTTTGCCCGGATGTTTCTGAGCGAAACGGATTTTGGAATTTTCCCCGCGGCCCACTTTTGTGGATTTTTGACCAGGACATCGATTTTCCCCGATGCGTTCCCGACGGAGTTTTTCGGTGTGGACATATGGACCGACGCGCTATCCCTGTCCTCGGAGATGAATTTTCCGTTTAGCTGGATGTTTTCGTCCTGAAAGGAAATTTCCGTCTTGGCGGAAATCTTTCGCAAAAGATGGTTCCCGCTTGCGTTCTTGAAAGATAGCTCCGCCGCTTCGCTTCCCTTAGATAAGACTTGCAGGGATTCGGCGGACCAAGAACCGATGTCGCGAACGTTTACTCGGAAGTTTGAAATTCTTACCCGCAGATCGAGCGGAATGCGAAAGTCGGGAATCTTTATCGGGGAAGAATCCGGCTCGGACCCCGGAAATGCGCCGGGGTCGATCTTCACCGCTGCGGAATCCATATCGATATGGACGAAATCCTCCTCGGGAGAAAACAGGATATGGGCGTTGATTTTCGGGGATTTCAGGGAAACGTCGAATCCCGCTCCCCGGACAGCGACGGAATCCCAGTTCCGGGAAAGCAGTCCTTCTTTTGAATGCCCATAAAAGGCGACGCTCACCGGACCGTAATCGTGAAAAGAATTTAAGTAGTTATCCAGAAAACGATTCAAAAACCAGGCGCAAGCCAAAAGGCAGCCTACAAACACGGCGAAAATGCCGATGGCGACAGCGGGCTTTAACCGTTTCACAGGTTGCAATATAGCTAGAAAACTTATATATTGTGAAAGCCTATGAGCTGTATTCAAACCATTCGTCTGGACATCTCCTCCGATACGGATTTTTTCCCTGTACTTGAAAAATCCGTTTCCGACTTCGCCGGTTCGCTTTCTTTTTCCGATGCGACGGTCCAGACTCTCAGCCGCGAGGTGGGGGAGTTTTTCAAGCGGGGTTTGGATGGCTTTGAAGATTCCTTCCTTCAATTAGAACTGGGACTGGCGGACGGTCTTCTCTCCTTTTCCGCTTACGATTCCAGGCAAAACAGAATTTTTAGCAGGAACATTCCCGCCGCATGAACGACGTTTCCGTACAGCCGTATTCCGAAGAACCAGAAATCGCAAGGATCTGTCTTTGCGGGGATATCGGCCTAGACGCGATTCCTCAAATTACTTCGCTCTTGGAACGGTTTGAAAAAAAAGGATTCCTGCACTGGGCTGTGGATTTATCCCGTGTGAAATTTTTGAGCTCTCCGGCGGTCGGCGCCTTGATGGGACTCCGGTCCCGCGTCATCGGACGTTCGGGCAGCGTCTCCCTTTTTTCTGCCGGCCCCGAACTCACGGAAAAGCTCGTTTTGATGGGCGTCAATCTCGCCCTGCCGATTTTCAAGGACGAAAAGTCGTTTCTTGATTATTTCCGTTGGGAATTTCGGGGAGCTTCCCGCCATGTCTCGCTTTTGCTTCCGGCGGAAATTTCTGTCGTGCCGCCGGCGCGAAGGCTTGTCGTCGGACTTTTGAGCTGCAAGGGCTTTTCGAAAAAAGAGACGTTTATCCTGGAGTCCATCGTCGATGAACTGGCGAACAACGCAATCGAGCACGGACGTCCGCCCGACAACGTTTTCCGTCTGGAACTGGATTTCAGCAAGTCGAAAACGGTGCTTTCCGTCTTGAACAGCTCGCGGGAACTTTCCGAGTCCGAACGGAAGGCGTTAACGGAAAAATATGCCAATCCAAAGATGACTCCGGGCTCCTTGAGGGGACGGGGCATCGTGCTAGTGAAAAAGCTTTCTTCGCAAATGAATTTTCGCGTCGAACCGCGGCAGGTCTTTGTCGAGGTGACGAGATTACGAGAGGAAACATGAACGAAAAACAGGAACTGCTAACCATCGAAAAAATCGAAAACCATCCTTCGGCGCGGCTTTTGCGCTTTGTGGGCGACCTGGATTCGACGAATGCGGAAGCGACTTCCGGTCAAATGCTCGAGCTTCTTGGGGAAGGCGTGACGACAATCGTTGCGGACTTTTCCCGCTTGCGCTATATCAACAGTACGGGACTTGGCGCGCTTCTCTTCGTAAACAAGAAATTCAAGGAATCCGGGGGCGTTTTCAAGGTGGCGAACGTAAACGAAAACGTTCTCGAAATCATTGAAATCATCGGCGCAGACCAGCTTCTGGAAATCCACGGGACGCTCGACGAGGCCATAGGTTCCATCCGATAGACGAATGAAAACGGAGATCTTCTGCATGAAATTTGTGAAATCCGCCGTAATCGCTTTTTCCCTGGTAGCTTTTGTCGGATGCTCTTCCGAAAGCAAAAAATCCGACTCCTTGGTGGCGACGGCCGGCGATGAAAAAATCTACGCTTCCGATATCGATTTTCTGAAAAGAACTTCTTCGGAGTATGCAAAGTCCGGCAGGGAACGCGCCGCACTCGAAACGCTCATCGAATCCCGCGTGGTCTTCCAGGAAGCCAAACGCGTCGCAAACGGGGACAGCGCCAAAATCCGGCAGCAGCTGGATAATTTAAATGAACGTTTCCTTGCACGAATTTACGATGAATTCTTCATTGGCGATAACCTCGGGCATACGGATTCGGAACTCCAGAAGTATTTTGACATAAATCGCCCGCGCTTTGCGGATGATTCTTGCCAAAGCCTCGAAGCGTGCCGCGGGATTGTCGCCGAAAGGCTCTTCCTCGAAGAAAACGCGGATTCCCTTTTCCGTTTCGTCTCGCGGAAAGTCGAGGAAATGCAGAACGTTTCCGCAGAAGTTGCCTACGTGGAAGCTCCGGATTCGGTGGAAGCCTCCCGGGCGAAGGCCGCTCTTTTGGCTGGTTCGGAACTTTCGGGCGTGAAAAGGATCCTGCTGGATTCAAAGTCGTTAACCGGGCTTTGGGCGAATGCCGAAATTCGGGAACTTCTCTTCGGAAAGGATTCCCTCCCCGCCGGAAGCGTCCATGTTTCGACAGTCGATTCAAAAAACGTCGTCTGGAAGCTTCTCTTGCGCCGTGCAGGGGAACAGTTCCCCGAAGAAGGCCGGGATTCTATCCTGAAGGCTCGCTTTGTCGCCGAATACAGGGATTTCATGGCAAATAATACGGACAGTCTTCTGCGCGAAAAGTACCGTTTCCGCATGGAGCAAGTCCGCTATCCCGAAGTGCAAAAGTATTATTCGGAACACGCGGACGAGTTTAACGGTTTGCCGCTCGATAGCGTTTCCGGGCAGATAGAAAAGAAGCTCTCTTCCGGTGGCGAACTTTCGCTCGATTCGAATTATGTTCTTGCAACCCTGGGCGGTGAACCTTTTATCCGCGAAAGCGACGTGAAGGCCCTCTTTAATGAAATTCCGCCGAACATTCGGATGCAGTATCCGCGCGCGCGTCGCGTGCTGATGCTTGCCAAATGGAAACTCCGGGCCATGGCTGCGCGCGAAGCGAAATTAGAAAACAGTCCCCTGCTTGGAAAAATTCGCAAGGATGTCGAAATGTCCTTTTACCGGAAGGCTTTTGCCCGGGTCCTTTCGAAAAGCGGCTTCTTTACATCGGAGGATACGCTCCGCGCCGCCTTTGAACGTTTCGGCGCAAGGATTTTCCCGAATGTCCCTCTCGCAAGGATTCGCGGTGAACTGGGAATCTTCGTGCAGACGCCGGACAGGGAATTCCTGTTCGAATATTACCGAAATCCGGAACGCTATGCGAAAACTTCGGACATCGATTCCATCAAGGTTCTGGTTTTCAAAAATGCGCAGGGAACATTTTCGAGCGACTGGTTTGAACGCTATCGCAGGGGACTCTATCAAAAATATCCGGTAACTGTATATGATTCTTCCTATCTGCCGCGTGTCGATCTCTTTTCGGTCGAGGATCTTGAAGCCCGCGCCGATTCCTTCTACACGGCGAGGGAACTTGCCGGTGCCCACTTGACATGGGACCGTATCCGCGCCCTCTCCGCCGAGGATGATTCCCTTTTTGCCAGGGCGGTCTATGAACTTGCGAAAATCGACGGCGAACAGGAAAAGTACGATGCCGCGAACGGCGAATTCGCAGCCTACTATGCGATGTGGCCAAAATCTCCCGATGCGGAAAAGGCCCTTTTCAATCGCGCGTTCCTCTTGCATGAAAATCTGAAAAGGGACACGCTCGCCCTTTCCCTCTTTGAAGAATTCCAGGAAAAGTTCCCGAAAAGCGATCTGCGTGAATCCGTGGATTGGTTAATCCGGGATATTCGGAGCGGAGGAAAGCTTGCCGAAGAGCTTCTGGAAAAAATTTCGAAGCAGGAAGAAAATTTGAATTAGCGATTTAGCTATATTAGGAAAACCTTTTTAAGGCGGTAATTATATGGAAATGACTTTTGCCATGATCAAACCCAACGGTGTCGCTTCCGGTCTTGTCGGGCGCATCCTGGATCGTTACGCGAGCGCGCGTCTTGCTGTCGTCGGGCTCAAGATGCACCAGATGACTTCGGAAGAAGCGAAAGGCTTTTACGCCGAGCACGTGAACAAGCCGTTCTTTCCGGAACTCGAAGCCTATATGACGAAGGGACCGTCGGTGATGATTGCCCTTGCCGGAGAAAATGCCGTCGCCAAGGTCCGCGCAATTAACGGTGCGACCAATCCGGAAAAGGCGGAACCGGGAACGCTGCGTTACGACTTCGCCCCGTCGATGACCGAAAATGTCGTGCATAGTTCCGACAGTCCAGCCAGTGCGGAACGCGAGGTCTCTTTCTGGTTTGCGAAAGAAGACCTTTATGCATACGATGCGGTTTCCCAGAAGGCGTGCAAGGTCCTGGGCTAAGTTTCTTACAAATCACAATCAAGGAGACAAAAACCTCATGCAATGGATCATCAGATATCTGACTTCCTCTATCGGCAAGAAGCAGATTATGGGTTGTACGGGTGCTTGCCTTGCGCTCTTCATTTTAGGGCACATGGTCGGTAACCTGCAACTTATCAATTTGGACCAGTCCGTCGCGCAGGCGCATTACAACGCCTACACGCAACTTCTCACGGGAATGAAGCCCATTATCTACTTCGTGGAAATCGGCCTCATCGCCCTGTTCCTCATTCACGTGTTTCTGGCGGTAAAGCTGAAAATCGAAAACCGCAAAGCTCGCGGCCCGGAAGCTTACGAAGTGAACGCCCGCAAGGGAAAGAAGACTTTTGCTAGCTTCACGATGATCTGGTCCGGAATCTTTGTTCTCGGCTTTGTCATCCAGCATCTGATGGTCCTGAAGTTCGGAGTCCATTACCTCTACGAAAATGAATCCGGCGAAATCATCCGCGACATGTGGCTCACGACGATTGACATGTTCGCCAATCCGTTCTGGACTGTCTTCTATCTCGTCAGCATGTTCATCATCGGGATGCATCTGTTCCACGCTATCGCTTCCGCATTCCAGACGCTCGGAATCGCCCACCAGAAGTGGACGCCGATCATCGAATTCGTCGGAGTGGTTTATAGCGTTATCGTCGCTCTGGGCTTCGCTTTCGAAGCGGGCTTCAGCTGCTACATCGCCCATCAGGACGGGACGGAAGCTCTCCGGAATGTCTCTCACCAGAAGCAGCAACTTTTGGAAATGAAGAAACAGGCCGAGGAAGAAGCCGCCAAGGCAAAGAAAATTTCCTTTGCCGTTTCCGCAGATGAAATTCAAGTTTCCTACATCGTAGAAGGAGATCGCTAATATGCAACTGGATGCACACATTCCTGGTGGAAACATCTCCGAAAAGTGGACTCGCCACAAGTTCGAACTGAAACTCGTAAACCCGACGAACAAGCGCAAGTTCAAGGTCATCGTCGTGGGAACGGGTCTTGCCGGAGCGAGCGCTGCCGCTTCTCTCGGTGAACTCGGCTACAATGTCCAGGCGTTTTGCTACCAAGATTCCCCGCGTCGTGCCCACTCGATCGCGGCTCAGGGCGGTATCAATGCCGCCAAGAATTACACGAATGACGGCGACTCCATCTACCGCCTCTTCTACGATACAGTCAAGGGCGGCGACTTCCGCGCCCGCGAAGCGAACGTCCACCGTCTGGCGGAAAATTCCAACTGCATCATCGACCAGTGCGTCGCCCAGGGCGTTCCGTTCGGGCGTGACTATGGCGGACTTCTCGCAAACCGTTCGTTTGGCGGAACGCAGGTCTCGCGTACGTTCTACGCGCGTGGACAGACCGGTCAGCAGCTCTTGCTCGGCGCCTACCAGGCCTTGATGCGCCAGGTGGCGAAGGGAACCGTCAAGATTTTCCCGCGGCGCGATATGCAGGACCTGGTCGTCATCGACGGAAAGGCTCGCGGTATCGTTGTCCGCAACCTGATTACCGGTGCGCTCGAAAGCTACGAAGCGGATGCGGTATGCCTTGCAACGGGCGGCTACGGAAACGTCTTCTACCTTTCGACAAACGCGAAGGGCTGTAACGTGAGCCCGGCATGGCAGGCCTACAAGAAAGGCGCTCTCTTTGCGAATCCCTGCTACACGCAGATTCACCCGACGTGCATTCCGGTCACGGGCGATCACCAGTCGAAGCTCACCCTGATGAGCGAATCGCTCCGTAATGACGGACGCATCTGGGTCCCGAAAAAGGTCGGCGATACGCGTCCGGCGAACGAAATCCCGGAAAGCGAACGCTACTATTACCTCGAAGAACGTTATCCGTCGTTCGGAAACCTCGTTCCGCGTGACGTGGCGAGCCGCAATGCGAAGATGGTCTGCGACCAGGGTATGGGTGTCGGTGCGACAAAGCGCGCCGTCTATCTGGACTTTGCCGATGCCATCAAGCGGATGGGTGTCGCTGGCGTCTCCGCCAAATATGGCAACCTCTTCCAGATGTACGAAAAGATCACGGACGAGGATCCGTACAAGGTTCCGATGCGCATCTATCCGGCGTCCCATTACACGATGGGCGGTCTTTGGGTCGATTACAACCTGATGAGCACGATTCCGGGTTGCTTTGTGCTCGGCGAAGCGAACTTCTCCGACCACGGAGCGAACCGTCTCGGGGCTTCCGCCCTGATGCAGGGACTTTCCGACGGCTATTTCGTCATCCCTTACACAATCGGCGGATATTTTGCCGGCACGAAGCTCGAAAAGGTCAGCTCTTCCGACCCGGCGTTCAAGGAAGCGGAATCGCAGATCATGGAACGCCTGAACAAGCTCCTGAACATCCACGGCAAGAAGAACGTTTCCGAAATCCATCGCGAACTGGGTCATGTGATGTGGGAATATGTCGGCATGGGCCGCAACAAGGAAGGTCTCGAAACCGCTCTCAAGCGCATTCCGGAAATCCGTGCGGAATTCTGGGAAAATGCGAACGTCCTCGGCGCGGAAGGCGATTTCAACCAGAACCTCGAAAATGCGAACCATGTGGCGGACTTCCTGGAATTTGCGGAACTTCTCGCCCGCGACGCCTTGCATCGCGAGGAATCCTGCGGTGGACACTTCCGCGAAGAACACCAGACTGCCGATGGCGAAGCGCTTCGCGATGACGAACACTTCTGCTATGTCGGAGCCTGGGAATACAAGGGCGAAGGACAGGTTCCGGAACTTTCCAAGGAACCTCTCACATTTGAAAATGTTCACCTCGTGACGCGGAGCTACAAATAATGAGCGACAATATGCATTTGACTCTCAAGATTTGGCGTCAGAAGGACGCCAAGACCAAAGGCCAGTTCGAAACGATCCATATCGACGGCATCTCCCCGGACATGTCTTTCCTGGAAATGCTCGACATCGTAAACGATCGCGAAATGAAGCAGGGAAAAGAAGGCTTTGCCTTTGACCATGACTGCCGCGAAGGTATTTGCGGAATGTGTTCTCTGGTCATCAATGGAATGCCGCACGGTCCCGACCATGCGGTGACCACTTGCCAGCTTCACATGCGCAAGTTTAAAGATGGCGATACGATTGTCATCGAGCCGTGGCGCGCTTCCGCTTTCCCTGTCATCAAGGATTGCGTTGTGAACCGCAGCGCGTTTGATCGTATCATCCAGGCGGGTGGATTTGTGAGCATAAACACGGGTGCAGCTCCGGAAGCTGCTTCGATCCCCGTACCGAAGGACCAGGCGGACAGGGCTTTTGACGCTGCCGCTTGTATCGGTTGCGGAGCCTGCGTTGCCGCTTGCAAGAATTCTTCCGCGATGCTCTTTGTCTCGGCGAAGGTCAGCCACCTTTCCTACTTGCCGCAGGGCAAGGTCGAAGCGAAGAAGCGCGTACTCGCAATGGTTGCCCAAATGGACAAGGAAGGATTCGGCAACTGCACGAACCTTTACGAATGCCAGGCGGCATGCCCGAAGGGTATCACCGTGGATTACATCGCCAAGATGAACCGCGAATATCTCGGGGCGACCGTTTCCTACGCCGAAAAGGTTTACGGCAAGGACATGTAGTCGAAATCTTTATGAAGATAAAACTCTCGGATCTTTTCCGGGAGTTTTTTTGTGTGCAAATGCAAACTTCCATAAAAAACGTCTGCCGGAAAGGCAGACGTTTTGTTTGTGTGAAATGCGGATTTTTGTCTATAGGCTGTCGATTATTTTATTGAATTTTTCGACGGGCCTCATCCACTTTTTGAGAAGCTCGGGCTGCATCGCATAGTAGCCTCCGACATCGGCGGGAACGCCCTGGGCTTTCGCGAAGGACTGTACGATATCCTGCTCGTTTTCGGCAAGAGCTTTTGCTACCGGAGCGAACCGTGCTGCGATTTCCGAATCTTCCTTTTGCGCGGCGAGTTCTTCCGCCCAGTAAAGCGAGAGGTAGAAGTGGGAACCGCGGTTGTCGAGACCTCCTAACTTTCGTTCCGGCGTGCGGTTGTTGTCGAGAATTTTTTCGTTTGCCTTGTCGAGGGCTTCGGCGAGAACCTTTGCCTTTTTGTTGCCGATCGGATTTTCCTTCGTCGGGAGTGCCGCCTGTTCGAGCGATGCGGCAAGAGCGAAATATTCTCCGAGGGAATCCCAGCGCAGGTAATTTTCCGCAAGGAACTGCTGGACCTGCTTGGGGGCGCTTCCGCCGGCTCCCGTTTCAAAGAGACCTCCTCCCGCCATGAGCGGCACGATGGAGAGCATCTTCGCGGAAGTTCCGACTTCGAGAATCGGGAACAGGTCGGTGAGATAGTCGCGCATGACATTTCCTGTCACGGCGATTGTGTCGAGACCTTGTTTTGCACGGGTAAGGGTTTCCAGGATGGCGTCTGTCGGAGACTTGATCTGGATGTGCAAACCGGTCAGGTCGTATTCCGAAAGGTAGGCGGAAACCTTTTTCTGGATTTCGCGGTCGTGTGCGCGGTTCGGATCGAGCCAGAAAATCGCGGGCATTCCCGAAAGTTTTGCGCGGGTTACGGCGAGCTTTACCCAATCGCGGATCGGGGCGTCCTTTGCCTGGCACATGCGGAAAATGTCTCCGGCTTCGACTTCTTCGGAGAGGAGAACCTTGCCTTGGGAATCGATAGCCCGAATAATGCCCTTGCCTTCTGCAATAAACGTCTTGTCGTGGCTGCCGTATTCTTCGGCACCTTGCGCCATCAAGCCTACGTTCGGGACGGTTCCCATTGTGCGCGGATCAAACGCTCCGTTCTGCTTGAGGAATTCGATTGTCGTCTTGTAGATTCCCGCATAGCATCTGTCGGGGATTACCGCCTTGACTTCTTCGAGCTTTCCGTCCTTGTTCCACATGCAGCCCGAATTGCGAATCATGGCAGGCATCGAAGCGTCGATGATGACGTCGCTTGGAACGTGAAGGTTCGTGATGCCCTTTGTCGAATCGACCATGGCAAGGTCCGGGCCTTTGGCGAGACTGTCGTCGATCGCTTTCTTGATTTCCGCTTCCTTCGGATTTCCGGCGATACGCTTGTAGAGATCGCCTAGCCCGTTGTTGGCGTCGATGCCGAGTTCACGGAAAAGTTCCGCATATTTTTCGAAAACGTCTTTCAAAAATACGCGGACGAACGCTCCGAACATCACCGGGTCCGAAACTTTCATCATCGTCGCCTTGAGATGCACGGAAAAGAGAACACCCTTTTTCTTTGCGTCTTCCATCTGTTCGGCGATAAACTTTTCTAAGTCCTTGATGTGCAGAACGGTCGCATCGAGAACTTCGCCGGCGAGGAGAGGCATCGCCTTGCGGAGGAGCGAAACGTGGCCCGATTCCGAGACAAATTCGATTTGGAACGTATCGGCCTTAGGCATCGTGATGGATTTTTCGTTGCCGTAGAAGTCTCCTTCGGTCATGCTCGAAACATGCGTCTTGACGGAGGCGTTCCACGTTCCGTTGGAATGGGGATGTTTCCTTGCGTAATTCTTGACCGCATTCGGGGCGCGCCTGTCGGAATTTCCTTGGCGGAGCACCGGGTTCACCGCGGAGCCTTTGACCTTGTCGTACCTGGCGCGGATGTCCTTTTCTTCGTCGGTTGCGGGAACGTCCGGATAATCGGGCAGGGTATAACCGTTCTTTTGGAGCTCCGCGATGGCAACTTTTAACTGCGGGACGGAGGCGGAAATGTTCGGCAGTTTGATGATATTCGCTGTCGGGTCTTGCGTGAGCGCGCCTAGAAAGGCGAGATCGTCCGAGACGGGCTTTCCGAAAAACTGGGAGCCTTGGGGAAGCTTGTCGGCGAAAGCGGCGAGAATCCGCGCGGCGAGCGAAATGTTCTTGGTTTCGACGTCAAGGTCTGCGGATTTGGCAAAAGCCTGGACAATCGGTAAGAGGGATTGGGTCGCGAGGAAAGGCGACTCGTCGGTCAGGGTATAGTAAATCTTCTGGTTCATACATCTGTAAAATAGAAAAAAGACTCTTGTCCGATTTTCCTTTCCACGGTTTTTTTCGGTGGTTTGTCTATCCGGATTTTTAAAGTCCGCATACAAAATAAGCCCGCACGGGGCGAGCTTACTTTGTATGAAATCAAGAGAACCGTTATTTGCGAATCAGGTTCAAGTCGCGGACGGCGCCCTTGTCTGCGCTCGAAGCCATCGCGGCGTAAGCCTGGAGCGCCTTGGAGACGATGCGGTCCCGGTGTTCGGGCATCCATGCCTTGTCGCCTTTCGCTTCCATTTCCTTTCGGCGGTCGGAAAGTTCGGCATCGGTGAGTTCGACGTTGATCGTGCGGTTCGGAATGTCGATTTCGATGACGTCGCCTGTGTGGACAAGTCCGATGTTTCCCTTGTTCGCGGCTTCCGGGCTTGCGTGGCCGATCGAAAGACCGCTCGTTCCGCCGGAGAAACGTCCGTCGGTGAGAAGAGCGCAGAGCTTTCCGAGATGACGGCTCTTGAGGTAGCTCGTCGGGTAGAGCATTTCCTGCATTCCGGGACCTCCCTTGGGGCCTTCGTAGCGGATGACAACGACGTCTCCCGCCTTGACTTTGTTCCCGAGAATTCCTTCAACGGCTTCTTCCTGGCTTTCGAAGACGATGGCGGGACCCGTGAACTTGAGGATGGATTCATCGACGCCCGCGGTCTTGACGATGCAACCGTCGATGGCGAGGTTTCCATACAGAACAGCGAGACCGCCGTCCTTGGAATAGGCGTGGGCTCTGTCGCGGATGGCTCCGTTTGCGCGGTCGAGGTCGAGCGAATCGTAATGGAAGTCCTGGGAGAACGCGGTGATGTTGAACTTGCGACCCGGACCTGCCAGGTAGCGGTTCTTGATTTCCGCTGTCGGATTCTTTATTACGTCGTTTGTGTCGATAGATTCGCCGATGGTCTTGGCGTGGACCGTGAGGCATTCGCGGTGGATGAGTCCCATCCGGTCGAGTTCAGCAAGAATGCCGATGATGCCGCCTGCGCGGTTCACGTCTTCGATGTGGATGTTGTGGACTGTCGGGGCGACCTTGCAGATGCACGGCGTGTTGCGGGAAAGCCTGTCGATATCTTTCATGGTGAAATCGACTCCGGCTTCTTTTGCGACGGCGAGCAGGTGCAGCACCGTGTTCGAGCTTCCTCCCATGGCGATGTCGAGTCGCATGGCGTTTTCAAAAGCTTCCTTTGTCGCGATGGAACGCGGCAGGACGCTTTCGTCGTCTTCGTCGTAATAGCGGTGGCAAAGTTCCACGATGCGTCTTCCCGCTTCGACGAAAAGCTTTTTCCGTTCGATGTTCGTGGCGACGATTGTTCCGTTTCCGGGTAGCGATAACCCGATGGCTTCGGTGAGGGAGTTCATCGAGTTTGCCGTGAACATGCCGGAGCAGCTTCCGCAGGTGGGGCAGGCGTTCGCTTCGATGTCCGCAACGTCCTTGTCGCTAATCGAGTCATCTGCGGAATCGATCATCGCGTCTATCAGGTCGAGAGCCCTGTCGGAACCGTCTTTCTGCTTGACGTGTCCCGCTTCCATCGGTCCGCCGGAAACGAAAATAGACGGGATGTTCAATCGCATGGAAGCCATGAGCATACCCGGTGTCACCTTGTCGCAGTTGCTGATGCAGACGAGAGCATCTGCCTGGTGTGCGTTCGCCATGTATTCGACGCTGTCCGCGATGAGATCCCGCGAGGGAAGGCTGTAGAGCATTCCGCCATGACCCATGGCGATTCCGTCATCGACCGCAATCGTATTCATCTCTTTCGGAATGCCGCCCGCCTTGCGGATTTCTTCGGCGACTATTTTTCCAACTTCGCGGAGATGGACGTGTCCGGGAACGAATTCCGTGAAGCTGTTCACGATGGCGACAACCGGTTTTCCGAAGTCTTCGGGCTTTGTACCTGTTGCAATCCAAAGCGCGCGGGCGCCAGCCATTTCACGGCCTTCGATGGTTTTTTTTGAACGGAGATCTCTCATAAAAATTACCTCGTAGAAATTCAGTAGAATAATAGAAAATCGGAATGCGGAAAACGGAACGCTTTGATGCTTCGACCTAAAATTCTTAAATTGCTTCCCATGGCAGAAGAAGAACTAGCGGAACTCCCGAAAGTCGAATCGAACGAGGACCTCGCGCGAATCGTGCAGGCTTTGGTTTTTGCGTCGCCCGATGTCGTGACGCTCCGAAAGCTGAAGGAAATCATCGGCGACTTTCTGGATGCGAAGACCGTTTCCGAGGCGCTTCGCCTTGCAAACGACAACCTGAATAAAATCGACGCTCCATTTGAAATCGTGGAACAGGCCGGCGGCTACCGCTTTCGGACACGTGCCAAGTATTATCCGTGGGTGAGGAAGCTCTTTCCGGATGCGAGTGCGCGGAGGCTTTCCCAGGCGGCTCTTGAAACGCTTGCGATTGTCGCCTACCAGCAGCCGATTACCCGGGCGGCTCTCGAACAGGTGCGCGGCGTTTCCTGCGACGGTCCGCTGAAGAGCCTTCTCGAAAAGAAGCTTATCGCTCTCGGTGCGCGTGCGGAAACGGTGGGGAACCCCTACACATACGTGACGACGGACGATTTCCTCAAGTATTTCGGCATCAACAGGATTCCCGAGGATTTGCCGCGTCTTCGCGAATTCCAGGAACTTTTGAACGCGAACGAAATCGTTCCGAACTATGCGCGAAACGAAAAGCCCGGTGCCTCGAATCCGCCCGAATCCGATCCTTCCCAGATTGAACTTTCGATGGGGACGCCATGAGTTGCACGCCGTTGATGAAGCAGTATTACGAAATCAAGGCCCAGAATCCGGACTGCATTCTGTTCTTTCGGATGGGGGATTTTTTCGAGCTGTTTGAAAAGGACGCTGAAATCGCGTCAAAGATTTTGGGCCTGACGCTCACCAGCCGGAACAACGGAGCCTCGGGAGATACGCCGCTTTGCGGATTTCCGCATCATGCGTCCGAGCGTTACTTCCCGAAGATGGTCGCCGCCGGTTACAAGGTCGCCGTCTGCGAACAGGTCGAGGATCCGAAGCTCGCGAAGGGAATCGTCAAGCGGGCAATCGTCGAAGTCATCAGTGCGGGAACGTCGATGAACGAAGGAATCCTCGATGCGAAGGTGGCGAACTATCTCTGTGCGGTACTCCCCGGAAAAGATTCGATTGCTTTCGCCTTTGCCGACGTGACGACCGGATATTTTGCCGTTTCGGAGGCGCCCCTTTCGAATTTCGAAAGCGAACTTGCCCGCCGGATGCCCAAGGAAATCCTCTTGCCCGGTGGTGCGGAACTTCCGAAATCCGTTGAAGACTTTGTCCGCGGGGAATCCGTCCTGGTGACAAGTGTCGATGCGTCCCATTACGAATTGAAAAATGCGTCTGAGGTCCTTCTCGGGCACTTTAACGCGGCGAGCCTTGAATCGCTCGGGCTTGACGATATGCCGGAAAAGGCTCGGGTCGCGGGGGCGATCCTCTGGTATCTGGTTGACCAGAAAAAATCCGAACTTTCGCACATCACGCATCTGGAAATTCTGGATTTGGGCGACTACATGGTGCTCGATCCGGCGACGCTCCGGAACCTGGAACTCGTGCGTCCGCTGAATTCGGAAGACGTGCAGAGTACGCTGGTGTTCGTCCTCGACTATACGGTGACGGCGATGGGCGGAAGGCGCTTGCGGGAATGGATTTCGCATCCGCTCGTGTCTGTCGGACGGATTGCGGAACGCTCGGAAGCGGTCGCTGAATTGGTTTCGAACCCGATCGCTCTCGATGAGTTGAAAACGGCTCTCCGCGAGATTCTTGACATGGAACGTCTGATGGGACGCGTGGGAAGCGGGCGCGCAAATGCGCGCGACCTGTATGGCATGGGACGCTCCCTGTCGAAGGCGGTGAAGGTTGCCGAGGCGCTTTCTTCGCTGAAGTCGCCTGTCTTCAGGTCGCTTGCGGAAACGCTCCTGTCCGCGGAAGGAAAGGGCGAGCAGATTCTCCGAATGCTCAACGACGAATTACCGATGACCGTTCGCGAAGGCGGCATGATCCGTGAAGGCGCGGACCCGGAACTCGACCGGATGAATGCGGAGATAAAGGATAGGCGGGAATGGATTGCTTCCTTAGAGGCTCGTGAGCGGGAACGGCTCGGCATCAATTCCCTGAAAGTCGGCTATAACCGCGTTTTCGGGTATTACATCGAAGTTTCCAAGGTCCATACGGACAAGATTCCGCCGGAATATATCCGCAAGCAGACGACGGTGAACGCGGAGCGTTACATCACGCCCGAGATGAAGGAATGTGAGACGATAATCTCCAGTGCGGAAAGCCGTATTCACGATTTTGAATATCGCATCTTTACACGGCTTCGCGAATCGGTAAATGCTTCCCGGACCGAGTTCCAACAGATAGCTTCCGCCGTGGCGGAAACAGATGTCTTTTACAGCCTCTCGACGGCAGCCCGCAAGCGCGGATACTCTCGGGCCGATGTCTTTGACGGAACGGGAATCGAAATCCGCGGGGGCTTCCACCCGGTCATCGTTGCGGCGAACCCGGACGTTCCCTTTGTGCCGAACGACGTTTCTCTGTCTCCGGACGCGGACCGTATGATGCTTATTACGGGTCCGAACATGGCCGGTAAATCGACCTATCTCCGGCAAACGGGACTGATCGTTCTGATGGCGCAAATCGGCTCGTTTGTTCCGGCGGAATATGCGCGGATAGGCGTTGTCGATAGAATCTTTACACGGGTCGGGGCTAGTGACCGTCTTTCGCGCGGGCTTTCGACGTTTATGGTCGAGATGATCGAAACGGCGAACATCCTCCGGAATGCGACTGCGCGGAGCCTTGTCTTGCTTGACGAAATCGGACGGGGAACCAGCACGTTTGACGGACTTTCCATCGCCTGGGCCATTTTCGAAACTTTGCACGATAATCCGAAACGCGCGGCGATTACCTTGTTTGCTACGCATTACCACGAAATGACAACCCTTGCGGATTCGCTTGCCCATGCGGGGAATTACCAGATAGCGGTAAAGGAAGATGGCGACAGGCTCGTCTTCTTGCACAAGATCTTGCCGGGCGCCTGCGATTCAAGCTATGGAATCCACGTGGCGGAAATGGCGGGGCTTCCGGCGGAAGTCGTCCGTCGTGCGAGAAAGATCCTTTTGCGCTTAGAAAAACAGCAGATAGACCCGAGCGATTCGCGGCACAGGCGGGAACTGATGGAAAAACCGCAGACCGACATGTTCTCTCCGCCCGATGAAAATCCGCAGCTCTTGCTCGAAGAAATCCGCCGTTTGAAACCGGAAGAGATGACCCCGCTCGAAGCGCTTTCGAAACTTTCGGAACTCAAGGCCTATTACGGAAAGTGATATGGATGCGATAGACTTTTCCTCGCTCGAAGATTTCATTTACGAGAACCGTCTGATAGACGAAAAATCCGTGCACGGGCTTTTGCACTGGCACCAGGTGGAATTCAACGGGCTGCTGCTTTCGCGCGAAACGCTTGCCGACAAGACGGTCGTTCGGCTTTTTGCGCTGTTCCACGATTCGAGGCGCGTTTCGGACGGCTATGACGAGGAGCATGGAAAGTTCGGTGCTGATTTTGCGCAACAGCTTTTCGGGAAAAGGTTTGTCGTAGCCGAGTCGCAGCTTGAAAAATTGCTGTACGCGTGTGCGAACCATACGACGGAATATGCGAGCGGAGACGTGACCATTGACACGTGCTACGATGCGGACAGGCTTGACTTGGGACGCGTCGGGATCATCCCCGACCCGAAAAAAATGGCGACGCCCTTTGGAAAGAAACTGGCGCAGAAAATGCAGAATGTTCCGCTGGAAAGGCATCGTGCGTGGATTAAAAATTTTGCCGAAACGAATTTCGGAAGGTCCGCCTAAAAATTCGTTTGTTATTTTTCTTTCGTGCTGAAATTGATTCTACAGTCTTTTATTCCGTTGCTAGCCGCGTTTCCGCTTTTTACGGTACTCGTCGAGCTTCGCAACAGGTCGTGTGTGCGACATCGGTTGTCGTGGCTTGTCTTTTCCTGCGTATTTTTTCTGTGGCACGGCATCGCTTCCCGGTTTATGTCGGCATCGGATTTTTTGCGCCCGACGGTTTCCCTGGGCGATCTGGCGATGCTTTTATTCTTCACCGTCCTATGGATTCGGGAGGAAAATCGCAGAGCCGAGGAACCTTTGAAAAAGCCTTTTCTCTTGAAGGGAATTTTGGGACTTGTCCTTTTTTCCGCGATCCTTGTCGTTTCGACTTACATCATCCGTCCGGCTATTTTTCTTTTTCCTCTGTTGGCGGCGATTTTGTTCGCGTTTTTCTGCGACAGGATCTATTCGTCCCGGTCGTTCTATCCGAAGCCGAGGGTGCATCTCGTCTATGGGTTCTATGCGCTTTCGCTGCTTTTGATATTGCCCGTTTTCCGCCTGCTTTTCTTGTTCCAGGTCGCCTATGTTTTTCTTCGGCGGTTGCAGAACTGGATTCTCCACAAGGACAGGGTTGTCGATTCCTACGAGGAAGAACGCCGGATAAACCACCGGATCATTGCGAAGATGGGGGAGACTGTAGATGACTTTTCGAACCTGCACGAATCGCTTTCGAATTTTCTTTTGACCCTTTCAGAAGGCATCGAAGCGAAATCCGCGGCGGTCTATATCTGGGATGAAAAGGAAAGGCTCTTTCGCTGCTCGGACCTTTATGGAGTTTTTTTCCCGCTTGTCTCCGGGAACGAGATGAGTTTTACACACCTGGAAACCCTGAAAAAAATTGCTTTTTCGCAAAACATCACCGACGAGAAAAATGTCGTCTGGGAATGCGGAGCAACGCGGACGGGAATCTTCATGCCTTTTGCGGGTCGCGACGAGCGCATCCTTTCCCTGGGAAGCCGCGCAACGAATATCCGTTCCCTGATTCTCGAACCGCTTTGCTTCGAACAGCAACTCTTGGGCGTCCTGGTCGTCGAGAACAAGCAGTATGAGCGTTACTTTACGGAGAGCGATTACTATCTGGTCCAGAACTTCGCCCACTACGCGACGATGATTCTCAAGGCGCATGACGCCGCACTCGAACGGCAGAACCGCGCCAGGACACAGGCGGAACTGCAACTGGGATTTCACATCCAGACGGGGCTCTTGCCTCATTCGATTCCTGAATTTCCGGGAATTTCCCTTGCTGGTTCGATGACGCCTGCAAAGGAAATCGGCGGAGACTATTTCGATTTTCTGAACCTGCCGAACGGAAACTTGGGTGTCGTCATTGGCGATGTTTCGGGCAAGGGCGTTCCCGCCGGAATGGTGATGACTTCGCTGTATGCGTTTCTTCATGCGGAGTGCCGCTACTTTGCAAATACGTATCGGACGCTCGTTCATGTGAATGCGGACCTTTCGAACCATATTTCGGAAACGATGTTCGCCTCGCTTCTTTTCTTTGAATGGAATCCGCGATCAAAAGCCTTGCATTACACGAGCTGCGGGCATGAACACATCTTGCATTTCAAGAAGGCGGAAAAACGCCTGGAAACGATTCGGAGCGGAGGCATCGCTCTCGGGATGGTTGCGGACAACAGCAAGATTATCCGTGAAAAATCCTTGTTGGTAACGCCCGGGGACACGGTATTGCTCTATACGGACGGCGTGACGGAAGCCTCGAACGAGGCGCGTGAAATGTTCGGGCTTGAACGGCTCAAGGCCTTTGTCGAAAAATACGAAGCTCTTTCCGCGGACGAAATACGCTTGGCGCTTCTCGACGAACTGCGGAGCTTTGCCCACGGAGCCGCCCAGACAGATGACGTGACGATTCTCGTGATGAAATTTTAGTGTGCGGTTTCTTGCGCAACAAAAAAGGCTTCCCGACGGGGAAGCCTTTGAATAATCCATCTTGATTAATTGGATAGCGCGTGGAAAAGGGCGAACACCATGCCCGGACGGAAGTATTTTCCTGCCGTGTATTTGAGCGCGGTGCTGTGAAGAAGCGTAAAGAGAGCCTCTTCGGAAATTTTCGCCTTTTTCGCGAGCGGACCGAAGTTTTTCTTGAACGTGGCGAAGTTCTTCGGAAGCTTCGGGGATATCCGACCGTCAGCGAGGAGAGCGCCTTTCTTTGCGAGTTCTGCAACGAGAACTTTTGCCGCCGAGGGAGAAACCCCGAGCTTTTCTACCGCGTCTTCGTGCAGCTTGCAGGAACCGTTGAATCCTTCCGGTGCCGCAAACGGAACCTTCGCTTCGTCGTAGAGGTTCTGGATCATGCTCTCGACGATTTCGCGCGCCTCGTCAAACGACTTGTGGAATATCATGCCGCTTGCGATGCTGTATTGGATGCCAATCCACACGTCGTGGGCCTGGAAGTTGAACTCGTCGAGCGGGGACCCGTCCTTGTGGACCAGGTTTGCTGCGCCGAGGAGCGGGGAATTCGCCTTGTAGTTTGTGCGGAAAATGCGGTCGAGCGTGCTCTTTCCCTTGGAGTCGTCGGTAATCGGTTCGAGTCCGAGAAGTCGCAGGTAGGTATCCGCCAGCATGGAATCGGCGAAAACGTCGTCGGAATCCAGTGAAATTTTTGCCCGGAACGAATCGCGGAACGCTTCGGGGCAGGAGCCGTAGAGCCATTCCTTTTTGAACTTGCGGAGTTCGAGTTTCGAAAGTTCCACGTCGTCGGGAATTTCGGAGAAGTCGAGCCAGTCGTTCAGTTCGCGGAGCTTTTGCGTGTCCGTGCCGGAAAGCGGAAGTTCGTCGGCGAGCGCTTCGACCACCTTGTCGAAATGTTCGAAGTTCACGTCTTTCGCTTCGATAGGCGTTGCGAAGAAGTGGAAGTATCCTTCGTTTTCGTCCCAGAGCGCTGCGTGGAATTCTTTTTCCGCTTCGGAGGCTTTCCTATTCCAGTCGAGCGACCGTGCGGAATCCCCGACCAGTTCCGCAATCTTTGCCGCGGCGCGAAGTCCCGCAATCCAGAGGCTTCCGCAATAGACGGAAATGCCGTGGCTGGAAAGATTATCAAACGTATCGTCCGTGCCGTGGGTTAGCGGGAAGTTTTCGCCTTCGCCGACCATCTTTTCCAGATATTCCATGCAGGCATAGACGGCGTCTTTACAGGATTCGACGATGTTCTTTTCGCCGGTGAATTTGTAATGGCGAAGCACCATCAGCACGTATTTCGGGGCGAGATCCTTCCATTCCTTCACGTTGTGCCAGTCGTAGGCGTCGGGCTTTGCGTCGAACGGGCTTCCGAGATCGTGGATGACCGCTCCGCATACGGCCCGCGGGCCTTCGAGTTTCGGGTCCGGAAGGTCCGCGAACGGATGGTTCACGTATTCGTGATGGCGCCTTGTCTTCGGGTCGCTTGCGAGAATCGCATCGGCAAAACGCTTCATCACTTCGCCGTCGAGCCTCGGGAGAAGCGCGAGCAGGGAGAAGCTGCCGTAGAAATAGACGTCGAGCGAATTGAAGAACGGATAGTCGGCGCATTCGCGGACGAGGAAACGGTCATCCTTGTCCCAGACGCTCGCTTCGGGAATGAAGCTCAGCGTGTTGAGTGCGAGCGAGCGGAAGTTCGCCTGTTTCTTCTTGTCCTTCGGGAAGAGCTTCGCAATGCTCTTTTCCGGGGCGAGCGCACGGTAGGATTCGCCGAACGTCTTTTCGAATTCGCTGTCGAAATTGAGCGCTTCCGAAAGCATCGCCTGGACGCGGCCGAAAGGTTCCGGGTAGAAGACGGTGTACTTCTTGAGAGATTCCATCCCGTTCAAGCGAATGTGCGGAAAGTCGAGGACCGTGTTGAACAGGATGCTCGCCTTGGCGCGGGGCTTCAGACGGATTGTCACGACAAGAGCTCCGGCGACGGTTTCGCGTCCGCTATAGACGTTCTTGACGAAGTTTGCGGAAACGCGTCCGCTGTGGAGCGCACCGGCGAGAATCGCCTTTTGGTCGTCGCGGTAGAAGAGCGGCTTTGTGGAAACGTTTACGTCGTCTTTCGGGTTCCAGGTCGCGCTGATGCCCATGCAACCGTCGAAGTCGCTTTCGGAAAGGGAATGCTCGTTGTAAAATTCGACGCCTTTGACCGACCTGCCGTCGGCTAGTGTCGCGTTGAACTCGACGCCTTTCGGGTTCCGCGCCGCGGGAACGAGTACGAAGGAAGAATCCTGGACTCCCTGACGGTCTTTTGCAATCTGGTAACCGCAATAGTTTTCCTGCATCTGCACGAGCGTCACTTCGCGGACATCCTTTGTCGGATTTTCGAGTTCGTAGCGGACCGCGCTCACGGGGAGGCTTGAAATGCGTTCTGCGTTCGGGAAAACGTAGCTGTATTGGTAGCGCGTTATCTGGACGCCTTTTGTTCCCTTGAAGCGTGTGCGGGAAAGCGGATATTCTGCCGTGTATTCCATCTTTTGCGCGTCGTAGCCTTTTTCACCCAGAAATTCGGAATCTTCCCCGAATGCGGCGGTCAAGGCTCCCTTGCTTTCCGTCTTTTCGCCGAGTTCCCCGTCAAAGAAGTCGATGAGAACGCTGCGGTTGAATTCGGGCGATGTCGTTTCACCGGCGTCGAGCATCTTTTGCGTGCGCGGGCTGAATTCCGTGTGCCAGCGGAAGAGAGCGTCCTTGTTCGTTTCGAAAAACTTTTTGTCGGCGAGAACCTTTTCGATCTTTTTCAGGGCGTCCTTTTCGTTCGTTTCCGGGAAGAGGGCGTTTCCGCTTGAATCCTTCAGCGTGTAGAACTGGTTCTTGCGGGTAAATTCAAAAAAGTTCCGGATGGCGAGCGGGCTGTTTTTCTTGATGACCGATTCGCGGTAGAACATGTTCTGGAGTCGCAGATCGTCCGGGTTTGCGGCGCGAACCTGAACGCCCGGGATCATGCTCGTCACGGGTGTCGTCCCCGCCGGAGTAACCGTGTATGTGCTTCCGATGCCGCCGACAGCGATTCCTGTTGTCGCCGGGGTCGTGGAAAGCGGCGTGTACCAGGGCTGGATAAATTCGACGGCGAGACCTTTTGTCATCAGGTCCTTGACCGAGCCGTGCAGCTTGGCGGATTCCAGGTATTTATCAAAAGTCATAAGGGATTCCTATGGTTAAAAATTTTTTCGCAACAAATCTAGAAAGTTATTTTTGTGATGGAAAATCGGAAATTTTCCGTGGAACGGGAAAGCCGAAATTTTAGGCCCGACTTAGGAAAGGACGTTGGAAATGAAGTTTAAACTTCCCGAATTTTTGCGAGATGTGCAGACTCCATCGGAAGGGGAAAACGCATTGCGTACAAACTATCCCGATTGCGTTATCGTCGGAATCGACGAGGTCGGTCGCGGTCCGCTCGCGGGACCCGTTGTCGCCTGCGCGGCAGTCCTGAAAAATCCGGTGGCGGATTCTGCACTGAACGATTCCAAAAAGCTTTCCCGGAAAAAGCGCGAAGCGATGTTCGAAAAGGTCAAGGATGAATGCTTTTGCTATGCGATTGCGAGCGCGAGCGCAAGGGAAATCGACGATACGAACATTCTCGACGCGGACTTCCTTGCGATGCGGCGCGCTCTTTCGGCTTTGGGTTTTCCCGGACTTTCTGTTTCCGAACCGGAAATTCCTATCGAAGCGAAAGGCTCGTTTCCCGCGGAGGCGAAACTTTTGCTCGCTGTCGATGGGAACCTGAAAATCCGCGGCATTCCGGAGAATTGCCAGCTAGCGATTGTCCAGGGCGACGGGCGGGTCGCCAGCATTTCCGCGGCGTCGATTCTTGCGAAGGTTTTCAGGGACCGCTATATGGATGGTCTCGCCGAAAAATATCCCGGCTACGGCTTTGAAAAAAATGCGGGTTATGGCACAAAGGTGCATTTAGAAGGAATCCGCTTGCACGGCTTGACACCGGAACATCGGCGGAGTTTTCACCCGAAAAGCCTCCAGGTGGAGATGACGTTGTAGGAAAAATCAATTCCCGAGCATTTTTTGCACGATGCCCCAGAGCTTTTCGCCGTAATAGGGGCGCAGCCGGTTCATCAGCTCGAGGAATTTCGGGTCTCGACTATCATACACGTTTGGATCGAATGAGTCCGCTTCATGATCTTCAAAATGGTAAAATTCTGTTCTGTCAAAATTTTGGTCGGCAGATGCGGAATCCGCCCAAAGCCATAATCGAATCATTTTCCCTTTTTTGATAAGGACCGCTCCGGTGTTCGTGCTGTTTGACATCAAAAAAAGGGGCAGGTTCACGAAGGTCGCTTGCATAGTGTCGGACGTCGCTTCGGGGAAAATGAGACGGAGTGGGATTTTCTTCGATTCAGTCCTTTCCGTAATTTGATGAGGTTTATTCTTTTCAAAACAGATTCTTGCTTCCACGAGGTATACCACGGAGTCCCGGACTTGTGCCTTGAACGAAAGCCCGGGCGGGCGATCTCCGTATTTCTTTGTGAGATAGACGCTAAACGGATAGAACTCTATAGTTGTGTACGAAATTTCATCAATTTTGATCTCCTCGTCACAGGTGGAGGGATAATAATCGAAATCATAGTCAATAAATAATCCTGTCGGGGTTTTTATCCAGGCGATCACATCCGGTCCCTTCATCGTTGTGTCGCTTGCGAAAACATCTATCAACAGGAACAACAAGGCAAGTATCTTTTTCATTCGTTGAACTCCTCATTGTATTCCATATTAGATCTTACCTTGTAGCGGTCCGGGTGATTCTTGTAGGGATTGGAAAAAAGGTAATCGGCTTTTCTGAATAGTTTGGTCGAATATCTTGCATTTACCTCGTAGATTCCTTCAAATGAATTCCTTATTTTTCCCGCCTTCATTCCCAGAATGCGCTCGAGGACGAACTGCATTTCGTGCGCATCAACTTCCACGTCCACGCCCGGGACGCCCCTCGTGAAGTCGATGAACATCCCGTCCGCGCGCCGACCGATAAACTTCAGCTCGTCCTCCGTGAGAAAATCCGTAGAGCCCGAACCGATTCTCCGCTTCGTGTCGTCAAACAGCAGTTTCTCCCAAAATTCCGGCATCGTTTCCTCCTTTCTTATGGACAATATAATTTAAAATTTACCGGGAAAGCGGAAAGAAAGGTTTTCGTTTTGCCAGAAGCGTCAAGAGCGTGCTTTAGCGGTTTCCCAGCATTTCTTGCGCGATTTCCCAGAGCTTTTCGCCGTAATAGGGGCGCAGCCGGTTCATCAGCTCGAGGAATTTCGGGTCTCGACTATCATACACGTTTGGATCGAATGAGTCCGCTTCATGATCTTCAAAATGGTAAAATTCTGTTCTGTCAAAATTTTGGTCGGCAGATGCGGAATCCGCCCAAAGCCATAATCGAATCATTTTCCCTTTTTTGATAAGGACCGCTCCGGTGTTCGTGCTGTTTGACATCAAAAAAAGGGGCAGGTTCACGAAGGTCGCTTGCATAGTGTCGGACGTCGCTTCGGGGAAAATGAGACGGAGTGGGATTTTCTTCGATTCAGTCCTTTCCGTAATTTGATGAGGTTTATTCTTTTCAAAACAGATTCTTGCTTCCACGAGGTATACCACGGAGTCCCGGACTTGTGCCTTGAACGAAAGCCCGGGCGGGCGATCTCCGTATTTCTTTGTGAGATAGACGCTAAACGGATAGAACTCTATAGTTGTGTACGAAATTTCATCAATTTTGATCTCCTCGTCACAGGTGGAGGGATAATAATCGAAATCATAGTCAATAAATAATCCTGTCGGGGTTTTTATCCAGGCGATCACATCCGGTCCCTTCATCGTTGTGTCGCTTGCGAAAACATCTATCAACAGGAACAACAAGGCAAGTATCTTTTTCATTCGTTGAACTCCTCATTGTATTCCATATTAGATCTTACCTTGTAGCGGTCCGGGTGATTCTTGTAGGGATTGGAAAAAAGGTAATCGGCTTTTCTGAATAGTTTGGTCGAATATCTTGCATTTACCTCGTAGATTCCTTCAAATGAATTCCTTATTTTTCCCGCCTTCATTCCCAGAATGCGCTCGAGGACGAACTGCATTTCGTGCGCATCAACTTCCACGTCCACGCCCGGGACGCCCCTCGTGAAGTCGATGAACATCCCGTCCGCGCGCCGACCGATAAACTTCAGCTCGTCCTCCGTGAGAAAATCCGTAGCGCCCGAACCGATTCTCTGCTTCGTGTCGTCAAACAGCAGTTTCTCCCAAAATTCTGGCATCGTTTCCTCCTTTCTTACGGAAAATATAATTTAAAATTTCCCGGGAAAATGCGGTGAACTCTAGGGAGTAAAAGAAATGCCTGGAAATTGTTCGAACGGGAAAGCAAAGAAATTTTAGATTTTAGTCTTGTTTTTTTTTTCGCATTTTTATATTGCGCTGTAAACGGAAACGATGAGGCGGCGTGATGTTGCCTGCTGAATAAAGAGGAATCGATGCGATCGCAAGAACAGAAATTATTGGAACTTTTGTCCAATTACAGCGTGACATTCTTTATCCCGCCTTACCAGCGGAATTACACGTGGGACGAATCCCAGTGCGCCGCGTTTTGGGATGATGTCCTCTCCACTTACAAGAAGAACAAGGCCGGGGACAAGGCGGAACATTTTTTTGGAACGCTGACCTATTTTCAGTCGGATTCGGTTTTCGGGCAACCGACGCAATTGGTGCTGATTGACGGACAGCAGCGCGTGACGACGACGATGCTTTTTCTTCTTGCGATGCGCGACTTGCTAGATGACGCTCGCGCGAAAGAATTGATTAACAGTTCTTACTTGAAAAACGACAAGGTTTCGGGCGAAAACGATGAGTATAAAATCAAGCTGAAACAGGTCGAGTGTGACTGGCCTGCCTACAAAAAACTCGTGCTGGGCAAAAAAGCTTGAACCAAGGGAAATGGCAGCGGCGGTTTATCGGAATTATCGATTTTTCAAGGGAAAGCTGAATGCCCATAAGATGGCGGATCCTGATTTGACAAGGCTTATCGATTGGGGAATCGCCAAACTCAGCGTGGTCACGGTAGAATTGGAACCAAAAAATCCGTGGGAAAATCCGCAGGAAATTTTTGAGTCGATGAATTCGCTCGGAAAGCCGCTAACGCTTTCGGACTTGGTGCGGAATTATCTCTTGATGGGGAAAAACGCGGGCGAACAGGAACAGCTGTATAAAAATTTCTGGTTGGAAATTGAACATGCGATTCCTGAAAATATCCATCATTTCATCCGCGACTTTATCCAGCTGCGGACGGGAAGGGCGCAGAAAAAAGCGACGCCGAACAACGCAAAGGAGCTGTATCGTGTCTTCAAGGAATATGTCAAGGGAAGGAACATAAGCCCAGAGGAAATCTTGTCGGATTTTGCACGGCTCGCTCCGCTCTATGCGACGATCATTTATGGAAAAATGCCCGGACATGCGGATATTGGCGCGAAATTGGGAGACCTTCTCTGCATGCAGGCTTCTGTGGCGAATTCGTTTCTGCTCGGACTTCTCGAACAACATGGGAATGGCTCGTTTAACGATTTTGAACTGTCGGAAATTTTGGATGCGTTCCGAATCTATATCATCCGGCAGCGGATTATGGGACTTTCCGCTGCGGCGAACAAGGCGTTCCCGGAACTTGTCAGGCATTTTGACCGCTTGAAAGACAGCCCGGACAAGCGGCAAAAAATGTTTGAAATTTTAAGCGAACAACAGTATAATTTGAGGGTCCCTTCCAATGTCGAAATAGCGGCCCATCTAATGACCGCGAACTTCTATAATTTTGCCTACAGAAAATTCATTTTGGCGCTTGTCGAGGAACGCATGACAAAAAGCCGTCCCGATTTGGACGATCCCAATTTACAAGTGGAACATATCATGCCGCAAACGCTCAATGGCGCATGGAAAACGGAACTGGGCGAAGACGCAGAAAGAATCCACCAGGAATTGTGCAATACGATCGGCAACCTGACGCTTATCCGCCACAATCAAGTGTTAGGGAATAAATCTTTTCAGGAGAAAAAAGAGATTTATGAAAATCATGCCGGTCTCCAGATCGCAAAAACGGATATTACGAATTGTGCCGTATGGGATGCGGAAACCATCAAGCATCGAACGAAACGGATTACCGCCTATCTTGTGCGCGAAGTGCTCCCGTTCCGAATTTGAAAATGGACCGTTTTTTTCGAAACCGAAAGGGTTGTCTTTTGAATATCTGGGGCTTGTCGGCGATTGTATCCGCTTTATAGAAAATCCGTCCTATGTCGCACGGGTCGTTTCCGATAACGAAGTGGAATTCGAAGACAGAAAATGGAAACTTTCCACGTTGACTGCGGAACTCAAGAGACGTCTTGGCAGGGCGACTCCATCGGAAGCGTATCGCGGATCGCAATACTTTGAATATGACGGGACAAGGCTTGACGCTTTGATGGAACAGAGGTGAAGATAAAAGCACTTTAAATTTGGAAGTTAAAGTGCTTCGGGGAGGGGATTAAATAGCTTGATTGAAAATAAAGGAATCTTCGGTTATGTTTGGATGTTTGTCGTTAAATTCTTTTATCATATCGTATAAACAATAGAAAAGTCCTTTTTTGTCCGATGTTGCGGAAATCTTAATCTTTTCATTTAAAAATTCCAGCCCGCCTAACATAACTTCTACGAAATGCTCTTCATCTTTTTCTTTTGTTTGAACATCGTCCCGAAATGCTTTGTCCATTCTCGTTTGCGCAGAAGGGCAATAATCTTTATCGGCTAGCATTACCATTCTGTAAAAAAACTGGATGTCGTCATTATAGCGGATCATTTGTTCTGGATCAATCTTTGCCGGTTTAATTTCGGTATTCAAATCGACGCTCGCGATTCGCTTGTATTCGAGTCCAAGAATTATCGCTAGATAAAAGATGTCTAGGTTTCGACATGATAAAGCATCTGCTGAATTTCGAATCATCTCGGCATGTTTGCCTTTTATTTGAAACAGCTGCATGAAAATGCTGGAATTCTTTTTTCTTTTCATAAAATGCTCCTTGGGTTATTCGGGTTTAATTTCTGTATAGTCATCTTGTTCGTTTTTCTTTTGCAAGATATAGCTTTTTCCGATTTTATTGCGGAGTTCTTTCTTGGCAATATCTCCATCTGTATTTTTGATGAATATGATTATTTGGGAAGAGACTTTTGGCAATACGGAACAAACGGAAGAAATTCTTTCTTTATCGAGAGCAGAGAATGGAGCGTCAAAAATGAGAGGATAAGATTCTAGCTGTGAATCGTTATCTTTGCTGCTTTTAATAACGTCAAGAAGTCCTGCCAGAAAAGCGAATATTACACACATTCCCTGTCCTGTGGATTTTTCTAAATCCGTGCTAGTTGTAATTCCGTATTTTTCGTCAATTTCAATAGAAAATGCATTTCCATAGATTTCTTGAAAAGCCTTTTTGACTGCCTTTGTTAATTGTTCTCTTTTTTCGTTTTCTGCTTCTTGAAGTTTTTGCTTGAAATCATCCAGTAGTGCTTGGGTCGTATCTTTACATTTTTTGATGAATTCTCCCTCCTTACTTTTTTTTAAAGCCTCATCGTATTCGTCTTGGTATTTTTTTTCGGTTGTTTCTTGTCTTAACTTGTTTTCAGTCAAGGCATCTATTTTATCTTGAATTTCAAAATCTTTTTCTTGATAATAATCAAGCTCTTCTTGTATGTTAGATGTATCCGATGAATTCCGTAATTCTTCTTGAAGCTGATCTATATTTTCTTCCAGATCGGTAGAACTTTCTGCCAAGTCATTTAAATCTTTACATGCGAAATGAAAAGTTTTGAATAGATCTTTTCCTAAACGAAAATTTCCAAGAATTTTTTGTCCTTCTTGCTTTACTAATGTACTAATGGATTCCGGAGGTACGATTTTCCGGTAACGTTCAAGGTTTTCGTGTTTTGGACTTCCGTCCTTAATTTCCTCTCCGCAAATGCATCGATGATGTTCTTCAATCCAGTCAATTAAATCGGCGTGTAATTTTTCCGGTACATCGTGTTGTGAAATGGTGAGAATTTCATCCAGAGTTTTTTTTATTTGCACGAATATGCTTTGGGAAAAATAATAGGGCGCTTTTCCCATGGAATTGTCTGAACCGGCAAAATCTTCAATAGCCTGCTTTATTGTCCTATTTTGCTTTTCCTTGTTTTCGTTTAGTTTTTTATCCAGCTTTTCGATTTCTTCCTGGATTTTTTTAGATGAAGAAATTCCTTTTAATTTAGCTTTTAGATCAGTGATTTTTTCAGAGTAATCATTTCTGCTATTTTTTTTACTGTCTATCTCCAAATTGATTTCGCTGAGCTTTTCATGGATTGTTCGGAGTTTTTCCTGGATAGAGTTTGCTGTGTAATTGTCAGGAATCTCTGTGCTTTCGAAATTCTTTTTAATGGTTTTTAAATGATTGATTGCATTTTTGTAATATTCTAGCCCTAGTAAATTATTTACGGCTTTGGAAAAACTCGTGGCTTTTCCGGCTTTAATTTCATCAGACATGGATTCTATTTTTTCACCGCTCAAGAAAAAATAAATAGATAACTCTTGTGGTAAAATTCTCTTTATATGGTCTGTTGCTTTTTCGTTTGATTCTGTTTTTGTTTCTCCTTTTTCGGTGTAATTTAGAGACACTCGGGATGTGGTTTGTCTTGTGTATTGATAAGTATGGGTTCGAGTCATCGTAAAGGTTTCGCCATCGTGACTCATTTCAATGGAAACTTCCATTTTTGTGTAAGGTGTTTCTTGGCGAGTTTTGGAAAGCAAGTCTTCTTTCTTTTTAAATCCAGGGATCTCTCCATAGAAGCACCAAAGAAATGCTTGACAGAGGGTTGTCTTGCCACTGCCGTTATCGCCCATAACAAGCGTTACGTTTTGAGTACTGTTTTTTGAAAATACGATTTCTTGCTTGCCGACAAATTGACGGAAATTTTCAATGGTGATTCGTTCTATCTGCATAGAAGTTCTCCTATTTCAAAAAATTTTCAATGAGAGATTGAACAGATTGTTGCATCTGATCAACGGTCTTCTTTTTTTCCTTAAAATTTTCAAGTTCTTCCGTTTTTATTTGATTGAATAGGTTTTGATACTGTTCGGGTGAAAGAATTGAATTGTCAATCATATTTGTACTCCTGGTTGTTTAGGTTAAGATTAAATATTTGTTTCAATTCAAATGCTAGGTTTTCTCCGGTTTCAGGATTTGTCGAAAGTTTTGCGAATTCGATAATTCGCAAAACTTCGTTTGAAACCAATGTCTTGAAATTTTCAAGTTCAAAAGAATCTTTATTTTTGAGTGTATCAATGTCATTTGGCAGGCTGATGAAATCATAAATTTCAGCAAATTTTTTTCCTTTGCTTAACCGTAAAACTCGTCCCCTTCTTTGGATGTATTCTTTAGGATTGGTGGTGCTTGCTAGGATGAATGCTGTTTTTATGGAAGGAATATTGACGCCTTCGTCTAGACATTTGATTGCGGCAATTGCCTGAATGCGTTCATTTTTAAAGTTGTCAATAATTGATTCCCTTTCATCCATTGTTTTCTCGGCAATGAATTTGGAAATTTTCATTTTGTATTTTCTATGAAGTTGATATACAATTTCATCAATTTGCCTGACTGTTTCGTGGCTTTCTTGTTCATATGTATCTGCGTTGTATTGGGTCGCTCCGCAATAGATAAGAATATTGGATTGATTCCTATAAGGTTCTATGCGTTGGATAAGAGCGTTTAGTTTTGATTTTGAACCGGCTATTATGCGGGAGCGTAAAATACAAAGGAGTTTTCCTTTGTCTGAAAGGATTTTCGTCCCTTTTGAGTCTATTCTGATTTCCCGTTTAATCGATTCGGATAAATCAAGGTATTTTTCTTTTTCATCCAAATCTAAGGTGGTTATTACGGGATGATACCTGTAAGGGGTTAAATATCCGTCGTCAATCGCTTGTGATAATCCATATTCAATACATTTTTTGCCAAAAAAAGTATTGAGGTTTTGTGTTCCTTCAATGTCAAAATGACGGTCTAATGTTGCGGAAAGAGCTAAGCGATATTTATATTGTTCTGGTATAAGCAATTTTGCCGAGCCGAACGTTCCTAAATAATGAGCCTCGTCTGCAACCAGCAGAATGTCTTTTTTTAATTTCTTTAACTGATTTTGAATGGTCGCTCGTTTGAATGTTGCTATGGAGGCGATTAGACAAAAGAATCCTGTTTTCCCAAAATGAAAGTTTCGTTTTCTGATAGCTGTTTCTAATCGATCTTTCCAATTTTTTTGTGGAGAGGAGCCAAAAGCAATAATTGGATTTATTCCAAAGGCTTTTAAATCTTCGCACCATTGGGTTACAAGATGGATATATGGACATAAAATAATGGTACAAAAATCGCCATCTTTATCTTTGTACAGTTTATAAAGCGAGGAAAGTGCTGTTAAGGTTTTTCCTGTTCCAGTCGCCATATCATAAATGCCGATATAGTCCTGTTTTACCCAGTTATCAATTGCTTCTTTTTGATAAGGATGTAGCTTTAGCCAATCAGGAAAATAAAGCTCTTTTTCTTTTTGATTATTATGTGTAAAGTAATTTTCTTCCGCCACCGTAAGCACATCGGAAATCGTCGTCTTGTTCTCATGGGTTATTTTGTACTCAATATCCTTGTCTTTTGAAAACTCTTTTTTGTCCAGTTCAAAATCAGCCGATCCGCGTTTGTATTTTTCAAGAATCGCCTTGTCGATTGACGGAAAATGCAGGACTTTCAGTTTTTCGTCGAAGTTCCCCCAGATAGCGGCGAACGCCTTTTCTTTTTGAATCACGCGCGATTTTTCGTCTTCACTTTTCCACGAGCAAAAAACATCAACGGTTTCGTAATTTTTTGTGAACGCGTTTTCGGATTCATTCATTGAACCTGAAAATGCGATTTTGTTTCCTTCGGAATCTTCTACAAGCCCGAGCTTTTCGTGGTAAATTCCGACACAAGAAGCGTTTTCGGTAAAGGCGATTTTTATGTTCAGTACGCCGGCTTCGATCAGATTGGCAAGAAGATTCAAACGTTCTTTTTCAAAGAAATTTTCCGGCTCTGCTTTCAGTCCACGCAATAGCGCATTTTCGATAATTTTTGCACGACTTTCATAGCCTTTGCGGATTGCCTCTTCATCTTCCGAAGAAAGACAAGGAGATGCCACAAGCTCGATTTTGCCGCCTTTCTTGGCAAGCTCGCAGATTCCTTTTGAAATTTCAACAAGAGCAGAAGAAGAAAAAAATCCGACGGAACGCTTGTAAGAAACGGCATTTTCAAGGACGGGAATGTAAAAATCCTGGACGATGTTGTCCTGCGGAGAGCGGTATTCTTGTTGGATATTGATTTCTTTAAAATTCATTTTATTCCACCTCTCACCTATTCTCCGCGATATATTCCATCGCCTTTTCCAGCGCACAAAAATCAGCTTCGATTGTAAAATATCCCACGCTAAAGCGCACGGTGCCTGCGGGGAACGTTCCTAAGAATTTGTGCGCAAATGGCGAGCATTGAAGGCCTGTGCGGACGGCGATTTCTGCCTCGTCAAAAACGTTTCCGATGTCTTCGCTTGCGT
>CAVKGV010000009.1:0-107176 GCA_963656065.1 Alistipes onderdonkii
CCCAAGCGTGGCGACTGGGCTACCCACGATGCGAAATGGCGCGGTAACTGGTCGCCTTATATACCGCGGAACATTATTCTCCGCTATTCGCAGGAGGGCGATTTAATTCTCGACCAGTTTGCCGGAGGCGGTACAACGCTTGTCGAAGCAAAACTGCTCAATCGAGATGTTATCGGCATTGATATAAACGATGTGGCTCTTGACCGTTGCCGTGAAAAGACCGATTTTGACTACGAACCTGCTAAAGGAAAAGTGTATATCAACAAAGGCGACGCGCGACATCTTGATTCCATTTCGGATGAAAACATTGACCTTATTTGCACGCATCCACCCTACGCAGACATTATTAAGTACAGCGATGGCATTGACGGCGACTTATCCCAGCTCAAAGTCAAGGATTTTCTCGAACAGATGAAGCTTGTTGCCGAGGAAAGCTTCCGCGTTTTGAAAAAAGGCAAGTTCTGTGCTATTCTTATGGGAGATACGCGGCAAAAAGGCTGTATGGTTCCGATGAGTTTTGACGTGATGAAGATTTTTCAGGACGCAGGCTTTACGTTGAAAGAGCTTATCATCAAAGAACAACACAACTGCAAGGCTACTGGTTACTGGAAAACAAACAGTGTGAAATTCAATTTCCTGCTGATAGCCCATGAGTATCTATTTGTTTTTCGAAAGTGATGCCGTTTCAAAATCGATTGATTTGTTTGCGTATGATAGGGAATTTTGCAAGGAGGCTTTTGGATTTGTTTGAACGGAAAAATTTCTTTGGAAATGATATTGTTGATTTTCGCAAGTTTGATGTTCGATAATGGATGGTTTGCAAATTGGGCAAAATTTTTTGGCAAAAATTTTCTAGATTTCAAAAAAAATTAAAGGATTTGATACGATGAAAGTTTCGTTGAATTGGCTTCGCCGTCATGTGGATCTTCCGGAAACCGCGGACCAGGTGGCAAAGGCTTTGACGTCTATCGGGCTCGAAGTGGAAGGCATGGAAGAGCCTGCGAAACAGTATGAAAAATTGGTCGTGGCGAAAGTTCTCACGTGCGAACCTCACCCCGACAGCGATCACTTGCACATCACGACGGTTTCCGACGGAAAGGAAACGCTCCAGGTCGTGTGCGGGGCTCCAAATGTCGCTGCCGGCCAGACGGTCGTGCTTGCGCCAATCGGAGCGGAACTTCCGCTTCCGGACGGCAAGTCGCTCAAGATGAAAAAGTCCAAGATCCGCGGCGTGGAAAGTTTCGGGATGATTTGCGCCGAGGATGAAATCGGTCTTTCGGACGATCACGGTGGAATCATGGTCCTTGACGATAAGATTCCGGCGGGAACGCCTTTTATCTCTCTCGGATTTTACGATGCGACTTACGAACTGAACGTGACACCGAACCGTCCGGATGCGCTTTCTCATCGCGGAGTCGCCCGGGAGCTCGCCGCCAAGTTTAACCGCCCGCTTAAACCGCTTTCGTATAAATTAACCGAAGACGCTTCCAGGGAAGCTTCGTCCGTGATCAAGCTTTCCGTGGAACCGGGGGCCGGATGTTCCCGCTATGTGGGGCGCGTCATTGAAGGCGTCCACGTGGGGGAATCCCCGAAATGGCTTTCGAGACTTCTCAAGTCTGTCGGCCTGAACAGCGTAAATAACGTGGTCGATGTGACGAATTTCGTCTTGATGGACGTGGGACAGCCGCTTCACAGTTTTGATATGTCAAAGCTTTCCGGTGCGGAAGTCGTCGTGCGCAAGGCTCGTCCCGGAGAAAAAATCGAGACGCTTGACCACAAGGGACACGAACTCTCGACAGATGACCTGGTAATTTGCGATGGTGATCGTCCGTCATGCGTTGCCGGTGTGATGGGCGGAGTGGAAAGCGAAATTTCCGAAACGACGACGAACGTTTTTCTTGAAAGTGCCTGGTTCAATCCGACGGTTGTCCGCCGGCAGGCGCGCCGTCTTTGCACATCGACCGATTCGAGCTACCGCTTTGAACGCGGCATCGACTATTCGATGCAACGCGAAATGGACGATTACGCTTGCGGTTTAATCCAGGAAGTCGCTGGCGGAAAGGTGTTGAAGGGGGCTGTGGAATACACGGGTCCCGACCACCAGGTGAAGCCTTTCGTGGTGAAGCTTCGCGCATCCCGCGTCGAAAAGGTTCTCGGCATTTCTCCTTCGGAAGAGGAAATCGTCCGCTATCTCACGGGCATCGGATTGAAGCATCTGGGCAACATGGAATTTGAAATTCCGCCGTTCCGCCCGGACCTCGAACGTGAAGTCGATCTGATCGAAGAAGTCGCCCGTCTCGTGGGATTTGACAATATCCCGTATGACGTTCCGTCGTTTAAAATCAAGCCGAACGATCTTCCGGCGGATGAAATTCTCGGACGCCGCATCCGCTACACGCTCTCTTCGCTCGGGCTTCACGAATGCCTGTCTCTCCGCTTTACAAGTGCGGCGAATACGGCTACCGTTTTCGGGGAACCTTCGGATGAAGATCCGCGTTCCCGTCCGGCAAGGCTTTTGAATCCGCTCTCCGAGGAGTTGGGCTGCGTCCCGACATCCCTCATTCCGATTCTTCTCAAGTCCGTCGCCGACAACGAAAAGAACCGTCCGGGATCTGTCCGCCTTTTTGAAAACGGAAAGGCGCAGTTCCAGAATGCGTCCCGGAACGATCTGCGCGATTCCGGCTTTACCGAAAAGCCTATCCTGTGTGCGGTCCTCGCCGGGCATTTCAAAATGGAAGCCTTGGAAGACAAACCGCGCGAAGTGGAATTTGCGGACATCAAGGGCGTTGCCGTTTCCCTTTTCAAGCGTCTCGGCCTTTCGGTTGAAATTCGCGCTCCGCAGAAACCGGAAAAGTTCCTGCATCCGGGAAAACAGGGCGTCATCGTTTGCGGCGATGCGGTTATCGGTTCGATTGGGATGGTCCATCCGTCGGTGCTCAAGGCCTTCGACATCAGCTATGCGACCGCCCTTTTCGAGGTCTCCCTGGACAAGGTGCTTGAACTTCGCGAACGGAAAGTCGTGTTCAAGCCGTTCAGTCGCCAGGTCTTTATGACGCGCGACGTTTCGATGCTCGTCCCCGAACGCATGACGAACGAATCGATTTTGCAGAAGCTCGGATCGTTCAAGGCGAAGAATCTTTCGAAGATTGAACTCAAGAGCGTTTATCAGGGCGTGGGCGTCCTTCCGGGCCAAAAGAACATGGTCTATACCTTTACCTACCAGTCGATGACGGAAACGCTGACCGACGAAGCGGTGAACAAGGCGCACGACAAGCTCCGCGAAAAAATGGCGGCTGACGGCGAAATCACCCTCCGCTAAAGGATCTTGCGGTTATGGCTTACATGGCAATGGCTCGTAAATGGCGTCCGGAATCTTTCCAGGATCTGGTCGGTCAGGAGCATATCGCGAAGACGATTGAAAATGCGATAACGGGCGGACGCCTGCACCATGCGTTCCTGTTCACGGGGACGCGCGGAGTCGGGAAGACGACCTCGGCCCGTATCCTTGCGAAAACGCTGAACTGTACGGGCGGAAATCCGCTCGTCCCTTGCGGCAAGTGCAAGAGCTGCCTAGACATTGCGAGCGGCCATCCGATGGACGTCATCGAAATCGATGCGGCTTCCAACACGGGCGTCGATAATATCCGCGAACTCTTGGAGCAGACGCAATACACGCCGATGATAGGAAAGTACAAAGTCTTTGTTATCGACGAAGTGCACATGCTTTCCAAGGGCGCATTCAACGCCCTTCTCAAGACGCTGGAGGAACCGCCTCCGCATGTGATTTTCATCTTTGCGACGACCGAGGTGAACAAGGTTCCGCAGACGATTCTTTCGCGTGTACAGCGCTTTGACTTTAAGCGCTTGACCACGAAACAGATTACGGGCCGCCTCAAGTATATTTGCGAACAGGAAAAGATTTCGACCGATGCCGAAGCTCTCGGGATGATTGCGGAAAAGGCGGACGGGTCGATGCGCGACGCTCTCACGTTTTTTGACCAGGCCTATGCGTTTACCGGGAACGAAATGAAAGCGGAATCGGTCCGCTCGGTTCTCGGCATTCCGCCGACCGAACTGTATTTCTCCCTTCTCGAAGCGATTGAAAAGCACGATCTCAAGGGAACTTTTGCCGTCGTCGATAAGGCTTCGGAAACCGGAGTCGAATTCGCTCCGCTCTTAGACGGCTTTGCCAAGTTCCTGCGCAATCGCCTCTACGTAAAAGTCGGCGGAATTTCTCCCGAGGAGTTGAATATCTCTGACGGGCTTTTTGCAAAGCTTGAAATCTGCGCCACGTCCCTTTCTAACGGTGATCTTTTGCGGATTGCGAGAATTTTAACCGATTTGCAGGGGAACATCCGCCGAAGCACCAATCCGAGGCTTTTAGTGGAGTCCGCCTTTGCGCGAATGGCCTATCTCGATAGGACAGTCGATCTGAAACGCGCTCTGATGGCTATCAACGACCCTCTCTCCCAGGGTTCAAAAAAAAAATTAGCTGAGCCTGTTCCCGAAGCCGTTGCGAAAGCAGCTCCCGCAAATCCGGCGGAAGTTCGGGTCGATTCGCCTTTCGCCATCGATTTTGATGCGCCTGTCATGGGAGGTCCTTCCCGTGCGAATGCGCCGGCACCGGGCGAAAACCTCGGGCAAGTTCCCGAAACGAAAGCCTCTTCTTCGGGCGTCGAAGATTCCATGGCGATTGATTTCGGGGAACCATTTCCCGGAGAGGACCGGGAAGGGGACGCTTCGCTAGACGATTTTGGCGAAGATTCTCCGCGGCAGTTCACCCGCTACGATATCTGCGCATCCTGGCAGGAACTGATCCGTTCGTGCTTCACGCAGGAACTGGGATTTTTCGCGACAAGCCTGAACGGTTCGACGCTCGAACACGGCGATTTCCAGGAAAATCCCTTCCGGCTGAAAGTCGTCTATCCGGCGTCGTTCAGGTGGGGGTTCGACCAGATGATGTCGCGCGAGGATTACCGCACGAGGCTTTCGAACATTCTGGAAGACCGCTTGCAGACGAAGGTCGCTGTGACGTTTGAACTTTTAGAGCCGAAGCCCGGCGAAGACGTCCACGCGGTTCCGCTTTCCCCGTGGGAATCCGATATCCAGAAGGAACCGGGCCTTGCCAAGTTTGCCGAAAGGTTTGTCGCGGAGCTTATCGAAACGCGAAGCCTTCCGAAAAACGGGGACACCGGAAATTCCGATGCGGATGTGTGTGCGACAACCTCGGAGCAGGAATAAAATTGTAACTTACTCCAAAAAGGAAAACCCATTATGAATATGCAAAAAATGTTGAAGGACTTGCAGAAAATGCAGTCCAAGATGGTCAAGGCCCA
Source organism: Alistipes onderdonkii (assembly GCA_963656065.1). GTDB lineage: Bacteria > Fibrobacterota > Fibrobacteria > Fibrobacterales > Fibrobacteraceae > Hallerella. The sequence goes on from CAVKGV010000009.1 coordinate 5,337, forward strand.
GAGCGATCTCCAGGCGCAGAGCTTTGAAGCGGAAGCGGGCGGCGGCATGGTAAAAGTCGTCCTGAACGGCCAGGGCATCATGACTTCCATCAAGATCAATCCGGATGCGATCGATAAGGATGACGTCGAAGCGCTTGAAGATCTGGTGATGGCTGCGGTCAACGCGGCGACGAAAAAGAAGGACGATACGTCCAAGGCTAGCATGGAAGAGCTGACCGCAGGAATGCGCATTCCCGGCCTGATGTAATTTATCGAAAGTTCTTTGGCAAAACGGGCAGCTTCGGGCTGCCTTTTTTCTTGGTTCTAGTAGGCGCCGTCGCTCTTGAAAACGGCCTTGAACGTTTTGGCGACAAGCTGGATGTCCGTGGTGAAATTCGCATGGCGGACATACTTGTTGTCTAGCCGCATCCAGTCTTCGAATCCGATGTCGCTGCGTCCGCTGACTTGCCAGAAGCAGGTGAGTCCCGGTGTGACGGAAAGGCGCATCTTGTGCCATGGGAGGTATTCGCTGACTTCGGACGGGAGCGGAGGGCGCGGTCCGACGACGGACATGTCGCCGCAGAGGATGTTGAACAGCTGGGGAAGCTCGTCGAGACTGAATTTCCGGAGAACGCGTCCCATCGGATAGATGCGCGGGTCGTTCTTCATCTTGAATGTCGGACCGCTAGACTCGTTGAATTTTTCCAGTTCCTTCTTGCGTTCTTCCGCATCGACATACATGCTGCGGAATTTGTACATCGTAAAGAGTTTTCCGTTCTTGCCGACGCGGGTCTGCTTGAAGATGACGGGACCTTTGGGATCGCTTATCTTGACGATTGCCGCGCAGGCGATAAGCAGAGGGGAAAGGAGAACGATTCCGCAGAACGAGGATACGATATCGAATGTCCGCTTGACGACTTCCTTGACGCAGAGCGAGAACTTGTTCGTCTGCGACAGGATGTCGGAATAGAAAAGTCGCTTGAGAGAAAAGAAACCGTTGTTGCGGATGTTGAACTTCTGGATGGATGAATCCAGTTTCTGGTCCTTCTTTTCCTGGAGACCCGTATAGATGGAAACCTGGAATACGGGTTGCCGCAATTTTTTCTTGAGGACGCTGACCAGTCCCGCCTTTTTCAGGTTGATGATGATTTTTCGGCGAAGCTTTTCGAGAACGTAGAGATCGGAATCGATGAGGATGACGCCTAGACCGTCGGGGTTGTCGAGGTAGCCGACGATGTCCGTAAACTTCGTCTCGGTGAGGATGGTGAGGACCGCGATTTTCCATGCGCGGAGGGACGGCGATTCAAACTTGCCAAACCCGATGAGGTCGAACTGCCGGGTGACAATCCTGAAATAGAGGAATGGGCGTTGCGTACGGTTTGTCCGTAAAAATTCTTCGCGAAGGCGCGCCTTGAAGAGGCTCGCCGGATAGACGGTATTGCCGATGTCTTTCGAGGACAGCAAATCCCCTAACTTGGACTTTGTAAAATCATCGTTCACGTTCCAAATATAAATTTGATTTTCTAATTTATAGCCCGGAAAATCTTAATTGGAGACCTAATTATGCGCATTGGACTTATCGGTACTGGAACTATCGGCGGAGGAGTTGTCGAAATTTTGGAAGCGAAGTCGGCGAAATATCGTGAAACGCTTGGCTTGGAATTGGAACTCGCTTGTATTTGTGCAAAGGACGATACGGAACTTGCGCCTTATAAGGCAAAAGGCTACAGAACGACGACCGATGCGATGGAAATGATCGCGGACGCATCTATCCAGGTGATTGTGGAACTCGCCGGCGGTTACGAGATGCCGCGCAAGTGGATTACCGCTGCGTTAGAACACGGGAAGAACGTGGTGACGGCGAACAAGGCGATGCTTGCGAAATATGGGCACGAGCTTTTCCCGCTTGCCGAAAGGAACGGCTGCCACATTTTGTTCGAAGCGGCTGTCGGCGGAGGAATCCCCATTATCCGCAGCATCCAGGAAGGCTTTGTCGGAAACGAAGTGGAACATCTGAGCTGCATCATCAACGGAACGTGCAACTACATCCTTTCGCGGATGGGGGAAAGCGGGCTTTCGTTTGATGCCGCGTTGAAAGAGGCGCAGGAGAAGGGCTTTGCGGAACGCAACCCGACCTTTGACATCGAAGGCATCGATTCGGCGCACAAGACGGCAATCCTCGCGAGCCTTTGCAGCGGAAAGTATGTCGATTTCGAGAAAATTCATGTGACGGGCGTTTCGAAGATTACCGCCGAAGACATTGCGAACGCGAAGGAACTCGGTTACAAGATTAAGCTGCTTGGAATTTACGGCCACGGAGAAAACGGCTCTGTCGATGCCCGTGTCCACCCTTCCCTCGTTCCCTGCGATCACCTTTTGGCAAATGTCGATGGCGTGCTGAATGCCGTGTACCTCCAGTGCGACAACTTAGGACAGACTCTCCAGACAGGTGCCGGTGCGGGAAGACTGCCGACGGCAAGCGCCGTCGTCGCAGACCTTGTTTCGCTCGCCCGCTCCACCGACGCCGGTTCCCGGAAGCCTCTCCCGATGGGATGGTTCAACAAGGGGAACGCTGCGGAACTCACACCGATCGAAGATACCTATTCGCGCTACTATCTCCGCTTTACGACAAAGGATTCCTGCGGAGTCCTCGCAAGCATTACGGGAATTTTCAGCCAGAACGGCATCTCGATCGAGTCCATCATCCAGAAGAATGTGAACGATCCGGGCAAGGTGAGCATTGTCGTCGTCTCGGAACGCACCAAGGAAAGCAAAATCCTCGCCGCTCTCGAAGCGATAGACTCCCTGTCGGCGGTCTCGGAAAAAAGCCAGATGATCCGTTTCCTCAAGTAGGCTCCTATGCTTCGCGGAAACAAGCTCGAACTGCTGCTGCATATTCTCTTTGACTACCTTGCGCTGTCGATTTGCTTTGCGCTTGCGTTCTGGGTGCAGTTTCACAGCGGATGGATTCCGGACAAGTTTGCTCCGGCAAAGATGCTTTCGGAATATACCCGGGCGGGATTCTTCCTGAATCTCGGCTGGTGTGCGCTTTTTGCTGTAACAGGGCTTTACCGCTCCTGGCTGTTGCTTTCGCGGACTCTGCAGCTGCTGCACGTCTTGCGGGCCGTCTTTATCGGAATCGCCGCGATTCTTCTCGGGCTTTTCGGCTCGGAATTCATTGGACGGCTGATTACGGGAGCGCCTCTTTTTGGAAACTACGTCTATGGGTCGCGCTTCAAGTGGATTCTGATTTACGGAATCGGCGTCTTTCTTTCGGTGGGCGGTTTTCGGATGCTCGTCGCCGCCTTTTTGCGGTATATGCTGCGCAAGGGCTTCGGGGCGAACAAGCTGCTCGTGCTCGGGACGACGGCTGCCGGGAAGAATGTTGCCGAGGCTTTTGCGAAGGCTCCGGAACGCGGACAGAAAGTCGTCGGATTTTTAGACGAGCATTACCAGGTGATGGAACATTCGTTCGCGGGATTTCCCGTCCTCGGAAAATATTCCGATTTGGCTGGCATTGTAAAGAAAAACAAGATATCGGGAATCGTCATTTCGCATGACAGCTCCTCGCTCCAGGAAATTACGCGCGTCTTGGCCTGGGTCTGCGACTTGCCGCTCCACATTTACGTGATACCCGGGCTTTACAACGTCATCAGCGGGCATTACAAGACGAACCTTGTCCACGGTTTCGAGCTGCAGGAGCTTTTCGCCTACAACATGCCGCCCTGGCAGGTCCGCGTCAAGCGGATTCTCGACATTGTCGTCGCATCGCTACTCCTTCTCTGCTCGCTTCCCGTGACGCTTCTCGCGGCTCTTGCCGTAAAGCTCGATTCCAAGGGCCCGGTCTTTTATTCGCAGGAACGTGTCGGACTTTACGGCAAACGCTTTATGGTCCACAAGTTCCGCACGATGTTTACGGATGCGGAAAAGAACGGTGCGCAGTGGGCGACGAAAAACGATCCGCGCATCACCCGTGTGGGGCGTTTCCTCCGCAAAACGAGAATCGATGAACTGCCGCAGCTTCTGTGCGTCCTGAAAGGCGACATGAGCATGGTGGGTCCGCGGCCCGAACGCGCCGTGTTTATCGAAAAGCTGCGCGAACAGATTCCGTTTTACATCGGGCGTCTCAAGATGAAACCCGGGCTTACCGGCTGGGCGCAGGTCCGCTACCATTACGATACGAGCATCGAAGATGTCCAGAAAAAATTGGAATATGACATGTATTACTATGAAAATATGTCTCTCCTGCTCGACTTGCAGATTCTGTTCCGGACGGTTTATGTCGTGCTCACAGGAAAAGGAGCTCAATGATGTATGGTGATAATTCTACGCCGGTGTTCCCGGTAGAAGACGCTTTGACCTTGATCCGCCTCGCGCTCAAGGAGGATGTACGCACGGGCGATGTGACGAGCCTCTGGACCATTCCGGAAAACCAGACGGAACACGCTCGTCTCATCGCCAAGGAAGATGGCGTCTTGGCGGGGCTTCCGATAATCGACCTGGTCTTTCAGGAACTCAAGGCGAACGTGAAAGTGAAGCTTTGCAAGCGCGACGGCGACGTGGTAAAAATCGGGGACCTGATTGCCGAACTCGACGGGACTACGCGGGAACTTCTGACGGGAGAGCGGACTCTTCTGAACTTTATCCAGCAGCTTTCCGGCGTGGCGACGGTCGCCCACAGGTTCCAGGAAGTTTTGAAGGCGGGATGCACGAAAGTTCTCGATACCCGGAAAACGATTCCCGGATTCCGCACGTTGCAAAAATACGCGGTCCGCGTCGGCGGAGGAAGCAACCACCGGATGGGACTTTTCGACATGGTTCTCGTGAAGGACAACCATATCGCGGCATGCGGTGGCGTTCTCGAAGCGCTTGCCGTGGTCAAGAAGCATAACGACCGGAATTTGATGGTCGAAATGGAAGTCGAAAATCTCGATGAGCTGAAAAAGCTTCTGAACAAGGGCGTCGATGTCATCATGCTCGACAACATGTCCAACGAAATGATGGCGGAAGCCCTGAAGATCATCCGGGAAAGCGGTGACAAGGTCTTGGTGGAAGGCTCGGGCAATATGACGCTCGAACGGGCGAAGGAAATCGCGACGCTCGGATTAGACTACATTTCGGTCGGCGCTTTGACGCACAGTGTCAAGGCTCTGGACATTTCGATGAGAATCTGATGCCGCGAATCCGAAAGTTGGGAACAAGAAAGTCGGGGCGCGGACAGGAACCTTTTTCGTTTACCGTCGATGTGGGAAATTCGCACACGGTTCTCGGCATTTTCAAGGGCGACAAGGTCGTCGATCATTGGCGGCTTACGACGCGCAAGGAGACGACATCCGACGAGTTGATGAATCGGGTCAGCGGGCTTATCCGGTTCTCGGAAATTCCCATAGAATCCATCACGCATGTCGGGCTTTCGACGGTCGTTCCCGTACTCGAACGGACATGGGTCAAGGCGTTGCAGACTTTCATCAAGCGTCCCGTCCAGGTCGTCAGTTCCAAAAATTGCCTGGACTGCCCGATAGCCTACCCGAACCCCGGAACGCTCGGAGCGGACCGTCTCTGCAACATCATCGCGCTCAGGGACCGCGGATTCTCGGATGCGATCGTCATCGATATGGGAACCGCGACAACTTTTGACGTGATGAAAGACGGAGGCTTTGCCGGAGGGATCATTATTCCGGGAATTAGCGCTAGCCTGGACGTCTTGACGGAAAAGGCGGCACGACTCCTTCCTGTAAGCATCAAGTGGCCGGAAAAGCTCATCGCGAACAATACGGACGATGCCATTCGCGCGGGCCTTTTGTTCGGGTTCATGGCGGAACTTGAAACGCTTGTGGAAAAAATTAAAAAGGAAATGGGGAAAAAGCATGTCCCGGTCTTTGCAACGGGGGGCTGGGGCAGAACGGTCGTGGGACATACAAGCGTCATCGATACATACGATCCCTATTTGACGCTTGACGGCGTTCGTCTGGTTGCGCTGCACGGGAATTTGGCGGCGGAAACTATCGAAAGGGATTTGGAAGAATAAATTTCCGTTTTGACCTTGACGAAGGTAAAAAAAATTTTATCTTGCGGGTTAGATTTTTTTAACAGCAAGGAGACAAATATGTTTAAGAAAATCGCATTGGCTTTGGCTGTCGTCGCATCGAGCAGCTTTGCTACATACAACTATTTCTCGGTCGGCGAAGCGGGAACGGGACAGGTCGAAATCGGGTTTGCCCATACATGGCACGACGATTACTCCAGGAACGCTTTGTCTGTGAAGGGCGAATATGTCGTCATTCCGAACCTCGAACTCGCCCTCATGGGTTTGGGCTACCAGTTCGGCGACAATGACGGTTTCACGGCGCTTACGCTCGGAGCCCGCTACCAGTTCATGCCGATGCTCATCGCCGCTGTTGACGTGGATCTTCCGCTGAATTCGGAAGATGTCGTTGGATCGTATGATCCGTTTGCGATCTTTGCCGCCATCCAGTACACGCAGGAATTTATTCCGGGACTTACGCTCGGTTCCGAACTCGGCTTTGACTGGAAATTCGAAGATGAAGACTACGAAGAGGGATTGATGATGATGCTCCAGGCGGAACTCGACTACACGATTGCATCGATCGGTCTCACGCCGTGGGTGGGTCTTGGATATAACCGTCAGCTCACGGATGATCAGGCTAATGGCAAAGAAACGTCCGGTTCGGGCGATGACCAGGTAACTTTCTGGGTCGGTGCCGGTTACGACATCAATGCGATGTTCTCTGTCAAGGCAAACTTTGTCATCACCCGTGGCGAACTGGGGGATGCCCAGGAAATCAACGCCGCCCTCGACATCAATTTCTAAGCGTCAAAACTTCGGTCTTGCGCAAAAAGGCTCGCTTCCCGGCGGGTCTTTTTTCTATATAGGGAATTAAAAATCGGAGTCTCTATGCGTTGCTTGGTTACCGGCGGTGCCGGCTTTTTGGGAAGTCATTTGTGCGAACGTCTGCTCGCAGACGGCCACGAGGTCATCTGCCTTGACAACTTCTTTACAGGTCGCCGGATAAACGTGGAACATTTGCGCGGAAATCCCAACTTCGAACTGGTCCGCCACGACGTCACGGAACCGATTCTTCTCGAAGTGGATCGCATCTTTAATCTGGCCTGTCCGGCAAGCCCCATCCATTACCAGTTCAACCCGGTCAAGACGATCAAGACTAGCGTTATGGGCGCTATCAATATGCTGGGACTTGCAAAACGTGTCCATGCGCGGATTTTGCAGGCTTCGACGAGTGAAGTCTATGGCGACCCGGACGTGCACCCGCAAACGGAAGACTACTGGGGAAACGTCAACCCGATAGGCATCCGCAGCTGCTATGACGAAGGCAAGCGCGTTGCGGAAACGCTCTTCATGGACTATCACCGCCAGAACCATGTCGATATTCGGATTGTTCGAATTTTCAACACTTACGGTCCGCGGATGCTTTCAAACGACGGCCGCGTGGTGAGCAATTTCATCGTGCAGGCTCTTCGGGGCGAAGACATCACCATCTATGGTTCGGGGGAACAGACGCGCAGCTTCTGCTACGTTTCGGATTTAGTCGAGGCTCTTGTCCGCATGATGGACCAGGACGACTGTATCGGGCCGGTGAACATCGGAAATCCGCATGAATTTACCATGCTCGAACTAGCGGAAAAGGTTATCGCGCTGACGCACAGCAAGAGCAAAATTTCATTCCTGAGCCTCCCGGGAGACGATCCGAAAAAACGGAAGCCCGACATTTCCCGGGCGAAGAGGGCGCTTTCCGGGTGGGAACCTTCGGTCGAACTGGAAAAAGGCCTCGAAAAAACAATCGCCTATTTTAAATCCACTTTGAAATAAATTTGTATAAATTGGAAAGGAATTTAACCGTTTGAGGTACCTATGAACATGATTATCGGCGTTGCTGTCCTGGTAGCGATTATCGTTGCAATTATCCTGCTTGCGTTTATCGCGAAGTTTTTCAGCCTTTGGCTCCAGGCGCTGTTTTCCAAGGCGGGCGTGAGCATGTTCCAGCTTATCGGGATGCGGCTCCGCAAGGTGCCGCCCAAGGTCATCGTGGATTCCCGGATTCTCAGCTGCAAGGCGGGAATGCCTGTCGATACGAATCTTCTCGAAGCGCATTTTATGTCTGGCGGAAACGTCATCCGCGTGGTCCAGGCGTTGATCGCGGCGAACAAGGCGAACATCAAGTTGGATTTTAAACAGGCCGCGGCGATAGACCTTGCCGGTCGAAACGTCCTCGAAGCGGTCCAGATGTCCGTGAACCCGAAGGTTATCGAAACTCCGCGCGTGAGTGCCGTCGCTCTCGACGGTATCCAGCTCCATGCGGTGACCCGCATCACGGTTCGCGCGAGCATCCAGAAGCTCGTCGGCGGCGCCGGCGAGGAAACGGTTGTCGCCCGTGTCGGCGAGGGAATCGTCTCTTCAATCGGAAGCGCCAAGAGCCACAAGGACGTGCTGGAAAACCCGAACATGATTTCGAAGAAAGTTCTCGCTTCGGGTCTCGATGCCGGAACCGCGTTTGAAATCCTTTCGATTGACATTGCCGATGTCGATGTCGGGCAGAACATCGGTGCGATTTTGGAAACGGACCGCGCCGAAGCGGACAAGAAAATCGCCCAGGCGAAGGCGGAAGAACGTCGCGCGATGGCTTTTGCCGCCGAGCAGGAAATGAAGGCGAAGGTCATGGAAATGCGCGCAAAGCTCGTGGAAAGCGAAGCGCAGGTCCCGATGGCGATGGCGGACGCTCTCCGTTCCGGGCATCTCGGCGTGATGGACTATTACAACATGAAGAACATCCAGGCCGATACGCAGATGCGCACGCAGCTCGGTCTCGGTGAAAATCAAGAACCTCACCAGACGAACACCTAATCCGTAGCGGTCTTTATGGAAAGCCTTCTGATTCTTTTGGCGATTGTCGCACTCCAGGTCGGAGCCGCATGGCTCAAGAAGCGTGTCGGCGAAAGCAAGAATCTTTCCTTGCCCGAGGAAACTTCCGAGGAGTATCGCGATGAACGCGAAGAAGAAAACGATTCTTCGTCGGATGTGGAAACTTCGGACTCCCTGCAGGACTTGATTCGCAAGTTCCGGGAAGAACAGGCGAAGACGCTAGACGATTCCGAAGGAAACTCCGAGGAAATTTCACCGGGATATTTTGACGTCCCGGTTCCCGAAGAGTTGCCCAAACCGGAACCTGTCTTGGTTTCTCCCCGCTCTTCCGAACCTGTCGAAAAGGAAAGTGTTTCCAAAAAAATTTTTGAAGACCGTTTTCCGAACGCCGCGGAATCGACCTGCTTGCCTTTCCCGGAAAAGCATGTGGAAACCGAACAGCTTTCGGTTCCCGCCGCTTCCGCTGAACCTGAATTTGAACGGCATTTAAAGCCTGCGACGGTTCGAACGAATTTCGAGTTTTCGAAGGAAAATGCCCGGAAAGGATTCCTCTGGGCGAGAGTTCTGGAAGATCCGCGGTTTAAGAGGCGTTCCCCGATGCCGCTCAGTTGCCGGCGTTAGGAATCAGCATCCAGCAGATGAGATAGGCGAGAAGCCCGGTCCCAAAAGAAAGCAACGTGCCGAGAATCCAGAGAATGCGGACTATTGTTGCGTCGATTCCAAAGTATTCGCCGATGCCGCCACAGACACCGGCGATTTTTACGTTCTCGCTTGAAAGGGTCAGTCTTTTCATTTGGGCATCCTTTGGGTTGTAAAGTTTACAAATAATGTAGTCATTTTTCCTTTGAAAAACACGCTCAATAAAGCAAAACCGCTCCCATGCGAAATTTCCACCAGCCGTCGTTCTGCATCAGTTTTCCGGGGCTGTATTCCGCATAGAATCCCAGGGGATTTTTCATCTTGATGAAAGCGTTTACGCCGATGGTCGTCACGTTAGCCCGTTTGGCGTAGGCGGGCAGATTTTCCTTGCCGTGGGTATTGTCTAGAATGTCCAGATACCATCCGTAGCCCCTTACGGTCGAACCCGCACTGTTCAAAGCCATGCGCTCGTAATTGGCATAGGCTCCCAAGGCGAAATTTTCCCCGATGTCGAATAAGGCTCCGCCTCCAAAATTGTAGAGAATGAATCCGTCGAAACGCCCGAAGTAATCGTCGGCTTTAGGTTCGTAATCGTCATTCTGTTCGTTGAGATAAAATCCTCCGACAAATGATATGCCTGCGCCTAGATAGAACGGCCCAATCCATTGGACTAAGCTGGGACGGATTCCGATGTCAAACGGGATTGTAATCGGAATGGAAAGGAATGCGCCGCCTTTTTGCTTCCAAAGGGAATAGTTTAGCGAAACGAGGCTGGCTTTTAAGCTTAAGGAACCGCCGGCAATTCCGACTTCATGATGCAAAGACGATATCGTTCTGTCCTCGCCTGCGGAAGCAAGAGTTGTCCCGACTTCTACAAAACGATACTTTTTTTCATCCGTCGAATATTTTGTCGCCGCCGCCTCTCCCAATAGATTTCCCGAAGAGGAAACTGCGCAACCGGAAAAAAAGATGACAACGCGGTTAGGACAAGGAAGATTGGTTTATTGCAAAGGCTTTGTTGCGAAAAAAGATTTTTTTTCCATAGTTATTTGTTGAATGATTTTTGCAGTAAAAAGATAAATAAATATCCTATCTCATTCCAATTTCCTTCGTAAACAAATATTTTCGGATATTCGGTAATCATTTCCGCCTCGAAAAGCGTTATAGCGGGTAGTCTCTCATTTCAACCAAAGGAGGAAAAAATGAGAAAAAGACACCTGTGGCAGATGCTGCCTTTCCTTTTCACGGCGATTTTGGGACAAGCCTGTTCCGAAGGCGCAAATTCCGGCCCGGAAAGCTCCGGGAATGTTCCCGTCCATTTTGACGTGGCGCGTTCGAGCGTGCCGCTTTCGGACAGTCTCGTGCTGGATTTGGTCGGCCCGGATACGATTCATGCGGTTTTGTTGGGCGATTCCAATACATTCAGCCAGAAGCTCGCTCCCGGTGACTGGAATTTCTATGCCAAGTTCTATGCGAACGGGATTCTGGTGGAGCAGGGGGAAGCGCAAGCGAAGCTTTCCGCGGGCGACGAGGTTTCCGTTTCGATTGCGATGCATGCCGTGGCGGGATTTCTCTATGTGCGGATTCCGCTCGGGCTCGATAATGCGGTGGAAATCGCTAGCGGCACGCTTGCCGTTCGGGCGGAAGGTTTTTCGAAATCCTACCCGTTTGAATTCGGGGATATGGAAGCTTCCGCGGTGACGGAAATGCTCCGGATCGGGACGGAATATTCCGTACAAATTCACTTGTTCGCGAAAAACGGCGATACTTTGTTCGTTTCGGATTCCAAGGTGACGATTGACGGGGAAAATTTCGCCATCGACTGGCTGCTGAATGCGCTTTATGCAAAAATCCAGCTGGAAATTTCGAACGATTCGGTCAAGACGCTTTCCGCGGTGGCGCATTTGCCGTCAAGGCTTCGCACGCCAAAGCCCGGAAATCTCTTTGTCACGGAATTTATGACGGAGGGAAAGGCGGAATTTGTGGAACTTTACAATGCGACCTTGGACACTTTAAATCTGGACGACTGCGAATTGCTCGCGACTAGCGGAAGCTCGCTGAAGGCGGTGACTGATTCTTCGTTTACGGCGAGGCTCGCCCCGGATTCCTATCTAGTGTTCGGAACGGATTCCTGTGAAAACAAGGATGTCCGGGCGTCGCTTTCGATGCCTGGAACCAAAGGCTCTATCGTGTTTCGCTGTGCCGGAGAAACGATGGATTCGCTGTCCTATACGAACGCAAAAATCGCGGATTCGCTTGGAGTGAGTGGGTTTCCGGTTGATTCCAAGCTGAGCGTGCAACTGCCGGTTGCGGGTTACAGGAATCGTTCGGATGGGAGCTCCTGGTGCGCCGGCGAATTTTCAAAGCATGCCGTAGCCAGTTGCAAAAATTAAAACGATTTGATTCGGTTTTTGTGGACTTGTTTTTTGAAACATCGTTTCGAAATCAGGTCCTATCTTTGGGGAAAATCGTCAGGGCGTCCGCGATGATGCCTTGGCGGCGGTCTGTGCGGCGGCGGGGGAGGCCCGGGACGAAATTCAAAATGCCATTCGGAGCGAGGATAGTCGCATACGTCAAAGCCCGCTTGGCAAAGATTGCATAGCGCTCTCTGGGAGCATCCGCCGAGCAGATCGTTTGAAATTTTTAAATCGTTGAAGGAACGGTAATTGTCGCAGGCCCGGCAGGTTTCTTCCCAGGTCCGAAACGAACAAAGTTCTACCACCGAGACTTGGCAGGCGCATCCCGAGCGGGCTTCCGCATCGGGGCTTTCCTGCATGACGACGCAGGAAAACAGAAAAAGCGTTACCAAAAGAACGATTGGACTTTTGAATAACGCTTTTTTCATCGGATATTTAAATGCGGAAAATCAATATTCCGCTTCGGATTTCAGGTCGCGACTCATCAGTTCTTCGATGATGTCCGCGGGTTTCTTGTCGTTGAAGAGAACTTCATAGACCGCATTCACGATGGGAAGTTCCACGTGGACGGATTCCGCGAGAGCCTTGGCGCTCTTGCACGTGGGAACGCCTTCCGCAATCATCGTCATGTGTCCCATGATCTGCGAGAGGGTTTCGCCCTTGCCGATGCATTCGCCGACATAGCGGTTCCGGCTGTGCTGCGAAAGGCATGTGACGATCAGGTCTCCCATTCCGGCGAGTCCTGCGAAAGTGCTGGGGTTTGCGCCGAGGGCGCGTCCGAGGCGGCAAATTTCAGCCTGTCCGCGGGTGATGAGCGCTGCGCGGGTGTTGTCTCCCGCTCCGATTCCGTAGAGAATGCCGCTCGCAATCGCGATGACGTTTTTAATCGAACCGCAAAGTTCCACGCCGATCTGGTCCGTTGATGTATAGACGCGCAGGTAGCTGTTGCTCATTATCTGCTGGACTTTCCTAGCGGAATCTTCGTTGGGGCACGCGGCGACGATTGTCGTATAGACGCGGCGCGAAACTTCTTCGGCGTGCGTCGGGCCGCTGAGCGTTATCATGTGGTCGTGGTCGAGCCATGAGACGTTTTCGAGGATGACTTCGCTCATGCGCTGGTCCGTGCCTTCGAGAATTCCCTTGGTCGCGCATACGACGAGGGGAACTTTCCCCGTTGGATTCCACTTGGCGAATTCCTTGGAAACGTTTGCCATCACCTGGGACGGGACGACGATAAGAACCATCTCCGCGCCTTCTAGCGCCTTGTTCATGTCGGTCGTATAGGAGAACGAATCCGGGAAGATGATGCCGGGAAGCTTGTCCTTGTACTGGTGTTCCGTGGAAAGCAGATCCACTTCCTTTTGCGAAAAAGTCCAAAAAGAAACCTTGTGCCCGTTGTCGTTCAGAACCTGGCCGAGGGTTAGCCCCCATCCGCCTGTGCCTAGTACTGTGATATTCATAAACGAATCCTTTCCTTGTTGATCAAATTGTAAACTACACTTTTTTCCGTTTTTTCCCAAAACCGTTCTCGGTCCCGTTCAAAAGGCGCTTGATGTTCGCTTTGTGCTTGACAATGACGAATATGGCGATGACCCAGGCGAGGACTAAAATGCCCGTGTGGATTTGGTCATGCGGATAGATGTCCGGAGCGAGATACCCGAACAGGGTGAGACCGGCAAGCGCTATGCAGGCGCCGATGCTTCCGACCGAGACATATTTTGTGGCAATGGTCAGAATGCTCCAGACGAGAAAGGCGAGAAGCGCCGTGACGGGGGCAAGCGCGAGGAACATCCCGAATGCGGTGAGGACGCCTTTTCCGCCGCGGAATCCGGCGAAGCATGTGAAGCTGTGCCCGATGACCGCGAGAAGTCCGCAGACAAGCGGAAGCCAGTAGTAGTCGGGACCGCCCGAAGCCTTGGACGCTTCGTTTAATGAAGCGGCAATCGTCGGGGCGAGGAATCCTTTAAGAAGGTCGATGACGACCACGGGAAGCGCTGGTTTTACGCCTAAGACGCGGAACGCGTTTGTCAATCCCGAGTTTTTCGACCCGTAGTTCCGGATGTCGAAGTCTTTACCTTTGACGATTTTTGCGACCCAGATTGCGGTCGGAATGGATCCGAGGAGATACGCTAGCGGAAGTGAGAGTAAACTGTTCAAGGTCTTCGTCCTTTCGTAAAATGAGTTTGCTGTCGAAGTTCAGCCGGAGAGGTGCCCCGTCGAGATGGAACGCTTCGTAGAAAGTTTTGAGAAGGTAACGCTTGTAGGATTCGTCAACGGCATCGGGCGTACGTGTCTCGATGTCGATGACCGGAGGCTCTACCATGATCTGGCATGCGCGGGTGAGCTTGACAAGCCTTCCCTGGTGCGCCGGGTGGGGATTTCGTTTGCAGGCGTCGGCAAAGACTTCGGCGAGGCGTTCCCGTCCGATAACCCGGCGGCAGTTGGCATAGACCGCGCGGATTTCCTGCAAAATGCGGTGGACGCGCAAGCCTTCCTTGGCGCTGATTGAAAGCGTGGGGATGTATTCAAACATCGGTTCGCGCTCCCGCATTTCCTTGACCATTCGGTCGAAAGACTTCTCGTTCTTTTCCGGTAGAATATCCCACTTGTTGAGAATCAGGATAAGACCCTTGCCCGCCTGGCGGATGCTCTGGATGATGCGAAAATCCTGTTCGGAAAGTCCGAGGGTCGCGTCGATGACTAGAAGGGAAAGGTCGGAACGGCGGATGCTTTCTTCGGTGCGCATGTTGCTGAAAATTTCGACTTCGTCTTCGACTTTCGCTTTTTTGCGGAGACCCGCGGTGTCGGTCACGACGAAAGTTTCCCCGTCGGAAACGAACGTGCAGTCGATGGAATCGCGGGTCGTTCCGGGAATATCGGACACGACGACGCGCTCTTCGCCGAGGAGACGGTTCAGCAGGGTGGATTTTCCGGCGTTCGGACGTCCGAGAATCGCAAACCGGATCGGTCGTTTCTCTTCGCCGTGGACTTTCCCCTTGTCGGGCAGGATGGCGATGATTTCGTCAAGAAGCGAGAGGCAGGCGTAACCGGTCAGCGCACTGATGGTTCGGGGCTGTCCCATGCCGAGCGAGAAAAATTCCCAGCTTTCCGAGCGGTCCGAGGCGGCTTCGCTTTTGTTTGCAATCAAAAGAACCTGCTTGTCGAGCTTTCGGATCATCCGGGCAAACTGGAGATCGAGCTTTGTGATGCCCACGCGCACATCGACCATGAAGAGCACGAGGTCGGCTTCTTCGATGGCCGCAAAAATCTGGTCCCGGACATTTGCCGCGAGGACGTCAATCGTATCGTCCGGTAAAAATCCCCCGGTATCGACGACGGTGAAATCCCGTCCCTTGTAACTCGCCGTCTGGTAATGGCGATCCCGGGTTACGCCTTCGCGATCCGAAACCACCGCGGCGCGGCGTCCGAGAATACGGTTGAAGAGAGAGGACTTTCCCACGTTGGGGCGTCCGACGATACAGACAATAGGTAGTTTAGCCACGTTTGGAAATATAGAAATTAGAAAAACGGGGATAAATGTTTCAAAAGGATTTTGGCTTTCCCGTTTGGAAAAAAGACGTTTTCCATTTAAAAGGAATATCTTTCATTTTACAGGATTTTCTATGGATAGATTTTTTCGCTTTGCCGTTTTGTGTGTATGTGCGCCATTCCTTGCGGGGAGTCTTTGGGCTTTTCCGGCGAGCCCAAAAGCGTTTACGGTCGATAATGACGGGGATTCCTTGACGCTTCGAAACGTGGGCGACGAACATTACCGTTATACGGAGACACTTGACGGCTATCTTGTTATCCGCGGCGAGGATGGCGTTTACCGCTATGCAACGGAAGAAGGCGTTGCCGGAACGTTCAATGCGAAGAATTCTGGCGGGCGGAGCTTAGAGGAAAATGCTTACCTGAAGGGACTTCGCCGTGAAAAAGTCCAGCTGGCGCATTTCGAAAAGAATCCGGACCGATTGACTTTTCCTTCTGATGAAAAGATTGAAAGGGCTCCGTGGGTTCCGACTCTCGATACGTCTTCGTCGATTTTCCCGGTGTTGAAGCTCCCTGCCGCTTCAGGGCACGTAAAGGGGATGAACCGTTTTCCGGTGTTGCTTGTGGCAGGTCCCGATGCTTCCAACTGCGATTCTTCCCGGTTTTACGCACAAGTTAATCAAGAGGGATTTGGCGAGGTCGGTCACATCGGTTCCGTGAAGGATTATTTCACGGCGCAGTCGAACGGACTTTTTGTCAAGGAAGCTATCGAAAATCTGCTTTCCAAGTATTCGGATTTCGATGCGATAAGGTATGATGCGGACGGTGACGGTGAAGTCGATGCTCTCGCCGTGATGTATGCAGGGACGAAAGAAAACGCGAATGATCTCGGGGGCTTTGCCCATTATCTGCAATACAACAATGTCGGAATGCTCGATGCCGGAAACGGAAAAAAGTTCAACAGCTATTTTATTTTGCAGCAGATGGACTCCGAGACGGAAATTACTCCGATGGCGCAATTCGTGCACGAGTTCAGCCACACGATGGGACTCAAGGATCACTATTGTGTTTCTAGCGGAAACTGCTACAAGGATTATGCGGACAGCCTCTACCAGGCTCCGGGCGTCCATGCGTGGGATGGGAATCGGGATGTATAACGGTCCGGTGCAAGGGGCGACGCCTGTCGGCTACAGCGCTTTCGAAAAGGCTTTTATGGGGTGGATTTCCTACAGGACGTTCGAAGAATCCTGGACGGTGACGGTTCTTCCGCCGTTCGTTACGACCGATGTCGCGTATAAGATTCCTGTGCAGGGAAATGAAAATGAATGGTTCGTTTTGGAAAATCGCCAGCAGACGGGTTGGGACGCGAATCTTCCCTATCACGGGATGTTGATTTGGCACATAGATTACGACGAGAATGCGTGGAGAAAAGATACGCGATAATGCGAGGCACCAGAGAATCGATATCGTGGAAGCTGGAAATCTAAAGATAAAAGACTTCTATGCCGGATTTTTTCATGGAACAAGTCGAGCGTACTTGAACGACGATCCGTATCCGGGAACGCTGGATGTGACCGAATTTTCCGCTGTTTCCTGGAACGGGGAAAATCCGGGTGTTCATTTGTACAGCATCGCGGAAAAAAATGGAAATGTCTGTTTTACTTCGGGGATCGATATTCCTGTCGGCGATTGCATCGCAAACAGCTCAAGCTCGACGGAAAGTTCTTCTTCAAGTTCGGAAGGGACTGCAATCGCTTTAACGCGAACGGTGAAAAATTCCGTTGAACTTTACGGGACGACACTCGCGGTAAACTCAAACGTCTCCGGGGAAAAACTTGTTCGCCTCTACGATTTTTCGGGACGGGAAATTTTTCATCGACGGTTTGATGGCGACATGGCGACTTTCGACGTGAAAAACTATTCCGGTAAAATGCTTTTCGTGCGGCTTTCGGGAGGCGGGCGCGTTCTGTTGTCCAGACGAATCGTGGTGCGATAAGAATGGGATGCATCGCACGATTAAGCTCTGAACTCAGTTAAATCTTTCTATCTTTCAAGGCGGAAAAATCCAAAGGTATCATTATGTCCGAAACGATGACTTCCGCGCAAGTTCGCGAATCCTTTATCAAGTTCTTTGAATCCAAGGGACACTTGTTTGTCCGCTCTTCGCCCGTGGTTCCGCACGACGATCCGACGCTCATGTTTACAAATGCCGGCATGAACCAGTTCAAGGCGATTTTTCTCGGCGACAATCCGAAGGGTTGGAAGCGCGTCTGCAACAGCCAAAAGTGCATCCGCGTTTCGGGCAAGCACAACGATTTGGATGTCGTCGGTCGGGACAATTACCACCACACTTTTTTCGAAATGCTCGGAAACTGGTCGTTCGGCGATTATTACAAGAAGGAAGCGATTTCCTGGGCGTGGGAGCTTTTGACCGAAGTCTGGAAACTTCCGAAGGAACGCCTGTTCGCGACGGTTTACCAGGATGACGATGAAGCTTGGCAAATCTGGAAGGATGTGTCGGGGCTTCCCGATGACCGCATCATGCGCTTTGACGCCCACTCGAATTTCTGGGAAATGGGCGATACCGGACCTTGCGGTCCCTGTTCCGAAATCCACTATGACCGCGGCGACCTCTCGACCCAGGCGGAAACGTTCAAGGATCCGGTTCTCGGCGTAAACGGCGAAAACGACCGCTACATCGAAATCTGGAACAACGTGTTCATGCAGTATGAACGCCTCTCGGACGGCTCCCTCGTTCCGCTCAAGGCGAAAAATGTCGATACCGGTATGGGCTTTGAACGGATCTGCGCCATTCTGCAGGGAAAGACCAGCAATTACGATACGGACGTGTTCAGCCCGATCATCCGGAAAATCGCGGAGCTTTCCGGCGTGCCTTACAGCGAAGGCAAGGACGGGACGCCGCACCGCGTCATTGCGGACCATCTCCGGGCGCTTTCCTTTGCCATTGCGGACGGGGCGCTTCCGTCGAACGAAGGCCGTGGCTATGTGCTGCGCCGCATTCTCCGCCGCGCGAGCCGCTTTGCCCGTCTTCTCGGACAGAAAAAGCCTTTCATCTGCAAGCTGGTAGAGGTTCTCGCCGATACGATGGGCGACGCTTTCCCCGAAATCCGCGAACGGAAAGATTTCGTCGCATCCGTCATCCGAAGTGAAGAGGAAAGCTTCATCCGCACGCTCGACGCCGGGCTGGAACGCTTCGCCTCGATTTCGGCAAATCTTCAAAAAGGCGACCGGATCCCTGGCGACAAGGTGTTCCTGCTCTATGATACGTATGGATTTCCGCCGGATCTCACGGGAATTCTCGCCGAGGAGAAAGGTCTCTCCATCGACGAAAAAGGCTATGAAAAATGCATGGAGGAACAGAAGTCCCGTGCCCGCGCAAACATGAAGCAGAGCATCAACACGATGGGCTCCGAAGGCTGGACGGAATACGCTGTCGGCTCGACGAAATTTGTCGGTTACGAGTTGAACGCGGCGACGGTAAAGGTCCTGCGCTACCGGGAAGATAAAGGCGTGCTCTCGATAGTTCTCGACACGACGCCGTTCTATGCGGAAATGGGCGGACAGATCGGCGACAAGGGAATGCTTGTCGCTGACGGTCTTGAAATCTCGATTTTTGACACGGTTCGCGTAAACGATACGGTCGTTCACCGCGGCAAGGTGACGAAGGGCGAAGCGAACAGGGACTCGATGTCTTCGGAATTCTTGGCGACAGTCGATGATGTCCGCCGCGCAGATATCCGCAAGAACCATTCCGCGACGCATTTGATCCAGGCCGCGCTCCGGCAGGTTCTCGGCAGCCACGTGCAGCAGCAGGGAAGTTTCGTTTCGAACGAACTGTTGCGTTTTGACTTCAGCCACTTTAATGCGATGACGCCGGAAGAAATCCAGCAGGTCGAAGATTTGGTGAACGCCAAGGTGATGGAATGCCTGCCCGTTTCTACGGAAGTGATGGATGTCGATGCGGCGAAGTCCAGCGGTGCGATGGCTCTTTTCGGGGAAAAGTATGGCGACAAGGTCCGCGTGGTCAAGATGGGAAATTCCGGCGAAGAGTTTTCCAAGGAACTTTGCGGTGGCCTGCACGTGCAGAACACGGGAAATATCGGCATGGTGAAAATCATTTCCGAGTCGAGTGTTTCTTCGGGCGTGCGCCGTATCGAAGCGGTGACGGGTCGCGGAGCGTTGGCTCTTCTTCGCGCCGGTACGCAGATTCTGACGGCTCTTCGCGAACAGCTCCGCTGCAAGGATGCCGATGTCCTCGACCGGATCCAGCAGGCATTTGCCAAAACGCAAAACTTAGAAAAGAGCCTCCAGTCCGTGCAGCTTGAACTCGCGACGCTTGCCGCGGGAGAACTTTTGCAAGGCGCTATCAATGTAATGGGCGTAAATCTCTACGTCCGTGAAATGTCCATGCCCGAAGACCGCTTCAAAAACTTGCTCGACGGCGTGCAGAACAAGCTCGATCCCGAATCCGTCGCCGTGATAGCGAACAAGGGAAGCTCCACCGGAAGCATCGCCGTGATGGTCGGGAAAAACGTCCAGGCGAAAGGCGTCAAGGCGGGCGATATGGTCCGCGACTTGGCGAAGGCTTGTGGCGGCAAGGGCGGAGGACGTTCGGATAGAGCCCAGGCAGGCACGCGCGAACCGGAAAAAATTTCGGCTGCGATTGCGAACGCGAACAACTGGATCCGCGCAAAATTCGGAGCGTAAACTTTCAAGTTCAAGGATTTTCCGATGAAAAAGGTTCACACGCAAGAAGCTCCGTCCGCGATAGGCCCGTATTCCCAGGCGGTGATTTCCGGCGGGTTCGTCTATCTCTCCGGGCAGATTCCGATAAATCCCGAAACGGGATCCCTCGTGGAAAATTCCATCGAAGTCCAGGCGGAACAGGTTTGCCGCAACATCGAAGCGGTCCTAAGGGCTGCGGGATCCGGAATTTCAAAAGTCGTGAAGACGACGTGCTTTCTGCGGCATCTTTCGGATTTTGAATCTTTCAATGCGGTTTACGAAAGGCATTTTGTCGGAAAGCCCGCACGGAGCTGTGTCGAAGTCTCCGCACTTCCCAAGAATGCCCTGGTGGAAATCGAAGCCGTTGCGGAACTGGATGCGGACTAGATTTCGAAACCGATCGCTTTAAAACAAAAAAAGTTCCGAGAATCCTCGGAACTTTTTCACGTTAGATCGTTTACTTGTTGATTGCGGCGAGGAATGCGTCCTTCTTTTCCTGCAGGTATTCCCGGCTGTTGTACTTGCGGATGCGGCGAAGTGCCTGGTCGCGCAACTGCCGGACGCGTTCGTGGGAAATGTTCATCGATTCGCCGACTTCTCGAAGTGTCTGTGGCGCTTCCAGGTTGATGCCGAAAATTCCTTCGATGACTTTTGCTTCGCGTTCAGGAAGCTGTTCCATCAGTTCCTTGGAAAGGTGCTCCACGCTCTGGATTTCGGAGTCGGATTCCGGATTTATCGCGCTTCCGTCGGCGAGAACTTCGGCGTATGTCGCTTTCGAGTCCGCCTTGAGCGGGCTGTCGAACGAAACGCCCCGCTGGCCTATCTGGATAAGTTCACGGATGTCTTCGCTGATTTCCTTTCCGCGGGACTGTTCGTGTAGCGCCTTGCGGACACGCAAGTGCTGGTTCGCCGGCAACCGGATCAGGTTCCCCTGTTCGTTGATTGCCCGGGTGATATACGCTTTGATCCACCAGACGCCGTAGCTGATAAACTTGAGACCGCGCGTATGTTCGAAACTTTCGATGGCGCGGACTAGTCCCATGGCGCCTTCGCTCACGAGATCCGGCAGGGGAATCGGACAGCCGCGATATTGGATGGCGACTTTCAACACAAAGCGCATGTTGGCTGAAATCAGCTTTTGCCGGGCGATTTTATCGCCTTCCTTTGCTTTCTGGAACAGAATCTGTTCTTCTTCCCGGGTAAGCGGAGCCGTTTTGCGGATGTCATCCAAATAGCGTTTGAGCGTTACGTCAGTCGAATCGATATGCATTTACAATCCTTTTTCTATAATATCGCTTTTTTTAGAGCAAAGGGCGTGCCAAAAGTGTAAAAAATTAAAATCCATGTAAAATTTTGACTTTTTGAAAGAAAACGCGGGGACGAAACCCGCTTTTGGGAATCCTTTTTGTATTTGTGTCTCCTTTTTCTTGACTTTTGTTGACGAAACGTCATTTTTGAATGACTTATAGGAAATCGGAATCGGAGAAAAAGTCTCCTTCCTTCTGGGCTGTCTTTTAATCCTATATTTTTGCTATGCCAATCAAAGAACCAGACCAATCCGTATGGGATCGTTTTTGGGCCCGCAAAAAGGACCTTTCCAAGGTCTATCCGGCATCCCCGACGATTCTCAAGACCATCTACAAGCATTTTCCGAATGTAAAGGGCATGAAAATCCTGGAGGTCGGTCCTGGTTCGGGGCGCGACAGCGCAGATCTTGCCAAGCACGGGGCGGACGTCTATGTTCTCGATTTTTCGGCGGAAAGCTTGAAAACGGTGGAAGCTCTCCGCATCCGGGAAAACCTGGAAGAAAACTTGCACTGTGTCCGTGGCGACGCCTTTAAGGCACCCTTTCCGAACGGAACTTTCGACCTGGTCTTTCACCAGGGGCTCGCCGAGCATTTTAGAAACCCGACGCCCCTGATAGCGGAGAACTTTCGGATTGTAAAACCCGGCGGACACATCCTTTGCGACGTGCCGCAGACCGTGCATCCCTACACGGTTATCAAGCACATTCTCATCGCGATGGGAAAATGGTTCGCCGGATGGGAAACGCAGTTTACGATCGGCGAACTGAGAAAGCTCCTGAAGTCGGCTGGTTTTGAAATTGAATACGAATACGGCGACTGGATGCGCCCGAACCTTTTCTACCGGATGCTTCGCGAACTGTGTTTTAAGGCCCATGTTGAACTTCCCAAGTATCCGCTTGCGGGATCCGTTTACCAGAAGTCAAAGGACGCGTTTTTGGATGCGTTTGACCGGATTCCCGTTTCGCGTTATACGCAGCTTTCTATCGGAATTCTAGCAAAGAAACCCGGGAAATGAAGTCGGGATTGAAATCCTTTCTTGTGTTGTGTGCCAAGCTGTGTGTGACGCTTGTTCCGTGCTATTTTGTCTATCGGAAAATTGTGAGCGCACCGGGCTGGGATACCGGAGACATTTGGGAACTTTTTTCAAGCGACTCGATTTTTCCGCTCCTTTTGGCGCTTTTCTGTCTTTTGCTTTCCAACTTTATCGGGTGCCTGCAATGGAAACTTCTGCTTGAAAGGCAAGATGTCCGAATGGGTTATCTCCACTTGGTGAAACTTTATTTTGTCGGGCTTTTCTTTAACAACTTCATGCCGGGAAATGTCGGCGGCGATGTGAAGAAAGTCTATGACATTCGGATGCAGGGAGACCAGAAGACTATCGGTGGCGGTTTGACTGCGACTTTTTTTGACAGGCTTTTCGGATTGTTTTTTTTGAATGTCCTCGCCCTTCTTGTCGGGCTTCTGTTTTTTATCCATGACCCGGCTGAACGTCTTTTTCTCTTGCCTTCGTTTTGGGTGTTTCTGGGGTTTTGCGCTCTTCTTGCGGGGCTTTTCAGCAAAAGGTTGGGACGGGTTTTTGCCTTTTTTACGAAAAAAACGCTGCCCGTTTCGGCACAGGTCCGCGTCTTGCATTTTCAGCAGAGATTCCAGAATTATCGGGTCCCGAGGCTTTGGCTCGATATCACGGTTCTGTCGGCAGTGACGCAGAGCTTGCGCGTTGTCGTGCACTATTTTTGCGGACTTGCCATCGGACTCGACATCGACATTTCATGGTATTTTTTCTTCATCCCGATGGTGGCCGTGGTCAGTGCGCTTCCGATTTCTATCGGAGGGTTTGGACCGCGGGAACTTTTGGCCCAGTCGCTCTTTGAACGGATTGGTGTTTCAGGGCTTGCGTCCGTGATGGTCCAACTTTTGGCGTATCTGGTGAGTCTGTTGGTGAGTCTTGTCGGGGCGGTTTTCTTCTTGACCGAAAAGCGGGGTGGGAGAAAGAAAATTGGGACCGGGAAATCGGGCCAAGCCCGATGACATGAAGGTTTCGCTCGGACGCCCCTAATCCCTAACTGTGAAACACGGGGAAAATCAGCCGTTTTTCTCTTTTTTCGCCCGGGAAGCGTCTTTGGAATTGAAAACCTTTCAAAATCCAAAAAGGACGTTTCGATGAAAGAAAAAGCCGAAATGGAAGCGGAAATTCTCCGCAGACTGAACAGCGACCAAAAATCCGCGGTGCTTTTCGACCACGGGAAAAAGGGGCCTCTGCTGATTCTTGCGGCGGCGGGTTCGGGAAAGACTTCCGTTCTTACGCGCCGCATCCAGTGGCGCGTCCTGCAAGGCGTAAATCCGGAGTCGATACTCGCTTTGACGTTTACCGCCAAGGCGGCGCAGGAAATGCGAGAACGCGTCCAGAAGCTTTTTCCCGATGCGGACATTCGCCTGAGCACCTTTCATTCGCTGGCCTTTTCGATTTTGCGGGAAAAATTCGGAGGAAAGTTCGGTTGGGAACTTGCGGGGTTTGATAAAGTTCCTAAACCCGGAGAAGGAGAAGCGGAACGCTTTGCCTGTGCGTTGACCGAATATCGGCTGCGTCCAGACGCGATAGCGAGGGATGAACTTTTCAATCCGGGAATTCCGCACAAGTTAAGTTTAAAACTGGAACCCATCCGAATGGATGTTCTGAGAACGGGAAAAATCGTTTTCGAGGATCTCATCTATCTTTCTACCGCGCTGATTGAGAAAAATTTGGCGGTGCGGACCGCGGTGAGGAATCGCTTCCGGGAAATTCTGGTGGATGAATACCAGGATATCAATCCGTCGCAGTATCTGCTTGTCCGGGCGATTCTCGGGGAAAACCGCAACCTGTTTGCCGTCGGGGACGATGACCAGGCGATATACGGTTTTCGCGGGGCGGACATCGGAAACATTTTCCGTTTTTGCAAGGATTTTCCGACGGCGACGCTTCTCAGGCTCGAATGGAATTATCGTTCCGTTCCGAAAGTGCTGTATCTCGCAAACAACATTTTCCGGGACAAGCCTCTCTTGCTCGGAAAGACGCTCCGGGCGGGAAACAGCAGCCGGCATCCCCTTTTTCTCGAAAATCGCGACCCGGAACTTTGGGTAAGCGGGGATCCCCGGACGGAAACGCTCCGAATCGTTTCAAAAATCAAGGAGCTCCGGATGGCGTATGACCTGGAATTCAAAAATTTTGCCATCCTTGTCCGCTACAATCGGCAAAGGCTCTATTACGAAGAAGCACTGGAAAGTTTTCTTATCCCCGTCTATCGCGAAGGCGCTGCGGAGACGCCCGAAGTTTCGGGAGTCCACGTGGAGACGGTGCACGGCTCAAAAGGCTTGCAATATACGGTTGTTTTTTACGCGGGACTTGCGGAAAATCTCACGCCGGGAGAGTCGGGCGGAACGCGGAGGGAACGGAGGCTCCAGTTAGAAGAGGAAAAGCGTCTCTTCTATGTCGGCGTGACGCGGGCGGAGGCCGTTCTCATTTTGTTATATTGTAAACGACGTTTTTGGAAAGGGCGTCTTTCCGAATTTAAACCGTCTAGATTTTTGAGCTATCTGAATCGACCGATCCCGGAGAAATCCCCTATGCCGCTCTTCTTCTTTCGCATTCGCGCAGTCGTCTTGATTTTAGGGTATATGATGCTCGCCGTGCCGCCGTTTCTTTTCCGGAGCGTTTTTTGCCGCAAGTCCCTGTCGGCATGGATTGAACGCCGCATCCAGGAATTTTCCCGGTTCTGCTTCAAGGCACTCCGCGTCCAGATCGATATCGAAAACCAGTCGGCGCTGTCCCGTGTTGATTGGAATCGTCCGGTCATCGTGGTGGGCAATCACCAGTCCTATTTCGACATCCCGATTGTCTTTATCACGCTCGGACGTTCCATCGGGTTCTTTGCGAAGAAAGATCTGACTTACATTCCCTTCCTCAACTTTTGGATGAAGGAAATCCACTGCATCTTTGTGGACCGCAAAAATTCCCGGGCGGGAGTCGAAATCAAGAATCGGCTGGAATCTTCAAGCGAGACGGCACATGTCTTTATCTTTCCGGAGGGGACGCGCAGCAAGAATGGAACGCTCGGGGCTTTCAAAAGCGGGGCCTTTCGGCTGGCGGCGGACCTGAATGCGATAATTTTGCCCGTCTATATCCAGGGGTCGCGCGAAACCTGGGAATCCCGGAAAAATTCGGACCGGGTCGTCGTGCGTTCCGCAGTTCTAGAACCGATCGATGTCGGGGAACTTTCGAAGGAAAAAGCTATCAACCCGAAGACGGAACTGGCTCCGCTTGTCTATAAAATGTTCCAGGAAAAAGTCCTGTCAAAATGAGCGCATTAGAAAAAATTTTTGGCAAGGGATTCTTCCAAAAATATCTGTGGATAAATTGTTATTTTAAATAGGTGTATTTAAGGGGAGTGCTGAGTATTTAAACGATAATACTTTACCATAAAATTCCATATGCCGAAATTTGCAAAATTTCGCCGATTTTAAGAAAAATGAAAAAAAAACGTCCGCTATTCCGTTTTTTATTAAATTCGCGTTTACCGCAAGTGGGTATGTGAAACCTTTACCGTGGCCTTGAACGAAATGTGGATAGATGATAATGTGATTCGGCTGTCGAACGCCTCCTCGGACGTGTGGAGTGCCGTTCTTGACGGTCTGCGACATCGCAGCGACGTGCCTTCGAACGCTGTCGATATGTATTTTGACGGAAATCTGGAATTTTTCGGGGTGGAAAACGGTTGTGCAAAGCTGGTCGCAAAGAACGAGTTGATTCCCGCCTGGATCAGTCGCTTCCGGGAACCTCTCCTGTCCGCGCTCCAAGATGTCCTGCCCGAAATTTCGACTTTTAAAATCGACGTCTCGCCGAAAAGCAAGGCGGTGCAGGTCCCCATTATTTCGTCGGATGCGCTTGTTCCGGAATATCCCACGGCGAAGAAGCCTCGGGCCAGTCGGGCGGAGAAAATCAGGAATTCGGAAAACGCGAAAACGTTGGCCTCCCTTTATCCGACATATTCGTTCGAAACCTTTGTGGAAGGCGATTCCAACCGGATGGCTCTGGCCCTCTGCCGCTCCATTGCCGAAAATCCGGGCAAATGTTCGATGAATCCTTTTTTTCTGTTCGGCGGTTCCGGAGTCGGAAAGACGCATCTTCTGCAGTCGATTGGACGCTATGCGATAAATTACCATACCGCATCGACGGTCGTATTTCGGACCGCGGAGCGTTTTCTCAAAGACTTTATGCAGACGCAGACAGCGGTCTCCCGCGAGGAAAGGTCGGAAGCCCTTGCAAATTTGCGGCATACATACGAAGAATCCGAACTGCTTCTTATCGACGATATCCAGTTTCTAGCCGGAAAGGGGCACGGTGCGACGGAAAAGGCCCTGTTCGATGTACTCCAGAAGCGTCTTGTGGCGAAAAAGCCGACCGTTTTCTGTGCGGATAGGCGTCCTTCCGAAATTCCCAACCTGTTTGAAGGATTTTTGCGCTTTGACAGCAACAGCGTCGCGGTGAATGAACCCGATTGCTTGACGAAAATGGACATTTTGCGGAAAAAAGCCGAAAATCTCCAGGTTCCCGCCGAAGAACGTGAAAAAATTTTTGGTTGGATCGCTGCGCACGAACGGGGAAATGTCCGCGAAATCGAGGGAACCGTCACGAAGCTTTTTGCCTATCGCGATCTGCTCGGGGTGAATTTGACGTTTGACACGTTCCGGGAACTTTGCTGTCCCTGCCAAGTGGCATCGGTTGGCGAAAAAGCGGACCGTCCCGTCTTGACGGTTGCCTCTATCAAGGAAGCCGTGGCGTTTGCCTACAAGATATCGTCGGAATCGCTTCGGGCGAATTCCCGGGTCAAGTCCATTTCCCTTCCGCGGAAAATCGCGATGTACTTTTGTCGGGAACTGACGAAGGAATCGCTTTCGAATATCGGATTCCATTTCGGCAGGGACTATTCCACTGTGATTGCGAACATCAAGTCGGTGGAGCGCGAAATGCGCCAAAACCCGGAATTTGCCGAAAAAATGGAAAAATTGCGCAATTCTTTGACCGCCTAGCGGGCTTGGGGCGCTTTTCGCCTTCCTTTTGTATTCTTTTGTTTACGCAAAAACGATAAATAGTATAGATTTATCCTTGTGAAGAACAATGCTCTTTCAAGATGCGGTTTTACACTGGTCGAGGTCCTGACGGTCGTCGCGATGATAGGCATTTTGTCGGCGGTGGGCTACGGCGGAATGTCGAGGGCGATTGCGAACAGCCGAGCGAAAGACGCCGCTTACAACATGTCCGCCTATCTCGAATCAACGGCAAACAGGGCGCGCCAGCTGAACGATACGCTCTGCGTCAAGGGTAAAAATTCGCGGTGGCTTTTCACATACCGCTCAAAGTGCTCCGATGCGGAAAACTCCGTGGCCATCGACAGCATGGAACTGGTTCTGCGGATGTCGCTTGTCGATGCGTCGGTCAGCGGATTTGAAGGGGAAAACTGGCTCTCTTCCGGGGCGGAATTCGCTCCGAAATTCGGGCTTTCTGCGGCTCCCAGCCAAGGATACTTTGTCGCGAAATACGGAAACGACGAGCTCTTTGGGGCGGCAGTCAAGTCCAAGGGAAAAAATTCTATCGTTCCGAAGAAAGGCGACGGCTCTTCGTGGGAAGATCTGTGAGGTTCGTATGGAGAGGTTCAAAGTCTTAGCGAAAAAAGGCGGTTTCGGCATCATGGAAGTGCTGGTCGCTATCGCTGTGCTCGGATTTCTTTATGTCGCCGTGAACAATCTGCAGTCGGGAAACCGCGAAGCGCTCCTTCGCATTCGTGGACGTGACGGTGCGGTCGAAGTGGCGGAACAGGTCATCGATTCGCTTTCCCGTATCGGAATCGCCTCGCTTTCTCAGCGTGACACGATTTCCATTCCGAAAATTTCCCGCACATGGAAAGGGCAGCCCGGAGTCATCCAGCATGATATGACGGTGAACTATTCCGCAACGGTCGTCCTTTCTCCCGATTCGACATTCAAGGCGAAATCGGCGTCTGCCTACGATACGGTTTCGCACGTGTTCGCAAAGCGTCTCGACGTTACCGTTTCCTGGCCGTTCAAAAGTTCTACCCAGTCCATCAGCGTTTCGAGGATAATCCGATGAAGAAGAGTGGTTTTACCTTGATGGAACTCGTCGTCTATATGGCGATTGTGGGCATTGTCGTGCTGGTCGCCGGCGAAGCGTTTTCGAACAGTACGAAATTTCGCGTCCGAACCCAAAACATGTTGAAATCGACTGCGGAAGCGGAAAACGTGGCGGCGCTTTTCAAGGAAGATGTGTCCCAGATGGGGGCGAAAAGTTCAAAAGAGGCGGGAAACGCCGATGGCGGAGAATCCTACGGGGAC
This sequence comes from Alistipes onderdonkii, assembly GCA_963656065.1. Lineage (GTDB taxonomy): Bacteria > Fibrobacterota > Fibrobacteria > Fibrobacterales > Fibrobacteraceae > Hallerella. Next base: position 34,196 of record CAVKGV010000009.1, read on the forward strand.
AAGTTCAGCGACGTGAACGTCCTGGTTTATATGGATCCGAATAATTCGGATGCGGCGAAAAGAGACTCCTCCTCGTTTTTCATTGCGAAAAAGGACGATAAAAATGACAGTTTGCTTTTCCGGCGGATGCGTTACGATGCGAGCGGGCATTACGAGGCGGTCGAGGAAATCGGCTGGTATGTGAAGGACAATAAGCTGATGCGCTCCTGCAGGTTGCTCGCGAAAAAAGCGGGATTTTCCCGTTCGGACGACGAACCGTGCGCGGATGTGGGCGCGGAACCGTCTGTTGTGGTGATGGCGGAAGCGGATTCGATCGGGTTTATCGCGCTGCCTGCGATGCCGAGCGATTCCATCGAAAATTTAGACGAGCTCGATGATGAACAAATTTTTCCTCCCAACGGCGACGACGAATTCCGGCTTGTTGCGCGCTTTGTCGGGGAGACGGAATACGAGTCCGTGCAAATCGTGAATTCCGCGGGAGAACGGAACGAGGGCGGTTCTTCCCAGACGCTTTCCGGCTTCTATTCCAATTACGACGAGAAGACGACGGTCAAAAGCGACATTCGCCTGAACCAGGTTTTTGTCATCAGGAACGAAAGCTCTGCCAAGGCGACGGATTCATGGCGGAACAATTGCGAAAACTACGGATTGAAGAAAGGAGACGGAAAGGATATCGTGTATGTCCCGGACCAGGAATATGAAGTCTCCTTTACTATTCCGGCGCCGACAAGCGAAAAAAATCAAATCCTGACTTTTGTGCCGGGGAAGGATCACTTTTCTGCCGGATTCCGCAGTACTTCGGACGGGGAAATCCCGAAGAAAAATGGAGTGCCTCTTGTCGATGATTTCCTTTTCTATCCGCCCCTTTCGACAGGAGCTAGCGTCCCCGACGGAAAACATGCCATCCGTTTTACAGTTCCCGATACGCTCAAAAAGGCGTGCTTCGCCTTTACGTTCGTATTTTACTCTCCGCTCGTTGCGCTCGGAAACCTGACGATCGAAGATTTCAAGATTCGAAAGATTGCGAACAGGAACAAGTTCAAGGACGGATTTGACGGTAAGGTGGAAAACAAAAAATTTCTCAAACAGCGAATCAAGGCGGTTCGGCTTTCCCTGGTTCTCAAGCGGAAAGGCGAAACGGGAAACTCGACGTTGGTCGTCCCCGTTCCGAGCAATGGACCGTCCGACTAAAGGAGCGTACGATGAAAAACGATTTTTTGAATGCGCAAAAGGCGAAGTCCGGCGTCTCCCTGATAGTCGTCCTGCTGTTTATGATGATTGCGACCATTGCCGCGACGGCGACGTATAAGTGGATTACGTCCGAAAGCCGTTCGTCGGGTTCAAGGATGCTGCAGCGGGAAGCTTACCAGAGCGCAGTGGCGGGCATTGAAAACGCTCGGTCGTGGATTGCCTGGAACGCAAACGATGCCGGTGCGCTTATCAAGCAGTATCTCGATGGGGGAAAGGTTCCTGTCAATATTGACAAGCAGCTCCGTCCGTTGCAGCGGGCCGGGCAAAAGTACAACGTGTGGCTTACGGGCGTAAATACCGAAAGCTCGACATACAAACTAAAGATTCTTTCGGAAGGTGAAGCGCGAAATGGCGTAGCGAAACACAGCGAAATTGCCATTCTAAATGTCGATGGGCTTTACCAGGTGAAGATTCCGACTGAGAAGAGCTCTTCCGTTGTCGATTTCGACTATGCGTATTTTGGCGGAAGCACCAACAATAGCGGCAATATGAATCCTTCTTCGATGCTTATTAATGGGAACTGGTCGGGAAACCCGAATACGGTTTCCAAAAATTTTGTGGTGACGGGAAATGCAAGTTTGAGTGGCGATAACCTTTCTGTTGCCGGGACGACTTGTATCGGTGGAAATTTGAGCACGCAGAACGGATTTACCGGCAGGGATTTGTATGTAGCGGGAAATGCATCGAACTTTAACGGAACGCTTTACGGCGATGCCTACATCGAAGGCGATTTCCAGGTGGGAAGTGCTTGCGGCAGTAAAAATTTTGCCATTCTCGGGAACGTGACGCTCAACGGAAAATTGGATCCCGGTGATTGTTCTGGGAAGCGCATCGAAGGCAACCTTTGCACTAGCGAGTCCGGACAACTTGTTTCTTCGGGAGGAAACAACCCGTTCACTGTTTACAAAAACGTCTGGATGCCGGGAAATCAAAACGTCTGGTATAGTGGTTGGGGATACGACAACTATGATTCCTACAATAAAATCGTTTTAGGGAATAGTTCTGAATCGCAGGTTTATATCAAAACGGCGCATCCGTGGAAAGATTACGATGATCACCGAAATCAAAAAACATTTACGGAAACGAGTGGGGAAAAGAGAACTTGTTCGCAGTACACTTCCGGACAGCCCCAATGTCTGGAATACGCGTATTGGGGCTGGTGGCGGGATTGTGCAAAATGGGGAACTTCAACGGCGTGCGGTAATTGGACCGAATGGAACGGGACTTCCTATTCCCCTTACCAGAAAAGAGACAAAAAAGACAACCTGTATTACCTCTTTTACGTGGAAGACGGTGTTGAAGATGTTGAATTCAAGACGTACAACAACACGTATTGGAATGCCTCTATCGGAGCCTATTATGTCGGAGGAAAACCGTTCTACGATATGTGGGACGTCTGGAACCAATATCGGTATGGAAATGTCAACAAATCGACTCCGGATGGACTTTCTCCCTATTGTAAGACGCAGAACGACTATAGCAATTCCAAAGATTTGAAGGATATCAGCGCCTTCCGTCCCGTTTGCAACGTGAATCCCTGGTTCAAGTCCGAAGGAACGGTTTCGCGGAATCTCCCTGCGGATGTTCCCTTTAGTTGCGCAGACGACGTAAAGGCTAGCTGCGATTCGATTTGGGAAAAGAAGCCCGGCTGCGATGGATCAAACTATAAAGTGGACGACATGCTGGTGACGGCGTATTCCAAATTTGAAAGCTATGCAAACAAGGATTGTGCAAAAAATATTACGGTGTGGTCGAATGACATGAGCGCAAAAATGAACAAGTGCTATGAAGAAATTACCAAGGATTCAGATTCCAAGCGCGCTGATGAGAACCTCTATAACGGATATTTGGTCGTGAAGGTGTCTTCGAATGGGTTGCAGAATCCATCGGAAGTGCTAAAAGGAAAATTCATTATTATCGTGACAAATTCGCTTGGACAGCAAAATTTGCCTTCGACGACATCGGACTCCTATGTGTTTCTTTATCTGAGTGAAGGCGGGTCGCAAATCCAACCGCAAGGCAACGGTCCATTTAACTATTTCATCTATACGGAAAAGGATGTGGGAAACCTTCTGTTCAATAATGTCAAGTTGAGTGGTTCGGTTTATGCGGCGGCGAGTACCTGTGCAAAAATCACGAACATGACCATCAAGGAAATCGACTATAACAAGGGTCTTCTTGATGACCTCGCGAACAGTGGCATCGTCTGCAACAACGACGGTTCTTCTTGCGGTGGTTCCAATTCCGGCGGTTCCTCGACAGGCTCTTCATCGAGCAGCGTCAATTACGGGGGGACGGATCCGCATTACATCTCGATGGCTCCGCAGCTCGGCGTTTCGCTCGAAACGCAATACGAGAACAAGGAAAAGGTGACGACTTCGGGCGATACGACGCGTCTTGCCGGTTCCTACATCGTGCTTCCGCGCGTAATCTATCTGCCGTCGAATCCCGCCGGGAAACTGGAAGACTATTATAACGTGCTCGGCCTGAACGGAGCGAGCGTCAAAAAGTCGGATGTCCGCGTGAATTCGTGTGCAAGTTCTGATGCGTCGCTGAATGTGAGCGGGACGCTTTACAGCGCAACGACCGGTTCCCTCACACAGGGCGTCTATACGTGCAAAACGAGCGCTTCGAGCTACGAGGACGTTCCCTTCTGGGTCGTCATCGGCAGCGAATCGGGAAACGCTCCCACCGTCTATTTCGAAAAGTCTTCCCAGGAAATCGCTTCGACGCAGTCCCAGCCGGATTCCATCCGGGTGGTCGTTCCCAAGCACACGAGCGACATTACGCTCAACTATTCGTGGTCGGGGGCGGAATCCGCAGGCTGGAACATCAATAGCGTCGGCGGCTGTTCCGTCAGTTCCGGAAAGTGCAGCATGACGCTATCCGCGGCGGAAGAATCCATTGTGACGCTTTTCACGGTGACGACTTCCGGGGCTTCGAGCGGAACTTTCGTCGTCTATCTCGACGCGGGCTCGGGCTATCAGATCGGTGCGCCTTCCATGGCGGAAATCCACATCCAGAGCGGCATTACCGTTGTGCGCAAGGATGTAAATGTCGGAGACATCAAAACCTATTGCGACCTGAATCCTTCGGTATGCCCGGACGAGGATCTTTCAAACTGGCCCGTGGGAAATTGCAACGCGGGAACGACGGAATGGGTGCGGGTCGCTTCGGGCGTCGCCTGTTCGCCGGTGACGAAAAACGAGCAGTGGAACTGCATCTCGGGCGGGACGGGAGAAGTTCGCCTCGAAAAGGGAAGTGACAAGTCGGGCTGCATTGTCATCGTCCCGGATAGTTCCATCAAGCTCGAAACGATGGAAAATGGCAAAACCTATCCTCTCCGTGCGGGTATCTTTGCGAAAAAGCAGACACTCACCGTCGGGTTTACCGGAGACGTGGGCGGAAAGAATCCGAAAATCAACGTGCGCATTGAACGCAGTTCTTCGGGAACCAAGGATTCCTACTGCGATTATGGAAATTCGAGCGATCACACGTGCAAGATAGATGTCTTCTACGGAGACTATGTAACACTTTCCCTCGACACGAGTTCAAACGATCATGACAATTTCAATTATTGGAAGTGCGAAAACGCGAGCGGGAACTGCCCGACGGACATCCTTTCGAGTACAACATTCCCGGCGTTTACCATTCGGGAATCCGAATATACGATGATGGCGCATTTCGGGGAGTCCGACAAGCACTGCTTCTTTGACGAATTTACACATCCGGACATCCTTTGCGGCTCTGCGTATGCGGACGAGGAATATTGCGTCGCGGACTATGCCGGTGGCAATTCAAAGGCCAAATGGCTCTCCGTTTCGGGAGCGAAAACATCGCTTTCGCTTGAAAACGGAAATCTCTCCGTGCCGAAAAATTCTCCGGTGGTGGTAATGAGTTCCGTGAATGCGGGACTTTACGGAACGCTGAAGGCGCTTATGCAGGTAACGCGCGAGACTTCGAGCCATGACAAATCTAGCGATGAAATCCGGAAAACGGGACTTCTTCTGCGTGCGACAAAGAACGCTTCGGAATATCTGATGCTGAACGTGTATGCGAACAAGAGCGGAAACTTAGAAGCGACATATTGCATTGGGAACAATTGCAAGTCAAAGGAATTTTTGGGTGGCTATTCGACGGTTGCGGTTTCATCTAATGCGATGGTGATGGTCGAGGCGAAGCTTAAACAGGGAGGCGGGGAATCCGTTGACTCTTTGGTTGTCACGGCTTACAAGGATAGCTATTACGGAACTCCGATCGGCTATTCGGCGGCGTTTGCGCTTTCCGGTGACGATTATGCGAGGCTTTCGACGCGGGAACACGAGTATGTCGGATTTGCGCTTGCGAGCGAAAAGGTGCGCCTCTACGGAATCGGCTGGAAAAGCGAGGATTACGCTTCGGAATGCCACGATACCTATCCGACGCTCAAATGCTCGTTCAGCGCCGTGGCGGAAAACGGCTTTGTCCCGACGGGAAAGAGCGTAAAACCCTGGGTGGGGCATTCCGCCTGGTACAGTTCCAAAAATTGCACGGAGCACTTTTCTTACCAGGGATCGGATGCGTGCGGCGGAAGTGAATATTCCAAAACTTCATGCGGAGACTCTTACACCTTTAGTGCGAGCGGAGCCGGCGCCCACGGCTATATGGATGGAGAGAACTGGATAAAGACCGCCTTTGCGAGCCTGGACTGCTACGGTGAAACGGCGACCGAATCCCTGTGGAACAGCGACGAGGCGAATTGCGGAAAGTTCTGGACCGGAAAATTTACGGAATGCTCGAACCACGAAAATTTGCTGACGGCGTCTTTTGATATTTCTCCGGGCGAGGGAACCGTCAAAGTGCTCGAATCCGCGGCGAACATGCGGAGCGCAAAACTGAAAGTGAAAATCGATTCCGTTTCGACCGGATCGGTGGATTTCGAAGTGTATTTTGGGAGCAAGGACGCTAGCGGCAATCTTTATTACAGCCAGTCGGTGCGCGTGTCGCGCTACGGGGCTTTCGATTTCGACATCGTGCAGGAAATGTCGGCGAATGCGGAAACGGGCTTCGATCCCGAAAACGTGACGGGCGTTTACTACAAGAACAGCGGGGCGACTGTGCGCCTGGCTTCCTTGACTACGGAATGCTCTAACGCCATTTCACTTTCTGCGTGCCGGGCTACATACAAGAGCGGATCGATATGGACGATTGAAGCGGACGTTTCGAATACGGATAAAATCGAATCGTTTACGATGATGCGAACGGTCGATGGCGGAGAAAATACGGTTAAAGTCGAATGCAACGCTGCGGACAACTGCTTCTTTGACGGCCAGACGGCAAAGCTCAATTTTACGGACGACAGGTCGCCTTACCAATCCGAGCAGGGAAAATCCTACGCTTTCCATCTATCGCTCAGCGGAAACGGCGGAAACACCACGCTCGAAAAGGACTGCTCGGTTTCTCCGGAAACAATCGGAAAAATTACGGCTTCGTGCAACATCAGCAAGACGTCCGTGTGTTCCGGCGAGGGACTTCCGAGATTCTCCGCTTCGCTTGACGGATGCCCGGCGGGAGGCTGCGCATGGAAGATTTCTTCGGACAACGGGAAAATTTCGGAAACAGGTTCGCAAACGACTTACAACAGCTCGTTCTCAGGTGAAAATACAGCGGGAAACCCGTGGGAACCGGGAACGTATAAGATAAAACTGGAATCCGCGAATTCGGAATATCCGTTTGACGGATGCTACGAAGAGTTCTCGGTGACCGAAGCGAAGAGCTCTTCGAGCGTCGAAGAATCGAGCAGCTCGGCTGCGGGGGGGGGGAGCAGTTCGAGTGTAAAATCGCTTAGCGTTACCTGCGGAATTACATCGCATAACTGGGAAATTTATACGGGCGAACCCTACGAAAGCATCGACTTCTATTTCTACGTAAAAAACAATGTTTCGGAGGAAAGCCAATATCCGGTTGTCGTTTATAGGGATTCGGAAACCTTTAGTTCGGCTAACCTAAATTCCTGGTCGGGTGTGACGGCGGTTTCTTTGGGAAAACTAGCGAAAGGATCCCACACCTATTCCGTTCGCTATAACGGAGAAGAAATCTGTTCGTCTTCCATTCAAATTGTTTCCCCGCTCTCTTGTTCCGTCGATAAAACAAAGATCGGGTTTGGGGACAGCTTTACGCTTACGGCCTCCTATGCCGGCAACTGTTGGAATTCAAGCCTTTCCGGAAACGGCGCTACCGGTGCGAATTGCGGAAGTTCATACGTGATAACGCCGACGGCGATGGGAACGCAGACATATGTATATCAGGTGACGAACGGATCGGTCGGTTCCGCGGCCTGTACGACTTCTGTCGCGGTTTCCGAAGTCGCCCCGACGGTGGAATGTCCCGATGCGCAGACGAAATCGGTAGGCGGCACGGTTGCCATCTCTCCCAAAACGCTTACGGGATGCGGTACGGACAACGGTTGTTCCTATACGGTAAACGATGTCAATTCGCAAGTTGGCAGCGGCACCATCAAAAACGGGGAAAAGTTCTCCTTTGCCGGGGCTTCTTCTGCGGGAACGGAAACTTATACGCTGAATGTTTCAAATTCCGAAGGTTCGGCAGAATGTAACTTTGATGTGACCTATGAAGAAGGAGTTTCTTTCAATTGCAATGCGAATAATTCAACGGTGATTGCCAAGGAAGAGGAAAAGGAAATGTCAGCGAACACTTGTACAAGTTACACGATGGATGGCGCGACAACGCTTCAAATCGGTTGCTGGTATGCGCCTTCGACGCCTGTAACAATCGAACTCCTTGATTGTACAGGATCTGTTGTGGATGTTTCCCATACGTGTGGGGGCTGGCAAAGTGTTCCCGTAGGGGGGACTTGTACGATTTATCTGTATCCACAAAAAGCAATAAAATGGAAATTTAACAATTGGTAATCTAAATTCTTCAATGCAAGAACCGGTCTTCCAAAGGAAGACCGGTCGTAAATTTAGATGCTTTCAGGTTAAAGCGCTTTTATCTCTTCGGGCGAAAGACCGCAGCGCTTTGAAATAATCTCGATGGGAACACCGTCATCGCGCAGGCCTTTCGCTAGTTCCTTTTTGCCGATAGAAATTCCTTTTTGAATTCCTTCTTGAATGCCGTCTTTGATTCCTTTCTTGAGCCCTTCCTGAATGCCTTTTTCTATACCTTCTTTGATGCCTTCCCGATGTCCGGTGTCAAAGCCTTCTTTCATTCCTTCCTTGACGCCTTCCCGGTGGCCTGCATCAAAACCTTCCTTGTGCCCGGTCTCAATCGCATATTTCCGAATGGCATAGGCGTCCCATTTCCGCATTTGTTCCAAATTAATCATACGCTGTTCCTCTTTGCTTAATCTAGCTAATTCCGAGATGGGAAACAATAGTTCAAAAGCGGTTCCCGCATAGAAGTTCGGCATCTTTTGCAGATTCTTGATGTTCTTGATGGCGAAAAGTCCTTTATCAAGAAGAGTTTTCAGCTCGGTTATTTTCTTTTTAAACTTGGGAAGTTCCACGAAAACAAAGTTTAGCGTCTCGCTGAGACAATTCCCGTCCTTTTCCCGGAGTTTTGCCCGATGAATGTATCTTGTATCGTCAAAGAATTCAAATTCCATAAATACAATTGTAATGACGGCGTCTAGGGCGTATGCGTATGTTTTGCCGCGGCTTCCCTGGGCGATTGTGGTTTGCGCGGCGTAATAGATGGCGCGGTTTACGATGTTTTCCTGTTTGGCGATTTGGACTTCGATGATGAATCTCCGCTTTTCCGAATCGATGCAGTATAGGTCAAATATCGAAGCGCGGTTTTCGTTTGAACCTTCGGTAAATTCCTTGTCGCGCGACTGCACATCTGTAATCGGTCTGTCGATTTCTCCTTCCAATACGGCATTTAAAAGCGCAATCAGGCATACCTTGTTCTGCGTGTCGGGATTGAACGCCTTTTTGAATGTCCTGTCGAGGAGAAGGTCGGCATAGACGCCTGCACCTCGGTACTCTTCGAATGTTTCTTCTCTGTTTTCAAAATCCATTTTTCCTCCTTGTTGAATTTTTATGGCAGAGGGATTTCTTGTCCATTGTGTACAACGCTTTTCGAAACGATTTTTCTACCGGAGAATTGTAAATTTTTACGATTTTCAATTTTTGAAAATTTGACGCGTTTGAAATTTGCCATTCTGGATTCAAAGGCGGCGCAATTTCTATATTTTCTTCTATGAAAAAGATTTCTCTTACGGGCATCAAGCCCACAGGAACTCCCCATCTGGGAAACTATCTGGGGGCGATTCGTCCGGCGCTTGAACTGGCGAAGGACTACGAAACGATTTACTTTATCGCGGACTATCACGCTCTCACGACCGTGCACAACGGCGACGAGATGCGCGAAAACATTCGGAAAGTCGCTGCGACATGGCTCGCTTGCGGACTCGATCCGGATGCCGGGCTTTTTTACAAGCAAAGCGACATTCCCGAAATCTTTGAACTTAGCTGGGCGCTCAGCTGCTTTACGCCAAAGGGATTCATGAACCGGGCTCACGCTTACAAGGCGAAGGTCGAGGCGAACCGCACCGCGGGCGAGGATCTCGATACGAACATCAATATGGGACTTTATTGTTATCCGTGCCTGATGGACGCTGACATTCTGATGTTCAATGCGGACGTGGTTCCCGTCGGAAAGGACCAGAAACAGCATGTGGAATTTGCGCGCGACATCGCCATCCGGTTCAACAAGCAGATGGGAAAGAACGTCTTTACCGTGCCGGAGCCTTTCATCCAGGAAACGACGGACGTGATTCCGGGTCTTGACGGTCGCAAGATGAGCAAGTCCTACGACAATACGATTGAAATTTTCCTTGACCCGAAAGCGCTCAAGAAAAAGCTCGGAAAAATCGTGACGAACAGCCTTCCTCTCGAAGCGCCGAAGGATCCGGATACGTGCAATGTTTTTCGGCTCTACAAACTTTTTGCGACCGCGGAAGAAACCGCTGCGCTGGCGGAAACGTATCGTGCCGGCGGGATGGGCTGGGGTTATGCGAAAGGCGAACTCCAGAAAGTCTTAGAACGCACATTCGGCGAAGCGCGGGAAAAGTACAACGACCTGATGACGCATCCGGAAAGAATCGATGAAATTCTCCGGGCAGGAGCGGAAAAGGCGCGGCCTGTGGCGCGCGCCCATCTAGAACAGGTTCGCGAAGTCCTAGGTTACGGGAATATCCTCTGATTTTTCGACCCAGATTCTTCCATCGGTGATTTCGGTAACGCAGACGGTTTCGCCTGCGTTTATCATATCGCCCTTTGTCTGGACATCGAAAGACTTGTTGCCGAATCTCGCATGTCCCACGGGTCGGAGCGGTGTCTCGGCTTTTCCCTTTTCTCCTACATGGATTTCGACGATGTCTTCGGTGGGGGATTTTGCGGATTCGAGATCCGCCTTGAGCATGGGAGTCCAACCTTCGGGAAGGAGCGGTATCAGGTATTTGGATGCGAAGAGGGGAAACAGCACCGCGATAAGCGCACAGGCCGTGACGTAGAGGGTGACGGGAAACAGGGTTGCCGCTCCTTCGGAATCCGCTCCCGGAATGAACGATGGAAGCGATGAAAAGTCGAACGCGAGCACGATGGCCGCACCCATGCAGAGAATCCCCAGAATGCCGCAGATGAAAGTTCCCGGGATGACAAGAATCTCAACGGCGAAAAGACAAGCTCCGACAACGAGCAGGACGACAGGCAGGTAACTGTCTATGTGATTTATATACTGCCCGAGGAAAACGGTTGCTATCAGGAGAATCCCCGCGATACCGAAGATTCCGAATCCCGGGGTCTTGAATTCAATGTAGAGCGCTCCAAAACCGAGAATGAGGAGGATGCCCGAGATGCCGGCGATGAAGCGGGCGAGGCTTTCACTCCAGGAAATCTCTATTTCGTGGCTGCTTTCGATTCCGAGCGATTTTTCAAAAGCGTCCCGGTTTTCGGGAGTTCCCTTTGAAAAATGCAACGCGACGGCTTCTTCGTCGGTCATAGTCAAAAGTTCACCGGAATCGACAAGAACTTTGGGCGTTCCCCAGAATGCCTTGTCCTGTTTGCTCCACTTGGCGTATTTCGAGGCTTCGACGGCGATTGTGGAATCTTTCCGCGAAAGTTCGTACACGGCGAGGTCCGGGGAAACCATTGCCATGGAGAGAAGTTCCGGGTAACCGTTTTTTTGGGCAAGGTTGCGGAATTTTGCTCGCAGCGGGGATTGGATTTTTTCTCCGACGATTTGCGGAGTCCCGTCGCTGTTTTGGACTATCGGTGCGCAGTCGCCAATGGTCGTCCCGGGAAGCATGTAAAGTTCCTTGCTTGAAAGGGCGATGAGCGCTCCGGCACTGATTGCTTTCTTGGAGACGAAGGCTACCGTTTTGGAACTTTTGATGCCCATAATCGTGTCAACGATGTCGAATGCCGCATCAAGTCTCCCGCCGAACGTGTTTATGTCGAATATGATGTATTCGGGATTTTTTTTGACCGCTTCGCCGATGGCACGCGCCGCATAGTCGTACATGCCCGGGTCAACGTCGCCTTCGAGGTTTATCCAGGCTGCCGATTTCCCCCAGGAAATCCCTAGGCCGATAAAGAGAAAACAGAAAATAATTTGTGCGAAATTCTTGAATGTCATTCGATGTTCCCGAAAATGTTTTGTTCCTTTTTAATTTAAACTTTTTATTTTTGTCGGGCAAGCGTAGTCGGTTGGGAATGTGCCTGGTGATTGGAGAGTGGAGTGTGGAAGGTTGAGATGACGATGCACGGGATTCTATCGGGTTCTTCGAACCCTCCAGAATGACGGTGGGCATAAACGCTCTTCTGTCATCCTGGAGGGAGCACCGCGACCGATAGGATCCGGTCAGAGCTTAGCTCTGATTCTATCACTCCCTTCGGTCGTTCCAGAATGACGGTGAATAGAAAATTTTACCAGTTCCTTTTGAACATTCAGAATGACTGTGTGCGGGAAAGGTCCGCTCTGCAGACAATTCCACTTTCCACACTCTTAGATGTCCGCGGACGAATTCCTATTTTCTCAGCCACGGCTTTCCTCCGATTTTTCGGAGCTCTTGGATTTTTGAAAGAACCGCTTTGTCCGCATGGAGAATCCTGGTTAGGGCGGTTGTCGAAAGCCCGAATGCCCGTGCCGCTTCCCGTGTGTCGCCGCCGTTCGCGCTAACGATGTCGAGAACATCCGCGATGAATTGCGGATATTTTTCGTTTGACTGTTGGATGTGTCCGAGACTTCCCGGAAAATGCAATTGTTCGGGCGATTTGGGCGCTTCGCGAATGTTCAGGGCGAGCGCAAGGCGCAACCGGTGCAACGCATGGACCTTATTTTCGTTTGCGCTTCTGCTTTCACAGGATTTGATTGCTAAATTGAATTCGGTCAGCCGAAGATCGACTCCGGAATTTGTCTTGTTGCGGAACTGTCCGCCGGGACCGCTTCCCTGGAATCCTGTGACCCTGCAGGCGCGGAGCAGTTCGGTTAGCGGCATGTTCAGATAGGTATCGCGATGCATGACATTCAAAATATAGTTTTCAGCGCAAAGAGTTTTCGCTGTTTTCTTTTTGCTCTTTTAATTTTTATGCTCTGCGCATGTGCGGGAGGGCGTACGGAAGTCTCTTCGGATGCGGTCACGTTCCGACAGACCGAAGAGCAAAAACTCATGATGCTCGAATCGACCTTTGAATCGCTCCGTGCGAAAGTCGCCGAAAATGTCCAACCAGAATCGCTCCTGGCCTTTATCACCGATTCGTCTTATTACTATGCCGATACGCTCCAGCGTTATGCTCTGGAAATGCCTGCGGAGCGTGTTGAACAGCTTCCGCTAGGCGAGATGCTCGCTGTCCTTATTTATCGGGTCTTTGACCGGGAACGCGCCTGGAATCCCAATATGAACGAGGATTTTCGGATGCTTTCGCTTTTGACGGGGAAAAACGGAGTTATCCAGCGAACAGCGGGACTTAAGCTTGGACCGTTTGAAATCAAGAAGGACCGCGGCAGCGTGGGGCTGGCTTCTAGCCCGAAGGTTCCCGTCATCATTTTTGAATGGGATGATTCCAGCTGGAAACTTGATTTAAAAGCGACGCTTCCGCTCGTGACGAAAGGTCTTGAAAGCATCGGCGTCAAAAAGAAATGGACGACAAAAGAACTCGCCCTGTATTTGATCGAAAAGGAATTTCATTATACCTATACGGACATTTCGTTCGATGACACGCTTCTTGATCCTTATTCCACGTTTTAGTTTCGCTTATGTGTAATTACAAATTAAAGCCTTGGAAAATCCTGGATTCGGAAACGCTTCTCGATTCGCGGTTTTTGAAAGTAAAGAAGGAAAAGTGCGAACTTTCGAATGGAAAGATCATTCCGGATTTTTACACGATTTGGCAGCCGGACTGGGTACTTGTTCTTGCGCAAAACGCCGAAGGTCTTTGGTTGATGGAACGGCAATATCGCCACGGTACGGAAAAGGTTTCCCTGGAGTTTCCGGCGGGAATCGTTGAATCCGGCGAATCTCCGGTCGATGCGGCCAAGCGGGAACTCCAGGAAGAGTGCGCCTTTGGCGGAGGAAACTTTGAATTCCTTGCGGAACTTCCGGTGAATCCTGACAGGCATCGGGGAAAATTCTTTGTCGTTCGGGCGACAGGCGTTGTTCAATGCGGAGAAACCTCTTTTGATTCGAGTGAAGAAATAGAGACGCTTCAACTTTCGACGGAAGAAGTTCTGTCAAAAATGCGTTCGGGGGAAATTAACCATCCGCACCAGATTGCCGCATTTTTTCTCTACGGTCTGAAAAATCCCGCGGGATGCAAATGAAACAGTCAATTTTTAAAACGGAAATTCGTTCGCATTCGCTTTCGCTTGAAGATTCCGGAGTCCGGCTTGTCTGTGACCGGAAGGCTTTGCCGCAAATAAAATGGTTTGCTGCTTCCGGGGAAATGCTTTGGAACTCGTCGGATCCGACTTCTTTCCCGAAACTGGAATTTTTCGCAAAGCGTTCAAGCGGACTTTTCAAAAATTTACACTCTTCGATTTCTACAGTGGAACATCTCGCCCCGGTCCTCTTACTTTATCCAGAATCCTATCTGGAAATCCATGCTCTCGCCGAAGAACTTCCGATTTTGGACGGGAGCGCTTATCCATGGTACGAAGCGGTACGCGGTCTTGCGGGAGTTCCGCAGAATCTTGGATTTTATGATGTGCCGCTTCGGGAACGCTTGGAATGGGATGGAGGCTTCTTTGAATTTTCTCCGGCGGAAACGCTCGAAATCGAATATTCCGTTTCGCATGGGAATTTCTCGGATGATGCCTTTGTAGCCATTTACGACGCGGAGGATCTGGTAAAGATTTTCCCTGCGCGGACATTTATTTTTGAAGATGATTTGAAAACAGCGCGGGCGAATGGACTGCTCGCTTTTGCGGACGAGCGGTCCGGGGTGCTGCTTGCGGAGGAAAACGGGGAGGCCGTCCCGAAGGCAGGAGGTCCGCTTCGGATGGAAAGCGAACCGGTCTTCCATAAAATTCTCGATTTGATCGGGGATATTTCCCTTCCGGCGCCTTTTTTACCTAGATTGAGAATTCGAATTCACAACGGCGGGCATGTCGCTCACCGGAAACTTTTAGAGAGGTTGATGGATTATGCTTTTAGAAACGCTTCCCAAGTCTAGTAAGCCCGGCGTTTTGTACGACTATGAGGCAATTCTACGGATTTTGCCGCATCGTTACCCGTTCCTTTTTATCGAACAGGTTTTGTCCCTGGATGTTGCGTCCGAAATTCCGTCGATCGTTTGCGCCAAGAACGTTTCCTTTAACGAACCATTTTTTCAGGGGCATTTTCCGGGAGAACCGGTGATGCCCGGAGTCATCCAGATTGAAACGATGGCACAGGCCGGGGCGATTCTTGCGGGGCTTCGCTATGAGGCTGAATGCGCGGGGAAGCGTCCGGCGTTCATGGGAGTCGATGCTTGCCGTTTTCGCAAGCCTGTTCGTCCGGGAGACCGTTTGGAAGTCCGCGTAACGCTTGACAAAATGCGGCGCGGGATTCTCTTTTTTACCGGAGAAATTCGTTCGGATGATGCGCCGGTATGCGGTGCGACATTCACGGCGACGATGATTTAATCCTTGAAAATTTTCGGCAAATTAATTTATACGAAAAATCCCTCGCCTTGGCGAGGGATTTTGATCTTTTCCGAGACGGTTACTTTATCTGGATTGTCCGATGGGCGTTGAAATTTTTCCCCTTGACGCGGACAAGGTAAACGCCCTGGGAAATTTTGGAAAGATCGAACTGATGCGTTCCGGCGGTAAGGATTCCTCGGTGCAGAGTGGCAACTTGCGAACCTTTCAATGTGTAGATGCCGACAGAAATATTTCCCGATTGCGCCACGGAAAGTTGCAAAGTGTTTCCGCTGAAATGCATCGAAGTTCTGGCAAAGGTTATTCTCGGAGAAATTCCCGCGATATAATCTTCGTTGTTGAAGACTATCTTGATTTCGGGAATCATCGCTTCGGTATTGCCAAAGCTCCGGGAGAATGCGTCATATTTGTCCGTGTTGAAGTTGAAGAGCGTGTCCCCAGCGACAACATCGTCGTAAAGAATCGTTCCCTTGTAGCCTGCGGCGTAGTTCGCGATGATGATGCTGCGCGTCTGGTTCCTGTCGGCGAACGAGGAAATATCGTAGGAGCAGGTTTTCTTTTCGCCGGCTGCAACGGTACATTCCCCGTCGATTTCGGTCCATGTCCAGGCGTCGGTGAGTTTCAAAATCAGATAGAGTTTGGCTTCGGATGATCCGTTGTTCTTGGCGACAAACGAAAGCGTGTTTGCGCTTCCCAGGTCAAAAGATTTCTGGTATTCGATCTGTGCGTTGTCATCGCCGTATGTGACAGCCATCATGCCGTTTCCCGTTGCGTCTTCGATATCGACATCCTTGATTTTGATGCTCGCTTCTTCGGTTGCTGCCAAGGCTTTCATCGCGGCGAGGGCCGGGTCGATTGTGTAGGAATACCCGCCAAATTG
This sequence comes from Alistipes onderdonkii, assembly GCA_963656065.1. GTDB lineage: Bacteria > Fibrobacterota > Fibrobacteria > Fibrobacterales > Fibrobacteraceae > Hallerella. The sequence continues at coordinate 50,472 of CAVKGV010000009.1, forward strand.
TTCTTCGGTCTTGTCTCCGATGTATTGCCAGGCAAGCGCGCCGGCGTATCCGCCGTCAAAGGCCTTGCGGTAACATTCTTCGGTAGAAATTTCCGTCTTGGCTGCCATGGAAGAGACGTAAGTGTCCCCGCTCCATCCGCTCGCCGGAAATTCGCCGATGATCATCGGCTTGCTGTCGTAGCCGTATGTAGTGGCCATCTGGGCTGCGGTATTTATGAACGGAGAAACTGCGTCCGCTTGCCAGTAGGGATAGTAGTGTGTCTGGAAAAAGTCGAGCGTTCCGTTCTGTTCGCCGCCCGCTGCGACGAGAGCGGCATCGTTCCAGTGTTTTTGGTATTGGATGTTTACGCTTCCGGTGGAAACGAGGAGTTCGGAATCTATCGTGTGGATGGCTGCGGCAACCTTGTTCGTGAATTTCTGGAGCTTGGCAAGTTCCATTTTTTGGGAAGTCCAGCCTCCGCATTCGGTAGTCATGCCTTCCGGTTCGTTGAAAACTTCCCAGGACATCAGGGCGTTGTGGTTTCCGATCGCCTTGACGACCGGGATGAGGACGTTGTCGATAAAGGCCGTGGTGCCTTCGTCATCGAAGAGCTTTTGGTTCGCTTTGAAGTCGAGTTTGTCTCCGGCGTAGATTCCCCATTGGTTCGGTTCCATCAGGTTGTGGCTGAAAAGGCACATCGATACCATGACACCGTATTCCTCGGCGATGTCGAGCGCCTTTTTCATGTTGCTGATGGTGTTTTCCTTGAGGCCCGAAACGAGGTGCGTGGTCGTGTCAATTGCGGGGCTTTGGCTCATGTTGTTGAAAAGCCACCAGCGGATGGAATTTCCGCCCGCCGCGCGGGTGCCTTCGACGGCTTTGCGCCAGGCGTTTTCGTTGAGCGGGCTATCGCCTACGTCGGAGTTGTAGTCTGCCCATGCGAGGTTTGTCCCGCTGAAGAAAATTTTCTTTCCGTTGTATTGTAATTCGGTGCCGTTTACGGTGAGGCCCGGAGCCGCCCAGAGCATTCCCGTCGCAAGTCCGGCGATGGTCAGGCTTTTAATCCAATGGTTCATGATTTCTCCTGCGAGGATGACAATTAAAGACTTTTATAAAATAAATTAAAATTTCGAGGATGGAAAACAGAAAAATCCCCCGGTTGGGGGAATTTGAAATTATGGAACGAGAATTTTCTGCTGCTGGGTTCCTGAACGATTTTGGATGCGGACAAGATAAATGCCTTGGGAAAGTTTCGAAAGATTTGCCGTATGCGTTCCCGCCGAAAGGTTCTCGCCGATGGTCAGGATGCGCTTTCCCGACAGCGAGTAGAGGGAAACCCGGGATGCTTTTTGCAGCGTGAACTGGAGCGTTTTTCCCCGCTGGACAATTTGGACGCTTTGTTTGTGATTCTTCGGAGCGAGCTTTACGGAGACGTTTTCCCAGCCCGGCATGGATTCGAGCGAAAGAATCCGGCTGTCGGAGAGGTTCTTCTGCCAGACGGAATTGTCGGTCTGGTTGAGGAATCCGCTACTCCACGTGTTGTACCACGGCATCCAGAAACTCCAGACGGCGTTGTCGTCAAACGTGCTGTCAACGTCGGGAATCGGGCCGTTTTCGGTCAGGGCGAGTATCTTGTGCGAACCGATTTCATCGATGATTTTGTTGTAGTAGTTGACATTTGACTGGTTGTCGCCCGAATTGTTGTAAATATCGACTCCAACGATATCGACGTAATCGTCTCCGGGATACCATTCCGGATTCAGGGCGTTGTAATCGTAGCCGAGTTGCGGGTCGCGTTCGATGTTCCAGATCCACAGGGCGTTTTTCACGCCGTTTACGTTGACCATCCGGTCATAGACCAGCTTGTAGAGTTGCTTGTAGCAATCCGGTCCGGCGACGCCCCACCAGAACCATCCGCCGGCGGCTTCGTGGAGCGGTCTCCAGAGAATGGCGACGCCCGAATCCTGCAAATCGAGGAAGCGTTTTGAAATTTTATCGACATCGGCCATGATAAGCTGGTAGGTTTCCGATGCGGTGTTGACTTCTTCGCACTTGTCGCCGCTAAACGCCTTTGTATAGTTGAAACACGTGTTGTCGGACGAGCTTGCGATGACGCCGTCCGTGCAACTTTCGTTTTTGAACCCTTGGCTTTTGGTGTAGAAAACAGTATCGGTTCCGACTTTCCAGTGCCACGTAAATGCCGGGACTCCGCCCATGTTCCACAGCTCCCTTGCCATGCGGATGTTGTTGTCCGTGTAGCCGCTGAACCAGCCTTCGTCGGAATGTCCTCCCGTCGCAAACAGCATGTCGAATCCGCCGAGTGCGGGGTAGTGGCCCGAACGTTTGTAGAACTCGGAAATGTCTTCCTGGCCCTTCCAGGTCGTTTTTTCATCGGAAACGCTGCAGCTGTCGCTTGGCACGCAGGATGTGATGAGGTAGCTGTCTTCGAGGGTCGCTCCGTAGTGGTAGTTGAAGGCGTTGTCGCCAATCATCATGCCGCTGAGCGTTTTCTTTCCGAAATTTTCGGTAAGGAAGTTTTTCAGCTTGTAGGCGCTTTCGGTGGCGCCGGGAGTCACGGGCTTTGCGTCGAGCGAGAATACGATTTCCGGATGCGGATCGACTTCGAGATAGTCGATGTTTAGTTGTCCGCCGGAAACCTGGACCGTGTTTTCTCCGACATTGAATTTTGCCGATGCCTTGAGCGTGTAATGCGTGTAGGCGCTGTCGGGGGAATTGGTGAGGGTCGAGGATAGCTGCTTGCCGTTTACGGAAATGCTTGTGTTGAACCAGTCGTATTGCCTGACGGAAACGGGGATAGTCAAGTCGTAGATTCCGGCTTGTTCTGCCGAGACGATAAAGCTGAGCCCGTTTGCGTTGACGCATTTTCCGCCGGAACAGGCCGAGCTGTCGATGACGGTTGCGCTCTCGGGAAGGCTTTGGTTTTCGGCTTCGTAGCGCGTTTCGGCATGGGCGGTTGCAAACAGTGCAAGACCGGCACAAGCGGCAAGAGATATTTTAAGCATGAACACTCCTTTCTGATTCATCCTTAATCTATTTTCAAATGGATTTTTTTGGACGAAAACGCCAGGATTTTTTTTGAAAAAACATCTATCGGGAATATCTATGTAGGCTTTTCCGAAATATTTGAATTTTTTTTTGAAAAAAAATACACAAAAAAAGAGCGCTTTGCGGAAAGCGCCCTTTGTAAAATTTTTTGGAAAGCTAGTGGAGGCGGAGAGCCTTTGATGTAGCGAATCCGTTGCCCTTGACGCGGACGATGTAATTTCCTCTTGAGAGATTTTCGAGGGAGAAATTCTGGATCCCGGCGGAAAGGCTTCCCTGCGAGAGATTCTTTACCAGGTGACCGGTTGCGTCAAAGAGGGCGATGCTCGTCTTGCCGGACTTGGGAATCGCGATGGAAAGCGTTCCGTTCTGGAGCGACATCTGGAGCTTGGAATTCGAAGCCTTGGCGAAAATCGCTGTTGACGTTTTTCCCATACCGATGACTTCGGCGACAAAGAGGTTCTTCGGCTGATCAACCTTGAAGCTCTTTTTCGTGTCGTCAAAGTTTTCGAACACCGTGCTTCCGATTTGGACGTTGTCGAAGAAAATCGTTCCCGCGTAATTTTCACCCGAAATTTCGATATAGATTTTCGAAATGTTGCTCATGAAATTCGTGTAATCGCTTCCCGTGAGAACGGTTTCACCCATCGCCGTCGTAGAGAGGTCGATTTCGCAGACTGTGGAATCGCCTGCGTTGATCCAGCAACCGTCCGGCTGGGCCCAGGCCCAATCGGTGGATGCGTTCCCGAGGAATGCGACTGTAAACCAGATGCCGGAGAGCTTATTCGAATTGAAAACGGTTAGACTGATGTGGTTTTCAGCAGACAGGTCATAGCTTCCGTCTCCGATGATGACGTTGCCCCGTGCGGTATCGCCTGCCGGCGTGTCGAATGTGACGCGCAACCATCCGTTTGTCGCCGTGTCGCCCGGATAGATTTCTTCAATGACGCGAGCCGTGTCCAGGTCCTTGAGTTCGTAGCCGACTTCACAGGAGGCAACCGGTGTGTCTGAAATCGTGTAATTGTCCCAGCCGGGCATTTCGCTGAGCGTAATCGTGCACGGGCTTTCCATGTTCGCTTTCCAAACTGCGCTTACGGTCTGGTTCAGGAAATTTCCGTCCCATGTCTGGTACCACGGCATCCACCAGGACCAGCGGCTGTTGTTTTCCGCCATGACGGAGAGGTCGGGAATCGGGCCGTTTTCGGAAATGGCGAAAATCTTGTCCGAACCGAAATTTTTTTCCAGATCCGTGCGCGCGGAAAGGAACTTGGAGGAATAGTCGTAGGCTTCGTAGATGTCGAGGCTGATGATGTCGTAATAGGATTTGCCCGGATTCCAGTCGGTGTCGGTTGCATATTCGGGGTTCCATACCCAGACCAGGTTTTTCACGCCTTTGGCATTCATTTCTTCATAGATGAGTTTATACAGGGCCTGGAAAGCGGCTCCGCCGCGGGTTCCCCACCAGAACCATTTGCCGGAAGCTTCATGCACCGGACGGAAAATGGCAGCGACTCCGGCTTGCTGGAGTTCCAGGAAGTAGGCGGCGATTTCGTCAATGTCGCTCTTCAGCTGGCTGTAAGTGGTGGAGTTCTCGTCCCATGTGCAGTTCGCCGTGCAGCTCGGGTCGGTGAATCCTTGCGTGAAATCGAATGTTGTATAAGGATCGCCGGAACCGGCTACGTAAAAGGCATCGACCTGGTCGCTCGGGTCTTTCCAGTGCCAGGTGAAAGCCGGGATGCCGCCTTCCGTCCAAAGGTCCTTTGCCGCATCGATGATGTATTGCGTGTATTGTTGATACCAGTTGTCGTTAGCCTTGACGCCGGTAGCGAAGAGAAAGTCCAAGCCGACGAGAGCGGGATATTTTCCGGTGTGGACATAGAAGGAATCGACATCGGGCAGGGATTTGAACGTCGCCGTATTCACGTCTCCCGTCTGGATCCCGGCAACGGTCTTTACTCCGTAATTGACCGCCAGAAAGTTGTAGAGCTTTTGCGCGGATTCCGTGGCGCCTTCGGTTACCGGGCTGTAGCTGACTCCGGCGAAGATGCTTGCGCTTGCAAGTCCAAGGACCGCCAGCGATTTAGAAAAAAGGTTCATAGACACTCCTCGTTTTTGTGATTGGGATAATATAGGAATTAGGAGTGAATGATTCAGCGCTTAGTCGGGTTTCAGAGCTTTGTTGATAGAACTTAGAGCTTAGAATCGTGGACATTTAAGTTTGCGGGAATCAGGAATTAAACGTTCGCACGTCTAGGCTTTTGTCGCGGTGCGACTAGGTCGGCTTCCCGGCGAGGGGCAAGGTACCTCCTTCCTTGCAACCACCCTGTCATTCTGGAGGCTGAAAGCCGATAGAATCAGCCACGCTTTTTTTCAGAGATTTCGGCTTGTCGTCATTCTGGAACTCCCGAAGGGAGTGATAGAATCAGTTCTCAGCTCTGGACCTGGATCCTATCGGTCGCGGATCTCCCTCCAGGATGACAGAAGAGCGTTCATGCCCGCCGTCATTCCACTCTCCACTCTCAACACTCCACTCTAAACGTTGATTTGACTGTCAGCAAACTGTCTTGAATCGTCACACGTTGAAGAGGTAATACATGATGTCGCCATCTTGGACGATGTATTCCTTGCCTTCGGTCCGGACAACGCCGGCTTCCTTTGCCGCATTCCAGGAACCGTATTTGCGGAAGTCGTCGAAGCTGAGCGTTTCGGCACGGATAAAACCTTTTTCAAAATCCGAGTGGATGACTCCGGCGCATTGGGGAGCCTTGGAGCCGGCGGTAAATGTCCATGCGCGGCATTCCTTTTCGCCGGCGGTAAAGAAAGTGTGCAGGCCGAGTATCCGGTAGCCTTCGCGGACGACGGAATCGAGCCCGGATTCTTTCATGCCGAGTTCTTTCAAAAATTCCGCCTTGTCCGCGGGTTCCATCTTGGAAAGTTCCTCTTCGATTTTTCCGCTGATGACAACGACGGATGCGCCTTGCTTCTTCGCAAATTCTTCAAGCTGCGAAACGTATTGGTTGCCCTTTCCCAAATCTTCTTCGCGGATGTTCGCGCAATAGAAAAGCGGCTTCGCGGTGAGGAGCGCCAGGTCCTGTACGATTGCATCGAGAGCGTCGCCGTTCTTCCCGATGAATTCTCTCGCGCTTTTTCCTGCTTCGAGACCTTTTTTCAGGATTTCGCAGGCTTCGACATTTTCCTTCGCCTTGGCGTTTCCTGTCCGGGCTGCCTTGTTTTCGTTGGCGAATCGCTTCTCGACCGAGTCGAGGTCTTTCAGGATCAGTTCCGTTTCGATGATGTCGATGTCGCGGACCGGATCGACGGTTCCGAGTACATGCGTGATGTCGTCGTCGTCAAAGCAGCGGACCACTTCCATGATGGCGTTGCATTCGCGGATATGCGTGAGAAACTGGTTGCCGAGACCTTCGCCCTTGCTTGCGCCCTTGACAAGCCCGGCGATATCGACAAATTCCGTCACGGCGGGAACGATGGATTTGGGGTGATAGACTTTGACCAGCTCGTTCAGGCGGTCGTCGGGAACGCTCACCATGCCGACGTTCGGTTCTATTGTGCAGAACGGGTAGTTGGCGGCTTCTGCGCCGGCGTTTGTGATGGCGTTAAAGATCGTACTTTTGCCGACGTTCGGGAGGCCGACGATTCCGCATTTAAGACTCATGCTGAACTCCTTGCTAATCGCGCGCAAATTTAGCATTTTTGGAGTATGATGATTTTAAAAGCTTGGAAGGTTGCCGTCTTGCTTTCGCTCTTTACGCTTGTTTCCTGTGCCGGGAACCGGTCTGCGGAAAATCCGGCGGGAGATTCGGCGTGCGCGGAATGCGGCGAACAGGGCGAAATGGAACTGGAAATTTCGGACGAAAAAGGCTTTGCCGAGCTGAATCCGAAGCTTCCGGAACTGGAGAAAGCTTCCGCAGTCATAGGGAGCTTTCCCGCTTTGCGGATTGTGGCGGAATGTCCCGAAGAGAATAAAATTTGTCACAGCTTTAGCGAAGACGCCATCGATTTTGACCTTGCGCATTTTGAGGATTCCCTCATCGAAAGGCGTTTCCTGGAGATGCGCCACGAGCAGATGCTGGAAGGTTTGCGGATTCCCGAAGCGGATTCTTCTTGGATAAGGGATGCGCTAAAAAAAATGCTCGGACAAGAATTTGCGGATGGGAAAAAACTTTCGGATGTTTCTCCGTGGGAATCTCGGGCTGATTCCGTCACCGCATATTCCGTTTTTGACCGGGATATTCCCCAGCCTCTTCGCGAGGAACTTTTTAAAATTTCCCGCCGTTACAATGTCCGTTACTTGACTTTTCCCGTTACCGTCCATGTGAAAATTTTGCCGAAGATTGGAAAAAGCGGCGGCTTTGCGTGGAAATCGCTGTGGATTTTGTGGGATGCTCGTCTCGGAAAGCCGATGCTTTTAAGCTATCATGAATTTACGGCGAAGACAAAAAGCCGGGTCGCGCCCGAGCGTGGCTGGGCGGCTCCCTTTGCGGAACGTCTTGCGAAGGAACTGTACCTAGATCCCGGGACCGTGGAAAACCATTAGGGAAAAATATTTTCCGAAATTTTACCGCTTAGGGCGATAAGACTTAGCAGATAAAGTAATCCGTCGTAATATCGCCATTTTCCGGTGGGAACCGGCGTGTCCCAGAATGCCGTTAGAAATGGACGGGACAGCTCGGCGTCTTCCGGATTTGCCAAGTCAAGCGCACTTGTTGCCGCCGCGTTCATCGCGATGAGTCCCGGAGTAATCGGTCGGGCTGTTGTCGGATAGGCGGAACCGTCGATACGGTAATCCGCAAGATTTGGCTTGTGGGAACGAAAAAAACGGAGAAGTTTGCGGATGGAATTTTGCTCGAAGGCTCGGGCTTTTTTGCGTTCACTTTCGCAAATACCAGAAATTTCCCAGTTGAAATCTACCGCAAGGTTCAAAACGACGCGCCATGCGTCTCCGCTAAAACATTCGCTTGCCGGGAAAAAATCGGTGTGCTTCGGGGAACCGTCAAATTCCGCATAGTCGGGGAAGAGCCCCGTTTCGGGGTGAGAGGCGCGCATGAGAAAGCCGAGACTCTCTCGATAGACGTTTTCCCAGAAAGGATCTTTGGATTCCTTGGCGAAAAGTCGGTAGAAGGCGAGCGTGTGGTAGCTCGGATCGGTAAACTCGTTTCCCTTGACGGGGGAAAATCGGACCAGAAAATTTTTGGGGTGAAACATTGCCTGGAGATTTTCCGACGGCTTTTTGTGCGCCATCTGCCTGAGGAGGGAAGAGGCTTCGCGTTTGTATTCCGGTCGTTTGAATTTCTGGGCGGCAATAAGGAGGGCCGCGGCAAAATATTCTTCACCGTCGGGAGCAGCTCCGGGATCCATCTTGTAAAATTCTTTCGGGTTTTGGCGGATTCCGACTTGCCAGGCGAAGTAGGGGGAAAATTTCCCGTGTGAGTTCTTCAAAAATTTTTTTGAAAAATCCCAGAGCGATTGAAACAGCGGCTCCATGCCGAGCTCCGCGGCGATGAACATCCCGTAGCTCATGCCTTCGCTGCGAATGTCCGAGTGCCCGATATCGACGATGTAGCGGAGCTGACCGAAATCAAAGCAGACTCGTTCGCTTTCCTTGTCGCCGAGAAAAAGACTGCGGAAACATTCCCGGATTTTAGACTGGACTTCCGTTTCGCTTTTGCCGATAATCCGGAACGGACTTTTGAAATCTTCCGAAAAATTCACCGGATGTCCTCTTTCAATGTTTCGAACAGGGAATCTCCGTTTTGAAAGAGCCTCGTTCGCATTCCGACCGAAGCGGCTCCGTGGATGTCGCGCTCGGGATCGTCTCCGACGAACAAAGTCGTTTCCGGTTTTGTTCCGAGTTTTTCCAGGGCAATTTCGAAAATTCGCGGATCGGGCTTTTTGACGTGAAATTCGCCCGAAACAATCACGGCATCGAGCATTTTCAGGAGACCGTTTTTGCGCAGGACTTTCCGCACATGGGGAGCGTGTTGAAAATTTGAAATAATGCCCACCTTGATGCCCTTTCCTTTCAAGGATTGCAGCAAGGGTTTCGTTTCCGGATGGATAGGAATAAAGCGCTGCCAACGGTTCATCGATGTGGCGGCGGTATGCCGGATCCAATTTTCACCAGGATCTTTTCCGTAGAGCTCCGCGAGATGGCTTAGACGGATTTCGTATTCTGTGTAGCGTTCCTCTTCCGAAATTTGTTCCGAGAAAAAATGCCTGCACCTTTTTGCGACCTGTGCCGCTGTCGTAGAAACGCCGAGACTTTTCAACGCTTGCGCAAGATCTTCATGCCAGATGGAAAACGCCTTGGACATGTTGCCGTAGGTGAAGAGTGTCCCATACAGGTCAAAAAGGATGCCGGCGATTTCCATTTTGGATTCTAGACTTCGTAATCGATGACGGCGCGGTCTGTCGAAACCTTGCCGATGAACTGCTTGATTTCTACGTGGGCGGGAAAATCCTGGTAAAAGTCGAGATCGTCTTTCGTCGCAAATGCCGTAACGAGTCCTATGTCCCAGGCGGCGGCGCTGCGGTTGAAATCGACGCCGGATTCGATGGAAAGCAGTCCGGGAACTTTGCCGTCGAGCGTTTTGAAAAGTTCGACGATTTTCTTTCCGTTTTCATCGGCGGATGCGCCTTCGGCTTCTTTCTTGAGTTTCCAGAGAACGATGTGCTTAATCATGGGATGTTCCTTCCAAGAGTTTGTGATACAGAGAAAGCTGGCGTGTAAAACAGCTTTGCCAACTGAATTGCTTTGCGTAGTTCACCGCGTTCCGTTTGAGGTTCGGCAGGTCCATTTTTGAAATTCGGACGATTGCGTCGGCGAGAGCTTGCGGAGTGCGCTCTTCGAGCAGCACTCCGGCGCCCGATGCGCGGAGATGTTCGGCGGCGGCGCCGGTTGATGCGGCGACAAGCGCATCGCCGCAAGCGAGGCTTTCCAGAATGGAAAGTCCAAATGTTTCCCAGCCGGATAGCGCAAGCGACAAGTCCGTACTGGCGTAACGCTTTGCCATTTCGCCCGTGCCGTTGATGAATCCTTCGTAGCGGATGTGCTTAAATTTTTTTTCGGCTTCCTTGACTTTCGGAAGGTCCGGTCCCGTTCCCGCAAAAAGGACTGCCGGTTCGCTTCCGAGCTTTTCGCAGAGAATCGGGTAGGCGAGAAGGAATAACCTGAGACCTTTTTCATCGCAGAACCGATGCGGGAAAAAAATCGTGAGGCGGTTCGGGTCGCCGGCTTTTAATGTCCGGACCAGATTTTCGTCTCGCGCTTCCGGGCGAAAGGTTTGCAAATCGACTCCCAGCGGAATCCATTCCAACCGATTTTCCGTAAAGCCAAATCTTTCCATCCGGTTGAGTACTTCGTGCGAACTCGCTTCGAGTTTTCGGTAATTCCGGAAGCTAGCCCGTGCGTAGGCAAAAGCGGCGGATTCTGCAAACCTTGCGATTTTGGGAAGTCCCCATTTTTCAAAGAAGCGCCGGACGTAGGTGACGGGAAAATCCGCATGCCAAAAGGCGGTCAGCGCGGATTTCTTAGAAACTTTTTCCGCGGCAGAGGAAACCGCTTTGGGAAGAATATACGGGGAACCGACTTCGATGATATCCGGTTGGTATTTTTCCAGATAGGGTCGGATGTCTTTTTGTTTCCACAAAAAACGGTATTCCCAGTTTCCGGGAAAGCGGAACGCTTTTCTGTGTTCGATGACCAGCGATTCGGAAATTTTTTCGGTGAATGTCTTGGCATCGTTCTGGACGAAGATCAAGGTCGCGTCATCCCGGTCCTTGTAAAATTTCATGCGCTCTAAATGGTAACGCCTGACTCCTCCGCCCGAGGGGCTCCAAAAATTGTTGAAATCGACGATGACGAAGCTCATTTTTCTTTTTCTTTCATCCGGTAGGACTTGTCCGAAAAGAGAAGATTTGCTTCGTAGAGGGTCGAACCGGAACCTTTCAGATTGACGGTGAGCCAGAGCGCTCCGTCTTCCTTGCGCTCAATCCAGAATGTCGCATCGGCATCGCGCAGGTATGGACCTGGACCGATGATTTTGTCTCCATCCTTGATGCATGATCCGCTGATGAAAACAGGAATATCCAGATTCTTGTAAAGATCGAGTGCCGCCGAGGAACGCCGTTCGCAGAGATCCGGAATGTCCGCCCGATCCGAGATGCGGAGATGATCGATTCCGTCGATAATGAGAATCAGGTTCTGCTTTTCGGAAAGTTCGTTTTGCAATTCCTTGAGGAATGTGTTGAAATTGAATGTTTCCGTATCTTCCCAGATTTCGATTCGTTCCGTCTTGACGTATGACAGAAGCTGCTGGGTCGCATCGTGAACGCACTGGTTTAATGTTTCGTCCTTGTTCTGCTTGCGGACATTCGCTTCGGAAATTCCGGCGAGCATGGCGACGAATCGGTCGAAGACCTGTCTGCGCGGACTGTCCAGGGCGACGTAAATAACTTTGGCGTTCGGATTTCCTTCGATAAGGTCTAGCGCAAAGGAGGATAGGGCATAGCTTTTAAACCCGAACGGTTCGGAAGAGAGAAAATAGTAGCCGGGCAAGATTCCGTCGAGAGCGTGGGACAGGGTCGGAAAATTGGAAAGGCAGTAGCCGACATCGGATTCCGCGTCGCGGGTCATTGCCGTGGTAAAATTTTCACGGATGTCCTGGAGAAGTACGGACTTGCGATGCGTGTGCATGGTGTCTTCTTCGGTATCCCGGATTTTTTCGAGGAACGCGTCGGCTCCGTTTTTGCGGACTACCGTATCGACGGTTTCGCCGATGGGCAGAATGATGGATTTAAAGCGCATCCCTTCCGATTCCGCAAGTTCGAGGCTTTTGCGAATGTGAAGCTCCTGGTTCCGGCGGTTCGGCTCTTTGCGGAGAACCAGCGTGATGCTTTCGGCTCCGCAGGCTTTGAGCTTGTAGAGGTGGCTGCGGCTAAAAGGCTGGTACATCGTTGAAACGACGCCTGAAATCCCGGCGAGATCCGCGGTCAGGGCGTCAAAAAGCCCTTCGACAACGATCGGATTTTCCACGTCCTGCTGGATGTTGAAAGGAATATCCAGCGGACCGGAGGCGTAAGAAATGTAAGTGTCTTCGTTTGAATTCGGCGTTCCCGCGTTGTCGAGAATCCGCCCATAGACGGAGTGGATGACGCCTTTGGAATTGCGGGCGGGAATGGTGAGTCGCGGCTCGTGGGAAATGTCGAGATTGTCGAGGTAAAAGCTGACTTCGTGACGTTCTAGTCCGGAGAGCAGGCAGTAGCTGTAAAAAGGTTCCGGGTCGCCGCTGTAATACCCGATGCCGTAGAGTTTTGCCTGTCCGAGGCTCCAACCGCGGGACTTGAGAAATTCCGCCGTGGACTCGCTTTTTGTTGCGGCCCAGTGGCAATAGCGGACAAAACTTTCAAGAATGCGGACTTTTTCACCGCCGATTTCCTTGTTCTTGTGATGATCCGTCTCGCCGTTTTCGAATTCGACGCCCCAAAAATCTAGAGCTTCCTTGCGCGCCGCGTTTTCGTCTAGTCCGTTGAAGCGAGTCCGCATGAGAAATTCAATCAGGTCCCCGTCGCTGTCGCATTGCAGGCAGCGGTAACGCCAATAACCCAGCGTATTGTAAAAGAAGAGGGATGATTCTTCGGGTGCATGGAAGGGACACTGGGACATCAGATTGCGTCCCCAGCGTCTTAGGGGAATGCCCAGGCGTCGTGGATGTGTCTTGACGCGGGAAAGATCGAGTTTCTCTTCTTCGACGAGCATAAGTCACCTCAATTTTAACGATAGAAATTTTTTGAAAATAGAAACAATGCGGTCTGAGCTTAGTTGGCGGTCAGAGCTTAGTTGAGAGAGCTTAGAGCTGCAGACATTTAAATTCCGAGAGTGGAGTTTGGAAAGTGGAGAGTGGAGTTGTCAGTGGAGCGAACCGTTTTCGTACTCTGTCATTCTGGAGAGGTCGAAGACCTCGATAGAATCCCCGTCCGACGTCATTCTGGAACTCCCGAAGGGAGTGATAGAATCAGCTCTACGCTCTGACATGGATCCTATCGGTCGCGGAGCTCCCTCCAGGATGCCCGCTAGAAGAAAAAGTTCGTTCAAAAGTCACTCCATTCTCAGATCAGACTCAGCGTGGCCATGGGGGTGGTTGCAAGGAAGGGGGACCTTGGCCTTTCGCAACTCGGAAAGATCCCCCTACCTTGCCCCTCGCCGGGAAGGCGCACATCCGCCGAGAGGCGGAAAAAGGGTCGCTTCGCAACAAAAACACTCCACTCTGAATTTTCAGTTCTAAGCTCTGACATGGATCCTATCGGTCGCGAGCTCCCTCCAGGATGACAGAAGAGCGTTCCTGCCCGCCGTCATTCCACACTCCACACTCCACTCTCAGATCTACGCTCCGACAACCCCGCTTTCCGTTTTAACCAATCCCTTTCTCCTAATCATTTCTAACGCCCTTATTCCAAAATCCCAATTTTTTTAAATTCTACGTCATGATTATTCTCGGGATAGATCCGGGCTCCTATACGACGGGCTACGCTTTTTTGGAAAAGGATGGAAACGGTCCGATTCGCGTTCTCGAATATGGAACGGTTTCCGCTCCGAAAAAGGATGCTTTTGAAGATCGGTTGGTGAAAATCGTCTGCGATTTGGAAAAACTGCTGGATATCTATAAACCGGGCGTTTTTAGTATGGAAAGTGCGTTCTTTGCAAAGAACGTCCGCAGCGCGATGGTTTTGGGGCATGTCCGCGGAGCGATTCTTGTGATGTGCCATCGTCGCGGCATGGAATTTTTTGAATATAGCCCACGTTCGGTCAAACAGGCTGTTACGGGGGACGGAGCCGCTTCAAAAGAAAAAGTCGCCTACATGGTGACCGCGCGTCTTGAAATCAAGAAGGAAAATGTAATGCTTGACGCAACGGATGCTTTGGCGATAGCCTGTACGCACCTGTTTTCCCGAAATGAATTTGTATGTGAAAAAAACAGGCGCTTGTCGCGTTCTTCAAAAAATGCGGCTTTGCGTGCGCTTGTCCTAAAAATGGGAGGCTCGCTTCCTGAATGAAAACTCTAGCTCCTTACGGGCTTGACGATACAGGTCTTGTCCGAATTCCCGAGACGGATTACTTTGTACAAAATTCCGTGCTGGAGCCTTTTTTAAGACTTTCCGAAAGTGCCAGAAGGGCGGGCTTCGACATCCGCGTGGAAAGCGCTTTCCGTTCTTTTGACAGGCAACTTTCTATCTGGAACCGCAAAGCGACCGGTAGGTTGAAATTGCTAGATGCGGACGGAATTCCGTTTCGGAAAATTCCGGAAGACGCTTCGGATAGGATGCGCGCCATTCTTCTCTGGTCGGCGCTTCCCGGTGCGTCTCGGCACCATTTTGGAACGGAACTCGACGTGGTCGATGGAAACAGCGTGCCGAAAGGCTATGAAGTCGAGCTGACCGAAGAGGAGTGTGACGGAATGTTCGCTCCTTTTCACCGCTGGCTTTCGGAACAGATTCAGGCTGGAAAATCTTTCGGCTTTGAACGTGTCTTTGTGCCGGGCTGCGGAAAGATCCGTCCGGAACGCTGGCACATTTCCCACCGGGCGTCGGCTGCCGAGCAGGAATCCCTCTTTGAACCGGAAACATTGCGGACTATCTACGAACGCTCCGACATGGAATTGAAAGATGCCGTCCTGGAACATTTTGACGAGCTGATGCGTGACTATGTCTTTCCTTATTTTTGGAGAGGCGTCCGGTGAGCGCTTCGGAATTTCGCGATGCTTCCGCCCAGGGCATTTTCCCGTTTGAACTGAAAACGTTCGGATTTTCCGCAGAAGGCGTGCCTCTCCGTTATCTGCCTTCTCGAAAAGAAACGCGTCTCCTGATCTTTGCCGCGATACACGGTGAGGAAGTTGAAACGACGTTCCTGCTTTCCCGCGCCTTGCGGATGCTTTGGGAGGCGCCTTCCCATGTCGCTTGTATCCTTTCGTTAAATCCGGACGGAATCTTGCGGGGAACGCGGGGAAATTTTCACGGAGTCGATCTGAACAGGAATTTTCCGACGGCGGACTGGAAATCCGGAAAGACGTTTTCGCGGCTTGTTCTTGAAGCTCCCCGGATAACGGAACTTTCGACAGGAAAATTTCCCGCCAGCGAATCGGAAGTCCGGGCGCTAATCGATCTGATTTGCCTATTGGGCGTTTCCAAGGCCGTGGCTTTACATTCTCCCCTGGGCTGGATCGATTCCGGTGAACGGTCGAAGCTTTGCATGGATTTGGAACGCGTTTTTGGGCTTTCCTGGAATTGCGGGGCCGGCTACGCGACACCCGGAAGCTTTGGAACGTTTGCCGCCGAAAGAAAAATGGACTGCGTAACGGTTGAACTTCCGCGCGAAGCGCCCGAAGTGCTGTCTATCCGGTATGCGGAGCCGCTTGCGCGTTTTTTGCGGGATTTTGACGGCTAGTTTTCGTCTTTGGCGAGAGCCGCTTCCGCCAGGATCTGGCTGCGATTGACGAATCCCATCGTGAATCCTCCGACGATATAGAGGGCGCAGAGGATTAGCAGGAAACCCGGGATAAAGGAAAATTTCGGCGAGATGAAGAGGAACCCGCAAAGGTACACGATGAGCACAAGTACGACCTGGATTCCGTTGATGAATTTGTTTTGACGGGGTTGGAGTTTCGGAAGAAAACAGGGGCAGACCATCAACAGGCCGGTGAGCAGCATGACGATGACCGGGATGAAAAGCAGATTCGTGTTGCTGGCGGTAAAAATTTCGTGCTGCGACGTATAGGTGAGGAGAATGACGTTGATGGCTCCGGCAAATGTGCTGGGAAGTCCCGAAAAATAGTGCTTGTAGGCGTCGCTGTCCATTGCATTGTATTTGGCGAGTCGCATGGCGGCGCAAAGAACGTAGATGGCGAAGGCGACAATTACGAGCGCGAGATTCTGTCCGAGCCAATCGGGAACATTTGCCTTGTAGCAGAAGAAAAGGCAGAAGGCCGGGGCAAGCCCGAAGCCCACCAAGTCTCCCAGGCTGTCGAACTGGGCTCCAAACTCGGAACTTGCGTTTACCAGCCTCGCGGCAAATCCGTCAAGCTTGTCGCAAAGAACCGAAAGGATGACAAAATAAGCGGCCATGCGGAATGGATCTAGCGTGGAGTAGCCGTTAAACATGCCGGCAGACCAACAGACGGAAAATACGCCGAGCAAAAAGTTCATGCTGGTGAAGGCATTCGGCAAGATAAAGCGCGCTTTTTTCATAACGAGTTCTCCATTTCGGTGGATACAATCTAAATAAAAAAGTCCGCTTGGTACGGACTTTTTCTGGAGATTATTGCGCTTTGACAGGCTTGATTTTCCAAAGAGCCTTGATCCCTGCGCTGACGATCAGGTTCTGGGGTGGGGCGTAGGGGTTTTCCTCGGTAGGAAAGTTTGTCCAATGCTTTGTCGAGAACTGGTAGTATTGGGTGGGACGGTACATCAGGGGGAGTACGGGAATCTTTTCCATAAAGATTCTGTTCAAGGAACGGTAGGCCTTTTGCAGTTCCGCGGAATCGGTAAGGGAGGGAATCAGTTCGAGAAGGCTGTCCGCCTGCGGATCGCTGAAACGACCCTGGTTCGAAAAGGCTTCCTCGCCGACAGGCTTTGCGCTCTTGCTGTTCATCACCTGGTCGAATCGCGTCCACGGAGTTGCTGCGGAAAGGTCGGCTGTTTGCGTCTTCATCGCCAAATCAAACTTTCCGTAGCGCAAATCCTTTTCCCATTCGCCGTAATCGACAAACCGCTGGTTGGTCGAAATTCCGATTTGTTTAAAGGACTCGGCGACAACCTTGATGACGTCTTCCCAGTCGGTCCATCCCTGCGGACATTCGATGCTTAAAGGACGAACGGGACGGCCATCCTTGTTCAGAAGATGCCCTTGCGTGTCCCAAGAGTAACCGGCCTCTTCGAGTATCTTTTTGGCGCGTTCAAGATCATAGGTATAGCCGTATGCCTTGGCGTCTTCTTCGTTGAAATAGCGGGATTCCTGTCCAAAGGGAAGAATGAATCCCGGTTCGACGGATGCCGTGTAATTGGATACGGCGACCGTTTTTATCTTTTCAAAGTTTATCGCATGGGCGAGCGCCCGCCGGAATGCGATATCGGTAAACGGTGTCGTAGTCGTTGCGATGAAAAGAGTCGGGATGGAACCCGGATAATGGTAAGGTTCTTTCAGGCTCCACGCTCGGATGTCGTCGCGCTTCTTTTCCCAGATTCGGGGCATGAAGATGGAAGACACGTCGAGTTCGCCCTTGGTCATCGCATTGTTGAAAAGGTTGTTGCTGGGGTAGAGGGTATGGATGACGTAGAGCGGGGCAGGTTTTTTCCCGCCGTACTTGGCGTTTCCCCAATAATTTTCGACACGCTTAAGGACAATCTTGTCCGGGTAGTAGGCTTCGAGGTTATAAGGGCCGGAGATGACAGGTGAAGAATCGTTCTTGAACGCGAGGACGTTGGCGTAGTTGTAGCGCCCATTTTTTTTGGAAGCTTCGACTAGCGGCTCGAAAACTTTCTTGGGAAGAATCGACGTTTCGGAAAGGAGGTTGATGAGAACTAACGGGTTCCTGTTTTTCTTGTTCATGACGAATTCGAGGCGATTGCCGTCTGCGGAAATTCGTTCAATGTATTGCCAACCGCCATGGCGCGGTGTCGGAAAAAGCGAATCGAGATGGAATGTGTAGAGAACATCGTCCGCGGTCACTTTTTCGCCCGTATTCCAATGAGCTCTGACATCTAGTTCTACGATGATGGATGAATCCGTCTGTCGGTAGGAACTGGCGAGCATCGGCTCCGTCTTCCCGTCAAGGATGTTGTATGTAAAAAGCGATTCGTACATAAGGCGCACGTTGCCGTCTATCGGGAAATTCGGGTCGGCGTCTAGCGGGTTGAATGTTGTGCCGGGGGGCGCCCAATCCAATCCGCCGACATAAAGCGTTTCGGCGCGCGGGTAAGGGGAATTTTCCTGCGAGACAGAATCGTCTTTGCCTGAGCAGCCGACGAGCGCCAGGAAAAAGAATCCGGATACGAATTCTAGAAGACGATGGTTTTGTATGAGTCTTTGACGCAAATGGTTATCCACCTTTTTGTTTATTTCCGTTCAGAATTTTTATACATCTTTTCTTAAATCTATAGAAATTTTGACCAAAAAAAACATTTTTGTTTGTAAAAAAAATTACAGAAGAGGCTTTGTAAGCGGGAATGCGTACAGCAGCCGTTTTGGCGATGTACAGAATAGCGTGTTGTCTAGGATGAACGGCGTTCCTGCGCCTCCGGGAGTGAAAAAGCGCTTTTCGACCGTGCCCTTGGGAAGGGAAATTTGCGCGATGTGGGACTGTTGATCGATATAGAGATAATTTCCGTTTACGACGGGATTCGTATAGACGGAGTTTCTCCCGGCAAAGGTCCAGATGGCGTCTTGGGCGGTTTGACCGTATAGGCTGATTTTTTGGTCGGCAAGACTTGCCAGGAGATATTTGGCGCTTCCTATCGGAACCCATTGGAGGGAAAGGACTGTGGAACTAGTCGGGAACGCCTGCACCGGCTTCTGGGATTCCGGCGTGTATATCCGGATTTCGTTTTGGTCGGTTGCGACGGCTACTGTCGAATCGGTGAGAGCCATCACCGAGATGTTCGCTCCCGATTCAATCATAGGCTTTGAATTTTGTCCGGTCGCTTCGCTGACGAACCCGAGTGAACCTTCGAGGCTCGAAACGGCGATGTTCCCCTTGGAGATGTCGAAGAGGAATGGGAGCGCAAATAGTTTTCGGGCCCAGGCGATATCGTAATTCGGGGGGAGAAGCTTGATCAGGTAGCCGTTCCACGTGGAAACGTAGATGACGCTTTCATGAAATTTTATCTGGAACGGTTTTCCGGGCAGTTCGCTGTAGCGCGTTTTTCCGTTTGGGGAAAGATCGTGAATCTGCAGGCGAAATCCGTTCGCGATGGCGAGCTTTGCATTGTCGTTAGAGAGGACGGGACTGGTTTCGAGAAGTCCCAGGTTTTTGCTCCAGCGGACGTTTCCCGAGGACGGGTCCAGGGCGAGGAGTTTCTGGGCGGCAGGGTCGATGGTGAACAGGGTGTGGCCTGCGCTGAAAATGTTCGGGTAGGATGTTCGCGGTGACAGGGGGAGAAAATGGACGTAGGAGGCTCCGATGATTTTGGCGTAATGGGAAAGAATGGATGCGCCTGCCCGTTTATCCCCGAATGAGTAGCGAACGGCGTCGGACCAGGCTTCTGCGCGTTTCTTTTCGTCGGCTCCGATGCGTTCGAGGTTTACGGCGTATAGATAGCTGGCTGTCGGGTTTCCCGGTTCGAGCTTTCGGGTGGAATCGACGAATGCTTCCATTTCTTGCCAGTCACCAGCATCTTTCGCCTTGATTGCGTTTTCCGCAAAGCGCTGGGAGAGAAGGGGACGACCTCCGTAGTGAAGCGCGTTAAGTGTGAGAAGTTCGCCTTTTTCGAAGGGAAGAAACAGAAGACCTTGGTCTTGAAACGGTTTTGCTGCGAGAGGTTTTCCGAAGTGATAATGCCAGAGTGGCCTTAGAGCGGTATCAACGACGGAGAGCGCGCCTTCCTTGGAAAAGATTCCGAGTGTCCCGCGCGCTATCGGATACAGTTTTTCCCCGTCGATGGACGATTTGGCCAGTTCGGTTCCCGATTCGGGGGCGAGAAGTTTCAGTTTCCCGTCGCTTTCGAGGACGGCGAGCTTTCCTTCGAAAAATACGGCATCCTCTATCGGATTCCCTGAATTTTTCCAAAGATAGGCGCTGCTTGATTGCGGGCGAAAATACCAGAACGTATTGGCGGACGAGACAAAGATTCCGTTATCGGAAAGAAGGGTTTTCTGGATGGGGTCTATCAGGGAGAGCGTCTGCTTTTCCGCTCCGGATTCCGCATCGAACAGGTGAAGTGCGTTGTCCGGGCAGCTGACGACAAACGCATTTTGCGGCTGATAGAATCCGACGGGAGAGCATCCTCGGAAGCGGTTTTCGACGGAAAATCGAAGCCCTTCGTTTACGGCGAACGCGAAAGTCTTGTCGGTGATGACAAATGCGCCGATTCCCGGTAAGGGGGAAACGCTGGAAATGGCGGAATCGAAATGGTAAGAATGGACCGGCAGTCTGGAATCTTTGGGCTGGAAATGGAGCGTCTGCGTATTTTCGTCCGAGAACCAGATGCCGCCCGGTGTGACGGCAAGAATCTTCGCTCTCTCGGAAAGGAACGTGGGAACCGAGACGAATTTCTCGTTGTGCAGGCTGTAAAGCTGGTTGTTGGAAAGCAGGATGGATGGATGCTTGCCGTTGAATGTTTCCTGGATGGCCGCTGCGAATTTTGTCTTGTCGAGGATTAGGCGCTCGGGGAACGTGTCGAGGCTCTCTATCCGGCTGGCGAGAAAGTAGGCGTCTCTGGCGTTTGCGGGGTTGATGAGCGCTTGCTTGTAGTAGAATGTTGCATTTAGCGGGCTTTGGGAAAGTTCCTGGATTTTTCCCAAAAGGAAAAACGCCTTGCTCTTGTCTTCGTCGTCCCCTTCGATGGATATGCGGGAAAGCAGATCCTGCGCATCGGTGAAATTTCCCTTGATTTCGAACTGATAGACCGCTTCGTAGAGTTCCTTGTCCATACGCGAGGAAAACGCCTCGGCGGCAAGGAGGCAAATCAGGAATGCGAAACGGAAAATCGGGAATCGAAGCATTAGACGTCGAACTTGTAACCGGCTCCGCGGATGGAGAGGATGATTTTCGGATTCGCCTGGTCGTCTTCGAGCTTCTTGCGGAGATTGACGATGTGGTTGTCTATCGTGCGGGTAGAAGGCATGTTGTCCGCCGTGTATCCCCAGATGTCCTGCAAAAGGTCTTCGCGCAGGATGACCTCGCCGCGTTTTCCCCAGAAATACTTGAGAATCTGGAATTCTCGGGCGGACAGCTCGATGGGAACGCCGTTTTTGCTCGCTTCGTATTTTTTGAAGTCGAGATGGATGTTGCCGAAATCTACGGCATCCTGTCCGGTCTGGGCTTCCGATGGGTTCGATGAACCGGTGCGCGGACCGCGCCGCAAGAAGGCCTTGACTCGTGCGAGGAGTTCGAGAATGGAAAATGGCTTCGTCACATAGTCATCCGCGCCCATTTCGAGCCCTGTCACCTTGGATGTTTCTTCCGTCTTGGCGGTGAGCATGATAATGAACGTATCGGGATGTTTCTTGCGGATGTAACGGCAAACTTCAAAGCCGCTTTTCTTGGGAATCATCAGGTCGAGAATGACCAGGTCCGGGAGAAACGAATCCGCTTTTTCGATGGCCTCGTCGCCGTCGCCTGCGGTTTCCACCGTGTAGTTTTCCAGTTCAAAGTTGTCCTTGAGACCTAGCCGGATGATTTCTTCGTCTTCGACAATGAGAATTTTCCTGTTTTCCATTATTCTACCTTTTTGAACTTGACCGTAAAAGTCGAACCCTTGCCGGGATGGCTTTGCACGGAAACGCTTGCCTTGTGGGCTTCTGCCACGCGCTTGACGATGGCCAGTCCGAGACCAGAGCCTTTGGTACTGCGGGTCATTTCGTCACCGACGCGGTAGAAGTCGTTAAAGATATTCTTTTGCTCGGCAGAGGCTATCCCTATGCCGGTATCCGCTACAGAAAATACGATTTTTTCGCTCTCTTCGAAAACCCGGATATGCACTTTTCCCGGGGGATTTGTGTATTTGATGGCGTTTTCGATCAGTCCCTGTGCCAGGCTGTAGAGTGCGGTGAAGTCTCCCATGACGAAGCATCCGGGGGCGAGTTCCTTCGTCATCGTGAGTCCGCGGTTATCCGCCTGGTCGAGGATCGCTTCGTAAACCTTTGATACGCATTCCGAAAGGTCGAGCCGTTCCCAGCGGAAAGTCTGCTTGCCGGTTTCCATTCTCGTGTAGCTGAGGATGGCGCCTATCAGATTTTCTAATCGGGTGGATTCCTTGCCGATGAGCTTTGCATATTCCGCGCACTTTTCGATTTTCTGGACGCGCCCGCCCGAAATCATTTCGGCAAACATCTTGATGGACGTGAGCGGCGTCTTGAGCTCGTGGGAAACCGAGGAGAGGAAGTTTGTCTTCATCGAGATGAGCTTCCGTTCCTGGGAAATGGTCTTGAAGATGAAGAATGATCCGAGGATTACAGTCAGCAGGGAAAATGCGACAAGGCCCGAAAGCTGGAACATCTTTTGACGGGCTTCGCTGTAAAGTTCCTGGGAGGAACGTTTATACAGGGTGAGAGTCCAGCCGAGGCTTTCGCCGAGTTCCATCTGCTTTGAAATCTGGACTTCCGGATTTTGCGTCTTTCCCAGAATGACGGAATCGTGTTCGTCGGTAATCGTGTAGGCGACGTCTTTCCATTCACGGGCTGTTTCGGCGAGTTTTTTGCAAATCCGTTCCTTGTAGGCGTCCCTGTCGATAAGGCCGATGACGACCTGGTCTCCGGAAAGCCACGGGTAGGCCATGCGGAAGAAAAGGCGGTTGTCGTCCTGCTTGTAAAAGATGCCGTTTTTTGTCGGTTGCGGATCTTCGGCAAATTGCGTAAGAAAATTCCGGTGGGACGCAAAAATTTCCGCGTGTTCGAGCTGTCTGTTCAGATTTTCGCGCAGGTTCCAAAATGCGTCGCGCTTTTCCTTGCTGAGTTCCTCGAACGAGAGAATCTGGCTGATGGCGTTTTCAAAAAAGAACTTGGCACTTCCGAGGTCTTGCAGCGTTTCGCCTTCCAGAAATTCGGAAAAGAGAAAAAGACAGTAGTTTTCTGCGGCGGAATGTTTTTTCTGCTCCACGAAAATTTCGAATTTGAGCATAAAGAGCGATTTCGAAAGGTCGGTCTGCAGGTATCCGTGGGCTTCGGGATGGCGCTCGAGGATATCGATGATGTGGAGCGCTTCTTCGTAATTTTTTTGGCGGTAGCGCAGCCGGAGAATTCCGAGCAGGTTCAGGACGTTGTCCTTCTTGGACAGGTAGGGTGTCCGCAAGAGGAGGGCCGATCGCGCATAGTCAATCTTGTCCGGATTTAAGCCCGCGACTTCTCCGCGGAGAAGTTTTTGTTCAATTTCTCCGGGGACCGTTGTCGGCGGAGCGGGCCATGCCGGGTGGCTTGAAATGGAAATGCTCGGATAGACAAGCCTGTTTTCGTTGAAGAGAAAGATCGCGGTGATTCCTTGCACTTTTTTAAAGGAGACCGCGTTTCCGAATTCGAGAAGCTTTTGCGGTTGTTCGTAAAGGAACTGCGAGGCGTTCTTGGTATCCTTCAGAATGTCCTGCTGCTCTTTTTGGACTGTCTGGACCGCTTGTTTTGAAAAGGAAACTTGCGCGTCTTCGAAGTTCTTTTCGGCGAGGAGCCGCTCGCTTTGGACATTGCGAAAACTGAGGATGGCGAGAATTGCTGTCGGAATGATGATTCCGCCGAAAAAAAGCGCAATGAAAATGCGGTTGTTCTTCGGAAGTTTCACGGTTCGCTCCGGATCAGTAGAGAAGCCGGACCAGGGAAGAGAGCTTTTCCTGCCCGAGAAATTCTGCGGCCCGATCCGCTACCGGCGGACTTGCGATGAAGACTACGCTTATTGCAAGGAGAATGGCGACGGATGTCGCTAAAAGGAATAGTCCGACTACCACCAGCCGAGGTTTCATGGTGCAAGCTTTGCCTTATGCGTAATCGAGACCAGGTTGCCGTATTGGATGCGCCTGTCGCCGTAATAGGCTTCGCGGATGAGAATTACGGAATGCGTGGATGTCAGGCTCGTGACGATTCCCCGGGCGAGAAGGCGCGGAGGAATCAGGGAATCCGAAAGATCCTTTTCCCAGATGGCGACGCCATCGCCTAGGCTGTAGCCGTCGCTTTTTCCGCGGTCTATCATGACGTATCCGTATGGGCCTATGGCGAGGTTTTTTTCAAGCGCATAGCGGACGATTGCCATGCTGTCTAGCGATACGGATTTGACTTCGCTGTAGCCTTCGACATTGATGGGCTTCGGGGGAGCTTGCAGGCGGGCTTTGGCGTATTCGATCTTGATTTCCCGCATACTCTGGAGAAGCACCGCCCGGGAAAGCGTATCGCCTACATCGGTGATTTTCGCAAGTCCCGTGTAGCGGAGGACCGCCGTTTTTTCCTTTGCTCGGGTCTTTGTCTCGGGAAGCATGGCGGGTCTAGCGTCCCAGATTTCCACGATGGCGCCGACGGTTGCCTTGGGCGACGTGTTCATGCCGATTCCGAGGACCATTTCCGTTTCGGGAATGTGCACGAGAGGTTCGCGCTTTTCTCCGGACTTGACGGTGAACCAGGAATCGTCCGACTTGAGGCTGTCCGGAGAGAGGAGCATCGGCGAAAGGACCTGGTAATAACCGTTGAAAATCTTGGGCTCGGAACGCTGCGCATAATAGTAAGAGATGCCCTTCTGCTTTGCGGGCTTTTCCTTTTTCGAAGCGTCGTCGGAAAGACTGCCGAGCATCTTGGCGAAGTGTTCGTTCTGGTCGGCGGAAGCGCATCCGCTCGGAGCGGAAACTCCTTTCGGGAGCGAAGAGTCTCGTGCGGTTTCTGCACAGGGGAGAGGCTTCGGTTTTTCCGTTTTGGCGCTGTCCGGGGCTTCACCGAGATAGATGGAATCTCCCGGATAGATCCAATGCGGGTCTTGGATGTGGCGGTTGTTTTCCCACAGGTCAGGCCACGCGAAAGGGTTGTTCAGGTATTCATCGGAAATATCCCAGAGGGTGTCTCCCTGCTTGACGAAATAAGCGCTCGCCGCGATAGCGACAAGTCCGAGAGCGATGGAAATGCTTTGAATGTGCCTCATATTTATCAATTTAATCTTTTTTTGGGCGGGAAATTTTTAACGCCTGCGTTTTTGGCTGAAAAGAATTGTTCCCGTTTGCGACTTGTTTTCCGTTTCCTGGTTTTCGCGCGTCCGAATGACTTTTCCCTTGCGCAGTTCCCTACGGCCCAAAAGCCCTGCGCGGTCCGGGACGAAGAGCAGCAGAATCTGGATGCTCGGATTTCCCGGTTCAAGGTCCATCGGCACGATTTTTCGGAGCATGTATCCTTCGCGCCGAAAGCGCTTGATTTCCTGCACCGCGACCGTGAGGTTGGATGAGTTCAGGAGAATTCGCTCGGGCTGGCTTGCCGCGATTTCCGGGATGACGTTTCCGGAAAGGGCTTTTCCGGCGGGCGGGTCGAGATAGATGGTCCACTTGCCTTCCTTGGATTTTCCCCGGAAGAATTTCGGGAAAAAGTCCCTGTCGATTGCCGTGTGGATATAGCGGACGTTCAGCGTCTGGCGGTCCATCGGGCGGATGTCGGCGGCAAAGCAGTCTTCGAAATCTTTTGCAAGAGCTTCTGCGATGTAGGCGGGACCTGCGAAACATTCGAGAAGCCGGTCGCCTTTTGCCGGGTGGATCATTTCGCGGATGCGTTTTGGAAGGCCTATCCAGGGACCCTTGCAGGCCGGAGCCCAGTCGATGATGTTGTATTTCTGGTCGGAGCCGCCGATGGGAATGAACCTGCTCCCGAATCCCTTGCGAAATTCGATGTGGGCTCCCGGAAGCGGGTGCGCCGGATCGAATGTTTGCACCGGGCTGACCCGAATTTGGTGGCAGCAGAGGACGTCGCTTGAATGTTCGCGTTCGAGGTAGTCGAGGAAAGTCTTGAACTCGCGGGTCGCCTCTGCGGAATGCAGAATGTTTTGCACGGCGATGCCGAAACGTCCGTCACCCGTGGCGCGAAACCAGATTTGGAGGATTGATCCGCGAAACTTGGAAAGGTGAGGCTTTCGGATTTGGCTATCGACATCGAGGACGAGCTTGGGAGGTTTTGCGCCTTTGAAAGGACCTTCGATAGAAAGGATGCGGTTGCCTTTGGACATGTGCTGCGAGAGAATGCGCCAATCGCAGGCATCTGCCTTGACGGGAACCGTGAACCAGCTTTGGATTTTTCCGGGAATCCGGTTTTCCGTTGCCCAGTTTTCGAGATAGGCGCGCTTTTCTTCTAGGGCGGTCGGAATCGGTCCGGGCGTTTTGGACGGTGTGTCGTTCTTCGGATTTGAATCGGTTTGCTTGCGGTTCCAGGAACCGCGGTTCTTGAAATTTCTTCTTTGCATAGTTTTTGCCTAGACGATGAAGCGCGGATAGCGCCAGGTGCAATCCTTGGCGGGCTTTGGGGCGAAGTTCCTAAATTCTCCGCGAAGGCTGAACAGGTCGGGTGAACCGCTTATCGGAGAAAGGATGATTCGGGAATCCGCATGGGATTCGAGCTCCGGGTATTCTCCGGGGTTCGTTGCGGCGATGACCGCGGAACCGGTGAGAGAAATCAGCACCTCGACCATCTGGAGGAGGGCCTTTTCCGGCGGAATGTTGTTGCGCACCGCTTTCGGGTTGTGGAGGACTGCGGAAATCGGGTCGATGATGATTGCCGCATAGTCGTGTTCTTCCAACTTCTTGGCTCCTTTGACCCGCTTGGCGATATATTGCGCCATTTCTAGCGGGGAAAGGGCGATGCCGCGGAGGTTCAAGAAACCGAATGCGGGAATCGAAGCGGAAAGCCCGCGGTCCGCGGCGACTGCGAACAGCCTGTTCAGGAAGGCGGAACGGGTGCTTTCGAAATTGACGAAAAGGACATCGGACCTGTGCGTCGAAGTGAACAGCCAATCTTCTCCGTGGGAAATCGAAACGGCGAGGTCCATCAGGGCGAATGATTTTCCTGTCTTTGGCGGTGCCGTGAGAAGTAAGAATTCTCCGGTTTCAAGCGTCCCGTCGATCAGGAGCCTGTCCTTTTTCGGAGCGTCCTCGCTGTCGCTTGCAAGTTCGATGAGAGGCTTTCCGTCCAGGCAGAATTCCACCCAGGTCTGCCAATCCTCGAAAGACTTTGAGCCTTGTTCGAGTCCGATTAGATATTGCTGTTTCCCGTTGCGGAGAACTCCCGGCATCCGGACCATCTGTCCGGGATTTGCATTCGACGAATCGATTTTGAATCCCTGTGAATCCAGAGTCTTGAACAGGTACTCGACGCGGGAATCGTATTCTTCGCGGTTCTTCGCATGGATCTTGATCCAGGCCTGGACGGAATTCGCCCCGGTGCTGACAAGTGCCGCACACGGAAGGTTCAGGGCTTTGTAGTAGGCGAGCTGTTTTGCCAAACTGAAGTTCGGGTTGTCAACGACCGCATAACGGAAACGGAACGATTCGTCGCTTTCGTCGGCGCTCTTGACCGGGTTGATGCAGACAAGCGCTCCGTCTGGACCGTCTAGGGACTTCATCGTTTTCTTGATGCCGTCAGCCTGTTTTAGAATTTCTTCAACCGACTGGGTTTGCGTCTCGGATGTGTTGGACTTTTTAAATTCGATGAATTCTTCTGGCTTGAACAGCGCACCTAGAAGTTTTGCGAAATCCAGTCTCCAGTCGGGAGTCGGCCATGGGATGTTGAGCGCTTCCGGGTCTATCCGGTGGTTTTGCAAAAGTTCGAGAGCTTGGGCGTCTAGGCCCATGGCGAGAACCTGTTCTAAGGAAATGGCTCCCGAAATAATCGGTTGGACGGGAGCTTTGATCGTGTCTGCCTGTTGCGGAGCCTGCTGCCCGTTTTCGGATTCTTTGTCCTGCGGCTTTTCACGGTTTCGTTCGCGCTTCTCCGCTGCGTAGGCTCTTCGGATGATAGCGTCGGAATCTTCTTCGGAAAGTCCTTCGTCTTTTGCGTGTTCGCCTAGCTGGAATGTCGCTTCCATATAGGTCATTCCGCTTTTTTCGGCGGCTTCGGCAGCTCGGAAAAGCTCGCTCTTCAGTTCTTCGGGCTTGTGCTTGCTGCTTAAAAACAGGTTGATGATTTGACGCGGACTATCCATATAGAGAGAAATATAATTTTATTCGGCGTCGTATGGAACTTTTTGACGATTTTAGCGTGTCACATTGCGTATCCAGCGTTTACGTTCGATTCGCCATATCAGGATGGGCAATTTGACTATTTCGTCCGAACGAAGCATCAAAAAAACGAGCGGAAAGGAAAGTTCCCAGCGAAAACCGGCCAGGTAGCCGAGCGGAATGGAAAAAAGCCAAAGGCTTCCGAGATCGAGAAGGGATGTGAAAACGGTATCGCCTCCGGCTCGCAGGATGCCGATGACTGCAGGTGACGTATAGGAGTGGAGAATTATCATGACGCATTGGATGCAGATAAATGTCTTCGCCAGTTGAACCGTTTCTTCCGGAATTTCGTACAAAGTAAGAATCGAACCCTTTGATATGAAGAGAATGGACGAAGCGACGATTCCGACGAAAACGCCTGCGAGTAGAAGGGTGTTGGCATAACGCTTGGCATCGCCTAGATTTCCGCCGCCGAGCCTGTTTCCGATGATCGGTGCGGATGCCCCGGCGACTCCGAAGATGAAGACAAGCGCCACTTGCTGGAGCGTTCCTACGATGCTTGCCGCGGCAATAATTGTCGAGTTCAGATGCCCGAGAACGACAGATTGGGCCGCCACGCCGACGGACCATCCTGTCTCGTTGACGATGACCGGTAGGCTGTAGCGGAGAAAATCCCTGAAAAGCGGAATGTCAAAATGGAAGAGATTTTTAAAGCGAAAATTCAGATGCCTTTCCATGAAGCGTACATAGAAAACAAGGGCAAAACATTCGAGCGCTCTTGCGATGAGCGTGGCGATGGCCGCTCCGCGGACGCCTAGGGCGGGGAAGCCGCAGTGGCCGAAAATCAGGATCCAGTTGAGGACGATGTTTAAAATGAACGCTCCGGAAGTAACGATAAGTCCCGCCTTGACTTCGCGCGTGCTGCGCATGAGCATGATGAGCGTGTTGCTGAATCCGAAGAAGAAGTAGGTGAATCCCTGGATTTTCAGATATTCCGCCCCGATATCGACAAGTTCGGGGATGTTCGTAAAAATCCGCATGACTTCGTGCGGGAAAACCGTAGTGAAAAATCCGAACAGGAAAGAAACAAGCGTTCCTATGCAGAGCGTGATGGAAACGAGTTTCTGGATGCTTTCGGAATCGTGCTTCCCGTAATACTGCGCAACGAGAACGCCCCCGCCGCTTGCAATCCCGAACGAAACCAGCGAAAAGACGAAGAACGGTTGGCCTGCAAGAGTTACCGCTCCGAGAGCCGCTTCGGAAATGCTTCCGACCATGATGTTGTCGGCAAGCGAAAGGGAAAATTTGATAAGGTCCTGTAGGGCAATCGGAAGCGCAAGCCCGACAAGAACTTTGAAAAAATGCGGTTCCAGGATGAATTTCTCGGCGAGCTTCATCACACTCCCGCGGGAACGATTTCTCCGCCTGAATAGTTGAGGATTTTGTAGGCGTATCCCTGTTCGGTGAGGAACAGCTGCCTGTTCATGGCAAATTCCTGTTCCTTGGAATCCTTGGTCACCAGTGAGAAAAAGTGCGCCGGGCGACCGTCTTCCTTGGGGCGCAGGACGCGTCCGAGTCTCTGGGCTTCTTCCTGCCGGCTTCCGAATGTGCCCGAAATCTGGATGAGGATGCTCGCATCAGGAAGGTCTATCGCAAAGTTTCCCACTTTGGAAATCATGAGGTTGCGGAGCGTTCCCTTGCGGAAATCTCCGTAGAGTCTATCTCGCTCCTTGTTCGGCGTTTTTCCCGTGATCAGCGGAATTTCAAGCTTTTCGGAGAGCTTTTGCAACTGGTCAATGTATTGCCCGATGATTAAGATGCGGTCTTCCGGCTCGTTATATGTTTCAATGAGCTTTTTGACGACGTCGTCTTTTTGCGGGCTGGTGCTCGCTATCGTGATTTTATCGCGTGTCTGGGCGAGCGCATACTGCATTTTCTGCTCGGCGGTCATGACGACGCGGATTTCGCTGCAGTCCGCCGTTGCTATCCAGCCCTGCGATTCGAGAATTTTCCAGGGGAGGTCGAACTTTTTCGGACCGATAAGCGAGAACACTTCGGTCTCCTTGCCGTCTTCGCGGACAAGCGTTGCCGTAAGGCCTAGCCGGCGCGTCGCCTGCATTTCCGCACTGAAACGGAAAACGGGAGCGGGCAGAAGGTGGACTTCGTCGTAGATCATCAGTCCCCACTTGTGTTCGCTGAACAGCGGGAAGTTGACTAGTGGCTTGTCGTCTGCTTCGCTCTTTTTTCCGTCTTCCGATTCTTCGCCTTTTTTGACCCGCTTTCTCTGTGTCAGGATCTGGTAAGTTGCGACGGTGACGGGACCGATTTCCTTGACATCGCCCGAATATTCCTTTACCTGGTCTGCGGTGAGCGTTGTCTTGTCGAGAAGTTCGCGGATCCATTGCCTTGCCGCGGAAATGTTCGGGGTGAGGATGAGCGTCCGTGTCTTCATCAGGGCCATCGTCGCCATGCCGATAAGCGTCTTGCCCGATCCGCACGGGAGGACGATGACGCCCGAACCGCCTTTTTCGGAACCGGACGCGTAGAAAATCTGGGAAGCGTCTTTCTGGTAGCTTCTGAGCTCAAGATTTTTTCCGCTCAGGGTTACTTTTCGAAGTTCGATGGGGAGCGGGTCCCCGGAAACGTAGCCGGCGATATCCTCGACGGGAAATCCGTTCAGCGTGAGCGTCATCTTGAGAATGCCGCGCTTGTTCGGATCGACAATCGCTTTCGTATCGCCGTCAAATTTCACCAGGCAACTGGCGACATTCGGCAGCTTGCAGACTTCCTTGAATAGAGCCGCATCGGTTGATTCCAGGCAAAGGTCCTGTCCGTCCTTGACGAGCTTGAGCATTCCGTAGCGGCCCATGTAGTCATGGATTTCCGTCGCAACGGTTTCCGGTACGGGATATTTTCCCTGGTCTTCAAGGCAGCGGACGACATCGTCGGCGGTAAGGCCTGTCGATGCGGCGTTCCACAGGGAAAGGTGCGAAATGCGGTATGTGTGCAAGTGCTCCGGGCTTTTGACCAGTTCGGTAAACGGGGCGATTGCGTCTCGGGCCTCAATGTAGTGCTTGTTGTGCACTTCGACGAGGATTTCCATATTGCTTTGAACGATGATTGCGCCTTCGGGATTCATAGCCGCCATATTTAAAAAATTATGGGGCGATTGGCGAAAAAAATCCACACAAAAAAACCGGATTCTTTCGAATCCGGTTAAAGAGCCACCCAACAGATTTGAACTGTCGACCTGCTGATTACGAATCAGCTGCTCTACCAGCTGAGCTAGAGTGGCATCGCGAAACCAAATGTAACAAATATTTTGAAAAATTTCTATATTAAACCCAAAATTTTTTTCAAGGACCCAAAAATATGGCTTCTAAAATGCCGAATAACATGCCGAATGGCGGAAATTCCGCCGGGAATTCGGAGATGAAGGAATTTTTTATCCAGCATGGAATGGTTGTTGGTGTCATTTTCCTTGTCGTAGTCATCGCCGTGATCGTGCTGGTTCGCTTTCACGGTTCGAGGACCCAGGCGAATGTGGCGCAGGCGGAACTTTTAGGTCCGGCCCTCGCCTATGAATATACGGGTAAAAAAGACAGCGCGCTTTCGGAGTATGAACGTTTGCTCGCCGGAAACGAGTTGAGCGGAGGAACCCTTGCCAAGGCGGCTCTCCTTGCGGGGAATATCTATTTCCAGAACGGGGAATTCAATACCGCCGCGGTCCTTTACCAGAAAGCGCTTGACAATGCGGGATCGTTGCCGCTCGTTCGGGGCGGTGCGATGCACGGACAGGCTGCTGTCGCCATCGAAAACAAGGATTACGCCGCCGCGGTGACTCTTCTTGAAAAATTCATCGCCGAGTTTGGAAAGCGGACCGGAGACTTGGAAGACCGTTACGAAAAGGTTGAACCCGCGGATCCTGTCCCGACGGTAGCCGATGCGCTCTGGAAGCTTTCGCTGGTATATAGCCAGATGGGATTCCCGGACAAGGCCAAGGCGACCGCCGAAAAGCTGCTCAAGAAATACGGCGACAACCAGTTTTATGTGGATCGCGCAAAGAAGCTGATTGCCACCCTCTGATTTTGCTTCTTGGATTTTCGAAAAGTTCGCTTTTGCCGGCGGACTTTTTTTGTGCGTGGAAAGTTTCGGAAAAAGACTTTTTTGAAATTTGACAAATATGTTGTAAATGAAACTCCTCGGACTGGAACCGGCGGTCGAAGTCGAAAAAACTTTCCGCGTTTTCCGGATGAAATTTTGATTCACATTTTAAATTTTCCAGGCAAATCAATATCGGAGAATTCTATGGAAGACTATATCCAGAACCTGTTTGCGGAACGCATCGGCGGAAGTTCCTTCGGAAAGGGAACCGTCCTCTACAAGTTTGAAAAAATCAAGCGGGCTCGTCGCGAAGCGGAAAAGGCGCATCCCGAAACGCCGATTATCGATATGGGTGTCGGAGAACCGGACTGGATGGCGGATCCGTCTGTCGTAAAAAGGCTTGCCCAGGAAGCGGAAAAATGGGAAAATCGCGGCTATGCGGACAACGGAATTTTGCCGTTCCAGGAAGCGGCTGCGAAATACATGGAATCCGTTTTCGGCGTTCGCGGCCTCGATGCGCAGAATGAAATCTGCCACAGTATCGGTTCGAAGCCGGCTCTTGCAATGCTTCCGCAGGCCTTTATCAATCCGGGCGATGTGTCTATCGTGACCGTTCCCGGGTATGGGGTTCTCGGAACGATGACCCGCTTTCTCGGCGGGGAAGTCTATCCGCTTCCGCTGCTTCCC
Organism: Alistipes onderdonkii; assembly: GCA_963656065.1. Taxonomy (GTDB): domain Bacteria; phylum Fibrobacterota; class Fibrobacteria; order Fibrobacterales; family Fibrobacteraceae; genus Hallerella. Next base: position 83,185 of record CAVKGV010000009.1, read on the forward strand.
GAAAACGATTTTTTGCCGGATCTGTCAAGCGTTCCCGCGGACATAGCGAAACGGGCGAAACTTCTCTACATCAATTACCCGAACAATCCGACGGGTGCCGTAGCGACTCCCGAATTTTTTGAAAAAGTCGTCGATTTTGCCCGGAAAAACCATGTTATCGTCGTTTCTGATGCGGCCTATGCGGCTCTGACTTTTGACGGTTACGCTCCGCTCAGCTTCCTTTCCGTTCCCGGGGCAAAGGACGTCGGCGTGGAAATCCAGTCCCTTTCGAAGGCGTTCAACATGACGGGCTGGCGTCTGGGATTTGTCGCGGGGAACGAGAAAGTCGTGAAAGGCTTTGCGTGTGTCAAGGACAACAACGATTCGGGACAGTTCAAGGCTATCCAGTATGCCGGCGTAGAAGCGCTTTCGACTCCGTCGATTACGGAGAGGACCGTGGCGAAGTATTCTAGGCGGCATGACAGGTTGGTCAAGGCGCTTTCCGACGTCGGATTCAAAGTGAAAAAGCCGAAGGGAAGTTTTTACCTCTATGCGCAGGCTCCTAAAGGAATCGATGGCGGTGAAAAATTTTCGAGCGCGGAGGATTTTTCGCAGTGGCTGATTCGGGAGAAACAGATTTCGACGGTCCCTTGGGACGATGCGGGACACTTTATCCGTTTCAGCGTCACTTTCACCGCGGATTCGGAAGCTTCGGAAGTCGCCCTGATGGATGAAATCAAGCGCAGGCTTTCGGACGTGAAATTCGTCTGGTAGCGAAAAGTTGTGGAAAATTCAGGGGAACATCGTCTTCAAAAGAGAATCGATCTGTTCAAAGTGCTTTTTGGACAGGTCGCCGAAGCGGTAGAAAGTCCCGTCCTTGTTTACGATGAAGACGACGGGAACGTAACCTGTTCCGTAAGCGGGACCGAACTTGGCGTTTACGTCCTGGAAAATGGGGAATGTCGCATTGAACTGGTCGATGAACAGGCGCACATCGTTCTTCTTGATTCCGCCGCCGATTGAAATTCCGATGCCCGTCAGCCCTTTCGGCTCGTACTTCTTGATGAGCGCTTGCATTTCAGGGAAGCTCGCTTGGCAATGCGGGCATTTCGGGCTGAAGTAATAAATGATAAGAGGCTTGCCGCTGAAATGGGCGAAGAGCATTCCCGGATCGTTTACTCCGGCGAGTGTCTGCATAAAATCGATTTTTATCGGGGTTCCCGTGGAATCCTGCTGCAGGGTCGGAGGCTCTTGCTTGGGAACATCGTTCTGCCCGAAAGCAAACATGGAAAAAAATGCAACCAGCGCAATCGCTTTTACCGGGAAACGCATTCAAAACTCCTATTCAGAACGGATTTTAAAATATAAAATGGCACTATGAAAGTCAATCAGGGTTTTAGCCGGTGGGGAAGTCGTGGAAATGCGCCCGTCTCCCGGACGTGGGGAAGGTTGCAGATCCAGGCGACGGTCCGTTCTAGGCCTAGCCCGAATCCTGCGTGGGGGACGGATCCATAGCGACGAACGTCTAGGTACCAGGAATATGTTTCGGGCGAAAGTCCCTGCTTTTTGATTGACTCTTCGAGCGTCGCAAGGTCTTCTTCGCGCTGGCCGCCTCCGATGATTTCGCCGAAGCCTTCCGGGGCGAGAATGTCCATGTTGCGGACGACTTCTGGATTTTCCGCGTTGCGCTTCATGTAGAAAGGCTTGATTTCCGCGGGATAGTCATAGACGACGACGGGCCTTTCGAAATGCTTTCCGACGATGGTTTCGTCCGCTCCGCCGAAATCGTCTCCCCATTTGAACGAGGCTCCCGAATTCTGGATGATTTTTACAGCGTCTGTGTAGCTGATGCGGGCGAACGGTTCGTTCGCGGTAATTTCCAGCGCCTTGGTGTCGCGCTCGAGAATTTTCAGTTCCTGCGCGTTTTCAGCGAGAACTTTTTTGACGATTGCCTGTACAAGGCCTTCGGCGAGTTCGATATCCCCGTCGAGGTCCATGTAGGCGACTTCGGGTTCGACCATCCAGAATTCCGTCAGATGGCGTCTCGTGTTTGAATTTTCTGCGCGGAATGTCGGACCGAAACAGTAGGCTCTGCCGAAAGCCGCACAGGCCGCTTCCATGTAGAGCTGGCCGCTTTGCGAAAGATAGGCCGTGCTGTTGAAATAAGGCGTGCTGAATAGCGTGCTCGAACCTTCGCACTCGTTGGGTGTAAAGATCGGTGCATCGACGAGCGTGAAATCCCGGGAGTCAAAGTATTCGCGGATAGCCTGGACGATGTGATGCCGGATGGTGAGGATGGCGTGTTCGCGCGGACTGCGGATCCACAGGTGGCGCAGGTCCATCAAAAAGTCCGTTCCGTGCTCCTTGGGGGAAATCGGGTAGTTTTCTGTCTTGGACACAAGCTCTACGTGGGAGGCGATGATTTCTACGCCCGACGGGGACTTGGGCTGCGAAACGACCTTTCCACGGATTCGGAGCGAGCTTTCCTGCGAAAGGCGCTTGATCAGATTGAATTCCTCTTCGGGAACGTCATGGACACTGGCGACGACCTGGATGAATCCCGTGCCGTCCCGGAACTGGATAAAGCAGACCTTTCCGGAGCTTCGGACGCGTGTAACCCAGCCCGAAAGTTCGACTTCCTTGCCGATGAAATCGCCCAGATGGCGAATGTAAATCTTTTGGAGCATGCATCTAAAATAGCAAAAGGAATGGGCGCTTGACGTCGAAAGCTTTTTGAAAATTTTGACAGGCTGACACAAAAAAAAGCCCCACATAAGAGGAGCTTTTTAAGAGCGGGAAAAGGGACTCGGACCCTCGACCCCGACCTTGGCAAGGTCGTGCTCTACCAACTGAGCTATTCCCGCGAGGACGACCCAATTATAGATAAAAGAAAATGCTTTGTCAAGGGAAATGTGAAAAGAAAAATGATTTTTTTTTGAAATCGGAGTATATTGGGGTCGAAAAAACGAAAAGCAAGGAGTTCTTATGGATGCAAAGGAATATCTCAAGGTTTATCTGGTGACGGACCGCAGGCTTTCGCTCGGCCGTCCGATAGAGGATGTCGTGGAAGAGTCGCTTCGCGGCGGCGTGGGCATTGTCCAGCTTCGCGAAAAGGACTGCTCTTCGCTTGAATTCTACGAGCTCGCGTTGAAGTTAAAAAAGACGTTGTCGGGAACAGGCGTTCCGCTTATCATCAACGACAGGCTTGACATCGCGCTCGCGGTCGATGCGGACGGTCTTCACATCGGACAGAGCGACTTGCCGTATCCGGTGGCGAGACGCTTGCTCGGAAAGGACAAGATTATCGGGCTTTCGACGGATAATTACGAGCAACTTGTCGCTGCGAACGATTACGACGTGGACTATGTCGCGTTCCAGGCTTTTGCGACGACGACAAAGCTCGATGCGGCGGAGGGTTTGGGACCGGAGGGCCTTCGGAAGGCTGCCGCCCTTTCGCGGCATCCGCTGGTCGCTATCGGCGGAATCCATCAGTCGAATGCCGAAGATGTTGCCGCTTCCGGTGTTGATGGGCTTGCCGTGGTCTCGGAAATCATGTCGGCGAAAGATCCGAAGCTCGCCACGGAAAATCTGCGGCGGGCCTTTGAAACGGGACAGGCGAAGTTTAAAAAGGAAGGTTGAAAGCTCTAGCCTTCAACCTTTTGGAACGTTTGAATCCGCAGCGGAAAATTAAAGTGTGCTGTTGATTTTCAGGACTTTCCGTTCAAAGTCTTCTAGGGATTTCCCGACGACGAGAACCAGCTTTTCGAGGTTGATCCGGTCGGGAATCGTGATGATATCCGGCAAGGCGGAAGCTTTGGCGATGACGTTTTCAAGATCTTTGTCGTAATCATTTCCTCGTTGCCAGTAGTCTTTGGGCGTGGGCATTTCGGCGATTCGGAATTTCGCCTTTTTGCAGGCGGAAAGAATTTTTGGATTGTTCCTGAAATCGGCGACGCATTTCGCTTCGGGGAATTTCTTCCGGATGGAGAGAAGCGTGTCCGCCATATAGACGCTGATTCCCATTTTGGGTTCGCGGACGGAACATGTTTCGTTTTCGACGCGGAAAATTCGTCCGGGAACGGCGCACACATCTTCCCTGGACGTTCCCGATTCCGTGTAGCCGATATTCATCCCGATTTCCGGGAGCATCTTGTAGATGTTTGCCGCTTTCAGGCGGTCAACGCAAGCCTTGAGGTCGCGGCAGAGCCTGTCGCTTTCGGAAAGCGAACCGTTGACATTTCCCTGGGCGAGAATGTTTGCCGCGTTGAAGAACACGTCCCAGAAAAAGTCCTTGGCCGGCGGCAGGAAGTTCTCTGTCTTCCCGTTGTGGAGCATTTTCCGTCCGAGATTCTTTTCGGTAAATTTTCCGATGACCGCACTCTTGATTCCCTCGGCGGCTAGCGCTTTTTGGAGCGGTTCCGTATCTTTCGGGGAAACGGCGATGACGAGCGTCCCTTCGCTGATGATTTCCCACGGATCGAGCCCGAAAATCCGGCAGATGTTTTCAATGTCCTTGGGAACTTTGTACGAATCCGTATCGAGCAGGACGCCCTTTCCGGAAGCTTCTGCGACTTCCCAGACGCCGCGCTTGGTTCCTCCCTCGGTCGCATCGTGCATCGCATGGACGCCTTTGAAACGCGCGGCGATTTCCGCATCCTTGACGACGGAAATTTCTTTCATCCTTCTTGCCGCGCGCCGGATGTCCCCACTGTCGAGTTTTCCCTTGAGCGCTTCGCCCAATTCAAAACCCAGAAGGGCTGCCGCCTCGATGGCGATTCCCTTGGTAATCACCAGGTTGTCGCCTGCCTTGGCGCCTTTCGGCGAAACGTAGCTTTTGCCATATCCCCAGACAGAAATTCCTCCGATGGTCGGGCAGGTGACGGCTCCGTAGTAGCCCGTATGACCTCCGACAATGGCGATGCCTTGGCGCTTCGCCTCTGCGCTGATTTCGCTGATGAGCTTTGCGATGTAATCCTGTTTTGTGTCCGGCGGGAGCAGGAGCGAGTAAGTCATGAATTCCGGTTTTATGCCCATGACGGCGACGTCGCTTGCTCCGATGTGGACCGTGACGTAGGCAAAATCTTTCGGGGTCATGCGGACGGACGGGAAAATAGGGTCTTCGGCAATGGCCATGAATCCGTCTCGAACCTTTAGGATGGCGGAATCTACGCCCATCGACGGACCGATTACGACTTTGGCGTTTGCGCATCCGGTCTTTGCAAGAATCGCCTTGGTGAAAAAGTCGTCGTTTACCTTTCCTATCATCGTTATCTCCTATTTGTTCTTAACGTTCGCCTGGGAAATTTCCGCATCTTCGAAATGCAGCGCATAGACGAATGTCTCATTGCTTTTTCCCTTGAGCTCGAAAGGTCCTTTGGGAAGCGGGCTGTATTTTCCGATATTCGGAAGCTCCTGCAGAAGCTCTTTTGAAATCAGGAATTCTTCGCCTAGACGGCTGCAGAGATCCTGCAAGCGGGACGTTGTGTTGATGGCGTCGCCATGGTAGGCGATTTCGCTGCGGAAGTTTCCCACTTCGGTCATGATGACTTTTCCCCAATGCGCTGCGGCCTTGAATTCCGGGTAATGTCCGAATTCAGAAAGGAACCTTTTGCGTGTGCGGAAAAAGCATCGCTTGAGGTCTTCGAAGCACAGGATGGGCTTTGCCGTCTTGCGGGAGGCGGAAAGCGGCCATGTGAGAAAGACGCCATCCCCGGCTATCTGGTAGATATCCCCGTCGTTTTCCTCGCAGCAGTTAGAGAGCAACCGGTAATATTCTTTCATGAAACGGCTGTATTGGACGTGTCCCATCTCTTCGGCGAGCCGTGTGGAGTTTCGCAAATCGACGAACATGAAAATCAGTCCGACTTCCTTTGGATCCTGGGTCTTGCCGAGAAGCGTGTTGATGAAAACGTTTGCCCCGAACTTCTTGTTTACGGAACGGATGAACGTGATGAAGAAACCCGAAAAGATTCCGTAGATGGCGAACGCTTGGACTGCCGGTGTGTCAAATGCCTGTTGCAAAAGTTCTAGCCCGCGTTCGTCGATAAACGCTCCGTCCTCGTACCAATTGAAAACCAGGACGCAAATCGCGATATTGATGAAAACCGTCGCCGTAAAATATCCGAGCCGGATGAGCATCGCGGCGGGAATCGGGCGCGGATCGCGGTCGTCGCGGAGGATTATCACGTCGTAGATACCGTGGGAAAGCCCGGTCAGGATGGCGAACTGGATAGCGGTCAGGTAGAGAATCGGATCGGAAGCTTTGGGGGAACCGTAGAAGTGGAAAAAGAAAAACAGAAGGCTGAAGAAAATCCAGCTTGCCATGTAGAATGCGATGGACTTGATCTTTCTTTTCTGGAGTCTGGAGCTAAAGAGCGACATCGGGCGTCAATGTAAAAAAAGGGGGAGACTCCAGAGCATCAGCGCAAGGAAAATATCCTTGTATGAAGGACCGAAGAGAAGAACGGACGCTAGGATAAGGACTGTTCCCGCAAGGACGAAAAACAGGACGGATGGCATCCTTTTCTTGAAAAGCGACTTGATGTGAAACCGTTTTCCCACGCACATAAATATATATATTCGGCTTCGATGAAAGGACTTTATATTCACGTTCCGTTTTGCAAGAAAATTTGCGGTTATTGTGACTTTGCGACGCTTCCCGGTGCAAAACGGCTCTTTTCCGAATATGTGGACTTGCTTCTTCGCGAAGCGGAACTGCGGCTTTCGAAATGGAAATTCGGTGTATCGGAATTTTCGACGTCCTATTTTGGCGGCGGGACCCCGAGCGAACTTCCGGCATCGGAACTTGCGAAGCTTTTCCGCGGACTCGAATCCCTGGGCGTGGATTTTTCGAAACTTTTGGAAGTGAACATTGAATGCAACCCGGATTCGGCGAGCCCGGAATTTCTCGAGCAGGCTTATTCGCTTGGCGTAAACCGTTTCAGCCTGGGACTTCAGACATTTGACGATTCCCTGTTGCGGGCAATCGGTCGCCGCGGGACTTCAAGTGAAAACCGCGATGCTCTCGCAAGGCTTGTCGCGTTTACGCGGAAAACGGGGACGCGGGCTTCGGCGGATCTCATGTTCTGGCTTCCGGGACAGAGCCTTGAACGTTTCCGGGAGGACGTCTCGGAGCTTGCGCTCTCTGGAATCGGGCACGTGAGCTTTTACGGACTTGCGCTCGGGTCGAACACGGTTCTCGAAAACCGGATGCGGAAAGGGCTTTTTTCCCTAGACGAAAGCCTTTACCCGGAAATGTATGAAGCGGGTGTTCGTGTGTTGCGGGAAAATGGGATTGAACGCTATGAGGTGTCGAATTTTGCAAGATCGGGCGAAGAAGGTCTGCACAACCGGAATTACTGGCGACGCGGCGAGTATCTCGGGCTTGGCCCGGGCGCCCACAGCTTTGACGGAAGCGTCCGGTCGGCGGATCCTTTCCGCTATGCTGCCTGGAAACGCTGGGTCGAAAACGGTTGCCCGGAAGACGCTCTCGAAAAGGATTCGATAGGAAAGAAAGAACGCGTCGAAGAGCGCATCTGGCTTTCCCTGCGGACCCGGGAAGGCTTGGACCTGCATTCGCTGGATTTGGAGGAAACGGTGAAAATTCCCGGGGAAAAAATAGAACGCTGGGTGAAGCGGGGCTATCTCGAACGGGACGGTTCGGTCGTGCGGCTTTTTGTCCGCGGATGGCTGATGATGGATGCTGTCGTAGAGGATTTGATGCCGGATTAGTTATTCCAATTTGCTCTATTGCAAAATCCTTACATTGCCGAAATCCGAGCGTTTTTGTCATTATTAAGTTAATTTTTCAAACAGGAATGTCATCGTTGCATCCTTTTTCTGTGAGACGCTGGTATGTTCTATCGGATGCTTAAATTGCTGCCTGCCCAGGTTCTCGGTGTCGCGCTTCTGGCTGCGATGGCTTTTGGGGATACGTGCCCCGAAGCGGGAAAGTGCAGCTACTATTCAATTTATACGAAAGTTTACGCCTATCTGTGGACTGTTCCCGAATCCGAAAATCCCAACGATACTTCGAAGGCCATCCGCTCGGCGGATTTTCTGGTCTATGCGGCGAACGATTCCCTGACCCTGAATCCGTGCGAAAAGGATTACGCTAAGGGAAGTTTTACCTGTTCTTCTGCGGAACTTTCGCATCCGACGGCAAAGGTCACTTCGGATGCCGTCCGGGGTTTTTTCTACGCCAAGGTCTCCTCGCAATTTCCGGTCAAGAACCTTCCGCTCGGGATGCAGGTGAGCGAGAGCGCAACGCCGCGCATTTTCCGCTATTATACTTTCTATGTCCCGCGCCTGGAATATTCCTATGTGAATGCTCAAGGCGATACGGTTGTCATCGATTCGACGACCAAGCTTTCCCTGCCGGTGGATTCGTCGATGACGGTGACTGTCCGCGCGGTGATTCCCGTGGGCCCCTCTGCCGGAAAGACGGATACGACGATAGACAAGCGCGCTTTTTATCTGGAACCGATTCGCGGGGCGGAAAGTTTGAAATTCACGACGCTTGCCGGAGATTCGACGGATAGGGTCATCCTGGAAAAAGGTGTCGGGCATTTTTCGGTCCGCTCGACGGGTGCGGTTTCCGGGGCGAGCTTCGTTTCAAAGGGGCTTGTCAATCCTTCGGATTCATCCTACTTTGTCGTGGAGGATTTTCCGGGAACATTTGCGTTTGAAAATCCGGATTTGCCGACTCTCGACAGCGCCTTTATCTATGATGCGGACGGTGACGGCAAGGGCGACAGCGTCATCGCCTATTTTTCGGGAAAGACGGATTCCGTTTCGTGGGACAGCATCTTTTACGTTTTTCCGAACGATGCTTCCCGAAAGGAGTTTTCGGGCGAATATAAGCGCAGTGCGGACGGCGGGCAAATGGAACTGCTCGATGTAAAAACATCGCTTTCCGATACGCTCGGAGACGGCAAGCTGGAAGTCTTTGTGACGTCGAAGCTGAGCGGAACGTCGACCGGGCTTTCAACCGTCTTAGAAGACAGAATCGGTCCCGTGATTCTCAAGGCGACGCTTGTCGAGGGCTCATCCGGTGCGCGCGATACACTTGTTCTCGATTTCAACAAGGAACTGGATACCGCATTCTCGGCGGGTTCCGTACTCCGGCTTTCGAATGGGGACAAGGTCCGGATTGAAGCGGTTTCGAAAAACGGCAAGCGGTGGACGGTGACGACCGTTCCGGGGACGGTGAAAGTCGGGGATTCCCTTTCCGTCGTTTCGGGGCTTGGCGATCTCGGGCTTGTCGCCGCCGACGGAAACTTCGCCATGTTCAATTTGCCGGCGAAGGTGACAAACGCAGGGCGCGTCTATCTCTCGAACGAGAACAACGGCTTTTTCGATTCCGATGCGGACGGACGGATGGATTCGGTGACCGTGGGATTTGAAAATCCGATAACCGAAGAAGATCTTGAAAATATGCACATCCAGTTCTTCTGGAAGGATTCCGCCGGAAACGAGTTGATTATTTCGCCTGCGTCCAAGGATTTGGTGATTTCCAAGGATGGCAAGATGGTTTCCTACAAGCTTTCCGAATCGGAACAGGCAAAGGTTCAAAAAGGCCTTACGTCCATCGACGATTCCGGAAATTACGGCTATGCGGCTCTTGAAAACGTTTCCGTCGTAAACGGGGATACCGTTTCCACGTTCCAGTATCTCGACATGAACGATAGGATTCCTCCTGTCATCTGTTCCTCGTTCCTTTCGCCCGAATCGCGGAGCAGTCGCAATGCGGATCGCCTGACCGTAAAATTTTCCGAGTCCATCGATGCAGGGGAAATTTCCAATGCGAATTTCATCGGATTTGTCATCGGCGGCGACACCGTTTTCTTTGACTTTTCCAACGCGAACTGGAATGATGACCGGACGGAAGTGAGCCTGGCTGTTGCATCGGGTGAAAAGCTACTTTCCCGCGCCAACCCGAACGATTCCCTCTTTATCGTCGCTTCGGCGATTTCGGATGCCCGGGGAAATTTCGTCGGGAACAATTCCCGTCTGGTCGGTATCGAGGGGGATCCGCGCGTTGTGATGGAAACGGCTTCGCTTGCCGGAGTGGAGCGGGCGGAACTCGACACGGACGGTCCCGCTTTCACCGAGCGTCTGCTTCCGAAGGGAACTTCGACCGGGGAGGCGATGGACGGTTCGCTTGGCGTGATGCTCGATATCGCCTTTGCGACGATCTTTGACGATTCGACGGGCGAAAACCTGGATTTGGAAAAGGTCGGCTTGAACTGGTCGATGGAAGTTTATACGAATCTCGGGAATTTTGTCGCCGGCGGCCATGGGAAGATTCGGTGCGACGATCCCGACTTTGCCGGAAACTGCTTTGAAAATGCCAAAAGGCTCTACCTGCGCTGGAATATGCGTTCCGCTTCGGGGCGAAAAGCCGGCGTGGGCGCCTATCTTGTCCAGTTCAACCTGAAAGTCTATGGGCAGAAACATTCCTATACCTATGATAAAATCTTCAAATGGGGCGTTTACGGCGGCAAGGCTCACCTTGCGCTCGACGACTAACCGGAGGAGGATACCGCTATGAAAAAGATTAAACAAGTATTTTTCGCTTTGGGACTTGCCCCGCTCCTTTCCGTGTTCGCCCATGCGGGAGAACCCGCCATCAATACTCCCTACAATCCGGCAACGGGCGTCTGGATCCAGCAGGTCGGTGACTTGTATCCTTCGGCGAGTACCAAGGAAACCGTCTATTATACGCGCTACTCCGCCCAGCAGAGTGCCAAGGCCCTTGACTACTACTATGACGGAAACGGCTATCTCAAGCTTTCCAACAAGAGGCTTCTCTGCAGGACCCGCGGCGCGGACGGCATCGTCCACCACCCGGACGGAGACCTTCTGGTTGCCGGGCAGGACTTCAACGAGATTTATAAAGTCAAGATGAATGCGACGGATACGCTTTCGTCAAAATGCATCGCGAAAACCGTTTCTTCGGGAGTCGGCGCTTCGACATTCCACTTGATGATGAATCCGGACAATACGGTCCTCTGGTCGGCGGGTATTCCCGGAAACCTTATCTTGTATGAAACGGATTCAACGACATCGGATCGCCTGAGCAAGATTCGCCAGGTGAATGTCTATGGTTCCGTGTCGAATATCACGACGCTTCTCTGGGACAATTCCGGTCAGGCGTTCTATACGCGTTCGAGCAATTTGGGAACGATTTCCCGTAATTCGCTCAGCAATGCCCAGTTCGGAATTATCACGGATACGCTCTGCAATGTCAAAACGAAGCCTTGCCCGGCAAAGAACATCACCGGATTAAAGACCAAGACGCTGATCGATTCGCTGAAAGGCGCCCACGGGGCGAGCTTTGACGAATATTCGAATACGATTCTCCTGTTCGGCGATTCCCACATCGTGCAGATAGACCCGAAAACGCGCAAGGTAATAGCGGATGTCGATTTGCGCAAGTATCTGTTTTACGATGATAAGATGACGGGAAGCTATTCTTCGAACTGGGCAGAAACAAATGGCTATGCGATTAGCGGCACAAGCGAAATCCGCTGGCTTTTGGACCAGGGAACAGCCGACCACAAGGGACATATCTTTGTCGCTTCGAATTCCGGGCATTTGATTTTCCTCGATTACACGTCAAACCCGAACAAGCTGATCGATAACAACATCCTCTTGCATGTCCAGTGGATAGACAACTATCTCGACGACCTGGCGCCGATTGCCGGAGCGGGTTCCAACCGCCACTCGGCGACGACGAATCCGGGGACGTTGATCTCTTCCAGTTCCAGAAGTTCGTCTAGCGCCAATGTTTTCCATGAATCCTCGAGTTCCGCCAAGTCTTCCAGTTCGATTGGCGGCTCGGGTTCTAAATCTTCGAGTTCGGGAAATTCCGGTCTAAGCTCATCTAGCAATGACGGCAAGAATTCAAGCTCTTCGAACGGCGGCGGCGACAGCGGGAATTCTTCGAGTTCTGCCGGCGGTGAAAATCCGGGTTCTTCGAGCGGAACGGGTAATTCTTCCGGTTCGGAGGGTTCCGGTTCGAGTTCTTCGAACGGTGGCGGCGACAGCGGGAATTCTTCGAGTTCCGCCGGCGGTGAAAATCCGGGTTCTTCGAGCGGAACGGGCAATTCCTCCAGTTCGGTAAGTGGCAGCGGAGATGAATGGATTCCTCCTTGGATTACGGATTCTACCGTCTATGAAGGCTTTGAAGAAGACGGTTCGGAAAACCAGGACGGTTCGGATCTCTACCCGACAAACGATAAGCGCGATAAAGGCGATACACTTGTCATCGGCGGGTCCAAGCTTATTCCGATTCCTGCGGATTCCTCTGTTTCCGGATCTGTCATCATCAACGGAAATACCTATGTGACCGGTGGCGGTTCCCAATCGACCGATCTGCCGAGTTACGGTTCCGATTCGGTTTCGGCGAACGGGCGGGAAACGGTCAATGTGGGGGATGTCATCGAAATCAAGCTCGATGCGGACAAGATCCGCGATTACTTCGGCGATTCGGATTCGCTCTATATCTCCGGTTCCGCGGGATTGCTTTTCAAGGATCCCTCCAATACGGATGCGCCCTCGTCGAACGTTTCCATCGGCGTGACCGGAAAGGACCAGTCTTTCTGGGTGACGGCGGATACGACGGTTCTCGTGGGGATAATCTACATCACTGACAAGGATGGCCACCTGATAATCTTTGACGGCATCAATTTCTACGATCCGATTCCCAAGGCGGAAATCGCCTACATCCAGGATGCGGACGATGACGGTCTTTTAGACTCCCTGGAAGTGATTCTGTCCGATACGATTCCCGCGGGACTTTCGGCGACGGGGCTTGCCGTGGTCGTAAACGGCGATACGCTTCCGCTTTCCGGAGCGCTGACGGTGTCCGGCTCGAGAATCTATGCAAGCGCCGCTGAACTGCGACTTTCCGGGGACAGCTTCCCGGATAACGCTCGGATTATCGTGACTTATACGAGTGAAGAGACCGGAGCCAATTACAACCGCAGCACGGACCTTCTCCGCCTCGGCTCCCATGTCATCAAGCAGGCTTATGCAATCCGCAACAAGACGGGTCGGGATTCGCTATTTGTCGAATTCAACATCGATGTCATTCCGGCGGATCTGAATAGCCCCGAGATGGTCGTATGGCTGAACGCGAACGGCTTCGACTTGGATGAGGTCAAGATTTACCTGCCGACGAAAAATCTCATCATTCTGGTCGGTGATTCGTTGGGCCTGAACGGAAAGACCGATTTTGTGACCCTCGCTCCGGGAGCTTCGTTCCACAATCTTTCTTACATTGCGACTTCGGAATACGAACGCCAGGTTCCCGTGAAAGTGACGGATCGTTACCCGGCAGCGGAAATCGTGGAATATTACGACACGGATGGTGACGGAAAGCTCGATTCCATCGCGGTCCGGTTCTCTTCAAAGGTGACTGCCGAAGACGTTGAAAATTTCTACTTCTCGTTCCCGTGGTATAGCTCTCGCGGACTTTTGATCGAACTCCAGGCGCAGCCGCGCGACCTTGTTTTGAGCGCGGACGGCAAGAGTGTCGGATGGGTGGTCAGAAGCAATGTCAATGTCGCGTCGGGCCTGACGAGCATCGGGTCGAATATCCCTGCGGCAACGCTTTACACCTATTACGATATTTTCGGCAACACATTTGTCGCCCAGCAGACGGTTGCGATTGCGGACAAGATGGCCCCGGTTGTGACGGCGGCTTCGCTCCATTACGGAGATTCCCGCGACACGCTTACCGTTTCGTTCTCTGAACCTGTCGATTATTCTTCGCTTGTCGGAAACGATTTCTTCGCCTACATCCACGGAAACGATACGATTGATATCAGTCCTTCCCGGGTGCTTTGGGCGGCAGACGGCAAGTCGGTGCGCCTTGTGCTGCGTGAATCGACGGACGGCATCGTGCCCGGGGATTCTCTCCTGGTCGTTCGCGGAGCCAAGTCTGCCATCGCGGATATCTACGGCAACAAGACGGTTGAAAACGCCTCGCCGGTGGTTATCGGCGGTCTTCTCGGAAAGTTGGTGGAGTCTGTCAACATGGGCTCCTATGACCCGGAAAAATACATCACCAGTACGCTGAACTCGGTTTCCATTTCCTATGTGTCGAACCAGACGCGGACTTCGGACTTGCGCGATGAAGGAACTCTCGGACACCTGATTTCCCTCGGTGAACGCTTTGTTCCCCAGCTCATCGATGGGGCGAAGCTCGATGCGGACGGAAATTACGATGCGTCGGTCCTCGACAGCATCGACCCGGGCGATGTCTTCGTGAATTTCAGCGTGAGTTACTTTGACAATCTGGGACAGTACGTGACGGATACGACGTTCAATATTCCGTGCAACAGCGCCGCGTTCGGCGCGGGAAGAAACTGCCTCACGACAGACAAGAAGGTGTTCGTCAACTGGAATTACAAGGACCATTCGGGGCGCCTGGTCGGATCCGGCGTGTATATCGTCGAATTCAAGCTGGTCGTGCGCTACAAGCAAAAGAAGGTGCAGGAAGAGATGCGCGACAAATGGGGCGTTCGCCGCAAGAAAAGCAAGTAACGGAACAAGTCTTTCCTATATTTTCGCTATGCTTAGAATAGGTAAGACCGAAACCGCCTTGAATGAGGCTATCGAAAGGCGCGGTGCGTTGTTCGCCGTGCTTCTCGATCCCGATACATCTGACGATACGTCCCTCCTCAAAGCGGGAACGCTTGCTGCCGAAAACGGAGCGGACGTCCTTTTCGTCGGCGGTTCTTTCATGGGAAATTTCAATCTCCCTTCCCAGGTCGTTGCGCTGAAAAAGGAAGTCCCTCTTCCGGTAATCCTCTTTCCGGGCGGAGCTTCCCAGGTGGTTCCCGGATTCGACGCGATTCTTTTTACTACGCTTGTGACGGGCCGCAATCCGAATTACCTGATCGATGAGCAGGTACGCGGTGGCGTCCTGGTGCGGTCTTTGGGCATCGAAGCGATTCCTACGGCATACGAGCTTATTAGCAGTGGAAAGCGCACCGCGGTAGAATATATCAGCAACACGACGCCCGTTCCGTCGAACAAGCCGAAGCTCTCCATGGTGCATTCCATCGCCGCCGAGCTGATGGGAATGCGCTACGTCTATCTCGAAGCGGGCTCCGGTGCCGAGACGCCGGTTCCCGTTGAGCATATCGCCTATACGCGAAAGGCGACGCAGATGACGATTATCACCGGAGGCGGTATCCGGGAACCCGAAGCGGCTTCTGTGCGCGTCTCCGCCGGTGCGCAAATTATTGTAACGGGAACCCTTTGGGAAAAGGTGAAAGATCCGCAGCTCCTCCGCGAATTTGCCGCGGCCATTCATGTGAAAGGCTAGGTCCTTCGGACTTTCCCGAATTCCATCTTTAAAAGCGGAATCCAAATTTCTTGGGAAACGCCAATATGGGGCGAATTTTCCAAGCTGTCTAACGCTTTTCTTTTTTTATGTGTATTTTTTCTCCGAAAGGTTCCTTGTTGGAGAATTTTTATGGACAAGAAAATTGGCGTGACATATGCGCTTCGGATTCTGGGCGCTCTTCTCGTTCTGGTGTACTTTTTTGGGCATCCGCTGCTCAACTGGATTTTCCCGGGATTTCCCGTTTCATCGCTCAGCTATTTCTTCTATGCGGGGCTCGTGACCTATTTGATAGGTGCCGTACTCTATTACGTATTCAATCGCAAGACCCTGAAGAAAATCGTGAAGGGTGAAGAGGACGAAAAATGATCCGGGTCGAAAATCTCCAGAAGACCTATCGGACGGGTTTTCTCCTGCGACAGAAAAAGGCGCTTTCCGGCATATCGTTTCATGTGCCGAAAGGCGTCATCTATGGATTTATCGGTCCGAACGGTGCGGGAAAATCAACGACGATAAAACTTTTGACAGGACTTCTTCGGAAGGATTCGGGAACGGTACTGATTGCCGGGCGTGATCCTTCGGATGTGGAAAGCCGTCGCCACCTGGGCTATTCGCCGGAACAGCCCTATTTTTACGACTATTTGACCGGGCGTGAACTGATGCGGTTTTACGGCAGGCTTTGCGGTCTTTCCGGTCGTCTTTTGGATGAACGGGTCGGATGGGCGCTTTCCCTTTTGAATGCGGACAAGGACTGGATCAACCGGCGGCTTCGCACCTATTCAAAGGGAATGATGCAGCGGGTCGGCATCGCCCAGGCGATTCTTTCAAAACCGGAGCTTCTTATTTTGGATGAACCGATGAGCGGACTCGATCCCGTGGGCAGAAAGGATGTTCGCGAGGCGATCCTCGCTCTCAACCGGGAAGGTGTCACGGTTTTCTATTCGAGCCACTTGCTGTCGGATGTCGAAACGATCAGCCACCGTGTCGCGATGATTGTCGGCGGAAAAATCGTCCGCGAGGGAACTGTCGATGATTTCACGTCGAACGCTTCTGCGGAATACCACATCCATGTCGCGGCGGACATCCCCGAATCGGACGTTCCCGAAGGCGTCATGCCGCAAGGGACAACTCCGCGGGAATGGGTCTGCCGGGATTCGCTTGCGCGTGACAGGTTCCTAGATTTTTGTCTTCGGTCGGGGCTTTCCGTAGAACGCGTCGAGCATAAGCGTCCGAGCCTCGAAGATGTCTTGACGGAGGAAATCGCTCGTGCAGAACATTAAGAATATCGGAATTATCGCGCTGAACACATTCCGCGAGTCGGTACGGAACAAGATTCTCTACAATATCGTTTTTCTCGCGATTGCGCTTGCATTCTTCAGTATCTTGCTCGGGGAATGGTCCGTCTTTGACCGTTCTTTCGTGATAAAATCGACTACGCTCAGCATCATGTCCCTTTCGGGGCTTCTGATTTCGGTCTTTGTCGGAATCGGCCTAGTCCAAAAGGAAATCCAGGGGAGGACCGTCCTTACGCTCCTCTCAAAGCCCATCAGCCGGGCTGTTTTCATCGTCGGAAAATACCTGGGGCTTCTCGCCGTCATCGCGGTTCACCTTGTCCTGCTGACGTCGGTCTATTACGCCATTCTTTTGTGGACGGAATCGGGGCCGACGCTTTCGCTGCTCTGGGCGGTCTTCCTTATCTTTTGGGAAATGGCCATCGTTGTCGCTGTCGCTCTTTTGTTCTCGACATTTTCCTCTCCGGTACTTTCCGCCCTGTTTACGATAGGGGTCTATGTCGCCGGGCGTCTTTCGAACGAGCTGATGGAACAGGTGCGCTTTGTCCGTCGGATGGGAGAAGTACAGGGCACGGAAAGCGTCGTGATGGAAAAGGCGGCGGAAATCGTCCATGCCGTTTTTCCCGGCCTGTATCGTTTTGATATCGCTTCGTATGTCGTGCACGGCATCGCTCTTCCTTCGCATTATGTCTTGTGGAATAGTTTGTACGCAATCGGTTATATCGGAATATTTCTTGCCATTTCCAGTTGGTGGTTTGGCCGCAGGGATTTTGTATGATGACGCGAAATCAGATAATGGCGAAAGTCCTCTTTTCGAACAATCTGGTCACAAAGGCGCAGATCCAGGAGTTTTGGAACAGGATTGACGATTCGCATGACCTAGGAAAGCTCTTGCTTGAAAACGGCATCCTCGATCAGACGACCTACGATGCTGTAGATTCCTATGTTCGGGACTTGGAAGTCAAGCTGAATGCGGCGGAAAAGCCCAAGGCTTCGACCGATTCGCCTTTTGAACGTCCGGCCCCGAAAGTCCAGACGCCCGCTCCAAGTGCCAAACCGCTTGCCGAAAATCCGCCGAGCGAACCTGCCGAAACGTCGATAGCCCTAGAAGGCAACAATCCCTATGGACAAGCGAACGTGACAAGTGTCCAGATAGAAAAGATCGCGGGCCTTGAACAGACAAGCATCGCGCCGGTAGCCGTCCTCCAGTCGGAAGACGAGGACGTTTCCGATACGGATGTCTTGCCGGATCGCTTTGAAATTGAAAGCGGGGAGGGCTCGATTGAAATTCCGGAACGCCTTTCGGTGGAAAATTCCCTTTCGCAAATTTTAGCCTTTGCCCGGCGGCTCGATGCGACCGACGTCTATCTTTCCGAAAAATCCCGGATTGCGTTTCGCATATTTGGAAACCTGGTCTATGCGAGCGACGCGCCTTGCGACTCTTCTAGGCTTTCCGGCTTTCTGTCCGAAGCGAAAAGCGGTTTTGCCGACGGATACGAACCTGCGGTGGGTGTGGATTTCAGCAAGTCCTTCGCCCTTTCGGGAGCGGGCCGTAACCGCCTGACGGTTACATGGAACGAAACGGTTCCTTCGCTCTCAATCCGCCTGATTTCTTCGGCGTCGATTTCTCTCGACAAATTGTATCTGCCGGCGTTCTGCGCAGATTTCTTGAAGCTTTCTAGCGGGTTTGTGCTTATCGCCGGACCTTCGGAAAGCGGACGTTCGACGACGCTCGGAGCTTTTGGCGAGGCTATTCTGGAAAGCAGGGATGTTCTTTTGGAAACAATCGAAAAGCCGATTGAACGTGTGCTTCGAAGTTCGCGCGGAATGGTCCTTCAAAAGGAAGTCGGATTGCATGTCCGCTCCGGGAGCGAGGCGGTTCGTGAGGCATCCCGTGCGGGAGCCGACGTCATCCTGTTCGACCACTTGGAATCTCTTGACGAGCTTTGGGCGCTTTTGCAGGCCGCTTCTTCGGGCGCCCTTGTTTTTGCCGTGACGACGGGAAACGACATCTATGGGCTGCTTTCCCGCTTGCTTTCCGAATCCGGGGAGGGGGAGCTGGCTTGTGCTTTGTCAAGCGAATTGAAGGGCATTGTCGTGCAGCATCTGGTTCCTGTAATCGAGGGACAGGGTTGGGTTCTTGCCACGGAAGCCTTGAAAGTGACCGCCTCCGTTTCGGATCTTATCCGCCGGAGGGAACTTTCCCGGTTGCCTCAAGCGATAATGTCTAGAGACCAGGGGCTTTCGCTTGACGATTCCCTGCAAAATCTGGTAGATTCGGGATTTATCCGCGGAGAAGATGCCTGGCGGCGTTCCTTGAACCGCCAACGTTTTGCCGCTTACCGTCTAGGGAAATAGGAAATAGAATATGGCAAATTCTTTGGATAGCGTCTTGGATTATGCGTTACAGGTCGGAGCGGTGGATTTGATCTTGGCCGAGGGTCTTGTTCCTGCGATCCGTATTGGGGGACGCGTGAGAAGCATTCCGAATGCGGAAAAACTAGAGTTCGGTGAACTGGAAAGATTTTTCGGCTCCCTAGGCGAGGAAAACGGTTCGTTCTGTGGGGGACCGTGGGCGAATACGGAATGGCGCGTGTGCTATTCGCGCGAAGCTTTTGGCAAAATGGCTGTTTTGCGACCTACCGGAATGGACGCTCCGGAACTCTCCTCGATAGCGTTTCCCGAAGCGGCGATGAGTCTTCTCGGGGCGGACTCCGGGCTTATTTTGTTCGCTGGTCCAAAGTTTTCCGGAAAGACGACGACTGCATCCGCTTTCGTTTCGGAACTATGCACCAGGCGAACGCTCCGGGCGAGTCTTTTGGATTTGCATCCCGAATACAGGATCCGGACGGGGGAAAGCCTTGTCGTGCGAAAACGCTCCAAGGTTTCCCAAGAAGAGGAAATCTTGCAGGGCCTCCGCTCGGGAACGGACCTGTTCTGGCTCGGGGACTTGGAAAATAACGTCTTGTATCCGGCTCTCCAGGCTGCCGCTTCCGGAGCGTTGGTCGTCGCCACGTATGCTGCCGGTTCTGCGCAGGATGTCCTGGCCTATCTTTCATCTACGGGTCCTTGCGAAAACAGGAAATTCCTCCGGGCTTCTCTCGCGGCTAACCTCCGAGCCGTCGTCACCCAGAGACTTATCCTGGCCGATGACAGAAAGACCCTTTCTCCGGTGTGGGATGTTCTGGATGTTGATTCAGACATCGCTCCGCAAATCGTTTCCGGCGAATTTGAAAAAGTTTTCAGAGCAAATGCCTAGCTCTCGGGATAGCCATGCGCTTTTTCAGGAATATCTGGATTTTTCTTTTCATATTTCTGACGATTTCTTTTGCAGAAGGCGATTCACCGCTTTCTCCGAAAAAAACGGTTCCCTTTTCCAAAACGGTCCTCTATCTAGGGGGAGGGAATCGTTCTCCGTGGTATTCGCTTGGAATGCTTTATGCCGTGCGGGATTACCGTATCCCGGTGGATTCCGTGGTCGGAATTTCGTGGGGGGCCTTTGTCGGGTCGCTCTGGGCGTCCGGTTTTGAGCTTGACGAAATCCAGCGGCTTTTGACCGATACGCTTTTTGTTTCGCAGGTCCTGCCGCAAACGAGAGAACAACGGCCGTTTGACTTGCCTGTCGCTTTTTCGGGGGAGCCTGCGCTTGCGTTTCGCTTTGCCTTTTACGGGGATTCGTCGGGGCGTGCGAGGCTGCGTCCCAAATCCCTGGAAGTCGATGGCGATTTTCTGGAAAAGTCGCTCTTTCGGCTTCGGCTGCAAGAGGTTTTGACGCGGACGGATTCTTTTGCGATCCCTTTCTCGGCGTTTTCCTGTAAAATGGGAGAACTTGTTCCTTCGACGGTGATGGAGACGCTTCCGTTTTCCGCTACTTCTGGCGAGAATTGCCCGTTCTTTTTCCCGGAAGATTCGTCGGCGTTTTCAATTTATGTCATGGCCTATCCGGTTCGCTCTGACGGCTTTCGGGATGACCCGATTACGGTCGCTGGATTCCAAAACGCCTTGAAGTTTTTCCGCATCCAAAAAGATTCAGGAAAGCCTCTGGTCCTTGTCCGTCCCCACGGGCTTGACGAATCTTCTCCGCTTGGATGGATGCAGGCGGGATATTCGGACATGGAAAGAAAGCTGGGAGAACTTTCTCCGATAGCTTCGCGAGCCTACCAGCCTCCCGAACCGTCGGATTCCATTCTTCCGCGGTTTAAAATCGAACCGTCCTTTGAACAGATTTCTCCGCTCTACTACTCCGACATTTCGTCTCGCTGGAATCCGTCCGATACGGGAATCGACGCTCCGGTTCATTTTTTGAAACGCATCTCCGGGTCGCCGTTCTACGATTCCGTGCAGGTCCAGATGGATTCCGCGGGCATTGCGAAAGTTTCCGCCGTGGCGACTTCGATTCTCGAGTTTCGCATCGGAGGTTTCGGCTCCAATTTGACGGGACCCTTGGCGTATGCGGGGCTGGATTTTCGTTTTGTAAACCAGTTTGAATATGCGCTCTCCGTTGACGGCTATGTCGGGGAACATTCGTATGCGGTCCGTCCCGGATTTCTGGTGCGCGGCCTTTTTGGCTATCGGGGAGAATTTTCTGCCCGGGGCGATATTTCCAGGCGCCGCCCTCTCCGCAGCTATTTTTCCGAGGATTCGAAAGGTTTGTGCATCCGGGAAGTTCGGGATAACGATGCGGAAATGCGCTTCGCATGGAAGGATTCCCTGGCGGATTTTTCACTGGATGTTCTCCTCGGAAAATCTGAATTCAAGCTTTTTCATGAAACGGAAACTTTCTTCGTAAACACCCTATATCCTAAAATTTCGTTTGTACGAAACCGCGGCGGGTTTGAAGAATGGTTTGGGGACCGGGGATACCGGATTTCGGGCAGCTTGGGATTTCGTTCGGTGAACCTGACGGATGGGACGGGCGACGCCCCGCTTTACCTGGCTTCAAATTTGGATGCCCAGAAGTTCTTCGCACCGACCCGCTTTTTCGCCCTGGGAGTTGGAGTCTTGGCGGGAATTCACATCCGCCGGGAATCGGGCGAGGGTTATGTCTATCCCGATCCGCTCGCCACGTGGAGCGACGGAACGATTCGGGCGGTGGATCTCTGGTATCGGATGCATCCGGCGCTTTCCCCTTGGAGCACCTCCTTTAATTTTTTGGAAACGGCAACCCATCACTATGCGGCGGCCCGCCTAAGTCTAGGCGTGCACGGGCGCTTTTTGGGAGCGTGGATTTTTGCATCCTACATGCGCGATTTCGAGGAAAACCCTTTTGTCGATTTGGACGCGAACCGTTTGCTTTTCGAACCGACGTTTCGCTTTGCCTACCGGACGCTTGACATCCGCCTGGGCTTGCATCGCATCGTTTCCCTGGGCGATTTTTCGAAGTTAAAAAACATAGACGATGCCAGCCTCTTTTTCCAGGTCGGAGCGAACTGGTAATCATTCACCGCGATTCTTGGCCGCTTTTGATTTGTAGCGGTTGTGTTCCGAAAGGCTCTTTGCGAAAAAATGCGTTCCCGAACCGTCGTCCTTTGCGACAAAGTAAAGCGCGTCGGTCTTTTGCGGATAGAGGACCGCTTCGACGGCCTTGCGCCCCGGATTGGAAATCGGACCGGGCATCAGTCCCGGAAAACGCCGCGTGTTGTATGGACTGTCGCTCTGGAGCTGGCTTTTGTAGATGGGACCGGTCAGGTTCCGGAAAATGAACCGGACCGTGGGGTCCGCTCCGAGGGGAATCCCTTGCCGCAGACGGTTGATGAAAACTCCTGCGATGAGCGGGCGTTCGTCTGTCTTGCCGGTTTCCTCTTCGACGACGCTTGCAAGCGTAAGGACCTTGTGCCAGTTGCCGAGTTCTTTCCAGATCGGGCTTTGCTTTGCCTCCATCTCGTCGCGTAGCTTTTGATTTGAACGGACCATTTGCCTTGCGATATCTTTTTCCGTCGCCCCGATAGCAATCGGATAGGTGTCCGGGAGCAGGTAGCCTTCGAGGCTTGCCGCTTCGATGCCGAGTTCTCGAGCAAAAGCCGGGTCATGGACAATTGATTCCCATTTGGTCGAATCAAAGTCGGGAATCGTTTTGCGGAAGTAGGCGGGCATTTCCCAGGAAGCGCGTCCTTCGGGAATCGTCACCTTGCGGACGGCGGTTTTTCCCGCGGAGAAAATCTCGGCGATATCGGCGATGCTTGCCTTTTCCGGAACATCGTACCATCCGGCCTTGGGGGTCGTTTTCTTATAACGGCACCACCATGAAAAAAGCTTTCCGCTCGAAACGAGTCCGCGGGCTTCGAGCGAGTTCCCGATTTTTGCCGCGGAGGCCCCGCTTTCGACTAGGAAAGTCGTCGGGCGGTTGTCTGCGGGGGCGAAAATCTTCTCCCTTGCGAAATAGAGAATGCCTAGGGCGAGAAAAACCAGGAGAAAGAGGGTGAAAACAATTTTTTTCATATAAAAGCGAATATAAAAAGAAAAAAATCTTGTCGTTTGGGCAAAATAAAGGATATATTTGGGATAAACTGTAAAAAGATTTCTTCTCTATTCGAGGATGTGAAATGACTAAAAAAATTTTATTTTGCCTTCTTGCTCTGATGGTTGTCGTTGCGACGGCTGCCCCGAAAAACGTAAAGTCCAAGCAGGGCGATATCGACTTGACAAAAACGAGAGGCGGTACGGATGTCGTCTGCACAGTTGGCTTTAACGAAGAACTTCGCATTGTGAAAGACGAGGGCGATGCCGTTCTGGTCAAGGGTGCCTGCGGCCAGGGCTGGGTAGGCAAGAGCGCAGTCGAATACGTGGCGAAGGCGGCGGGCGATAAGTCCCTGACTCTCGAAGGCGTTGACGTCGTTGGCTGGCTCGACAACCCGAGCGCAATCTTCGTTCTCGATGCCGATGCCGCCGAGTTTGACGGCGTAAACATCGACCGTAACTTCAAGGATTATCTGCAGCACACGATGGACCGTGAAACGATGGAAATGCAGAACAACGAAAACTAGTTTCGGAAACTTTCTCCTTAGAGGCCTTCGCGATGCGGAGGTCTTTTTTTATGGGGAATCAAATCTATCATGAGGTATTATCAAAAAAATTGGACGCTTGGATAAATTGAGAGATGTATTGGATTCTATTCCGGGTTTAAGGTTTGAAAACTAATTGTGCTGAATCAGTTTATTAAGCTTGTTCCCAAATTATCTTTATTGAATGATTACTTTTAGAATTTTCAAAAATGTTGTGTTGAAAATTTCGAGATTTTGCTGTTCTTTCTATAAAAAAGAGATAATGCAAGATCTTTTTTGTAAATTCATTCACAAAAAGCGGATTTATCCACCCCCGTCCCGGTCAAGTACGCTTTTTCTTCCATCCATTCCTCGTGCCGTTC
>CAVKGV010000010.1:0-85175 GCA_963656065.1 Alistipes onderdonkii
GTCGGCAAGACCTATACCTATATCAAGACCATGTATGAGCTGAACAAGCATTACGGCTGGAGCAAGTTTATCGTGGTTGTGCCGAGCATTGCCATCCGTGAGGGCGTATACAAGTCCTTTCAGGTAACGCAGGAGCACTTTGCCGAGGAGTACGGCAAGAAGGTACGCTTCTTCATCTATAACTCTGCCCAGCTGACGGAGATTGACCGCTTTGCATCGGATAATTCCATCTGCGCGATGATTATCAACTCCCAGGCCTTCAATGCCAAAGGCAAAGACGCAAGACGTATCAGCATGAAGCTGGATGAGTTCCGTTCCCGCAGGCCGATTGACATTATAGCAAAGACGAATCCGATTCTGATCATCGATGAGCCCCAGTCCGTGGAAGGCAAGCAGACCAAGGAGAACCTAAAGCAGTTCAATCCTCTGCTGACGCTGCGCTATTCCGCGACCCATAAGAGCGACAGCATTTACAACATGGTTTACCGTCTGGATGCCATGGAGGCGTATAACAAGCGGCTGGTAAAGAAGATTGCCGTAAAGGGCATCTCGGAATCTGGCAGCACGGCTACGGAGAGTTATGTTTATCTGGAGAGCATTAACCTTTCCAAGGCGGCACCTACGGCTACCATTCAGTTTGACGTGAAGGGCCGGGGCGGTATCCGCAAGATCACTCGCAACGTATCCGAAGGATACAATCTCTACGATCATTCTGGCAATATGGAGGAGTATAAACAGGGTTTCGTAGTATCCAGAATTGACGGGCGCGATAATTCCGTGGAATTTTTGAACGGCATCAAAATCTATGCCGGGGATGTGATCGGAAAGGTCAGCGAGGACCAGATGCGCCGCATCCAGATCCGCGAAACGATTCTTTCTCATCTTGAACGGGAACGCCAACTATTCCACAAGGGCATCAAGGTGCTGTCTCTGTTTTTCATCGATGAAGTGGCAAAATACCGCGTCTATGATGAAGCCGGACAGGCAACCGACGGCATCTATGCGCAGATGTTTGTGGAAGAGTATAACGACATTATAGGTAACATGCAGCTTAGCATAGGCGATGGTGACGGAGAAGCTGAGTATCTGAAGTATTTGCAGGCGATTCCTGCTGAGAAAACCCACGCCGGATACTTCTCCATCGACAAAAAGGGCAAGATGATCGACTCCAAGGTGGGACGTAAGGAAACCACGACCGATGATGTGGATGCCTACGATCTTATCATGAAGAACAAGGAGTTGCTGTTGGATCGTGATCCGAAGCGTTCCCCGGTTCGTTTTATCTTTTCTCATTCTGCCCTGCGAGAGGGATGGGATAATCCGAATGTATTCCAGATTTGCACCCTGAAGCAGAGTAGCAGTGAGGTGCGCAAGCGTCAGGAAGTGGGCCGGGGCTTACGCCTCTGCGTCAACCAGGACGGCGAGCGCATGGATGCAAATGTCCTCGGAAACGATGTGCATTCCATCAACATTCTGACCGTTATCGCCAGCGAAAGCTATGACAGCTTTGCCAAAGGCTTGCAGACAGAAATTGCAGAAGCAGTGGCAGACCGTCCTCGCGCCGTTACGGCAGAGTTGTTTGCCGGCAAGGTGATTCAAGATGATAAGGGCAATGAGCAGATTGTGGACGGCGATACAGCGCAGGCTATCTTTGAAGCTTTGATCTCCAACGGATATGTCAAGCGCGGTTTGCTCACCGATAAATATTATGCCGACAAGGCAACCGGGACGATCCAGGTTGCATTGGAAGTGGCAGACAGTCGCGATTCCATCATCGGCATTCTCGATTCGATCTATGACAGCCGCGTGATGCAGCCGGAAAATGCCCGCGACAAAAATGTTGAGCTGCAAGTCAATTCCGACAAGCTCGCTATGCCGGAGTTCAAGGCTCTCTGGAAACGCATCAGCCCGAAATCTATGTACGTGGTTGATTTTGATACGGATGAGCTTGTGGGCAAGGCGATTGCATCCATCGACAGAAATCTCCACGTGCCAAAGATTTACTTCAAGGTCGAAATCGGAACCATGGAGAAAATCAAATCCAGGGAAGAGCTGGTATCCGGCGCTTCATTTGCAAAGGAAGAATCTACAAGTTATGGTCAAACAATAACTGCCAGCACCAATGTGAAATACGATCTGATCGGCAAGCTTGTGGAGGAAACAGGGCTCACCCGCAAAGCGGTCGTTCGGATTTTGAAGGGCATTCAGCCGAATGTGTTCAATCAGTTCAAGGATAACCCGGAGGAATTTATCGTCAAGGCGGCAACGCTCATCAACGATGAAAAGGCTACCGCAATCATTCAGCATATCACTTACAATGTGCTGGATGACCGTTACGGCACGGACATTTTTACCGACCCGAGCATCAAGGGACGTTTGGGCGTGAATGCCATGAAGGCGAAGAAGCATCTGTACGACCACATCGTATATGATTCCAGCAATGAGCAGAAATTTGCAACAGAGCTGGATACCAATACCAATGTAGCTGTGTATGTGAAGCTTCCGGATGGATTCTATATCTCTACGCCGGTGGGACATTATAACCCGGACTGGGCGATTGCTTTCTACGAAGGCACAGTAAAGCACATCTATTTCGTGGCAGAGACAAAAGGCTCCATGAATTCGATGCAGCTCAGGCTGATCGAGGAATCGAAGATTCACTGCGCCAGAGAACATTTCAAGGCAATCAGCAACGGGAATGTGGTTTATGACGTGGTGGACAGTTACAAAACTTTGCTAGAAAAGGTTATGCGGTAGGCGGACCGGCGGTTCGCTCTCCGCAAAAGCCCGCGGGGCTTTCGCTCCGTCGAACTCTGTTTTCCCGAGTCAGGAGTTCTCATCGCTTTTTGGCTGGATACAGAAAAAGACCGGAATGAACCGGTCTTTTTCTGTATGGAGCTAAGGAGATTCGAACTCCTGACCCCAACGCTGCCAGCGTTGTGCTCTACCAAACTGAGCTATAACCCCGTTAGAGTGATCCAAATTGAGAAAAAAAAATGTTTTTTGTCAAGGGGCGATGCAAAATTTTTGAAAATCGCCTGGAATCACTCTGAAAAATCAGGCAACGGTTTCTATCGTGACCGATTCGATTACCACGGCGTCATAGGGACGGTCGTTCGAGTCGGTGCGGACTTTTGCGATTTCGTCGAGAACGTCGAATCCGTCAAAGAGCTGCCCGAATACGGAATAGCCTTCTGCCGGTCCGCCGTTTTCCGGATGGTCGAGAAAGTGCGTTCCCTCTGCCGGGTGGACGATGAAGAACTGGCTGCCGATGGAGTGCGGCATCATTGTTTTCGCCCAGCTGAGCGCGCCGCGGAGGTGTGAAAGTCTGGCATCGTATTTGTCGCCGATGGTCGTTCCGGGACCTTTTGCCGCGTGTCCGCCCATTCCGTTCTTGTGGGTGAAGTCGCCGCCCTGGATCATGAAGCCTTCGATAATCCGGTGGAAGGGCGCTCCGTCATACTTGCCCTGTTTCGCCAGTTCGATGAAGTTCGTCGCGCATTCTCCGACGATTTCGGGAAAGAGGCGTGCACGCATTTCACCGTGGTTTGTCTTGATAACGGCGATGGTTTCGCCGCTTTTCGGCATATCGAGCTGATTGAACATAACTTGAAATCTCCGGTTGTTTTTGTTCGGGGATAAAAACTACATTTTCTTTTTGGAAAAAACTCGAAAAAGGAGCTCGCTGTGAAGGATAATTGCAAACGGATCCGGCTTTTGCTAGACGCCCGGGCGATGGAAACCGCGCTCGACAGGATGGCTTCGACCGTTGCGGAAATGGTTCCCTCGGCAGACAACGTCCTTGTCCTCGGAATGGCCAGTCGGGGAATCCCGCTTTCGAAAAAGCTCGCGCTTCGCCTTTCGAAGCGTTACTCGCGGGAAATTCCTTGTGGAAGCCTCGACGCGACTTTCTACCGGGACGACTTCCATTACAGGCGTCCCCTTGCCGTCACCGAAATGCGCATCACGGAAATGCCCGTCACCGTCGAAGGAAAAACCGTAATCCTTGTCGATGACGTTCTCTACACGGGGCGTTCGGCCCGGGCTGCCATCCAGGCGATTCTCGATATGGGACGTCCGGCAGCAATCCGCTTCTGCGTACTAGTCGATCGCGGACACCGGGAACTCCCGATTGCCGCCGATGCGGTGGGGCTTTCGGTCAAGACTCTCGAAAACGAGGAAGTGCGCGTTTTAATCGAACCGGGCGATCCGGAAACGGCTGTCTATCTTGTACAAGTGGAGAATGTATGAAGTCCTCTCTTTCCATTCGGCATCTTCTGGGACTTGAAGGCGTAAGCGAAAGCGATATCCGGGCGATTCTGGACACGGCGGTCGAATTCCGCGAACTTCTGGAGCGTCCCGTAAAAAAGGTCCCATCCCTTCGCGGGCTTACGATTGTAAACCTGTTTTTCGAAAACAGTACGCGGACCCGCACGAGCTTTGAACTTGCGGAAAAGCGCCTTTCGGCGGACATCGTGAACTTCTCGAGTTCGAGTTCGAGCGTCCAAAAGGGCGAAACGCTGCTCGATACACTCAAAAATATCGAATCGATGAAAATCGACGTGGTCGTGGTGCGGCACAAGGGAACCGGTGTTCCCAAGTTCCTCGCGGACCATACGGACGCGATAGTCGTAAACGCGGGGGACGGTGCGCACGAGCATCCGACGCAGGCCCTGCTCGACATGTTCACTATCGAACAAAAGCTTGGAACGCTCAAGGGAAAACGCATCGCGATTGTGGGGGACATTCGCCACAGCCGTGTGGCGCGTTCGGATTCCTGGGGAATGACGACGCTCGGAGCGAAAGTCACGCTCTGCGGACCGAGCACGTTGCTTCCGCGTTACCATGCGGACTTCCCGGACGTCTCCTGGGAAACCGACGTGGAGAAAGCTGTCGAAGGTGCCGATGCGGTTATTGCGCTTCGCCTGCAGAAGGAACGCATGGAAGATTCGCTTTTGCCAAGTCTCCGCGAATACAGAAATTATTTCGGCGTGACGGAAGAAGTCCTGGGCATGGCTTCCGATTCGGCGCTGATCATGCATCCCGGGCCTATCAATCGCGGTGTGGAACTCGACTCGGATGTCGCGGACGGCGAACATTCCGTCATCCTTTCGCAGGTGACGAACGGCGTCGCCGTGCGGATGTCTGCCCTGTATCTTCTTTCCGGAGGTCGTGCAAATGGATAATGTTGTTTTGAAAAATGTCTGTCCCTTTGTCGGAGGCAAACTCGAATCGGCCCGGACAGTTTCGATAGTGGATGGCGTATGGCGGGACTTTGCCCCGGAGGGAACCCGGGTCGTTGATGGAAACGGCGCCATGCTTCTTCCCGGGCTTTTTGCGCTGGGAATCGATTTCCAGGAACCTGCGCGTGATGACATTTATACATATCGGGCTGGTTTCTTGGCGATGCGCCGCGGCGGATTTTCCGGCGGTCTCTATGAAAGTTCCGCAAATCCGGTCGATAGCATCTGGCGGCTTGTCGCGGAAAAGTCCGCGCTTGAAAAAAGCGGTCTCGATATCCGGATTCTGGGCGCGATAAGCCAAGGCTACGAGGCGAAGGCGCTTGCCGAAATGCGTGAACTTTCCGATGGCGGAGTCGCTGGATTCGGTGACGGAAACCGATCTTTTGGAACGATGCGCTTCTTGCGCCTTGCGCTTGAATACGGCGCGATGACGGGAAAACGCTTCTTCTTTCTCCCTTACGATTATTCCCTTGCCCATGGCGGCTTTGTCCACGAGGGAAACTTTTCCGACATGATAGGGATGAAAGGCGTCCCCGAACAGGCGGAAACGATTCCGCTTTTCGCTCTTCTCGAAATGTCCCGCTGGCTCGGAATTCCGCTGCACATCAAACAGGTAACGTCCGGGGCAGCTCTCGACTTGATCCGCCGCTACCGCGAAGCGGGCCTCGACGTGACATGCGACATCGACGTCCACCATCTGCTTTTCTCCGACGAGGACCTGAAAAGCCTTGACACGAACCTCAACCTGCATCCGCCTCTCCGCTCGGCAGAAGACAGGAAGGCGCTTTGGGAGGCTCTTGCCGACGGGACAGCCAACGCGGTGAGCTTCAACCATTTTCCCGTGCACCGCGAAGACAAGGAGGTGAATTTCGAAGCGGCGATTCCGGGCGCGGTCTCGCTTGAAATTGCGCTCCCGATGATTTGGAGTGGGCTTTCCGAACGGCTCGGGGTTGCGCGGGCGATAGAACTTCTTTCGGAAAATCCGGCAAGGATTGCGGGCGCGGAACCGGCATCTCTGAATCCCGGGGAAAAGGTATCCGCCGTCCTATTCGATCCGGCGGGGCACACGCTCGTTGAACCCGGAACTTTTGCCGGGGGAGTCGAAAACACGCCTTTCCTGGGACGAGAACTTTCGGGAAAAATCCTAGGGTCTTACATCGCGGGAATCTGGAGGTAGCTTGTTCCCGTTTGCGATTTCCGTGGAGATGGTCTTCCTTGCGCTTTTCGTGGCCACGCTTTTTCTCGTGCTGGTCGTCCTCATCGAGATAAGCCGGAACAATCGGCGGCGCGAAGTCGGAACAATGTTCGCTTCGGACAAGTTCGACGAAAAGGTTGCGCGGTTTCATCTGACGGAAATCGAAAGGGAAATGCTCGAACGCCTGGTGCGCCTGTCTTCGTTTTCCAACAAAGATTCGGTCCTGAACTCTCCGCTCCTTTTCGAAGAAGCCGTGAACGATGTGTACAAATTAAACCACGGTGTGGAAAATATTTCTCCCGTCGATGGCGACACGATAGGGAATCTCCGGAAAAAGCTGGGACATCTCGACAATGCGCCAAAATTCTCGTATGTTTCCACGCGGCAGTTTGTACCGGGAATGGATGTGACGCTTATCCCGTCCGAACGCAATGGCGAGTCTTTTCACCGGAAAATTCTTTCGCTGAATGAACGCTGCTGGTGCGTTTCCCTGGAAGGTTTGAAATACTCGGACCGTCTGGTGCGGAAAATCGGAGTCCGTTTCAACATTCCCGGCGAGGCTGTCTATTCCACAAAGGTCCGCGTCCTGGGCGTCAACGATTCGGGAAACCTGGTGCTAAAGCATTCGACGAAAATCCACAAGGAACAGCTTCGCCGCTGGATTCGTCTGGCCGTGCGATTTCCCGTGCATCTGGAAACCGGCGAAAAAGGAATGGACGGTTTCCTGGTCGATCTTTCCGCCGGTGGAATTCTCCTCGCGCTCCCGGAAGCCTTGGAAGAAAACGCTCTTGTCCGCATCCGCTTCCTGTTGCCCGGATTTGGCGAAGAATCGCTGGAAGTCCGCATCTTGCGCGTGCTGCACAAGGGTGAAATGGATGCCAAAACGGGCGGAATCGATCACAGCGCCTCTTTCATCGGAGACTTTGGGGAGACCCAGGAGCATGTTTTGCAATACATCTTCCAGGAAAGGCGGAAGAACAGATCTTAGAGCTTAGAACTTAGATCTTAGGGCTGCGGACGTCTAGGTTTTGTGAAGCGGCAAGCGGGGAGGCTGTCTTTTCCCTTAAACGGGTCGTCTCCTTTCGGGATTTTCCATGCCAGAACCCCCTAAGTGCTTGTTTTTCCTATCAGTTATGAAAATTTCTATTGACATTGGGCTTTTGGAAAGGTAGAATTAAAAGAGTCCCGGGTTTTGGGACAGAGGTTTTACTTTGGCACTGAATCTTATCGCTAAAATTCGCGGTGAACGCCAAACGATTGGCGTGGACATCGGGCATTACTCAATCAAGGTCGTTCGGGTACATCACGGACGCGGCTTTGCTCCCCGTATCATGGGCTTTGACTTGGAACCCACTCCCGAAGGCGCCTTGGTTGACAATGAAATCCAAGATGAAGCGAAGCTCCGCGAAGCTATTATGCGGCTGATGACCCGGAATTTCCCGGATATTGCCAAAGATGACATTGTCGCATCGATCTGCTGGGTTGCCGGGGTCCTCGCCGACAAGAGCGTCGCCAAGGTTCCGAAGAACGGAAACGAAGACGCCATCGTGGTCCAGACGGCGCAGGCGAAACCGCCCTTTGACGACCAGGACATCATGTTGGATTACCAGGTCGTCGAACGGGACTCGAACGGCGAAATAAAGTCGCTGGTCGTCGCCGCAAAGAATAAAATCCTCACGGATTATGCGAAACTTTTCAGCGGAGCGGGTTTCCATCTCAGCGCAATCGACGTCGATGTTTTTGGAATTGCCAATGCGTATGTCGCGACGGTTCCCGGGGACAGGGCCGAAGAAACGGTCGCCCTGTTGGATTTGGGCGACAAGAAATCGACGGTGACGTTCCTCCACAATGGCTGCTTTCATTCTGTCCGGACCTTGACTAGCGGATCGGTGGATTCAGTCGTCTCGACGCTTGTGCGCCATTTGGGGATAGAGGCGGCGACGTGTCATGAAATGTTCGAAAAGGACGATTTGACTATCGTGAAAGATCGATCGGTTGCCGAAGTGGAATCGGCGTTGCAGCTCGCTTACGAGGAAATCGTCAGCGCACTTGAATTCGGCATCAGATATTTCTCGACGTCCGAATCCGGAGAAAAGCCTGTGCGGCTTCTTGTCTGTGGCGGCGGAGCAAATCTGCCCGGAGTGTGCGAATATTTCAAGGAAAAGCTGGATATCGATTGCGCACCAATCAACCCGTTTGCAGGAATCCCGTGCGAACCGGAAACGGTTCCCGAAGGAGGCGTTTCCTTGTCTCTGTCGAACTTATATACTCCCGCTCTGGGACTTGCCTTGAGGAAGTTCTAAATGGCCAAGGGAAAGAAAAAAACGCTTTGCGTGGAAATCAATCTGCTGCCGGTGGAATATCGGCAGACGAAAATCGACTTTTCGTGGATTGCCGATCGGCGCGTCGTGTGGCCTTCTGTTGCATTGCTCGCCGCGCTTGTCATCGTCTTTATGATTCAGTCCTATGTGACCGAAACCGTCGATTCCTTGAAGCGGGAAGTGGAATCGACGAAGGCGGAAGTCGAAAAGCAGCGTCCGCTTCTCGAAAAGATCAAATCTCTCGATTCCAAGCTCAAGGCGATCGCCCAAAAGAACAACGGGCTCAAGTCCATCCAGGTGAGCAAGAAGCGCTGGGTGATTCTTTTCGAAAACATCTCGTCGATGATGCCGCCGAATATGTGGCTCGTATCGTTGAACCAGGTCTCCCAGTCCGACATGGAGCTCCGCGGGATGACATTCGATTTTTCGGAAGTGGCGGAATATATGGTCAAGCTTGAAAAGCAGGCGTGCTTCAACTCGGTGACGCTTGTCGATGTCTCAATGACAAAGGTCGAAGGGGAAGAGGCTTACAGTTTCGTTATCAAGGCCGAAATCAAGTCGGATCTCGGACTTGAAGGAGGAACGAAATAATGCAGGCTATCGATTGGAAAGACAAGAAGACCATCTACGCGCTAGTCGTTGTGTTGCTGATTGCGGCAGGAGCGTATTTTGTGTATGCCTATATCTGGGATCCGTTTACGCTAGAAGAAACGAAACTCGAGCAGGAGCTGCGCGACGCCCAAGCGGAATTGAGCAAGATAAATGTGCAGCGCGGACGGGTCGCGAAGCTCGAAGCGGAACTGGTCCAGGCGGAAGAGGAGTTTGAACGCCTCAAGGAAATGTTCCCGGAAGAGGAACAGGTGCCGATGCGTCTGCAGGACCTGTATGCGGTCCTTCGGAGTGCGGGCGTCCAGATCCAGAAGTTCAGCCCGGGCGGGACGACGGAACGGGAATTTTTTATTGAACACCGCTATTCCGTTTCGGTAAACGCCGGCTACCACATGCTCGGCTACCTGTTTGCCGAAATCGCGAATTTCAACTACCCGACCGCGATTACGGACTTGAAAATTTCCCGCTATTCGGGTATCAAACAGGAAATCGAAAAGGCGGAATCCCACGGCTGGACACCGATTACGATTACTGTTTCGTTTAATCTGACCACCTATACATCCAAGAAGGTTGCCCAATGATAAAATGGATGCTCCTTCTCTCGTTCACTTCGGTTCTCGCCGTTGCGGCGGAAATCAAGGATGTCGCCTATTCCTGCGGTTCGAAGGAATGCGCTCTCAGTTTCCAGTTTGCGTCGGCGAAAGATTTGCCGAACTTTTTCCAAAAGTACGATGCGAATGCACACAAACTAACCATAGGATTTTCGGATACGAAATCTTCGCTTCAGGGATTGTCGTTTGAACTTGGCGAAACGTCCGGGCTCCGGGCTGTTCGCGTCTTTACGGATGCTTCGTTCAAGGTCCCTCTCCTGAAATTTGAATTTCTTGTCGGGGACGCTGTCTTGAACGATCGGAATCCGGTGAGCCTTTCGAACCAAAAGAATTTTGTCATCGCCCTCCCCAAGGTAAAAGAAAAATCCTGGAGCCTCCAAAAGCTGTCTGCGGAAAAAATCGCCTTGGAAAAGAAGTCAAAAAATGACAGTCTCGCCGCGTTGAAAAAGGCAAAAGCGGACAGCGTGCAGAAAGCGAAACAGGAAGCCACTGTCGCCAAGAAGCGCACCGCGGACAGCCTCGCCGCATTGAAGCAGGCGAAAGCGGACAGCGTGCAGAAAGCGAAGCAGGAAGCCGCCAACGCCAAGAAGCGCGCCGCGGACAGCCTCGCCATGTTGAAACAGGCGAAAGCGGACAGCGTGCAGAAAGCGAAGCGGGAAGCCGCCGTCGCCAAGAAGCGCACCGCGGACAGCCTCGCCGCATTGAAGCAGGCGAAAGCGGACAGCGTGCAGAAAGCGAAGCAGGAAGCAGCCATCGCCAAGAAGCGCACCGCGGACAGCCTCGCCGCATTGAAGCAGGCGAAAGCGGACAGCGTGCAGAAAGCGAAGCAGGAAGCAGCCATCGCCAAGAAGCGCACCGCGGACAGCCTCGCCGCATTGAAGCAGGCGAAAGCGGACAGCATCCGGGAATGGAAAGAACAGTCGAACAAGAAAGTCGTGTCGGCTCTCTTAGAAGGCATCCGCTCGATGACGGGAATCCAGGGGGGCGGATTTGAACAGTTCCGGATTGTGACCGATTCTTCGATCGAGTTTTCAAACATCAAGGGACCCGATAAATCGTCAATCCTATACGTCTCTGTGCCCGGGCCTAAAAAGACCCCGCTTTTCAACGTATCGGCGGGAAACATCGTCAAGTCGGTCACGTGGATGTCCAGCGGGCTTCGCATCCAGCTCCATCCCAATGTCCACCCGACAATTTTTGTTTACAACGGAACCTTGATTTTGCAGGTTTCCCAGAAGACTTCTCCGAATGGCTTCATCTGTTATATGGCAACGCCGAAAGGTGTCTATATCCGCAAATGGACAGAACCTTCCAAAACCGCGGAATCCTTTGCCGAATTTTCAAAGGGAATGGATGACGAAAAGAAAAAAATCGTAAGTGTGGCGCAGTCGTTTGGGCTTCGCCGCGTTTCCCGGAATTTGATCGTTGTGTCCGAATCGACTCCGCTCCTCGCCTCTCCGTCGGAAAAAGCCGCGGAACTGGAATCGCTCGATTTCGGCACGCGCTTGGAAGATCTGGAACTGAACGGGCTTTATTACAAGGTTCGGTTGGCTTCGAAAGTCGGCTATGTCAATCGCCGGGCGGTTTCTTTCCCGGACGAACTTTCCGCGGTCCAGTCAGAACGTCTAAAACAGCTTGCGCTAGAACAAGGGGGAACGCTCGATACGAATGCGGTGCACTTCGAACATCCAATCGAGGAGCGCGTTTCCTACAGTTCGTTTGGACGTCGCGATCCGTTCATCGAAGTCAAGGGCCTGATGGAAGAAGGCATCAACATCGACCAGGTGGAGCTGGTCGGCATCATCTGGGAATCGGAAATTCCGCTTGCGATTCTCGCCGACTCGAAGAATCCGGAAATTTCTTACACGGTCAAGGAAGGCGACCGCATCTTGAATGGCAAGGTCCTGAAGATTACGCAGACCGATGTCCTGTTCCTCTTGCAGGAATTCGGGGTCAGTCGCAGGTATTCAATGAGTTTGCCCGATTTATATGGGAGTAACGCGAAATGAAAAAAATCGTCCGTCTTTCAACGATAGCAGTGCTTTGGCTTTGCCTCGTTTCCGCCTTTGCGGAAGAGAGCGCTCCGAATACCAAACTGTACGATTTTCGGTTCGTCAATATGAACTTCAATGCCGCGTTCCAGTCCATCTCCACGATGGCGGGAATCGACATTGTCCTTGCTCCGGATGTTTCGGGGAAAATTTCAAACCTCCAGGTAACGAAAAAGTCGTGGCAGGACGTTTTGAAGCTTGTCTGCGATACGTATGATCTCACATGGACGATAGAAGACAAGTATGTCTATGTGCAGCGTTCATCCGCGTTCCAGGAAAAACAGAAAAAGCTTGCGGACAAGGCTGCCGCGGAAGCGAACAACGCTCCGCTTGTCCGGAAAAATTTCCAGGTGGAACATGCGAAGGCCGAGGAATTGGTCAAGGTCCTGGAGTCGATGAAAACCTCTCGTGGCAAGATTACGACGGTGGAACGCACGAATTCGATTATCGTCTATGATACCGAAAAGAGCATCGAGCAGATGGAAAATGCGCTCGAAGAGCTGGATGTCGAAACACTCCAAATCATGATTACGGCGAAGCTCGTTGTCGTGTCGAGCGATCTTGCCCGCGAACTGGGTGTCGATTGGACGGCAAAAATGGGATCGACTTCCCTCACTCCGGGAACCGTGGGAACGCCTTCCGGCGGCGGAACGGGAACACGTACGAGCGTTGCGATGAGTTCGCTTCCGGCGAATGGAACGTCTCCGTCGGTGACCAATGCGACGACTGCCCTTACGGCGAGCGTTCTCGACAACAATGTCCAGGTGGCGATTGCGAATATCCTTTCGGACGCTTCGACGGAAGTGCTGGCGACTCCGCAGATCTCGACGATGGACAATGTGGAAGCGCAGATTTTCATGGGTGACCAGATTTCGATTCGCGTCATCGATGACGACGGGGAATCTTCGACGCAGCTGGTGGAAACGGGTATCAAGCTGGTCGTGACTCCGCATGTTTCCGGAGACAACCGCATCATGCTGGATCTTCACCCACAGAACGATTCCTACAGCTATGACAATATGGGACAGGTCGTCATCAGCAAGCAGGAAGCGCAGACGAAAGTGGTTGTCGGCGACGGCGAAACGGTTGTTATCGGCGGTCTTACGCGAAACGAGCATCGGGAAACCGAATCCGGCATCCCGTTCCTGATGGACATTCCGGTCCTCGGGAATCTGTTCAAGTACACAAAGAAGACCGTGGCGAAGAGCGACCTGGTGATTTTTGTAACGCCGCGGATCGTGCACAATTACATTGGCAAGTTCCCGCTTTCCGAACCGGCGAAAGTCAAGGAAGTTCCGTCTGAAGCGGCAAAGCCTGCTGTTTCGGAATCTTCTCAAAAGACGCCGGAGCCTAAACAGGTCGAAGATGCGGCTGCTGTCGCCGGGGAAAATGTTCCGGAAGATTCCGTTTCAAAGGAAGACGGCTGGGAAGAATAACTGTTTGAAAATGAAAAGGAAGCCGCCTTTCCGGGCGGCTTCCTTTTCATTTTGTGCCGTAGAGCGGCATCTGTTCTAGGTCATGTCGTTCTGGCGCAGAATTTTCCCGCCGAGCTTTTCCATCTTGGATTCAAAATTTTCGTAGCCCCGGTCGAGATGATAAATCCGGCTGACCCGCGTTTCGCCTTCGGCGACAAGTCCCGCGAGGACGAGAGCTGCCGCTGCGCGCAGATCAGAAGCCATGACCGGTGCGCCTTGGAGTTTTTCCGAGCCCTTGATCGTCGCCGTGTTGCCTTCGAGGGAAATGTTCGCTCCGAGGCGGTTGAGTTCCGCCACATGCTTGAAACGGTCCAGGTAAACGGTGTCGCGGATTTTGCTTTCGCCGGGGACAGTCGCGAGGACTGCCATCAGAGGGGCCTGCAGGTCGGTGGGAAATCCCGGATAGGGAGCCGTTTCGACATAGACGGGCTTTAAATCGCGGGAGGAAGCATCGACCTCGGCCCAATCGTCTCCCGTATGGACGATGCAGCCCATTTCCTCAAAGATGTCGAGCAGGGATTTGATATGCTTCGGGTTGCAATGCGTCGCCTTGACCTTTCCGCGGGTAATTGCCGCTCCGCATAGAAAGGAGCCCGCTTCGATTCGGTCGGGAATCGTCTTGCTCAGTCCCGGGTGCATTTGGGGGACACCGTGGATGACGAGTGAACGGGTTCCCTTGCCTTCGATGTTTGCTCCCATGTCCTGGAGCAGGTCGATGAGGGAATCGATTTCCGGTTCGATGGACGCATTTTCGAGGACGCTGGTTCCGCTAGCGAGCGTTGCCGCCATTAAAACGTTTACGGTCGCTCCGACAGACGAAATCGGGAAACGGAAATTTCCGCCGGGGAGCGGTCCGTCCGAAGTCGCTTCGACATATCCGTGGGTCACCTCGATTTTTGCTCCGAGGGCTTCGAGTCCTTTGAGGTGCAGATCGACTGGGCGCGGTCCCCAGGCACATCCTCCGGGAAGAGACACCCGGCAACGTCCGAATCTTGCGACGAGAGGTCCGAGCACATAGAAGCTCGCGCGCATGGTGCTGACCAGTTCGTAGGGGGCTTCGAGATGGTTCGCTCCGCAG
This sequence comes from Alistipes onderdonkii, assembly GCA_963656065.1. Classification (GTDB taxonomy): domain Bacteria; phylum Fibrobacterota; class Fibrobacteria; order Fibrobacterales; family Fibrobacteraceae; genus Hallerella. Next base: position 14,584 of record CAVKGV010000010.1, read on the forward strand.
GTATCGATTTTGAATTCGTGCGCTCCGCCGTCGATGCGGCAACCGATAACGCGGAGAACGTTTGACATGGTTTTTGTGTCGCGCAGATAGGGAACGCCCGTGATGGTCGTTGTCCCTTCGGCGAGCATCGCCGCCGTCATCGTCGCGAGAACCGCATTTTTTGCACCGGAAATTTCAACTTCCCCGGAGAGAGGCTTTGTTAGCTGGGAAATGGAAAAATAGTCCATACAAATTAATCCTTGGAAGCGGAATTCCTGTTGCCGAAAATTTTTCGCGGAATGCGGACGACGCGTGTCCTTGCGAAAAAGTCGTGCAGGGCGCGTTTTTGCGGGTCGATCAACGCGAGGATGTAGCCGATTCCGTAAAAAATCAGGGTCGCTTGGGTGAGCAGGCTAAAAAGGTAGCGGACGATGGCGCCCGAAAGCTTGAGCGGAGAACCGTCCGCCCGTTCGATTCGGAGGCGAAGGAGGAGCTTTCCCGGAGTTGCGGAAAGGAATCCGTTAAAGCCTACAAAGTAAAGGGTTTGGATGACGAAATACAGAAGGAAAAGTTCCGTCACTCCCGGGATTGCCATCAGTTCATCGTTGAAATTTGCCGACAGCGGGTTGGCGGAATACTTTTCGAAAAAGGCTCCGATTGCGGTCGTGACGCTTTCTAGGTGTATCAGCGACAGCTTGTCGAGAATGTTCGCAACGAGTTCCCATAAGAGGGTGAGAAGAAAGTTGTCGATGATGAGCGCGGCGCCGCGGATGAAAAATCCCGCATAGGATTTCGTTTCCTGCCTCGCGATGCGTTCCCTAAGAAGCTCTTCGACGGTTTCCTTCAGCTGCTGTTCGATTTCTGCGTTGGATTTTTCGGTGGCGGTTTTCGAGGCTTCCCCGTAAGAAACCCAGCCGGAGAGACCTTTGTGCCAGACGAGCGTCGAATCGTTTATTTTCCCGTCTCGTTTCAGGGCCTGCAAATCCTCGAAGCTGAGCGGTCCTTGCCTGCGGTCGCCTTCTTGGATGCTTTCGTCGATGTAAAACCAATTCATAAGTCGCCCGTAAATTTATAAAAAAGCTAACTTGTGCGCTATGAGTACATTTCAAATCGGCCAGCGTTATATCAGCGAACAGGAACCTGAACTCGGTGTCGGTAGAGTTCAAAGCGTCGAATTTAAAAATGTGACGATTGAGTTTCCCGCGGTGAAGCAGACCCGGATTTATCGGACGGTATCGGCTCCGGTCAAGCGTTACCTCCTCTCTGTCGGGGAAAATGCGAAAAGCGAAAAAGGCGTTTCTTTCACCGTCGAGAACATCCGAATGGAAAATTCTCTCGCTGTCTATTTGGGCCGCGGCGGACGCGAGATGAAAGAGTCCGAATTGCAACCCAAGGCGTCTCCGAGGGTTTCCGATATTTTCTCCCAGCTTATCCGTGGCGAGTGCGCCGACAACAAGGAATTTGTACGGAGAGAACGTGCGAACGAACTTTCTTGCGAATGGCAACGTTCGATTGTACGTGGGATGATAGGGCCGCGCGTGAACCTGATTCCGCACCAATATTATCTGTGCAAGCGGGCGTGCAGTTCCAGCGCGCTTCCGCGTTTGATGCTCTCGGACGAGGTGGGACTCGGAAAGACTATCGAAGCGGGAATGATCTGGCATTCGCTCCATAGCACGGGGCGCATTGTTCGGACGTTGATTCTCGTTCCGGAATCGCTCAAGCATCAGTGGATGACCGAGATGATGCGTCGCTTCAATCATGTCTTTACGCTGGTCGATGAAGGATTTGTGCGCAGCTTCCTCGAAAGCGGCCAGGGCGGAAACGGCGAAATGGAAAATCCGTTCTGCCAGGTGAACGACGTGATTTGCACGGTGGAATTTGTGATGAGCCAACCGGCTGTCATGCAGGACTTTTTGCGGGCTACGTGGGACCTCACGATTGTCGATGAAGCGCACCATCTGGTCTGCGAGGACGATTTTACGAGCAAGGAATATCTGCTGGTAAATTCCATCACGACGCGGACCAAGGGAATTCTTCTCTTGACCGGGACGCCGCTCCAGTTGCAGCCCGAATCCCATTTCAATCGGCTGAGGATGCTCGATCCGGCACGCTTTACGGATTACCGGGAATTTTTGAAGGATGAGGAATCTTACCGGAAAATCGTCCGGGACATGTCGAAGCTTCCGATGGATTCCGACGAGCCGATTTCGTGGGACGCTCTTTCCGAGGCGCTCCCGAAAAATTCCCCGATCCGGGAATGGCTTTCAAAGGAAAATACGCGGGAGCTGACTGCGGGCGAATGGGTCCGCCGGATTGTCGATGCCCTGGGAACCGGTTCGGTCGTTTTCCGAAATACGCGGAGGAGCGTCGGCGGTTTTCCGAAGCGCGAACTTTTTGCCGTCGAATTGAAACCGAATGCGAAGTACAGAGCGCTTGTGCAGAAGGCGAGCGAAGCCGATCCGGATCATTCGTTTGACATCATGGTCGATGGACTTTTGCGTACAAAGTACAAGGCAACGTGGGCCGACGACGAAAGAATCCCTTGGCTTCTCGACTTTTTGGAGAAACATCCCAAAGAAAAAATCCTCCTTATCTGCGAACATCCCGATGTGGTGAATGCGCTTTCTTCGGTCCTTCTCGAAAAGCTCGGAGCGAACAGCCTGGTGACTTTTACCGAGAACATGTCTATCTTAGCGAGGGACCGCGCCGCGGCGAGCTTTGCCGATGACCGCGGCCCGATGCTGATGGTCGCTTCGGAAATCGGTTCGGAAGGGCGAAATTTCCAGTTCAGCCACAACCTTGTCCTTTTTGATTTGCCGCTCGACGCCGCACTTGTGGAACAGCGCATCGGACGCTTGGACAGAATCGGCCAGACGGAGACGATTCGGATTCATGTCCCCTATGTCAAGGGAAGCGCCCAGGAAGTGATTTTCCACTGGTACCACGAAGGGCTCGGCGCATTCGGCGCGCCTCTCATGAGCGGGGGAGAGCTTTTCCTGAAATATACGGAGACGCTTATTGCGGCGATGGCCGACCCGAAGCACAAACTGTCCGAATTCATGGCGGAGACGATTCCCCTGGTGCAGAAGGACAGCGAATCGCTCCGGAAAAACATCGAAAAGGGGCGCGACAAACTTTTGGAATTCAATTCGCGCGATCCGCTGGCGTCGAAAAAAATCACGGACGAAATCCGGAGAATCGATGCGGATACCCGCCTAAAAGATTTGATGGTAGATACGCTTCTCGCTTCGGGCGTGGAAGTGGAAAAAGGCTATGTCCCGACGAGCCTTGTCTTTCGTGCGGGTTCCCAGGTGGAAGCCGGGGCGATTCCTGGGCTTCCCTCGCGTTCGACGCTTGCGATAACGCTTTCCGCTTCCGACGGCGAAGAGGAAAAGGCTGCGGACGGTGCGGGAGAACTCACGGGAACCTTCGACCGGACCGTTGCGATGTCGCATGATGAAATTTCTTTCCTGAGTTTCGAGCATCCGCTTGCCCAGGGCGTTCTCGATCTGGCGACCGCTTCGGGAAAGGGGCTTACCGCCTGCGTCATTTGGGACGATGCCGGTTCAAAGGATTTGATCATGCAATACAATTTTATCATCGAACCTTCCGTGCCGGCGGCGTGGGGACTTTCCGATATCGTGGGGCCCGAAATTGTCCGCGTGCTTATCGATGCGAACGGTAACGACTGTTCCGACAGGCTTTCCAAAATGGACACCGGGAAAATGCGCAATGCGAATGTTCCCCAAAAGGTTCCCGTGGTGACGGAAAAGCTCCGCTACTTTGCGAGTACGGGGCATGCGCTCGCCAAGAGAATCGCCCAGCAGAAGATGGAAAAATTTGCCGGAGAATCCGCGGCGAAGGTCGAGGAACGCGCCGAGCGTGAATACCAGCGGATGAACCATCTGCTAGCCCTTCGCGGAAAGGCGCAGAACAGCCCGCTTCTAGACAATCTCCGGAAGAATGTCGGAATTTACAAAAAGGCTGCCCTGAATCCGCAAATCCGCTTGGATTCTATCCGGCTTCTCGTATGCCGCTAACGTGAATTTGTAGGTAAGGAAATGAGCGAGTTACGTAAAAATATCTTGGGCGAAGCGAAACGCATCGTCATTAAAATCGGTTCGCGAATCCTGGTGGATTCCGTGAAAGGCGGGGTCCGGGCGGACTACATCGAAAATCTCTCGCATTCCGTGGCTAAACTGGTGGCTCGCGGCAAGGAAGTCATCATCGTGACAAGCGGTGCCGTGGGAACGGGTATGGCAATCCTCGGATACCGCGAAAAGCCGAAAGTCCTTTCGGAAAAGCAGGCCTGCGCCGCGGTCGGCCAAATCGACCTGATGCATGTCTATCGGGAAAAATTTCTCGCCGAGCGTCTTTCCGTCGGACAGATTTTGCTCTCGGCGGACGATTTCCGCGACAGGACGCGCTACAAGAATCTGCAGAATACGCTGCATACGATGATAGACAAGGGAATTGTTCCCTTGATAAACGAAAACGATTCGCTTGCAGTCAAGGAACTGAATGCGATTGGCGACAACGACAAGCTTTCGAGCGATGTCGCCCTGTTTTTTGATGCGGATCTGCTCCTCATCTTTACGGACGAGGACGGGCTTTTTGACGACAACCCGAAGAAAAATCCGAAGGCGCGCCTCTTGCGTTTTGTCCCTGAAATCACGCCGGAAATCATGGCGCTCACGGGAAAGCCCGGGGAATCCGGATCTGCGGTAAGCACCGGCGGGATGCGCTCGAAAGTGGAATCTATCCGGGCGGTGGTGAAGAGCGGCTGCAATGCGTTCCTTGCGAACGGAGCGAAGGTCCTGCCCGATGAAATCGTCTTTGGCGATGCTGTCGGGACTCTCTTTATCGGCAGCCACAAGAAACTGGGAAGCCGCAAACGTTGGCTTTCCTTTGTGAGTTCTCCGAGCGGAAGCGTTGTCGTCGATGCGGGCTGTGTTCTCGCGCTCCGAAAGAAGCATTCGAGTCTGCTGCCTGTCGGCGTCGTCTCTATCCGCCGTCATTTTTCCGAGGGAGACCTGATCGAGGTCCTTTCGGAATCCGGGGAAAAGGTCGCGCGGGGAATCGCCCAGATGGACAGTGCGAATCTGAAGCTCGTGCTGCACGAGAAGACTTCCCAGGTTCGCTCCAAGCTTGGAAAAAACGCGCCCGAAGAGGTTATCCACAAAAACAATCTGGTCGTCTTTTAAAACCGCTAGGCGCGCGGGTGCGCTTTCTTGAACGATTCCTTGAGGCGTTCCGCGGTGACGTGCGTATAGACCTGTGTCGTGGCGAGGCTTGAATGCCCGAGCATTTCCTTGACGCTCATCAGGTCCGCTCCGTTTTCGAGAAGGTGCGTGGCGAAACTGTGCCGCAGGATATGCGGACAGGCCTTTCCTTCCCAGCCGAGGCTCCGCAATAGACCGTGGATGTCGCGTCTCAAAGTCCGTACGTCGTGGGCGTTTCCGCTTTCGTTCAGAAATACCGGGGAAGTTGCCGTTGGCATTCGCCCTTCGTCTTTCAGTTTCGATTTGTATTCTTCGAACCATTTGACGGCATCGTGCGTCAGCGGCACGATCCGCTCCTTTTTCCCCTTGCCGACAACGCGGACGGAACGGTTTGAAAAATCAAGGCGCAGCCAGGTGAGGCTCTGGCATTCCGAAATGCGAAGCCCGGAACCGTAGATGAGTTCGAGGAGAACGCGGGCGCGGACCATCGGAAGCGTCGGGGCGGAAATCTCCGGGAACCTGCTTTCGGAGAGATCCTTTTGCGACAAAAAGGAAACGAGCCTTTTGGGACGCTTGAGCATGGGAACGGTTTCCGCGGGATTGGTTTCGACGAGATGGCTCCGCACGAGATAGTGCCCGAAGCTTTTCAGGCTGGCGATGTGCAGGTCGATACTCGAAACCTGCAGCCGTTCTTCCTTTCGCATTTTCCAGATGAACGCGCGGATGCTTTCCTGCGTGAAACTTTCAAGGCCCGGTTCCGAACGGAAGCTCTGCAGATACTTCGCGAGGGATTCCCGGTATGTCCTGACCGTACATTCGGAAAACCGCCTCTCCTTGGAAAGGTAGGCGAGAAAATTTTCGATATGTTCCGAAAGAAGAGCCATCTTCCCAAATCTACAAGTTTTTGCGCATCCCGGACGCATTAAAAATTTTATCTTGTGCTTAAATGCTTCGTTGGATTTTGAGAAGGCTTCCCGTATTGTCGTGGGCGCTTGCCGCTTCGCCGGCGCTTGCCGCCGATCGTGTCGTCGGGGCGAATGCGACGCTCGATATCAATGCCGGTGCGAGATCCGCTGCACTTGGCGGAGTCTCGGTTTCCGTTGACAGGGATCTGCTTTCGCTTACGTCGAATCCGGAACAGCTGGCGAAAGCGAAAAATTCCTGGGTCGCGTTCAGCCATGTCGCCTATTACGAAGAAACCCAATACGATTACGGGGCGGTGCAGTTTCCCCTGGGCGATCTGGGCGGGCTCGGCATCGTCTTTTCCCGTTTCGGTTCGAACGATATTCCGTTAATAGCCGAAGGCGATCCGATTCCGGAGGGTGAAAACTATCGGACGTTTTCCATTGCGGACTATGTCGTGACGCTCGCCTGGGGACGGAGCTTTCTGGATGGCCGACTGGACGTCGGGATGGGATTTCACGGGCTTTACCGCGAACTAGACCAGAGCGGGTGGGGATTTCGGGGTGATGCCGGAGCCCGTTTCCATGCGTTTGAATGGCTCACCGTTTCGTCGCTTTTGAAAGGATGGACATCGTCCGCGGTCACGTGGGAAGAAGGAACCGTGGAATACAGCTCGCCGGAATGGTATCTCGGATTGGGCGTTTCCCGTCCCGTATCCTATTTCTACGGGACCGTTTCCGCCTATTGGCAGAGTGCGGGAATCCTCCACCGGGAAAATCGCGACGAGGACTGGGATGGCGATGTCCGCGGAGGAAGGTTTTGGGAGCATCCGGTCGATTGGCTTGGCGGTGGTCGCGCCGGTGTCGAGTTCTCTTTTGATTTCGGTCTTTCGGTCCGCGTCGGGCTTGCCAGCCTTTCGGAGCTTGAAAGCTGGACCGCCGGTGCGGGCTTTGCCCTTTCGAACTGGCTCCGCGTCGATTATGCGTTTGAATCGCACCCGACCCTTTCGGCTGTGCACCGGGTGAGCCTTGAAATCAGCCCGGGACTTTTCCTCTTTCCCGAAAAGAAGCAGAACCTGCCGCCGGCGGAGAAGGCGCGGGACGAAGCTTTGAAAAGTTCCATGTCCGAGATGGAACCCGAAATTTCGGAACCGGAAGTCGAGGAAGAAAGTTCCGGGGGAACTTATTGGGAAGAATAGAATTATATTATGCCTATGAGTGAATTAAGTAATTACCGTGCGGTCGGTCTCTTTGACCTGCTCTCCGCTCCGATTACTCCGATTGGAGCTTTTGATGCAGAACAGTTCAAGAAGGATGTTCGACCTTTGCTCGACAAAGGTTCGGCGTTCGTTGCGGTCGATTTGACCGGACTGGATTTTTTGTATAGCGACGCTTGCAGTGCGTTCAACCAGGTTCGGGCGGAACTTTCCCAGAAAAACGGAGCCTTTGCGCTCCTGACGGATAACGATATCGTGGTGGACTGCATCCGGAAAGCGGGCCTCGACAAGTCCCTTCTCGTCTTTCGAAAGGAAGCTGCCATGTTGGCTTTTTCGATGAAGGAAGATTCGAAAAAGGAAAATCCGGCAGGCGAGTCCGAAAACGAAAAACAGCCGCCGCTCGAAGCAGTCCCGGCTTCGCATCGCCGTGTGACGGGGCGTTTCACCAAGAGCTTTAACGCCATCCGCAAGGATTCTACGCCTCTCAAGGGAGGGCTTTCCGACCCGTTCAAGGACGAGGAACGTTCGAAGAAATCCTGGATTTGGGTGATCGTGGCGTTGCTTGTTGCCGCAGGGGTTGTCGCCTTTTTCTCCTTGCTGTAATGGAACCCTTTCGAGAATACAAATCGCAAAAGATGAGCTGGAAACCGAGGCGGCGGATCCCTATCGGCAGGAGTCTGCTTCTTCTCTTGCTCGGGTATGCGGTCTATGCGAGCGGGGCTGTCCAAAAGGCGGTTCGCTATGTGGAAAAGGCTGGCGCCTATTCGGAAGGGAAACAGAAAACGTTTGATGGCTCTTGGCGCGAAGCCTGCGCGGCTTTTGACGGAAACGCTTTCGTCCTCGGGCGCGGAACGCTTGTCCAGTGTTCCTGGACGCTTAAGAACGCGGACCGTGTCGCCGACTTGCCGGACAAAGCCGTTCTCCGTTATGCGGTGGCAGGGACGGGGAAAAGTTTTCCGCTGGGCGTGCATTGGATCGCGGATTCGCTGGAATTTGAAAAGCCGAAAGTCCTGGGCGTGCAGTCCGATTCCTCCGTGTCGTGGATTTTCCACTTGATGCTGGCCGATTCCTCGTTTGCCTGGGTCCGTCCCGACGGATGCCGCTTTCCGGGAACGTGTCCGCGCAATCCGCTCAAGGGGGCGGCGCTTCCAATCGCATCGGATTTTGACTTTGCCGGTCGGGAAAATCTGCTTTTGAAGGATCTCTTTATGGGAATCGGGGAGGCTCCCATCTATCCGGTCATGCCGGCGGAGGTGGTTTCTGTTTTCAAGGATTCGAGCGGTTACGGTCTTCTCTTGAATCACGGCGGAAATGTTTTTTCGCGTGTGTCTGAGCTTTTCCAGATTTCGCCTGGCATCCGGGAAGGGGAAAAAGTCGCAGTAAACGAACCTTTGGGACGTCTCGCCCCGAGCGACAGCGCGGTCTTTTTCCTTGAAATCCTGCGCAACGGACGCTTTGTCCGCTGGGATCATTTTTTCAAGGATTCTTATGTGGCGGATTCGCGGGATGTCGAGCGTTTCCGCCGGGAACTGGGGCTTTGATATGCGGCGATTTTTCTTTTTGCTTTTGCCGTGGATTTTTTTTGCCTGCGCCGAATCGGATGACGGCCCGATTCCGGTTTACCCGGAAAATTTTCCCGTCGGCGGTTACGGCTACGTGCTCCATGCGCAGCTAGATTCCGGTCACCGCTTCCATCTCTATGGCGATACGCTCGAACTTTCGCTCGACAGCATGTGGACTTTTGGAAACTGCTTTTTGAAGAATATCGAACTTTACGAGAACTATCCGGAAGATTCCGTCTTGACGCTTGTGGTAAAGCTCGTGCTGGGAAATACCGGAATTACCGATTGCCCGCAGCCGCTTTTTAGACCGGATACGGTTCTGAAAATTCCCTTTTTCGAAAGGTGGGAAGGCGTCCGCGAAATTCGCGTAGAGGGAAATTCGCACAACGATTTTTTCAAGGAGTCTCCGGATACGGTTTCTCTTGCGGCGACATTGACCTTGAAGGATTCCATCTGGATTCGCCAGGGAACCTTTCTCGCGGAAAGCGTTTCCGTCTATCTCGATTCCGCATTCAGCGATCCTTACCGGATGCCGCGGCGTACGTCGAACGATTCGGCGGGGGTTCTCGCCCGGGTGGATTCCGTCGATGTGGATACTTTCGCCTATCGCCTGATGAAATCCGTTTGTCTGGAAATTCACGATTCGTGCAGTACCGAACCCGATACGCTCTGGCTTTCGAACTGGTCAAGCGATACGAATCTTGTCGCCGTCCGAGAAATTTGCAAGGACGATTCCCTCGTTTTCTGCCTTTCTTCGAAATGGAAAAACGATTCGACCGCGCTGAGCGATTCCGTCTATCGTTTTCTGGACACGACCTGGCATTCGACGCTTTTCTATGCGGAAAAAATTCCGAAGTGTTCCGGCATGGATCATGGGGACTTTTCGGGGAGGGCTCTCCCCGGGCGTTACTTTGTGACAAACCATACGCTCTTTGTTCCCGCGGCGGATGAACCTTCTTGTGGACCGTCGGCGAATTCGGAATGGTTTTTCTTGAACTTAAACTCCGGCGAGGAAGTCTTAGATTCTGCGTTTGCGGATACGCTCCTGCAGGCTTGGAAAAAAGCTTCCGTCGGATTTGACGAGGAAAAAAATGACTAAAAAAATCCCTCTTTTGATTACGATGGGCGACCCGAACGGTGTGGGCCCGGAAATTGCGCTCAAGGCTTATCTGAAGGCCTGCCGGAAAATCAAGACTCCGATGGCTATCGTCGGCGATTTGCCCGTTTTGGAAAAGGCGGCGGAATTGCTGAAAATCAAGAAGCGTCTCGTGCTTGCCGAATCCCCGGAATCGGTCGCGGAAGTCGCGAAGCAGGGAATCCCGGTCATCGACGGCGGTGTGCATTTTGAAGAAAAGGTGCAGCCGGGAAAAATCACGAAGGAAGCCGGTCGGGCGAGCATCGGATGGGTGCGCACGGCGACAGCCCTGTGTCTTTTGAAACGTGCCCGGGCAATCGTGACCGCTCCGCTTTGCAAGGAAGCTGTCGAGAAGACCGTCCCGGAATTCCAGGGGCACACGGAATTTATCGGTGAAATGTGCGGGGACCCGCATCCCGTCCTGTGTCTAGTCCACGGAAAATGGGTCGTGGCGCATGTGAGCACGCACGTCTCTCTGCGTGACGCCTGCGATCTAGTCAAGCGGGAACGCATCGAAAAGGTCGCGGTTCTCCTGAACGATTTTCTCAAGAAATATCGCAAGCTGGCCTCTCCGAAAATCGGCGTTGCCGGTCTCAATCCCCATGCGGGAGAGGGTGGGCTTTTCGGCCTCGAGGAGATAAACGAAATCGCTCCGACGGTAAAGCTTCTCCGCAAAAAGAAGATTCGCGCCGAGGGGCCGCTTCCCGGGGATGTCGTCTTTCCGCAGCTTCGGGCGGGAACCTTTGACGGTGTCATCGCGATGTATCATGACCAGGGACACGTGGTGACCAAGACGATGCTCTTTGACCTGGGAAAGAAAAGGAAAACTTGCGGCGTCAATACGACGCTCGGACTTCCCGTGGTGCGGACAAGCGTCGATCATGGGACGGGATTCGACATCGCATGGAAGGGAATCGCGGACGAACATTCCCTCATCGATGCGCTGGAACTTGCGGATGTTCTGACAAGGAATGCAAAATGATCGAATACAGCTTTTCGGATGAAATCGCCGAGGCGGACCGTCGGATAGTTCTCGAATCCCCGCTTTTTAAAAATTGGCTGTCGCGGACGGAAAAAAAATTCGTCATTTCGAAAATCCATTTTTCGTCGGTCGATTTCCGCTTTAACAATCACGCTCCGCTGTTCATCAAGCTCACGGCGACAGCGACGCTTCCCGATGGAAGGCCGGTGCACGGAATCGTCCTTGTGCGGGGAGATGCCGTCGGCGTTCTGGTCGTGCTGCGTGCGGAAGGAAAGCCCTATCTCTTGCTCGTTCGCCAGCCGCGTTTCGCCATCTCGGAACCGGAATCGCTCGAAATGCCCGCAGGGATTCTCGACTGGTCTTCGGATTTCCGCAAGGTCGCCCTTTCCGAACTAAAGGAAGAAGCGATGATCGATGCAACGGATGATGAATTGATAGACCTTACCGGATTTTACACGGCGGGAAAACTGGACGGACATGCCGGGAGCTGCGGACTTTTGGACGAGCGCATTCGTTTGTATGCAATCGAACGGACAGTGACGCTTGACGAATTGCACCGCCTAGACGGTCGGAACCAGGAATATACGAATGAAAATGAATGGATAAAAACCGTCGTGCTGCCGTATGAAGAAGCCGGAAAAATGTTCATCGACAGCAAGAACCTGGTCGCGATGTTTCTGTATGAACGTTATTTGGCGTCGCAGGGCAGGCGCTTGTAAGCGCGAAACGTCCCGAAACCGTTTCCGCTTCGGCCCGGACGTATCGAAATCCTTGGAGAAAAATCCGGCAGGTCGCTTCGAAATCGGAAATTTTTCCGGGTGAAATTTCGAGCGGGCGTTCGCGTTTGCCCGAAACGTCTTGCGCAAAGAGGGTGAAACTTTTGAGCGCCCCGAAATCTTCCGAGCTTTTAAAATGGAACAGGACGTTTTCCCCGTCGCGTTCCCACCAGAGTGCGGGTCCGTCGGTGACGTATAGGTTCGAACTGTTCAGGTCCCGGAAGGCGTTCTCTGCGCTTTCGCTCTTGATGACGGTCCGGACATATCCGAAGATGTGCGAACGGGAACGCTTGAGCCTTAAGAGAGGGATCTTTACGCCCGTATATTCGTTGAGGTCGCCGTGCGCATCGTTTCCTCCGAGCGGGAGCAGAAAGTTTCCCCGTTCGAGTTCCGAAATCCAGAAGTTTCGTCCGAGTTCAAATCCCTTGTCGCGCGAACCGTTCCAAAATTCCAGCCCGCGAATCGGGTTTCCGCTTTCTTTTTGCAGGTCCGCCGCGTTCCAATCGCCCCGGTTGAAGATAAAACGTTCGATTTTTCCCATCGTTTCCCTGGGATGCGCCGCAAAGCAGGGTAGCCCCGTCCTCGAAACGATTTGCGAAATGGAAAGGGTCGGTCTGTTTTTGAGCCAGTTCCGTCCGCAGTCGCCTTCGCCGGGAATGTATTCCGGATGCCCGGGTAATAGCAGGTGGACATTTTTTCCCTGCGCGTTTCCGGCTGAAATTTCTTCGCCCGCAATCATCCGCGGATAGTCCGGCAACCCGGAAATTTCCTTTCGGAGCGCTTCGTAGCGGGCGTTCGCGTCGGCACGGACCATGTAATCATCTTTTTCGAAAGCGAAGTCGTAGGAATGGTCGGTGCAAAAGACGAAGTCTAATCCGACGGACTTTGCCGCTTGCTGCAAGACAGCGGGGGACGCTCCGAATTCGACCGGGTCCGCGGAAAAATACGTGTGCGCATGGACATCGCCTGCGATAAAGCCTTTCGGCTTGGGGACGTTTTCCTTCAAGACGCAGATGCGGAGCGGCGACTTTTTTAGTCCGGTCAGGTTGAACCGCCGGATGCTCTTTTTTCTTTTCCCGATGGAAATTTCGACCGAGGCTTTGACTGCGTAGTCTCCGGGCGGGAGCTTTCCGCAATCGACGGGAAGAAAACAAAAGGGTTCCGCGATGGTTTGCCGAAGGCTCTGGGTTTTCTTGTGCCGAAAGTCGTGAGCGGTAAACGTAGCGTCAAAGGATTCCAGGGTGACGGGGAAGCGGTTCGCTTCGCGGACAACGATAAAGAGCTTGACATTTTCCCCCGGGACAACCTGGAAAGGCGCATCGATGATGATTTCCGGTTCCTTTCGGTAGAGAAGTGACCACGGAAGCTTGAACTTGTAATGCATTTCCGCGTAGTCGGGAGAAAAAATCATTTTTTTGCCCGGTTGATGACGCCCAGGCTGAAACGGAATTGCAGCTGGAGCCCGCCCAAGTCCCATTTGGCCTTGTCCGTGTCGCTGTCGGGGACGACTTTTGAAAAGGGACCGTCGGCATGGACGATGATTCGCGAATACCCGATGTCGCCGTAGATGTGGATGTTTTTCCATGTGGTGACCAGGTAGCCGAGGCTCACCCCGAAACCGTTTCCGAGGAGGGATTCGTTTGCGTCGAGATGTCCCCAGCTCGAATAGATTTCCGTCCCGGGAAGCATCCAATACCAACGAAGCGACACGCTGAAAAGGCTCGCATTCGAAATGGAAATCAGGTCCTCCGGAATGGCGATGCGGTATTCGAGATAGAGCGGAAATCCCTGGAGCGTGTAGCTGTAATTGTGAATCTTGTCCTTTCTGTCCGTGACGACGACCGATTCGTTGTCGTAGATGTAGCCGAAGCCCGCGCTGACGAAATGCCCGCTTCGCCACTGGAGCTGCAGGCCCGCGGTAATCGGGAAGCAAAAATTCACTTTCTGGAAATCCTGCTTGGACACATAGCTGCTTTCGGCTTCGGTCAGGGCCTCTGTCCGGAAACGCTTATAGACAGTATCGACTTCGGCCTGGAACTTATCGCGGCTGTCAAAACTCAGAAATGAAATGGACGGCTGGATGAAAAAGGAGAGAACGCTCCGGTCTTCCGCTTCCGAAGAAATGCCTTTCGCCCCGGGAACGCCTTTATCCGCCGCGAAGGCGAAAGCGCAAAGCGCGGCAAATGCGAGAAGAAAACGCTTCAAGCCTAGTCCTCATCCTCGTCGTCGGGATGTGCTTCCGCTTCGTCCCGGGCTTCTTCCTTGGCGAGGAGCTTTTCCTTCTGCTCCTTTTCGATGCGCTTCTGGAATTTCTTTTCGAGACGGCTGATGTAGCTTTCCTGGGACTTGACGGATTCGATGCGCTTCTGGATGCTGTCGGGGACGGTGTTTTTGTAATTATCCAGATAGAACCTTGCCGTTTCGAACTGGTCGAGTTCCGCGTAGCTTTGTACGAGAAGGACAAGGGCTTCGGGACGTCGCTTGCTTTTCGGGTAGAGATCGAGAAATTCCTTCATGTAGATGGCGGAGGATTGCGGATGCCCGAGCTTGTGGTAAAGCTTTCCTACGCGGTAGTCGTGTTCGGCCCGGCGTTCGAGGAGAAGGTTCAAGTAGTAATTCACGGAATCGGTGAGCGGGGATTCCGGGTAGTTCGAAGCGAACTTTTCGAAATCGCGCATGGCGAGCGTCGTGTTGGTCTCGTCGCGGTCGATGTTATATTCGATGTTGAAAGCGGCGACCGCCTTCCGGAATTCGGCTGTCTCGACAAAGGGGGAACTGGGGAAGTTGTTTGCAAAGCTGCCGTATTCGCCGCGGGCTTCGAGCCATTCTTCTAAGTTGAAGTAGCTTTCCGCAAGGAGAAACTGTGTCTGTTCCATGTATCCCGTTCCGATGCACAGGTTCAGGATTTCTTCGAGGGGGCCTTTGACCCGGCTGTAATGACCGGCCTTGAAATCCTTGTCGGCTGCGTCGAAGCGGTTCTTGCACATCTGGGTCCTGTCTCCGCCGCCTTCGCTCGAAGAACACGAGGAAAGCAGAAACGCGGAAAAGGCTAAGATGGCAAAAATCGGAAAGAGTTTGTTGGTGCGCATTGGACCGTCTTGGCTGGGATGGAACATTTCAATGTTGCTAAATTAGCAAAAAACAAACCTAGAAAACGTCTATGACTCTTGTGCGGTATGTGCTGAAGGAACATGTTGCGCCATTTTTCCTGGCGCTGTTTGTCATCACGTTCCTGTTTGTCGTGGATTTTCTGGTTATGATTCTCGACAACGTTCTGTCGAAAGGACTTCCCGCCTCGACTGTCCTTGAAATTTTCCTGCTGAATATTGTCTGGATGCTTTCCCTTTCGATTCCGATGGCGGTTCTTGTCGCATGCCTCATGGCTTTTGGAAGGCTTTCGGGGGACCAGGAAATTACGGCGATGAAGGCTGCCGGCGTCTCGCCCCTCTCTATCATGCGTCCGGTGCTTCTCGTGGGCGTCCTGATTTCGGAACTGCTGATCCTTTTTAACAACTGGCTCTTGCCCGAAGCGAATCACAGATCCGTGGAGCTGATGAGCGCTGTATCGCGCAAGAAACCCCATGCCTTTATCGACGCGGGAAAGCTGACAACCCAGTTTCCGGGCGTGCAGCTCTGGGTGGACCGCATCGACCCCTCGACGGGAACGCTTTACGGAATCCAGATTTTCGAGACGGAGGGAAAGGGACCTCCGCGAATCGTCATGGCGGACAGCGCGACCATGGACTACGCGGACAACGGCGCAACGCTGATGCTCCGGCTCAAGAGCGGTGAAAACCATATGGCGGACAAGGACGACCCGGCGAACTATTTCCGCATCCGATTCTCTTCGGAGGACTTTGCCGTAAGGAATGTGAACGACCGCTTGGAGCGCCGCAATCGCAAATATCGCAGCGACCGCGAAATGCCTATCGAGATGATGCTCGATGTTATCGAGGAAGCGAAAAAAAACGAAACGAGGATTGTCGAGGAAAGCCGAGGAACGCTATTCCCCGATCTGTCTAAGCTTCGGGAGTATGCTTTTGGCGATTCAATTGTCCCCAAGGATTTTTCGCGGGAACTGCCGGCGGATTCGCTTCGCCATATCCGGGCTTTGCGGGATGTTTCTATCGCGGAACGCACGCGGGAGCGCATTGTCCACCGGACGTCGGAACGAGTCCTGAACGAGAAAAAACGCCAGGCGCAGTATTGGGTCGAAGTGCATAAAAAATTCAGTACGAGTGTCGCCTGCATTGTCTTTGTGCTGATAGGCGCTCCGCTCGGAATCATGGCGCGCAAGGGGGGGATCGGAACGGGAATCATCTACAGCATCGCGTTCTTCGTGCTCTACTGGGTGTGCCTTATCGGAGGCGAAAATCTGGCGGACAGGCTTATCGTCTCCCCGGCTGTCGCTATGTGGATTTCGAACGTCATCATCGGAGCGTTTGGCATATTCCTCACATGGAAGATGTATCTCGACCGCTATTCGGGAACGACGCCCGCTTCGCGGGTGAAGCATTTCTTCGGAAATATTTTCCGCCGCCTTGGCAAAGGCCGCCGCGCTCCGGAGGAAAACGCAAGATGAAGTTCTCCCGTTATCTTGTGCTGCATTTTTTGAAGATGTTCCTGCTCGTGCTTCTCGGCGCGGTATTCATGTTCATCGTCATCGATTTCGTCGGAAATATCCGGACGTGGCTCGCCCGGGATCCCCTGGATGCGCGGGCCTATTACATCGCCTATCTTCCCTATATCGTTTACCTGGTGACGCCTGTTGCGCTTTTTATCGGCGTTGTCGCTTCGGTGGGAAACATGTCGCGACACTTGGAAATTATGGCTTTCCAGCAGTCGGGAAAAAGCCCATTCCGCGCCCTGGTTCCCATATTTTTTGTCGGGGCGCTTGTTACGGCGTTTTCGTTTTACCTGGATGCAAAAGTCTTGCCGGACGCAAACCACAGCCGCTACAAGATCATGGAACCGATGTCGCAGCAACGCAAGGATCCGCGGATTCGGGACAAACGCGACTTTGTGTATATCTCCGGCGACAAGACCAGCTGGTTTATGCGCTCGTATGGCGGAGCGAGCAAGCTTGGACGCGACGTTGTCCTTTTGATCTACCGCGATGGGGATTTGTATGAGCGTTTTGATGCGCGAAGGCTTCGCTGGATAGAACCCGATACGGTTTTTGCGGCGGCGGACGTGAAGGAAAACGGCGAAACTTCCGGGCGAAAGCCGGCGAGAAAAATGGATTTGAACGGCGAGAGGGAAAAGCCCGAAGCGTCCCGGGATTCGGGGAAAAGTTCACCGAAAATGATTGAATCCATCGAACCGGGCTATTGGCGGTTTGAAGACGGCTACGAACGGACATTCCTCAAGGATGGATCTGTTGAAACGCGGCATTTTGTGCGGGAAAGCCTCAAGGGGAAAACATCGCTTTTGCCCGAGGATTTCTTGGACGAGCGCCAACGCGGCGACGAAATGGATGCGAAGACAATCCTGCGGAAAATCGAGGTGCAGAAAAGATCCGGCGAAAATACGAACAAACTGGAAACGGCCTATTATTTCAAGTATTCCGGTTCGATGATGAATTTCATCGTTTTGCTTATCGGGGCGGCTCTCGCTCACCGGTTTAATCGAAACGGAGGGCTTTCCCAAAAATTTGGACTTGGGATTCTCCTCGTGTTTAGCTATTATGTACTAATCCGGATTGGGCTGAAGATGGGAGAGAACGGTGCGCTTTATCCTGTCCTCGGAGCTTGGATCGGTCACATTGTTTTTGCAGTGGTCGCTTTCTTTGTTCTGTATCGCTCTTTCCGGCTGTAAATTCCGGGTAGATGCATGTCAAGTCTTTTGTTCGTTGTCTTCGGCTTTCTGGTAGGCCTTTCGTTTCGCGGAGGCGTGTTCCTGCTCGCCATTCCGTTTGCGCTGGTTTCCCTGGTGCTCGCCTGGTTGAACCGTCCGGTGTATCCCGAATCGTCGGATGAATCTTCGTCGGGGGCAATCCCCGTCTTGCGTTCGGGGCGCACGACAGACAAGACCGCTTTCGGGAAAATTTTACGTCCGGCGATAACGCAGACCGGGCCGACTCTTGCGACAAAGGATATGTTCGGCGCCTATCCCGGAGACGGCGAAGCTTCGTTTAACAAGCTGAACGGAAATGAAATCTGGACAAAACTCGAACGCGATCTGGATTCCGTCTATAATTCGTCCCTCGGGGCTTTGCGCAATTTGATTCCCGGGGCGCATTCGGTTTTGTTGCTTTTGAAGTCGGACCGAAAATCCTTCCGGGTTAGGGCCTTTGCGTCCGAAGCGGAAAATGAAATCAACCGGAATGCCCTGATCTCGGATGGCTCGGGGGTTGTCGGACAGCTTGCCGGTCGGGAACTTGCCAGAATCCTGGAAGGCGATCTTCCGAACGGGAAAAGTCTCGGTTATTATGCGGTGAACGTCGCCGTCCATTCGGTAGCGGGCGTCCCGATCTTTAACGAGAAAAAGGAACGGGTCGGAGCGCTAATCGTCGATTCCCTGGAGCGCAACGCCTTCCGTTCGGACCAGATTCCGTCCCTAGAAAGCTTTGCCGCGCTTTTCTACATGCTCACGTACAAGAGCTATACGTCGGCGTCGAATTACCGGGAAAAGAAAAAGTTCTACGAGCTTTCCGCCTACCAGCAGCGTTTTTTCAAGACGACGCTTCTGCGCGATACTTACAAGGAAATCTTCGAATACGTAAGCCAGAACTTTGTCGCGGAACGCATCATGATTCTGGTCTTCCACCCGGAAAAAGATGAGGGAATGGTCGCCTTTTGCCGCGGCGAAGACGAGGAACGATTCGAAGGCATGAAGTTTTCCCTGTCGGACAAGGGAATCCTCCCGCTTGCGATGATGCAGCACTGCGCCATGGAGCGTGTTTTCAATGGACGCTCGGAATATGTTCCGCGCATTACCGATCAGGAACCCCGAAACAATTCGCTCCGCTACCTGTTTGTCCAGCCGAGTTCCATGACGATGCACAATGCGGCTCTCAACGAACCGTCCGAAATAGCCATCTGCCTAGAACGCAGATATGCGCAACATTTTGACCAGCTCGAAAAGGATTTGCTCCGCTTTATGGTGAACATCGCCTATTTCGCCTACCAGCGCGGGATGCAGTTTGAACACGAGCAGTTTGAAATCTATCACGATGCGCTTACCGGGCTTTTGAACCGGCGCACGATCAACGAGGAAATCGTCAAGTTAGACAAGTCCCGAGGCGAAAAGAACATCGGCGTGATGATGATGGATATCGACCATTTCAAGCACATCAACGACACTTACGGGCATCAGGCGGGCGATGCCGTTCTCAAGGAAATTGCGTCGCGAATTTCGTCTGTTGCGGCTGTGGACGGGAACCTGCTTGCCCGTTACGGCGGCGAGGAATTTTTCGTAGCGGTGCCGGATGTGACGGAGGTTTCGCTGATGGCCGTTGCGGAAAAAATACGTCTTGCGGTTTGCACGGCGCCTTTTGACATTTTCCAAGGCGCACCGATCGATGTTTCGGTCAGCATCGGTTGCTTTCTCGTGACGGGAGAATTCCATGGCGACATGTCCCGGGCTGTCCAGTATGCGGACGAAGCTCTTTACAGCGCCAAGGAAAATGGAAGGAATAGGGTGGTTCGGTACGAAAACCGGGCTTTTGACTTGGAACCTGATGAAAAGGAGATGGTTTAGACTATGTTTACCGGACTTGATTGGTTTGTCCTGATTCTATATATCCTGCTTTCGGTCGGGATAGGGCTTTGGGCTTCGCGAGGGAACAAAGGTTTTGGGGATTATATGCGCGGCGGCGGAACGATGCACTGGGTTGCCATCGGGATAAGCCTGATAGCCACATCGGTCAGCGCTACGACCTTTCTCGGAAATCCGGCGGAGGCTTACGGCAACGACATGAGATTCCTCATGAACAATATCGGAGCGCTCCTCTCTATCGTCGTCGTGGGCTTGGTTTTTATCCCGCGGATCCGCCAATTGAAAATTTCGAGCGCTTACGAGGTCTTTGAAATCCGGTTTTCCCCGTGGGTCCGCCGGTTGGCCTCCATTTTCTACTGTCTGCATCTCCTGTTGCGGATGGGAATCCTTTTGTATGCCCCGTCCCTCGTACTTGCTCCGATTCTCGGCATCGACATCCACTGGGCGATTCTTTTGACCGCTGTCGTGGCGACAATCTACACGTGGTATGGCGGTTTCAAGGCTGTCGTCTGGACGGACGTGATGCAGTTCATCGTGCTTTTTGGCGGCGGAGTGGTCGCCCTCTACATTCTCGCAAAGGGCGTTGGCGGCTTTGACGAAATGCTTTCGCTCGCGGCGGCTGCGGGCAAGACGAAGTTCTTCGACGCGTCGAACTGGGATCCGGCAAATGCGAGAAACCTTCTCTCGGCGGGAATCGCTTACGGCGTTATCGAAGTGGCGATTCGCGGCTGCGACCAGCAGTTTGTTCAGCGTTATCTGAGTTGTGATTCCATCCGGTCCGCCAATGCGTCGAGCATCCTCAGCATGATTCTCGGAATTTTTGTTTCCATCCTTTTCTTTATGGTCGGGGCCGGGCTTTTTGTCTATTACAATGTCAAGGGCGTAGGCATCCTTCCTCCGGATGTCAAACTGAACGGCGTGTTCCCCTATTTTATCGTCAACGCCCTTCCGCCGGGAGTCATCGGATTTATCGTCGCGGCCATCTATGCCGCGGCCATGAGCAGCCTTTCGAGCGCTATCAACGCGCTTGGCAATACGACGGTGAAGGATATCATGCTTGTCCGGTCCGAGAGTGCGAAGGATCTCGCCAAGGCGAAGCTCTGGACGCTCCTCTGGGCGGTCCTCAGCACGCTAGTCGCATTTGTCGCGGTAGATATGCAAAGTTCGCTCCTGTCGAATGCGCTGTTCTTTACGGGGCTTTTTACGGGCCCTCTGCTCGCCCTGTTCCTGCTCGCCTTCTTTTCTCGAAGGCTGTCGTCTTTGGCTGTCATCATCGGCGTTCTGTGCGGCATGGCGTCAATCCTGCTCTTCAACCGCATCCCGATGATTCCTGCATACGTTCCGCCTTTTGACGGCGTGTTCTGCTTTTTCTGGAATCCCGCGATTTCCGCTTCGGTGACTTTTGTCTCGGCAAACATTCTCGGCCTTTTCCTGAAACGGAAGCCCCAGAAACTGAAAGCTTGATGAATTGGCGAGGTGGCGATGACGGACCGGGAAGATGAACGCTGGATGAACATGGCGATTCGCGAAGCGGAGCGCGCCTACGACTTGGGCGAGGTTCCGATCGGTTGTGTCATCGTCAAGGACGGACGCTGCATCGGGAAAGGCTACAACCAGGTCGAAACGCTCAAGGATGCGACAGCCCATGCGGAAATCGTCGCCATCGGGGCGGCTTCCGCCTCGGTCGAAAATTGGAGACTGTCGGGCGCGACGCTCTATGTGACGCTAGAACCGTGTCCGATGTGTGCCGGAGCCATCCTGAACAGCCGAATATCCCGGGTTGTCTATGGTTCGCCCGACAAACGTTTTGGCGGTTGCGGCACGACCATCGACGTCATATCGGACAATGCCATCGGGCAGAAAGTCCTCGTGACCGGTGGCGTGAAGGCGGAGGAATGTCTCGGTCTCATCCAGGCGTTTTTCATGGAAATGCGCCAGAAGAAGGGCGATTCCGGCGCAAAGTTTCCCAAAAAGTCCGATCCTTAATTTTATCTTTGCTATATGCCTGTCGTAAAAAAATCAACAGCCGGAAAATCGGCAACGGCTTGTGCGGAATCATCATCTAGACCTTTCCGCTTTTTTAAAATTTTTCTTGCTTCCCTTTCGCTTGTCTTTTTTGCCTGCGAGGACAGGAGCGTACTGCTCGGATTCAACACGCAAAATCCGACGCCCGAAGACTACGAACTGAAAAGCTCTCTGCAGGTTTTGATGAATGCTTCGGAGCAGAATCCAGCCGATTCGGGAGTCTCCATGACCGCGCAACTGAATTTGCAGGTCCATTCGGAGCTTCTCTTTGCCTATGACGACGGGACGGGGCGCTTTTTGCTCCGGGTGGATTCCGCGGACTATGCGTCTGACAATCGTTCTGTCGAGGAGACGGATCACATTGAACGTTATCTGAAAACGCAATCGGTCCAGTACAAGATGGGCGGTGACGGTGAAATGGGATCGGTCCGGTTTGACGAAATGGTCGCCTTGCCCGATGTCGGGGATGTGGATGTCCGGAAGTTCTTTTTGAAAGTCCAGCCCGTACTTCCGGCGAGTCCGGTCTCTGTCGGGGATTCGTGGGAACGCCAGCAGATGCTCACCGATGACCGCGGAAAAACGTGCGTCGTCTATAAGTGGTTCAAGCTGGAAGAAATTTTCGAGCGCGACGGGATGACTCTCGCCCGGCTGAAGATGAATGTCCGCTATCGCCAGAACAGCGAGGACGATTTGCAGATTACGGAAAGCCCGGATTTTATCCTCGGAACGGGAACGGTTCTTTTTGACGTCCTGGCAGGCAAGGTCGTCGAAGGGGAACTGCTTGTCGAAGGGAAGCTGCGCATCATCGAAAAACAAAGCGGGGATACCATTCCCGACTTGCGCATTCGCCAGAAGCTTTCGCTCCGGAGGGTCCATCCTTGAAGCGTCTCTTTTTAATTTTCCTTCTTCTTTTCGGCCCGTCGTTTGCCGTGACGCCTTTTCCGCAGATCAGGCATCACAAGGTGCTGCTTTCCGAACGCTCTTCGCCGTATCTTTTGGAATCCAGCTTTGTCCTTTCGGAAAATGACACGCTTTTGGTCGAGCCGGGCGTCGAGGTGTTTTTTAGCGGGTATGCAAAGCTCTACTTGCGCGGTACGGTCCGCATCGAAGGCTCGGCGGAAAAGCCCGTCGCCTTTCTTTCCGCGGATTCGACGGAATCTTGGAACGGTCTGTATTTTTCGACAGGGGACCGCTATTTCTATGTGAAGCACTTGCTCATCGAAAACGCCTTTCGGAATACGGTCATCCGCTCCCGGGGAATTTTTGAAAACGTCAAGCTTGTCAATAACTATTACGGCCTCTGGGTGGAAAATTCTCCGCACTTCGAACTTCTGGGCTGCGACTTTTCCAGAAACCGATTCGCCCTTTCTGTCGGGGTCGGGACGGTCCGCTTCAGGAACACGAAAATCCATGGCAACATATTCGGGCTCTACCTTTACCGGGGAACATCTTTCGACGGCGAAAGCAAACTCGTCGTGAACAATCTGGAAGCGGATATCCGAAAGGAATCCGACGAAATGTCGGCAAAGGGACGCAAGGTTTCGAAAAATGTCTGGCAGCGCATCGAGTCCGAATTCTAGAGGTTGAAGTGGAAGAATCGTTTCGCAGGGCTATCCGGAAAATGACAGGTTCGAGCTTGCTCGGAACGGGCTTTCGGCAGGACCGTTCTTCGGAACTTTCGAGCCTTTCGCAAGCGATGGATGTCCGTTGGTCTATCGCCCTGAACGAACATTTGGACGCCGCGGAATCAAACCCGGAAGAGATGACATCCGGAAGCGAGATGATTTCGAACGGCTCGCACGCATGGAAACTTGCCGCGGAGGATTTCCCGGTCATCCTTGACGAGTATCGGGTCAAGTTTCGGGAGTTCCGGTTCAAGTGGATGCAGCGTTTCGCAACGGACGAAATCACCCGGATGCTTTCGCAAAACCAGTATGTCCTGCAGGGTGAAAACGGCTATTACTTTTCGGCCAATGCGGAAAAATTGCGAAACCTCTATTTTTCCACTGTCCACTTGATGGTGGGGGACGCCGAAAAGCTCTTGGTCAATCTCTCCGGTCGCGTGGAACACATCCAGGACAAGCTTTCGAAAATGTGGTACCGGGAAAGCGCTCTCGATGCGGTTTCCAAGATTTTGCCGTCGCTTGAAGCGGCTCTCCGCGCAAGCGAATACGCCATGACATCCCGTCTGCGCGCATCGCTCGCCGGCGTTGCCCGAAAGCGTTTCATGGCGGAGTTCAAGCCTCCTCGCGAACGGAAATGTTTCCCGTCGGCGCGTTCCTGCGCAAAGAACGTCGGCGCGAACAGTTCGAATATCGCCTACGAAAATGCGTTCCTCGCTTTTACGGACGATTTCTGCGATTATGCGGAAGGGGTCACGCTTTACATCGGAAAATGGTATTCGGAAAAATGGCTCTTGTATTTGCGGGGATTTTCTCGCGGCCAGCTGGATCTTTTTACCCATAAAACCACGGAATAAAAATGAAAAAATCTCTTTGGACGTTGCTTGTTTCTTTAATCGGAGCGGTGGTTCTTGTCTCCGGGGCATTCTATTTCGGCGCGCCTCTTTTCGGTTGGCTCATCATGATAGCCATCTTCGTCATCTATCTACTCTCCGCCTGGAATACGTTTAGCGCCATCCGCGAAATTGTCGGGGAGCGCGAACTCGCTTCCAAGTATGCGTCTCTCTATGAGTCGGGAAGTTCGCCTTCCGATGCGGAAATCGCAGGTTCCGGAATCCTGAACGGGCGAATCCGGTTCTTGCGCATGCTGAAGTCCAGACAGGTGCTTTTCCAGGTCCAGGATTTGCCGTTTCTCAAGACGACATGGGCCGCCGAGGAAGAAAGTTCCGGACGAAGCGGTAGCGGAGTCGTGGTTCTGCTCGGTCTGATGGGAACGTTTTTCGGCTTGATGCTTTCTATCAACGCGGCGGGAAGCGCTATCGATTCGAATGCGACTTCCGAAACGACGCTCGGCATTATCCAGAACATTTTCTCGAGCATGAAGGGAATTTTCGGATCGTCTCTTTGCGGACTTTTCGCCGCCCTGATTTTGAATGCGATTCATTCCCTGTACGAATCGGATCGGGAAGCATGGATTTCCGAACTGGACCGTTTCACGTTGCTCTATCTTGTCCCGAAGAGCGGGTCTGCGGAAAACGCCCTCGTCGGAGAAATCCGGGAACTGTTCCATTCGCTGAAAGGCGCGGAAGAAGTGCGCGTGGCAGAATTCCGGGATATGCTCGACGTTTCAAAGTCCGCGGACGCTGCGCGCTTTGACGAGTTGAAGAAAGGGCTTTCCGAAATGCAGTCGTCCCTTGCCGGGAATATCCTGAAAATCGGCGAAGACTCGCTCCGACGTCTTTCCGAATCGCAAAATGCCGCGCTTGAAGGAATGCGGAGCGTGGTGCAGAAAATGTCTGCGGATTTCTCGGATGCCGGAAAGGTCGCTGCGACGTCTTTGCTTGAATCCGGGACCGCGGTGACGGAAAAGCTCCGCGATTCCCTCTCTTCGGTGACGAGCGGACTTTCCGAGGAAATGCAGAAACTCTCTTCGAGCGTCCAGTCGATTGAATCCGGCGTGGTGAACGGTCTCGAAAAGGAAATATCGAACCTTTCGGCAAATGTGGCTTCGTCGATTTCGAACCTTTTGGACTTCCAGATGGAAAAATCAGGCGAAAGGTGGAACCGCTTCATGGACGCTCTCAAGGATTCGACGGAAAAAGTTGCCGATGCGGAACAGAAAGGTTTGGAAATCTTGCGGACCGTGGCCGAGAACGTCGCCTCCAAAGCGAACGAATCGACTGTCGGGCTTTCGGAAAACGTTTCCCGCGAAATCGAAAGCCTTTCTCAAAAGGTCCAGGCTTCGTTTGCGGAACTTTCGCGCTCTTCGGAATCCCTCGTGGCGTCGCAGCAGTCGCTCATTTCGGGAATCGATTCCCGCGTGGCGAAGGAAAACGAGTCCACGGAAGCTCTCGCTACAAGTGTCGGCGAAGCGGCGAAGCTCATGCGCGTAAACCAGTCGGAGCTTTCGGCGAACCTCGAAATGTTCGGCAAGGGAATCGAAGCGGTCCTTTCCAAACTTTCCGGAGATGTTCCCGAACGTGAAAACGAGCAGAATTTCATCGAACAGCTGAATTCCGCGCTCCAGTCGTTTGAAGAACGTTCCGGCGAAGTTCTTCTCGAAAATGCCCTGAAAACGCAGGAAATCCTGCTTGAAATTTTGGACCAGGTTCAGAAGGCTCCCGCAAAGCCGAAGGCGGAATAGTCCATGGCGAAACGTCGCGAAGAAAGTCATTGGCTTGTATTTACGGACTTGACCGCCGGTCTTCTCTCGCTTTTCATCTTGGCTTTTGTCGCCATGACGACGATGAAGGAAAAAAAGGCGGAAGCGTTGACCCGTACGGAACAGGAAGTCGTCAGCTGCCAGGAGGAAATGCGCCGGGTCGCAAAGGAAAGAAACGCTCTCCTGTCGCAAAGCCTCAAGTCTTCGTTGGAAAAGGGAATCATCGCTCTCGAAAACGGAAACATCCTGATCCAGGCGTCGTTTCTTTTCCCGCGGAACGGGGCGGACCTGACCGCCGAGGGAATCTCCTACATCAAGTCGATAGGCAAGGGCTTGCAGGATGTTCTCGATACGGGCGATGCGATCATGGTTTCCGGATTTACGGATGACACGCCGACCAATTCCCCGACTTACACGAACTGGAACCTTTCGACGGAACGCGCCGTCAATGTGGTAAAAACGCTCATCGAACAAGGTTTCTCGCCGGAGCGGGTCTTTGCAGCGGGCTTTGGGGAATTTCATCCGAGAGTGCCGAATACGAGCGAGGAAAATCGCCGCCAGAACCGCCGCGTGGAAATAGGAATCACGCCTATCCGCAAGTCGAATGCCGAACCGGTCGGAGACGCGAAGCGATGAACGGACCGCTTGATGCTGAATACGCTTCGGTAAAGGACCGGGTCGATGCGCTTCGCAAGAAAGACCGCTTGCCGTTTTGGCGATTGGCCTTCGCCGACTTCCTTCTTTTACGAATAGCCGATTACCTGCTCCTCCGTGAAGAAGACGAAGCCGCCGAGACGATTCGCCGCCTGAATCGCTGGGTGGACTTGCATGAGCGAGAACTTTCCCTGTCGGAAAAACCGCAAGAAGCCAAGGTGCCGCTGTGGGACAGGGAATCCCTGGCGCGTGAAATTTCCGAAATCCAAAAGAAGCTGTCTTCAAAAAAATACCTGATTCCCGTCGCGGAATCCATTGCGTTCACGCGGGGCATCGAAAAAGCGCAAAAGCTCATCGAAGAAAAATTTTTTGACCGGGCCTATGCCGAATTGTTCTCCCTCCGATCGCAGTTGGTTTCTCGCCTGCACCGTTCTTATCGGGCGCGGGCCGCTATGATGCTTTACGGCAATCACCAGGTGGGATTTGGACATTCGCCTGCGGGTGCGGTCGTGGGACCTTACAACGCGGAACATACCCTGGAAAACGCCCTTTCCCTTGTCGGGGAACGCGATGCCATCTGGGTGGAAGACTTTCTGGAACTTTATGACGGGATATCAAAGATAACGGAACGGCTTGCTCCGCTAGAGCGAAAACGCCGTTAACCAGGCATACCCCACGGGGGTATTTTTTTGTATATTTATAGCGAAAGATCGTTCCCGACGGAAACGACCGGAAAGAGGTTCGCTATGGAAAAGAATTGCGATTGCAAAAATTGCAAGATAAAGCACCGCGACGAAGCGGAAATTCGCCAACTGGTTTCTCGGCTAAACCGGATTGAAGGCCAGATCAAGGGCATTCGGGGAATGATCGAGAAGGACGCCTATTGCACGGACATCTTGATCCAGGTTTCGGCGGCGAACGCGGCCCTCAACGCTTTTAACAAGATGCTTCTTTCCTCTCACATCCGTACTTGCGTGGCAAGGCATGTGCGCGAAGGCGACGATTCGGTAATCGACGAACTTGTCGAAATACTTCCCAAACTGATGAAATAAAAAGAAGGAGTTACCAGATGTTAAACGTCATCATCATCCTGCTTATTCTCGCGGCGATTGTTTTCGCTGTCCGCTCGTCGATTTTGCATTTTAGGGGACAGGGCGCCTGTTGTGGCGGTGGAGGCGGTGAAACGATTGCCCTGGAAAAAATGCTCGATGGGAAAATCGTTTGCAAAAAAACGGTTTCCGTCGAAGGCATGGTCTGCAAAAATTGCGCAGCCCATGTGCAGAACGCGCTGAATGCACTAGATGGCGTCTCCGCCACGGTGGACCTGAAAAAGGCCGAAGTCCAGATTGGCGCAGTCCGCGAGGTTTCGGACGAAGAAATTCGCAAGGCCGTTTCCGATGCGGGCTATGGCGTCGGAAAAATCATCACCCGGTAATTTTTTTCGGAGAAAAGATGGAAAAGTTTCGCGTCATCGGAATGTCGTGTGCCGCCTGTGTCGCTCGTGTCGAAAAATCTGTCAGGGAAATTCCCGGTGTGACGTCCTGTTCGGCGAGCCTTCTTACGAACAGCATGCTTGTGAATGGAAACTTTGAAAGTTCGGATGTCGTTCGCGCCGTTGTGAAAGCCGGCTACGGAGCGTCGCCGTGGAAAGACGACTCCTCGATACGCGAATCGGAACTAGACTTGCTTTCGGACAGGAATTCGCCTCTGCTGTGGAAACGGTTCTTCTCTTCGATAGCCTTTCTCCTGGTTCTTCTTTATTTCAGCATGGCAAATCCGCTTCTGGGATGGCCGCTTCCGTCCTGCTTTGCGCGATATGCGCTTTTGAACGGAACCGTGCAGATGGCTCTTGCGCTGATAATTCTTTCCATCAATAGAAAGTTTTTCGCGAGCGGGTTCCGGGCGCTCCTCCACGGCGGACCGAACATGGATACGCTGGTTTCCCTCGGAGCGGGCGCTTCGTTTGTGTACAGCTTTGCGATGCTTTTCTTTTCGGACGGAAAATCCCTTTATTTTGAAACGTCCGCGATGATAGTTACGCTGATCACTTTTGGAAAATGCCTGGAATCGATGTCGAAAGGGCGGACGACGGATGCGCTCAAAAGCCTGATGAAACTCGCGCCCAAGACGGCGAACGTGATTCGGGATGGAAACGAAATCGTGGTGGAAGCTTCCCAGGTAAAGGAAGGCGATGTCTTTATCGTAAAGCCCGGTGAAAGCGTCCCCGTCGATGGGGTTGTCCTAGAAGGCGCATCCGCGGTCGATGAATCCGCACTTTCCGGCGAGAGCATCCCCGTCGATAAGGAAGTGAATTCCCCAGTCAGCGCGGCGACGCTTAACCAGAACGGATTTTTAAAATGCCGGGCACTTCGGGTGGGACGGGATACGACGCTTTCGAAAATCATCCAGATGGTGAGCGAAGCTTCGGTGACGAAGGCTCCGATCGAAAAAATCGCGGACCGGGTCTCCGGCGTTTTTGTGCCGGCAGTCATTCTCGTCTCGGTGGTGACATTTTCTGTCTGGAAAATTTTGGGCGCGGATTTTTCGTTTGCGCTTTCCCATGCGATTGCCGTCCTTGTCGTGAGCTGCCCGTGTGCACTTGGTCTTGCGACGCCTGTCGCTATCATGGTCGGGATGGGAAAGGGGGCGAAAAACGGTATCCTCTTCAAAACGGGAACCGCCGTGGAAGAAACGGGCAGAATTCGGATTGTCTCTATAGACAAGACGGGAACGATTACGCGCGGAAAGCCTGTCGTGACGGATATCGTTCCGAACGGGATGTCCCCGGAAAACTTTTTGGAATTGGCCGCTTCGCTTGAAGTGCGCAGCGAGCATCCGCTGTCGAAAGCGATCCTCGCTAAAGCGGAAGAGCTTTCCGTCAAAATTGCGGAACCGGAATTTTTTACGGCGAAGTCCGGTTTGGGCGTAGAGGCGCTTGTCGCGGGCCGAAAAGCGTTTGCCGGAAATTTCGATTTTATCCGCTCCAAGGTTCCACTCGAGCATTCCGTAGAAGGGACGCTTTCAAAACTCTCCGACGAAGGAAAGACCCCGATTCTCTTTGCGGATGAAAATGCGTTTCTCGGAATAATCGCCGTTGCGGACGAACTGAAAGAGGATAGCGCAGCTTCGATTTCCGAACTAAAGAAAATGGGAATCTACACGGTCATGCTTTCGGGGGACAACAAGCGGACCGCTTCGGCTGTTGCGAAAAAGGCGCATGTCGATGAAGTCGTCGCCGGGATTCTTCCGGGAGAGAAGGCGAATGAAATCCGCCGGTTACAGCAGTGCGGAAAAGTGGCGATGGTCGGGGACGGCATCAATGACGCTCCGGCGCTCGTGGCGGCAAATGTCGGCATGGCAATCGGGGCGGGAACGGATGTGGCGATTGATGCCGCGGATGTCGTGCTGGTAAACAGCAGCCTGGAAGATGTCTGCGCAGCGATCCGCTTGAGTCGAGCGACCCTTCGAAATATCCGGGAGAACCTTTTCTGGGCGTTTTTCTACAACGTCGCCCTGATGCCGCTTGCTGCCGGAGCCTATTATTCCTTTGGCGGCTGGTCCATGCATCCGGTTCTCGGAGCCTTGGCGATGAGCCTTTCGAGCTTCTGCGTCGTGATGAACGCGCTTCGGTTGAATTTCAAACAAATTCATCCGGAACGTCGGAAAAAATTTGTGGTGAAGGCTTCGCGCGATCTTCGGGTAGAAGGAATGATGTGCGCCCACTGCGAAGCCCGCGTACGGGAAGTGTTGCTTTCGATTCCCGGAATCGAAAACGCTGTGGCCGACCACAGGAAGAAAAAGGTGAAAATCGAATATTCCGCGGTTCCTTCCGAAGAAGCGCTAAAAGAAGCGATCCAGAAAGCCGGCTACATTTACAAGGGATAAAAGAAAACCGTCCGAAAAATTCGGGCGGTTCCGCTTGGTCGAAAAATTATTTTTTCTTTTTTCCGGTCGCTTTTGCGAGAAGCTTTTCCGCTTTCCGGAATTCTTCCTTGACGGAAGATTCGCCGGTTCCGCCTTCGATGTTTCTGCGCGAAACGGAGTAGGCGAATGTCAGTTTCTTTTTGACGCCTTTCGGGTCGGGAACGCCTTTGCTTGCCCATTCCTCGTCGGAAAGGTCGGTGAACTGTTCGCCCTGCCTTGCCGCTTCGCCGACAAGGCTCCCGACGATTCGGTGCGCGTCGCGGAAAGGAATTCCGTCTTCGACAAGAATGTCGGCGAGATCCGTCGCAAGGAGCGCGGGGAGCATCTTGCTTTCCATCTTGTCAAAATTCCACGTGGCGCTTTCAATTGCCTCTTTCATGACGCGGAGGATGACCTTTGCCGTGCGGACGCTGTCGAAAACGGGCTGCTTGTCTTCTTGCAGGTCGCGGCTGTAGGAAAGCGGAGCACCCTTGACTAGCGTAAACATCGCACTGAAATTTCCGAGCATCCGGCCGGACTTTCCGCGGATGAGTTCCATCGAATCGGGATTCTTTTTTTGCGGCATCATCGAGGAACCGCTCGAAAAGGCGTCGGACAGGGTGAGGTAACCGAATTCGCTCGAACTCCAGATGACGAAGTCTTCGGCGTAACGGCTGAGCGTGCTTGCGATAATCGAAAGGTCGCCTAGAAATTCAAGCGCCATGTCCCGGTGGCTGACCGCATCGATGCTGTTGGCGCTCGGACGTTCAAAACCGAGTTCTCTGGCAACGAGCATCCGGTGGTAGGGAAATGCGGAACCCGCCATCGCCCCGCTTCCGAGTGGGAGTTCCACGTGCAGGTCGAGAAAGTTTTCGAGCCTTTTGGCGTCGCGGGAAAGCGCAAAGAAAAGGCTCATCATGTAATGGCTAAAGAGAATCGGCTGCGCCTGTTGCAAGTGTGTATAGCCGGGCATCAGCTTCCCGAAATTCTTTTTGGCGACGGAGAGCACGGACGCTTGGATGTCGAGGACAAGCTTTCGGATTTCTTCGGCGCGGTGGCGCATATAGAGTTTGAAGTCCGTGGAAACCTGGTCATTGCGGCTTCTTCCCGTGTGGATTTTTTTCCCGAGGTCCCCGATGCGCTCCGTGAGGACCCGCTCCACGGCCATGTGGACGTCTTCGTCCGTAGGCAGCCAGAGGTTCTTGCCGTTGTGGACGTCTTCGAGAATGCCCAGAAGTCCCTTGCGAATCTTCGCATAGTCCGCTTTGCTCAGAACGCCCGATTCCACAAGACCCTTGCCGTGGCCGAGCGAACCCTGGATATCTTCTTCCAAAAGCTCCTTGTCGAAGTCGAGGCTAAAGCTAAGATCTATCATGCTTTGGGCCATGCCGCAGTCAAAGCGGCCGTCCCACATCATTTTTTTGCCAGTCTTTTTGGCCATGGGGAAATCCTCGTTTTTTTACACCGCAAAGATAAAAAAATGTTAGACCGCAACCCGGCTTTTTTTCGCGGCGAATGGATTATCGGTTCCAGCCTGAATGCCCGTCCCCATAAGAAACGGGACCGCTTTCGTCATCGCAAATGCCTGATGGATGCGTACCGAGAAAACGCTTCATTTTTTGGAGTTGAAAGTAAGTGGCCACATCGCTATCGGATGGCGGAGAATTCTGTTTTTTTAAATCATCTTTCATCGGTCGGAAATCCTTGTGAAACGTTCCATTGCGGCTTTGTACCGTCGGCGGCGTTTTTGTACAAATTATTTTCCTCAGACGTGTAAATCTCGTTTTCCGTTGCCATGTCTGCATTATCCGTCCAGAGTTCGCACTGGGTCATCACCGTCTGGACGGCGTCTTCCATTCCCTCGGGCGGATATTTATGTTTTTTCAGCAGTTTTTTGATTGCCATGCGCATATGGGCGCGGGCGCTCTCCTTCTTTTGCCAGTCGATGGTTTTATTCTTTCGTAAATTTTCCGTGAGTTCTTTGGTTATCGCGATAAGTTCGCTGTTTTCGTAAAAGTCCTTGATAGCCTGCGGACGCGTGAGTGCATCGTAAAACGCGAGTTCTTCTGCGGAAAGGCCGAGAGCGTCGCCTTCTTTTTGCGCTTCGGCCATGTCGCGGGCCATTTTCAAAAGTTCTTCGATGACTTCTCCGTTGGTGAGCATCCCGTTCAGGTATCGGTTCATCGCCTGCTGTAAAATGACGCTGAACTTTTCGGACTTGACCACGTTCGTGCGGCGGTAAAGGCGCACCTGTTCTTCAATCAGCCTGCGGAGCATTTCTAGAGCGAGATTTTTCTCTTTCATTTTGGCGATTTCGGCGAGAAACTTTGCATCGAATAGCGAAACGCTGGATTTAAAATCCGAAAAGAGATTGATGACGCCGTCGCTCTGGATGCAGCCTTTCAAAAGTTCGTTAATCTGAGCATTGATTTCTTTGAGCGAAACTTTTCCGTGTCCGGAATAGGTGAATCGTAAAATCATCACGCGGACTGCGCCAAAAAATTCCGCTTCCATACGCTCCTGTTTTTGTGCAATTGAAGAGCAAAGCGACAGCGCCTGGCCGAGCATCATCGCTTCTTTCTGGAAGGCTTCGCGGTTTTGGGTGCGGGAGATGTCTAGGATAAAGTTGGTCGCCGCGGTAACGCATCGGTTGAGCTTTAAATTGGAATTGCTTGCGGCATCGCTGTAATCAAATCCGTGGAAAAGGTCTTTGCAAATTTGCAGTTTTTCTAGGAACTTCGGATACGCAGTGCGGGCAACGTCCATTTCGCCGTAGTTTTTTCGGTCGCGAACGGTGTAATCGTTCATCGCCTGTTTCAACGCTTGCGCGATGCCGATATAATCAACGACGAGACCGCCTTCTTTGTTCTGGAAAACGCGGTTTACTCGGGCAATCGCCTGCATCAAGCTGTGTCCTTCCATCGGCTTGTAAACGTACATCGTAGCGAGCGACGGAACGTCAAAACCCGTCAGCCACATATCGACGACAATCGCAATCTTGAGCGGACTTTCGTTGTCCTTAAAGGCTCGTGCCTTTTCTTCGCGGTTTTGTTTGTTGCCCACGATATCGTGCCATTCGCTCGGATCTTTATTGCTTTCGGTCATGACGACAGCAATTTTTTCGTTCCAATCCGGACGCAGTTCCAGAGCTTTTTTGTAAATCGCCATGGCGATTGTACGATTGTAAGCGACGATCATCGCTTTTCCGGTCAGCAAATTGGCACGGTAATTTTCGTAGTGTTCGATGATGTCGGAGACCAAAGATTGGATGGTCTGCGGATTCCCGAGAACCGCTTCCATTTGCCCAAGGTCGCGCTTGCTTTTTTCAATTGCCTCCGGGTCCGCGTTTTCTGCAAGGATGTCGTATTTTTCGTCGAGAAGCTTGAGTGTTTCTTCGTTAAAGTGAAGTTTGACGACGCGGCTTTCGTAGTACACGGGGCGCGTGGCGCCATCGGCCACAGCCTGTGTCATGTCGTAAATGTCGATGTAGTTCCCGAAAACTTCTTGTGTGCTGCGGTCTTTTTTGGAAATCGGCGTACCGGTAAAACCGATGTAAGTTGCATTTGGCAAACTGTCGCGAACGATGCGCGCAGAACCGATGGATCGCTTGGCGATGCTGTTTCCGTCTTTGTCTTTGACGACTTTCACCTTTTCGGTTAAGCCATATTGGCTGCGATGCGCTTCGTCGGCCATCACGACAATGTTCTTGCGCTCCGAAAGAGCCTCGTCGGATTCTTCGAACTTTTGCATCGTCGTGAAAATGATGCCGTTCGCTTTGCGACCGTTCAGCAGTTGCCTTAAATGTTCTCGCGATTCCGCCTGCACAGGAATTTGTCGTAAAAAGTCGCTGCATTTTAAAAATTGCCCGAAAAGCTGATCGTCCAAATCGTTGCGGTCGGTAATGATGACAATCGTCGGGCTCTCTAAAGCGCTTTGCAGCAAGTGCGCGTAAAAGACCATCGACAGCGACTTGCCCGAACCCTGCGTGTGCCAAAATACACCGCCTTTTCCGTCGGTACGCGTTGCGCGCTTGGTCGATTCAATCGCTTTTTTTACTGCGAAATACTGGTGGTATGCCGCGAGAATTTTGAAAGTCTTCACTCCTTCGTCTGAAAAACAGATGAAGTTTTGCAAAATGTCTAGCAGGCGTTCCTTTTGAAACATGCCTTCGAAGAACGTGTCAAATTCGGCGACGTTGCCGGTTTCTTTTTCGCCATTCTTTGTTTTCCATTCCATAAAACGGTCTTCGCCACTTGTAATGGTTCCCGCCTTGGATGTAAACTGGTCGCTCATCACGCAAATACAGTTGTAAATGAAAAGGCTCGGGACCTCTTGCATGTAGTTCTTGATTTGCAGGTAAGCTTCGCTCGCACTGGTTTCTTCGCGGCTAGGGGACTTGAGTTCAAAAAGGACAACGGGAATGCCGTTGACAAACAGAATCACGTCGGGACGTTTGTTCGATTTTTCGACGACGGTCCACTGATTTGCCATGATGAAACTGTTGTTGCTTGCGTTTTTAAAATCGACCAGGTAAATAATTTCGGACTTGTTTTCTCCTTTGTCGGAATACGTTACCTGCACACCGTTCTGCAGGTAATCCGTAAAGAGGAAATTCTGCTTTACAAGGTCGTTGTTTTCAAAATGGCGCAGCTTGTTGAGCGCTTCGGATAGGGCTTGCGGATGCGCATGTGGATTGATGCGTGAAAGTGATTCCGTAAGAACTGCTTCATAAAGCGGATCGTGAAAGTCTCTTTCGACGTCGGGTCCATAACGGTATTTCCATCCCAGCGTATCGCGGAACAGTTCTATGATACTTTGCTCGTAGGTGTTTTCGTTGAGAAAGGACATGGACTAAACTTCCTCCGTAGGAAATTTAATCAATTTTGGGAAATTAGATGCGTGTTATTGAACGGTAGAAACCTTTTTTACTGTTTTTAGCTTCAATTGCATGTTAGATTGCTTCGGTGGGGGTTGACATTTGACTAATTAAAATATATAATCTATAATAGATAGTCTAAAATAGTTAGTCTTGGAGGCGATATGGAATTCGCAAATCAAAATCCGTTCGTGTTGGCTCCTTATGCCGGTAAGGAGTATTTTTGCGACCGCGTGACAGAAACCAAGCGCATTTGCGATGATTTACTGAATGGTGTAAATGTGACGCTTATTTCGCCAAGGCGTTATGGCAAGTCTGGACTTATTTATCGAGTCCTGGAAGAACTGCGTGAGAACCATAAATCCATAGAAACATTTTATGTGGATGTTTACGCCTGTCAAAATCTGAAGGATTTTATTGCCGCCTTTTCAACATCCATTGTACAGACTCTGGAATCGGAATCAATTGCGCAGAAGTTTATCAATGCGATTCGAGGCGTTCGTCCTACAATTTCGTTCGACCCCATGTCGGGAGCTCCGCAACTTTCCATAACTTACCAGAACAATGCTGAAAAGCAGATGACGCTCAAGTCCATATTCGATTATCTCGGATCGCAGAAAAAGCAGATTGTTGTGGCCATAGACGAATTCCAGCAGATTCGCAATTTCACCGAAAAGAATATGGAAGCACTCTTGCGCACATTTATCCAGCCACTGAACAATGTACGTTTTATTTTTTCAGGAAGTCGCCAACATTTGATGACGGATATGTTCACGAATGCCAAGAGTCCGTTTTACGAAAGTACAAGCCGCCTCCATCTTGGAAAGATTGAGCGCGAAGTATATAAGAAGTTTATCAAAAAACTGTTTGCTCAGAATAAGCGCTGCATTGACGAGGCGAGTCTTGACTTTGTGATGGACTGGACTCGCGGACATACCTACTATACGCAGTTTTTGTGTAATAGACTTTTCATTATGGGCTATAAGAAAATAGGCGTAGAACAGGTTCGCGAAACTGCGAATACAATTCTGAAAGAAAACGAGACCGATTTTTTGGAACGCAGGAATATGCTGACGACTGCGCAGTGGAATTACCTGATTGCCGTTGCCAAGGAAGAATCTGTTTCGCAACCGACATCGGGCGAATTTCTGATGAAGTATAAAATCGGCCAACCGGGAAATTCAAGAAGACTCTTGAAGGCTCTTCTGGATAAGGAACTAATTCTGGAATCGAATACGCAGGAAGGTAAAACCTACTGTGTCTATAATGTATTTCTTTCTCGCTGGATGGAAGGTTTGTAGGGGGGGGAGAATCATATGTCCTCCAATTTTACCCCTGATATTTTTTAGTTCTCTCCGCTCATCAGCTTGGGAAGAAGGGTGTCGCGAAGCTTGATGAGTTGTTGATTCTCAATTCGATGAAAGATTATTGCATCGATGATTGGCTCTAATGTTGCTCCGATTTTCTTGTAATCCGCTTCAGATGGAATACAAACTTCGGCTTTGTCGAGTTCTTCGCGTTTGATGTGCCCCATCGTGGTGGCTTTATCCGCGGCGAGAGCAATAAAATGGTCTAAATGACGCTTGGTCCAGAGATAATAGAACCATTTGTCATGCTTTTGTGAAGTGACCTTGAAAAGATGTTGGTTGAGACCACATTTTCCTCCGCACCAAATATCGACTAGCAGACTGCCTGACCATGAAAAAATCACGTCGCCGTCATTTACGATATATTCAGGTTTAATATCTGGCGAACATCGTTCTGCATCGTCCTCGGGAAAGCCTTGGCGGAGTTCCTTGATTTTTAAAACGGGCAACCCGATTTCATTGTCCTTTGGACGGAACTTCTGCATGGCGAGACCATTAAGATAGTCCGCGATTTCCGACAAAGTTCCTTCTTTCCACTCCCCAGGCATCTTTCCGCCGAAAGGCGCAAAGTCGATGAACCAGTTCCTGAAGAGGGCCTGCGCCTGTTCTTCCAGGTTCCTGTTTATCGCGTTGTTGAGTTCTATCTTGTCATCGAGGCTACTGAGGATTTCCGCGATGCGACGCTGCTCTGCGAGAGACGGCAATGTTACATCGATTCGCTTTAGATCAGCTATAGTTACATGGCCTAAACCAGTAGTCTGCTTATTTGATGCGATTTTTTTGAAATTGGGTTTCAACGCTTTCATCAGATAAAAGAAAAAATCGTGAACTATCAATTTCTTGTTTGGAACGACTTTGAAGATGTGCTGATTAAGCCATCCATCTTGTAGTTTATAACGGTAAATGTCTATTGATGTCTCTGGGTTACCAGACCAAGAAAATAAAAAATCGCCTTTGGTTAAATGAACTTCAGGACTGTATTGATTTTGAGTGTAGGCTGTTGTTGGACCGATTCCCGCATTAAGTTCTGCAATTTTAATAATTGGTTTTCCTGTATCGGAAAAATCAATGTTCTTAAATGCTAAACCATTTTTCCAGCTTGCTAAGTCATAGAGCTTAAAATGTGTCCCTTTACAATTTCTATTGAAACTGTATAAATCATTGTCAATACATTCTCTATTACTCATGCTCTGTTCTCTTCGATCTTGTTTATTATAATTGCGCCTCGTCAATGCTGGATGGGAGCTTCTCTCCCAAATATTCGGCGCAGTAATATCCACGCAAGTGTGTTTGCTGCATTCGCCTTACATATTTGTCTTCGACTTCGCTGCGCTCAGAATGACACGTCTTGCGCTTCCTCATGCCTCAAAGCGAAGTGACTTCACGCCTACATCTTGAATCCCAGTCCCTCCAGGTTCTTCTTGATCTGTTTTTCGAGTTCGTGGCTCCTCTCGAACATTCCCGAAAGTTCGGCGGTGAGTCGGGTCATTTTCTCTTCGAATGGTTCGTCGTCTTCTTCGGCGTCGGCGATTCCCACGTAGCGTCCCGGGGTGAGGATGTAATCCTGCTTCGCGATGTCTTCGGTTTTCACCACGGCGCAGAATCCCTTTTCGTTTTCCAGCTTGCCTGCCTGGAATTTGACGAACGTGTCCGAGAGTTTCTGGATGTCTTCGTCGGAGAGGTCTCGGTGCTTGCGGTCCACCATGTGGCCCATGTTGCGGGCATCGACAAAGAGCGTCTTGCCGCGCTGCTTTTTGTTCTTGGCGAGGAACCAGAGGGTTACGGGGATGGTCACGCTGTAAAAGAGCTGGGTGGGCATGGCCACGATACCTTCGACAAGGTCCGCCTCGATGATGTTCTGGCGAATGTCGTCTTCACCGCCGGAGCTGGTGCTGAGCGCGCCGTTGGCGAGCACAAGGCCAATCTTGCCGCTCGGGGCGAGGTGATGGATCATGTGCTCGATCCAGGCGTAGTTCGCGTTGTTTGCCGGCGGCAGACCGTATTTCCAGCGCACGTCGTCCTTTAGCGCTTCCTGTCCCCAGGGGTGGTAATTGAATGGCGGGTTTGCCAAAATGAAGTCCGCTTTCAGAGTGGTGTGCAGGTCGTTTGCGAATGTGTCCGCCTGGTAGGGACCGAAGTTCGCGTCGATGCCGCGGATGGCCATGTTCATCTTCGCCATTTTCCAAGTGTCGGCGTTTGCCTCTTGCCCGTAAACGGAGATGGCACCGCGCTTGTGGCTGTGGGCCTCGATAAACTTGGCGCTCTGCACGAACATGCCGCCCGAACCGCAGGCGGGGTCGTACACGCGGCAGTTCTCGTAGGGCTTGAGGATTTCCACAAGCGTGCGCACGATGCATGATGGCGTGTAGAATTCGCCTCCCTTCTGGCCTTCGACCGCTGCAAACTGCGCAATGCAATATTCGTAGGCGCGGCCTAGCAAGTCCTTGCTCTCTTCTACATCGCTCATGTCGATGTTGTTTGTAAAGATGTCCACCACGTCGCCGAGGACCTTCTTGTCCAAATCCGGGTTGGCGTAATTCTTGGGGAGGACGTTCTTGAGCGTCTTGTTCTCGGCTTCGATAAGTTGCATCGCCGTGTCGATAATCATGCCGATTTCGGGCATGTGGGCGTTTTTCGCGATGTGTTCCCAGCGGGCCTTTGCCGGCACAAAGAAAATGTTCTCTTCCATGTAGGCGTCCCGGTCGTTTTCGAATCCGTCGCCCTCTTCTACCAGAGTTCTGTAGCGGCGATCAAACGCACACGAAATGTAGCGCAAAAAGATAAGCCCGATAATCACCTTGCGGTATTCCGCGGCGGGAATATGCCCCCACAGGACGCAAGCTGCATCCCAAATCTGCTTTTCAAATCCGATGTTCGCCTGAGAGGTCTTCTTGGAAGGTTTCGCCATAAAAAAATTCCTGATTTATTGGAGAAAGATAGAAAACCGCGTTAAATTTTTAATTTTAGCGTCAAATCGAGGTGCTTATGATTGATGAACGTTCTACACTTGTTTACGTCAGCGGCCAGGGCCGCGTGGAATCTCCGAAACAGAAGCCCGAACGTCCAAAAACAGACGGCGTCGTGCGCATCGAGCTGAAGCGTCTCGGCGGGAACAAGATGGCGAGCGTCATTTCCGGACTTGATTTGGACGAAGATTCGCTTGCGGAACTCGGACGGGAACTCAAGCGCAAATGCGGCACCGGCGGAACCGTGAAAAATTTCAAAATCGAAATCCAGGGAGATAAACGGAATGTCTTGAAGGCGGAACTTGAAGGGCGCGGCTTTCGGGTAAAGCTCGCCGGCGGATAGTTTTGACGAAGCTTTGCCTGCCTTGTGGCTATCCTTGTCGGGAATGACGTGGGTGCGCGAAGTGTCATTGCCGGGCGTGACTTGCAATCCAAAATAAAAAAGACCTCGCGATGCGAAGTCTTTTTTACTGCCTCAACTGGACTCGAACCAGTGACAACCTGATTAACAGTCAGGGGCTCTACCAACTGAGCTATGAGGCATTGGAGTGACCCAAATATATAAAAGCCGAAATTTCCTGTCAAGGGGTATTCGACGATTTTTTTTGCCTTTCCTTCGCTTTTTCGCGGGCGGTCTTGCCGATGATGTTCAGGTTCTTCCACCGGACGAGCTTGACCCTGTTCCCGTTTTCGTCGTAAATGGCGATGTCCTTGGTGTTTATCGATTGGAGGAGCGTCTGCATCTTAGAAACGGTCTCCTGGACTTCTTCGAGGATTTCTTTCTCGGCGAGCAGGCTTTTGCCCGCTTCGCTGTTCTCGACTGCTTGAAGCAGCGAATCGATTTTTGAAATGCCTTGCGCCAGATCTTCTAGACCGGATTTGGCCGTTTCGATGGAGCTTTTCGCCTGGGTGTTGATTGTGTGAAAAACGGAATCTGCGGAGTTTGCCGTCTTTTCGATTGTTTCGGAAGCGACCGTTGCCTGGTCGAGAACTCCCTGCAGCTTTTCGTTCCCGAGTTCGGCGGTCGTTTCCAGGTTTTCGAGGAGGGCTTCGAGGGTCCGCTCGGAATCCTTGAACTTGCGGACGACTCCCGGGGTGGAATCCGTGCCGGAGAGAATCTCTTCGACGATTTTCTGCATATTGAGAGCCTGGTCGCGAATTTCCGAGATGAAACGCAGCGATTCCGTAATGCTCGGGACGAATTCCCCGCGGAAAACATAGTCCTTGGGGAGAATTTCTCCGGTTTGCGGACGGGACAGTTCGATTCGGCGACCGCCCATCAGCGCAAAGGCCGCATTGCGGAAGCGGGTCCCTTCGCGAAGGGTTACCGGTTCGTTAAAGACAATCGTGACTCGCGACCTGTCGCCGAGCCATTCGACACTTCCGACATGGCCGATTTCATAGCCGTTTTCGGTGACGGGATCTTCGGGAGAGAGCGCCCCGAGTTCGTCGAAGTCGATGACCGCTTGCGAGGAAGTTTCGCGGTGGGCGTGCCACATTCCGATGCTCACGCCGGTGAGAATGCAGACGATTGCACCGAAGGAAATGTAGCCGAACGCCTTGTCTGAAATTTTCATACAGGGGTGAATATAATTTTTTGAAGGCCGTTGGAAATTAGCCGAGCTTCGACATCTATCGAATAGGGCGTCATCGCGCAGCAACGCGGTTCCGTCCGCCTTTCTTTGCATCGTAGAGCGCCTTGTCTAGCCGCAGGAGAAGACTTTTGTACGTATCGTTCGCCTTGGCCTCGGTGATTCCGATGCTGATGGTCAGTTTCTTTATCGGAGAAAAGTCTGCGGTCTCGATTTTACGTCGGATGCGTTCCGCGAGAATCTTTGCGCCTTTCAGGTTCGTGTTGGACAGGATGCAGATAAATTCTTCGCCGCCCCAACGCCCGAGTACGTCGCACGAACGGATGGATGAGCTGATGATCTCCGACAGCTTGGAAAGGACGTGGTCGCCGACATCATGCCCGAACGAGTCGTTGACTTTCTTGAAAAAGTCGATGTCGTACATGAGCAGGGAAAAGTCTCCGTCGGAGCGTCGTTTGCCGACTTCGTATTCCAGAATCTCGTTGAGCTTCCGCCGGTTGAACAGGTGCGTCAGCTGGTCGTGTTCGGCAAGATCGGAAAGCTGTTGGATTGTCTTATTTAGGTCTTCGGTCGTCGCTTCGAGAAAGGTGACCAGCCGGTCCGAAAGCGAAATGAGCTTTTTCTTCGCTTCGAGCTTTTTGTCGGTGATGGGAAGCGGACTGTGGGCGAGGTCGGGTTCGCGTTCCCGGAATGCGATGGCGACGATGGACGAGTTGAGGACGCCGCCACCGTCTAGCGTAAGCAGGATTTCGCCGCAGCCGTTGCTTGCGCAGGTTTCCGGGACGACTCTTGAAAAATATTCCAGTTCGCGTTTCGCGGTTTTGTTCCCCATAAAGAGCGGCCTGTTGGCGCAGGTGTAGAGAAGAATGGCTTCGGGCTGGAACCGTGCGATTGCGTTTGCCGTGGAAAGCGTTTCGCTAAGAAGGTATTCCGGTTTCGAGTAAGAAAGGAAAAACTTGTGGCCCTTCTTGATTTCCGTGGAGAATGCGATGCTTCCGTCCGGCATGTAGCGGATGGGAACTTTGGCTTGCATTATGTTTCCGTTTTTCATAAGCAGCGGAAAGGCGCAGACGTTCGAATAAAAGAAATGGTTTAACTTGACATCGAGATATTTTTCATAGAACCGGGAACAGGAAAAATTGTCGATTCCGGAAACGATTCCGTTCGAGTCGCACCCTGTCACGATGTGTTCGCGGCCTAAAGGCTTCCATCCGAGACAATATCTCGTTTCTATCGCGAGTT
Source organism: Alistipes onderdonkii (assembly GCA_963656065.1). Classification (GTDB taxonomy): domain Bacteria; phylum Fibrobacterota; class Fibrobacteria; order Fibrobacterales; family Fibrobacteraceae; genus Hallerella. The sequence goes on from CAVKGV010000010.1 coordinate 56,990, forward strand.
CCTTTCCGCAGAAAGCGACGAGGAGAATTCCCTTGTCGTAGATGTTTTTCGAAGTGAAAATTTTTGATTCGTCCTTGTCGAGGGAAGGCGTTCCGGCGAGGGCGCCAAAGATGGGGACGCTTGGATTGAGGGCTCTCAATTCCTTGAGGAGCGGAGTGGGGCAAATCAGGGAACCGCTTGAAAAGCAGAGGATTCCCTTGAGATCCGGCAGATTCTGGAATTCGTGCGCAAAGGTTTTCCCGAGGACGGTTATGTCTTTCCCGGGATAATCCGTTTCAAGGATTGTGACCGATGCCTTGGAAAAGAGAAAGAGCGAAAGGCGCGTATGCGTTTGGCATTCTACCGTATTGTCGAGTTTTCCCAATGTCGTCATACCGACGATTTTTGCCTCGGGAAGCTTTTTCCTGATGGTTTCGATTTCCGCTTTTAAAAAGTCGTCTCGGCAGACCGGCTCGTAAACAATCAGGAGCCTTTCTTTCGCGGACAGATAGTCGGGACTTTTCGCAATCGCGGAGAGCGTTGCGTTCAAAGTGTTTCCGGTGATTTCGTAGGTATGCTGAATCATTGGAGATAAAATAAATTCCTTTTCGCGGAAAGGGGGCGGGATGTGAAATGGTGTTGTTCCCGGTCACGATTTCTTTTGTATTTGTGGCGAATTTCGGATGTTTTCGCCTTAAATTGTTTTATATTTAATCCATCAAATTTTTCAAAGGACATAAAATGGCAAAAGTTGCTAAGAATTCCAAGAAAAAGGTCGTTCTCGCCTATAGCGGCGGACTGGATACTTCCGTAATCATTCCCTGGCTGAAGGAAAATTACGACTGCGAAGTCATCGCTTTTGCGGCGGATTTGGGACAGAACGATTTCCCGAGCGAAGCGGCGCTAGAAAAGAAGGCGCTGGCGACGGGAGCATCGAAATGCTACGTGCTCGATCTGAAAAAAGAATTTCTGGAAGACTATGTCTGGCCGACGGTCCGCACCGGGGCAAAGTACGAAGGCACCTACCTGTTGGGAACTTCCTTTGCGCGTCCGCTGATTGCGAAGTATCAGGTGAAAATCGCCCAGATGGAAGGCGCCTATGCGGTAGCCCATGGGGCGACCGGCAAGGGAAACGACCAGGTCCGTTTCGAACTGACTTACGCTGCATTGGATCCGTCCCTCAAGGTAATCGCTCCGTGGAAGGACCCGAAGTGGGAATTCCACGACCGCGAAGGCATGATCGACTATCTCGACGCTCATAAAATCCCGCACGACGGCATATCCAAGAAGAAAATCTATTCCGAAGACGGAAACCTCTGGCACCTTTCCCACGAAGGTGGCATCCTCGAAGAACCGGACAAGGAACACAAGTATGACATGCTCAAGCATACGAAGACCTACGAAAAGGCTCCGAACAAGCCGGGCTATGTCACGATTTCCTTTGAAAAGGGAAACCCTGTTGCTCTCGACGGCAAGAAGATGGGCGCCGTGGAACTTCTCGAAAAGCTGAATGCCATCGGCGGCGAACACGCCTGCGGTCTTATCGATATCGTCGAAGACCGTCTGGTCGGTCTCAAGAGCCGCGGTGTCTATGAAACTCCGGGCGGAACCCTGCTCTACAAGGCCCACGAATGCCTCGAACAGCTCGTTCTCGACAAGGAAACGATGTTCGAAAAGCAGAAAATGGCGATGACGTATGCGAACCTCGTCTATAACGGCGAATGGTTCACCCCGCTCCGCCAGGCGATGGATGCGTTTGTCGCGGAAACCCAGAAGGTGGTGACGGGCGACGTCCGTCTGAAGCTTTACAAGGGAAATGTCATCCCGGCGGGCATGAAGAGCCCTTACAGCCTCTACGACATGGATCTCGGCGGCTTCTCCGACGTGGAAATGTACGACCAGAAGGACGCTTCGGGATTTATCCGCTGTTTCGGCCTTCCGCTGAAAACGCGCGCCCTTTTGCTCGGCAAGAAGACGAATGTCGATTTCGGCAAGGTGAACGTCAAGAAAAAATAATCCATCTAATTTGGAATAAGAAAGGCTCCGCGTTGCGGGGTCTTTTTTTTGTATTTCCTGTAAAACAGTTTTCGCTTTTAGAAATCGCGGACCTGTCTCATTGAACGACTTTTCAAAGATAGGCTTTGCATTTGTAAAATCGGAAGCATATTTTTAAAAACACCTCAGACCCCTTTCTCATAGGAGGCTATATGGATCAGATCGCGGCAAGAAGAATCTCGCTAGGCCATGTAATCAAAATTACGTTGGCTGCCGCCTTGGGCGGATTTCTTTTTGGTTTTGATTCGTCTGTCATCAACGGAGCGAACGGTGCACTCCAGGTACATTTCAACATGAGCGATCACCAGCTGGGGCTGGCCGTTGCGCTGTCGCTTATCGGTGCGGCTGCCGGTGCCTATTTTGCGGGCCGCCTGGCGGATGCGTTTGGGCGTGTCCGTTGCATGATTGCGGCTTCGGTGCTTTTCCTAGTGAGCGCTATCGGTTCGGGAATTCCTTTCGGCGTTCCCGATTTTATTGTTTGGCGCGTCATCGGCGGCATCGGTGTCGGCATGGCGAGCATCATCGCGCCCATCTATATCGCGGAAACGGCTCCGGCGGAATTGCGTGGGCGCCTCGGTTCCTTGCAGCAGCTTGCGATCGTGGTTGGAATTTTTGTCGCACTTCTTTCCAACTATGTGATAGTCCGGATTGCGGGGTCTGCGGGAAACGTGATGATCGGAAATTTCAGGGCTTGGCAAATCATGTTCTGGGTCGAGATCCTGCCGGCAGTTCTCTACGGAATCGCCGCTCTCCGACTTCCGGAATCCCCGAGGTTCCTGATTTCCCAGGGTCGCCTTGAAGAAGCAAAGAAAATCTTTGAAAAAATCAGTTCCGAAAATGTGGAAGAACGCGTTGTATCGGTCCAAAAATCCTTTAACCAGGAAAAACGCCATCATCTTTCCGACCTGCTTGATACGCTGGCGAACGGAAAGAAACGGATTTCGCCGATTGTCTGGGCGGGCTTGGGACTTGCCATTCTCCAGCAGCTGGTCGGTATCAACGTCATTTTCTATTATGGGACGATGCTCTGGCAGAGCGTGGGCTTTGGCGAAAGCGACGCCTTCCTTTCGAGCCTCATCAACAGCGGAATCAACCTGCTGATGACGGTTGTCGCGATTCTTCTGATTGATAAAATCGGGCGCAAGTCCCTGCTGCTCATCGGAAGCGTCGGGATGACCTTTACGCTGGGCGCGCTTGCCCTGTGCTTCCTTGTGGGAGGAACCGGAGGAAATCTCGGACCTCTTGCCGCGAAAATCGCGCTTGTGGCGGCGAACCTCTATGTCGCATTCTTTGCGGCGACTTGGGGTCCTGTGATGTGGGTGATGCTCGGTGAAATGTTCAACAACCGCATCCGCGCTGTCGCCATTTCGATCTGCGGTCTTGCCCAATGGTTTGCGAATTTCCTTGTCACCTGGTCGTTCCCGCTTTTGACCGGGCACAAGGGAATCGGAGTCGGTCCGACCTACCTGCTCTATACGCTATTCGCCTTTATCAGTATCTTCTTCGTGGCGAAGTTCATCCGGGAGACGAAAGGAAAACAGCTCGAAGAAATGTAAAATTCACATCTATGGAAAATCCCTTGGCGATAAGTCGAGGGATTTTTTTTATGGGTATTTTCTTTTCGGACGGGAAAATGACGTAGAGAAAAGGCTAGACGTCAAAGCCTGTGGAAAAAGAGCATCAGGTCTTCGAAGCTTCCGTCATTCTTGCGGTAACATTTCGGGATCGTGCCGAGACTTTCGAATCCCAGCTTTTCGTATAGGCGAATCGCCGAGACGTTGGATTTGACAACCGCATTGAACTGGAGAACGTGAAATCCTTTCGTCCTTCCCTGGGCGAGGCTGTCTTCGACTAAAAGCTTGCCTATCCCCTTGCCGCGCGCATCCTTGTTGACCGCATAGCTTGCGTTGGCGATTGTCGCACAGCGCCCGATATTGTTCGGATGTAAAATGTAAAGGCCGAGAATTTTCCCGTTTTCCTCGGCGACGGCGGTGTGGTCCTGCGAAGAAAAAAAATATTCCGCATCGCTGTCGGTTTCAAAACCGCGCTCTTGCGGAAAGGCGTTTGCCGCTTCGACGACTTCGTTCCAGATGGCTCGCATGGCGGGAACATCTTCGCTTGAAAATTTTCGGATCCGTATAGACATTGGTTATTGTCCTCGATCCGAAAATCTAGAATTTTGCCGCGGAAAAATATCGAATGTTTTACGGCGTGAAACGCCTGTATTGGTAAGGCCCTTGCGGATATTTGCTACGGAGATTTCTGACGGCATCCTCTTCGTCGGAATTCGTAAAGTACGAACCGAGCTTTTTCCCGTTCATATCGTAGATGCGGTAGGAACTCGCCGTTTTTCTTTTTCCCGGAGCGGCAATTTTTTCGACGCCGTTTGCGGAAAACAGGATATAATCTACGTTAAAGTAGGGTTCATCTACAACAAGCTTTAACAGATGCTCGCCCTTGGAAATTTTGGACGTTTTGCCGGAAACATCGGCAAAGCTCGTGAAGCTCCCCGTGTTGGGAATGGAGACTTGCGCAATTTCGGAACCGTCGATTTGCAGGGAGAACGACGCTCCATCGCTTTCCGATGCGACCCTTGCGACAAATTCGTATTCTCCGGAACTTTCGGCATTTATCGAAAAGAGGAGCCATTCGCCTTTTTGAGTCCATCCGTAAAAGAAGTTTCCGTCGGCGCTGTCGATTCCCGCATTGTCTTCCCGATAGACGCTTGTGGCATTTTCGGGATCGAGGTCGTTAAAGGCGACGCCTTGTCCACCGCGATCGTAATTTTCCGCTTCGATTTTCCCGGGAATGGAAATTCGTTCGAGGTATGGCGTGCTGCTTGCTTTTTCGGTGTCGTTCTTGAGCAGGGAGAGCATTGTTTGCGCGTAACGCTTGCCTAGAAGCTGGTAACCCGCATTGTCGAAGTGCAGATTGTCGGAGCCTCCGCTGCAATCCTTGGAGCTTACGACGTGGGCTGTCGGGATCTTGTTCGGGAGAGCGTCGATTTGGCTGTTCGCCGAGGAACATTGTCCGCCTTGCAGCACTTCGCCGACTAGAAGCGGAACGCTGTCTGCGGAAAGTTCGAGATCGGAAAGCATATCCCCGTAAACTTTTTTTACCGTTTGCGCCCATGTGTCGTTGTAGGCGTCGGTTTCTCCCTGGTGCATGAGGATTCCTTTGATGACTCCGACTTTTTTCGCTTCCTTTGCCAGATCGATTATCCGTCCGTAGGGGTTTCCGCCGTAATCGGCGGCTTTTTGCTGCATCCAGGATTCAGCGCTTGCGAGATAGCTTTCGTATTGCGCCTTGTCAAAAAGCTTGATGCTTGAACCGGCGACGGCAACCGGAATGACTCCAACGGTCACGTTCGGAAGGCTGTCGGCGAGAGTCTTTCCGAAATAATCGGCCGGAGAAAGTCCCGTGTAGCAGTGGAACAGCGGGGGAACGGCGACACTCCAGTTCCCGAGCGTTCTTTCCATGTTCGAACACGAAACGGAGGCGAGGACTTTAAACCGTTCGTTCTGGATCTTGTTCTCAGCGATGACATCGGCCTGGCCTTCCATGTTGGACTGCCCGAATGCGATGTAGATGTGAAAGTTTGGATCGGGAGCCGCAAATGCCATTTGGCATGCGGCAACGAATAGGCTGATGGCGAAAATCTTGTTCACGTAGCGATTCCTTGTTTATTAAGTTTGCTTCTTTTTGAAAACTAAAACAAAGTTTTGCACAAACGAAGAGTGTATGTGAATTTTTTGTTGTTAAAAATTAAACGTCCGAATTTTTTTTGACGAAGGCCGACTTTTCGATTTTTTATATTGTCGGGCATGATACTTTTTTGGATTGGTTTTTTGGCTTTTGTCGGTGTGATGCTTGCTCTAGACCTTTGCGTCTTGAACAAAAAGGATCATGAAATCGGGGTCGGCGAGGCGCTCAAATGGACGGGCATCTGGATCGTTCTTGCGGTCCTTTTCGGCGTCTTCATCTTTTTTGCCTACGAGCATCATTTTCTGGGAATCGGGATCCATGACGGGGCGTCTCTTTCTGGGATAGATGCCTTTGTGGAATATCTTACGGGATACGTTCTGGAAAAGTCGCTTTCCCTGGACAACATCTTTGTGATGGCGGCGATATTTTCCTATTTCGGAATCCCGAGGATTTACCAGCATCGCGTGCTTTTCTGGGGAATTCTTGGTGCGTTGGTTTTGCGGGGCGCCTTTATCCTGGGCGGCACGGCGCTGATTTCACGTTTTCATTTTTTGATGTATTTTTTCGGTGCGTTCCTCATCTTTACGGCTATCAAGATGCAGTTTTCGAAGACGGACGGCGAAGTGGATCCTTCGAAGAACATTGCCGTGAGATTTGCCAGGAAAATTTTCCCGGTGACGGATGAACGCCACGGACATGATTTCTTTGTGAAAAAGGACGGCAATCGCTTTGCCACTCCGCTTTTCCTTTCGCTGGTTGTTATCGAATCGTCGGATGTACTTTTTGCCGTTGATAGCATTCCGGCGGTTTTTGGCGTTACGCTCGATCCGTTCCTGGTGTTTACGTCGAACATCATGGCGATTCTCGGTTTGCGCTCGCTTTATTTTGCTCTTGCGGCGATGCTCGGCATGTTCCGATTCCTGAAAAACGCGCTGGTTGTTGTCCTCGCCTTTGTCGGAGTCAAGATGCTTGCCGCGTCCTTTGTGGAATTGCCTAGCTGGGTAAGCTTAGCCGTCGTCTTTTTGATGATTGGGATAGGAATTCTCGCCAGTGTCCTGATTCCCGAGAAAAAGAAAGAAGCCTAGCGATGCTCTATACGCCTTATCGGGATTTTTTGGCAAGGGAATTTCCCGCCTTTCAAAAAGTTCGGAAGTTGCCGCTTTCGGGTGGAATGTCCTGTCCGAATCTCGACGGAAGCCGTGGACGCAGAGGTTGTGCCTATTGCAACAACAAATCCTTCAGCCCGGTCTGGGACAAGGCCGGAGTTTCAGTCGAGGAACAGCTGGCGGAACTTGTGCCGAAATTTCGTAAAAAGTATCGGAACGCGGGCATTCTCGCTTATTTCCAGCCATATACGAATACCTATGCTCCGGTGGAAAAGCTTCGGCAGATTTACGAACCGGTCTTTGCCTCGGAGGAAATTGCCGGCGTTGCGATTGGGACGCGCCCGGATTGTGTCGCGGACGATGTCCTGGAACTTCTCGCCTTTGAAAATTCCCGGAAAAAGGTGATTCTGGAATTGGGGCTCCAGACGGCAAATGACGAAACGCTTCTGCGCATCGGACGCGGGCATTCGCTGTCGGATTTCGAAAGTGCCGTTTCGCGGGCCCATGCGGCGAACCTGGTGGTGACAACCCATGTGATTATCGGGCTTCCCGGGGAGACGATGGCGGATTTTCTGAAAACGGCGGCAGTTGTCCGCGACTTGAAAATTTCCGCGGTGAAGATTCATCCGTTGCATATCGTGCGGAATACGCGATTTGCCGATGCGTTTGCGCGAAATGAATTTTCGCTTCTTTCGTTTGAAAAGTACTGTGAAGCGGTGGCCGCCTTTATTCGGGTTCTCGGACGGGAAGTCGCCGTTGAACGGTTTAGCGGGGAAGCGCAAAATGAAATGCTGGTTGCTCCCGATTGGAGCGGGGACCGGAACCGGATTGTAAAAAAAGTGGAAGAGCTTTTGGTTGGCGAAAATTCCTTATAGGCTATGGCGTTCACACGACCGTAGCCTTTTTCCAGCGACCGCTCTTTAACCGCCAGAAGTTTGCGCAGGACCTGTAGATTTCGTCGCACGCCATGCCGAGCCAAAGCCCGACAAGGCCCAGGTCCAGGACGAATGCGAGAAAAAGTGCGGAACCTAGTCCGAGCGTCCACATCATCAGGCTGCCGAAAATGGCGGGAAACTTTGAATCGCCAGCGGCGCGCAAGGACGATGTGAGGACGACATTTGCCGACTTGAACGGTTGCAGGATGACATCGCACCAGAGACATGCCGCCCCCAGCCGGATAACTTCCGGATTGTCCGTGTAGAGACGGAGCAGGTGCGGTCCGAGCAGGGCGACTACCAGGGCGACGACGAAGCCGGCGGAGCAGCTTGCGACAAGAGATTGGGTCGTGCGATGCATGGCTTTTGGGTAGTCGTGCGCTCCGACGAGATGTGCCACGAGAATCTGGTTCCCGTTTCCGAGGCCGACCCCCAGGATGACGGCGAACATGGCGAAGTTTGCGCTGAAGACGCGGGCTGTCACGGCGAGCGTTCCGAGGTGGACGACCATTGCGGTGATGAAAACCTGGAAGAGTTGGAAGCTGACCGGTTCCGCGGCTGCGGGAAGACCGATGCGAATCCAGTCCCCGATGACGGTTCGGGAACGCCTTATATCAAGGACCTTTGTCTTGTGATGGATCTTATACCGTAAGACGCACCAGAGAATTCCGCTTGAAAAAGCCCAGGAAAGAGCCGTGGCGAGTGCGACGCCTTCGACATGCATTTTCGGGAAGCCGAACAGCCCGTTTAAAAAGACGATGTTCAGGCAGATGTTGAGAGCTATGGTGAGAGTGTTTCCGACGAGATTCCAAATGGTAAGACCGTGCGTCGCGATGAGCGCGGTGAGCGTAGTCTGCAAGGCCCTGAAGACGAATCCGAAACAGACGACCTGTAAAAACTCGATGCCGTAGCGCGCCGTTTCTCCGGAAAGTCCCAGGGCGTGGACAATCCAACTAGACGAAGGAAGAACGAGAAGCGTCATGGCGATGCCCAAAAGCAGGCTTCCGACGATAACCATCGTGATGGTCGTTCGGGCGTGGCTGTTTGCATTTGCTCCGAGGAATTGTGAAGCGATGCTTGCGCCTGCCTGGGAGAATGCTTGTATTGCCATGAAAATCGTGCCGAGTATCGGCATGAGCGCTCCGACGCCGGCAGCGGCGCTTTCGCTTGTCCGCGACAAGAACCAGCTGTCCATCATCGGCTGGAAGACGCCGATTCCAAACGTGATGATAAGTGGCCAGGAGAGGCTCAAGATTCCGCGGTCTTTGACGGTATCGGTCATGATGAATACCATTATTCTTTTGGAGGAATAATTTAAAAGTTTACGGTGGTTCGAGAAGGCGATTTTTGCGGGGAAACAAAAAAAGTCCCGGCTTTCGCCGGGACTTTTCCGAATCGAATAACCAAAGGATTCGAAACTATTCCACCGTGATGAGCGTGAGCGTGTGCTTTCCGACCTTCACCGGCTTCGACAGGTCAACCGTCTTCGCCTTCTTGGACGGATCGTTCGCCCAGCCTTCTTTCAGCTTTTCGGAAGACTTGTCGAGGGTTTGGACTTTCGCCTTGCCCTTGAATCCCGGAATGTCGAGTTTCATTTCGAAGTCGCTGTAGGGGCTCTTGTTCACGACGAGGAGAGACTTCTTCTTGCCGTTCACCGTGTAATAGGTGGTGAGGAGCGCTTCTTCGTCACCGGAGATGGTTGTCTTGTAGAGCTTGCCGCGGAGAGCGTCGGAAGACATCTGGAATGCCCAGTAGCTCGGACGCGGGCAGTTCATGCATTCTTCGCCGGAACGTGTCAGGTAACCGTAGTCGCCGCCTTCCGGAGTCATGTCGTTGTGGATATCCCAGTATTGCGCGTTGTCCACGTTTTCGGTGGCGAGCATACCGAGGTAGTCGGCGACAAAGAGACCGTTTTCGACAGCGATTGTCTGCGGACCCGGGTTGAAATCGACGGAGTTCCATTCGGTGAGCCAGAGTTCGATCTTGTTCTTTTTGTTGAACTGCTTCGTCCACTTGTCCACGGTCTTATGGAGACGGTCGTAGATTTTCGTAAGGGTCTGCGGCGAGGAGAGCATCGCGAAGTCGTTTTCTTCGCCATAGTGCTGCGGATAGTGGTGGACGATGAGGCCGTCAGCGATATCGCCGGTTTCCTTCAGGACCTTTTCGTTCCATTCGCCTTCGAGAACGCCGACGACGGCTACTTTGATGGTCGGATCGACTTTCTTCATGGCTTCGATGAACTTGCGGGCGCGCTTGCCGTAGATTTCACCGCCATCCTTGCCGTATTTTTCGTAATACGGATGCCAGTTGCCGTAGATTTCGTTGCCGATTTCCCAGTAGAGGATTCCGGCCTTCTTATCGACGTTCGTGTGCTTGACCCATGCCGCGGCTTCTTCCGGAGTTCCCGAACCGAAGTTCACGGTGAACATCGCGTTCGAACCGGTCTTTTTCAGCCATTCGAGGAATTCATCCGTATCGACCATCCAGTCCTTGTTCGCGAGAATTTCGTGCCAGTGGTCGTCGTCTGCGCGGAGACCGCCCGGGTAACGGATGATGCCGTGGTTGATGCGCTTGGCGAATTCAGCTGTCTGGACCTTGAACTTCTTGTTGTCGAGCATGTCGCCATCCCAGAGGGCCGCGTTGATGCCGAAGAGGCCGTTTGAAATCTGCGGGTTCAAGACATCGCTTTCGCCCTTGACGACGACAGGGATGACCTTCGGACGTTCTTTCTGCTTGACTTCGCGGAGGTTCGTGAGCTTGATGTTATCGACTTCGAAGCCGCCTTCGGTACCTTCTCCGCCCGGTTTGAAGTCGAGGCTGATGACTCCCTTCAGGTCAAAGACTCCGTTTTCCTTGGCGTCTGCCGGCTGGTAGTAGGGGAACTTGCCGAAGTTCTTGAACGGAACGAGAACCGTGGTGCGTCCTTTGGGAACGCCCGTGTTCGCGACGAAGATTTCGTTGCCCGCATCGGAAACCTGCACGGTAATCGACTGCCAGGCCTTTTCGGAATAGACGTCGAACATGATGCCCCAGTGCTTTGTCCAGTCGCGGTCGGAAGCCGGGCGGTTGTTCTTCTTCATATCGAGAACGACGTCAACCCAGTCCGCCATGAGGAAGTGCTTGATGTTCAGGCTGTTGCCGTCGAGATGTCCGGTCTTGAACGGAACTTCGACTTCGACCTGGGACTTCGGGCCCTTAGACGGTTCCCACTTGTCCTTCGAGAACTTGCTTTCGAAATCGGAAATGACGAGGTCCGGAGCGTTCGACTTGAAGTTGTTCCACTTGAGATCCGGATCCACCCAGTCGATGTTTTCCGTAAACGTAATCTGATCGACGAAAATTGTCACGGGAGCGGGCTTGCCCGGTTCGCCCTGGTTTTCGCCCTTGCCGACCGAGAAGCGGATTTCCTGGATCTTGTCCCACTGGACATCTTTCGCCACTTCGGCCTGCTTGTTCGCGTCCCACGCCTTGCCCTTGTCGAAGAACTTCTTCAGCGGAATCTTTGCGAGTTTCCATTCGGAGTTCGAAATCTTTCCGCCTTCGATCCAGTCGCCGAGGCTGAGCTTTGTCTGGCTCTTGATGTCGTGGCCCTGGTTGTCGAGGATGCCGACGTAGATCTTTTCGCCACCGAGCTTGCCCTTGATCCAGAAGTAGAGACCGCCCTTGTCGCGGATCTTCTTCAGGTCAAAGTATTTGCCGTCGCCGAGCGAATAGGTGACGCCCGACCAGTCGTTGTTGTCGATATACATCGCAAGGACGCCCGGGTTGCCCGGAGTCTTGGATTCGGCTTCGCGCTGTGCGGTGAGACCGCCATAGACATAGGAAAATCCCGGAATCTGGTTTTCGTAGAACGTCTTGTAGGCTTTCGCCTTGCCGTCGAGCTTTTCCGGATTCTTTGGACCGTCGATGACGTCGCTGTTTTCATCCCAGTAAACGATCTTGGGCTTCGGCTTTGCCTTTTTGTTGCCTTTGACAATCTCGATGTTGTCGATATAGACTTCGAATTTCTGGTTGATGCCCTTGTCTATCGAAAAGCGGATTTCCGCAATCTTGTCCCAGTCGATGCGGGCCGGAAATTCGGATTTGCGGGTGTTGTCCCAGTAGAGGCCGCGGTCGGGGAAGTCGATGAGCGGAATGGAAACCTTTTTCCAGTCGGTCGTCACGGCTCCGCCTTCGATGTACTTGTTCATCGGGAGGGCGACCTGCGTCTTCTTGCCGTCGGAAACTTCCTCGTCGAGAATGCCGACCTTCATCTGTTCGCCGCCGTTCTTGCCCTTGATCATGAATTCGAGCTTCGAATCGAGCATGTACTTGCTCAGGTCGAAGACTTCGTTGTAGAGGCAGATGGAAGCGCCGGAATAATCCGTCGGGTCGAGCTTGATGTCGAGCGCGGACTTGGACTTGTATCCGCCTTCCTTGGTGATGGTGACCGTTCCGCCCTTGCCGCCGTAAGTGTAGTCGAAACCACCCTGACGGTATTGGTCGTCGAACATCTTATATACGACAATGCGCGGAGGGCGCTGTGCCATCGCAGCGGTCGTCGCAAGCCCTAAGAAGAGCAGGGACGTCGCCTTCAGAAATTGATGCTTCATTCGGTATTTTCCTTTTGATGGTGAGTGTTTTAGAAATTACTTCTTGGCTTCTTTCGCTTCTTTCAGGAGCTTTTCGACGAGGTCCGGGCTGAAACGGTCCTGACGCTTGCCGTTGATGTAGAAGTTCGGGGTGCCCTGGACGCCGACTTTTACGCCTAGCTGGAAATCTTCGTTGATTTTTGCCTGTTTCGCGGAATCGAGAGCCATGCTCTTTTCGAATTTCGCCATGTCGAGACCGACTTCCTTGGCGACCTTCTTGAATGTTTCGGGCGTGAGTTCGCGGTTGTGGCTAGCGAGCGCATAGCGGTATTCCCAGAACTTGCCCTGTTCCTGGGCGGCCATGGAGGCGGCTGCCGCGGCGGGTGCGTCCTGGTGGAAGTTGAGCGGGAAGTGCTTGAATACGAACTTGATTTCGTCCTTGTGCTTGTCCATCAGGTCGTGGATGGCCGGTGCGATGCGTGCGCAATACGGGCACTGGAATTCGGAAAATTCGACGATCGTGAGGAGCGGATCCTTGGTGTTGCCATAGACCGGGCTTGAAGCGTCGGGAATTTCCCAGACCTTGTTGTCCGCTTCCATTTCGGCTTTCAGCTGCTCGATGGAAAGCCCGCGCTTTTCAAGGCCGTATTTGAGGATTTCGAATTCCTCGTGTATCGTCTTGACTTCGGAGGAAAGGCTGTCGAGTTTTGCTCCGGACATGCTTTTTCCGCTGGCGGAAGCCTGGTTGCAGGCGGACAGGGAAAAGACTAGGGCTGCGGAAAGGGCAAGCGGGAAAGATTTCATGAAATAATCCTTTTTGTGAAATTTCGTTTTTGAAAATATATAAAAGGCGGTCATTCGGAATCCGGAAATTTATTTTTCCGGTTGCTCGAGAAACCGCTGGATGTAAACAAAAGTTTATGTTGTGTGGCTAGGCGCTCTTGACGTAAGCCTTGATGGCGTCGCGGATCTTCGTGAACACGAGACGGAGTTCGTCTTCGTCTTCTTCGAGAAGCGTGATGCGGAATCCCTGGAGTTCGCTGCAGAAGCTGCTGATGGGAACGACGCAGACGCCGGTCGATGCGAGCAGGTAATAGACGAAGCGGTAGTCGAGGCTCGAAACGCTTTCCGTCCACTTTTCCACGAGACTTCTGATCTTCGGGTCCTCGACGGGAAGGGTCTGCCGGTTGTTGAGAACGCCGGGCTTGAAGACTATCGTGTTGTAGAATGCGCCGTATGTCGGGTTGAAATAGAGCTCCGGCACTTCCGAGAGAATTTCGTTGATGAGCGCGCTGCGGCGTCCGATCTGTTCGTTGAGTGCATCGCGGTGGATCTTGTAGCGCGGATCGCCGAGGACTTTCGGAATCGTGAGCTGCGGGATGGTCGTGGAGCAGACCTCGATCATCTTCGCGTTATCTATTGCGCGGCAGAACGCGTCGAACTCGGGATCCTTGTCGCGGTTGTAGTATTCCGCCCACCCGCAGCGGGCTCCCGGCCACGGATACTGCTTGGAGATGCCGTTGAGAGAAATGCCCGGGACGTCGCCGATGTAAGTGGCGAGCGCGTGCGCTTGGACGCCGTTGTACGTAATCTTGTTGTAAATCTCGTCGCAGATGATGCAGAGATGGTAGTCCTTCGCGATTTTCACCATGTTTTCCAGGTATTCCATCGGATAGACCATTCCCGTCGGATTGTCCGGGTTGATGATGAGGATGCCGGCGACGTTCGGGTTGTACTTGACCTTGTTCTCGAGTTCTTCGAGGTCGGGAAGCCAGTGGTTTTCCGGGCGCAGGTGATAGACGAGCGGAGAAGAATGCGCATGCGAGGCTTCGGCGGAACTGTGCGTGCTGTAGGCGGGAGACGGTCCGATGATGCGGGTCGTCATGGACAGCAGGCTGTAAATCGTGGAAATGGCGTCGCCAAGTCCGTTGAAGAAGAGGATGTCGTCGGCGGTAATCTGTACGCCGCCGAGTTTGTTCGTTTCGTTTGCGAGAAATTCGCGGGTGTCGAGAAGTCCTTTCGACGGGCAGTAGCCGTAGCTCTTGTTCTGCTTTACGATGTCGCCGACGATGTCTTTTATCCATTCGGGAAGCTGGCAGTGCTTTTCTATCGGGTCGCCGATGTTTTCCCAGTGGATTTTCAGTCCGAGTGCCTTCAACTGATTTGCCTTCTTGACGATCTCGCGGATTTCGTAAGAAAGTTCCTTGGCACCTTCAGTCAAAAGTCGTTTACGCATTTTTATCTCCAATTAAAAAGTTGCGCTGAGTTAACAAGCGAAAATCTAGAAAAAATGCTAGCCGTCGCAATCCGAATCTGGGCGCATATCATGGACCACCACATCAATTTTTACACCGTTTTTTTTTCGGAGCCGGAAAATTTTTAGGCGGTAAGCGTCGAAATCCTTTTCGTGGACGGCGATGAAGTGATGGATGAAAAATCCGCTTTTCCGTTAGAGGGACTTGAAGGGAATCCCTTCGAGTTCGAGAAGGAAAATTTTCCGTTCGATGCCTCCCGCATAGCCGGTGAGTTTTCCGTTCTTTCCGAGGACGCGGTGGCACGGGATGATGAGAGATATCGGATTGTGACCGACCGCTCCGCCGACAGCCTGCGTGGACATGAATTTCCGGTTTGTTTTTTGAGCGACTTTTCTGGCAATTTCACCGTAAGTCGTCGAATGGCCGAACGGAATTTCCCGCATGATATCCGAGACCAGCTTTTTGAAAGCGGAGCCTTCGACTTTCAGGGGTGGCGTAAAATCCGGAGCCTTTCCCGAAAAATAGATGTCGAGCCATTTTTTTGCTAAAGAAAAAATCGGCAAGTTTTTTACCGTTGGCTTTTCCCCGTGGAGCGTATCGCTATCGTGTTTTTGTCCATCGAACCGGAGCCCTGTCAGGTTTTCACCGTCGCTTGCAAGCGTGATGCCTCCTATGGGGGATTCGTAGTGCGCTATGAATTCCATCTCTTTAAAATAGAATCTGCCCGGAAATTTCCTTTCGTGAAAAATCGAATTTTCTAAATTTTCTGTATGAAACGCTTTGATTGTCTTTTGGAACGTTATCCCCTGTTCCGCTATATTCCGGGGATCCTTCTGCTTGCGATAATTTTTCGGACGTCGGCGATTCCGGGAAGCGGCATGACCTGGCTTGTTCCGCCTTTTGACAAGGTGTTGCACGGTGGCGTGTATGCGGTTCTTGGAGCGTGCTTTTGTCTATGGTTTGCAAATGCCCGGTGGGAAAGGCGTTCGCTTGTGATGGCCTTGTGTGCCGCAGGGCTTTGCCTTGTCGCCGGGGTTCTTGACGAGTTTCACCAGAGCTTTGTGCCGGGGCGCTCCGTCTCGGCGGGTGACGTGTGTGCGGATCTTGTCGGCGGTCTCATCGGGGCGTTTGTCTATCGGGCGGTCAAGCCTTGGAAACGGTTCGGAATTTTCCGAGAAATATGATTTCCTTTTCAAGAGGGATTCCGCAGCTTTCGAAGACTTTTTTTCTGGCTATTTCTGACAGATCGTAGATTTGCTGGGCGGTTGCGTTTTTCGTGTTGACGATAAAGTTTGCATGCTTAGGGGAAATTTGCGCTCCGCCGAGTTGAAAACCTTTCAACCCTGCTTGTTCGATGAGTGCCCCGGGAAATCCGTTTGCCGGTCGTTTGAAAACGGAACCCGCGCTCGGCAATTCCAAGGGCTGCTTTGCTTTGCGCTCTTCCATGATTTTTTTTTGCGCGGCGAGAAGCTCTACCGGATTCCCGTCGTTTAATTGAAAAATCGCTGCTAGAATTACTTTGTGTGAATTCTGGAAAACGGATTTCCGGTAAGCGAACCGGCAATCTTCGTTCCTGTAGTCCTTGATACTTCCATCTTCCTCCAGGACCGTTGCCGATAGAAGCGTCTGTGAAATATCCTCGCCGTATGCCCCTGCGTTCATCGCGATTCCGCCTCCGACAGTTCCCGGAATTCCTGCGAGCAAGTGCATTCCCGAGAGTCCGAGCGTTGCGCTCATCCTGGCAATCATCGAAAGAGGCGTTGCCGACTTGGCGGTGAGTTTGCCCTTGTCAAATTTGAAATGGGAAAATTCCTTGCCGAGCTTGACTATCAGCCCGTCAAATCCTTCGTCGGAAACCAGGACGTTGGAACCTAGCCCGATAAGAAAGAAGGGAATCTCCTTTTCGGCGGCAAATTTTTGCAACTCCCGAATGTCATCGACGGATTCTGCCTTTGCAAAGTAACGGGCACATCCGCCGGCGCGGAATGTCGTGTGCTGTTTCATATCGACATTTTCAAGTATGTTCGGCATCTGAGATTTCCTTTCGCGGAGAGTATAGCTTTTTTTGCGGGAAAGCACGAAGCTGTTATTGAATTTCTGAAAGGAAAAAAAACGAAAACGCTGCTTGGAGAAACTCTTTGAAATCCAGAAATTTCCATTAGGGAATTTTATTATTTTATATGTAATGGCGGGTCGTATCGACATCGACGCCTTGAAAGCGTCCCTCTCCATCACCCAGGTTGCGGAACGTCTGGGGCATCATGTCGTGCACGGAAAATTTCGTTGCCCTTATGCGATGCGCCATGCCCACGGCGACAGGACGCCGAGCGTTTCGATTTCCGAATCGAGGGGACTCTTCAATTGCTGGGTCTGCCCCGATGTTCGCGGCGACGTGTTCAAGCTTGTCGAGATTTCCCGCAATCTGGATTTTCGGGGCGCGGTGGAATGGCTCAGGGGAGAATTTTTCCCGGAGACCATACCTGAATCGGGAACTTCCCAAAATCGCGTCGTGCAAAGTTTTTCGGCGGTAGCCTCTCCCATCAAGATGGTTCGGGAAGAGCCGAAGCCGGAAATGGATCCGCTTTTTCGCGCAAGGATTATTCTCGCCTTTTTCGAAATGCTCGCTCCCGTCGAGGGGACGCAGGCCGCGGCGTGGCTCATCAAACGGCGAATTTTCAAGAAAACCTGGGATGCGATGCGGCTTCGCACGATCGTTGATTACGATGCGGTGAATCGTGGGCTTCTCGAAAAATTCGGTTTGGAAAATCTCCAAAAGGCGGGACTGTTCAACGAAAACGGCAACTTGCGCTATTACAAGCATCGTCTGCTCTTTCCCTATCTGGATGCGAAAATTGTTCCGCGGTATTTTCAGGCCCGCACGCTCGATCCCGATACAAAGCCCAAGGAGCTGAACCTGCGGGGCGTTGTGCCGTTTCCTTACAACGTTTCCCTGCTCGACGGCAAACCGGGCTGGATCTATCTCTGTGAAGGGGTTGTCGATACGCTGACGCTCATCGATCGGGGCTTTCCCGCCGTGGGAATTCCGGGAGTCAAGTCTTTCAAACCGGAATGGGTCGCTCTTTTCCGGGAAAAGCGCGTCATCGTCTGCCTGGACGAAGATGAAGCGGGGCGCGCCGGGTCGCAGGCGATTCTTGAAATTTTTAAAAACGCGGGAATTTCCGCTTCGGCGTTCGGGGAGGGAATCCATGTCGAAGGCTTTCGGCTTTCGGAAGGACAGGACATCAATTCCTGGTTCGGCGGAAAAAAGTAGGGGCTCTTTTCTATATTTTGCCCGTGGTGATTTTTTTAAAATGTTTTTTTTCCCGAAAGAAGCGTTTTTTGGCAACGCATCGTCTGCCTAGGCTGGCGACGCCTTGCGATGTCCGCTCCGGAAATTATCAGGATCCCGGAGTTTTCGCGTGAAAGCTTTTCGGGTGAAACAATCCGTTTTGGCTTTCTGGAATTCGATTCCCGAAGGCGTCCGAAAAAAAATATCGGTGATTTTTTGCGTCTTCAAGTGGATTTACCGCATCCTGAACCGTCTCGTGCGGTTGGTGCTGCTCGCTCTGATGCTTTACGCGATAGCCTTTACCGTTGTCGCGTCGGTGCTCCTCTACAAGGGCTTCACCTATTGCTATGCGATTTACGACAACGTGCTCCAGCTTGAACATTCGAATCCCGAGATGAGCCGCTACATGCAGGCGCTGGTCGATTCGAATCCGGCGACGCAGATTAAGCATCGGTTCGTTCCGCTAGACAGCATCAGCCCGAGCCTGCAGAAGGCCGTAATCGCGAGCGAGGATGCGGGCTTCTATTATCATCCTGGTTTTGACGTGCGGGCAATTGCCGAAGCCCTGGATGCGAACCGCTACTATGGAAAGACGAAGTTCGGCGGCAGCACGATAACGCAACAGCTGGCGAAAAACCTTTTCCTTTCCGGGGAGCGCTCCTGGGAGCGGAAGTTCAAGGAACTCGCGTATGCGCTTCTCATGGAAAAGATGCTCGGCAAGGACAGGATTCTCGAACTTTACCTGAACTATGCGCAGTGGGGGCAGAACATCTTTGGCTGCGAGGCGGCCAGCCAGGAGTTTTTCCACAAAAGCGCGTACAAGCTGAATCTCGACCAGTCGATAAACATGGCAGCGGTTCTCGCAAGTCCCGGCAAGCACAACCCGAACGGTCGCTACAATCGCTTCATGGCGAGCCGCCGGACGGTCATCTACCAGAACATGTTCCCGAAACGCGACAGTATCAAGGTCGATAGCCTCAAAGCGTTGAACGCGCCGCCCGATACTTCCGCCGTCCCGGATTCCGTAGCTGTCGGAGCGGGCATCTAGAATTTCAAATCAAAAGGAATACGAATATGCGTGACGAATACGAAAATCCCCTCAACACAAGATACGCTTCCAAGGAAATGAAGTTCCTCTTCAGCCCGCAATTCAAGTTCGAAACTTGGCGCAAGCTCTGGATCATCCTTGCCGAAAGCGAAATGGAACTGGGCCTTCCGATTACTTCGGAACAGATCGACGAACTCAAGTCCCATGCGAAGGATATCAATTTTGATGTCGCGGAAGCCGAAGAGAAGCGTCGCCGTCACGACGTGATGAGCCATGTCTATGCTTACGGGGTCCAGTGCCCGAAGGCCAAGGGCATCATCCACTTGGGAGCGACCAGCGCATTTGTCGGAGACAACACCGATCTTATCCAGATGCAGCAGGGGATGATCTATGTCCGCCGTCGTCTGATGCGTGTCATCGACAAGCTCTCGAAGTTCGCATTGGAATACAAGGATATGCCGCAGCTCGGTGCGACGCATTTCCAGGCGGCCCAGCTCACGACCGTCGGAAAGCGCGCTTGCCTGTGGATTCAAGACCTTCTAATTGACCTCGAACAGCTGAATTTCCTGATCGATGTCTTGCCGTTCCGCGGGGTGAAGGGAACGACCGGGACACAAGCGAGCTTCATGGATCTCTTCAACGGCGACGAAGAAAAGATCCGCGAACTTGACCGCCGCGTGACGGAACGCGCCGGCTTCAAGCGCCACCTGACGATTACCGGGCAGACTTACACCCGCAAGTGGGACAACCGCGTAAACCAGGTCCTTTCCTCCATCGCGCAGAGCCTCCACAAGTTTGCGACGGATATGCGCCTGATGCAGGGAAACAAGGAAGTGGAGGAACCGTTTGAAAGTACGCAGATCGGGTCCAGTGCGATGGCGTACAAGCGAAACCCGATGCGCTGCGAACGGATCTGCTCGCTCGCACGTTTTGTCATCTCGCTCGAAACGAGCACCGCCATCACCCAGGCGACGCAGTGGTTTGAACGGACCCTCGACGACAGCGCAAACAAGCGTCTCGCCATTCCGCAAGCGTTCCTCGCCATCGATTCGATGCTCATCATCGCGGAAAACGTTTCCACGGGACTTGTCGTCTATCCCAAAGTCATCGAAAAGCGGATCCGCGCCGAGCTTCCGTTCATGGCGACAGAGAACATCATCATGGAAGGCGTCAAGCATGGCGGCGACCGCCAGGAACTCCACGAAGAAATTCGCAAGATGAGCATGGAAGCGGCGAAGGTGGTGAAAGTCGAGGGCAAGGACAACGACTTGCTCGAACGCATCAAGAAAAACGAAAAATTCCAGAAGCTCGGAATCGATGAAAAGGCGTTGGAACAGATTCTCGACTTGAAAAAGTTCGTCGGGCGCGCCCCGTCCCAGGTCAAGCTCTTTGTCGAAAACGAAGTCCGGCCGGAGCTCGACAAGTTCAGCGACTGGCAGCGGATCGACGCCGGCGAGCTCAAAGTCTAACGTTTGCCCTGTTCCCGCGGATGGAACGCCCGGTGTTCTTCCCGGATGGTCTGTCCGCTCACATGGGTGTAGATCTGTGTGGTGGTGACGTTTGCATGTCCGAGCAGTTCCTGCAAAACGCGCAGGTCCATGCCTGCTTCGAGGCAGTGCGTAGCGAAGGAGTGCCTGAACGTGTGCGGCGTGACATGCTTGTCGAGATGCGCCGTATATTTTTGGACCAGTTTCCAGGCTCCCATCCGCGACATCTTTTTCCCGTGCGTATTGAGGATAACCGTATCCGTTTTCGGAGAAAATTCTAGCCGACGTCCCCGCATCCACTGCTGGAGATTCCGCTTGGCTTTTTCTCCGAGCGGCACTAAACGTTGCTTGTTCCCCTTGCCGACAGGCTTGATCCATTCGTTGTCGAGATCGACATCTTCGATGCGGAGCGAGAGCGCTTCGGCGATGCGGAGCCCTTCGGAATAGAGCAGTTCAAAAAGGGCCGTGTCCCGTTCGGGAATCTTGGATTCCTTTTCGATCTTTGCGAATACGCTGTCGATTTCTTCCCGCGTCAGGCACTGGGGCAAATAAAGCCCGATTCGCGGCGGAGCGAGCAGACTGTCCGTTGAATAGGGGAAAACTTTTTCGTTCAACAGGTATTTGAGGAATCCCCGGAGACTTGAAAAATGCCTCGCGACAGAAGTCGGGCTGTATTCTTCCTTGCTAGCGACTTCCGAAAGGAATTCGTCGAGTTCTTCGGGCAAAAGTTCGGAAATTTTTTCGTGCTTGTCGTCTGCCCAAAAAATGAAATGGCGGAGATCTTCCTCGTAGCTCTGGATAGTCGCATCGGAAAGGTTGCGTTCAACCGCAAGATAGGAAAGATAGGAATCGAGCCATTCGCCGTTTTCCATATCAGCCCCGGCCTAGTATTCGAGAAAAGCCTTGAGCTCGGCCATGCGGCGCCGCGCGTAATCGAAACCGAGATAATAGGAGTCGTCGAGCTTTTTCAGGTCGGTTTCAAAGAGGTCGCAGAGATCCCGTTCGGGACGCAGCAAGAAAAGCTTCCCGTCTTTTTCGAGCTGTTCCATCTTCGCGAACATTTTTTGGTAACGCCTGTAACGGACCATCAGCGCCCTGAAGAGATTGGGAAACCTGTTCCGGAACAGCGGAATGAGAATAGCTTTATATTTGGTGAAGTCCGTGACGATTTCTCCGGGATAGTGCGTCGAAATGGCGACGACCCGGTCGCAGCCTTTTGCAAAAGCCCGTTCAAAGGGAATGGGCGCGGTGACGCAGCCATCGACGTAATGATATCCGCCGATGGGAACGTTCGGAAAGATCATCGGCAGGGCACAGCTTGCGCTGATAAGCGTGAGAAGCCTGTTCTTGTCCTTCTTTTCGGTTCTGAATTCAACGCGACCCGTTTCACAGCAGGTGACGGCAATTTCACATTCAATGTCGGAATGGAAAAATTTTTCAAAATCGAACGGCATGTCTCCGGTCGCCGAATCAAAATGCAGGGCGTGGCATTCCTTGTAGATGCCGTCGAGAAACAGGTGCGCCTTTTTTTTGCCCTGCTGCAATTTTGTCGGCATGATGATGTGGCGGAATCGTCCGCGCTGGCCCGTGATGTAGTTTGCTGCCGCGTGGGATCCGGCGGAAACCCCTGCAATATAGGGAAATTCGATATGCTCATCCATCATCGCATCGAGAACGCCGGCGGTAAAAATCGTCTGGCGGGAACCGCCTTCGAGGACCAGCCCCGCTTTCAATTTTTCATCTCCTCGGGTGGCGTTTTTTCAGCGATCGGCAGTTCCTTTCCGGTAATTCCAAGCGCCCGCTGTTTTAATCCCCACACCTTTTGCCGAAAGTATTCCGAGCGTTCCGCAAGATGCTCGGACGAATGGACTCCCTTGACCCGGACGATTTTTTCCGCATCTCCGAAAACGACCTGCGTCCTGTGCCCGAAACGGTAGATGCCGTCTATTCCGACGGAAACGACCGGAGCGCCCGTGCTGCGGGCGAGAAAGGCGAAGCCCGGTTTGAATTCGTTCAAAAGTCCGTCTTCCCGGCATTTTCCCTCGGGAAAGATGATTACCGAGTTTCCCGCTTCCAGCTGCTTTCTCGCGAGCAGGGCCCATTCCGTGTCCAGATTGTAGCGGTCGCAGGGAATGCATTTTTCCCGCGAAAGGATCCAGTGAAATTTTTTCATTTCGAACCAGTCCTTGGCAACGACGATGCTTCGTTTGCGCGTAATCAGCGTGAGCAGGAGAATCGGGTCGCTTGTCGATGTGTGGTTCGCGATGATGATGGACGGCTCTTTAAAGCGAGTCGAGGATACAGACGGGTCGGTGAATACGAGCCTTGGGCGAAAACCGATGCGAAAGTAAAGCTTTCCGATGGCTTCGCAAAGGAAGATGGCAATCCGGATGAGGTATTCGAAAAAGGCCACGCACGCTTCCTTATTTTCCGAGCGAATCTTTCGGGATGGTAGTGAATGTGAGCGCGCCTTTTGCATGGAGCGATCCGTTCACCCTGACCGTACAATCGAATCCGACAAGAGATCCGCCGCTTTTCGTCTTTACCACGGCGAGCTCGAGCTGGTCTCCGGGAATCGCCGGCTTTACAAACTTGAAACCGTCGATTTTGAGAAGCACGTAGAGCTTGTCGTCTAGGTCTTCGGGCTTTTTTTCGATGACCAGCGAACAGAGCTGGGCGCAGGCTTCAACGACAAGGACTCCCGGCATGATAGGCGTTCCCGGGAAGTGCCCGATGAAATAGGGCTCGTTGACGCTCACATTCTTGATGCCTGTCGCGGATTCCCCCGGGACTAGTTCCAGGACTTTTTCGACCATCTGGAATGGGGGCCGTTGGGCGATCCTTTCGCTTATCTCGTAGATGTTCAGGCTCATAGCGAAAGCCCTCCGTCTAGGACAAACACCTGTCCCGTCACATAGGCGAATTGGTCGGACACCAGCGCGGAAACCATGTTTGCGACTTCTTCCGCCGTGCCGAAACGTTTGAGCGGGATTTTTTCCAGGTAAGCGGCGCGCTTTTCTTCGGGAATCGCTTCGATCATTTCGGTGGCGATGAATCCCGGAGCGACTGCGTTGACCCGGATGCCGTAGCCGCCGAGTTCCTTGGCGAGCGTCTGCGTCAGGGAATTGACCGCGCCTTTCGTTGCGCTGTAAACGCTTTGGCCAGCGAGCGCGAACTTGGAGCTGACCGACGACATGTTGACGATGACGCCGGACTTCTGCTTGAACATTTTCAGCGCGACTTGCTGGGCCGCATAGAAGTAGCCCTTGACGTTCAGATCGATGCATTTGTCGAGCGTTTCGGGGTTGATCATCAGCAGATATTCGTCTCGGACGATTCCCGCATTGTTTACGAGGACGTCGATCCGACCGTAAGCCTTGAATACGTCGCGGACCATCTGCTTGACTTCGGCGAGCTTGGAAACATCCGCCTTGTAAATCATTCCCTGTCCGCCGTCCGCTTCGATTTGTTCGAGCGTTTGCGTTGCGGCTGCATCGGAACTGGAATAGTTGATGACGACTGTATAGCCGTCTTTCGCAAGACGGATGGCGCACGCTTTGCCGATTCCCTTGGACGCTCCGGTGATGAGGGCAACTTTCATATTTCCTCCGATTTTATTTGCCGAAAACGACAGCGCTGTAGGAACCGCCGGTTGCAAACGAGATGGCTAGAATTTTTTGGAATCCCTGCGCATCGACTTTTTTCCTGACCGTGGAACCGTCGCTTTCGACAAAGTAAGCGAAATCTTCCTTGATTTCCGAACCGAGCAGAAGCGCCGCTTCGGCGGCGGCGAGCGTCGCAGAGGCAGCGCGCCCTTCCCCGACCCGTTCCTTTACTTCAAAGATCGGGAGTGCGGAAATCTTGTCCTTGAATACGCGGACGAGGGATTCCTTTTCGATGTCGTCGAGCTCTTTCAATCCGTTGGCGAATCCGCAAACGGCATCGATGTCGTTTGGCGTGAGACCCGCGTCCTGGATTGCCGAGAGAATCGCCTTGTCGAGCGCTTCGTCCGAATCTGAAATTTTGCCGAACTTGACGTTCTTTCGACCGTTTCCGTATCCGAGCGCATAGCAATAGACCGTTGCTCCTCGGGCTTTTGCCGATTCTTCCGTTTCAAGCAGGAGCGATACGCTTCCGTCGCCGAGGACAAAACCTTCGGCGTTCGAATGGGGGGCTGTCGGCGTTTTGGCGAGGACATCCAGCTTTTCGGCGAATTCCGTGATGATGGGAAGGTTCTCGTCGGTGCCTGTTGCCATCATCGCCTGTTCCTGGCCATTGTGGATGACGTTCATCGCATAGCCGATGCTGTCGAGACCGGATAGCGGTCCCGTGGTGATGGTGACACCGTATCCCTTGATGCCCGAGCAGATGGAAAGATAACCGCCCGCTGCGTTATAGACCGTGTGCGGAAACTTGAACGCGCTACCGAAAGCGTTGCCCATTTTCGCGACCAGTTCTTCGAAATCGTATGTCGCTCCGAGACCGCCTTCGCTTGTCCCTACGATGATGCCGATATCCTTGGCGTTTTCGTCGTTCACTTGGAAGTTCGCGTCTTGCAGGGCGCGCATTCCGGAAACCGTCTGGAGCTGTCCCAGATTGTCGAGTTTGCGGTAGAACGCCATCTTGATTCCCAGCTCCTTGTAATCTTCAACGGATATCGAGGAGTGGATCGAGGCGCTTTCGGGTTTTGCGTCCTTTTCCACGGCGGAAATGTAGGCGCTTTTGCTGTTTCCGAGCGGACTTACGATGCCGATGCCCGTGACCGCGATTTTTTTCCCGAGGTTGGGTTGTGCGGGAACGTTTCCCGGAAATTTCGAAAAAACGATGCTCGCGTTGGTGCCGCCAAATGCGACATTGTTGCTCATCACGCTTTTCAGAGCCTTGGAACGCGGCGTGTTTTGGACAAAGTCCAGGGCCCCGACCTTTGCCTTGAGCGCTTCGGAGTCCGCTTCCGTATAGCGGATGGTCGGAAGGACCGTGTCCGTTGTCAGCGCCTTGATGCTGAAGACGGCTTCGATCGCTCCCGCCGCTCCCAGGCAGTGGCCTGTCATCGCCTTGGTCGAGCTGATGCTTACCGTCGGGTTTTCTTCGGCGAAAAATTTCTGGAAGGCGGTGATTTCCGCGTTGTCGTTTTTGCCCGTGCCTGTACCGTGGGCGTTGATATAACCGATTTCGGATTTTGGAATTCCCGAATTCCTGACGGCCCGATCCATCGCTTCGATGAGGCATAGCGCGTCTTCGCGCGGTGCGGTGATGTGGTGCGCATCGCTTGTGACGCCGGATCCGAGGACTTCGCAATAGACTTTCGCTCCGCGATTCCTTGCGTGTTCAAAGGATTCCACGATAACGATTCCCGCCCCTTCGCCTAAGGTTATTCCGTTGCAGTGGTTGAACGGCGAACATCCGTTTTCGTCTAGCGCGTGGAGCGAGAGAAAGCCGGAATAGGGGACCGAGGCGAACGAATCCGCTCCGCCCGCAATCACGACGTCCGCTCTTTTTGACCGGATAAGGTCACAGGCGAGTGCGATGGAAATGGTGCCGGCTGCGCAGGCGTTTGCGACATTTGTCACGATGCCGCCGGCCTTGTATGTTTCGGCGACCTGGGAGGCGATTGCCGCGATGGGCATCTTGGGGATGTCTAGCGGGTTCTTGCCGTGCTGGTGGTAATGTTCCACGCTGAGAACGCCTCCGACACAGCTTCCGATGATAACGCTTACCCGACTGTCGTCGGCGAAGTCTCCGAGCTTTGCGTCGCGAAGCGCTTCTCCGGCAGCCTTGATGCAGAGCTTGGAAGCGCGGTCCTTTTCTTCGGGAGAATCGATTGCGTCGAGCGTATCGCAATGGACTTCTGCGGCGAGATCCGCATAGCATTTTTCCGTATCGACGGAAGTTGTCTTGTGGATGCCCGAAACGGACGCCAGGGCGTTTTTCCACGTTTCTTCAACATTGTTCCCGACCGCGCATATCACGCCAAGGCCGGTAACGACACAACGGCAATCGTTAGAAGTCATCTTATTTCCAGGTTCGAAATGGATTAGGCTTTGTGCTGTTCGATAAAGTCGGCGATGGTGTCGATGCTCTGGAAAGGTTCCTTGCCGACGCCTGTCATGGATACGCCGAAGTTGCTATCGACAAAGGCGATGATTTCGAGCGAATCAACGGAATCCAGACCGATTTCTTCTCCGAAGAGCGGAGTATCAAACTGGAGAACGCTGCCATCGACGCCCAGATCGGACATAAAGAACTCTTTCAGCTTGTTTTTCACTTCTTCTTTGTTCATTTTTTACCTCGTCTTTTCAAGGATGTGTTTTAAACTTCTAAGATAGAAAAAAAGAAAGGGGAATTGTTCCCTGTTGGAATATTCTTTGTCGAAAGTATCAAAACGGGGATTGACCTGTAAAATTTGGCGATTAAAAAGCTTGTCGGACATAAAAGGATAGTCCGATGTGGTCGAAATCCACCCAGGAAACGTCCGCTCGGGCGAAGAGCCGCTCGCTACGGTTCAGGGCGAGGAGACCGCCGAACCCGACCGCTCGGTGCCACTTGTTCCGCAACAGTTCGCTAAAATAGTCGCCGGCCTTGCCGCCTTCGAAGAAAACATGGGTTCCGAAAACCCAGACGAGATGCCGTCTTAGTTCCGCTTGCAGGATGAGTGACTGGTTTCCGTTGAAGTAGAGGCTTTCCACACCGCGAAAACGCTTGATGCCGTCGGGGCCCGCGAGCATGTCGAACGGAACGTTCCCTTCGGTGCGTTTCCAGAGAATTCCTGCCGCCGACGTGATTTCCCAGGGGAGCATCGTATAGCCGCGCAGGTCGAGGGTTTCGACGTTGAACCTGTAATCGCCGAAGTAAGCGCTAAAAAATAGCTGCTTCCATTCCGCGAGAAAACCGTGAGACGACCAGTTGGTGTTGTCGCGCGTGTCGAATGCGATGAGATAGCCTGCGCCGTTTCGCCTGCCCGAATGCGGATCGGGCAAGTCGAGCGTTCCGTCCTTGTCGAATTCGATGTCCGAGTGTTCGACGTGCAGTTCAATTCCGTATTTGAACTCTTTCGGGACGCCGATGCGCGATTCGAGCTTTGTCCCGAAATAGAGTTTCTTCCTGTTGTAGTTTGTGAAACGGTCGATGTCCGGGTTGTTGCCGCTTCCAAAATAGCTCGCAACCCAGTCTTGGTATTCCAGGTCGAACCAGACGCTGATTTTGTCGTGATATAGGTAAAGAAAAGGTTCGAGGACAATCTGGAGCTGTCCGCGGGAGGAACCGTAGGCGGTGAATCCGATTTCCGGAATTTTTTTTCCTTCTTCGTCCGGTTTGAGAAACAGCAGAATCATCGCTCCGCACTGGAGCTTCGTCTCTTCCGTGTAGCCGAGGACGGGGACTGCCGAAAATCGCTGAAATTCTGGGGCCTTATCGGCTTCGATGCACGCTGCGCAGATCGACAGGAGTGGAATTATTTTTTTTAAAAGCGACATGCTGGTGCGAATATAGAAATTACGGATTTGGAATCTTGGATTTTTTTTATCGGTTACGTCTGAAATTTTTAAAGGTTCCTTGAAGAGGGTGGGGAAATGTATCATGTGAAAATCGCTCTGTTCCATTCAAAAAAAAGATTTTTTTTGCAGGAAAACCCTTGACATGGCGATTGTGTTTTTTTATAATTGTTGCCGTCGATGAGACTTGGATGATTAGCTCAGTTGGTAGAGCAGCTGACTCTTAATCAGCGGGTCGCAGGTTCGACCCCTGCATCATCCACGAA
>CAVKGV010000011.1:0-83293 GCA_963656065.1 Alistipes onderdonkii
CCGCACCGTCGGCGCCGGATCCGTAACCGAAATCATCAAGTAAGGAATAAAAATGGCTGGTGAACGCATTCGTATTTGCTTGAAGTCGTTCGATCATCGCATGATTGACCGTTCCGCTCAGGACATCGTAAATACGGCAAAAAATACGGGAGCCCGCATTGCGGGTCCTATCCCTCTCCCGACCAAGATTCAAAAGTACACGGTTCTTCGTTCTCCGCATGTCGATAAGACTTCGCGCGAACAGTTCGAGTCCCGTACCCACAAACGCTTGATTGACATTCTGGATGCTACTCCGCAGACCGTGGATTCTCTGATGAAGTTGGATCTGCCCGCTGGTGTCGAAGTCGAAATTAAGGTGTAACACAATGAACGGTATTCTTGCAAAAAAGCTGGGAATGACCCAAGTTTTCACGGATAACGGCGAATGCGTCCCTGTGACGGTTCTCGAAGCCGGTCCGTGCGTGGTCGTTTGCCACAAGACTGAAGAAAAAGACGGCTATACCGCGATCCAGGTCGGTTTTGGCCTCGTCAAGGAAAGTCGTGCCGACAAGGCGACTATCGGACATTTCAAGAAGGCTAACCTCGATGTTCGCGGTTACCTCGCTGAGTTCGATGTGGAAAACCTTGAAGATTGGCCCATCGGCAAGGAATTTGGCGCTGCGGATTTCGCAGACGTGAAGCTCGTCGATGTTTCCGGAATTTCCAAGGGACACGGCTTCTCCGGCACGGTCAAGCGCTATAATTTCCACACGGGTCCGCGTGGTCACGGAACGCACAACATCCGTGAACCGGGTGGCCTTTCCGCTCACTCCTATCCGGGACGCGTTTTCCCGGGTAAGCGCATGGCCGGTCAATATGGAAACAAAAAAGTCACGGTCAAGCACCTCCAGGTGGTCAAGGTTGACGGTGAACGCAATTTGATTTTTGTTCGCGGTGCTGTTCCGGGACCGAAGAACGGAGTCATCGTGGTGAGGAAAGGCTAATGGCAAAGGCAAAGCTCTACGCCGCTAGCGGCGAATTCAAGAATGAAATGGACCTTCCGGCGATGTTCGATTCTCCGATTAACAAGGTCTGCGTTTATCTGCACATCAAGGCGATCCTCAACAATCGTCGCCAGGGAACAGCCCAGACCAAGACCCGTTCTCAGGTCAGCGGCGGTACGACAAAGCCCTGGAAGCAGAAAGGCACCGGTCGCGCTCGTGCCGGTCAGAATACTTCCGCCGTTTGGGTCCGCGGTAACAAGGCTCACGGTCCGAAGTCCCATGACTACTTCGAAAAGGTGAACAAGAAAGTGAAGCGCATCGCGTTCCACTCCGCCCTTTCCGACAAGGCCAAGGAAGGCAAGGTTCTCGTGTTCGAAAGCCTCTCCTTTGAAGCTCCGAAGACGAAGGATTTCCTCGCCGTCGTGAACAAGGCCGGTCTCGAACAGCGCAACGCGCTCTTCCTCGTTGGTTCGAACGACAAGAATCTCCGTCTTTCTTCCGCAAACGTTCCTTGGGTTCGTACGGCTCGGGTGCAAGACGTGAACACCTATGATCTCGTTCGCGCAAACAATATCGCGATTTCCCAGGAAGCTCTGGGAGAACTCACTGGAGGTTCCAGATGAAAGAACTCCACGAAATCCTGGTTGAACCGCATATTACCGAAAGTTCTTCCAAGGCGATGGTGAACCCGCGCACGGGTGTCCGTCAGTATGTTTTCAAGGTCGCTCTTTCCGCTACCAAGCCGGAAATCAAGAACGCTATCGAATCCCGCTTTGGCGTGAAAGTAGATTCCGTGAACACCTTGATCAACCGTGGCAAGATGAAACGTGTACGCAATGCTGTAGGCAAGAAGTCCAATTGGAAAAAGGCTTACATCACGTTGCAGGCTGGCAACAAGATTGCCGAGATTGAAGGAGTCTAACAATGGGTCTGAAAAGCTATAGACCTCTTACCCCGACACTGCGCTACAAGCAGCTGAACGATAAGAAGGAAATCACAGCTGACAAGCCGTACAAGCCTCTTACCGTCGGCAAAAAGCGCAGCTCCGGTCGCAGCAACGTGGGTGAGATTACTTCCCGTCGCCGTGGCGGTGGACACAAGAAGAGCTACCGTATCATCGACTTCAAGCGTAACCGTGTAGGCATTTCCTGCACAGTCGAAACAGTCGAATACGATCCGAACCGTTCTGCCCGCATCGCTCTTGTCAAGTATGCAGACGGCAAGCGCCAATACATCATCGCTCCGGCGAACATCAAGGTCGGTGACGTCCTGAAGTCCGGTGTCGGTGCGGAATACCGCGTCGGTAACGCCCTTCCTCTGAAGGACATCCCGCTGAACGCGATGATCCACAACATCGAAATGATTCCGGGCAAGGGCGCCCAGATCGCTCGTTCCGCCGGTGCCAGTGCGGAACTCATAGCCAAGGACGGCAAGCTCTGCCAGGTTCGTCTTCCGAGCGGGGAAATCCGTCTGGTTCCGGAAGATTGCTTTGCGACTGTCGGACAGGTTTCGAACATCGATCACATGAACGAATCTTCGGGTTCCGCGGGTCGTTCTCGCTGGCTCGGCATTCGCCCGTCTGTCCGCGGTGTCGTGATGAACCCGGTCGATCACCCGCTCGGTGGTGGTGAAGGTCGAACCTCCGGTGGTCGTCACCCCTGCTCCCCGTGGGGCAAGAACTGTAAGGGTAAGAAAACCCGTAACAACAAGCGTACCGATCACTACATCGTGCGTCGTCGTCAGAAGAAGAGGGCATAAGCTATGTCGAGATCCATTAAGAAAGGCGCTTTCGTGGATTCCCACGTTTTGGTCAAGACCAAGGCAATGGCCAGTTCCGACAAGAAGCAGCCCATCAAAACCTGGTCCCGTCGTTCAACCATCATCCCTGATATGGTCGGTTTGACTTTTGCCGTTTACAACGGCAAGCAGTTCATCCCGGTCTATGTCACCGAAAATATGGTCGGACACAAACTGGGTGAATTTTCTCCCACTCGTATCTTCCGCGGCCACCGCAAGGCTGAAGCTGCAGGAGGAGCTAAATAATGAAAGCTATCGCAAAAGTCAAGAACATCCGTTACGGTGTTCGCAAGCTCCGTCTGGTTGCGGACCTGATGCGCGGCAAGTCCGTTGATCAGGCGTTCGCCATGCTTTCCGTTCTTCGCAATAAAAAGAAAGGCGCTCCGATTGTTGAAAATGCGATCAAGTCCGCCGTTGCGAACTTCAAGCAGAAAGCTTCTGGCGCCGTTACGACAGAAGAACTCAAGATTGCGGCAATCTCCGCCGATGGTGCGACGATTATGAAGCGTATGCGTCCGCGTTCCCATGGAAGCGCTGACCGTCTCGCGAAGCCGCTCTCTCATTTGACCGTCGTTGTCGCTGACAACGCTGATAAGGAGTAAACTATGGGTCAGAAAACTCATCCGTATGGTCTTCGTCTCGGCGTAATTGACGACTGGCAGTCGAAGTGGTATGCCGAAAACGACAAGTTCGCCGATTTCCTCTATGAAGATATCGTGCTGCGTCGTTACCTGATGAAGCGTTTCGAACATGCTTCCCTTGCAAAGGTCGGCATCGAACGTACCGTCAAGAAAGTGAATGTGAACCTCTTTACCGCTCGCCCGGGTGTCGTTATCGGCAAAAAAGGCGAAGAATTGGAGCGTCTCAAGAGCGAACTCCAATACTTGACCGGCAAAGAAATCTATATTAGCGTCCACGAAATCAAGCGCCCCGAAGCCGATGCGAAGCTTGTTGCCGAAAACATCGCTCGCCAGCTCGAAAAGCGTGTCTCTTTCCGTCGTGCGATGAAGCGCGCGATGCAGAGTGCGATGCGCATGGGCATTGAAGGCGTCAAGATCCAGTGCGGTGGTCGTCTCGGTGGAGCCGAAATCGCCCGCGTTGAAAAGTATGCCGAAGGTCGCGTACCTCTGCACACTCTTCGTGCCGACATCGACTATGCGACTGCTACCGCCAAGACCGTTTACGGTGCTGTCGGTGTCAAGGTCTGGATCATGCACGGTGAAAAGATTGGCAAGGACGTCTTTTCGTCTGAACCTAAGAGAGAGAAGTAATTATGCTGAGTCCTAAAAGAACTAAGTTCCGCAAAGAACAGAAACGCCGCATGAAAGGCCGCGCCACGAGTGGCGACACGATGGCTTTCGGCGAATATGGAATGCAGGCTCTCGAAAAATGCTGGATTACGGCGCGTCAAATTGAAGCTGCCCGTATCACGATGACCCGTACCATCAAGCGTGGTGGGCATATCTGGATCCGCATTTTCCCCAGCAAGCCGGTAACTCGTCACCCAGCAGAAGCCCGTATGGGTAAGGGCAAGGGCGCTGTCGAATTTTGGGCAGCAGTTGTTCTTCCGGGTCGCATTATGTTCGAAATGGACGGTGTGGACCGTGACCTTGCCTTCAAGGCTCTTCGCGATGCCGCTCAGAAGTTGCCGATCAAAGTTAAAATCGTGGAGGCTTCGGAGATCTAATGAAAGCACGCGAATTGAAGGAATTGAGCAACGAGCAGCTCCAGGAAAAGCTCTCCCAGCTGAATCTGGACCTGTTCAACAACCGGTTCTCTGCAAAGACTGGCAACAGCGTAGAGAAGCCCGTCACGATGCGTTCCATCCGTAAGGATATCGCCCGCATCAAGACCATTCTTACCGAAAGGGCCAAGGCGTGAGCCGGCAGGAGCAAAAAATGGATAGAAACTCTCGCAAAGTGAGACAGGGTGTCGTTTCGTCCAGCGCGATGGACAAAACGATTACGGTTGTGGTCGAAGACCGCAAGCGTCACCCGATTTACAACAAGATCATGAAATCCTCGTCGAAGTTCAAAGCTCATGATGAAAAGAATGAAGCTGAAGTCGGCGATACCGTGGAAATCATGGAAACACGTCCCCTTTCCGCAACGAAGCGCTGGCGCTTGGTTCGGATCGTGGCAAAGAAGAAGTAATCCTTCTGGAGTAAGGCGAATATATGATTCAAGAAGAAACAAGACTGGTCGTTGCCGACAACAGCGGTGCGAAAGAAGTCGCCTGCATCCGAGTTTTGGGTGGATCTAACCGGCGCTATGCAAGCATCGGTGACGTCATCAAGGTAGCTGTCAAGGACGCTATCCCCCAGAGCAAGGTGAAGAAAGGCTCTGTCGCTGATGCCGTCGTGGTCCGTACACGCAAGGAAATCGGTCGCAAGGACGGATCTTTCATCCGTTTCTCCGACAACGCCGTCGTGCTCATCACGAAAGACGGTGAACCCCGTGGAACCCGTATCTTTGGACCTGTGGCCCGTGAACTTCGCGACCACAACTTTACAAAGATTATCTCTCTCGCACCCGAGGTGCTCTAATGTCTAACATCAAGAAGAACGATAACGTCAAAGTTATCTCCGGCTCTTACAAGGGTAAAACCGGTGCTGTTCTGAGCGTTGATCCGAAAAAAGGTCGCGTGATCGTTGCTGGCGTAAACGTCCGTAAGCGCCATGAAAAGCCGAGTCAGACCAACCAGACCGGCGGCATCGTTGAAAAAGAACTTCCGATCGACATCTCCAACGTGATGCTTCTCGAAGGTTCCACTCCCGTCCGCACTCGTCGTACCCGTGAACCGGGCAAGAAGAGCGTTCGCGTGAGCGTCAAGTCCGGCAAGGCTCTGTGAGGTCGTAACAATGAGCACAATGAAGAAAGATGTTTACGAAAAGACCGTAGTTCCGGCTCTCAAGCAGAAATTCGGTTACAAGAACGTAATGCAGATTCCGCATTTGGATAAAATCGTCATCAACATGGGCGTTGGCGAAGCCGCTTCCAACCGCAAGGTTCTGGATGAAGCGGTCGATGTCCTCGCAGCGATTACCGGACAGAAGCCGGTCGTTACGAAGGCGCGCAAGGCGATTTCCAACTTCAAGCTCCGCGAAGGTCTTGGAATTGGCGCTAAGGTGACCCTCCACGGTTCCAACATGTGGGATTTCCTCTATCGATTCATCAATATCACCTTACCGCGTGTACGTGACTTCCGCGGCCTTCCCCGTCGCGGTTTCGACGGTTGCGGCAACTACACGCTCGGTGTTAAGGAACAGTCGATCTTTGTGGAAATCGATATTGATAAAATTTCTCAGACTTTAGGCATGGACATTTCCTTTGTCACTTCCGCCAAAACGGATGACGAAGGTCGCGCTCTGCTCGAAGGTCTCGGTCTCCCCTTCAGGAAGTAAGGTATACCATGGCAAGCAGAAGAATGATTGAAAAGTGCAAGCGCACGCCGAAATACACGGTTCGTGGGTATCATCGCTGCAAGCGTTGCGGTAGGCCGCACGCTTATATGCGTCGCTTTGGTCTGTGCCGTATTTGCTTCCGCGAAATGGCACTCGCCGGCGAAATCCCGGGCATCACCAAATCTTCCTGGTAAGGAGCGTTTTACAAATGGCAACAGATACAATCGCCGATATGCTCACCCGCATCCGCAACGCCGTCGCGGCGAAGGCGCCTGTGGTGGACATTCCTGCCAGCAATCAGAAGCGCGAAATCGCTCGCGTGTTGCAGGAAAAAGGTTTTATTAAAAAATTCGTCGTCGTCGATGATGGCAAGCAGGGAATCATCAAGGTTCTTCTCCGCTATACGAACGGCGTTCCGGCTATCCAAGGCATCCAGCGCGTCAGCCGCTCGGGTCTTCGCGCTTACAGCGATGTGGCGAAGCTTCCGCGCGTCCGCAATGGTCTTGGCTATGCGATTATCTCCACTTCCAAAGGTGTGATGACCGACCACGAAGCCCGCAAGGAAAACGTGGGTGGCGAAATCATCGCAAAGGTCTGGTGAGGTAAAGATGTCTCGTATCGGAAAAGCTATCATTCATATCCCCGCCGGCGTCAAGGTGACGCTCGATGGTCAGAACATCTTGGTCGAAGGTCCTCTGGGAAAGCTCTCTACCAAGGTTCACGACCTGATTAAGATCAATCTGGAAGGCGACCAGCTCTCGTTCGCCCGTCCGGATGATCAGAAATTCTCCCGCGCTATCCACGGAACGACCCGCGCTCTCGTCGCGAATATGGTCGAAGGCGTTACCAAGGGCTTTGAAAAGAACTTGGAAATCGTCGGTGTCGGTTATCGCGTAGAACAAAAGGGCAACGACTTGAACTTGGTCCTCGGATTCTCTCACCCGGTCATCTACAAGGCTCCGGAAGGAATCACGCTGAAGGCTGTTGATCCGCTGAAAATCAGCATCAAGGGAATTGACAAGCAGAAGGTCGGCCAGGCTGCAGCCGAAATTCGCAAGTACCGTCGTCCTGAACCGTATAAGGGCAAGGGTATCAAGTACGTTGGTGAATATGTCCGCCGCAAGCAGGGCAAGAAGACAGGTAAATAAGGTAACGTTATGGCTGTTATTGCAAAGAAAAGACTTGAGTCCAGAATTGCGCGTCATGCACGTGTCCGCAAGACCGTCAACGGTACCCCCGAACGTCCGCGTCTCGCTGTCCGTCGCACGCTTTCTAACATGATCGCTCAGATCATTGACGATGTTTCTCACAAATCCTTGGTGCAACTCGCAACGTCTTCCAAGGATTTCCAGGCGAAGTTCGGTGAACTGACAAAGACCGAACAGAGCAAGAAACTCGGAAATCTCATCGCTGACGAAGCGAAGGCGAAGGGCATCTCTGCCGTCGTTTTCGACCGCGGCGGTTACATCTATCACGGTCGCGTTCAGGCTCTCGCTGAGGGAGCTCGTGAAGGCGGACTCCAATTCTAAGAGGTACACTTTGGAACGCGAAACTCAAGTTTCTGAATTTGAAGACAGAGTTGTGCACATCAATCGTTGCGCCAAGACCGTCAAGGGCGGTCGTCGCATGTCCTTCAGTGCACTCGTTGTCGTCGGCAACAAGAAGGGCAAGATCGGTGTGGGCTTAGGCAAGGCGAAGGAAGTTTCCGAAGCAATCCGCAAGGGAACCGAAGCCGCTCAGCGCAACCTTATCGAAGTGAATGTGCAGGATGGAACGATTCCGCACGATGTCGAAATCAAGTACGGGGCTACACGCATCCGCTTGATTCCGGCTGCTCCCGGTACAGGCGTTATCGCCGGTGCTGCGGCGCGTGCCGTGCTGGAACTCGCTGGCGTCCACAACATTCTTACCAAGATCTATGGTTCTTCCAATCCGAGCACCGTGGTCCAGGCCTGCATCGTGGGTCTCACGACTCAGAAGAACAAAAATGACTACGCTGCTTTGCGCGGTCAGAACGCCTGAGGTCTAGAGAAATGAAAAAAGTGAGAATTACCCAGATCAAGGGAACCATCCACACCCTGCCGAAGCACAAAGCGAACATCCTGTCGCTTGGGCTTCATGGGATTGGAACCTCTAACGAACTGACGCTGACTCCGGCAATCCAGGGCATCATCAATGTTGTCCGCCACTTGGTCAAGGTCGAGGAGATTTAATCATGCAACTCAATAGTATCAATCCAGGCAAAAGCGCTCTCACCAAGGGCCGTAAGCGCATCGGTCGCGGAGCGGGTTCTGGTTGGGGCACGACCGGCGGTCGTGGTCAGAAGGGTGCTGGAGCTCGTAAGAGCGCCAAGGCTGGACGGGTCGCGTTTGAAGGCGGTCAGATGCCGTTGCATCGTCGCGTTCCGAAGCGCGGTTTCAAGAGTCATATCGTTCATGATACACAGATCGTGAACCTGAAGGCTCTCGAAAAGTCTGGCGTCCTTGAATTTGACGCAAAGGTCCTCGCCGATCAGGGTCTCGTCCGCAGCATCAAGAAGCCCATCAAGGTTTTGGGCTACGGTACGATTTCTAAGGCGATTACGCTCAAAGTCAACGCTATCAGCGAAAAGGCCAAGGCGGCTGTGGAAGCTGCTGGCGGCAAAGTTGAGATCGTTAAATAATGGAAGCTCTGAAGAAAGCTTTTGGCGGTTTCGCCAACGCCTTCAAGGTGGAAGCCCTAAGGAAGAAGATTCTCTTCACCTTGGGGATTCTTATCGTTTATCGCATCGGGTCGCACATTACCATTCCGGGCGTCGATGCTACTGTTCTCGCTGAATACTTCCGCAACAACAACAATATGTTCGGATTGTATGACTCCTTTACGGGTGGTGCTTTTGCCAAGGCTACGGTGTTTGCCTTGGGCATTATGCCGTATATCAGCGCGAGCATTATCATCCAGCTGATGGGTTCCGTGATCCCCGCGATTCAGATGCTTCAGAAAGAAGGTCAGGAAGGACGCGCTAAATTAAACCAATACACGCGTTACTTCACGGTTCTCCTCGGTGCCTTGCAGGGCTGGGGCGTCGCCGTTTGGCTTTCGAGCTTAAAAGTTTCCACCGCAACCGGTACAGGCATCTCTGTGCTGACGGACGGTTTCCAGTCCGGGCTTGGGAATGTCGGTTTCCGGTTACTTGCTACGCTTACCTTCACCACGGGAACGATCTTTGTCATGTATCTCGGCGAGAGAATCACGGCAAAGGGTGTGGGTAACGGAATCTCCCTGATAATCTTTGCCGGTATTGTCGGCGAGTTACCGAGAGCCTTCCTCCGCGAATTTGAAATGTTCCGCGAAGAGATCCAACCGCTTGCCATCGAAATTTTCATCTTGGCGATTGTTGTTGCGATTGTCGCGTTCATCGTGTTCGTTGAGCAGGCTGTCCGGCGTATCCCGCTGCAGAGTCCGCGCAGAGTGGTTGGGCGCAAGGTCATGGGCGGTCAGGCCAGCTATTTGCCGTTCAAGGTGAATACCGCAGGCGTGATTCCCGTTATTTTTGCCTCTTCCATTATGTTCGTGCCCGCGATTATCGCTTCGTGGATGCCGAGTGTCAGCTGGGCGCAGGCTTTTGCCGGTGCCTTTGTCCCTGGGCATGTCACCTATAGCGTGATTTTCGCCGCATTGATTATCTTTTTTACTTACTTCTATACGGCTATCCAGTACAATCCGTCCGATATTGCGGATAATCTGAAGAAGTCGGGTGGTTTTATTCCGGGAATTCGCCCGGGAAAGAAGACCGCCGAGTACATAGATCACATTTTGACCCGCATTTCGCTGCCTGGAGCCATTTTCCTCGCAGTTATCAGTGTCGGTCCGCTACATTTGAAAGACGCTTTGAACATGTCTTTCTATATTGGCGGTACTTCGGTCTTGATCGTGGTCGGTGTTGCGTTGGACACGCTTCGCCAACTCGAAGCCCAACTCAAGACCAATGAATATGCAGGTTTCCTCAAACACGGCCGCATTCGCGGCAGGATGGCGTCCTAGTGGCTAAAGAAGAAGGCATTCAAGTAGAAGGCGTTGTGCTGGAAGCTCTCCCCAACGCGTTCTTTCGGGTCGGCCTCGAAAATGGCCATGAGATTCTCGCTCATGTTTCTGGAAAAATGCGCCGGCATTTTATCCGCATTTTGCCGGATGACAAAGTGTTGGTCGAAATTTCCCCGTACGATTTGTCGCGGGGAAGGATCACCTACCGTTACAAGTAATAGGGACAAAAAAGGTTAGAACCTATGAAAATCAAAGCCTCCATCAAACCTAGATGTGAAAACTGCAAGATTGTCCGTCGCAAGGGCATTCTTCGAGTCATCTGTTCTAAGAACCCCCGTCATAAGCAGAGACAGGGTTAGGAGATTTTATGGCACGTATTGCTGGTGTCGATTTGCCGAAAAACAAGACCGTCGAGTATGGTCTGACGGCTATCTACGGAGTCGGTCTGTTCACGTCTCGCAAGATCTGCGCCCAACTGGGTATCGATCTGAAGAAGAAGTGTGACGACCTGACTGAAGAAGAACAAGGTAAGATTCGTCACGTTCTCGAAGACGAATATTCTGTAGAAGGTCAACTTCGCGCAGAAACGACTTTGAACATCAAGCGTCTTCAAGATATCGGATGCTATCGCGGTTCCCGCCACTTGAAAAAGTTGCCGGTCCGTGGCCAGCGCACCCGTACGAACGCTCGCACTCGCAAGGGTCCGAAGAAGACCGTTGCTAACAAGAAGAAGTAAGGAGACGATCCGTGGCAGACGAAGAAGTTAAAGAAACCGCCGCTCCGGTTGCAGCAGAAGCCGCTCCCGCCGAGGAAAAGGTTAAAAAAGGCAAGAAGCGCGTTGATGTGCAGGGTATCGCCTGCGTGAACGCATCTTTCAACAACACAATCGTGTCGATTACGGACGCTCGCGGAAACGTTGTCGCTTGGGGTTCTCCGGGAAATTCCGGCTTCAAGGGATCGCGCAAGAGCACTCCGTTTGCAGCCCAGCTTGCCGCTGAAGCCGCAGCGCGCAAGGCTTATGACTTGGGTATTCGCAAGGTCGATGTCCGCGTCAAGGGTGCCGGCGGTGGACGTGAATCCGCTGTCCGCGCCATCAAGAACGTGGGCATTGAAGTGCTGACGATTCGCGATGTGACGGGTGTTCCGCACAACGGATGCCGTCCTAAGAAGAAGAGAAGAGTTTAATCTCAATAGGGAAAACGCCAATGATGTGGAAATCTCTCCAAATGCCGCGCAGTTTCCAGAAAGTGGAAACACGCGAAGATGGGCGCTACGCGAGATTCGTCGTGGAAGCCCTGGAACGCGGCTGGGGCATTACTATCGGTAATGCTCTCCGCCGTACGCTGCTTTCCTCGTTGCAAGGTGCCGCTATCGTCTCCGTGAAAATCGCGGGAGTCGATAAGGAATTTTCGTCTGTTCCGGGCGTGAAGGAAGATGTGACTGACATCATCCTGAACCTCAAGAGCATTCGCGTAAAGCTGCTCTCCGATCATGACGAAACACTTCGCCTGGATATGTCTGGAAACGGTGAAATCACCGCTGCGAACATCGAGGAGAATCCCAACGTGGTGATCCTTACCCCAGATGTCCATATTGCGACTCTTTCCGGCAACGCATCCCTGAGCATGGAACTCAAGGTTTCTTCGGGACGCGGCTACGTGGTTGCAGATGAATTGAAAGATCCGAATGCGCCGATCGGTGAAATTGCGATGGACGCGAACTTCAACCCGGTGCTGAGTGTCGCCACCCATGTGAGCGATACCCGTGTCGGGCAGAAGACGGATTACAACCGCCTTGAACTGGAAATTACGACTGACGGTTCGATTGATCCCGAAGACGCGCTTGCCTATGCGGCGAAGCTGCTCGTGGATCACCTGGAAGCCTTTATCAACTTCGAAGGGGATCTCGAATCTCCGGAAGAAATGGTCCAGGACGAAGAACGCCAGCGCATTGCGAGTCGTCTCCGTATGCGTGTCGATGAACTGGAACTTTCCGTTCGTTCCAGCAACTGCCTCCGTATGGCGAACATCCATACGATTGCAGAACTCGTCCGCAACAAGGAGCCGGATATGCTGAAATACAAGAACTTCGGTCGGAAGTCCTTGGTTGAACTTAACGATGTATTGACGTCGATGGGTCTCCAGTTTGGCATGAACGTCGATGAATACTTGAAGGATTAAAAAATGAGACACGGTGTAAAGAACAAGAAACTCGGTGCAAATGCACAGCATAAACGTGCCATTCTCCGTAGCCTCGCGACTTCCATCCTCGAAAAAGGCCTGGAAGAGGATCAGCTCAAGCGCTCCGTGCGCACGACTCTCCTCAAGGCGCGCCTTGTCCGCGGAGTTGTGGATCGCTTGGTAACCTACGCTAAGAAGGGCGACCTTTCCGCTCGCCGCGAAGCTGCCCGCTTTGTGCGCGACCCGAAGGTTCTCCAGGGACTTTTCAATGTGATCGGTCCGCGTTACAAGAACCGCAATGGCGGTTATACGCGCGTGCTGAAGCTCGGTCCGTATCGCCCGGGTGACGCAGCCGAAATGGCTCTGGTTTCTCTCGTCGAAGATGAAATCAAGGCCAAGGTCGCTCCGAACACGGAAGCTCCTGCTGCCGAAGCGAAACCGATTGACATGGTCAAGGGCGCCGCCAAGGAAGCCGAAAAGTAATCGTTGCGATTATCAGGAAAAACCCGACTTGTCCAAGCCGGGTTTTTCTATTTTAAACGAAACATTTTTTGCGGATAGCTATGCGTTTTATGCGTTTTAAAATTTTGGCGTTTTTTCTTTTGCTGTGTACAGACCTTTTTGCCGCAGACCTCAGCGCTTTTTCTCCGGTTTCTGCAAACGCCCAGTCTTCGCTCCAGCGAAGCTCGGTGACGATGCAGCCGACTTACAGCGAAGGGCTTGTCGATTCGACTTACAAGCTGGGACCGGGTGACTATCTGGACATTATGCTCGAAAGCAATTATCTGTCGGCAAAGGTTTATCCGGATGGGAATGTCGTTATCGAGGAATGCGGCTCGGTAAATGTTGCGGGAAAAACCATCGCCGAAGCGCGCGAGGAAATCCTGAAGCTGGTTTCGACGCGCTACAATCCGAAGTATTGTTTTGTACAGCTCGCCCAGCTGAAAAAGATCATCGTGAACGTGATGGGGGCGGTTCCGCAGGTGGGGCAGGTCCTGGTGGAACCCCAGACAAGGCTTAGCCGGCTTCTCAAAATGGTGGGAAACATCTTGCCTTCGGGGTTAGATGACGATATACAGATTATTCGCGGGAACGATACGCTGCACATCGACTGGAACAAGGTGAGCAACGAGGGCGACTTTGCGAACGATGTGATGATTGAACAGGGCGACCAGATTTTTGTTCCGTTTGCCGACATGAAGAATTCCGTGACGCTGATTCTTCCGAGCTACCGGTCCGCGGTGCCCTATGTCGAAGGGCGTACGATCCGGGATTATTTTCAGATCGCCGGCGGTGACCGCTTGCCCAACATGGGATACCAGTCGGTGGTGATCCGCGAAAAGGACAATACTTCCCGGTCGATTCCCATAAAGGACATTGACAAAACGGTCGTTCCGGCGGGAGTGGAAATCGAGTTTACGGTGAAGCCTTTGCTTGTCTATGTGGGCGGAGCGGTTGGCGGAGTCGGGCGGCAGGTTTATGATCCTTCGTGGCACGCCTTGGACTATATTTCGGCGGCGGGAGTCCTGACCATTTCGGGATCCTTTGACCAGGTAAAGGTCGTTCGCGGCGATCGGGAGACTATCTATGTCAACGCAACCAGCGATCCTATCTTGCCGGGGGACTATATCGAACTTCCGAAAAGCACATATGAACGGTTCAAGGATTTTACGCTGTTTGTTGCGTCCCTTCTGACCGTCGTTTCTTCGGCTTTCATCATTTACGTCAATTACAAGTAGGCCTATGCAATCGAATGAAACTCCCGGCTTGACGGAAACGTTTTTGCGGATTCTCAACAACGACTTGAAGCATTTCAAGCTTTGCGCGCTGATCGTGCTGATTCCGACGATTGCGGTCTTTGTGCTTGTGATGTGGGTCATACGCCCGGTCTATGCGGCGAAAGCCGTCGTGACGCCACCTCCGAGTTCTTCGGGGATGAACGCCCTGAGCGGGATGCTCGGCGAGGAGCTTTCTTCCTATGCGTCGATGCTCGGGCTTTCGATGGGGTCTGTCGATGCGGACGCCATCTGGACGATTTTTAATTCCAAGGAATTGCATGACATGGTGATAGACAGGTTTGACCTGGCGAATCACTACGAATTTGACGGCAAGTTTCGCGCTGACCTGCTGAAAATGTTCCGCAAGAATTTTTCGCTCAAGCTCACCGACGAGAGTATGCTCGAAATCGCGATCGAGGATGAAGACTTCCGGATGGCTGCGGAGATGGCGACGTTTATGCTCGAAAAGGCGGACTCCATGTTCAATGCGTTCAAGACGCTCCAGGCGAAGCAGAGCCGGGAATACTTTGAAAGCCGCATCGAGCTTTGCCTGAATGACCTGGATTCCTTGCAGCGCGACTTTGTGAAGTTCCAGACCGACAACAATTTCTACGAACCGACAATCCAGATGGAAGCGACCATTAAATACTTGAGCACGCTCCAGTCCGAGCGGGAAGCGGTCGCGGTCGAAATGAATTACGAACGGAAACTGCACGGTGAAAATTCCAAGCGATATGACGAACTTTCAAAGCGTTACGCGTCCTTGAATACGGCGGTAAACCAGACGCTCGAAG
The DNA here is from genome assembly GCA_963656065.1 of Alistipes onderdonkii. GTDB lineage: Bacteria > Fibrobacterota > Fibrobacteria > Fibrobacterales > Fibrobacteraceae > Hallerella. Next base: position 14,959 of record CAVKGV010000011.1, read on the forward strand.
GAAAGCAACAGGCGTCGGGAATCGTTTCGCTCAAGAAAAGTCCGGAGCTCGGCGCGGAATTTATGCGAAAGGAAGAGGAAATCAAGGTCCAGGTGGCGATGTACAAACTTCTCCGGCAGCAGAGCGAACAGATGCAGCTCGAAGAGGCGAAGAAACTTACGAACCTGCACGTACTCGAAGCGCCTTGGCCGAACGACAAGAAAGTGTTCCCACTGCGGGGCGTGATGCTGATGTTTACGGTGCTTGTTTCGTCCCTTTTGGCGACGGTTCTTTGCAATTTTATCGAACTGCTGAAATCACAGAATGGGACCGGTTCTGCGCTCGAAAAGGAATGGCAAATTTTTTCCCGCTTCTTTAGAAGGACGCGCAAACTCTAATGTTTGCCTGGTTTTGCGAATATCCCGAAACGGCGATTCTTTTGGCTGTCGTCGCGGGACTTTTGTTCTATGTGTGGCGGGCGAAGAAGGATTTCTTTTCACCGGCGACCGTTTACATCTTTTTCCAGTGTCTGACGTTGGCTTTTGCCTATCTGCGCCTTGACCATGCGATGACGCCTTTCCGTGCGAATACGTGGTTTGTCTGGCTCGGCGCTTTGCTCTCCTTTTCTTCGGCGTGTCTTCTTTTTGAATGGGGTCGTTCCAAAGCGAATTTTTGCGAAACAGCCCCGGAAGCAATATCTTACAACTGGAAACTGCACTTTGTCTTTTCCTGCCTGTTCTTGTTTGCTTATCTGGTCGGCATTTTCGGAATCCTTAAAATCGTGGGAAATCTCATCCTGTTTTCTGGAAATGCGAGTTACTGGGCTTCGCGGAAAGTCGATTACGGGTTTTATTCGCAATTTTTTTCTAGCGCTCCGCTTGTCGTTTTGATGTTTGGCGTTTCGATGTTCCGAAAGATAAATCCCGTCCGCTGGATCCGCTGGATTTCGAGATTTATCGTTCCGGCGGTTTGTGTGCTGAGTGTTTGCGCCTATCCGAGCCGGACGACTTTTTTCATGTGTATCGGGTTCGTCGTCATCCTGTTTAATTTTTTGTGCCGGCGGATTTCGGTAATTCTGATTGCCTCGCTGATGATTTTGGGTATCGTCGCCTTTGTCTTTGTCGCATCGGCCCGGTCGCAATACGGGGGGGATTCTTCGATCAAGTCGATGACGATGGACGCTGCGATGACGATGCCGTATAAATATGTGGCGAACAACTACTGGAATCTGGATTATGCGGTGAATCCGCCTCCCGACAGGGAAATCCATCCTTTTACGTATGGGATTGATTTTTTCTCCGGAATGTTCGAGTATTTCCGTGTGACGAATCCATTGAAAAACAGCTTTGGCTGGGACGGCATTTACAACGAGAGTGTCCAGAAAATTCCCGGTTATAATACGACAGGCTATTTGTGGGAAATTTACAAGGACTTTGGACTTCCCGGCTGTTTCGGCGTACCTTTTCTGGTCGGGCTTGGCATGTGCGTGCTGTATGCGAACCTGAAAAGAAAGAAAAATCCGCAGACGGTGATGCTTTACGTATTCTTTATCTATTTCGTGGGATTCTGGTTTTTTATCGCCGGGTATAAGCAGGGGATTTTTTGGGCGTGGGGATTCCTTGTGTGGGCGGTTTCCTCTATCTGCAGGCTACCGGCAAAACCTCTTCCTGAAATACCCGAAGAGAAGCGCGCTCAGAGCGACATCTCCGGTTAGCGTGAGAAACGGAACCGCTTGAAATCCCGGACCGAATTTTGGCACGATGAAGACGGCGAAAGCGTTTAGTGCACCGCCGAGGAAGATGAACGCCACGTATGTCCAGAGACGCTTTTCCTTGAGCATGGTCGCGACAAGGTTCATGCGGAGCGCTTGCAGGATGATGGAAAACGCGAGGATGGAAAGAGACGCCGCTCCGAAGGCGAGAACGTCCGGGTTCGTGCGGAGTGGCGCCGCGAAGAAAAATGTCTTCAGGCAGAACTCGGGAAAAATCCATACGGGAGAGGCGCAAAGAGCGATGAAGGCGGTAAATAATGCGACATCCTTTACGTGAAATCGCGGATCGTCGGATTCGTGCTTTGACACAAGAGATGAAGAGATGAAGTTCACCATCAGGCTCGAAGCGAGAAGAATTAATTTGTTTGCGTAGTTGTAACCGCTGAACTGTTCGCGCGGGGCGTAAAGGTCCATCGCGTAAAGCCCGAGAGGCAGATAGAGAAAGCTCGCAAGGCTCGAGAGGGCGAACGGGAAAGCCTTTTCAAGCATCAGGCGGATGAACTGGACGCTGCGATGGCTGAACTTGAAAATTTTCGGGCGAAGGGCGGCGGTCGCTCCGAAACTCCAGGCGGGAAGCGCGGCGAGGATCATCGAAAGGGCGATGCCTTCGAAACTTTTCGTCTGGAGATAGAGCAGTGAAAACCCCATGACGGTGGCGTATGAAATCGTGTGCAGAATTTTGGAAACCAGGAGTTTTTTCCAGAATTTCCCGCAGATGAAATACCAGTCGAAAAATGCGTGCTGGAAGAGAAGCCCGAACGCGAGGATGAATTCGCTGTGGAAAACGGGATGGTTTCTTCGGACGGTGCAGGCGAAAAGCGCCATCAGGAGCATCGACGCGAACGCAAGCGAATAGCGCAGCTGGAAAGCGAACTGGAGAAGTTTTCCCTTGACGGCGTTCTTTCCGAAAAAGGCGAGCAGGAGGGTCGTCGTTCCGAAATCGGCGAACGCGGTAAAAATCGAGTAGTCGCTCTGGAGCACTCCGAAGTAGGCGAAATCGACGTTTCCCATGTTTTTCGCCATGAAGTTCCCGACAAAGAAAACCACGCCCTGGATGAGAAGATTCACCGCAGAAATGAAGATTCCGATTCGAATTGTCCGAAAAGTGCCCGACACGCCCACAAAAATACTTGTTTCCTTTTCTAAACGGGACTCTTTTTTCTATTTTTGGCTTCGAAACGCGAGAGTGGCGGAATTGGCAGACGCACCAGACTTAGGATCTGGCGAGAAATCGTGAGGGTTCGACTCCCTCCCCTCGCATTTTTACCGAGTTTTTCACCTATTGGAGACAACATGACAGTTTCGATTAAAGAAACCAGCTCTACAGTACGCAATGTCGAAATCACCATTCCCCAGGAAGCGTTGAAGGCTCCTTTCGAGAAGAAGGTGACGCAGTACCGCAAGGAAGTGCAACTGAAAGGTTTCCGCGCCGGAGCCGCTCCGCGCCATACGATCGTTTCGCGTTTTGGCAAGATGATTCGCCAGGAATGCATCGAGGAACTGATGAACAGCACGCTGAGCGAAGAGCTGAAAAAGGCGAACATCATCCCGGTTTCCCGCGTCAAGGTCGAAAATTTCAAGGATGACGAAAACGCTGACATCTCGTTTACCGCGGTTGTCGAAGTCGATCCGGAAATCGATGTCAAGGGCTACGAGAGCCTCGGAATTACCGTTCCCGAAGTGGCGGTCTCCGAAGATGAAGTCAAGGCGGAACTCGACCGCGTTCTGCAGATGTATTCGTCCGCGGAATCCGTCGATCGCGAATCCAAAAAGGGCGACGTTGTTGTCGGCAACTATATCGAAGTGAATATCGACGGCGAAGCGAAGGATATTCCGGAAGACCGCGAGTTCCGTACGCTTCTCGGCGAATCCTCCTCTCCGGGATTTGACGAAGGCCTTACCGGCGTGAAGAAGGGCGACAACAAGGACATTCACTTTGTCTATCCTGCCGACCACAAGGATGAACAGTATCGCGGCAAGACCGCCGATTTCAAGGTGGAAGTGACCGATGTCCGGGAAATCCGCGCTCCGAAGATGGACGAGGAATTTTTCAAGAAAGTCGGGGTCAAGGACGAAGCCGAACTCAAGGACAATGTCCAGACGAGCCTCCTCAACAACAAGCGGAACATTGCGAAGAACAAGGCGCTGAACGAAGCGATAGACAAGCTGATCGAGGCGAATCCGTTTGACGTTCCGCATGCCCGAGTCATCGATCTCATCAAGTACACGCTCAAGCGCAACGCCGGCACGAACGAGGACATCGAACCGACCGAAGAAGAGCTCAAAACGCTCGAACCGGAAGCTGTCCGCGAAATCAAGAAGCACCGCATTCTGGAATTTATCGCGAACAAGGAAAAGCTCAAACCCAGCCAGGCGATGGTCGATGCCCGTATCGAGGATATTGCCAAGGCTTACGGCGTCGATGCCGTGGCGTTGAAGGACCACTTCCGCCAGTCCGGTCGCACGGTCGCTCTCCGCGACGAACTTCGCGTGGAGATGGCGTCCGACTTGCTCGTCGGCATTAAGCACGAAGAGGATGCCAAGTAATTTTTAGGGGGAATTCATGGTCATTCCAACCATCATTGAAAACACCGGTCACGGTGAACGCGCTTACGACATCTATTCCCGGCTTCTCAAGGAACGAATCATTTTCCTCGGGACGCCGATAAATGACGAAGTGGCGAACAACGTGATGGCCCAGATGATTTTCCTGGAATACGAGAATCCCGAGAAAGACATTACTTTGTACATCAACAGCCCGGGCGGCTACGTGTCTGCCGGGCTTGCCATCTACGATACCATGCAGCACATCCGCCCGAACGTGGCGACGATTTGCGTCGGGGACAGTATCTCAATGGCGGCGATTTTGCTCGCTTCGGGGACAAAGGGTAAGCGTTACGCTCTCCCGCATTCCCGGATTATGCTGCACCAGCCGTCCGGCGCGGTGACCGGTCAATCGACGGATATCCAGGTCCACGCGAAGGAACTGGTCCGCACCCGTGAAATGCTCTCGCAGATAATCGCGGAACATTCGGGCCGTTCGATTGAAGAAGTCCGCGAAAAGACGGAACGCGACTTTTTCCTGACACCGGAAGAGGCTCTGGAATTTGGCGTGATCGATGAAATTTTCAAACCGCACAAGGCCTGAGCCAAACGCTTAGAAGATAAGGGTCGTTTCGATGTACAAGAGCGGAAAGAACCATTCCCAGATTTCGTGCAGCTTTTGCGGGAAGCCCGCGGAACAGGTCATGAAGATGATTTCGGGTGCGAATGTCCACATTTGCAACGAATGCGTGTCGGCTTGCTACAATCTTCTTCTGGATGACCTGGCAAAAGATGCTGCCAAGGCGAAAGCCGAAGCGGAAAAGGCGCCGCTCCCGACTCCGAAGGAACTGAAGGCGCATCTCGATGAATTTGTCATCGGGCAGGACGAGGCGAAAATGGCTCTTTCTGTCGCGGTGTATAATCATTACAAGCGTCTCCGCGAAGGCGATGCGAACCGGGGAAAGAAACCGGCTGACGATGTGGAAATCGAAAAGTCGAATCTGCTGCTGGTCGGTCCGACGGGCAGTGGCAAGACGCTTCTCGCCCAGACGCTCGCCCGTTTCCTGAACGTTCCTTTTTCCATTGCCGATGCGACAGTCCTCACCGAAGCGGGCTATGTCGGCGAAGACGTGGAAAACATCCTGGTGCGGCTTTTGCAGGCTGCGGACTATGATGTTGCCCGGGCGGAACGCGGCATTATCTTTATCGATGAAATTGACAAGATCGCGCGCAAGACGGCTAATCCCTCGATTACACGCGACGTTTCGGGAGAAGGCGTCCAACAGGGGCTTTTGAAAATTTTGGAAGGCACGGTCGCAGCGGTTCCGCCCAAGGGTGGCCGGAAGCATCCGGAACAGAGCCTCGTGCAAATCAACACGAAGAACATCCTTTTTGTCTGCGGCGGAGCTTTCGAAACACTCGACAAGATCATCGCCCACCGCGTAAACCAGGGCGGCATGGGATTTGGCGCGGACATCCGTTCCGAAAAGGACAACTCCCTTTCCAAACTGTTTAAGCAACTCGAACCGGACGACTTGATCCATTTCGGGCTGATGCCCGAGCTTGTCGGACGCTTGCCGATAGTCGTCGCCCTCGAAGAACTCGACGAAACGGCCCTGAAGCGGATTCTGACCGAACCGAAGAACGCGATTGTGAAACAGTTCATCAAGCTGTTCAAGATGGATGGTATCGACCTGTCCTTTACGGAAGACGGCATTTCGGAAATAGTCGCCTTTACTTTGGAGCGGAAAACGGGTGCCAGAGGGCTTCGCTCGATTGTGGAGCGCACGCTCCAGAAGGCTATGTATGAACTGCCCGGTTCCGGCATCAAAAAATTTGTCGTTGACAAGGAACTGGTCAAAAAAGCTTTGACGCAAGATAACGAAAAAAACGTCGCTTGAGGATTTGGATTGAAAAAGACGCTCCCTGATTCCGAGAATTTGCTGGAAACTGTAGCCCTCGATTTATCCCACGATTTTCCGCTGCTTCCGCTCCGCGACGCCTTGGTGACGCCTGGAGCTTCTACCCGTGTTCTCGTGGGACGCGAAATTTCGCAGAACGCTCTGCAGGCTTCGAGGGCTTACCATGACTTGATTCTGCTTGCGCTTCAGCCCGACCCGGACAAGGAAGCGGTTGCGCTCGAAGACCTGCCCAAGGTGGGCGTCCTCGCCCATGTCCAGTCCGTAAACGCACTTCCGAACGGCTGTTGGCGGGTATTGCTCGAAGGCGTTGTCGTCGTCGATCTGGTAAATCCGGAACTCCTTTCCGACCGGGACTGTTTTTCGTCGCACATTTCCCTTCGCCATTACGCTTCGATTGACAATTCGCTTTCCAAGATAATCTCCGAGGATGGCATCCGCCTTTTTGAACGCTATGCGCGGCTGCAGAATATTTCGCCGGATATCGTGCACGACGTAAAGTCCAAGGATGATCCGTTTTCCGCATACATGGCGATGCTTCCCTTTGTGCGCGTGACTCCGGCCCAGAAGCAAAAGGCGCTCGAACAGGAAAGCCTAGATACCCTCGGGCGGGTGATCAATGCATATCTCCAGGCGGCTCTCGATGTGGAACGCGTCGTCGAGCATGTCCGGGACGATGTCCAGCAGAAAATGCAGCAGAACCAGAAGGATTGGCTCATCAGCGAGCAAATTCGCATGTTGCAGAGCGAAATTTCGGACGGTGACGGCGACGAAATCGAAAAGCTGGAACAGAAAGTCAAGGATAAACATTTTTCCGCGGCGATTCAGGAAAAGCTGGACGAAGAGTTCGGGCGGATGCGCCTGATGCAGCCCGCTAGCCCGGAATATGCCGTTTCGCGCAACTACATCGACTGGTTCCTTTCAATTCCGTATGGCGTCTATACGGATACCGCGCTGGACCTGAAAAAGGTCAAGAAAAATCTGGACGCGAAGCATTTTGGCTTGGAAAAGGTCAAGGAACGGATTCTTGAATATGTCGCGGTGCTGAAACAGACCGGTGCGGAAAACAAGGCTCCGATTATCTGCCTGGTCGGTCCGCCGGGCGTGGGAAAGACGACGCTTGTGCGGTCTATTGCGGAATCGCTCGGCAGAAACTTTGCCCGGGTGACTTTGGGAGGCGTCCAGGACGAAGCGGAAATCCGCGGCCACCGTCGGACGTATATCGGTTCGATGCCCGGACGGTTCATCCAGGCCCTTCGCCATGCCAAGTGCATGAATCCCGTTATCCTGCTCGATGAAATCGACAAGATGGGAAACGATTATCGGGGAGACCCGGCGAGTGCGATGCTCGAAGTCCTCGACCCGGAACTCAACCCGGACTTTACCGACCATTTTATGGAAGTCGGATTGGACTTTTCGAAAGTGCTCTTTATCGCGACCGCGAATTCGGAAGCGACGATCCCGGCTCCGCTCGAAGACCGCATGGAAGTGGTTCGCCTGCCCGGATACTATCCGCACGAAAAGCTCGCCATCGCAAAGGACTATCTGATTCCGAAGGCGCTGAAAAATTGCGGAGTTGCAGACGCTTCCTCGATAGCGTTTAACGATGAATCGATTCAAAAGGTTTTGCGCGGCTACACGCGCGAGGCCGGAGTCCGCGAACTTGAACGCATGATCGAAACGGTCGTGCGCAAGCGCGTCAAGGAAACCCTGATGGGAAAAACGGGCAAACTTTCCCTCACACCGAAACTTGTCGAAAAGTATCTGGGCGTGCCGCGCTTCTTGGATAACCGCTTGCCGCAGCCCGGTCGTTTTGGCGTCATCACGGGACTCGCCTGGACTTCTGTCGGCGGGGAAATCCTCTTGATAGAATCGAAACTGCTTTCGGGGCGCGGGCACTTGCTTCTCACCGGAAAGCTCGGCGACGTGATGAAGGAATCCGCTCAGATAGCTCTCAGCCTCGTGCGGGAACGGCTCCAACGTTTTGAAATCGACCCGGCGATCGTTCGCAAAACGGATATTCACATCCACGTTCCCGAAGGCGCTGTCCCGAAGGACGGTCCGTCGGCGGGAATCGCTCTCACGCTGTCGCTCCTTTCTGCGTTTACCCGCATCCCGGTTCCGCCGGATGTCGCGTTTACAGGCGAGGTGAGCCTGTCGGGAGATCTTCTGCCGATCGGAGGCCTGAACGAAAAGGCGCTTGCCGCTCTCGATGCCGGAGTCAAGACGCTTTACTTGCCGAAGCAGAACGAAAAGGACATTTCCGAATTGCCGGCTCCGGCGAAGAAGGGTCTCAAAATCCACACGATGGAACATATCGATGACCTGATAGCCGTCCTGTTTTCAAACGGCAAGAAGAAAAAGCGGACAAAGAAAAATGGCTGAATTTTCTCTCGACGAAATGCGTTCCGCACATGAGAAGCTCGAAAAGCGAATTTCTTTCGCTTGCGCACAAAGTAACCGTCCGCGGGAAAGCGTAAAGCTCGTGTGGGTTTCCAAGTTTCACCCGATAGAAGCCGTCAGGAATGCGATGACGCTCGGGGCGACGGACTTTGGCGAAAACCGCGTACAGGAAGCCGTCGAAAAATTCACGGGCCGCGACCCGAAAATCCATTGCCACATCATCGGACCGGTGCAGTCGAACAAGTTGAAAAAGGCGGCTCTCGTCGCGGATTACATCCATTCCGTGGCGAGCGTGGAAGCCGTCGATAAGCTGGAAAAGGTCTGTGCCGATGCGGACAAGACACTCGACATTCTCTTTCAGGTGAATGCCGGCGAAGAAGAAACCAAGAGCGGACTTGAAATCCACGAAGCGGAACCGTTTCTGCTTTCACTCGAAAACCATGCGCCGTGTCCGCATTTGCGTTTCCGCGGTCTGATGACGATCGGAAAAAATACGGGCATCGCCGAGGATTCCCGCGAATGCTTTGCTTTTTTGCGCAAATTGCAACAAAAGTTTTTGGCCCGTGTCGGGATTTTTCAAAACTTTGACCAACTTTCGATGGGAATGACCGGGGATTTGGAAGTCGCCATCGAAGAAGGCGCAACGATGATTCGGGTCGGAACTGCGCTTTTTGGTGAACGACATTATTAATCCGCAACTTTCCCAAAATTTCTTTTCTATTATTGAAGCGAAAAAGGGGTCGGGAAAAGCCCGGTCCTTTCCTTTCGTGTTTTTTTCCGAGAAGGACCTATGCCAAATCGTGTTGTAATCGGCTCCCAGTGGGGCGATGAAGGAAAAGCCAAGATTGTTGATTTTCTCACGCTGGATGCGGATATCATCGTCCGTTTTCAGGGCGGAGCCAATGCTGGACACACCGTTGAAGTGGGCGACAAGAAGTTTGTCTTCCATCTGATTCCGTCGGGCATTATGCATGAGAACAAGCTTTGCGTCATCGGCAACGGCGTAGTCCTCGATCCTGTCCAGACTCTTGCCGAAATTGCGGACTTGCACACGAAGGGAATTTCGGACCCGGAAAAGCGCCTGGTCATTGCGGACAATGCACATGTCGTCTTGCCGTATCATTCGGCGCTTGACAAGGCGAAAGAAAAGAAGGCGGGAAAGGCGGCTATCGGAACGACCGGTCGGGGTATCGGACCGTGCTACAGCGACAAGGTGAACCGTATCGGCGTCCGTGTCGGCGATCTGATGGATGAACGCGAACTCCGTCCGCGAGTCGAAGCGATGGCGAAAGTCCACAACGAAGAATTCCGCGTGATGTATGACGTTCCCGAAATCGACCCGGAACAGGTGATCAAGGATTATCTGGAACTCGGGCAGAAAATCAAGCCGTTCGTTCGCGACGTGAGCGAAATCCTCTACAAGGCCCAGAAAGAAGGCAAACGTCTGATTTTTGAAGGGGCGCAGGGAACGATTCTCGATGTCGATCAGGGAACTTATCCGTATGTGACATCGAGCAATACGGTCGCAGGCTATGCGAGTTGCGGCTCGGGCGTAGGTCCTACGGCGATAGACCAGGTTGTCGGTGTTGTCAAGGCTTATACGACCCGCGTCGGGAACGGTCCTTTCCCCACGGAACTCTTGGATGATACGGGCGAAATGCTCCGCAAGCTCGGCAATGAATACGGGGCGACGACAGGTCGGAACCGTCGCTGCGGATGGTTTGACGCTCCGGTCGTCCGCAAGGCGGCTCTCGTGAACGGTCTCACTCACTTGGCGATTACAAAGCTCGATGTTCTCGATACGTTCGATGAAATCAAGGTTTGCACGCATTACGAATGCGACGGCGAAAAAATCGAAATTTTCCCGAACCAGCTGTCGAAAGTGGGACGGTGCAAGCCCGTGTATGAAACGTTCCCCGGATGGAAGGAAAACACGACCCGCTGCAAGAGCTGGGACGAACTTCCGGCGAATGCCAAAAAGTATCTCGAAGCGATGTCGAAACTTGTCGGTGTGAAAATCGGAATGATTTCGATCGGAGCGCATCGGGACGAAAGCATCATTATCGATTTGAAATAGATCAGGAAGGGTTCTATGGCGGATGAAAACATTTCCCAGCTTCTGAAAGGAGTCGATCTTTTTTCGGAACTCACGGAAGAGCAGCTGTCCCAGCTGGCTTCTCTTGTCATCGTAAATGAATTCGGGCGTGACGAAACGATCATTCTGGAGAAGGACGAGTCGTCGAGCGCACTGTTTTTAATCGCGGACGGGGAAGTCAAGGTCTATGTGACCGGATCGGACGGAAAGGAGACGATTCTTACACTGCTTTCCCGCGGGGATTCGTTCGGGGAAATGTCGCTCATCGATGGCGAACCGCGTTCCGCTTCGGTAAAGGCCGTGTTGCCGACAAAGGTCCTCACCATTCGGCGGGAACATTTTTTGGAACTGTTGAAGACGACGCCGGAGCTTGCCACGGGACTTCTCGTGCAGATGAGCCGCCGCTTGCGAAACGCCAACCGCCAAATCGGTTCGCTTGCCACGATGTCTGTCTATGGACGTGTCGCCGGAACGATTCTCAGCCTGATGGAAGATCGCGGAGTGCGCATCCACGGGCGCGGGGGCGAAATGGTGACTGTCATCCGCAACCGTCCGACGCAGCAACAGTTTGCGGAAATGTCCGGGACGACCCGCGAAACGGTTAGTCGGGTCTTTTCGACGCTTTCCCGGAGCGGCACGATTTCCCTGATGGGAAAGGACCTGGTGATTTCGGAAGAAAGCAAGCTGCACGAAATGAATTCAAAAGACTAAGAGGAAACCATGGGCAAGGAAAATTTTATCCACCGGATTTTTTCGACGAAGCCGTGGCTCTATGCGCTTTTCCTGCTCGCGCTGCTTCTTGTCCTTTGTGCGATAGTCTTTGACAAATTGGTGATGCCCACTGTCGCGCGGGAGCATGTGACGGAAAGGATTGTCCCGACTTTGGAAGGCCTTGACAGCGTCTCGGCAATTGCACTTGCGCAGGATTCCGGGTTTGGCGTCGTCTTTTCCGAAGAGCGGGAATACAGCAAAACGTATGATATGGATCTGGTGATGCGGCAGAATCCGTCTGCCGGTTCTCGTTCAAAGCCCGGGCGCACCATCCGCTTGACGATTTCGGACGGGATTCACCAGTTTACGGTTCCCGATCTCTTTGACAAGAACGGCGAAGAGGCTGCCCTGGCGATTCAAAATGCCGGGTTGAATGTCGGCTTGACTTTCCGGATGCCGCATCCCAATCTCTCGAAGGGAAAAGTCGTGCGGACGAATCCGTCGGAGGGTTCCTTGGTGCACAAGGGCGATACGGTAGATGTGTTCCTGTCTTCCGGTCCGAAGGGCGAGCTTTCCGAACTTCCAAACGTTGTCGGTGTGTCGCTCTCCGTGGCTGATTCGTATTTGCGGTCTGCGGGATTCATCGTGGGGAAGACTTTGCGCAGCAAGAGCTCGGATGAGCCTTCGGGAACGGTCGTTTCGCAGGATCCATCGGCGGGAACGCCGCTTTCCGCCGGGTCGAAAATCAACCTGGTCGTCGCGGAATAAGGGGCTTTCGATGTTTCGTTTGTGGATCGCTTCGCTTTTTCTGCTGCTTGTCGTCGCCTGCTCCGGTTCGAAACAGCTCGCCCAGTCGGAAAATTTGACAGAAAATGTCAAAGCAGTTTCCTCTGAAAATCCAGGACCTGCGAAAATCGATAGTGTGCGTCTTTTGCGGCTTGAAATTGCCCATGGATCCTTTTTGCGTGCGCTTGCGCTTGAACGGCAAGGGGAATTCGGCATGGCGGAAGAGTTTATGTTGCACGCCTACGAAGCGGACTCTGAAAACCGCTATCTCGCATTTTCCGTTTTGGAGCTGATGATTCGTCGTGGAGCCGGCTCTTCCGACGAGGCGTTGAAGCTTGCGGACCGTGCGAAATCCCTGAAAGGCAAGAAGACCAGCGGGCAGTACGCTCTTTTGGGACGCATTTACAGCGAGGCTTCGAACCTCGACAGCGCAATTGTTTATTACAAAAAGGCGGTGGAGGCTAGCGAACAGAATCTTCATGCCGCTTACGAATACTCCCTGCTGCTCGAAATTACTCGCAACACGAAGGAGCTGATTCGCGTCTATGGGCTTCTCTTGCCGCAAATCGGCTACCCGCAGGCGATGCTCGAACGGCAAATTTCCCTTTTGGCGGAGACGAAGAACGATTCTGCGATGGCGGAACTTTTCGGCGCGGTCTATGAAGCGCGCGGTGATCGGGCGTTTTTGGAAAACCGGATCCGGCTTCTTTTTGGCATGAAACGTTTTGATGAGGCTCTTCGCTCGACGGAAGAGTTTCGGGCGGATTCCGCCTTTACCGACGATTCCCTTTCTGTTTCGTTCTTGACGGCGGCGTATGTCGGGCTCGGACAGGATTCGGTCGCGATGGATACGCTGCGAGCGATTTACAGGCGAAATCCGAACCAGGGCTATGTGCTGATGAAGCTCGCGCGGATGGAAATTTCGCACGGTGAGATCGACCAGGCGAAAATTCATTTGGAACGGCTTGCTTCGGCGGATCGGTATGCGGCGACCGCCTTTCACTTGTTGAACATCATTGCGCTTGCTGAAGGAGATTCGGCCAAGTCCCTGGAATACTTGGAACGCGCATACGCCCGCGACCCGAATATTTATCAAAGCAGTTTGATTTACCGCTATGCCAGCATAAAAGAATATTCGAAAGCCTGTCAACTCTTGGACGAATCGCTGAAATCGGATTCTTTGGTGAATTTGGCGCGCAAAAAAATTCAGGAGACGGGGAATCTTGAAAATCTCCGAAAGTTTGACGAAACGGTGACGATCGCCAAGGCGAATACGCACTTTGAATATGGAACCTTGCTGCAGATGAACGCGGAAATGCTCGAATCTCTTCCGACGACGGCGCGGAAAAGGGATTCGGCGAAAGTTCTGAGGAAAAAAGCCAACGAACATTATCTGGAAACGGCCCGAATCGGCGGGGAAACGCAGAACCTGCTGTTCGCTTACGGTTCCAATCTGCTTTCGCTCGGAAATGTCGATTCCGCAATCGTCATCTTTCGAAAGATTTTTGTGAACTACCCGGCAGACGCAATGTCGAAAAACCATTTGGGATATACACTTGTCGATTTGAACCGGAACAAGGAAGAACTCGACTGGGGAATTTCCTTAATCGACGAAGCGCTTGCGCTGAATCCGGATGAAGTCGCCTACAAGGATTCCAAAGGCTGGGCTCTATACCGCAAAGGAAAATATCGCGAAGCCTTGGCGCTTATGGAAGACGTTGAAACGAAACAGGATTCGTTTCCGGACATGTTCTTGAAAGACACGTCGATTTTTGCGCATCTCGCGGCGATATGCCAGGCGCTTTCGCTGAAAGACCGTGCCGTAGGATATTACGAAAAGGTCTTGTCGATCGATCCGCAAAACGAAAATGCGAAGCATCAGATCGAAATCTTGAGAAAAGAAGAATAGTCGGTAGCCAGAATGCTTTCTCTCCGGAATTGGAAAACCAAGGGAAAACTCTTTGCTGCTTGGGTGGCGCTTGCGCTTTCGTTTTTTGTCCTTGCCGGATGCGGTCCGCGGTTGGTGAAAGGCCCTGCGGAAATTTCCAAAGAGCTTGCTTCTCCGGACAGCATCAAGGCTAAATTCACGCTCGAAATTCTCGATTCTGCGGAAGGCTCGCACCGGCTTTCGGGTGTGCTGTTTGCGGTTCCGTCCAAGCGCTACCGCTTTGAATTCTCGGGCCCGATGGGGATAGGTGTCGCGTCGCTTTTGTGGAAAGAAGGCGAGTGGACGCTCCTCCTTTCGCAGCAGAAAGCGTTTGCTGCGGGGAAAGGTTATCTGGTCGGAGGCTATGCGGGAATTCCCCTGTTTGACATTCACCAAATCGCTTCGCTGTTCTGGGGAAACGTGGTGCCGAACGAAGCTTCGGGGAAGAACGCTCTTGGCATTCCGTTTACGGTCCTGCGAAATGCGGACGGACGCGTCTCGGAACTTCGCCAGGGTTCGGAACGGTTGGAATTTTTGGACTATGCGGAATTCGACAGTGGAATTTTACCGTCGGAAGTTCGGGCTTATCGCAACGGAAAAAATGTCCTGAACATCTGGGTGAAAAATGTCCGGGTGAATGTCCCGTGGAGCGATGGGACGTGGCGTCTTTCCGTTCCAAAAAAATTCGATCGGCTTTGATTTTGTAATTTTTGACCATGAGACGATTTTTGATTTTTGCCCTGCTCGTTTTTTGCGGTGTGGCTTCGGCTGTTGATACGCTCGAAATTTTTGCGCTGCGCGTCCAGTTCAAGCAGGAGTCTCCCGATAATTCCCTGACGACGGGAACGGGCCGCTTTGATTCCGACAGCGATACGGCGAGTGCGAATTACAGTCTCGATCCGGAAGGGCATCGGGCGAGCGCCGCTTACTGGCAAAAGCATTTTGACTTTGCGAACGCTTATTACAGGTCGGTGAGCGGTGGAAACCTGGTGATAGTTGCCCGAATTTTTCCGAGCGGGGAACCTTACACGCTTGATCATTACATCATCGACTACAACCGTACGGCGAAACGGAAAGGCGAAAAGACCGCGGAGTTTGACGAGGCGCGTAGCCGTGACTACATGAATTTCGTCTGGGACGCGGTAACGGCGGCGAACCAGCCGAACGATACGCTGGACAATCCGTTCAAGGTGCCGCAGCCGAAATCCCCGAACAAGAAGCGTGCCTATATGATTATCCACGCGGGAGCGAGCCGTCTTCTCGATGGTGGAAGCATGGGAACGAAAAATGCGAACACTCCGGGCGATTTTATGGATGTCTATGTTGTGCGCGATTACTGGGCCTATCTGGATTCTGCGGATACGACTCGGAAAGTTTCCGGAGACTTGAACGGGATGGTCTTGCCGGGAGCGACGCTTGATACGCTGCGGACGATTATGGTCACGAGCGAAACGGCTTCGCAGGACGGACTCAACTGGGGAATCAACGGCATTCTGGTGAACCAGATCGGGCGCGAGCTGGGAATGCCGAACACTTACGATGTCGTCAAGGGAATCTCCCGTCTGGGATATTTCGACGTGATGGATTTCGCCGGTTACAACGCGGGGAACGGATTCTTTCCGGTGCTTCCTTCGGCGTGGGTGCGGGCCTACATGGGCTGGGCAAAAGTGGAAACGGTCTATCCGCCGAAATCGGGAGCGCTTTCACGGGAGCTTTTTGCCGCGGGTTCGGGAAAGGGAACAGAAATATTAAAAGTCCCCCTGTCGTCGAATGAGTATCTTTTGATTGAAAACCGCGAGCGATCCGCGGGCGACTCGGCAAAAATCGCGGTGTCGTATGTTCCCTCTTCGGATGTCGCCGCCGACAAGGATTACGAAGTCCTCACCAAGGTCTATCCGGTCGATAGTCTCTTTATCGCCTTTGAAGATAGCCTCTGCGATTCTGCAGGAAAGTGCAAGAAAAACAAGAATAAGCTGGGCGGTGTAATCGTCGATGTTTCCTCGTTTGACGCGGGGCTTCCTTCGAGCGGTATCGCCGTGTGGAAAGTCAATGACTGGTATCTGCGCGAAGCGCTTCCCTATGGCGTGACGAATTTTTGGGGTGGAGATACGGTTCGCGATCACCAGTTCGGCATCATGCTTTCGGAAGCGGACGGAATTCTTTCGATTGGAAAGACGTTCAAAAATTCCCTGGGCGAAGACGCTTACGATTACGGTTCCGGCGCGGACCTGATTCCGCATGTGCGCAAGGGAAAAAATTCGCCAAAGGATACGGTCTTTTCGATAGAAGCTTCTGGCTACGGCAACACGGCGACGACCACGGGCGGCTACACGGGAATTTCGGTTACGGCCAAAAGGGCGAAAAATGCTCACGTGGAAAAAACTTCGAATTCCTTTATGGGAGACAGCGTCCTGAATTTCGCCGCTTCGGCAATTCCTGTTTCGATTTCGTGGACGAGCCTTTCGCTCTCCGGGGCGAAATTCCCGAAAAATGTCGGACTGGATGCCGGCCTGCGCGGAGCGGTCGCTCTGGATTATCCGGCGGGAATGTCTGTCGGAAACGGTGAAAAGCTGATTGTCTTTGGTGCAGAAGACGGAACGCTCCAGGTGATGGATGCCCGGGGCGATTCTCTTTCGGAACGCGATACGACGATTGAAAAGAAAACGCTTTCCAAAGAAAATTCTGTGGAAAATGTCCCGCTATTCCGGCTGGGAAATTCCTATGGAAAGCTTCTCGGACTTGCCGCGTCGAACGATACCGTTTTCAGCCTTCACCAGGGAAAGGGTCTCTCCCGGACCGTCCTGCTTTCGGATATCGACCAGGTTCGGTTTGAACGAAAGCTCGCTTCGCTCGCGTCCGCGGCTTTGGGCCCGATGGTCGTAAACGGTTTCGTCTTTGTCGCTGACAGCGGCGCGCTTTACCGCTACCCGACATCGGATTTTTCCAAGCGGGATGCTTTCCCCCTGCCCGAAAATTTTGTCCCGCACGATATGGCGCTCTGCCCGGCGGACGAATCGAACAACATCGCGCTCGTCGGGAAAAATGCGGAGATTGCGCTTTTCAAGGAAGCGGTCGGCCAGGTGCAGAAACTGCCCTCTCCAAAAATCCAGGACAAGGCTCTGGTTCCTGTCGGAAGGCAGACATTCCGCGTGGCGTGTTCGGACTTTGACCGCGACGGAAATTCGGAAATGTTCCTGCTTGGAAGTCGCGGCTATGCGGCGATGGTCCGGGCGGACGATTCCGCAACGGTCGTTTTTTCTCCGCGGTCGTTCAAGCGCGGCAGCGATGGAAATTCCGATTTTTACGATGAAACTTCGCCGATTGCCGTGGGCGATGTAAACGGCGACGGCTTCCCGGATGCGGTATTTCTCGGATACAATCTCGTGTATGCGGTGGACCGTTCGGGCGTTGTCATTTCGGGATTCCCGGCGACCATTACAAAAAATTTGCCGGAATACGCTTTCCTTTCGGAACCGTTGCTTGTCGATGTGACGGGCGACAGCTTGCCCGAAATTCTCGTGGGAACGAACGGCGGACTTTTGATGGCGTTCCAGTCGAACGGAAAACAGCTCACGAAGGAATTTCCGCTTTCCGCCGGATCGTTCGAATACGGTGAAACGGTCGCGCCGATGTCGTTCTTCGTTTCCAAGACAATTGATTCGCTTTCGGGCTTGCAGGTCTATGCGTTCCAGCGATCTTCGGTTTCGGGCTTCCGCCTTCCAAAATCTTCATCGGCGGCAAGTGTGCGTTCCTGGAATGTTCCGGGCGCGGACAACGGTCGGACGGGATTCTTTGACGCGTCTCGCCTGGCGGAGCCTTCCGTGTCGGATTCCACCGAAAGCATCGACGAGTTTTTCGTCTATCCGAATCCGGTCCGCGGCGGCATGGCGAATGTCCGCTACACGCTCGGGATGAACGCCAAGTCGGTGACTGTCGAGTTCTTTGATATCGCGGGGCTGTGTGTCTTTTCCAAAAAAATCGACGGGGCGAACAAGGGCAGAAACCAGCTCGACCATCTCGACATTTCGCGCCTCGGGAGCGACGTCTATACGGTGCGTCTCCGCGTAAAATTTGATTCCGGAAAGAAGAAACAGAAATTCTACCGCGTCGGAGTGATTCGATGAAATCTGCGAAGAAAATTATTTGCTTCGGATGGGGAATTTTCCTTGCCGGATTGCTTGTCGCCTGCTCGACGCCGACTTCTTCGGAAACGGGCGGCATCGATTGCCCGAATTGCGTGGTCAAGAAAAGTTCCTCGTCTGCGGAAAAGGCTTCTTCGTCAAGCGCCGGGGGAATTTCTTCGTCCGGAGATTCACCGACAACCCTTTCCCTCTCCTGGATCGATGTCGGCGGATTTCGGATTTCCCAGACGGAAGTGATGCAATCGGATTATCAAAAATTGATGGGGACGCTCCCGCAGCAGATGGCGAAGGCGTCGGGAGATTCCTTCCCGGTGGCGAACGTTTCCTATTACGATGCGATTCTCTTTGCAAACGAACTTTCCAAGGCTCTCGGGCTCGATACCGCTTATTCGTATGATTCCCGCGGTGCGGGCAACAGGCTCGAGAACTTGCAAACGGACGATTCCGTAAAGGCGGTCCGCTTGCCAAACGGCTCTGAATGGGAATACGCGTATCGGGCGGGAACATCCGGCGCTTATTACTGGGGAACCGCTGTCGCCGCCGACTATGCCGTCTATAACAATCTGTTCGACAGCTACCAGAAGGTTGCCCGGAAGCTGCCAAATGCGTGGAATCTTTACGATATGGCGGGAAATGTTGCGGAATGGACTTCGGACACGACGCTTCGCGGCGGAAACTGGACATCGGTCGCAAAGGAACTCACCGCCAGGGAATCGAAAAAGAAAATGCCGGATTTTGCGTCAAACGTAAGCGGAATCCGCGTCATCCTTTCGGGAGAATAATATGAATGTAAAATTTTCGCCATGGAAATGCCTTTGCCTCCTTCTTGCATTTTTCATGTTCGCTTGTACGCAAAGCGAGGAACAGAAAAAATCGGACAAGATTGAAGCGGACCTGAAAAATCTGCCAAAGCTCTCGCCGATAAAAATTCCGGAAGGCGTTGTCGGGCTTTATATTGGAACGCTCCCGTGCGACGAATGCGAATCGCATCGGATCCGGATGGAATTGGATTCAAGCGGGAACGCGCAAATCGAAGAAATTTTTCTTTCGGCGAAAACGGACACGCTGAAAAGCTCCGCGACATACAGGGACAGTGCGGATTACATTCTCCTTCGATTCGATGACGGCAAGCGCTTTATGAATTTCTTGAAGCGCGGCGGAACGTCTCTCGAATACCTGAATATCGAAGGTAAACCTTACGAAGATTCGGATGAACCTTACCGCTTGATTCGCATTCTCAAAAAGAAGTCCTCGATATGATTTCGTTTTCAAACGCTATGCGGGAATCGATGCCGAAAGCTCTTGCCGGGCTTCCGCTGCTGTCGATTTCCGTGATGGATTATTCGGACGAGCTGGAACTAAAAAATCGGGCCTTTGCGATTTTCTGTGAACGAAACGGTTTGCCCGTTCCCGAAAAAATTGTCGAAAGCCCGCTTCCGCGAAATTATCGTACGACAACGAAACGTCGCGCCGGATTTGAAAACGGTCGCTTTCGGCTTTTCTTCGGGGCGGATGAACGCTTGGAATACACGGAACCGCTCGAACCGGAAGAACATTTGGCGATATACCGATTTGTCGAAGATGTTTTGAAGAAACCCGCTTTTGCGGCACTCGCCGAAGCGTTGAATTGGGTCATCGTTCGCGGCTCGTACAAGCGTCGCGCGGTGATTTTCAATGTGGGCGAAATGAACGCTGCGGTTGTCCGAAAGCTCAAGCTCATGGGCGAACATCTGAATGTGGCGAATCTGGGCGTTGTTTCCGCTCACGTCTATTTTGACCCGACTCGTTCCGACTATTATCTGGAAGCGTCCCGCCCGACAGATGCGCTCGGATTTAAAACGCTTTTTGGCCCGAAGGAGCTGTCGCTCGACCTCGGCGCGTTCCGCTTGAAATATCCCATCACGGGCTTTAGCCAGATCAACGAATCGCAAATTCCGAACCTGCTCGCCTTTGCGAAAAAAATGTTGAGGCCTTCGGAAAAGGACCGTCTGCTGGACTTGTATTGCGGTTACGGACTTTTTTCGTTCGGCATGGGGGAAACTGCCGCTTCGACGTGGGGCGCGGAATGGGAAGGTCCATCGATCGAATGCGCCAAGAACAGCGCGCGTTTTTTGAAGCGACCTGCGAAATTTCTCGCCGGGAAAATCGATCGGAATTTTGTGGAAAGGTCCATTCCCAAAGGCTCCGGCTCTGAGCTGATGCTTCTCGATCCGCCGCGTTCCGGAGTCGAAGCAGGCGTGATAGCGGCTCTTGCAAAACGGAACCCGAAGCGTGTCCTGCACATTTTCTGTGGCACGGACGAAATCCCGCGTTCCTTGAACCAGTGGAAGCTTTCGGGTTACAAGGCTGTGAACATCCAGCCGCTCGACCTGTTCCCGGGAACACCGCACTTGGAAACGATGGTGCTGCTCGAAAAATAGCGGCTAAAAATTGAGGAGGGAAGAACCCGGATGAACTCGACCAAACAGAAACTGGCAGCGAAAAAGTTCGTAGAACATTGGACGGGAAAAGGCTACGAAAAAGGCGAAAGCCAGGCGTTCTGGATTTCCCTTTTGCGCGACGTTTTCGGCGTGGAACATCCCGAAGAAATCGTGAGCTTTGAAAGCCAGGTGAAGCTTTCGAGTACGAGCTTCATCGACGCCTACATCGCACCGACAAAGGTTCTCGTCGAACAAAAATCCATCGACAAGGATTTGCGGGCTCCCATCAGGCAGTCGGACGGAACGTCCCTTACGCCGTTCGGGCAGGCGAAACGCTACGCAAGCGAGCTTCCGCTATCAAAACATCCACGCTATGTCGTGACTTGCAACTTCAAGAGCTTCCTCATCTACGACATGGAAAATCCGCAGGGCGAACCGGAAGAAGTCCTTCTCGAAAATCTGGAAAGGGAATTTTCCCGGCTGAATTTTCTGGTGGACGCCCGGAGCGAAGCGCTCAAGAGGGAACTGGAAGTCTCCATCAAGGCGGGTGAACTTGTCGGGAAAATCTACGACGCGCTTGTCAAGGAATTCGGAAGTTCCCCGACCGCGGAAGATTTGCACAGTCTGAACGTTCTTTGTGTGCGGCTGGTATTTTGCCTTTATGCGGAAGACGCGGGAATCTTTGCGAAGGAACAATTTTACCTGTACATGAAAAGTTTCCGCCCGGAAAACATGCGGATGGCGCTCAAGGATCTTTTCAAAACGCTCGACATGCCCGAAGCCTCGCGCGAAAAGTTTCTGGAACCGAAGCTGCGGGATTTCCCTTATGTGAACGGTTCGCTTTTCAAAGAACAGACGGGCGAAACGATTCCGCCGATTACCGAAGAGACGGCGCAAGTTCTGCTGGACCGCGCGAGTCGGGATTTCGACTGGTCGGAAATTTCCCCGACGATTTTTGGAGCCGTTTTTGAAAGCACGCTCAACCCGGAAACGCGGCGCAAGGGCGGAATGCACTACACGAGCATCGAGAACATCCGCAAGGTTATCGACCCGCTGTTTCTCGACAATCTTCGTGCGGAACTCGAGAAAATCAAGCGGACGGCTGTTGAAAAAACGCGCAACGCGGAACTTTTGAATTTCCAGAAAAAGCTCGGCGCACTCAAGTTTCTCGACCCGGCGTGCGGCAGCGGAAACTTTCTAACCGAAACCTACATCAGCCTGCGAACTCTCGAAAACGAAGCGCTCTCCTTTCGTCACGACGGCGAAGCGTTCCTCGATGTTTATGACGATTCCATCTTTGTGAATATCGGACAGTTCTACGGCATCGAAATCAACGACTTTGCGGTAACCGTGGCAAAGACCGCGCTCTGGATCGCCGAAAGCCAGATGATGGAAAAGACTTCGGAAATTCTTCAGCGCAACCTTGAATTTCTTCCGCTCAAAACGAATGCGAACATCGTCGAAGGCAATGCGCTGAGGATGGATTGGGAGTATTTGCATGCGGAAGAGCTGGAACTTCCCCTGTTTGCGGATAGGTTAAATATCGTCCATCCAAAAGATATTCGCCCGGATATGAAAATGACCGTAGCCGAACCGGGAAAGCATTATGAAACGCTCACGGTCGTGACAGAAAATGTCCATCTTGGAACGGACGAGAAAAAGACAAACGAGAAAAATGTTTACGACTACATCATGGGAAATCCGCCGTTCGTGGGTGCGCGGCTCATGTCGGAAAGCCAGAAAAGCGATGTGTTCTTTGTGTGGGGAAACGCCAGGAACATCGGGAACGTGGATTATGTCTCGTGCTGGTACAGGAAAGCCGCCGACCTGACACGCGGCACAGGCACAAAATGCGCGCTCGTCTCCACAAACTCAATCACGCAGGGCGAGCAGGTCGCGATTATGTGGAAGCCGCTATTCGCTCGGGGAATTAAAATCGACTTCGCCTACAGGACTTTCAGATGGGACAGCGAGAGCACCGAAAAGGCGCATGTCCACTGTGTGATTGTGGGATTCTCACAAGGGGACAAGGAAAGTGGGATATGGGAAGCGGAAAATCAGGAATCAGAGGACATACATCAGGAATCAGTGAATGATGAGTTGAGAGTTAATAGTGGCGAGTCAATAGTGAATAGAAGCGAACTGTCCACTAGCAACTACTCATTACCAACTAAATTCATCATCGACGAGAAAGGCGAAAGACACGCGGCAAGGAACATCAACGGCTATCTTTTGGACGCGTCGGACATCTTCGTGGAAAGCAGAAGCAAACCGCTGTGCGAAGTGCCAGAAATCGGAATCGGGAACAAGCCGATTGACGGCGGAAACTATCTTTTCACGCAGGAGGAGAAAGACGCGTTTGTAAAGAAAGAGCCGCGCGCGGAAAAATACTTTAAAAAGTGGCTCGGCTCGGACGAGTTCATCAACCGCTACAGCCGGTGGTGCCTGTGGCTCGGGGACGCAACCCCGGCAGAGCTTGTGAAGATTCCGCTTGTGATGGAGCGCGTGAAGGCCGTGCGCGAGTTCAGACTTGCAAGCAGGAGCGCGCCGACGCAGAAGCTCGCGGAAAAGCCGACTCATTTCCATGTGGAGAACATGCCGAAAAGCGAATATATCCTAATTCCGCGAGTCTCGTCGGAAAAACGGAGCTATATTCCGATTGGATTCATCACGCCCGACATTCTCTGCAGCGATTCAGTCCACATTCTTGACTGCTCGAAGTCGAAGCTCGCGCCGATTTTTGTTTTCGGCGTTCACACCTCATCAGTCCACATGGCGTGGACGCGCGCCGTCTGCGGCCGCCTTAAAAGCGATTTCCGATATTCCGCGCGGATTGTGTATAATAATTTCCCGTTCGTAACGCCGGAAAGTCACGCGGATTCGGAATTGCTACGCAATTCTAGGAACAAAGAAAAAAGCACGGAAACGCCGTCAGGCGTTTCGAATCCGTGTGACAATCTCCCGCACTGCACGCAGGCCCAGACAGAAAAAATCGAAAAGGCCGCAAAGCAAATCCTCGATGCGCGCGCGAAATATCCTGAGCTGTCGCTTGCCGAGCTGTACGGCGAGAATATGTTCATGTTTCCGGAGCTTGAAAAAGCCCACAAGGAAAACGACCGCGCAGTTCTTCAGGCATACGGATTTCCGCAAGACGCGACAGAATCTGAAATTGTCGCACGGCTATTTGAGATGTATGAAAAATTGACACAGGAAAAGTAAAATGACACTGGAATTTTTTACCAATGCAAAAGCGCATAAGGAAAAGTGCAATGCAAGATGAAGAATTGACAGGGAAAATTATAAATGCTTGTATGGAAGTTCACAATAAATTGGGAAACGGATTCTTGGAGCCTGTTTATCAAGAAGCCTTAGAAAAAGAATTCAAATCGCAAAAAATTCCTTATGAACGGGAAAAATTCCTGCCTATCGTATATAAAGGCGAAATGCTTAGCAAAAAATATTTTGCAGACTTTATATGTTTTGGAAAAATTATAGTGGAACTCAAGTCTGTGACAATTTTAGCAAAACCACATAAAGCTCAAGTGATAAATTATTTAAAAGCCGCAAATATGGAAATAGGACTTCTGGTCAATTTCGGGGAAACAAAATTAAAATGGGAAAGGGTTACAAGATTCACCGCAAGAAATTACGTTAGTAATTCCGAATCCGTGTGACAAAAAAATTGATTATAGCGATTGGCAAAATTTTCGCAGATAGGTCTGATGCTGGAATTGCTATATTCCCGAAACGATGAATACCATAGACTGCATATTTTCCCGGCGCAGCACGCGCAACTACAAGCCTCTTCCCGTGGAAAAGGAAAAGCTCTTGAAAATCGTCGAAGCGGGCCGCTTTGCGCCGAGCGGTGGCAACAACCAGACGAACCACTTTTTGGTCATCCAAAATGCGGAAGTTCGAAAGGTGCTCGTGTCGCTTGTGGAAAAGGCTTTTGCCGAAATGCAGGTGACGGAAGGAATGTATCGGAGCATCAAAAATTCCATTTTGAGCTCGCAAAAAGGCGGCTACGTTTTTTGTTACAACGCTCCCGTTCTCATCGTCGTTGCGAACCAAAAGGATTACGGCAACAACATGGCGGATGCGGCGATTGCCATTGAAAACATGATGCTCGAAGCGAATGAACTCGACCTCGGCAGCTGCTGGATCAATCAGCTCCGCTGGCTGAATGAAAACCCGGAAATCCTTCGCTATTTGCGAACGCTTGGTCTTGGCGAAAACGAACGCGTCTATGGTTCACTTGCCGTCGGCTATCCCGAAACTTCCGACGGGCTTCCGCTTCGAAAGTCTTTGGAACGAAAAGGGAATCCGGTAACCTGGATTTAAAACGTTTTTTACACGGAATTTGTGGCGACTTTTGGAAAACGGGGAATTTGCTGTGTAAATTTTATGAAAATCGGTGATAGCCTCATCACATCCGATGCTTGTCTCCGTTGAAACCGTTTGCTTTTTCCGTGTAAAAATTTATGTTTAAAATCGATATGTCGGCGATAGATAAACTTTTTGATTACGACGATTACCGTTGTTTTTTGAAGGATTATTTTGACGAGCAGAAAAAATTGCGTGCGGTCTTTTCGCATCGCTTTTTTGCCGCCAAGGCGGGCTTCAGTTCGTCATCCTATTGTCTCAACGTGATTCGCGGACGCTTTAACCTGACGGAAAAATCCATCGCCAAGATGACGAAAGCGATGGGACTGAACAATAGCCAATCCAGATATTTTGCCGCACTCGTGGAATACAACCAGGCAAAGCGCGTCGAGGAGCGCGAAAACGCTTGGGATGAAATCGTCCAGATCCGTTCCAAAAATGAATTTGTACACATTTCGCACGACCAGAAAGATTTTTTTTCCAAGTGGTATTATCCGGTTTTGCGGGAGCTTGTCTGCCATCCGGATTTTGACGGCGATATGACGCATTTGGCGCGGACGGTTGTGCCGAGGGTCTCGACGGAAGAGGCGCGGATGGCTGTTCTCAATATGCTGCGCTGGAAACTCATCGAAAAAGATTCGGCGGGAAAATTTCATCGCACGTCGCAGATGCTTGATGCGAAAAATGTTTCCCCGATGGATTTGAGGCGGATTCGGCGCGAGTATGTGCAGCAGGCAATCGGAGCCGTGGAAACGAAAAATCCGAACGAACGTTTTGCGACTTTTACGACGCTCGCGATGAGCGAAAAATCGTATGACTATGCGGTCAAGATTTTAGAAGAGGCTCGGCAAAAAATCATGGCGAAAGCCTCCGACGATTCTTCGGTGGAAAAAATTTACGAGATGATGATCGTCGCTTATCCGATGAGCGAAAAATTGGGCAAGGAGAATGGTAAATGAAATATCCTTTTGCGCTGGTTCATTTGTGTGTAATCGTCGGTGCGCTTGTCGTAGGCTGCTCGGACGAACGGAATGCCGGAGGCGTGACGGATATCGGTAATTCCATTGCCGGGAAAATTTTCCTTTCGGATGGGGTGACGCCCGCAGCGAATGCCCGTGTCGTCGCATATGAAGATTCCTGGAAAAATGTTCAGATTGCGGATTCCGTGGTCGCCATTTCAGATAGCGTGGGAAACTTCATTTTGGAAAATGTCAAAAGCGAAATGCACGTCCTGTATGCCGGAAAGGCCGGGGAAAACATCCTTTTGAATTCGATCGAAGATTCGATGAAAGTCGTGCTGGGAAACGCCAAGTCGCTTTCCGGAAAAATTTCTGCGGAATCTTCCGGGTCGGTGAGAATCGTCGGGACAAACTTGACAGCGAAACTCAATGCGAACGGTGAATTTTCCTTTGATTCGATTCCGCCTGGCAACATTTCGCTTGTCTATGTCCAAAATTCGCAGTCGCGTTCATCCTTTAATTTTAGTACGACTGACGAACGCTCGGAAATCGCCCTGCCGCTTTTGAAAACCTTTGCGCAGACGGATTCCATTTTGGTCGTTGCCGATGCTTCGCTGTATTCGGATTCTTCCTTTGGCGCATCGTTCGGATCTTCGCTTGTGACGGCGATTTCGGTAAAGCTTGAAAGTTCATCGACGGAGACGCTCCGGAATTTTGTAATGCCTGTAAAATTCAACAACAAAATCGATTTTTCCGCATTTGCGGATCCGGACTCTTTCTCGGTCGTTTCGGAAAACGGTGTTGAGCAAAATTTTGAAGTGGATTACTGGACACCGCACGCTTCGCAGGGAGTTCTGTGGGTGCGCCTGGATTCGCTTGAAACGGGAGCGGAATGTGTGAATTTGTATGTAATCCGTCGGAATGGGAACACGGCTTCCCGTGCGTTTTTGACATCGGATTCCGTTCTTGCGGTGCTCCACATGAACGGTGATGCCCAAATTCACGCCGCTTCGGATTCGGACAAGGCTTTCGGCTTCATCGGTTACGGGGCGACGTTCTCTGCGGGACAGTATATTTCCTTGGATTCGTTGAATCCTTTTGCCGGCGATTTTACGCTTTCTGCCTGGGCGTTGTGGAATGGCGCGGACGGAACGCATCAGGTTTTGTTTGCCAAACGCGCTTCGGCGGATTCGACGATTTTCCAGTGGTATTATGACAACATCAATTCGGTGTTTGCCGTTTACAATGTCGTCCAATGGGATTCGATTCCGGCGGCAACTTCGGCGATTGATACAAGCGGATGGAACTTGCTAAGCCTGGTTTCCAAAAACGATACGGTTTCGATGTTCGTGAACGGAACGCTTGTCGGCGAGCCTGTCGCCATCCCGCTTTACAAAACGGATATCGGAGTTCCGCTTCGCGTCGGCGGTAACGATGTCGCGGAGGAATCGTGGAACGGCTCGCTTGATGAAATTCGGGTGATGAATACGGCTCGGTCTGCAGAATGGTTGCGGATGGAATATGTGACGCAGCGGCCCGCGCAGAATTAGTTGCGTGTTGATGGCAGAGCGCGGCAGATCTCTAAAACCCTAGGCTTTATTGGCTGGGCTTTTAACACGAATCATCGTATAGACTTTTGACGCCGGGACGGAATAGAGCCTGTCTTCTTCGGGGGAGTAGGCGGAAAGGCTTTTTCCATAGACGCAACCGGAATCGAGCCCGCGGAATCCGGGAACGTTTACCAGACCTTTGGCTGCCCAGTGCCCGAAGATGACGAGCTTCGGCCATTTGACGCATTCGAACCAGGCGGGATCTTTCGGCGTATTGAGATTTTCGCCCTTGCCGTCCCAGGTTCGCACGGAAAGGAGAACATTCGTGTCCATTTCCTCGAGGTTCCGCTTGCCGGGCTCAAGTCCTGCGTGGACAAGCAGCGCGCTTGGCGTGTCGATCCAGAGCGGCCATTTTTTGACGACTTCCGCAATCCAGAACGGATCTTCGAGAATATCCGCCATCCGCTTTTCCTTTTCGGTCCAGAATTCTTCCGGGGTTGTGGCTAGCTGGAGAAGGCGCGCTTCGTGGTTGCCGAGAACGCACTTAAAACCGTTGGCGAGAATTTCCCTGACGACTTTGACGGAGCTGGGGCCTTTGTTAATCAGGTCTCCGGTGAAATAGACCGTGTCGTCTCCCGGCGTGTAACGGACCTGTTCGAGCATCTTCATCATCTCGTCATAGCATCCGTGGACATCTCCGATAAAGATGGACCGCTTCATCTTTGCCCGGAATTTTCGCTAGCCCCGCGGAGAGTCTTTTCTTCGGACGGGGTGAGTTCCCGAAATTCACCCGGGCGCAAATTTCCGAGGGTAATCCCTGCGTAGGAGACGCGCTTTAAATCGCGGATGGTGTAGCCGACCGCTTCGAGCATCCGGCGGATTTCGCGGTTTTTGCCTTCGCAGAGTACTATCTCGAAAAATCCCTGGTCAAAGAAAATTTCTTCGGCGTGTCCTTCCTCGATTTCCCCGCGTTCGTTTTCTCCGATTTCCACGCCGGCGATGAGTCGGTCCGCGGCCGAGCGGCCGAGCGGTCGTGTCGTCCAAACGTAATAGCTCCGGGGAACCTCGAATTTCGGATGTGTTAGCTTGTATATCAGATCGCCGTCGTCGGTAAAAAGCAAGAGTCCGCGGCTCTGGAGGTCCAGTCTCCCGATGTATTTCATGTTGCGGTATTCTGTTGGCAGATAGTCGTAAACCGTTGCGCGGTCCTGCGGGTCGCTTGCGGAACAGACGCATCCGGCTGGCTTGTGGAACAGGAGAATCTTGTGCTTTTTCGGGGCGAAAACGCGCTTGCCATCGACGCGGACGTCGTCTTTTTCATCGACTTCTCTTCCGGGCTCGGTGAGAGTTTCCCCGTTTACCTGGATGCGTCCGTTCCGAATGATTTCGTCGGCGGCGCGGCGGCTTGCCACACCGCACAGAGAAAGAAACTTGTTAATTCGCATTTTCATCTTCGGATTCCTTTTTCTTGGCGAGCCACGGCGGAAGCTTTTTCACCTTGCGCTCTTCCTTTGGCTTGGGAGGTTTCGGCGGGTAGAGAATTCCAAAGCGCAGGCCTGCCGTGCAGATGCGGAAAGATTCCGCATGCAGACGGGAAAGCAGGCTGCGTAGCCAGTAGAGCCCGCAGATGATGACGTCGCTCCGTCCTTTTTCAAGACCCGGCATATTTGCGCGGAGTTCCTTGGAAACATTGGAAATCTTGGTGATTGTCTTTTCGAGTTGGTCGAGGTTCATTTCGAGACCTTCGATTGCCCGAAAATCAAATTCGGATGCGTTCAGAAACACCATGGCAAGCGCCGTTCCCGTTCCGCCGACAAGATAGACGGGCTTCTTGGCGTATGGCCGCAAGGGATTTCCTTTGAGTTCTTCCTTTTCCCATTTCTTGTATTCCGGTCCGGGAATCGCTCCCATTTTCTTGTAGAGATAGAGCGCTCCGACGGGAATCGAAATGCCGCTTTCACCGTCCGAAATTTCGGTAGAACCTCCGCCGATATCGACCGTGACGATGCCTTCGCCGTGCCATTCTTCGACAGCGCGGAACGTGTAGGCGGCTTCTTCTTCGCCCGAAATGATTTGCGGCTTCACCCAGAGGGCTTTTTCGACCGTGGCGAGAACCTGTTCGGAATTTTTCGCCTTGCGGGCGGCTTCGGTCATTGCGCAAGCCTTGATCTCTGCACCGAGAGCGTTTGCCGTCGAACGGAATCCGGACAGGATTTTGGAAAGATCTTCGAGCCTTTCTTCGGAAATTTCTCCCGAGCTGTAAACGTCTTCGCCAAGCCTGCACACTTCGACTTTCTGGATTTTCGGCTGGAGCGTCGTTTTTCCGTCCGCATCCGTTTCAAAGTCGGCAATCAAAAGGATTGTCGAGTGGCTGCCGATATCGACCGATGCGGGAAACGTCTTGACTTTTTCAGGCATTTTCGTTTAGAAGTCCTTCGCGGATGCGGCTTGCGATTTTCTGCGGGTCGGTGAAAAACTGTTTGGCGAGCGGAATGGCCTGTTCAATAAGTTCTGCCGGATATTTTTTTGTCCAGGCGAGGACGATTTTCCCCGAATGGCTTCCGAGGGGTTCTCCGTTTCGGATTTCGAGCGCCATTTGCAGGGCAAGGTAAAGACCTAGTTCAATGGCGCGCGGCTGTTTTTTTCCTTCGAGAAGTTTTTCCACCCTGGCGATTTTTTCGTCTAGCCCGAGGTTCTCAATTTCTTTCAATTCATTTTCGGAAATCATGGACTAAAATTAGCAAACGCAAAAAGGCCCGGATTTCTCCGAACCTTTTTGTTGTTCTTTTTAGCAAAGAGAGAAACGCTAAAAACTACTTGGCTTTTTTTGCCGCGGTTTTCTTTGCGGCTGCCTTCGGCGCGGCTGCTTTCTTTGCCACGGTCTTCTTCGTGGCCGGCTTTTTCGCTACGGCCTTGACGGCTTTTTTCGCCGGAGCCGCTTTCTTTGCCGGAGCTTTTGCCACTTTCTTCGCGGCAGCCTTCGGCGCGGCGGCTTTCTTTGCCGCGGTCTTCTTCGCTGCCGGCTTTTCCGCCTTTTTCGCTACGGTCTTGACGGCCTTTTTCGCCGGAGCCGCTTTCTTTGCTGTAGTTTTTGCAGCCGTTTTGGCTGTCTTGGTCTTAGTTACTGCCATATTTTTGTTCCTTTTTTTTAGTTGTTGATAACTATGAATATAAAATAACTTGATTTTCACAAAATATCAACACTTATTTTTAAAAATATTTTCCTTATGACTGGTCAAGGAACAAAATTTGTGCTAAGGCTTTTGCGCGAGCGAGGCGATATAGTTTTTGATTCCGGTTTCTGCGAGACAGAAAATGTCGCAGAACTTTGTCGCGAACGGAGGAAGTTTCCCGTTGCTGATTCCCAGGGCGTCGTGCAGGACGGCTACCTGGCCGTCGGTCGCATGGCCCGCTCCGATGCCGATGGTTATTAGCTTCACGGCATCCGTCACCCTTTTTCCGAGGGCTTCGGGAATGTGTTCGAGGACACATTCGAACGCTCCGGTTTCGTCGATTGTCTTCGCTTCCCTTAAAATCCTTTCGGCGTCTTCTTCGCTTTGACCGACCTGTTTAAAGCTCGTCGCCGTTTGCGGGAGAAGTCCCAGGTGGGCGCAGACCTCGATATCGTTTTTGCGGAGCGTCTCGATTATCTTGGGATGGAAACCTTCGAGCTTGACGGAACTCGCGCCGAGATCGATGAACTTTTTTGCGTTTTCGAGCGCCGTCTCCGGGTTTTCGTAGCTCATGTAGGGCATGTCTGCGATGACGTGCGTGTTCGGGGCGCCGCGGCAGACCGCTGCGACAAAAACCAGCATCTCGTTCATGCCGATGCATTTCGTGCTTTTGTAGCCGAGCATCGTGTTGGCGAGACTGTCTCCGACGAGGATCTGGTCGATTCCCGCGGATTCTGCGATTTTGGCAAAGCCGTAGTCGTAAGCGGTGATTTGCGAAATTTTCCTTTTTCCCTTCATTTCACGGATTTGCGTTGCGGAAAGCATAGCTTCTGACCTCCTGTAGCCAGTGATAAGATTTGATTTCCCGGTTTTCGCCGAGATGCGCTTTGAGATATTTGAAAAATTCCCGTTCGAGCGCTTGCGGGTCGCTGAGCGGTTCCCTTGTGTGCAGCCGAGCGATGTCGCGGAGAAAGGCGCTTGTATGTTCCGGTTCAAAGTTTCCGAGGCAATTTTTGCAGAGGGCGCCGCCGGAGTCAAAGAGAAAATCCGCCGGGGTTTCGGAAAGGCTCGCTCCGCACCGGACGCATTCGGTAAGCGAAAGCGCATACCCGGAGAGATCCATGATGTGCCACATCCAGCGGACGAGAGCGTCTTTGGAATTCGGGCCTCTGTCGAGAACCTTCAACGCTTTTTCCGTGTAGCGAAATTCGAGTTCCTGGGAGAGGCCTATAGGCAGGTATCGTAAAAGAATCTCCGCCATGACGCTTGCCATCGCGGAAATTTCCAGGTCTTTTCGTAAGCGCGGGAACCATTCGACGAGGGACGCTTCGCGGATAAAGTGCAAATCGCTTTTGCCGGAATCGTTGAAGACGATTTCGCTTTCTGCCAAAGGATCGAGTGCCCCTTGGAACGGACTGTTTTTTTTCCTTGCGCTCTTGACGAGAAAGGACAGGACGCCGAAATCATAGGAGAAGCCTTTCACGATAAGCGAAGTGTCGCTGTAAGGCATCCGGTGGAGAACGATGACCTTGGTCCGCTTGAGCACTTAGGCTTTTGCCCCGAAGCCGTCGTCGAGCCGCTTTCCGCCGAGGATGTGGCAGTGGATATGCGGAACCGTCTGTCCGGCGTCTCCTTTTGCGTTGAAGACAAAGCGCGCTCCGCTTTCGGCGAGTCCTTCCTGTTTCGCGATATTCTGTGCGCAGAAAAGAAGGCGGCCCATTCGCGGGGAATCTTCCTCCTGCATGTCCAGGAGGCTCTCGATGTGTTTTTTGGGAACGACGAGAACGTGCGTGGGAGCTTGCGGATTCAGGTCGCGGAATGCGTAAAATTCATTGTCTTCGTAAACCTTATTCGAGGGGATTTCACCGCGGACGATTTTACAGAAAATGCAATCGGACATAGGACACCTGTTGAAAAGGGTTGGTTCGCCTTTCGGAGCGACTTTCGTAAAAAGTAACATTTTGTCGTGTTTTGGGCAAACATCGCAAGGGCTCTTTTGCTAGATTTGTTGCGGAATGATTTTGTCTTTTTTTACAGATTTTCGGATATTTTCTGATCGTCCGGAGAGGCTCTTTCGAATGGTTTCGAAAGGATTTTTCGCCGGCGTAGGCAAAATCATCGGCTCAAACGATTTTCACATTTGAGGAATCGAACATGAATTTTTCGCAAGTTATTTCCGAGGAACTGAAACTGGAAGAGTGGCGCGTGGCCAAGGCTCTGGAACTGATGGACCAGGGCGGAACGATTCCGTTTATCGCGCGTTACCGCAAGGACCAGACCGGAACGCTGAACGAAATTGAACTCCGCGACATCCAGCATCGTCGCGAATATCTGCAGGAACTCGAAGAACGCAAAACGACCATCCTGAAATCCATCGAAGAACAGGGAAAGCTTACTCCGGAACTTAGGGCGCAGATCGAATCCTGCAAGGACAAGACGAATCTCGAAGATCTTTACGCTCCTTACAAACCGAAAAAGCGCACCCGTGCAACGATTGCGAAGGAATGCGGGCTCGAACCGCTAGCGCGCACGATCATGGCCCAGGAAGAGACGACGAATACGCCGGAAGAAATCGGGCGTATCTATCTTTCGGAAGAAAAGGGTTTAGCCGATCCGAAGGCGGCGATTGCCGGCGCTTGCGACATCCTCGCCGAAGAAGTCGCTGACAACGCCGAGTTCCGCCAATACTTGCGTCTGCAAATCGAAAAGCAGGGCGTCATGACGTCGAAAGTCCGCAAGGAATTCGAAAAACAGGATACCAAGTTCAAGAATTACTACGCCTTCTCGGAACCGGTTTCGAAGATTCCCAGCCACCGGATGCTTGCGCTTCGTCGCGGCGAAAAGGAAAAGGTGCTCCGTCTCGCCATCGAAATGCCCGATGCGGAACTGGTCTCCTATCTGCAGCGCCAAATCATCAAGGGCGACAGCATCTGGAAGCCTTATCTCGAAGAGATGTGCAAGGATGCGTGGGAACGTCTTCTCAAGACGAGCCTTGAAAGCGAAGTCCGCCTGCTTTTGAAGGACAAGGCGGAAGAAGAAGCGTTCAAGGTTTTCAGCAAAAATTTGCAGGATGTGCTTCTTGCGCCACCTGCCGGTCACAAGGCTGTTCTCGCTCTCGACCCGGGATTTCGCACGGGATGCAAGGTCGCGGTCCTCGACAAGAACGGAAAGTTTATCGACCACGGAGTTATTTTCCCGCACGAGCCGCAAAAAAAGGTTGCCGAAGCGGGCGATTACATCGCATCCCTGGTGGAAAAATACGACATCGACCTGATCGCTATCGGAAACGGTACGGCGAGCCGCGAAACGGATGCGTTTGTCGCAGGAATCGCGCACAAGTTCAAGGGCAAGAAGCCCGCTCGCGTTGTCGTTTCGGAAGCGGGCGCGTCGGTTTATTCCGCAAGCCCGATAGCCATCCAGGAATTTCCGAACGAGGACGTGACGACCCGTGGAGCGATTTCCATCGGGCGCCGTTTGCAGGATCCTCTGGCGGAACTGGTGAAAGTCGATCCGCAGTCGATTGGTGTGGGACAGTATCAGCATGACGTGAACCAGCGCGAACTGAAAAAACGCTTGGACGAAGTTGTGGAAAGTTGTGTGAACATGGTCGGCGTCGATCTGAACAGCGCAAGCGCTCCGCTTCTCACGCATGTGGCTGGCGTCTCTGCGGCGCTCGCCGAAAACGTGGTGAAGTACCGCGAAGAAAACGGGGCGTTCAAGAGCCGCCAGGATGTTTTGAAAGTCAAGGGATTTGGCCCGAAAGCGTTCGAACAATCCGCTGGGTTCCTCCGGATTCCGGGTGCGGAAAATCCGCTCGACTGCAGCGCGGTGCATCCTGAAAACTACGGGCTTGTCGAACGGATGGCGGAAAAGGCCGGCGTCGCAGTCAAGGATCTCGTCGGGAACGCTAGCGCAATCAAGTCGCTTTCTCCCGAAGAGTTCCTTTCGGATACGGTCGGAAAGCACACGCTCGAAGATATTTTCTCCGAACTCGAAAAGCCGAGCCGCGATCCGCGCAAGGAATTCCGCTATGCGAAATTTGACGACAAGATCAAGAGCATCAACGATCTCGTCACCGGCAGCTGGATGGAAGGCGTGGTGACGAACGTGGCGAACTTCGGCGCGTTTGTCGATATTGGCGTGCACCAGGATGGGCTTGTCCACGTTTCGGAAATCAGCGACAAGTTCGTGGAAGACGCGAAGACTGTCTTGACGGTTGGCGATGTCGTGAAAGTTCGCGTACTCGGAGTGGATGCTGGGCAAAAACGCATCAGCCTTTCGATGAAGCAGGAACAGGTCGATGGCGTTGCCGGAGCCGGTCGCGGTCCCAGAAATCAGCATGGGCGCGGACGTCATGAAGGCGGCATCAAACCCCATGCGACGATTGCGGACCTGAAGGCTCGTCTCGGCGGACCGAACCCGAATGCCGCTCGCAAGGGTAATTCCCAGCCGAACAAGCTTTCCTCGATGATCAAGAAGTTCAAGAAAGGACTCTAGTCAAAAATTAATTTATATGAAAAGCTCGGTGCAAAACCGGGCTTTTTTTGAAAAAGGTCTTGTTTTTTCTTTTACTCGAATGTAGTTTTGTTATTGAAATTTTAAACTTTTGAGGCTAAAATGCGGGACGAAATTTTTTTGGAAAATCTGTACTTGGAGCATATTGATGAAAATATTCGAAAATTTCCGCAATCTTTTTTAGATGCGGATGAAATTAAAATTTTAAAAAAGCTTGATGAAATGGCGCTCCTTCACTGCGTCCGAAATTTATCGCCGAAAAGTGAAACTTGGGCGACGATTTCCCTATTCGTCGATTATTTTAAACTAGTCCCGGAACCCAGAAATCCAAGAATTCTTTGGGCTTTTTTGATTGCGCTTTTTTTGTTTTCGGATGAGACTTGTTTTTCGGAGCTGGAAAAAGAAATTTTAAGAAAATTGATTTGGCGAATATGTCTTTATCTTAACGGACTAAAAGACTGTCCGCCCATGCTTTCAGAAGAAAAACAACAGGTGGATTTGTCGTTTGAAAAAAATATTGATGAAATGAAACTGTATAAAGC
This sequence comes from Alistipes onderdonkii, assembly GCA_963656065.1. Lineage (GTDB taxonomy): Bacteria > Fibrobacterota > Fibrobacteria > Fibrobacterales > Fibrobacteraceae > Hallerella. The sequence continues at coordinate 50,778 of CAVKGV010000011.1, forward strand.
GGGATTTGATTTGCAAGATGCAAAATTAGAAGAAATTTTAAATACATTAGATGATTCTAGGTCAAAGGAACGGTTTTATTTGATGAGAAATGTCTATCGCGAAGGAAAGAAGCTTCTTCAAAATCGGGAAAATGCGGAGCTTTTGTTCCTTTTGAAAAATCGGACAGAAAAAGATCCGAATCACAATGAGTATTTTGCGACAGGTTGCCATACCGATTCGGTTCATCGCAATTCAGCGATTCAAAGAGGTCTTGTCAAGGCGGATGGAATAAAGTCTTCTAATCCTGAGTATTTGGAAAATGAAAATGTCGTCTTCCACTCACATCCCAGTCGTTCACCGCTATCTGTTAACGGAATTGTTGATGGAGATTTAGGACATTCTGTTCAATCGGGCAAACAAGTTTTTGGTATCAATTCTGACGGCGATATCTTTTATACAACGCCTGAACTTGCGGGGCAATGTTTTGCTTCGACCGATCGTTGTAGCAGTTACAATGGGCAAGTGTTCCTTGGAAACATCAAGGACTTTTTACAGTGATTCGTTCTTTTTGCGTGCTCGGATTCTGTTGCCTTCAGGTCTTGAATGCTTTGACCCCTTGTGAGCGATTTCTGAAAGACAATGTTGAATTTGTAAAGAATGCATCTGCAGCCTCTTGCCTAGATAGCGTCCGTTTGTTCTTTACGGAATATTACGCCCCTTACGATGTTCACATCGCGGAAATTCAAAAAGAAAACTTTGCATCGCATTTCGTGTTTCGTTGCCGTGTCGGTTCTTGCAAAAATGAAGGGAGGACTTGGGAAAGGTTCAAACAGGAAAATACAGAAAAGAAATGTGTTCGAGAATTTGTCTCGGCTGATTCCGCGAAATTGTTTTCATCTTTTAAAAATTTTATCCGCCAAATCGAAAACCTGGATGATCGAAAATTTGATTCGCTTTATTCGGCGAACGATCTGTTTTGTAATCTATATCAAAATGCTTTTACCCGTCTCTTTGCAAGACCTCTTCAAAGTGGCGGCTACATTTCCGTGAAGAATGATTCCGTTTTGTATATCCAGGGGAATTCTCTTTCGCCTGGGCTTTTCTTGAGTAATTTTAAGACGGGAATACAGCGGAAAGTTTATGATTTTTTCCATCGAACGGAAGACGGCTTTACGCTAAGCGATGAATTTCGAATCATGGAGAGTTCGGATTCGTCTTATCGCATGGAATATGCGGGAGGCGATATCGTCTATTATGACGGCAAGGATTCGGTTTCTTTTGTACTCGGCGACACTTCGGGCTTTTGGATGTTCATCCAGTATAAATTAAATGGTGATTCTGTATTGCATTCAAATGCTCCCGAGTACCTGAAAAATGCGGAATCCTATCAAATGTCCGAAGCGACAGCGCATCGCTATCTGTTGAAAATGAAACGCTACCGCATTCCTTTCTACGGAACGGATACAAGCGATAACAAGCCGCTTTTCCAAAAGAAATTTCCGTTTTACAGAATCGACTGCTTTCGCTAAGAACGTTTTTTTAGATTAGAAATTTGCCAGGTACGCTTTCCATGTCGTGGAAAGAATCGTTTCCAGATCGGAGTATTTGGCTTCCCAACCGAGAATTTCCTTTGCCTTGGACGGATTGGCAATCAGCGATGCCGGGTCGCCGGGCCTGCGTTCCACGATACGGTAAGGAACTTTCTTTCCGGAAACTTTTTCTGCTCCGCGGATGATGTCAAGAACGCTCGCTCCGGTTTGCGTTCCCAGATTGACGACCAGGCTTTTGTCGTTACGCTGCAAGTAGTCAAAAGCCATTCTGTGTCCGCGGGCGAGGTCGTTTACGTGGATGTAGTCGCGAACCCCGGTTCCGTCGGCGGTGTCGTAATCGTTTCCGAAGACAAGAACTTCCTTGCGCTTGCCGGTGAGGGTTTCCATCACGACAGGGATCAGGTTCGCCGGATTTTTTTCAAGGCCCGTAAGACGTCCCTTGACGTCGTAGCCGGCGGCGTTGAAGTAGCGGAGCGCGGCAAAGCGGATCCCGCGAAGTTTGTCGTACCAGTTCAAAAACTTTTCGATGGCGAGTTTGGTGAAGCCGTAATAGTTTTCGGGATCGGTCGGATGATTCTCATCGACGGGCGTGTATTTGGGGGAACCATAGACGGCGGCGGAACTCGAAAAGACGATGAACTTTACCTTGTGTGAAGCGGCCGCATTTAAGATGTTGGTGGAACCGTTGATGTTGTTTACACTGTACTTTTCAGGATTTGTCATGGATTCGCCCGCAGCCTTGAACGCCGCGAGATGCACGAGCCCTTCGGGTTTGAAATCTTCAAAGAACGCGTCCAATTCTGCTGGATTTAAAATGTCGCCTTGGGTGAATCCCGCTTCCGGGAAAAGATTTTGGCGAAGTCCTGTCGAAAGATTGTCGAAGACATGGATCTCATGCCCCGCGTCGAGAAGTTCCCGGACCGTGTGGGAACCGATATAGCCTGCGCCGCCGATCACTGCAATTTTCACCGTTGCCTCCGATGTCGAAATTTTACGGCATTAATTTAGAAATCGTTGCTCGCCCGGGACGCTTTCGATGTAAAACTTGAATCGGCGAAAGCCGAAAACGGGAAGATTTTTTAAAAATATTGACAAACGTTTTTTTCTTATTGTTTTAAAGCCGTTTTAAAATACAGGAGAAAAAAATGAAAACAATTTTGGCGTTGAGTTTGCTTTGTGGAATAATGCTTTTTTGCGGCTGCTCGCAGAATCTGGCGAGATTCTCGCTGGTTTCAACCGGCAATGTTCCGCTTTCAAACGTGGAGGACGGAGGATATGTGGTCGGAAAGGATTGCATTCGGCGAATTCTCTTCTTTACATTCGGAAACCGCAACGACCGGATTACCGGAGCCGTTGTCAACGCTCTGGAAAGGGCCGAGAAAAAAGATTTGCCGTCCGATGCCCTTGTGAACGCTTCTATTTCACATTCGTCCGCGGACTTTCTTTTGTTTTCCTGGGATTGCTACGAGGCAAAAGGCAAGGCGATTCGCGTCGGAAATTGAGCTTCATCCGATTCCGTCCAAAATTTCGAAGCGCTCGTAGGCTGTTTCCAGGAGGTTTTCCTTTTCGGCGAGAAGCTTTTGCGTTTCGATGAGCTTCGCCGGATTCGTATAGACTTCTTCCTTTCCTAGCAGCTCTTGCAGTTCGGTGATTTCCTGCTCGAGCTTTTCGATGGTTTCGGGGAGAGCCTGGTATTCGCGCTCTTCCTTATAGCTGCGCTTTTTCTTTTCCTTTGGACGCTCGTCGGTTGCCTTCTTTGCTGAGTTTGCGAGCGATTCGGCTTCCTTGGCGCGAAGCTTTTTCGCTTCGGCGTAGTCGCTAAAGCCTCCGACATTTTCGTGAATGTCCCCGACGCCTTCGAATCCCAGAATCTCCGTGGCGATGTTGTCGAGAAAGTCCCGGTCGTGGCTGACCGTGATGACCGTTCCGTTGTATTCGGCAAGCAGATCGGCAAGCAGATCGAGCGTTTCCATGTCCAGGTCGTTCGTGGGTTCGTCGAGAACCAGCACGTTGGATGGATGCGAAAAAAGGCAGGCGAGGAGAAGTCGGTTGCGTTCGCCCCCGGAGAGTGCGCTGATCGGGCCGCGGGCGCGTTCGGCGGTAAAGAGAAAATCCTGCAGGTAGCTGAGAACGTGGCGTTTCTGTCCGTTGAGAACAACGTATTCCTGGCCGTCCCCGATGTTTTCGACGAGCGTTTTGTCTTCGCGCAGGCGAGTCCGCATCTGGTCGAAGTAGGCTATCTGAAGGTTCGTGCCGAGCCGCACTGTTCCCGTTTGCGGAACGAGTTCCCCTAAAAGGATTTTGAGAAGCGTCGTTTTGCCGCAACCGTTCGGTCCGACGATTCCTACGCGGTCTCCACGGGAAATCTCCGTTGAAAAATTCTGGATGAGAGGTTTCCCTTCGTAAGAATAGGAAATGTTTTCGGCGCGGACGACAAGTCTTCCTGACCGTTCCGCTTCGGTAATCTGCATTTTGACGTTTCCGGTCCGGTTCCGGCGTTCGGCGCGTTCCTTTCGCATCTTGATCAAAGCCCTGACGCGACCCTCGTTACGCGTGCGCCTTGCCTGGATTCCCTTGCGAATCCAAACTTCCTCTTCGGCGAGCCGTTTGTCAAAAAGTTTGTTTGCCTTGGCTTCTTCGGCGAGCGATTCGTCGCGATGACGTACAAATTCATCATAGGGGAAATTCCAGGAACGGATGCGCCCGCGGTCAAGTTCGAGAATCCGTGTGGCGAGCCTTCGCACAAAAGCCCTGTCATGGCTGATAAAGAGAACGGCACACGAAATTCGGGCGAGGATCCCTTCTAGCCATTGGATGCTCGGAATGTCTAGATGGTTCGTCGGCTCGTCGAGAAGCAGCAAATCGGGTTCTTCGGCGAGAGCCTTTGCAAAAAGGACGCGCCGCTTTTGGCCTCCGGAAAGGGAATTGTAAAAAGCTTCGGGGTCGATTCCCGTTTTCCCGAGGATATCTTCGCCGGCGGAATGCCGTTCGGACCTTTTGCCGATAACGATGTCGCGAACCGTTCCGTCGATGTTTGCGGGAATTTCCTGGATGAGGCGGGCCGTGCGCAGACCGCTTTTGCGAATGATTTCGCCCGTATTCGCTTCCATTTCGTCCGATAAAATTTTGAGCAGCGTACTTTTGCCTTCGCCGTTTCTTCCCATAAGGCATACGCGTTCATTTTCCTGGATGTCAAAAGAAACATTGTCTAAAAGGGGCGGATCGCTAAATCGGAGCGTTAAATTCTTGACGGATATCAGTGCCATGCGATAAAGGTAGAAAAAAGGCGGATCAAAAAGACGCTGTCTTGAATCGGTGCGATTTTTCCTTGTTCTTTCCGTTATCTTTCGAAGTTCGTTCGGCTTCCGCTTTTAACAATAGAAAGGCTTCTTTTTCTGCATCCTCTGTGTGGGTCGGGTCAAATGCTTTTTTGAATGTCGGATCGATGAGAAGGTTGGCGCAGGGCCCGTGTCCGAATTCGGAAATTCTTTTTGTGTTTTTTTTCTATGTTTCCGAGAAAAATTTCACGCGTTTTAGAAGAGTTAAACAAAAATGAAAAGAATTTGTGACTTTATTTCCCGATATATGGGAGCGATTGTTTTGTTGGCGGCGGTTGTCGCCTTGTTTTTCCCCGTGAGCTTCGGCTGGATTCAGACATCCTTCATTAACCCGTTGCTCGGGCTTGTGATGTTCGGCATGGGCTTGACGCTCAATCCTGCCGATTTCAAGGTGGTGTTCAGCCGTCCGAAGGACGTCGTCATCGGATTCTTTGCGCAGTTTATCATCATGCCGCTCACGGCGTGGATTCTCACCAAAGTGTTCCATCTGTCGCCTGAGCTTGCGCTTGGCGTCATCTTGGTGGGCAGTTGTCCGGGCGGAACGGCGTCCAACGTTATCACCTATTTGGCCAAGGGCGATCTCGCCCTGTCCGTAGGGATGACGGCTACTTCCACCATAATGGCGCCTTTGATGACGCCCCTCATCGTCTGGATTATGGCGGGCACATTCGTGGATGTGGATGCGCTCGGCATGTTCTTCTCGATCTTCCAGGTGGTGATCCTTCCGATAGTCATCGGATTTGCCGTCCAGCGATATTTCCCGAAGTTCACTTCCCGAGCCATCGGTTTTCTGCCGGCCTTCTCGTCCTTGGCGATTGCCGTCATCGCCGGCATCGTCGTGTCTCACAATGCGGAGAAACTGTGGACTTGCGGCTTCCTTATCATTCTCGTGGTGATGCTCCACAATGTCAGTGGATTGGTTCTTGGATTCGTTGCCGCCAAGCTTCTGAAGCTGGAATACAGGAAGTGTGTGGCTGTCAGCATCGAGGTGGGCATGCAAAATTCCGGTTTGGCCTGTTCTCTTGCCGCGCTTCATTTCGCCGCATACCCCTTGGCGGCCATCCCGGGCGCCATTTTCAGCGTTTGGCATAACATCAGCGGCGCTTTGGTTGCCCGGCTGTATAGTAGCAGGGCGAAAAAACAGGCGACGAAGTAGAACGGACCCGCCGTTCCCCGCTCGAAGTTTCCTTTCAAATTTTGTAATTTTATACAAAAGATAAAGGTATAATTTATGTCTGTTTTGATGCGCTCTGTTTCAGGAATCCGCGGAATTGTCGGCGATACGCTCACTCCGCAAGTTTTGACAAGTCACGTGAAAGCCTTTTTGGAAGTTACCGGTGCGAGAAAGGTCGTCATCGGGCGCGATAGCCGTCCGACTGGAGATGCGATCGTTTCGTTTGTGTCCGGCCTTTGCCGTTTAGCGGGCGCCGATGTCGTCGATGTGGGACTTGCGACGACTCCGAGCGTAGAACTCTTTGTGACGAAGCTTCGTGCCGATGCGGGGATCATCGTGACGGCGAGCCACAATCCGTTAGAATGGAACGCTCTCAAGTTTCTCGACCAGAAGGGAATTTTTCTCGGACCGGATGAAGTCAAGGACCTTTTCGCCATTGCGGATTCGGGAAAGTTCATCTATCCGGACTACCGCCAGATGGGAACTTGCGAAAAGCTTGAAGACGCCGATGCGTTCCACATCGACGAGACTCTTGCAATCCCGTTTATGGATGTCCCGAAAATCCGGGCCCGACGTTTCAAGGTCGCTGTCGATGCCGTAAACGGTGCGGGTTCCCACATCGTACCTAGACTGCTTGAATCTCTCGGCTGTGACGTGGTGTGTGTCCACTGTGAACCGGACGGCACTTTCCCGCGCGGACCGGAACCTATCCCGTCGAACCTGAAGGACTTAGAAAAAGCTGTTCGGGAAAATGGTTGCGCTGTGGGATTTGCGCTCGACCCGGATGCGGACCGCTGTGCGCTTGTCGATGGCAACGGCTGTGCAATCGGCGAAGAATATACGCTTGCCATGGCGACGGAAGCGGTCCTTTCGAAAAAGAAAGGTCCCGTGTGCGTAAACCTTTCCACGTCGCGGATGAGTGCCGATATTGCGGAAAAGTTCGGCGTCGGATTTTCCCGGGCGAAAGTCGGCGAGGTGAACGTGAGCCTGCAAATGATGAAGGAAGGCTGCATTGTCGGTGGCGAAGGCAACGGCGGCGTGATTTTGCCTGCGGTCCATTACGGGCGCGATTCGCTTGTCTCGGCGGCGCTTGTCCTTTCGTGGATGGCGGAAAACGGTGGCGGTCCTGAAAAATTCAAGGCGGAACATCTCCAGTATGCGATGCCGAAGAAAAAGTTCCCGCTGGGCGAAAAGCCCGTTCAGAGTGTTTTCGAGGAAGTCAAACGGGAATTTTCGGATTATTCCGCCGACACGCGCGATGGCCTATGGCTCGGCAAGGGAAAGAGCTTTGTCCATGTCCGCGCGTCAAATACGGAACCTGTCATCCGCGTCATTTCCGAGGCGCCGACCGAGGCGGAAGCGGAAGAGCTCTGTGCAAAAGTTGAAGCGAAGATTCGTTAAGGGGACGGTATGTGCGGAATTGTCGGTTATGTCGGAAATCGTGATGCGGTGAATGTTCTCCTCTGCGGATTGAAACGCCTGGAATATCGCGGATACGATTCGTCGGGAGTTGCTGTCGCCCATCCGGATGGAACGCTCGAAATGGAAAAGGCGACTGGAAAAATTTCTTTCCTGGAAAAAAAGCTGAAATCGCATCCTCTTTCTGCGCATATCGGAATTGCGCATACGCGTTGGGCGACGCACGGAGCGCCTACCGAAAAAAATGCCCATCCCCAGGTGAGCTTTGACGGAAAAATCATGGTGGTGCACAACGGCATCATCGAAAATTATACACAAATCAAGAATAAATTAGAAGCGGACGGCGTGAAGTTCGTTTCCGAAACGGATACGGAAGTCGTAGCGCATCTGATTGCGAAACTTTACCGTGGAGACATCAAGTCCGCCGTCTTAGAGGCTCTGAACAAGCTGGAAGGAACTTTTGGGCTGGCAATCCTCTGCGCCGACGAACCGGATGTTCTTGTCGGGGCGCGCCGCGGAAGTCCGCTGGTCTTGGGACTTGGCGGTGACGGAGAATATTTCCTGGCAAGCGATGTGACAGCCATTGTCGATTACACGCAAAAGGTTGTCTATCTGAACGATGACGATGTGGTAATCGCCAAGCGAAACGGTTATGAAATCGTGACCGTTTCTAGCCATACGGTGAACCGAAGCGTGGAAGAGGTGGAATTTGACGCGGATGCGGCGAGCAAGGGCGGCTTTGAACATTTCATGCTCAAGGAAATTTTCGAGCAGCCCGAAGCGCTCCGCAATACGATGCGGGGACGTCTCCTGTTGGACTGCGGCTCGGCGAAGCTTGCCGGACTTGACGCGAACCGTCTGGAACTTCGCAACCTGAACCGCATCATCATCACGGCCTGCGGAACGAGTTATTACGCGGGGATGGTCGGGGAATATCTGATCGAAGATTTGGCGGGCGTTCCGGTCGAAGTCGAATACGCCTCCGAGTTCCGCTACCGCAACCCGATTATCAAGCCGGGAACGCTCGTGCTGGTCATTTCGCAATCGGGGGAAACCGCCGACACGCTTGCCGCCCTTCGCGAAGCGAAGACAAAAGGCGCAACGGTTCTCGGAATCTGCAACGCGGTCGGTTCGACGATTGCCCGCGAAAGCGATGGCGGCGTCTATCTCCATGCGGGTCCGGAAATCGGAGTGGCAAGCACGAAGGCGTTCACTTCGCAGGTGACGGTCCTTGCGATGATAGCGCTTCTTCTCGGACGGGAACGTCGCGTGTCTGCGGAACAGGGAATCGAGTTTGCGCGCTCCATTTCGAACATCCCGAGTTTTGTCGAGGAAACACTGAAACTTTCCGAAAAGATTCGGGACATCGCCGGAAAATATGTCCATGCGAACAATTTCCTCTACCTCGGACGTCATTACAACTATCCCGTCGCCATGGAAGGCGCTCTCAAGCTAAAGGAAATCAGCTACATCCATGCGGAAGGTTATCCCGCAGCCGAGATGAAGCACGGTCCGATTGCGCTCATCGACGAAAATATGCCGGTCGTCGTCATTGCTCCGAAGGACAGCCTCTTTGACAAGGTCCTTTCGAATATCCGGGAAATCAAGGCGCGCGGAGGACGAATCGTCGCCGTAACGACTCCCGATTGCGTGGAACTTTCCGAATTTGCGGACGATATCATCTTCGTTCCCAAGATTAATCCGATGCTGATGCCGCTCGTTTCTTGTATTCCGCTACAGCTGCTTGCCTACCACATTGCGGTTCTGCGCGGAAACGATGTCGATCAGCCGCGGAATCTCGCCAAAAGCGTGACGGTGGAATAGCTTTCGATGCAGGAAATTCCCGAATCCTACGAAGTCCATATCGGAGCGTTTGAAGGCCCGATGGATCTCCTGCTGTATCTGGTGCAGCAGAGCGAAGTCAAGATTACGGACATTTCGATTGCCGAAATTGCGGACCAGTATCTCGCCTGGATAAAGAACCTCTCCCAGATGGATCTTTCGCAGGCGGGGGATTTCCTTGTGATGGCGAGCCGTCTCATGGCGATGAAAACGCGTGAGCTTTTGCCGAAAGAGGAGCGCACTCCCGAAGACGAGGAACAGATCGACATTTCCCGCGATGAGTTTATCCGGCAGATGCTCGAATACCAGCGATACAAGCAAGTGGCGAAAGAAATGCAGGAAATGGAAGACCGCAATTTCGGAGCTTGCTACCGAGGGCGCCTGGAAAAAACGGAGAGCGAAGAGGATACGCTCGCCGATGCGAATGTCTGGCAATTGTTTCGCGCATACCAGAAAATGCTGAAATCCCGTGGAAACGAAAATGTCCACCACATCGAACTGGATGATGTGACCATCGAGGACCGGCAACAGTTTATTTCGAACACGCTCCGCAGGGAGGGACGCGTCCTGTTCGAAGATCTGCTCGGGCGCGATCCGCTTCCGATTGTCACCGTGGTAACGTTCATGGCGCTGATGGAAATGATCAAGACGGATGAAGTCGTGTTTCGCCAGAGCGAACTTTTCGGAGCCATCTGGATCTACCGCAAAAAGGACAACCAGGAATTCGCCGAGGAAATGGCGAACGAAACGCGCATCTACGAGCCGGAACGTGAGTTTAAAACGGGCATTGTCGAAAAGATTCGCGAAAGGGAGCTTCTGCAGGGGGAAAATCCGGTTAGAGGCAAGGATGTCCCGCTAGACCAGGCGCTTCGTACGGTGTCCGCCCTGGTTTCGCAGGGAAAAAGTATCGGCACGGAAGACCTTAACGCTCTGCTTTCCGGGGAACTGGATTTCAAAACGCTCGAAGCGGAACTTTCAAAACCTGACGAACAGGCGGAAAACTTGGAAACGCAAGCGATTGAAGAGGCGGCGGAAATCGTGGAAAATGCGGAAATCGAAGCGAGCCTTGCCGAAAATGTCGCCCCGATTGAAAAAACCGCTGCGGAAAACGCAACGGATGGAGAAAATCCGGAAAATTCAACGGAACCTTCGGAGCCTTAATCCCACTCGAGCCTTGGAGGTTCTTTCAGGTTCGGGTTGTTCTTTGCCGCTTCGAATTTCTTTTCGATTTCGGAAAGTCGGTTCTTTTCCTTTTCTTTCGCTTCGGCGAATTTTTTGTCCAGGTCTGCGGAACGAGTCTTTTCGCTTTTGAGAAAATCTTCTAGCGAAAGCTTTTCCTTTTTGAATTCCCTGTGATCCAGGACTTTTCCCGAATCTTTATCGACGATCAAAGTGCCATGGCACATCGGGCATTCGATTTCAAGCGTCTGCATCAGTCACCTCTCCGTCCGCCGAGAAGCCCTGCGCGGAGTGCCCAGTAGAGAAGTTGCATGATGGAGGAAATCGCGGCGGCGACGTAGGTGAGGCCCGCTGCGAAAAGTACGCCCGCTACGACGTCGCGTTCCTTGCCCGGAGCGAGAATGTTTAATCTCGCAAGGCATTTCTTGGCGCGGGACGAAGCGTCAAATTCGACAGGAACCGTCACCAGCGTAAAAAGCGTTGCGATCCCGAAGAGGAGAACGCCGACGATTGCGATGTTCTGACCCATGGCCATCTTTCCGGCGGACATCAGGATGATTCCCAAAATGACAATCCACGGACCGAAATTGGAACCGATATTTGCCGCGGGAACGATGAACGAGCGGAGCCACATCGGAAAATAGTCCTGGGCGTGTTGAATTGCGTGTCCGACTTCGTGGGCGGCGACGCCGGCGGAACTTGCGCTGCGTCCGTGATAGACGTCGCGGGAAAGGTTCAGCGTCTTGTCCATCGGGTTGTAATAATCCGAGAGAAAACCACTCGTTTCGCGGATTCGCACGTCATAGATTCCTGCATCGGCGAGAATGGCGGAGGCGACTTCCGCACCGGTGAGTCCGCTTCGGATTTGGACTTTTTGCCCTGCCTTGAAACGGGCGCTTACGAGAGCCGAGACGGCGCCGGAAACGAGAAGCGTGATGAGCAGAATGCCCATATAGAGAGGGTCGAACATCATGATGAAAATCTCCTACTTTTTTTCACAAATTACACAAAAAGGAGAGAAAAAAAAGGAAATTTTCGGCATTCCGCCTATTTTTCGTTCCAGAACGGGCCTTTGTCGGCGACCATCCGCGTGGAATCCATTCCGTCCGACTCCAAGAGATAGGAATCCAGCGAAGCGCCCAAGTCGGTGAAAGTCTTTTCCAAGGGGATGAGAATCTGTCGCAGGGAATCTAGCCTGGGAAGCTGCTTGCAGGCCTCCAGCCGGGAAAGATATTGTCTCGAAAGTCCGCTCAGAGCCGAAAGCTGTTCCTGGCTTAGGCGCTTTTCGATGCGCCACTTGATAAGCGTCTTGCTCAGGGCGTATTGGACTTTCTTTGTTTGATGCATAAAAATAAATGCTATGAAAAGTCCCTAAAATTTCCTGCAACCGAACGGTTGCAAAAAGAATGACCTGTCTTTTTACCGAAAAAGGACATTTCCTTGTTTTTTTATGACAGGAAAATTTTTTATCTTAACGCCAGATTTAATTTTACCTATAAGGACGGTTATGAAAAAACTGATAGCTCTCGGTCTCTGCGCGGCGTTTCTCGCCGGCTGTAACGAAATAGGTCTTTTCCGGAAGACAGCTCTCGTGACGGAAAAGGAAAAGGTCAGTTACGCGCTCGGCTCCATCTTTGGCATGCAGGCTCATGCCCAGCTTGTTGCGCACGATTCCATTGACCTGGACTTGGAGGTTTTCAAGCAGGCGTTTGTGGAACATTACAACCAGGACAGTGCAAAGTATCTGCTTTCTGATTCCGCGTTGAAGGCCGTGCTTAACGATTTCTCGGCAAATCTCCAGGCGGAACACCGAAAGAAGGACAGTATCGCAAATGCGAAAACGCTGGAAGAAGGCGTGGCGTTCCTTGCAAAAAACAAGACCGCCGAAGGCGTCGTCGTCACGGAAAGCGGCCTCCAGTACAAGGTTATCACCGAGGGCAATGGCGAATCCCCGAACGATTCCTCGACGGTTTCCGTCCATTATACGGGAAAGCTTTTGAACGGTTCCGAATTTGACAGCTCCATCAAGCGCGGCCAGCCGGCGGAATTCCCGGTCCGTGCCGTCATTCCCGGCTGGACGGAGCTTCTCAAGCTGATGAAGACCGGTGGAAAGGTTGTCGCCTGGATTCCGAGCGAACTCGCTTACGGTACATATGGCCGTCCCCCGATGATTCCGGGCAACAGCGTCCTCGAATTTGAAGTGGAATTGCTGGGCGTCAAGGCTCCGGATTCCGCGAAAAAGTAATTCACGTTTTTTTGGAAAGGCCCGCTTTCGGCGGGCTTTTTTGTCGTTAGAAGATGAATCGTCCTTTTTTCTGCCTGTTCTTGTCGTTTGTCGCTCTTTTCTTCGCCTCTTGCCAAGAAGGAAAACTTGAAGATCTTTCTTCGCAAGTCGAATCGCTGAAGACAGAGCTTGCCCGGGTTGAATCGGAACGAGCTTCGTTTGAAAGCTCGCGCTTGCCATCGCTTTCTGTTCTGTGCGATACGGTCCAGCCGGGCGAGGGGCTGTATCAAGTGCTCGAAAGATTGCTTGTCGGCTTTGACGATCGGCGGTCTATCGTTCTGGCGATTCAGGACAGCGTGGAACTTTCGAATTTGCGGGTCGGCCAGGCGTTTCACGTGGCGCGGGATTCCGCGGGAAGCGTCCGTGTGTTCCGTTATTCCCCGAATCCGGCGACTGTGCACCTGTTGCTCCGGAATTCTCCCGGTGAAGCTTGGGAATACAGGCTCGTTTCCAAACCGCTGACCGTCAAGCATTCGGTGTTCGAAGGGACAATCCTTGCGGGTGGGACGTTGCACGGCACGCTTCTTTCTGTGGGGATTCCTGCCCGGATGTCGGGAATCGTCGCGGTGGTTCTGCAGTGCAAGATTCCCTTTTCTAGCGTCCAGGCCGGTGACCGCTTCCGCATCATGCTTGAAGAATCGTTCTACCGGGACAGCATCTGGATTTCGGGCAAGGTTCTTTATGCGGAATTTGAAGGCAGGACCGTCGGGCATCACGAAGCGTTCCTGTATGAAGAGGACGATCCGAAGAGCACTTATAATGCGCATTATACGGCAAGCGGCGAAGCCCTGATTTTCAACGGGCTGCGTTATCCGCTAGACCGTCTGCACATCACGAGTCCTTTCGGTTCAAGAATCCATCCGGTTACAGGCAAACGCAAGATGCACAGCGGCATCGATTACGGCAGTCCCAAAGGCTCGCCCGTCTATGCGGTGGCAAAGGGAAAAGTCGTCGTCTCGGGCTTTGACAATGCGAGCGGCAATAAAATCGCGATTCGCCATGCGGACAATTCGGTCAGCTACTACATGCATTTGAGTTCTCGCGGCGTGGGCGTCGGGCAGGAAGTCATGGGCGGACAGATCATCGGACGCGTCGGAAGCACGGGCCGCAGCACGGGGCCGCACCTTCACCTCGGATTCAAGGATGCCCGCGGAAACTGGATCAACCCGAAATCCAAAACGATGATTGCGACGCCGAAGCTCCAGGGCGAACGGCTTTCCCGTCTGCAGGAACAGGTCGCAAAGATTCGGGAAGAAATCCAGAAAACCGAATCCGCCGAGCCACAGACGATTGAAGGATCGACGGTAAAGGTCAAACAACGGGTCGTTTCAAAACCCTGAAAATTCCCGGAGTGCCATTCCGCGCTTTAGTTCGCGCAGCGCATCCGACGGGGAAAAGTTTTCCCGCTCCTTGCGTTTCGCCGAACTCCAGTAAGGTTGGACTTGGGAACCGTATCCCGCGGTTCGCTTGACCGATTTGCCGTTTGCCAGTTCAAGCGCCTTTTGGAATGCGGAATCCGTATCGGCGATATAAAAGTCCGGTTCAAAACCGTAGCGGTGATAGCTTTGGAAATCCTTGTCAAGGAAGAGGAGCGATGTGGCGACGCCGAATGCGCTGTCGGGAGTTGTCACGTATGTCTGCCCGATACCCTTTCCGAAGGAGTTGGTCCCGACGATGGGAACTTCCAGGTTCGAAGCGAGCGCCGCGGCGAAAATTTCCGTGCAGCTCGCGCTGCCGCTGTCGAGCATCATCACGTAGTATCTTCCCGCACCGATACCGTCCTTTTCGGCGGTGATGGCTTTTTCGGACGAATCCCTTCCGTTTTTCCCGTGTCCCCATCTTTTTTCGACGATAACCGTATCGCCTCGGTAAAGAACCGCCTTGGCCATGCGTTCGCAAAGGTTCACCGTGCCACCACCGTTTCCGCGCAGGTCGAGAATGGTCGATTCGGCGCCCTGTGTCCGTTCTAGCGCATCTTCAAACTCAAGAGCTGTTCCGTCGGAATCGAATCCGTTTGTCTTTCCGACGAATTCCGTGATGCGGATAACCGGGATGTTCTCTGCGGAATCGAGAAAGACCGTGGGCGAGATGACCGTTGTCCGAATCATTTTGGTGGAGAGAGTATCGTCCGCCCGGCTGACGGTGAACGTAAATTCATCCTTCTTTGCCGAAAGAATCTCTTTGTATAGCGAGTCGCTTCCGTTTAGCGGAACGCTGTCGAGGGCGAGAATCTCATCGCCTTTTAAAATTCCTGCCGAGGCTGCCGGCCCGACCCTGAAAACGGTCTTGACCCGAAGCGTCGAATCGAGTTCCATGCCGAACGACTTGTTCTCCGTATCTGATTCCAGAATCGCCGAAGAGACTGCGGAATAGAAAGAGTGGGGATAGTAGTTCGTGAGCGGATCCGACATATAATACCGATACATCACGATGACGTCTGCAACGTCGGCGTATTTTTCGTTGATGAGGGCTTTCAGCGGGCTTTCCAGATAGGTCTCGGAATCTTCTAGTTCGTCCGCAGCCTTGTAATAATAATAGTAGAGGAAGGAATAGTTGAATCGGAATTCCTTGCTCGCCTTGTTGGAAACTTCAACCTGGGGCGCCACGGTGTCGGTCGAACATCCACAAAAATACGCCGCCAAAGCGAGTGTCACCGCGGCGAAAAAAAGGTTGTTCTTGAACATATCGGTTACGAATCGATTTTCAGATCCTGCCGGTTGACCAAAGCCTTGGGGAGCGATTCCGAAAGAGGATTGTTTACCAGCGAAAGCGACTTGAGCGAGGAACATTCGGAAAGTTCTTCCGGAACGGAATCCAGTTCGTTTTCGTCGAGAACCAGTTCGCGGAGCTTTTGCAGTTTGCCGATGGATGCTGGCAGGGCGACCAGGTTGTTTCCCGAGATCATCAGGATTTCGAGATTTTCGAGTTCTCCGATGCTTGCGGGAATTGTCGAAAGGTCGTTGTTGTCTAAGTAGAGCTTTTCGAGGCGCTTCATCTTGCCCAAAGTTTCGGGAATCTTCGAAAGCATGTTGTCGTGCAGGGAAAGCTTCTCCACGTTTTCCCAGTTGCCGATTTCATCCGGTAACCCGAACAGCTGGTTTCTGGCGATATTCACTTTTTTCAGTTTCGTGAGAGAACCGATTTGCTTCGGAAGTTCGGACAGGCTGTTGTAGCCTAGATACAGGTTTTCGAGCTGCGAAAGTTCGGCGATCGTTTCGGGAAGCTCCATCAGGTCGTTTTCGCTGACGGAAAGGCTCGTGAGGTTCTTGAGTCGGCCGATTTCGTCGGGAAGTTCCACAAGAAGATTCTGGTCAAGGACAAGCTCCTCTAAATCTTCGAGTTCGAAGAGTTGCGCAGGGAGAAGGCGCAGGTGCATTCCGGCAAGATCGAGTTTTTTCGCTTTTTCGGCTTTCGCCTTGGCAATGACTTCGAGAAGATTCATAGTATCGGCTCCATTTTTTCAAATGATAGCATTTTTGCGAATTTTGCGGACTTTTTGCGACAAAAGAGCGGATTTGCGAACGTTTTTTCCGTTCCAAATGGGAATAGTCTGCGTTTAGAACTTGGAACCGGGATTTTCGTGCGGAGAGCTTGAATGTTTGCCTTTCTAAAAAATAGCCGGAGCGCAGGGGAATATTCAAAACGTGCAATTTTCGGGCAAAAAGGCGTCTCAAATCGTTTGTAAATATTTTGAAACATCTTTTTTCGTGGAAAATCTCGAAAATAAGTGATATTTTAATTATCTATGTATAGGCATAGTCGAAACTCCGGGTCCGGAGTTACAGAGGATTAAAATGGAATTGACGAAAGCGCAAGAGCGTAGACTTTCTTTTGTGGCCAGCTTGCTGAGCTTGAACCCGAACGATCCGACGGATCGCATCAAGGCTTTAAGGCACCTGAACCTGGATGAAGAGGGATGTTTCCATGGATTTCAGTATTCTCAGGGATTCCTTGAAATTTTCATTTTTATTGACGAATCGACTCCGCTTGAAAAAGCTGTCCATAATCTTGTGCACGACCTGAAGCAGCTCCAGATTGCCGTTTTCCGTACAAGTGACCCGGACAATCCGTTCTTTATGTCGCTCCGCGAAGAAGCCGACCCGTGGGATGTCATCAAGATGGACGCTCCGGAATCGGATGATGACGGTGACCAGCCGGCGAGCCGGCCTTACATGGAAACGCTTGAAATTACTGTACTTCGGACTCTTTCGAGCCGTTACGTGACCGATGCGGAAATGGAGCGCACGCTCAAGGATATGCGTCGCAAGCTGAATATCTGGAAATCCGATGTCCGGGCAAAGCTTGAAATCCGCGCAGAGCATGACGACTTGGCGAAGGATTTCCGCAACAACGACGACAAGCTCGATATCGTGATGCAGGACGAACCGCTTCACATGACGAGCAAGAGCGGCGAACTTTTTGTCGGATTCTGCCCGATCCGCACCATCTTCGACTATCACCAGTCCTTGGGAAAACGTCTCAAGACGAAGCACAACATGGCGATAGTTTCGAGCAACATCCGCACGTATCTCGGAAATCTGACCCATACGAACGCGGCTCTCATCGATGCTTTCCAGGAAATGGAAAAGGCTGGCGATGCAAGCGATTTCCCGTTCCTCCACAACGGCATGACGCTCACGGGCGATGATTTGCGCTTGAAGGATCGTGACGGGAAGAAGGTTCTTCAGATTGAACGCCCGAAGATTATCAACGGGGCGCAGTCGCTCTTCACTTACGAGAGCTATTTCAAGAAGAGCAAAAACCCGGTGAATCCGTTCGTACTTATCAAGGTCGTGGTGCCGTATCCCGATGCGGATGCGTTCTTGAGGCAAGTGACGATGGCGAATAACCGCCAGAATCCGGTGTTCAGCTACCATCTTCGCGCAGCGGACGATTTGCAGTTCTTCATCTGGCAGCGTTACCAGGAAGAAGGTTTCACCTATGTCTATAAGGACGGTGTCCGCTTGAAGGCGCGTACGCGCAAACTCGAAGTCCGTATGCGGCCCGAACTGGCGAAGACGCTCTTTATGATGGACGGAAAAATTTCCGAAAGCCGTTCCTCGGATTGTATCTTCGACAAGGAAAGCCTTTACCAGCATTGCTTCGGCGCATTTTTGCGGGTCGCTCCGGACAAGGAACGCGACTTTGTGCGCAAGACCATCGCCTATACGAAGGCATGGCAACTTCTCACCCGGCTCCCGATCAAGAACCGCAACGTCGTTCCGGGAAAAGGCGTCTCGATTGAAGCGAACGATGCAAACCCGCTCACACGCATCACCTGGAACGGTCGCCTAGAGGACAAGTTCCTCTTCCGCAGCGCGGTCCGCGATGTTGTCGTAGCGATTGCGCTTCGCCATTGGCTCATTTACGGAAATCCGATCCAGGATTTTGAATATCTGGTTGTGAACGAAATTGACTTCAACAATTCGCTGCTCAAGTATGCGTCGCATATTTACGGCGATTACCTGAAATCGATTCTTGTGAACGAATTCAAGGACAACAAGGATTATTACGACACGATTACCACCATCGACAAGGATTCCGGCGAGAATGTCGAACGCCGTCTGTGGAAAGGATTTGGTACGACCGCTACCTATGACAAGATTATGCAGATGCTCGTAGCGAAGGACAAGTCCTGGGAAAAATGCCTGGGCGACATCGATGTCTTTTTGAAGTAATCTCCGTTCTCCTAGAAGAGGAAAAGGTCTGAAGCGATTCAGACCTTTTTATATTTTTTGCAATGGCAAATCTTCTTTTGTCGATTATTTATGTTTCGTTTGTGAGCCTGGGACTGCCCGATTCGCTGCTCGGAGCGGCATGGCCTTCGATTTACCCCGAATTTGGAACGCCTATTTCGTATGCGGGCATCCTGTCGATGATTATCGCCGTGGGAACGGTCGTGTCGTCGCTTGTAAGTGACCGGGTAACCCGGTGTTTGGGAGTCGGCAAGGTGAACGCCTTTAGCGTGCTTTTGACCGCAATCGCGCTTTTCGGCTTTTCGACGAGCGGGTCGTTTTGGGAACTCTGCCTGTGGGCTGTCCCCTATGGGCTTGGGGCGGGGGCTGTCGATGCCGCGCTCAACAACTATGTCGCTTTGCATTACAAGAGCCGCCACATGAGCTGGCTGCATTGCATGTGGGGAATCGGAGCGACTTTCGGTCCGTATGTGATGGGACATGCGCTTTCGCACGGGATGAACTGGACGGGCGGCTACCGGATTATTTCGCTTGTCCAGTTTGGTCTTGTCGCCGTTTTGTTCGCGAGCCTTCCCCTGTGGAAAAAAAACTTGAATGCGGAAACGGAAACACCGCAAAAGTCGGAACCGTTGCCTCTATGGAAGGCTCTCGGAATGCCCGGGGCGAAGGCGATGATGCTCTGTTTCTTTTGTTACAGCGCTGTGGAGCAGACGACGGGACTTTGGGCGGCGAGTTATCTGAATGGTGCACGTGATTTACCGGCGGAGGTCTCGGCTGGGTTTGCCGGGCTTTTCTTTGTGGGAATTACGGTCGGGCGCATGCTTTCGGGATTTATATCCATGCGCTTCTCCGATGACCAGATGATCCGGTTCGGGCTTTGTATCATCGCCGCGGGAATCGTCCTCTTGTTCTTGCCGATAGCCGGGCTTTCCTTGGCGGGACTTGTCGCTATCGGGCTTGGCTGTGCGCCGGTGTACCCTTGCATCATCCATTCGACGCCGGAACGTTTCGGCGCAGAAAATTCGCAAGCTTTTGTGGGAATCCAGATGGCGAGCGCCTATATCGGGACGACCCTGATGCCTCCGCTTTTCGGGCTTATCGCTAGGAATTTGGGCGTTTCGCTGTTGCCCGTGTATTTAATCCTGTTTTTGTCGTTTATGTTTCTGATGCACGTGAAATTGATGAGAATCATGCGAAAACGGAAGGCTTAGTTCCTTTCCGGGCAAAAGAACCAAAAACTTGTCTTCATAAGGAAAATTTTATTACAACTGCGGCGTAAAAGAATCGCGGCTGTAGCGCAAGCCGTTCCCGATGGACTCTCGGGGAACGCCGGATACCGCGGCACGTTCGTTGACGAAGCAAGGCAAAAGGGGTAAAAATTATTACTTTCTATCGGCTTTTGTGGGCGGGAAAAAGCTTTTTCTGTATTTTGGAAAACGTTTTTTGCCTCGCGTGTATGATGATGTCCGGATTGAAACGAAAATGAAAAGGCTTCTAGCCGCTTTTGTCCTGTTGGTGTCGCTGTCTCCTGCCGAGCCGGCGGATTCCACTGTGTCCGAAAATGCGGCAAGTTCGGGCAAAAGTTCCGTTCAATATATCCCGCTGCCTCCGAGCGTGACTCCTCTTTCGGATTTGGTCCCGAAGAGCGGTGTCGGCCAGAGCGACCGATTGATGAACCCTCCGAAGAGCGAACGGTTCGAGCACAACATCGACTTTGAAAACCGCGAAATGGAGGTTTCCAAAAAGTATGTGAATCCGCTCAGCCGCGATACGGCGGAAATGTGGTCTGCGACGTATCCCGAAATCGCTTCCTATGTTTCGGACATGTATGACATCGGATTCAACCGTCTGTGGCTGAACTCCTTTGCCGGTCAAAAGGACGGCGGCTATGCCGCCCCGGAAGGGGCGACGCTTTACGATATCGATATTCCCATCAATATGCCTTCGTGGATGAAGGACTTTGGACTAGACAAGCCGAAGCTTATGTTGCAGGGGACGATGGATATCCGGCTTTCGGGCCGCGGTGAAAAGGATGACGCTCCGGGCAGCACCAAGGACAACCTTTTTCCGAGTCCGACGCTTTCCTACGATCCGAGCTTTATGGTCAAGGGAAAAATCGGTCCGTATATCACCGTGGAAGTGAACAATGTGGAAAGCGGTCTCGGGGCGAAGAACCAGATCCGGGTCGTGTATGAGGAATCGTACAAGGACGAATTTGAAGATTACATTTTGCAACGCATCGAGGCCGGTACGACGTCGCTTGCGCTTCCCGGAACGGAACTCACGGGATATTCCGAAAATCACAAGGGACTCTTCGGTATCAAGGCGGAATGGAAGCTCGGGGACTGGAGGCTTACGACAATCGCTTCGCAGGACGGCGGAAGCCAGGAAAAGTACACGATCAACGCGAGCACCAGCACGACGGAATTCCAGATTCAGGATAAGCAGTTCATCGCTTACCGCTATTACTTTCTGAACCAGGAAGCGCGGAGCAACTATGTTAGTGCGGGGCTTGCCGGACGCAGCACGTCTCCGTATGCGGCGACGAACCTGAAGCTTTACCGTCGTGCACCGACCAATACGACGACGAATGTTGTTGAAAACATCACGGCTGTCTATGTGACGCCTTCGGGAGCGCGCATCGAAAAGAAAATCGACCGTCTGGTCCCGATGTCTGCGAACGACTATTCCTACGACAGCAAAACGGGCATCGTGAAAGTTCTCGGGGCGAACAAGAGTACGCTTATCGCGGCGAGCTTCTCGGATGACGGAACGGGTCGCTCCGGAACGACCGTGAACAACAATTCGAGAGTGGTCCTCATCCAGTGGGACGCCACGCTTTCGGAACTTGAAGGCATCGACAAGCTGATGCTCCGGAACGTCTATTCGGTCGGGATTTCGGACGAGAGCGCTTCGAGCTTTGTGCTCCGCCTAAAGAACAAGGCGGGAGTTTCGAGTTCTTACCTGAAGACGCTTGGACTCGTCGATTCGACGACCGGAACCGTTTTGACCGGCGACGCAACGATTTTTAAAAAGGACGCTTCGGGCTCTTACACGGGCGAAATGTGGCTGCCTTGCCGCCCGCTTTCGTGGTATTCCGGGGCGAACTCTTCGGCGCGTGCGCGGGAAAACTGTCTGGAGCCTTTCCGCAACGTGGATTCATCCTCCGCGATGGCGAATCTTTACACGCTTCCTGTTTCGAACATCGCTTCCAGGTACACGAACCGCTTCTATTTTGAAAGTGTCGGCAAGAGACGCAATTCGGTCATCAGCGTGCGCGATCCGAATTCGAGCTATTCCGTCAGCGCTGGCAGCTGCATGGACATTTCGGAAGGTTCCGAAAAGTTGAAGGCCGGCTCGACGGTTCTCACCCGCGGCGTGGATTACGATGTGAACTACGAACTCGGGCAGATCGAGCTTCTGAGCGAAACCGCTCTCGACCCGAACAAGGAAATCTCGGTGGAATTCGAGTGCGAACCGTTGTTTGAAATCGACAACAAGGTGCTGCTCGGCGCCCGCGCGGAACTTCCCCTTTCGCGGTATGGTTTTGGGGACGGGTCGCTCTTCGGCATTACGGCTCTCTACAAGAGCCAGAGCACGACCGCTTCGACGCCGACGCTCGGAAGTGAGCCTTATTCGAGCTTCCTCTGGGGCATGAACTTGCGCCTGCAGGATACGACGAAGTGGATGACAGACGTGGTGAACTGGATTCCCGGAATCGAAACGAAGGCGGCTTCGAACTGGCGCTTCGAAACGGAATTTGCAAGCAGCTATCACGATGCGAATACGAGCAGCGGAAAAACAGCACTCCTCGAAGATTTTGAAAGCAGCGAATCGGGACTTGTCTATCCGCTGTCGAGACTTTCCTGGTACCAGGCTTCGCCTCCGGGCGGCGTCGATACGGATCCGAGCACTTATATCGAAAGCCAGGATTACAAGCACAAGGGCGAGTTCATCTGGCACAGCAACAACACGGTCCTCTACAAGCACATTTATCCGACGGTCGGAAACAGCGATGTCGATAACCAGCGCTTGACGGTTCTGAAGCTCACGCTCCGCCCGAACGACAATTTGATGGGCAACAGCTGGGGCGGTATCATGCGCCCGAATTCGAGCTACTACCAGGATCTGAGCGACATGAAGTACATTGAAGTCGTCGCCCGGGGAAATGTCGGAAGTCTTTACCTGGATTTGGGGCTTGTGAGCGAAGACCTTTCCATCAACGGTGATGCGCCAAACGGGCAGTATGACGGTGAAAACGATTTGGGCACGACAACTGCGCTGCATGATAAGGGCCTCGATGGGCTTTCCGGGTCGGAAGAACATCTGACCGTCTGGGACTGCCGCATGAACGGCTGCGTGAGCACCATCAAGACAAGCGCCAATTCCGATGCGACGAATACGGATATTGCGCGGGACAACTTCGATGACAGCCTCGACGACGACAGCGATCCGCCGGTCGCCATCAACGGGACGGAAGGCAACTCGGGTGAACGCGCTTACGATACGGAAGACATCAACAAGAACGGCTCGCTCGACACGGACATCGGATTTGTCCGCTATCGGATAGACCTTTCCGACAACGACGACGCGCATTTTGAAACGCTCAAGAACGGATGGCGCAAGTGGAAAATTCCGCTTGACCAGTTCGATACGGTTGTTTCAAAGAACGGTGAAAGTTACCAGACGATTTTGACCCAGGCGCAGTTCTCGAGGCTCTGGATGGGAAAACTCAACAACGGCGTCGCCGAGGCGAAAGTGCAAATCGTGAAACTGGGCGTAATGGGAAATTCCTGGGAAGCGTCAAATGTTTCGAGCAAGTTCGTCACTTCTTCGACGGGTGGTGCGCAGACCGCAATCGTTGACGGCAGCGAAGTGGATATTTCCGGTTCGACGACGACATCCGACACGACATACCTGAACGTTTCGACGATAAACAACCGCGAAAACTCGGGAACGTATTACAAAAGCCCGAATACCAAGACAGAGCGTGACTCGGAGACGAACGCCGCGTTGAAGGAAACGGCCCTTGTCCTGACTTATCAGAACCTTTCTCCGGGACAGTCGGTCGGTGCGACGCGGACTTTCGATTCGGACGAAAAGGATTTGACGAAGTACAAAACGCTCAAAATGGAAATCCATTATACGACCGATGCGACGCGGACTCCGGTGCGCTTCGCTTTCCAGTTTGGCGAAGGCTCGCTGGAAGGTTCGACGGATTATTACGAGTGGAGCTTTAGGCCGGTGAAGATTAACTGCTCGGCAGCGGAGCGGGCTGCGGATTGCCACGAACGGAACTGGCTCGCGAACGCGTTCTCCGAAAAGCTCTCCGCGTTTTCCGACCTGAAGAAGGGCCGTCGCCCGCCGTTCCTCGAAGCGGTCGTCGATTCCATCGGCGGAGAAAGGGAAGAAGTCCTGAAGCTTGTCGGAAACCCTTCGACGACTTCGGTGGATTGGATCCGTTTTGTGATTATCGCGGACGAGGATGCTTCGCCGGCGGATCTCGAAGGCGAATTTTGGATAGACGATTTGCGGCTTTCGGGAATGGACAACGATTGGGGTTATGCGTTCCGCACTTCGGGACAGGCGAACTTTGCGGACTTCCTTTCGGTTTCCGCATCGGCACGTTACCAGGATGGAAACTTTGCGACTCTTTCGACAAGCGGAACATCGCCCAAGCCGACGCTTTCCGAAGCGGAATCCAAGCTAGACATCGCCGCGGACGCGAGTGTGAACTGGAACAAGTTCTTTGCCGATGAACAGGGCTTCCACATGCCGATGAGCATCGGTTACAGCAGCACGACGGAGCGGCCTTATCTGAAGCCGACTGACGACCTGGAACTTTCGCACGATAACCTGGGCGACTTTGCAAAAGACATTTGGGACGGCAAGCTGACCGTGGAAAATGCCGACGAGGAACAGAAACTGCGCGACGATGCGGAATCCCGCGGTTACCAGTCTTTCAGCCGCACGCGCCGCTTCAGCTTCAGCTACAGCAAGGATTACAAGGAAGAATCGAGCCCCGTCAAGGAAGTCCTTTCGCAGATCTTTTTGGAACGTCCGGCGTGGAGCTACAGCTATACGGAGACCGAGTCCCGTTCGACGACATCCGCGGATTCTTCCTATTCGTATCACACGATCATCGAATATAGCCTCGGAACTTTCAACCGCTTCAACTACAAGCCTTTCAGCTTCTTAAAAAATTCGTCGTGGGCGAAGAGTTTCTCCGACGCGTCGTTTGAACCGTGGCCGCAGACGATAGACCTCACCCTTTTCGACCTGAGCTATATCCGCTACGTAAACCAGGAACGCGATCCGGACTTTACGGAACCGCAGACGTCAAAAACCGTCACTTATACGGTGGATCTTTCTCACAAGGCAAACCTCCGCTGGAACATTTTCCCCTTCCTTTCGACTAGCTACAGTCTGAACATTTCGCGCGATATGTATGGCGGCGGCGACCAGGAAGATTTTGCAAAGGAAAATTTCTGGACATTCAATAACGGCGGATTGTTTGCTGCTGACGATATCTTTGACTTTGACCATACGGACAGGAAGGTCTATATCTCGCCGGACAGCGTCGTCATCATTCCTTACGATACGGTTGCCGTGGTGAATGCTAAAGGCGATACGGCCTTAATCGACATGGACGATCCGAGCA
The DNA here is from genome assembly GCA_963656065.1 of Alistipes onderdonkii. GTDB lineage: Bacteria > Fibrobacterota > Fibrobacteria > Fibrobacterales > Fibrobacteraceae > Hallerella. The sequence goes on from CAVKGV010000011.1 coordinate 75,901, forward strand.
CTTACCGGATTCTGTACGACAGCACGGTCTATTACAAGGTCGATAGCGTCGGGCATCGCGAATACGGTCGCGCTTACGGTATCCTCAAGAACGAACGCAGCCGCAGCCAGCAATTCAAGACGACATTCAGCCCAGCGGTAATTCCATTCCTCCCGATGACTTTCTCGTTCACTTCTTCGTTCCGTCAGCAAAAGACGATTCCCGACGAATATGATTTGTACGATCCGACGATGATCGAAAAGAACTATTGGACGATTTCCCAGACGAACCGCTTCGAATTTACGCCGTCTTTCCGGATTGTGAATTTCCTAAAGCTCTTTGGCGACAAGAACGCCGCCGCGGGATTCTTCGAAAAGCTCAAGTGGCGCGACGTGAAGGCGGCGTGGACGGTCGATATTTCCACGGTGGGCGAAAATTTCACCCTGTCGCAGCTTTATGAAGAGCAGGGCGTGACACCGTTCCAGTATTATCTTTACGGGCTCGGCATCGGAAACGGCTACCGGAACCGCGGAATCTGGAACATCGTTTCGGGCGACATGGGGCTTGACCATCGGAACGACTATACGCGTTTTGCGCAATACCGGAACGGGCATGTCGATACGCTCGTCTATCAGGGAAATTTCACCCATTCGGTAAACCGGACGCTCAACCTTTCAACGGGTTTCACGCTTCCTTTCTGGAATATCGGCATCGTAACGGATATGCAGTGGAAGCAGGACTTTAGCCAGTCGCGCGAGTATCCGCTCTATACGGATTCGACGATTGTCTGGCCGAAATGGGGCGTCGGCGTGACCGTTCCGAATTTCTCGCAGCGCATCGGATTTTTGAATTCTTTCCGCAGCGTGAGTACGACGCATCGGGTTGATTACACGCATACGCGGGTTTCGAGACCTTTCCAGAGTGCGGAAGACAGCTGGACGACAACGTGGAATTTCAATCCGCTGATCCGAATCAGCTTCCTCACCCAGCAGAATATCCGCATCGAGGACAACACCTATCTGAAATTGGAATTTACCGACCGCCGTCCCAAACAGGAAGTCATCTCGCAGACGAATTGGCCGTCTAACGTTGAAAATCTCTCGGATACGACAAAGTATTTTTACACACCGTGGATGCCGACATCGCTTTACAAGGATTTCGGCTACAATGTCGGAAACGATTTGACGATTTCCTATCCGCTCAAGACAAAGCGCGGATTCCAGTTCTGGAAATGGTATTTCAAACTGAAAAACGACATCGACTTGCGTCTCACCGCCGGCTATGAATACACGAAGACGATTCGGGAATCCTACGAACCGCTTTCCGGCTACAACATGAATGAGAAAAACGAAGCCGCTGGCGATGTCTATCGTCACTGGAATATCAACGGGACGGATTACACGGTCTATTTCCCGAAACTCGAAAAAACGGAGCGAACCGTTCCGTCGCGGGTTCACGAATGGTTCATCCGCCCGAGCGCCGGTTACCAATTCAACAAGATGGCGAGCATGAGCGCTTATATCGAATACCGCCAGATTCATGAAAAGCTTGACGACGAAACCGCTCACACGGAACAGATTCTTTCGTTTGAAATCGCCCTTCTCTTGAGATTTAACTAAAATGATGAAACCGCGAAATTTATACCTGGATTCCTTTCTGACATTTTTTAAAATCGGACTGTTTACGCTCGGCGGCGGCTACGCCATGATTCCGCTGATCGAAGCGGAAATCATCGAAAAGAAACGGTGGATTGACAAGGAAGATTTTTTGGACCTCCTTGCCGTCGCACAGAGCTGTCCCGGAATCTTTGCGGTGAACATCAGCATATTCATCGGGTATCGGCTAAACCGCGTAAAGGGTGCGATCGTGACCGCATTCGGGACTGCGCTTCCATCGTTTCTCATCATCCTTCTGATTGCGCTTTTCTTTCACCAGTTCGAGGACAATGCGATAGTCGCTGCAATGTTCCGCGGAATTCGCCCGGCGGTTGTCGCCCTGATAGCCGTCCCGACATTTAACTTGGGAAAGAAGGCGAAGCTGAACCGCTTTACAATTTGGATTCCGATTGCGAGCGCTCTTTTGATTTGGCTTCTGGGCATTTCGCCAATCTTGATTATTTTGTGCGCAGGCGTGGGCGGTTTTGTTTTTGGCAAATTCGCGCGGAAGGAGAATCGAAAATGATTTTTCTTTCGCTCTTTGTGACATTTTTTCAAATCGGGCTTTTCGGATTTGGCGGTGGCTACGGAATGCTTTCGCTCATCCAGCGGGAAGTCGTCTTCAATCACCATTGGATGACTTCGGGGGAGTTTACGGATATTGTCGCCATCAGCCAGATGACTCCCGGTCCGATAGGAATCAACTCGGCGACGTATGCCGGATTTACCGCTTTGCAGAACGCTGGTGCGGGAAAGCTTCTCTGCATCCTCGGAAGCTGTACCGCGACATTTGCCGTCGTGCTTCCTTCGCTTGTCCTGATGATTCTCATCAGCCGTTATTTGATGAGGTACAAGGACCATCCGGCGGTTCAGCATGTTTTTGATGGCTTGCGCCCTGCGGTTGTCGGGCTTTTGGCGGCGGCGACGCTGATGCTTTTGACAAAGGAAAATTTTGGCTCGGCGTTTGAAAACCTTCCGGAATTTGCGATTTCTGTCGGACTTTTTGCGCTGACATTTGTCTGCACGAAATTTTTCAAGGTCGGTCCCATCAAGATGATTCTCGTGTCCGCATTGATCGGGCTTGCTGTTTACGGCTTTTAAAAGTCGAAACCGAAAATTTAATTCTCTCAAGGCGGCTCAGCAAGTCCCGTAGATGAAAACTTCCCAAAACTGGTGAATTTGATATTCTAGATTTGCATCGCCATGAAAAATTTGGAAGATTATATTGTGAGCGTCCTGGATTTTCCGAAGCCGGGAATCGTTTTTCGCGACATTACCGGAATTTTAGATTCGCCCGAAGGACTCCATCTCGCTTTTGAAAGCCTCTACAAGGCGCTTGAAAATGTCGAATTCGATGTTGTCGCCGGGCTCGAAGCGCGCGGCTTTCTGTTCGGGGTGAGCCTCGCCGAGCATTTTCACAAGAGCTTCGTCCCGATTCGGAAAAAAGGGAAGCTTCCGCGTGAAACTGTTTCTGCAACGTATGAACTGGAATACGGCAACGCGACCATTGAAATGCACCGCGACGCGATAAAGCCCGGGCAGAAAGTCGTTCTCTTTGACGATCTGTTAGCGACCGGCGGAACGATGGAAGCCGCAGCCTCCTTGGTGGAATCCGTCGGCGGAACCGTTTCGAAAACGCTTTTTGTCGTGGAACTTTTTGATTTGGACGGCAGACAGAAATTGTCGAAATACGATGTGACGTCTCTCGTGAAGATGCCCGGACATTGAGATTTTTTATTCGACGAAGAATCTATGCTTGAAAAATTATTCAAAATTGCCGAGAACCGTTCCGACGTTCGAACCGAAATCTTGGCCGGCCTCACCACGTTCATGACGATGGCGTACATCCTCGCGATAAATCCCAGCATCCTTTCCGCTTCGGGAATGCCCAAAGGCGGCGTTTTTATCGCGACGGCTCTCGCGGCTGCCGTCGGATCGGCCTTGATGGCGCTCTTTTCGAACTATCCTTTTGTCCTTGCGCCGGGACTCGGACTGAATGCGTTTTTCTCTTACACGGTTGTCATCACGATGGGCTACAGCTGGCAATTTGCGCTGCTCGCTGTTTTTGTCGAAGGAATCATTTTCCTCGCGCTCTCGCTCACGTCTGTCCGGGAAAGCCTTTTTAACGCGATTCCGCTTTCACTTAAGTCCGCCGTGGCGGTGGGCATCGGTCTTTTCATCACGTTCATCGCGTTCCAGGGGGCGAAAATCGTCGTCAATTCCGATGCGACTCTCGTAACGCTCATCAACTTTCATCGGGCGGATTTTCACACGACTGGAATCTGGGCGCTTCTCGCTATCATCGGCACGATTGTCACGGGCTTCCTCGTTTCGAAAAAAATTCGGATGGGAATTTTGCTCGGTATGTTCATCACATGGTTTCTCGGCGTTCTCGCAGAACTTGTGGGAATTTACGTGCCGGATGCTTCGGCGGGATTCTTTTCCGTAGTCCCGCATTTCGGAAACTACTTCAGCGATTTGGGCAAGACTTTTTCGGAATTCGGGTCAATTGCCTTTGCCATTTTCCATCCGTCGTCTTGGACGCATTCGGTAAACGGAGCCGTGGATTTTTCGGGCTGGACCCTCGTCAAGTCGCTGGACTTTTTTGTCGTAATGTTCGCCTTTTTCTTTGTCGATTTGTTTGACACGCTCGGAACGCTCATCGGCGTTTCGCTCAAAGGCGGCTTCTTGGATGCGAACGGCAAGCTTCCGCGGATTTCGGGCGCGCTCTATGCGGATTCCATCGCAACTTCGGTAGGAGCTGTCCTCGGAACTTCGACCACGACAACTTTTGTCGAAAGCGCAGTGGGCGTCGCCGCCGGAGGAAAGACCGGTCTTACGTCCATCTTCGCCGCGTTCCTGTTCCTCGTATCGATTGTTTTCTCTCCGGTATTTTTGGCAATTCCCGGATTTGCAACGGCTCCGGCCCTGGTCATCGTCGGATTTTATATGATAAGCTCTGTATCGAAAATCAAATTCAATGATTATTCCAAGGCGATTCCGGCGTTCCTGTGCATCGTCGCGATGCCTCTGACCTATTCGATTTCGGACGGGATCATGTTCGGCGTAATCTCTTACACGGTGCTGAACTTTGTCCTCGGAAAGCGGAAAGACATCCACTGGATTATGTATGTCCTGACCGTGCTCTTTGTGTTGAAATACGCTTTGATGTAACGAATCGTTTTTTTTGGAAAAAGGCCGCCATTGCTGGCGGTCTTTTTATATTCCCATTCTCATAAAGAGGGTTTTTAGAACAATGCATTTACGCGTCTTTTTCCTGCTTCTTCTAATGTCTCTGGGGAATGCTATTGCCGTGCAGTTCCCCTATCCGGAATGGAACCTTGCCACTTACCACGGAGCCTACGCGATATTCGGCGAGGGCTTTGTCTCCGTGACGGACGGAGGGTCAGATTATTGGCATGTGCAGCTGACCAGGGGCGGCATCGAGCTGCGTGCCGGGAAAACTTACGAAGTACGGTTCTTCCTGCAGGGCGTAAGCGCTAGGCGCTACGTGGAAGTCCGCATCGGCAGGGACGGTTTTCCGTATGACGCGTTTGCCGAGTTCGGCGAGGTCGTGGCGACCGCGAACGGAAGGACGGTGACGAGAACTTTCATGATGCAGTCGGGAAGCGTAAGCAACGCCCGGTTTGAGTTCAACCTGGGCAAGGCTACGGGAACGGTATATGTCGCCGACATCAGCCTGAACTGCCTCGATTGCGGCGATGCTGTTGAAGAAGGCGATCTGTCTGCGTTTTCCGGTGAAGACTTGAACTATGCGGTCGTCGCCGATACGGTCGATTTCCGGGACGGTTCCATGTCCTTGGGAAGCGTGTTCGGGACAAGGCTTGAACTGGGAGCGGACTCTAAAGTCTTCGGCGATGTCGATGTTGTCGCGGAGTGCTTCCTGCGGGAACGCGCAAGTATCGGAGGCGGTTTGCGCTACGGGCGTCCGTGTGTGGAGCAGAACGGCGTATCCGCGAAGACGAAAAGCGTCGCCAAACTGTCGAAACCCTCTTTTGGCGTCCCGAATGTCGTTCCCGGGATTTCCCCGGTCTCTGTCGGGTTGGAACAGTCCGCCGTGCTTCCTCCCGGAAACTACGGAACTTTCTATGCCGCGGCGAAGTCCAGAATCCGTTTTTCTTCGGGAGCCTATGCGTTCCAGTACTTCTACACGGAATCCGATGCCGAAATAACTTTCGACTTGTCCGCTGGGCCGGTTACGGTCGGCGTGTCCGGAAGCGTCCGCTTTGGTGACAGGAACCGTTTCTCCGTTATCGGTGGAAATCCGAGCGAAATTTTGTGGAACGTTTCCGGGGAAAATGTCGATATGGGGACCGACGGCCTTTATTTCGGAAAATTTGTCGCCCCGGATGCCGACGTGCGCATACCCTCTCGTTCGCATCTCGTCGGCGGAGTCTATGCGAGAAAGTTCGCGATCGAGCCGCAATCGACCGTATCCGGGGAACCTCGCGCCAGGGAAATCTCCCACAGCGAAGAGCATTTCGGGCCGTTTTTCGAACCGGGAAGGTTTCGCTACCGTTCCCAGGTTTCGCCTTCCCTGTCCAAGATCGAGATGTTCGTCTATGCGGACAGCTTTCAGGTCACGGTGAACGGAGGCCCTTCAAGAGTTGTTGAACTTTCGTCTCCGGAAGTTTCTGTCGATGTGTCGCTCAGGCGAAACCCGGTGGCGGGTTTCCCTTCCGAAGCGTTTCGCAGCAGCTACCGGTTTGACTTCCTGAAAAATGCGAATTACCGCATCTACTGGAACCCGCAGACGCCGTGCAGGCAGGGTTGCGACGGGATGACCGCGGCGACTGCCATCGGCGATTTTGAAAAGGCTCTCGAAACGGCAAGAACGACCGGTCGGGAAATCAACATGGTCGGCGGGACCTGGAACGCCCTGGAAAGTTTCCCGGACAGCGTCGTCCCCTGGAAAGTGGGATTCGAACTTGTCGGCAACACGGAAAATCTGGGGGACTTGTCTTCCGAAGACGACTTGCCTCTGATCGATCTGGGGAATGCCGCACACGTCGAGATGGAGGGCCGCTCCCCGCGCAGCCTGACAGGTTTCCGCATCGCGAACGGATACAATGCCGGTGACGGCGGCGCGGTCTTTGCTTCCGATACGGTAAATTTGGAAAATGTCTATATTGGTAAAAATAAAGCCGTTAAGTTTGGGGGTGCTATGTATGGAGATTATATTGATGTGTATAACGCTGTATTTGAAAAAAATCAAGCGAATGAAGATGGTGGGGCGATTTTTGCTCGTTCAAACTTTACGGCGAAAAATGTCATATTTAGTCAAAATAAAACTTCAAAATTTGGTGGGGCTTTGGAATCGAATGGTTCTGTTCGAATAGCGAATGCGACTTTTTTTGGCAATCAAGCGCAAGGCTTTTCTGCGATAAACAGTCGCAGTGGTATTGTGTATAATTCAATTGTTTGGAAAAATGAAACCTCTTCTTGCAATGAAAAGAATTGTTTTAGAGAAATGTCCCCGTCTTTGCAAATACATCATAGTATTACACAGACCTCTTTTGAGGGAGAGGGAAATTTGATAGAAGATCCTTTCTTTTTAGATGAATCGAATCCTGCTGGAAATAATTATTTCTTTTCATGTGGCGCAGGTCTCACTTTGCAAAAAAAATCACCGGCGATAATGCAAGATCTTTTCTGTAAATTCATGCACAAAAAGCGGATTTTCCCACCCCCGTCCCGGTCAAGTACGCTTTTTCTTCCATCCATTCCTCGTGCCGTTC
>CAVKGV010000012.1:0-43568 GCA_963656065.1 Alistipes onderdonkii
GGAACGTTAAAATGGGACATTTTAAATCAATTGAACTTTTCGCTGGAGCAGGAGGATTAGCTATAGGTCTTGAAAAAGCGGGATTCGAACATTTAGGGCTTGTTGAATTTAATGCAACTGCTTCCGCAACATTAAAAAAGAATAGACCTGCTTGGAATGTTATTTGTGATGATGTCGCAAAAGTCGCTGAGAAAAATCTTTTAAAAGAATTTGGATTAAAAAAGAAAGAATTGGATTTGCTGTCAGGGGGGGCTCCTTGTCAATCGTTTAGTTACGCAGGGAAACGTTTAGGATTAGAAGATGTACGAGGAACGATGTTTTACCATTATGCAACATTTTTACACAAGCTTCAGCCAAAAATGTTTTTGTTTGAAAATGTTAAAGGATTGCTCTCGCATAATAATGGAAAAACGTACAAAACAATTCTTGGCATTTTTGAAGACGAAGGATATAAAACGATTCATCAAGTTTTAAATGCTTGGGATTATGGAAATCCTCAAAAAAGGGAACGCTTAATTACAATAGGGATTAGAAAAGATTTGTATGATATTTGCAAATTTTCTTTTCCTGTTCCTCATAGTTATAAACCAGTTCTGCGCGATGTAAAATTGGACGTTAATCCTGATAAAGATCATTGTGCATATTATTCGGCAAATAAGAAAAAAGTTTTTTCGCTTGTGCCTCCAGGTGGTTGTTGGAAAAATATTGATCCGAGTATTGCAAAAGAATATATGAAATCCTGCTGGGAAATGGAAGGCGGGAGAACTGGAATTCTTCGTCGAATAAGTCTTGACGAACCTAGTTTGGCTGTTTTAACAAGTCCTGGGATGAAACAAACGGATCGTTGTCATCCAATTGAAGTTCGTCCTTTTTCTGTGCGAGAAAATGCAAGGTTTCAGTCTTTTCCTGATTCTTGGGTGTTTGAAGGATCTTTATCGGAACAATATAAACAGGTTGGGAATGCTGTTCCTGTCAATCTGGCATATGATATAGGCAAAGAAATTTCGAAAGCATTGCGAGGGGCTTAAGTATGTGGGACATTGAATTCATTTCTGAAAAAGACTTTCAAACGCATGTGCGAAATACTATAGAAGAATACAAAAAAGCGCTGTATGCTCCTATGGATCTAAAAACCTTTAATAAAAACATTATTGACCCCATTAAGTTTACATTCGATAAATTTCTGTATGGATTGTCGTGGCAAGATTTAATTGATAGAGAGATTATTCGCCAAAAAGATAAAACGATTAATAATTCTATAGGTTATTTTCATCAGAAAATTTTTCAATTCATTCATCGACTAGGTTGTAGAATTGTAGTACCCAAAAATGGTGAACTTGCGTTTCCTGAAAAAGGGGGCTTGGCTGGATGGGATATTGCTTTTGAGAACGAAGATCGTATAGAAATAGACCAAACAACCTCTGTTAGTAGAATTTATGTGGAAATGAAAAATAAACACAACACAATGAATTCTGCATCGTCTAGAAGGACGTATGATAAAATGGAGAAACAAATTTTAAAAGACGATGACTGTGCTTGTTTTTTAGTTGAAGCGATTGCGAGTGAGTCTCATAATACAAAATGGATTCAAAAAGAGGGAAACAATAAAAAAATTCGCCGAGTTAGTATTGATGTATTTTATGGGATTGTGACAAATGACAGTCTTGGTTTTTTTAAGATTTGCAAAGAGTTGCCAAATATGATTCGAGCTGTTGTAAAAAGTGAAATGTATTCATCGGAGAATGATAAAAACAATCAAGTGTATCGTGAATTGATTAAATTGATTGGTGAGTCTAAAGATTGCATCGATGATTATCAGTTGACGATGGCGTTATATGCGCTTGGCTTTGGAACGTATAAAGGATTTTGTTGATTTGTTGTTCATGTTGTTCTACATCTGGACTTAACGTCCGATAAAATTTACGGCATTCTTTTGGATGTTCGCGCTTTGATGCATCGCCATCCGGTAAAGTCCGGTTCGGATATCGCTGAATTGGCCGGAATGATTTGCGATTCTTGACTTGGTGATGAACGGCTTTTCGCTTGATATATGGAATTGGCATTGCTTTGGATTTATGGGAAAATACTATATTGAACTTTAGGGATACTCCTATGCCTGAGTATAAGATTCCTGAATTGCCATTGGCTTACAATTTGGAGACGCTTTCCGTGTATCGGCAGCTGAGTTTGGCATCACGTGCCTTGGCGGAGCTAAAGGGGGTTGCCAAAACGATACCTAATGAAAATATTTTGTTCAATACGCTTGTCTTGCAAGAGGCAAAGGACAGCTCCGAGGTTGAAAATATTGTGACGACCCAGGATGAACTTTACAAAGCGGATTTGGATTTTGGCAAAATTTCAAAGAACATTGCCCAGAAAGAGGTTCTGCGGTATCGCGAGGCAATGGGTATCGGATTTTCGTTTGTACGCTCGCAAAAAATATTGACCATCGGGACAATCAAGAAGATTCAACAGCAATTGGAAGAAAATAGTGCCGGATTTCGGGCTTTGCCTGGAACTACGTTAAAGAACGGGAAAAACGAAATTGTTTATACGCCTCCACAGTCCCGGGAGGAAATTGAACGGCTGATGGGAAATCTGGAAAGGTTCATCAACGACTCGGAATTGTCTAGTTTGGACCCTCTTGTCAAGCTTTCGATTATTCACCACCAATTTGAAAGCATCCATCCCTTTTACGATGGAAATGGTAGAACGGGACGGATTGTAAATGTTCTTTATTTGGTGATGAACAATCTGCTTGACTTGCCGATTTTGTATCTCAGCCGGTATATCAATCATAACAAGGTTGAATATTATGATAAAATTCAAGCGGTAAGGGACGGATCTCCATCGACGGAAAAGGCTTGGGAAGCGTGGATTATTTTTATGCTGAAAGGAATCGAAGAAACATCCAAGGAAACGGTTGTGCTGATTGATTCCATCAAAGATTTGATGCAAGCTTGCAAGGAAAGCTTGAAAAAAAAACTCGGAACACGTTATCGGCGCGAACTTCTCGACAATTTGTTTAGGCATCCCTATACAAAAATAGAGCTTGTGATGCGCGATTTAAATGTTACTCGCCAAACGGCTGCCAAGTATTTGGATTTGCTGACCGAATGGCAGTTTCTTCGCAAGGTGAAATTGAAGAACAGTAATTATTATGTCAATCAACCACTTTTTGATTTGTTTTCACGCCGTAGCGAAAGCTAATCACAGACTTGTGTTAAAAAAAGTGAAAATTTTTAACGTAGCGCTTGGAGTATGTTAAAAATTTCAAAGAATCTTAACATAGCCTTTTGTTGTTCTTTTTTTCCATCTAAAATTTCATCAAACCTCTGAAAAACTATTTTTGGGGAAAAGTTTCAAAATTTTCAAGGTAGCCTTTATGATGATTCTTCGCGGTTCTCCTGCGCTTTCCTCCTTCCGGGAGCAAAAACTCCTTGCCGATTTCAAAGCGGCGTCCCTTCCGGTAAAGGACATCTATGCGGAATATGTCCACGTTGTCGATTTGGAATCCGAGCTTTCGCCGGAAAAGAAAGGCACGCTCGAAAAACTCCTGACATACGGACCATCGCGCGAAGCGCGGGAACCCGAGGGAACGCTCTTTGTTGTGGCGCCGCGACCGGGAACCATCAGCCCGTGGAGCTCCAAGGCGACGGATATCGCGCACATCTGCGGACTTTCCGAGGTGAAGCGTATCGAACGCGCTGTCGCTTACTACATCGATTTTAACGGAGCCGTCACGGAAGCGGTTTCGAAAGAAGTCAAGGCGAAAATTCACGACCGGATGACGGAAAAGGTTTTCCCGGCGCTCCATCTGCTCGATGTGCTCTTTATGCACGACGCGCCCAAGAAGCTCGTGGAAGTCCCCATCATGACCGAGGGCCGGAACGCTCTGGTCCGCGCGGACAAGGAAATGGGACTTGCGCTTTCTCCGGCGGAAATCGATTACCTGGTCGAAAGTTTTACCGCGCTCAAGCGGAACCCGACCGACGTGGAACTTTACATGTTCGCGGAGATGAATTCCGAGCATTGCCGGCACAAGGTCTTCGGGGCGGAATGGACGATCGACGGTGAAAAGAAGGATCTGTCGCTCTTCCAGATGATCAAGAATACGTACAAGCTTCATTCGACGAACATCCTTTCGGCGTACAAGGACAATGCGGCGGTGATGAACGGGGCGAAGAAGGCGGGACGTTACTATGCGAACCCGACGACGAACAAGTACGGATGGCACGAAGAGGCGATTCCCATTTTGATGAAAGTGGAAACGCACAACCATCCGACGGCGATTTCTCCGTTCCCGGGAGCCGCGACTGGAAGCGGCGGCGAAATCCGCGACGAAGGCGCGACGGGCCGCGGATCGAAACCGAAGGCGGGGCTTACCGGCTACAGCGTTTCGAACCTGAAAATTCCCGGCTACGAACAACCGTGGGAAAAGGATTTTGGAAATCCTTCGCGTCTCGCGTCTCCGCTCGACATCATGATCGAAGGCCCGCTCGGTGGCGCCGCGTTCAACAACGAATTTGGACGCCCGAACATTCTCGGATACTTCCGCACGTTCGAAGAAGAAGTCCCGTCGTCGAAGGGCAAGGAAGTCCGCGGTTACCACAAGCCGATTATGCTTGCCGGCGGTCTCGGAAACATCAAGGAAGAGTTTATCGCGAAGGGGCACATCAATCCGGGCGATGCGCTGATTGCTCTCGGCGGACCTGCGATGCTCATCGGGCTCGGAGGCGGGGCGGCGAGTTCCGTTACGAGCGGTAGCGGTAACGAGGATCTCGATTTTGCAAGCGTCCAACGTGGGAACCCCGAAATGCAGCGTCGCTGCCAGGAAGTGATCGACCGCTGCTGGGCGCTAGAAAAGGACAATCCGATTTCGTTCATCCACGATGTGGGAGCTGGCGGACTTTCGAACGCCTTCCCGGAACTGGTTAGCGACGGCGGACTCGGCGGAACATTTGAACTCCGTAAAGTTCCGAACGACGAACCGGACATGAGCCCGTATGAAATCTGGAGTAACGAGTCGCAGGAACGTTACGTGATTGCGGTTCCGCAGGAAAGGATGAAAGTCTTTGACGAAATCTGCAAGCGCGAACGTTGCCCGTATGCGGTCGTGGGAACGGCTGTCAAGGAACGGGAACTGAAGCTGACCGATTCGTATTTTGGAAATACGCCGGTGGATATGCCGCTCGACGTTCTTCTCGGAAAGCCTCCCCGGATGATTCGGGACAACCGCTCCGAGAAGCGCCCGCTTGCTCCGACGGCAACGTTGAATTCCCAGCCGATTGCCGAAATCGCTAAGCGCGTCCTCGCAAATCCGAGCGTCGCCGACAAGACGTTCCTGATAACGATCGGTGACCGTTCCGTGACCGGCATGATCGCTCGCGACCAGATGGTCGGTCCGTGGCAGGTTCCGGTAGCCGATGTCGCCGTGACGACCGCGACCCTCGATTCCTACGAAGGCGAAGCGATGAGTATCGGTGAGCGCGCCCCTGTTGCGCTGATTTCTCCGGCGGCGAGCGCGCGGATGGCTGTCGCCGAGGCTCTCACGAATATGGCCGCTGCCCGCATCGACGACATGGGACGGATTAATTTGTCTGCAAACTGGATGGCATCGCCCAATTACGAAGGTGACGGTGCGGACCTCTATGAAGCTGTGCAGTCCATCGGTATGGAACTTTGCCCGGAACTCGGAATCACGATTCCTGTCGGAAAGGATTCGATGAGCATGAGCACCGTCTGGGAAGATGAAAAGGGAAAACACAACGTGACCGCTCCGATTTCGGTTGTTATCAGCGCGTTTGCCCCTGTTTCCGATGCCCGCGGAACGCTCACTCCGATGCTCCAGCGGAAAAATTCCCGTTTGCTTCTCATCGACCTTTCGCGTGGAAAGAACCGCATGGGCGCATCGATTGCAGCGCAGGTCTTCTGCGAACTCGGAAATGTCGCTCCGGATGTCGATAACGCAAAGGAACTCCGCTCGTTCTTCGAAACGATCCAGAAGCTTAACCGCGAAGGAAAAATTCTCGCTTACCACGACAAGTCGGATGGCGGCCTGTTCGTTACCGCTTTGGAAATGGCTTTTGCGGGACATGTCGGTGTTTCCTTGAATGTTTCCGCTCTTCCGGGAACCGATGTGGAAAAACTTTTCAACGAGGAACTCGGCGCGGTAATCCAGGTCGCGGACGAAAATTTCCAAGCGGTGAAGGAAGCCTTTGCCGCGGCGGGTCTAGGCGATGCCGTAAGCGATATCGGAACGCTCAACGATTCGTACAAATTCACCGTCGGCGATTATGCGGAAGATCTTTCGGAATTGCGCGCCATTTGGAGCGATACGACGCGTCGCATTGCAAAGCTTCGCGACAACCCCGAATGTGCGGAAAGCGAATACCGGCTGAAGCTCGAACAGGATGATCCGGGAATTTCTCCGAAGCTCACGTTTGATGTCCGTGTGAAAAAGGATTACGCGAGCCGTCCGAAAATGGCGATCCTCCGTGAACAGGGAATCAACGGCGAAGTCGAAATGGCTGCCGCCTTTGACCGGGCCGGTTTTGAATCCATCGACGTTCACATGACCGACATTCTTTCCGGAAAAATTTCCCTAGAGGAATTCCGGGGACTTGTCGCTTGCGGCGGATTCAGCTACGGCGACGTTCTCGGCGCGGGTGAAGGCTGGGCGAAGAGCATCCTCTTCAACGACCGTGCCCGCAAGGAATTCGAAGCGTTCTTCCATCGCGAGGACACGTTCACGCTCGGCGTCTGCAACGGTTGCCAGATGGTTTCGAACTTGAAGGATTTGATTCCTGGCGCGGAATATTGGCCGCGTTTCGTGCAGAACACTTCGGAACGTTTCGAAGCGCGCTTCGTAAGTCTCAAGGTCGAAGAGACGCCCGCTGTGCTGCTCAAGGGAATGGCCGGTTCCGTGCTTCCGATTGCCGTGGCGCATGGAGAAGGACGCGCTGAATTTGCAAGCCGCGAAGCCGCCGAAGCCTGCCTGAAAACGGGTCTTGTGAGCCTCCGCTATGTCGATGGCAAGCACGCTTATACCGAACGCTATCCGCTGAATCCGAACGGTTCGCCTTTCGGAATTACGGGTCTCACGAGCAAGGACGGTCGCGCGCTCATCATGATGCCGCATCCCGAACGCGTGTTCCGCACTGTGCAATACAGCTGGCATCCGGCGGACTGGGGCGAAGACGGTCCGTGGATGAAACTCTTCCGCAATGCCCGCGAATTTGTGGGCTAGCGAAAGGTTGAAGTTTGAAAAAATTTCCTGCGATTTTTCGTGGGAAATTTTTTGTTTTCCGCCAATACCGGATTTACTTGAGGAGGCTGCTCCGCAACGAATCTCGAGGCGACTTAATTTATATTTTATTCCCGTATGCCCGACTTTTTGCAAACACCGCAGATGATATCGCTACCGAAGATCCTCGACGATCGGGGAAACTTGAGCTTTATCGAGTCGGAGCGACACGTCCCTTTCAAAATTCGCCGTTGCTATTGGATTTATGATGTCCCGGGCGGGGAAATTCGCGGAAGCCACGCGTTCCGAAGACAAGAAGAGCTGATCGTTGCGCTTTCGGGCAGTTTCGATGTCTTGTTGCACGATGGTTCGCACGAAGTCCGCTATTCGCTCCGGCGTTCCTACATGGGACTTTATGTCCCACCGTTGCATTTTCGCACGCTTGACAATTTTTCGACGAATTCGGTCGCCCTGGTTCTCAGTTCTATGGCCTACGATCCGGATGATTACATTTGGGATTTTGCCGAATTCCAACAGAAAGTCCGGGAGGTTTCGTGCAAATGATTCCCGGTTGCCGCTTTATGGAATTTCCCCGTACACGGGAACGCTCCGGTGCCTTGACTGCGCTCGAAAGTTTTAAAGACTTGCCGTTTGAAATCAATCGCGTCTTCTATCTGTATGACATTCCCGGCGGGGAAAACCGCGGAGGCCATGCGCACAAGCTTTGCCACCAGCTTTTGATAGCGGCTTCGGGAGCGTTCGACGCGAAAATCGATGATGGAATGCGTTCTCAAGTCATCCGGCTGGACCGCCCTTATTGTGGCGTTTATGTTCCGCCCGGAATCTGGGCCGAGGAACTGAACTTTTCATCGGGGGCGATCTGTCTTGTCCTCGCTTCTCACGACTATGACGAAGCGGATTATATCCGCGACTATTCGGAATTTACTTTATACGCAAAAAATCTTCGGGAGAAGAAATGATTCCCTATCTGGATTTGAAACGGGTGACGGAGTCTTTTGAACCGGATCTTTCAGCGATTGTCCGACGGGTCGTCGAAAGTGGCTGGTATATCCGCGGAAAAGAATGTGAAAATTTTGAACGGAAATTTGCCGAATATTGCGGTACAAAATTTTGCGTCGGCGTTGCAAACGGTCTCGAAGCGTTGACGCTGATTTTCAAGTCCTATGTCGCACTTGGACGTTTACACCGGGGCGACAAGGTAATCGTTCCGGCGAACACGTATATCGCATCGATTCTTTCGATCAGCGAAGCGGGACTTGTGCCGGTTCTGACCGATCCGGATCCGGTAACCTGCAATCTTTCCCTTGCTAGCGTAGAACGCACGTTCAATTTAAACGTAAAGGCGATTCTCGCTGTGGACCTGTATGGGCGCGCGATTCCCGGGAAGGAACTTTCTGAATTGGCGACATCTCGCGGACTGATTCTCGTCGAAGACGCCGCGCAGGGACACGGTGCGATGGAAAATGGAAAGCGGACCGGTTCGCTTGGCGATGCGGCGGGATTCAGTTTCTATCCGGGGAAAAATCTGGGGGCGCTTGGCGACGGTGGAGCGGTGACTACATCGGATGCGGAACTTGCTCAAATGGTGCGGACGCTTGCCAACTACGGGAGCGAACGGAAATACGTAAATCTTCACAAGGGAATGAATTCACGGCTAGACGAAATCCAGGCGGCGGTTCTTTCGTATAAATTAAATCGCTTGGATGCGGACAATCTGCATCGTACGAAAATCGCGGAACGCTATCTGTCGGAAATTCAAAATCCTTTGGTTACGCTTCCTTCTTCGGGAAATCCCGGTGAACATGTCTGGCACATTTTTGCATTGCGCACAAGAAATCGTGAAAAGCTTCAAGAACATTTGAAAAATTGCGAAATAGAAACTTTAATCCATTATCCGATTCCTCCGCATCGTCAAAAAGCTTACAGAGAATTTGCCGATTTGAACTTCCCTGTCGCCGAGGAAATCGCAAAGACGGAACTCAGTCTTCCGCTGTATCCGCAAATGTCCCATTCCGAAATTTCTCGAGTCATCGAGGCTGTCAATGCGTATTGCGAGTAAGATCCTTCGAAAAGTCTGCGCGGCGTTCCGTCGTCCTTTTTTCCGGTTGATTTCAGATGCGAAAACGGTGGGGCGCCCGCTTTGCGCGTCTCCGATTCTTTCCCAGGGAATGGGAACGGTTTCGTTCGGAAAAAATGTTCACGTCGGATTGGACTACGATACGGATTTTTGGACGTCTTACGTGTTTCTGAATCCTCGAACCCCGGAATCAAAAATCGAAATCGGGGAAGGTTCCTGGGTGGGAAATCATTTCGTCGCCATTTCGGAAGGTCCGGGAATCTTTATCGGCAAAAACGTCCTCATCGGCACGCACGTCGAAGTTTACGATTCGGATTTTCATGCGGTAAATGTCCGTAACCGCTTGAAAAGTGAAGCGAAACGCGCTTCCGTCAAAATCGAAGACGGCGTCTGGATAGGGAACAACGTAACGATTCTCAAGGGAACGGAAATCAGTGAAAATTCCGTTGTCGCTGCGGGTGCGGTTGTCTCGGGCAGATTCCCGCCGAACGTCGTATTGGGAGGCGTTCCGGCGAAGATTATTCGGCAGATTGAATTTTGCGACGAGGTTTCCCGATGAAAGAAATTTCTATCCGCCGTTACCGGGAAAGCGATTTCCTGAAATGGAATGAATTTGTACGAAATTCCCGAAATGGCCATTTTCTTTTTGATCGCGGTTATATGGATTATCATGCGGACCGTTTTCCGGATTGCTCGTTCATATTTTTGAAGGAAAATTTGCCGTGTGCCGTTCTTCCGGGGACGATTTCCGCTGAGGGTGTTTTCAGTTCCCATGCGGGACTTACGTTTGGCGGTTTTGTCGTTGATAATTCCGTCGGTGTCTTGGATGTAAAACGATTTTTTGAATTGCTCGACGAGGAACTTCGAAAGCTCGGTGCGAAAAAGGTCATCTACAAGCCGCTTCCCTGGATCTATGCGGAACGTCCTTCGGAAGAAGCCCTGTATTGGCTGTTCCGCCGCGGGGCGAAACTTTCCGCCCGCCTGATTTCCAGCACGCTTGAACCTCGATCGATGCAGCCGTCGTCAAAGAAAAAATATTACCTGAATAAGGGAAAACGCGAAGGATTAATTTTTTCGGAATCGAAAAATTTCAGTGAATTTTGGGACTTGCTTGATAACTGTCTCGCGGAAGGACATGGGGCGCATCCGGTGCATTCCAAGGCAGAGCTGAAACTCCTTTCGGAACGATTTCCGCAAAACATCCGGCTATTTACCGTGACAAAAAATGGCGAACTTCTGTCCGGGAGCGTCGTCTATGTTTCGGGGGCTGTCGCCCATTCGCAGTACTTGGCGAGTTCTGCAAAAGGCAGAGCGCTCCATGCGATGGATTTTTTGATGTTGAACGAAATCAACTGCTTTCCCGAACAGCGCTTTTTTGACTGGGGAACCTCTTGCGAGGAATGGGGAAAATTTTTAAACGAAGGACTTGCGCACCAGAAGGAAACCTATGCGGGGCGCGGTGTCGTCTATGATATTTACGAGTATGACCTATGAAACAATCGGGCTTTTGGAAACAATCGGCTATTTCTGCTGTGGCGACATTTATTCGAATAGCCGCTTCGTTTGTTACGAATAAGTTTCTCGCTACCCTCGCGGGCCCTGTGGGATTCGCTGTCATCGGGCAATTGCAAAACCTGATAAATGTCGGGCAGGGAACTTCTTCGCTTGCTCTCCAGAACGGTTGGGTGAGCCTCACCGCCCGCTACAGAAACCAGGAAAAGGAACTCGGACCGATTTGGCGCGGCGGATTTCGCCTGAGCGTGTATGCGTCGATCGCCTCGGCGATTTTCTTTGTCCTGTTCGCCTTTGTCGCTCCGCTCTCTTCACTATTCCCGGGCGTTCCCGTGCGCTATATGCAGGCAGCGATTCTTTTTGCAGTTCCGGGATTTGTCGCGTTGACCGTTTCGATGGTTGCGTCCGCGGTGATGAACGGCCTTTCGGATTATCGGCGCTGGGCGGCGATTACGGTAGGAACTTCCGTTCTGAATTGTCTGTGGGTCGTTTTGATGATCCAGACGAAGTCGCTCTCCGTTCTCGGGGCGGTTGCTACGCAATCGGTTCTTTCCTGCTTTTACGCCTTGTTCCTCGCTTGGAAAGGCGGCTTTACATATAAACGATTTTCGGCGCATATCAAACCGAATTTCAAGATTTGGCGCGGCTATGCGCTGATGGGAATTATCCCGATGGTCGTTTCTCCGGTCCTGTATTTTTTTGTTCGTTCGTTTTTGGGAAATTCCTTTGGCTGGGATGTGGCCGGTTTTTGGCAAGGCGCTACACGGATCTCGGATTTTTTCAATGTCGGGTTTTCTTCGGTTTTGGGCGTCGTGTTGCTTCCGCGGCTTTCCTCGGCTTCTTCGTCGGAAGAGTTTCTCCGGACGCTGAAGCGCCTTTTGGCCTGCGTCCTTGCGATAGCACTTGTCGCCGTTCTCGCCATGTTCTTTTTGCGGGATCTGCTGATCGTTTTCGCCCTTTCCAAAGATTTCTTGCCGCTTTCCTCGCTCGTCCCGATGCAATTTGTCGGAGATTTTTTCAAGGCGGGATGTTGGTGTCTGGGAATGGCTCTCGTTGCGCGGAAGGAAACGGTCGCCTTTCTTTCGGTTGAAATCGGATCGGATATTTTGTTTGCCTCTTTGACTGTCTTGGGAACGGGCTTTGTAGGCTATCGTTCGCCGTTTATCGCTTATGCCGTAGAAAATTTTATCTGTTTCCTGGCCTTGATTGTCGTCCTTCGGAGGCTTTCATGGAAAAGCCTCTAGTTTCCGTACTTCTCGCAAGCTATAACCATGAAAAATATGTGGAAGCTGCTGTGCGTTCCATCATGGGGCAAAAAGGTGTCCCGTTCGAACTTTTGGTCATCGACGATGGCAGCTCGGATTCTAGCCCGGAAATCTTGGAACGGCTTTCTAAAGAATTTTCTTTTAAGTTCCGTCACCGTCCGAATAAGGGCCTGGTTCCGACATTAAACGAACTGCTTTCGGAAGCTCGCGGAAAATATTTTTGCACGTTTGCGTCGGATGACATCATGGCTCCGGGAAGGCTTTGCGCACAAAGTAATTTTTTGAAAAATCATCCGGAAAAGGTGGCGTGCTTTGGACAATGTATCCTGCTGCATGAAAATGGAAAGTTAGAAGAATGCGTTGAAGAGCGTTATCTTCGATCGATGCCGCAGATTTCATTTGAAGAATGCTTTTTAGGAAAAAAAGTTCTGCACGGTTGTTCCGAAATGTACTTGACAGAGGCCGTTCTGTCTTTAGGAAAATATGACGAAAAATATTTTTTCGAAGACTATCCGATGAATCTGAAAATTCTCCGTCATTTTGGCGCGCAACCTGTTTTGGATACGATCTGTTGCCATTATCGGGAACATTCGGACAATATGCATCGGGATTGCGGCAGGCTTTACCGGGAAATTCTTCGAATGTTTTCGGACGATTATCGCTCGGAACCGCTATACCGAAAAGCTTGCCAGGCTTGGAAAGCGTATTGGTTCTCGACGCTCGCATCGCAAAACAAGTGGGAAGCCTTGAAAAAGCTTTCTGAAACCGCTTCGCTTTCTGGAATTTTTCTTTTCCGCTTTTTAAAGATCTTTGTTCCGAAATGTTTTTTTCGGAATTGAATTTTACGGCCTGAAATAAAAATAGGAAAGCAGCGCCGCCGCTTTATTTCGAAACCGCGTCCTTCTATCCCGAAGCGTCTGCAAGCGGAATTTTTTGATCCATCCAAAAGCTCTTTTTCTGATCGGGGAAAATTCGTCGTTTTTGGGAGTCCGCATCAGGATGCTGAAGCTCGCGCTGACAAGAAGGCTCTCGGCGGCTTTGCGAACCGGCGGCGAAATGTTCCCGAAAGTTTCGAGATTCTTTTCGGCGATGGCGAGTAGTTCCGCTTTTTTGAGCGTATAGGGCGAAGCGAGAATGCTTGTAGGATGCTTTCGGTAAAAGTAGAGCGGGGTTTTGCAAATCCCGACATGGACCGCTTCATGGAAAACCGCGGGAATCGTCGCCATGTCTTCGAAGTAAATCCCTGGCGGAAATTTTCGATTTTCCCACAGGGCTTTTTTATAAATCTTGTAGCAGGGTGAAAAGTCGGGAACGGCGTTTTGGTAGAATGCCCGGGTCAGGGCTTCTTCGCTTGAAATTTTTTGCAAAGTTCCACAAACGGATTTTTGCCGCGGAAGGCGGTGTGTAAAGGGAGTCATCCCGGAGGCGACAATCGGAACGTCCAGTTCAAGCGCCGCTTGCCACAAGATTTTTAGAGCGTTTACATGGAGAACGTCGTCGCTATCGACAAAGGTTATCCAGTTGCCCAGAGCGTTCCGAAGACCCGTATTTCGCGCATCGGAAAGGCCCATGTTGCGTTGGCTTACCAGGTGAAACCGGGAATCCTTTTTCACAAATCCTTCGGCGATGCTTGCGCTCGAATCGGTGCTGCCGTCATCGACGAGAACCGCTTCGAAGTCCGGAAAAGTCTGCGCAGCGATGCTTTCAAGGCATTCCCCGAGAAAGAGTTCCGTATTGTAAATCGGTATGATGACGCTGATTTCGGGCATCTAGGAATTTCCTGCCAGTGCACCCCAGGCGACTTGGACAAACGCTCCGGCCCGGACAAGATTTGCCTGTGAATCCTCGTAATCCTTTAAAATTCGGTTAAAAAGAAAGATGTCGCGCTTCTGCTTTTTTTCGAGAAGGTCCTGCTTGAACTTGGCGACGCGGGCGAGACCGTCGCAGGAATTTGCTAACGCATCGACATAGGCGGGAACGGCGTCAAGAAATTCCTTTTCTTCGGGCGAAGAACTTGCACGGTTTTGAACGATAAAATCCTTTTGGGCGATGGCCTGCGATTTGACTTCTCCCATAAAGCGCTGGATGCGGATGTAATCGACTTGCGGCCAGATCAGGCTGAACGGAGGCAGTTTTTTCCAGCTGAACTTGAACATCGACTCATGTGCGGCATTTTTTGCCTTGACCAGTTCTTTCAGGTTTTCGAAAACGACCGCGGAAAGCCTTTTTTGCATTTTTCACCTACGCTTGTTGATTTGAAAATATACATTTATAGCTATCATCCCATTCTAGGAGAAAAATTACGTTATGGATTTGAAGAAAATAAAGCTGATCTTGGCGGTTTCGATTGCGCTGAACATCGCGCTCGTCGTCATCATGTTGGTTCTCAAGAGCGATTACAAGGAACAGGCGCAGGTCTCGTACGGGGCTGCGACCAAGTCCTATACGGACGAGGTTTCCCAGGTGGTGAAAGCCCAGAACGATTTTATCAAGAGGGGCAATTCTCTCTGGCAGATTATTTTCGAAACGACATCGAAAAAACTTTCCAAGGCGGATTTCGATGCACGTGTCGCGGAACTGGATGCGGATAAAGTGCTAGGTGCGGAAACATCGGGCGATGTGACGTCCCTTTCCTGTGGTTCGGATTGCAAAGTGCTTTTCACATTCCAGAAGGGAAATTTTGTCTCTGTGGATTACAAGGCTCTTTCCCAGATTTCTCCGTCGGCGACATTCTCCGTTTCCAAGCCGGCTCCCTTTCAGTTTGAAACCAAGTGAGGATTTCCGATGAAACTCAAACAGATAATGATCGCTTCCCTGATTTTGAACATTGCCATCTTTGCGCTGCTCTTTATGCAAAAAGGCGCCTACGTGTCGCAGGCGGCGGAAGCGTACCAGAAAAAGACGGACGATTATTACAAGAAGGCGGTAAATATCGTCGAGGGGCAGAACTCTGTCATCGAGAACAATGCGATTCTCTGGAATATCGCTTGCACGGCAAACCAGGAAGCGAAGACGTCCAAGGATTTCGCAACAATTGAAAAGCGACTGGCCAATTCGTCGAACTTCTCGGCAAAAGTCTCGGGAACGCCGGACGGTTCGGGCCTGCTCCGCACCCTTTCGTGGAACAGCGATTACTATATCGTGGCGAAATTTGACAAAAAGAAGAACTTGTTGGGAATCGATGTCGGAGCCCTGCTCGGATTGTCCCAACCGCTTGTTTCGGAAAACCTGGACGAAGAAGGCGGCGAGGAATAGGAACTTGCCCTGTGACATGGCTCACCTAGCGAAAATTTCTTTTTTTTATTACCTTTAAACCCGAAGTTCACTTTCATAAGGAGTTCATCATGAAAAAAAGTCTCATTGCGCTCGCTCTTGCCGCTGCGTTCACCCTGACCGCTTGCTATGGCAGCTACGGTCTCACCAACAAGCTCTACAAGTGGAACGGCACGCTCGGCAACAAGTGGCTCAATTCTTGCGTGCACTTCATTCTCTGGGTCATCCCGGTCTATGAAATCTGCATCGGCCTTGTCGATGGATTGGTTCTGAACACGGTTGAATTCTGGACCGGTTCGAATCCGATCGCTTCGAACGACACCTACTTTGAAAAGGACGCCCAGGGCAACCAGGTTTCCGCTATCAAGAACGAAGATGGTTCTCTCGCTGTCCAGATTATCGATGCCCAGGGTCACAAGGCTGACCTCAAGCTCGAACGCGATGCCGACGTGATCCGCGCTCTCGATGCGAACGGCCAGGTTGTCGCCCAGTATGACGTGAAGTAATCTTTTCGAAGATTTGAAAAGGCTCCGGTCATTCCGGGGCTTTTTCTTTTTTGGCGGAAACCTTCTTGAAAAGAAACTCTTGCATTTTTAATATGGATGTTTTTTAAAAGGGAAAAAAGGTAAATTAGGGGTATGGATGAAATGCATATTAAATGCCCTCATTGCGGAAACGAGATGGAAGTTGCGCTCCAAGGGAAAAAAAGTTCAATGGTCGTCTGCGTCTGCGGGCGCTGCAAGTCTCCCTTGGTAACGCTTGACGGAGATGTCTTTGAACTCGACAGGGAGGAGTTTCATTCCTTGCGGAAAAAACTTTCCAAGGTTGTCGATGCGCTTCGCGAGTGTGCCGATACGGGCCGTAACATCTTGCCGTTTGGCGATAGCCACGAAGAGGTTTCCCGTGCCGAAACGGGTTCCGGCAGAATTTCCAAGGAAGATATCGATAATTTGAAAATCGATTTGGAAACGTGCAAAGACGTTTCGGAATTTATCGATCGCCTGTGACCGCGGATTTTTCACAAGTTAAAATTGAATACCCGGATCTTCCCGTCGTCAAGAAGCGGGAAGATTTTCTTGCGCTCGTCAAAAGCCGCCAGGTGATTATCGTCAAGGCGGATACGGGTTCCGGAAAATCGACGCAGGTTCCCAAGTTTTTGCTCGAAAGCGGGCTTGCTTCTAAGGGGCGGATCGGTGTGACGGAACCGAGACGGCTCGCTGCGATGTCGATTGCGGACCGCTTGCGGGAAGAGCTTCGGGATGAAAACCTGGTCTCGACGCGAATCCGCTTTTTGGAAGAAGGCCCGAAGGATGCCCCCATCAAGGTGATGACGGACGGAATTTTGTTGCAGGAATTTCGTCGGGACAGACTTTTTCGGATGTATTCCGCGATTTTAATCGATGAAGCGCACGAACGCTCTCTGAACATCGATATTTTGCTCGGAATATTTAAATCGGTTCTCCGGGAACGTCCGGAATTTCGTTTGGTGATTGCGAGCGCGACGCTCGACGCAAAACTCTTTGAAAAGTTTTATGAAGGCTCCGCGGTTCTCGAAGCGGAAGGCAGGACTTTTCCTGTCCAGGTGATTTATGCGGATCCGCAGGAAAACGCTTCGAAGAGCAAGGGCGATTCGGGGCTTGTTGATGAGGCCCGCGACGCGATCCTTGCCCTAGAAGAATCGGGCAGGGACAATCTGCTCTGTTTCTTGCCGACGGAACGCGATATCCAGGATCTTTGCGAGGAACTCGGCGGAAAGCTCGACGAGAAAAATTTTGACATCCTTCCCCTTTTTGGGCGGATGGGGCCGCAGGAACAGAAAAAAGTTTTTCGGAAGACGGGGAAAACGCGCATCGTCCTTTCGACGAATATCGCGGAGACGTCGCTCACCATTCCGGGGATTGCGTATGTCGTCGATACGGGGATGGCCCGGGTTTCGCGCTACAATCCCCAGACACGAATCCAAGGGCTCCCGGTGGAAAAGATTTCCCAGGCGAGCGCGCGGCAACGGACGGGACGCGCTGGCCGTGTGAAGCCCGGTGTCTGCGTGCGGCTCTACACGGAAGAGGATTTTGAAAGCCGCGAAGAGTTTACGGAACCCGAGATTCGGCGTTCCAACCTTTCGAATGTCGTATTGCAATTGCGGAGCCTTGGACTTTCCGTCGAGGACTTTCCGTTTATCCAGCCACCGCCCCGGTCTGCTTTCCGCGGCGCATACAAGACCCTGTTTGAATTGGGTGCGCTTTCGAGCGTGGAACGCGGTGCGCGAGTGACTCCGTTCGGAGCGGAAATGGCGCACCTTCCGATGGACGTCGCACTTTCCGCAGTGCTTCTCCGGGCGAGAAATACCGGTGTCCTGCAACCTGCGATTATCGTGTGTTCCGCTCTGTCCATCCAGGATCCGCGGCTTTTTCCGTCTGATGAACCGCAAAAGGAAAAGGCCCGTCGGATGCACAAAGCGCTCGGCGGCCACAAAAGCGACTTCCTCACGTTTCTCGCGGAATGGAATGCGTTTTGCCGGGAGTGGAACGGGACGACCTGGAATTCGCTGCGCAAATACTGCGAAAAACATTTTTTGCATTTTTTGCGCTGCCGGGAATGGATCGATCTCTATGAGCAGTTTTCCCGGATTTTGAAGACCAAGTTTGAATCCTATGTTTGCCCGTTTGATTCCTTTCATCGGGACAATTTGCACATCGCACTGCTTTCGGGATTTCTCGGCGGTGTCGCTCACCGGGACAGGGATAACGGCTGTTATCGCCTTGTCGGCGGTCGGGACGCCTATCTGTTTCCCGGAAGCGATCTGGCGGGAAAGTTCCCTGAATTCGTGCTGTCGGCGGAAGTCCGCGAAACGAGCCGTGTATTTTTGACGAAGGCTGCGGAAATCCTTCCTGAATGGATTATCAAGGTTGCGAAGGATTTTTGCACTTATCGTTGGTTCGAACCGAAATGGAATCCGGAGCGGGGATTTGTCGAAGCGGTGGAAGAAGTTTCGTTTCGCGGAATGGTGCTTTCCCGTTCGCACCGTGTCGATTATGGACGAGTCAATCCCGAAGAAGCGGCGAAAATCTTTTTCCTCGAAGCGATAGTCGAAGGGAACTTGCCGCGGCCATTTCCGTTTATGCAGCACAACGAAAAAGTTCTGGAGTCGCTTCGCGCCAGTGAAGTCCGCTTGCGGCGTTGGGGACTTGTTCCGTCGGACGATCTGCAGGTGGATTATCTACTTGAGCGTGCGCCGGGCGTCTGCTCGCTGAAAACGCTCAAGGATTTCATCGAAAGGAATACGGACAAGGCGCTTCGCTATGAAGCGGCGGACTGGTTTGAAGCTTCGGAATCCGGAATGGAACATTTCGAATCTTTCCGGAACAATCCGGTCATCGCGGCGGCATATCGGAAAAAACTCGCCCGTGCGGCCGAAGAGAAAAAGGCGCTGCGCCATGGCGGTGTCGAAGAATTCCTGAAAATACTCGATCGGCAGGTCCGCGGGGAACTGGTTTTTGATTCGAGCAAGGCATGGGACGGCCTTTCCCTGGAAATTCCGGCGGATTTCTTGCCGAAGCTTTCCCCTTCGGTTTTTGCCCGGGAAATTTCCAAGTGGAGAACTTGGATGATCGAATCGTTTGTCCGCGAACTTCCCAAGTCCGAACGTAAAAATTTCGAGCAGAAAAAAGATTATTTGGACGACCGCTTTGTCGATTTTCTGGAAAGGAACCCATTGAAGTCTCCGATGGTTTCCCTCTATGAAGCCTTCTTGAGCTTTGGACCTTTTGATGGCGCACTTCCTGTGCTCAATCCGCAAAACGAACATCACCTAAGGCTCCATCTGTCGATTTCCGTTCCCGGGGCTTCTGAAAAATTTCCGCTGGAGCTTTCCCCGGAATGGGGCGCTTGCGGATTTTTTGACCAGATCTGTCCGCTTTCCCGAAATGCCGCCTTGTCGCTTCCTGTTTTGGGCGTGTTTTACGGTTGGGCTCCGGGAACCGTCCGTCCAATGAATTTTGCGGAAGCGGAATTTTGGCAGAAATTTTACCGTCGCACGCAAAATGCGAATCTTGAAGATTCTCCGCTTAAGTCCCTCTTTGAATCGCGCTTTGCCTTTTTAAACAGGAAAGATGAATCGGGGTGGGCGTTGCGATCGCTGCTTGCGATGGACGATTCGGAAAAGGCGAAATTTACGCTTGATTTCTTGGACAGGGCGCTATCGCGATTTGCCGGACTGGAATTTGCCCGTTCGCACAAAGTCCGGACGTTTTCCGATATTTCGTCTTCGCGGACAAATCTAGAGACGAGTTCCCGCGAAGGCTTGGTCCGCATGGCTTTCGATGCCTCCTATCTGGGCGTTTCCGCTTTTGTTCTCGCATGGGAAAAGTTCCGGGAAGCGTTTGTCTGTTTTCGTCGTGGCGAAAAGGTTCCCGCTGCGGTTTTGAATCTTTCCGCAAAACTCGCCGCAGAGGAAAATCTCTACGCCCGCTTACGGATGATTTCCGCATTCTTAAAACCGAAAAAATC
This sequence comes from Alistipes onderdonkii, assembly GCA_963656065.1. GTDB lineage: Bacteria > Fibrobacterota > Fibrobacteria > Fibrobacterales > Fibrobacteraceae > Hallerella. Next base: position 19,901 of record CAVKGV010000012.1, read on the forward strand.
CTTGCCGGATTGGAACGAGCCGCTTTCCCTTCCGACCGCCAAGACTTTCCGCGAAGCCTTTTCCCCGTACCTTTCGAGCCGTTTTCTCAAGGACTTTGAACTGAAAAATGCCCGGGAACTGCTTTCCCGTTCCGAAAAGGCGGAGGGGGAACTGGCGACTTTCCGGGAGAAGGTTGCGTTGCAGGTGTTGCTTGAACAGTTTGAACTTTTGCGCTTTAAGCGTTCGATGCTTGCGAGCGCACCCGAAGAACGAATCGAAAAGGATGCTTTGCTCAAGTTGCGGGAGCGTTTCAGAGGGCGCTGAATTGTAAAATTTTCTAATTTGGGACCGATGCGTTTTTTCCTGCTTTTCTTTCTTTCCGTGTTTTGCGTGCTGTCTTGCAGAAATTTGGGCGAAAGTTCCGATCCGACGCTTGCGCGCGTGGAAAATTCGGAATTGAAACTGTCCCGCCTGAACGAAAATGGAGACTGGGACTCCCTTCCGTTTGATGACCGGATGGAGCTGGTCGAAAATTGGGTGAATCGCGAATCGATCTATGATCGTGCCTTGGCCGATGGCATCGGAGACTTGCCGGAAGTGAAACGCCTTCTGGAAGATGCCAAAAAGAAAATCGTTCTCGGAGCGTATTTTGCGAAGGTGACGGATACGCTTTCGACTTCGGATTCCGAGGTCGCTTCCTATTACGACAATCATCCCGAACGGTTTGTCCGGAACGCGAACATCTATGATATCGCGGTCATTACCTATGCGAGCGGATCGACGGCGTGGAAATATTACGGCCCGATGGCGAAAAAGACGATTCTCGTAGCGCCAGAAAAGAACTGGCTTGTCCGGGATGTGGAAAGCTTCGATTCGGTGACCGTTTCCCCGTTAGATTGCCCGGCAGTCGAACTGGAAAAGCTTCCTGTCGGAAAAATTACGCCTCCGAAGGCTTGCGGAAAGAATTTGAAAAGTCTCATCGTCCTTTCCAAGATTGATTCGGGAACGGTCCGTCCGTTTGCGGAAGTTGCGGATCTTGCCCGGACTTTTGCCGCAAACGCCAAACGCAAGAGCTTCATCGCCGCGTTTAAGGATTCCGTGAAGAAAAGACAGGCGATTTTTATCTATCCCGAAGAAATTTCCAGATCTGCAACCCGCTGAGTTCCTATGAAAAAAACATCTAGCATCGTTTCCGTTCTTTTTTTGGCAACCTCCCTTTTTGCCGCACCGGAACTTTTTGAATCCATTGCGGCGATTGTCGATGGAAAGCCCATCATGCGTTCCGAAGTGATGGAAAACCTCTACCAGTTCCAGAATTCGGCGGATGCGGCCAAGATGTCCGAAAAAGAGCAAGTCGCCTTTGTTTTGGACAAGCTGATAGACGACAAGGTCCTGCTTTCGCGTGTCGATAGGGATTCCATCCAGGTTACGGACGACGATGTCGAACTGCGGGTGTCTCAGCATCTTCAGAATCTGGCTGCGCGGCAAAACATCAGCATGGAAATTCTCGAACGGGCGATTCGTGCACAGCTCGGGATGAGCATGGCGCAATACCGGGAAAATCTCGGAAAGCAGATTCGCGAGCAGATGACCATCGGACGGATCCGCCAAAAGTATGCGGGCGGAATCAAGCCTACCCGCAAGGAAGTCTCCGAGTTTTACGAACATTACAAGGATTCCATCCCGCGCCAGTACAACTGCTTGCGCCTTTCCCATATCGCTCTGAAAATCGAACCCGATTCGGTTGTCGTGGATTCGGTGCGCCGTGAAGCGGAACTGCTGATTGATTCCTTAGACCACGGCATGATGTGGGAAGTCCTCGCAAAGAACCATTCCCAGGATTCGACGGCGAGCAAGGGCGGCGACATCGGATATTTCCAGAAAGGGCTTCTGGATCCTGTCTATGAACGCGCCATCAAGACCGTAGGCAACGGGGAATATACGCCAAACCCGGTAAAGACCGAACGCGGCTGGACGATTATCCGGGTCATCGGGCGGAAAGAGGATGGCGTTCGCACGGCGATGATTCTTTTGCAGACCCTTCCGACGGCAGCGGATTCGAACCGCGTGCTGAAATTTGCGGATTCGCTGCGCACGGCCTTGACATCGGATTCGCTCTTTGCGGATGCGGCAAAAAGGTTCAGTGCGGACAAAGAATCCAATTTCAACGGGGGAAATCTCGGCTGGTTGGAAAAGACGGACGTCGATACGCTGTTCCTGCCGGTGCTTTCAAACCTTTCCGTGGGCGAAATTTCGGAGCCGTTCCTGGCGGGGAATGAATACCACCTGCTTCGCTTGGAAGACTTGAAACAGGTTCGCGACTACACGCTCGAAGACGACTACATGAAAATCGAAATGTTCGCCGTCAATTACATGGAAGACAAGAAGCTCCGGGAATTTGTCAAGAAGTGGCGTGACGAAGTGCATATCGAGATCCGCATGAAGGATTGATTTCCATGATCCAGTTCTTGCATGTGACGAAAACCTACGAGGACAGCTGGAAAGCTCTTTCCGACGTAACGCTTCGCATCGGACAGGGAGAATTCGTCTTTCTGACTGGGCACAGCGGGGCCGGAAAATCGACGCTTCTCAAGCTGATTTACATGGATGAACGACCGGACGAGTTCCATGGCGGCGAAGTCATGGTCCAGTTTTCGAAGGATATCGTCTTCGATTCCAAAACGGCAACGGAATCGGACGTCCAGGATCTCCGGCGTCGCATCGGGATTGTCTTCCAGGATTTCAAGCTTTTGCCGGATCGGAATGTCTTTGAAAATGTCGCACTGGCCTTGCGGATTACGGGAACGCCCCCGAAACAGCTGAACACGAAGGTTTTCGAGGCGCTTTCCCTGGTGGGGATTTCCCAGAAGAGGCTTTCCATGCCCTATACGCTTTCGGGCGGAGAGCAGCAGCGCGTCGCCATTGCCCGTGCGATGGTTCACAATCCGTACCTGATTCTCGCCGACGAACCGACGGGGAACCTTGACCCGGAAAACGCCCGGGAAGTTTTCGAAATTTTTAAGGAAATCAACGCGCGGGGAACGACTGTCCTCATGGCGACGCACAATCCGGATTTTTACCTGAACAGCCCTTTTCGCCGCTTGACCCTTTCGCACGGCGTGTTGCAGAACCGGGACATCCTTTAGCTAGTAAATGTCGATTTCCGTGGGAATTTCGGAGCGGATTTTTTCAGCGACTTTCGTGAAAAAGGATTTTTCAATCGGATGGACATCGGGGAGCGCCGTGTGGCGTACGACTCCGTAGAGCTGGATGCCGAGCAGATTCTGCGGGCAGGAAAGATAGATTCTCTTTAATCGGTTTACGTATAAATTAATTTCTGCTTCGTCGGGAAATTCGGAACCGATTTTGCAGAGCATCGTCTGGACCCGAATCGGAAATTTCTTGACGGTCGCTTCGATGTTTTCCTGTATTTTTTCCAAGGGAACGCGGGAACGGCTGATTTTTTGATACCAGGAATTGCTGCCGGCATCGAGCTTTGTCCAGATTTCGCCTTTCTTTTCGGTGAGAAGGGCCAAACCTTTTTGGACATTTGCCCTGTCGAGAAGCGTTGAATTGGTGATGAGCGTGAGTTGCAGGGGATAGCGGCTATATTTGTCCTGGATTTGGCGCATCAGCTGGCAGACATCCGAAAATTCTGGAGCCATCGTACTTTCGCCGTCTCCCGAAAGGCAGATATCCTTTATTTCCCGCTTTTCTTCTTCGACGTTTTGGAAAGAAGAAAAATCGGCTAGACCGTTTTCTTCGTATGCAGCGATGATGTTTTCGATTTCCGTTTTTATCCGGGGAATGTCGATTTTCTCTTTTGGCCCGGGAATCGTACGATCGACCTGGCAATAGGCGCAGCTAAAATTGCAATGCTTGTCGAGATTGAGATTGATGCCGATCGATAGGCCTTTTGCCCGGCGGCTGATGACCGGATAAACCCAGAGGTTGTGCTTCCAGAGCCGCGAATGATCGCTCCAGGCTTTTTCTAATGCTTCTTCACTCATAGAATCTCGCTTGTTTTCCTTAACGTTAGCTAAATTTTAACCGATGAAAAATTTCGGCATTGAATATCTCCGATTCTTGGCCCCTTTGGGAATGACGGGCGATCTGAAGAATATGGAAAAGTTGTTGGATGCCTTTGGTCATCCGGAAAAACAATTCCAGACGATTCATGTTGTCGGTACGGACGGAAAGGGTTCCACGGCATTTTATCTTTCGAACATTCTTTCTGCACATGGCGTTTCCGCTGGGCTTTATACAAGTCCGCATCTGGTGAATGTCCGGGAACGGATCCGCATTGACGGCGTCGCCATTTCCGAAGAAGATTTTGACCGCCTGATGCAAAAGGTCCGGGATGCTTCCGAATCGTTGCAGGTTCGTGTCTCGTTTTTCGAAGCGCTTACTCTAGCCTGCTTTCTGTTCTTTGCCGAAAGGCGTGTCGGCTGCGCAGTCGTCGAAGCGGGACTTGGCGGCAGGTTGGATTCGACGCGGACCGCTTGCGGAAAGTGGGGCGTCCTTACGAGCATCGGGCTTGAACATACAGAACTTCTCGGGGGGACGGAAAAGGATATCTTGCGGGAAAAGTTGGGAATCCTCGCTCCGCATTCGACAGTTTTTGTCGGTCAAATTGGAGCGGAACTTGTTCGGTTTGCAAAGGAATTTGTACGGAAAATTCCGGCGGAAATCGTCTGTCCGGAGACAATCGAAAATTTAAATGTTCCGAATCCCGGTCATCACTATATCGAAAACGCTTCGCTTTCGTTTGCCGCGGCAAAGGCTTTTTTAAAAGATCGGTTTGACGAAAATACGGCAAGGCTTGCCCTCAAGGAATCCCTGTGGGCCGGGAGAATGCAAAAGCTTGTCGATGCGAACGGGAACTTTTGCTGGCTCTTGGACGGAGCCCACAATCCCCATGCTGTCAAGCGGCTTTCTGAATCGCTCGACTTGTATTATCCGCAAAAAAAATTTCACTGTGTCTTCGGCGCTTTAAAGGACAAGGCCCTTGAAGAAATGATTGCGCTTTTAAAACCGCATGTTTCCGTTTGGCACGTGACTCGAACGGAATACGAGCGTTTTCGGGAGATTGAAGACGTGTCTGCAGAGCTGAAATCATTGGGGTGCCAGGTGGGAATTTCTGCGCCACTGTCCGAAAATTTTTTGAAGTCGGTTCGGGATGCGGCGGGAAAAGCCCCTGTTCTTGTCACCGGCTCGCTCTACATGATCGGTGGCTGCATCAATCTTTTAAAGAATCGGTTTGACGGTCTGAAGTTTTTCCGGAATATGGAAATGTCCGAGAGCGAAACGCATTGATTGCGGAGGATTTATGTATCTGATTGTTGGTCTGGGAAATCCGGGCGCCCAGTATGAAAACACTCACCACAATGCCGGTTTTATGGCTGTCCAGAAATTGGCAGATGTTTCAAAGCCCTGGAAATCCGAGTACAAGGCGCTGACGCAAAAAGTTTCCGTTGCCGGGGAAGATGTCCTGCTTGCAAAACCGCAAACCTACATGAATCTTTCCGGCGAATCGGTACAGGCGCTCATGACCTGGTACAAGGTTTCGCCAGAGCGTCTGCTCGTCTTTTCTGACGACATTAATTTGGATGTCGGCCGGATTCGTGTTCGGGCTAACGGTAGCCACGGTGGACAGAACGGACTCCGGAACATTATCGAACATATCGGGGACAGGTTTCCGCGGGTCCGGTTCGGGGTGGGAAAGTGTCCTTTGAAATGGGATTTGGCAAATTGGGTGCTTGCAAAATTTCCGGATGAGGACCGGGAAAAATTTGATTCGGCGCTCGACAAGGTTCCCGCTTTGGTCGAATGTTATTTTAAGTTGGGAATCGCCAAGTGCATGGAACGCTATAACGGCAAGTGACTAAACGGGTTCTCCGATAAGGGCGAACGTCTCTGCGCCTTTAATTTGTACGTTAACCCTTTCCCCGGGATCAAATTCGCCATGGAGGGCGACAGGTCGGTAAAAATTGTCGCGGGCAATTGTCGTTCCCGGACGCGAACCTTTTTTTTCGACCAGAACGGTTTCGTGCCTGCCGATAAATTTCTGGTTGTCGGCGAGAACGATTGACTGAAAAATTCGGGACATTTCCGCCGAGCGGGCGTAGCGTTCCTCTTTGGAAATCGCGTAAGGTAGTGCCGCCGCCGGGGTTCCCTCGCGCGGAACGAATCGCGTGATATTGCAAATTGAAGGCCTGACTTTTCTGACGAGTTCAAGACTTGCTTCAAAATCTTCGCGGGTCTCTCCGGGGTAGGCGACAATGATGTCCGTCCCGAGATTCAGTTCGGGAAAATGCGTCAAAAAGGTTTCGGCGATTTTAAAGAAATCCGCACTGGTGTGCCGTCGGTTCATCGCCCGTAAAATTTTATCGCTGCCGCTTTGCACGGGAATGTGGATGAACTTGTAAAGATGCGCATCGGTGAATGTTTCGACAAGTGCGTCTAGATAGCGGAAAACGTGACGCGGATTTCCCATTCCGACGCGAATCCTGTAATCTCCGGGAACTTTTACGATGATGCGCTGCAAGAGTTCCGCCAGGTTCGTGTGAATGTCGAATCCGTAGCAGCTGGTGTCTTGGCCTGTCAAGAATATTTCCCTGTCGCCCTGGTCGATTTTTTTCTGTACGCGGCGGATGACAGAGTCCGGCAACGCGCTTTTTAAAATCCCTTTGACGAGATGCGTCGAACAGTAATGGCAACTGTCAAGGCATCCTTCTTCGATATTGACGATGCCGATTCCGCGGTGACTCGAAACGTCTTGGAATACCGCCTGTTCCGACCCTGGTACATTTAATTTGTGTGTAAATTGCAAAAAGGCGTCTTCGTTTTTGTGGGCATCCTTTGGGCCAAAGGTAAAGTCCGGAAAGAGGCGATTCAGTTCGCGCCTTAAATCCTCTGTCGCGCAGCCCGTCACCCAGACCGGGACTTTTTGAAAGTTCGCGCGAATTCGCTTTGCCAGTTTGACCGCTCCCGAAATTCCCTTGACCGTACAAGCGTTGAGTACTATGGCGTCTGGCGTTTCGGAGGGAAATTCAAAGGAGACGCAGAATCCCTTTTGGGCAAACTTTTCTCCGATTTCTTCTCCGTCCCCGAAATTCGCTGCGCAGCCTTCGCTGAGAACCGCTACTCTTCGCTCTGGATACATTCTAGGGTCGTTCCCGGATAGTATGCTTTGAGAATCGCATCAAATGTTTGGCCGGCTTTGGCGCGTTCTCGGGTTCCCATCTGGCACATCCCGATTCCGTGCCCGAATCCCGATCCGTCAAGAATCCACACCTTGCCGTTCTTTTCGACTTTGAATTTGGACGAGGAGAGAATTTTGGAGCCTTCCTTAAAGAGCCAGCGGGTCCGATCGCCCCGGACGGTAAAAATTCCCTTGTCTGTCAGGACTTCGAGTTCCGCGACGCGTCCGCCCGGGAATGTCGATTTGATTTCAATCTGCTGGATGCCTCCGAAATTCGATTTCCCCTCGGCGCGGGCTTCCTTGAAATTCCGCTTGAACATCGCCACAAGTTCCTTTTCGTTATAAACTTTTTTCCAGGAAGAGTGGGGTCCTGTGCACCAGGCGCTGTCCGCGTTCTTCATGTCGTTTTGGCTCTGCAGATAGGGAACCGGTGAAAGTCCCCAGGTCTCAACGCCTTCCGTGTAGCCGCCACACGTGGAGTGGTAATAGGCTTCGACGAGGTTCCCGTTGTAAGTCAAGACGAGGCCTCTGGTTGAGTCAATCGCCGCATTGGTCAGGGGGGATTCTCCCGAGCTGCCGTTATAGACCTGATCCTGGACCGTCGCATAGACGTCAAAACCGAGGGAGCTTCTGGAATTGTAATGGCGGTAGGCGTATGTGCGTGCGGCGACAGATTGGACTTTGAGCGCTTCGAACATGCTGGAGTCCAGTTTGCCGATTTCGTGCGGTACGACGCCTTTTAGGTAATCTTCGACAGGGAGAACGTTAATGATATTAAGCTTTCCCGAAACGTTGACGATAAGAATTTTTCCGCGGTATTCCTTGCCTTCTATGGAAATCCGGGAATTTTTGGTGGGAAAAATCCAGACGGAATCCGACTGGCCGGCTGCGGACTGCACGCGCCCGCCTTTTGCGGAAAACTTTAGGGAACCCGCATGAAGCTCGCCGGATGAATCGGCGAATCGGGAACTCGAAGTAAAAGCTTTCCCGGAAATTTCCGCCTTGGAAACCCCGATCTGGACGCCGACCCGGAAATCCCGCTGCAAGTCTTTTGGAAGAGTCCATGCCGGATAGGATGCCGCATTGCGGGAATCGTCGGCGGAGGAATCCGCAGGAACGGGTTGTGATGGAGGAATCGGTGTAAAGTTTTCCGTTGAATCCGGCACGTCTTTTGTTGAATCCGGAGAAATTTCCGGGGAACGTGCCATTGCGGAATCCGGTTGTTCGGGAGAGGGGGGAACTTCCGCTGGTTTTGTTTCAATCGGATCGGTCACAAGCGGAGGGAGCGGAGCACAGCTTGTAAGCCCGATGGCGAGAAATAGCAGCGGAAGTCGGCGTATCATCTTTTTCCCGTTTTTTTCGATTCCAGCTTTTTCTTTTCTTTCTTTACCATGTCGCGGAGTCTTGAACGGTTGAGTTCCCTGTCTGCTGTCGAGATGACATCGACAAAGAGTTTGCCGTCTAGATGGTCCGTTTCGTGTTGGAAACAGCGGCAAAGAAGTCCTTCTACGTTATGCTCTTCGACAGTCTGTCCGTTTTCGTCCGTGTAGCGGATCCAGATTTTACCGGGACGATAGACATTGCAAAAAACGTCTGGAACGGAAAGGCAGCCTTCGTCGTAGGGAACGTTTTCCGAGTCGGCTTCGGTTCCCCAGCTCGGGTTGAATATTATCCGTGGAGCGGGCGTTTCGTTTTCATCGGGACGTGCCGGATCGATGACAACCAGGCGAACATCTTTTCCGACTTGCGGTGCGGCAAGTCCCACTCCGCCGGCATCGTACATCGTGTCGAGCATATCGTGCGCTAGCGCGACAAGTTCCGGCGTCACCGCTTCGACCTGTCGGCATTTTTCGCGCAAAACGGGATTACCGTAGATCTTGATATCTAGAACGGCCATTATTTCGCCGCTTTCTTGTCTTCCGCGTTGAGTACGCGAAGGATGGCGGCCTGTTCAAAGTCAAGCTTCGTATCGTTTCCGGTCTTGACCGTGACGATATTTCCTTCGATATTCGCGACAGAACCGATGATTCCCGCCGTCGTCAATACCTGGTCGCCTTTTTTCAAAGCCTTGCGCATCGCATCGAGCTTCTTCATTTCCTTTTGCTTGGGCATGATGAAGAAAAGATACATGACGACGAACATCAGGATGAACGGGAGAAGTCCCATAAACATGGAACCGCCTTGCTGTTCGGCAGGAGCGGCCTCGTCGGCAAAGGCGGAAGCGGCAAAGACTAGGGCGAGAAGGGCGGAGTATTTCATAGAAATCCTTTTGGTAAAATGAATGCACCCAATTTAGAAAATTTAAAGTCAGGAATTGTCCGTCGTATGGTTTATTGCTTTCAGCAGGCGCTTATCGAGTAGCGGATAGACGCGGTTCAATTCAAGCAAGTCCTTGATGGCTTCCTGGTCACCGTAAAATTTTTCGATGGAATCCAGTTCGATGCCCGAAGAAAAATCCGGGGCGGAAGACAGGTAACCGCATTGGATGAGACTTGCAAAGGCGCGACGGGTAAGCTTGATGCCCGGGAAAAGGTTCCGGTATGTTGCGATAAGATCCTTGGCGAAAACGGAGATCCGGCTATCGTTCTCGTGTCCCTTGGTCTTTGCCGCAGAAATAAATGCGGTAAGGATTGTCTGGTCGTTTGCCGAAAGGATGGAACGGGGCAAAGTCTTGCTTGCCATGCGGGCAAACAGGGTGCGGTAAAGAAGTTGGGGCAGGTTCTTGCGGTAAAAGCGGATTTGGGGATGTTCGCCCGAAATGATTTCGGAAATTCCCAGGTCGCAAAATCCCTGGAACAGGGCAAGCGTTTCACCGTAATCGAGTCCGTTGATCGCGCGGATGTCCTCCGCGATTTGCTCCAAATGGAAAACCGCTTCTTCGGAATGCTTTGCGTATTTCGCACAAACGAAGAGACTTGTCGGAATGGCGTGGATCTTGTCGAGCGTCGCCTTGTTCTTTTTTACCGTTCTCACTCTGGATCCCATAAAACGCAAGAAGGGAGAAAACCAGGCGGGCAGGGCTTTGAATGCGGATGACAGTTCTTCTTGTGAAATCTCTTCGACTTCGGAATTTTCCATGGCGCGGAGCGTATAACGGTGCGGCGCAAGGTTTAAAAGGGAATCCTTTCCGACGACGGAATGCGGTAGGACGATTTCCCCGGAACGAATTTTAGATCCTTCCTTCCGCTGGGCGACAAAGGCGCCTTTCTGGACGATAAAGAGCTTGCCGTCGGTGTCGCCTTCCGAAAAGAGAACGTCCCTTGCCTGCAACTTTTTCACAGAAGCCCCCTGATGTTGCGTTCTCCGTGAATAGCCGTGAGAAACTTATCGAGAATATCCGTTTCGAGAAACAGCTTGTCCGTGTTCGGGACTTTTGAAAAAATTCCCAGTTCGACGAATTTGATGATGACGATAAAGTCCGCCCGGGAAACTTTTCTTTTCAGGTATTCCAGCCACTCTTCGCGCTTCCTAGTAAAAAGGGAATCTTCGAAACTCAGGGCTTCGAGGCAGGCTCGTTCCCTAGGAGACAGTTCAAACGGGGGATAGGTTTCCCCTTGGCGGCAGGATCGCAGATATTCGAAAAGGATGCCTAGCAGCTTGGGCTTGACCGTGATGAGCCGTGCGTTCGGCGTTCCCGAATCGTCCGGTTCGAGCCTTGCAAATTTGCGGCGCAGAAGTTCCTTGAGCGCTAGTGCCGTTTCCTCTTTTGTCGCGCGGGTTTGCCACCGATATTCCCGGAGAACCTGGACCGTATCGAGTGGTGTGCGCCCGGTACGCTTTGCGAGAAACAGCGTAAAGCTTTCGAGCGGATCCGCGTAAATAGGCTTGTTGGCGGATTTTTTCAGCTGCCTGTATTCGGACGAAAGCGATGAAACCAGGGCGAGCAGCCAGGATGGGGATTTCTTGAGAACGCTTTCCATCGCCTTCTTGTCGATTTTTACGATGGTTGCGCCTTTGCCTGTGCGGACGTTTTCGGAAAAAGGCGTCCCGTCCATGACAGAAGAAACGCCGATTAGGGAGCCTTGTGGGATCGAGTACAGAATCTTTTCGTCGTCAAAAGCTTCGAGTTCACCCTCTTCCACATAGACCATCTCGGCTGTGTGTTGGCCTTTTTTTAAAACAACAATACCCGCTTGAAGTATAATACGTTCAAACGGGAAACTGGAAAGGCTGTTTACGGGACCCTCCGAAACCAAAGGGATGCCGTTTGGAAAATTAGCCTTCGCGCTTTTCGATACGGGCAGCCTTGCCGGAAAGCTTGCGCATATAGTAGATGCGCGCCTTGCGGACCTTGCCCTGGCGGTTGACTTCGAAAGAAGCGATGCGCGGGCTGTGGAGCGGGAAGATGCGTTCGATGGCCACACCGTCGGACATCTTGCGAACGGTGACGGTTTCGCCGACGCCGGTGCTCTTCTGCTGGATGACGACACCCTTGAACGGCTGGATGCGTTCCTTGGTTCCTTCGATGACCTTGACGTTCACCGTGATGGTGTCGCCGGTGCGGAATTCCGGAAGATCCGTTTTCTTGTTTTCTTGCTGAATCGCTTGGATGTTAAGGGACATATTCTGTGACCTCTGTTATTGTTTGCCAAATTTAGTATCTATTTGCAATTTTTCGTAGATGTCGGGGCGTCTTTCTTGTGTTCTTTTTAAAGATTCCGCCCTTCTCCACTCGGAAATCCGTTTATGATGCCCGGAAACGAGCACTTCTGGAACGGATTTGCCTTCAAAAACCTCGGGTCTGGTATAGACGGGCCAGCCGAGGGGACCCTGTGCAAAGGAGTCCGTTTCTCCAGATTCTTTGTGTCCGAGCGCGCCAGGGAGAAGCCGCACGACGGCGTCGGTGAGGAGCATCGCCGGAAGTTCGCCTCCGCTTACGACAAAATCGCCGATCGAAATTTCCAGATCGACATAGTTTTCCCGGATGCGTTCGTCGATTCCCTTGTAATGCCCGCAGACGAGAACCAGGTGATTTTCACCGGAAAGTTCCTTGGCTAGCCGTTGCGAAAACGGAACCCCGTCTGCGGTGAGAAAGATGACTTTTCCGCCGTCTTCTTTTACCTGCGTGCTGCGGATGGCGCGAGCGAGCGGTTCCGGTCGAAGGACCATGCCCGGTTCGCCGCCGTAAGGCGCATCATCGACTTGTCCGTAATCGTTCACGGCGAAGTCGCGGAGATAGACTGTCCGAAAAGAAAAAAGCCCGTTTTTCTGCGCCCTGCCGACAATGGAATGTTCCATCGGAGTAAACATTTCCGGAAAAATCGTGATGCAATCAATTTTCATTCAACCCTCATCGCAAAGAGTCGTTCGAGAAATGCTTCGGAAATGCGCACGGTGCGCTTTTCGCTGTCGATGTACAACACGCAGTCCTTTGTCCACGGGGCGAGGATCTCGCTTCCTTTGTACACAAAACGAAACGCATTGACGCTCGGAAGGGTTTCTACCGATAGAACTTTCCCGATTTCTTCGTCGGAATCTCCGATGACGGAAAATCCTTCAAGGTCCGAAAAGTAATACTTGCCTTCTGGGGCGGGAATCCGCTCGTCCATGGGAACGCAAATGTCCGCATTGATCAGGGGTTTAAGCGATTCCGAAGAATCGTAGCCCTTGAAGCGGAGAAGCCAGAAATTGTGGGCGATGCGCGCACTTTCGACTTCGAGAGGAATGGCGGTCTCTTTGGACATGGCATATACCGTGGTGAATTTTTGGCACCGCGTTATGTCATGAGTCTGTGGGGCGCATTTGATTTCACCTCTAAAACCATGGGGCTTCATCAAGCGTCCGACGACAACCAAATCCTTTTCGTTTGCGTTTTCCATGATGCTTCAAAAGAAAACCCCGTGCTTGTTTTCCGCACAGGGTTCGGCGAACCGATTTTGAATGTTAGGCCTGCGGAGCGGCGTCGGCAGCCGGAGCGGCTTCTTCGGCGGGAGCTTCCTTGGCGGCCTTTTCCGCTTCGAGACGGGCCTTGGCCTTGGGACCGAGCTTTGCCTTCTTGGCCTTTTCCGGACGCGGAGTGGCGTTCTTTCCTTCGATGGAACGGCCGGCGCGAATTTCGTGGAAGAGATCGAGAATGCCGGTCTGGCGGAGAAGGGATGCGACGGTGTCGGACGGCTGCGCACCGGTCTTGAGCCATTTCAGGACCTTTTCCTGTTCAAACGTAATGACCGGTTTCTTGTGGTTCGGATCGTAGAAGCCGACCTGTTCGATGAAACTGTCGTTACGAGCCTTGCGGTTGTCGATGACGACTGCACGGTAAACGGAATGGTGTCTTTTGCCAAAACGGGCGAGACGAATCACTGTTGCCATGAAAATACCTCTTGTTGATTTTCAGCGGGAAATATAGCAAGATTTTTGAAAAATCCGTCATTTAAGAACAAATTAATTTGAAAATTTTACAAAATCGCTGTTTTCTGCGAAATTTATCACATTGAACCTGTTCAGAGCTTAGGACTTAAAACCGCGGACATTTAAGTTTTGAGGGTGGAATTTGGAAAGTGGAGAGTGGAGTTGTCTGCGGAGCGAACCGTTTTCGTTCACCGTCATTCTGGAGAGGTTGAAGGCCTTGATAAATCCCAGCCCTTCGCACCCGTCATTCTGGAGGCTGAAAGCCGATAGAATCCCTTCTGACGTCATTCCTCTCTCAACTCTCCACATTCCACTTTAATTTCTCAGCTCTAAGCTCTGACTTGGATCCTATCGCTCCGCTCCAGGATGACAGTAGAGCGTTCGTGTTCACCGTCATTCTGGAGGCTGAAAGCCGATAGAATCCCTTCTGACGTCATTCCACTCTTAACTCTCCACACTCCACTCTCAGATCTAAAACTCCCTCACGCCTTTTTTCGGTCTGCCCAGATTTCGGTATGGAAAAGCTGCCCTTTCGAAACCCCGTATCTTTCTTCCGCCCCGATGAGTTTAGCCGCGGTTTTTAGCGAAAGCCGTCCGCGGAGCGCTTCGGTATAGAGGCGCGTCTTGTCCGCGACTTCGGATGGAGACTCTTCGAGCATTTCTAACCGGAAACGCCGAACGCCCAGCTTGATAAAGTCGGGGACGAAGCTCAGTGCAGACTGCGGACGTTCCAGATAAAGGGTGTTGCGACATTCCGCATCGGGCAACAGGGAATGCTTGGCGCCTTTATGATCGAGAATATCGATATGGTGCTTTGAACAGATTTGCTTGCAATGGGGAAACCTTTCCGCTTTTGTCAGGTAGGCGGCATAGAGGCAATGTTCCATATAGAATGCGGGCAGATGCACGAAGGCTGAAATTTCGAAGCGTGAACCTCCAAAGTTTCGGATAAGGTCCTCGGTCCCTTGCGCATTCAGGTCAAGCGACGGATGCAAAGTTCTTAAGCCTTGCTCGATAAACCATTCCGCAGAAAGCGAATTGGAAACGTTCAGACTGTAATCGCCTTCAATCGGAATGTCAAATTCTTGCAGGTAAATTAACGCTCCCGGATTTCGGACGAGAATAAAGTCGGGGGAAAGTTCGACAATGCGTTTTAAGTGATAGGTTTCACCTTCCTTGAGAACGCGGATGGTGGCGATTCCCGCTTGGAAACCAAAGGATCTTGCCAGTTCAAGGGATTCCCGGCAATCGACTCCCCAGTCAAAATCGAAAATGACTCGATCGATGTCTAGTCCTTTCAATCTTTCCAGTTGTCCTGGATTTCTGAGGAGAACGGAGACTTGAATTTTTTCTTCGTCTGAACTATCGTGAAATTTTTTCCTGGCATCCGCAATCAGGGTGATTCCTTTTTCCGCAAAGATTTGGGATGGCTGGTGATTGAGGCGAAGAGCGTCCAACTTTTCGACAGCGATTTTCCGAAGTTTGCGGAGAGGCTTGTCTAGGACGAAGGATTCCCCGGGAATTTCTACCTGGATTTTTTGTGCCGCATAGGCGGTTCCGCTCAGCGCGGAAAGTTCCTTTTGAATTCTTTGGAAGCTGTCTAGCGGTGTCTTGGCCTTTTCCAGGATGAAGTCGAAAGAAACGCAGACCGTATGGTTTTCCGAATCGGAAATTTCTAGCGACAGCGGTTTGCCGAAAGATCCGAAAAGGCGGATGCGGACGGGAATTTTTTTCTCGGTCTCCCGGTCGGTAAAACTTTTGCGCAAACGCTTTTCCATTGCCGGGGAATCGTTTCTGTAGGCAGACATTCCGGAACGGACTTTCGAAAAGTCAAAGGAATTTCCAAATTCCAGAATTGTTTTGCCGCCAGTGAATTTGTACGAGAATAGACGTCCGCCCGTGGAATTTTCCTCGCCAGGATTTTCAAACAGAATGCCGTCTCCCGCTTCGACCGGGCGATTCCCTTCGATGACAATTCTGTGGCGCTCGACTTGGAGAACTTCGCCGAGAAACATTCCGTGATGGTTGGAAAAGTTGCCGTTCACGAGTGTCTGCTGGTTTACTCCGAGGAGCCAGCCCGGTCCGAGACCGCGTGAAAAGAGAACTTCAAGCGGTTCAAGTTTTTTTCCCTCCAGCGTCCCCGTATCCAACTTTTCGCGAAAGGCTTTTGCCACCGCAGCGACATATTCCGGGCTTTTCAATCGGCCTTCGACCTTGAACGATTTGACGCCGATTTCTTTCAGCGCATCCAGTTCGTCGATTGCCGAAAGATCTTGTGGGCTGAAGACGAATTTCTTTCCCTGCAAGTCGAAAGGCTTTTTATCGACGAGCATTTTATAGGGAAGCCGGCAACTTTGGGCGCATTGTCCGCGGTTTGCCGAGCGTCCTCCCAGATTTTCGCTGGTGAGGCATTGTCCGCTGAACGAAACGCAGAGGGCGCCGTGGACGAACACTTCGAGTTCCAAAGGCGTGCGCTCCGCGATTTTCCGGATGTCGAAAAGAGAAAGCTCCCTGGCAAGAACGGCTCGCTTGCAGCCTAGGCGTTCCGCCATTTTGACGCCTTCCGCGGAGGCTATCGTCATTTGAGTCGAAGCGTGAATTTCCACGTTCGGAGCGATAGTCTTGAAAAGTCTCGCAAGACCTGCATCCTGGACGATCATCGCATCGGGCTCCAGCGCAGCGATTCCTTCGATAAATTCGGGAAGGGAGTCCAGTTCGCTTTCGAAAACCAAAATGTTCATGGCGAGAAATGTTCGCACCCCGCGGATCCTTGCGTAGCGAATCATTTCACGAACGTCATCAAAGGAAAAGTCCAGCGTCCGACCGCGTGCATTCCAGTGGGGAACGCCAAAGTAAACCGCATCGGCTCCGTTCTCGATGGCTGCATAAAACATTTCCTTGTCGCCCACGGGGAGCATCAGTTCAAATTTTTTCGCGGGACTTTTCATTGGTTGAAATTTAGATAACAAATCGCTCGCCTTTTTATCTCGCCCAAACAATTGATTCTTGATTCCTGCTTGCCAATCGTTAGGCTTCAAGTCGAAATCCATCCTGCGGTCGGAATTTTGATACATCCTGTCGGATTACGTTTTTTTGAAAAACATTTCTGAAAAATAAAGTGCTATATATGGAATGTCTTTATGTTTCCGTTTTTGAGGAATGTCCTTTTTAAAACCCTTGTCGCATGCAGCTTTATTGCGGCATTTTCCTTTGCGGATGGGAAAACGGAGGCTCCGGCGGATTCGCTGCCGTTTATTCGGGCCGGATGGGAACACGGGCTTTCGTTTTCCGCGGTAGTCCTTTCGCATCGTGCCCTTCGCAATTCAAAATCCTTGCACGATTGGCCGTTCTTCGCCTTTGCCACGCCGACAGGCTGGACGTCGAATTTTAAACTCGGGATGGATTTTAACCGGGGCCTTTCTGCGAAAGGAATCGTAGGCGGAAGTCTGACTCTTTTCGGTGTGGGCGTCAAGGCGGGAATAAAGCTCGAATTCCTGCACTTGCTTGAAGTCGGGGTCGAGACGAATGCCGGTTCCGCGATAAATTACGGAAACATAAGTACATTCATGGGAGTTTTCGACCCAGAGAAAAAGGATTATTCGCAAGATGTCTTTATGACGGAATTTTCGTATGGCGTCCGGTATGACGCGGGAATTTCCTTGCCGCTGATGGTTGTCTTGCCGAAGTCGAAATGGACGAAAATCATTTTGCGCCCGACGGCGAGCCTTTCGTATTCCGCCTACACGGGAGCTTCCGATGGCGAAGTCTGGAAGGCCGGTGGAATGAACATGGTGAACGGTTACAATTACCAGTATGGCGGCTCGTTAATTTATATGCTCCCGTTCCGGCATTTTCCGATGGCGATGGTTTCGACTGGAGTGAAAGGCTTTTTGCATGAATCGGATTTTGACGATTGCTACCGTGCATACGATCCGGGGTTCAAGACGGTCTCGGTGACGCCGATGCTTTCCATCAAGTTAGACGAAAAGTGGAACGGTATGTTGATGGCTCCGATTTCCCGCGACAGGCGCTACCGGAATTACCGTTACGAAAGCGGCCAGGAAATTTTGCAGGAACGCGTCGGGGCGGAATGGACACTGAACGCGATCATCTTTGTCCTGACTCGAAAATTCTAAATGAAAAAACGAAAGAGGGCGACGCTTGCGCGCCGCCCTAAATGTTTTCACAACGGAATAATCCTTATTGTGAATTGCTTTCAGATTGTTAGCTTCCATAATATAGTTTTTTAAAAGGATAAAGTCAACAGGAAAAATGAAATCCGACATAAATTTTCCTTGGAAAAGAAAAATTTGGATTGTCAAATTTTGTCATTTTCAATGCTTATATTATAAAATTTATCATTTTTCGAAATGAATTTGAAATTTGGGAAAACACGCTGAAATTCGGCAAAATGGGGAAAACTTGGCGTAAAAGTATTTATATTGAAATGTGTTAAACGTAAAATTCGTATTTTTGCGACGGAGATCGTAAATGAAAAAGATTCTAGGGCTGGATTTGGGAACGAACAGCATCGGCTGGGCCGTTGTGAATGAATCGGAAAATGACACCGAGAAATCGTCCATTGTAAAGTTGGGCGTAAGAACGATTAGTTTTGATAATTTCGTCGGTACGATATCTAAAAAAGAATGCAAGACTCCGGTCGATGATTTCAACAGCGGAAAGGGAATATCGTGCAATGCCGGGAGGACGCAAAGCCGTTCGATGAGGCGGAATCTGCAAAGGTATAAACTTCGCCGTGAGCATTTAAGAACGATTCTTAAAGAAAATGGACTTATCGACGATTCCACGGTTCTTGCGGAAAATGGAAACCGTACGACTTTTGAAACCTATCGTTTGCGCGCAAAGGCCGCAACAGAAGAAATTTCCCTCGCGGAATTTGCCCGTGTCTTGCTGATGATAAACAAAAAGCGTGGTTACAAAAGCAGTCGCAAGGCAAAATCATCGGATGAAGGAACCTTGATCGATGGCATGGCGGTGGCAAAGAAACTATACGAAGAAAACTTGACTCCGGGACAATTTGTACTTGGACTGTATGCTTCCGGCAAACGTTACAAGCTCGACTTTTACCAGTCCGACTTGCAAGCCGAATTCGATCGGATCTGGAATTTCCAAAAGAATTTCTACCCGTCTATTTTGACAGATTCGTTGAAAGAATCGTTAAGGGATAAAACGAAAAGCGCAACATGGGCCATCTGCAAAGCCCCTTTCGGCATTGTCGGAATGAAGCGGAAGTTAAAAGGTTTTGACGCGATAAAGGAAGAGTACGAATGGCGCGTCAAGGCGCTTTCAGAAAAACTCGGACTTGAAGAACTTGCTGTCGTTTTACAAAATATCAACGGGCAAAAAAACGGTTCCAGCAATTACCTGGGAAAAATCGGCGACAGAAGCAAGGAACTGTATTTCGGGCATCTGACGGTCGGCCAGTATCAAATGAACGAACTGGCAAAGAATCCCCATCACAGTTTAAAGAATGAAGTCTTCTATCGGCAGGACTATCTCGATGAATTCGAAACCATCTGGGAAACCCAGGCCAGGTTCCATCCTGAGTTGACGCCAGAACTGAAGCGCGAAATCCGCGACGTCGCCATTTTCTACCAGCGGCCTCTTAAATCTCAAAAAGGTTTGATCGGCATTTGCGAATTGGAAGGGCGCAAGGTCGAACGTGAAGTCGAAGGCGTCAAGAAGGTCAAATTATCCGGTCCGAAAGTGGTCCCCGCATCGTCCCCGATATTTCAGGATTTCCGAATCTGGCAGGGATTGAACAATTTGATGCTCACGAGCAAGGAAACCGGTGACTACAGGGAATTGGATTACGGGGAAAAAGCGAAATTGTATGCGGAACTGGCGTATAAGGATTCCCTGTCGAAAGCGGAAGCGTTAAAGGTCCTGTTCGGAAAAGACTATCGGGAATACGAACTGAACTTTGAAAAGATTGAAGGCAACCGCACACAGGGAAAACTTTTTGCCGCATATCAGGACATCATTGAAGAAAACGGTCTCGGCGAAAACAAGTTTGCCAGGATGACGGCGAAGGAGATCTTGGATGTCGTTCAAAAGTCTTTCGAAAAGTTGAACTTTGGGACGGATTTCCTGTCGTTTGATTCTTCTTTGGGTAACGGGGAAATGGAAGCTCAGCCGCTGTTTAGACTGTGGCATTTGCTGTATTCTTTTGAAGGCGATAAAACTCCTACGGGAAATGGAAACCTGATTGCAAAAATTCAGGATATTTGCAAAATGGATCAAGCTTCCGCCTCGATTTTGGCAAAGATTGTCTTTGAAGATGGCTATGGAAGTCTTTCGGCAAAGGCGATAAAGAAAATTTTGCCTTTTATGAAGCAGGGAATGAAGTACAGCGAAGCGTGCAAGTCGGCGGGTTATAACCATTCCAAGCGTTCCATGACGCGCGAAGAGCTTGAACGCAAAGTGTATAAGGATCATCTGACCGCCCTTCCCATGAATTCGCTGAGAAACCCGGTTGTCGAAAAAATCCTGAACCAGATGGTCAACGTTGTCAATGCGATTATCGATGCTTATGGAAAACCGGACGAAGTTCGAATCGAGCTTGCCCGGGAATTGAAAAAGAGCTCCAAGGAACGCAAGGAGATGGCTGACGCCATTAAGGAAAGTACCGCCAAGTATGAAGAATACCGGAAAATCCTTGTCAAGGAATTCGGCATAGAACGTCCGAGCAGGAACGACT
The DNA here is from genome assembly GCA_963656065.1 of Alistipes onderdonkii. Taxonomy (GTDB): domain Bacteria; phylum Fibrobacterota; class Fibrobacteria; order Fibrobacterales; family Fibrobacteraceae; genus Hallerella. The sequence continues at coordinate 40,154 of CAVKGV010000012.1, forward strand.
TGCTCCGCTACCGACTATACAAGGAGCTGGAATCCAACGGGTATAAAACCCTCTATTCCAATACGTACATCTCCAAGGAAAAATTGTTCACGAAAGACTTTGACATTGAACACATTATTCCGCAGGCGAAACGTTTTGACGACTCTTTTGCCAACAAAACCCTCGAAGCCCGCCAGATAAATATCGAAAAAAGCAATTCGACTGCATTTGATTTCATTCAGGCGAAGTATGGCGAAAAATATGCGGAAGAATATAAGCAGCGCATCGAGAAAATGGAAAACATCGGCAGGGCGAAACGCGCAAACCTGCTGATGCGTGAAGCGGATATCCCGACTGGTTTTATCGATCGCGACTTGCGCGAATCTCAATATATCGCCAAGAAAGCGCGTGAAATGCTGGAAGATGTGGTGAAGTTTGTCGTGCCGACGACGGGTTCCATTACGGACAGGCTTCGCGAAGACTGGCAACTTGTCGATGTGATGCAGGAGCTGAATTGGGATAAATACGACAGGCAGGGATTGACCGAAATTTACAGCGACAAGGATGGACGGCAGATTCGTAAAATCAAGGATTGGACAAAGCGCAACGATCATCGCCACCATGCCATGGACGCTTTGACGATTGCGTTTACAAAGCGCAGCTACATCCAGTATCTGAACCATTTAAATGCGCGGGTCCCGAAAGGAAAGGAAGAAATCATCGATCTTTCGGAATATGACTTGTCCAACGTAGATCCCAAGGATGTAAAAAAGATAGAAGCATCCATTGGAGCGAAAGAACTTTACCGGAACGGCAAAGGCAAGCTCTGCTTTAAACCTCCCATGCCGTTAGACGAGTTCAGGGCAAGGGCCAAGGAACAGCTGGAAAGTACGCTGATTTCTATCAAGGCGAGGAACAAGGTCGTCACCCGGAATACGAATGCGAGCAAGGGGAAAAACGGGAAGATAAACCGCCAGCAGACATTGACGCCGCGCGGACAACTGCACAACGAAAGCATCTACGGGAGCTTCCGGGAGGAAGTGGTGGTAGAGGAAAAAATCGGGAGCAAGTTTACCGCGGAAAAAATTGCGACGGTGTGCAGCGAAAAGTACCGCAATGCGCTTCTTGCCAGGTTGAAAGCCTTTGGCGGAGACCCGAAAAAAGCCTTTTCCGGCAGAAACGCACTCTCCGTTTTCCCGATTTATCTCGATGCCCTGCGGACGGAACGCGTTCCCGAAATCGTAAAGACGAAGACTTTCCAAACGGTCTATACGATTCGAAAAGCGGTTTCTCCGGACCTGAAGATAGAGAAGGTGATAGATGGGAGGGTCCAAGGAATTTTACGGGATCGCCTGGCGGAATTCGGCAACGATCCCAAAAAGGCGTTTGACAACTTGGACGAAAATCCCATCTGGTTGAACAGGGAAAAGGGCATTTCAATTAAAAGCGTCAAGATCCGGGCGGTCAGCAATGCGGTCGCCTTGCGGAACGGTCGCGATTTTGTGCAGACGAGCAACAATCACCATGTGGCGGTGTTCCGCGATGCCGAAGGCAATCTGCAGGAAAACATTGTGTCCTTCTACGAAGCGACGCGGCGGGCGGTTCATGGCTTGCCGGTCGTGGACAGGGAATACCGAAAGGATGACGGCTGGCAATTCCTCTTTACGATGAAGCGGAACGAATTCTTTGTATTCCCGAACGAGGAAACGGGCTTCGATCCAAAAAAAATCGATTTGCTGGATCCGGATAAGTATGCTTTGATCAGCCCGAATTTATTCCGGGTGCAGTATATTTCGAAAGTCGAATATGGAAATCAAATTGCTAGAGACTATAAATTTAGGCACCATTTAGAGACTACAGTTAAAGATGAAAAAATGCTAAGAGATAAGACTTATAGACAATATAAGACGTTAAAATTTGCAGAAAATATCGTCAAAGTTCGAGTCAACCATATCGGCCAAATCGTTTCGGTGGGGGAGTATTGATTCCAAGAACGCGGACCGCAAACGCCAGGAGCCTAAAGATGTAACCTTTCCTCGGAGAATCCCATGATCAAACGCACGCTTTATTTCGGGAACCCGGCCTATCTGTGCCTAAGGGACAACCAGCTTGTCGTCAAGAAGAAGGACGGCGAACCGAAAACGGTTCCTGTTGAAGATATCGGGTTTATCATCTTGGATTCTCCGCAGGTGACGATTTCGTGCGCATTGTTGAGCTTCTTGACGGAGAACAATTGCGCGGTCATCTCTTGCGACTCCAGGCACTTGCCTTCGGGCCTGTTTTTGCCCCTTTCCGGAAATTCGCTCCAGAGCGAACGGTTCCGGTGCCAAATCGAAGCGTCTTTGCCGTTGAAGAAGCAGCTGTGGCAGCAGACCGTCCAGCAAAAAATCCTGAACCAGTCGAGCGTCCTGGAACAAAAACGGAAATGCCCGGTGAAATTCCTGCTTTCGTGTGCGGGCAACGTGCGAAGCGGGGATGCGGACAACCGGGAAGCGGTCGCGGCGGCTTACTACTGGAAACAGCTTTTTCCCCACGTGGAAAATTTTACTCGGGATCGCTTTGGCGTTCCGCCGAACAACCTTTTCAATTACGGTTATGCGATATTGCGCGGCGTGGTCGCGCGTTCGCTTGTTGCGAGCGGATTACTCCCTACTTTCGGCATCCACCATTCCAACCGTTATAACGCGTATTGTCTGGCGGATGACATCATGGAACCCTATCGTCCGATTGTAGATAAATTAATCGTTGAAAAAATGGATGGGATGAATGAAATTCCCGCTGAAATTTCCCGGGAATTGAAAATTAGTTTGTTAGAAATTCCTGTTCTTGATACGAAGATTGACGGAAAGCGCAGCCCTTTGATGAACGCTGTTTCCTTGACGACGGCTTCGCTCTATCGCTGCTTTGCCGGAGAGTCGCGAAAGGTGCTTTATCCGGAGGTGCCGGATGGAGCGGTTTAGCGAGTATCGTGTTATGTGGGTTCTGGTATTTTTCGATTTGCCGACAGAGACGAAAATAGAACGGCAACGCCATAGCGAGTTCCGCAAGAACTTGTTGAAGGATGGATTTTGTCGCTTCCAGCTTTCCATCTATATGCGTCATTGTGCGTCGGTGGAAAATGCAAATGCCCATATTGCCCGGGTGAAAAGCTTTATGCCGCCGAAGGGAACGGTGAGTATTCTCTGCATTACGGACAAGCAGTTTGGCAAAATCGAGATTTTTTACGGCAGAAAGGAAAAGCCGGTTCCTCCCGAGCCGGCACAGCTGGAGCTGTTCTAGAAAATAAAAATGCCCCGATAAAAAGAAAATCGGCCTTGAAAAAGGTCGATTTTCTTTTTATTGAAATCTAGATCTAAATCGTTGATTTCTTTCCAGTTAGAACAGGTCTGTTGTAAACGCTGATTCTAATCTAGAAAATCTGAAAGCAATTCACAAC
>CAVKGV010000012.1:43597-71911 GCA_963656065.1 Alistipes onderdonkii
AGTTGTAAACGCTGATTCTAATCTAGAAAATCTGAAAGCAATTCACAACGGACGTTGCGACGGGGTGGTCTTTAAAGTGGGCGTCCGGGCAAAAAAAATCCCGAGGGAACCACCCCTCGGGCAAAGGAAAAACCGGAGACCGAATCCCCGATTCTTCCCCCAATATATACAATCCGCGGCGGAAGGTCAAGCCTTCCCGAACATCTTTTCCACTTCGTCGGCGAGGTCCTCGTCGAGCACGTGGGAATAGATGGAGAGCGTGGTCTGTATGTTCGAGTGCCTCATGAGCTTCTGGACGGCCTTGGCGTTCACGCCCGCGCGGACGAGGTTCGAGGCGAACGAGTGGCGGAAGCGGTGGTTCGTCGCCTTTCCGCGGAAGCCTTCCGGAATCGCCCTTCTCGCCGCCTCGGCGACCGGGGCGGGGGAGCGTCCCAACCCGGAGAAGTCCCACTTCCCGCCGGCCCGGCGGATTTCCTCGGCCATCCTTGCGCAGACCGGGACCTTGGCGGGCTTCGCCCCCTTTCCCGTGACGTAGAGGTTCCCGTCGCGGATGTCGCCGGGGACGGCCTTGAGCGCCTCGTGGATGCGCAGCCCGCAGAAAGCCATGAACGCCCACAGCAGCCTGTGCCTCCGGGACGGGGCGCAGTCGAGAATCCTGTCCACCTGTCCCGGCGTCCAGAAGTCGCGTTCCGGCCTCGGGTCCTTGGTGGGCGGTATGGCGTCCGCCGGGTTCCTGATGTCGAGCCCCAGCGTGTCTATCGCCCGCGCCAGAGCCGTGCGGATGTTCCGCCGCATCGTGTTGCGCGTCCCGGGCTTCTTCCCCTGCACTGCTTCGGAAAAGGCGTCGGCGAGTTTCCGCCGGTCGATGCCTTCGAGCCGTTCCGTCCGCAAGCCTTTTACCGTCCTGAATGCGGCGAGCGCGGTCGTCACGGAGCTGCGGGAACAGCCGCTGCGCTCCAGGTAGAGTATGTACGCGTCGAACGCGTCGCCGAGCGTGGCGTCGGACTTTCCCTTTTTCCGGAAAGAGCCGTCTGCCACCCTGGCCTGCAGTTCGCCCTGCGCCTCCGCCTTGCGGGTCGTGCCGAGGCTCTCGTAGCGGATTTCCTTCGTTTCCGTGTCGAATATCCGGGCGTACCAGGTCATGATGTCCCTCGACCTGTTCCTCTGGCATAGCGATACCCTGAGCACGGGCTACCCCCTTTCCGGCCTTTTCCGCGGCGCGGTCGTTCGGCGGTCCACCCACTCGTCGGCCCATTCGGGGAGGATGAAGATGCCCCTCGCGTGGCGGAGATGGCGGATATTCTTCCGGTAGATCTCCCTGCGGAGCGTGTGGTCGCTCATGCCGAGCGCCTTCGCGCATTCCCGGACGCTGTAGTAGTCCCTGTTGTTTATGCGCATGGAGGGGCGCACCTGGTCGTTAGGCTGCATCGCCATTTCCGCCCTCCTTTCCGCTTTCCCTTTCCGCCGCTTCCGCCGTCTTTTCGGGTACCGCCTTGGGCTTCCTCTTCCGGGGTCTGCCTCTCCTCTTGGCCCTTTCCGGAAGGATTCTCCCCCAGGAGTCCGTCCGCAGGGGCTTTCCCCAGACAGCCTCCACGGCGTCGTCGTCGATCATGTGCGTCTTTTTGAGGATGAGCCATGCGACAACCAGCCCGGCCAGGCTTATCGGAATGCACCAGGGCGAGGCCTCCCCGAGAAAGACGAGAATGCACAGGAGCGGGATCCAGAGGGGACACCCCAAGACAAAAAAGTAGAGGGGCAAGAATATGACTATCAACGGGATGGTCAGCAGATAGTACGCGATGGCCGTGAAGACGGTTAGCACGGCTTCCCACAGCCCCTTGAGAATTTTATTTACCATTTCCGGTTTCTCCCTTGGAAAGGCCTCCGGGTCGTCCGGGGGCCGTCTCCTTTAATCTATGTTAATTTTCGGGTTTCGTTCCTTTTTCTAAGTTTTCCGGGCGGCTCCGGGCGATCCGCTCGCGTGTTGCGTACGCGTGCGTCTCGACGTGCCGGAGCGCCTGGAAGAACTCGTTCCGTTCCGCGTTGCACCGTCCTAGGGCCTCGCCGAGCGAGACGACTTTCTTGCACAACGCTTGCAGCAGGGGGGGGTATCGCTTGCGTTCAGCATACGCTTACAGTCCTTGACCGTGACGATCATGCCGCCTCCTTGTTGCGCGCTTCCGGGGCGGCGGATTTTTCCGCCGCTCTTTTCCTTTTGCGGTACTCGGCGCGGACGCCGACGAAGATCTCGCGGAACGTGAGCGGGACGGGGATTTCCGGGAACGGCTCGAGGTAGGCCATGGAATACATGGCTCTCTGCCGCGTCCTCCGGTCCATGCAGCCTTCGACGTTGCGGAAGGCTTCCAGGGCGAAGAGGGGCGCGCCTTGCGCGAAGAGCGTCTCCGGGTCCTTGTAGAATTTCCGCACGAACGCCTCGGCGAGGGACGCCGCCTTGCGCATGGTCCGTTTCGAGCCTAGGGCCTTGCGGATGTTGGCGTGCCACTCCATGTCGGTGGTGGGGTTCTCGACGGCGAGTTCGTCCGCCACTCGGTCGCGGATCTGGTCCAGGACGCATTCCGCGAAGATTTTCCTGCGTGTCGCGGCCGGCAGGGTCTCGGCCTTTGTGGTTTTCCTTGTCATGGGGGACTTCCTTTTTCAGGTGTTTGGATTTGGGTTGGGGTTTTCCGGGGGATTGGCGGCGTTTCCGCCTTCCATGGCTTTCCGCTCCGCGGCGTCGGCGGTGCGGATTTCCTCGGCCATGGTGGCGAGGCTGTGCATCGCCAGCGCCGCTATCTGCTCGAAGGGGATTCCGTCCTTGCGGAGGCGCCGGATCTCGCCTTCGGAGGCGACCAGGCAGGCCACTTCCGGGACGAGGGACGGGTTGAGCTCGCGGAACTTCGAGAAGTTCGCGAAGAACAGGTCGAGGTAGTTCCGGGCGTTCGCCTCGAGCTCCACGGCGTCTATCTGCATGTCCTCGTTCGCCTTGGCGGCCTGTTCCGGGGGGACGCGGAAGGGGCTTTCCTGGTAGTCCGGGTTCGGGGTTCCGTCCATGATGCTCATCGGGAGGCTCCTTTGCGGAAGAGGGCGTACCAGGTCCGCACCATGGGGTACTTGTCCTTCGGCACGTCGCCGGACGTCGCGAATCCGCAATTGCGGAGCGTCTCGCGGAGCCTGTCGAACGCTTCCGGGCATTCGGCCTTCATCGCTCGGAGCTCGGAGGCGAAGCTCGCCTGGCGTTCCTTGCGCTCTTCCGGCGTCTCCGCCGGGGTCTCTTCTTTCCTTGTCATGTTCCTTCCTCTCGGGTTGGGGGTTGTTGTCTTTGGTTCTTCCTCGCGGCGTTGCGCTCTCGCTTGCGGCGGTCGAAGCCTCGGAGGGCGACGTTCCAGGGCGCGCGGAGGGTCTTCCAGAGGTCCTTGCGCGTCATCCACTCGTGGAACTCGCGTCCTGTGTCGGGGTCGATTCCGGCGACGGCGCACACGTCGTACACCTCGTCGAGTCCGGGCGGCTCCGTTCCGTCTCCGTCCGGCGCCTTGTCCGCGGACGGCTCCGGGGGGCGTCGCGAGTTCCAGTAGCCGGAAATCCGGTTCCGCTGCCGGGCGCAGTACGCCTCCGCCTCCTCGATCATCCGCGCCTCCTCCGTGCCGGCGGGGGCTTTGCCGTCGATGAGGCGGGATAGCATGAGTTTAAAGCGGGCGCCGGCTTTGAAATTGGTTCGGGTTGTTTCCGAAATCCAATTCTTTGGGTAGAACTTGAACCAGCGGGGCGTCCTATCCTTGGGGTCTCTCGGCATCGGTCCTCCGGGTCTCGGCGTCCACGAGGGCGTCCACCAGCGCGCCTAGCGTGCGGATGCCGCGGGAGTAGTAGGTCTTTCCGATGAGGGCGGCCATCCTCTCGCGCGTATCCTTGCTCACGCGGATGAGGGTGAACCGGCCTTGCGGCGGGACTGCGAGTTTCATTCGTTTCCTCCTTGTTCTGGGGTTGTTTCCGTTTCCTTGTCTCCGTCGGGCGCGTCGGCGAGCACCGTGGTCTCCTTCCAGCTGAGCGGGGCCTTGCGGCACTCCGGGCGCGCCTGGAAGATATCCGTGAACTGGTCGAGCGTGAGCGGGACCGTGTGGCGGGGGTTCAGCACCGGGACTATCGTCACGGCGGGTTCGTCCGGCGACATCTCGAGCAGCTCCTCGAACTCCGCCTGGGGCATTCCGGAAAGCTCGCAGGCGTCGAGCACGCGCTCGCGCTGGGCGGCGGACCGCATCAGGTCCGGGTGCATCCGGGCGCAGCTCCGCGTCTCGAAAAGGCCGACGACCTTGTGCCGGGACTTCGGGCCGCACTCGTACACGAACACCTTGCCTTCGAAGCTCTGGGGGAACGACTTCCGGTATTCCGCCTTCTTCGTTCCGCCGAGGAGCGCGGGGACGTGCTCGGCTCGGAGGCTGAGCAGGACCGCCTTCTCGAATCTCTTCGGGTTCTCTGTCATGCGGGCCTCGCCTTCGCGCCGGCGCGCGTCGTGAGGGTGGCCGCCTTGTTTCCTCTGCGGGCCTCGGCGAGGCTCGGCGGGAACGTGGCGCATTTGGCGATGATTCCGACGAGGACCGCCGCGGCGGCCTTGCGGCGTCCGCGGTCGGGGTCGCTCGTCGCCGTGTCCGCGAGCGAGACGCACGCCTTGAGGGGCGTCGGCTCCTTCGAGAACGCCTCTTCCATCAGGGAGCGGGCGAGCTCGAACTCGCGCATCGCCGCTTCCGCCTCGGCCTTGGGGGCCGTGTTTCCGTTTCTTGTTTCCATGTGTGGGTGGCGATCTGTCCGGTATCGCGAGACGGGTTGCTGGGTGAAACTTTTTCCGCTATCCGGGGATTGAGGCGAGGATGTCCAGGATTTCCGGGAGGTTCTTGAAGGCGACGTAGAAGGCGGCGCAGAGGGCGATGACCGTGAGGTCCTTGGCGCAGTCCTTCGCTCCGTACTTCCTTCTTTCCGGGCGCTTCCATTCTCGGATCGGCTCGGCCTTGGAGCAGTCGAACAGGGGGAGTCCGCCTTCGTGCCTCATGCGTCCTCCTTGTCCTGGGCCGCGAGCACGGCGTCGATGGAGCGGAGGGTGGGGCGGAACGCGGCGAGCATCTCCTTGAGGGAGCGGAACGAGGCTCCGGCCTCGATTTCCTTGCTGTTTCCGTCGGGGTAGCGTTCCTGGTGGCTCACGTCGCACCAGGCGTCCGGGCAGAGCCTTTCCATCGCCTCGGCGGCGGCCACGATTCCGGCGAGCGTCGGGCGCTTGAAGTAGTGGGATTCGTACCATTCGTACGGGAACGCCTTGGGCGTCTTCGGATAGACGATCAGCGTGAAGTATTCGGTCGTGTCTTGCGCGGGGTTTCTCATGGGTGTCTTCCTTTTTTGTGTGGGGGTTATGCGATTTCCTTGCGGGCGTGTCCGAACCTCGCGGAGCCGTGCATGGCGCGGACCTCGTCGAGGGTGAAATGCTTCCGGGAGTGTTTCCGGTAGGGTTCGGCGTGGAAGTACCAGGCGGCCTTTTTCGGCGACCAGCGGAATCCGCTCTCCTTGAGGGCGTCCTTGTTCGCTCGCGTGTCTCCGGTGATCCAGAGCCACGTTCCGATGATCTCGAGTTCCAGTCCGGGGGTTCCGGCGAAGCGGTACGCCTTCTCTCTGGTCTCTTCCGGGAGCGTGTCGGCGTCGAAGCCGTCGGTCTCGTTTTCGGGGGATTCCTGGGCTTCCGCCTGGAAGCGGGACGGGTCGTTCGCGAGCCTCTCGTAGAGGGAGTTGGCGAGCTGGCAGAGTTCCGCGCTTCCGCCTTTGTCGGGGTGGCACTCGCGCACGATGGCGAGCCAGGCTCTTTTCAGTTCTTCCGGGGTCCTTGCGCCGCAAAGCGCGGTCTTGATTTCGTTCTCGGTCATGGTGTTTTCCTTTTGTAGTTAATGCATTAACAAATATACATTAACAAATTAACATTTTCAATGAAAAAATTAAAGAATTAACAAAAAGTCGTGGATTATTTGTTAATAGATTAACAATGATGTATATTATTGAAAAAGGGAGGTCTCGTATGGATAAGGAAGAAATCAAAAACAAATTTGCCCGTGGTCTGTGCGAGTTTACAAGCCGTACGGGCTATACCCATGAAGAACTTTCCAAAATTATTGGGTGTTCTCAAGCCAATATATCCCATCTAAAAAGTGGGAAAACAGTCCCGCATTTGAACATCATTTATAATCTTCTTGAGCATGGGATGACCCTAGAAGAAGCTTTCGGTCCAGAATTAGCAAAGAAGCTCGTTTCCCAGTCGCAGCCGTCAAAGCCCCCCGTCCCGGAGTCGCCACTGGAAAAGGCGAGGTTCGTGAGGGCGGGACTGAAGGAGCTTCTCGCGCAGCTGACGGAACTCGACGCCCGGCTTCCCGACGTTCCCGAAGACAGATAACCGTACCTTACGGAACTATGCCCTATTAAAGAGTGTTTTGCTTACATTTAATTCCGCGGAATTTTCAAGCCTCGTCCGATTTCCGCACACGTTCCCGACCGCCCCGAACGGCGCAATCCCTTTAACCTCTAGGGGAGTTTCGGGTCTTGGGGCTATTCCACGGTAATACCACGGTATCGCCACGGAACGGGTTTGCGTGTCGAGCCCTTTTTATTCCACGGTATCATTCCGCGGTATTACCGGGGGGCTATTGTACTGTGTTTTAAAAAGGATATGTATATATCCACTCTATTCTTTTTTCTTTGGTTCTTTCTTTTTTCTTTTGGCCGGACCGCCGCCGGGCGGGGCGGCATGTTGAAACGTGTGGACAGGTTTTTCCCCGTCCCGGAACCCTTTCCCGGACGGAAAGAGTTCCGCCTTTTGCACCGGAACGCCCCGCAAACCGACGGAAACGCCTCTCTGAGCCGTTTTTCTTTCCCGGACGGACAAAGTTCCGCCTGTCCCGGAAAACGCCCCGGAAGCCCCCTTTACGGCAAAATCCCGGATTCCCGGAAAAGGCGGAAATTTTTCCGGGGAAATGCGCATTGCGCGGCTAAATGGGTACAGGCATCAACACGAAACCGGGGAGAATCCCCAAAGGAGATGGACATGCCGCCGAGACAGAACGCGCGCCGCAGACAGCGCGCACAGCAGCTGGACGCCTTCGCGTCCGCACAGGGAACCCGCCGCCCGGCCACCAGCCGCACCTCCGCGGCGACGCGCCGCACGCTCAGGGCCGGGGTGTCGCCCCGCGCGACGAGCCGCACCGGGGCCGACATGGGCAGCTACGGCAGGGGGAACACGATGAGCCGGGCCGACATGGACCGCGCGCTCGCTGAACGCTGGAACCGCGGGGGACGCCGCTCCATGGGGTCGCTCGCCTACGCGCAGGAACTCCGCGGACGCCGCCAGGCGGCACGGCAGGGACGCGGGGGCGTGGCCCGCAACGCGCGTTCCGGGGCCTACGAGGTCGCCCGCTTCCACTAGGAGGCCCTTCCCCCATGGCAACGGATTCCGACGCCCTCAAGGGCAACATATACGCCGAGGCTCGCGCGATAGCGGCGTTCGGCGGGAGGCTCGCGTTCGCCGTCTCCGGCGGGCGGGATTCCGCCGTGATGGTGGACCTGATGTCGAGGCTGCTCCCGGACATGTCCCGCCACGCGTTCTTCTTCTGGTCCTACTACCCGGAGGCGCTGCCCTACAAGGCGCGCTACCTCTCCGCGCTCGAACGCCGGTACGGCATCAGGGTGGAGACGCACCTGGACCCGCAGCGGTGCAAGGGGAGGCAGGCGGACTTCGTGAAAAGGTTCCTGGACGAAAACGGGTGCTCGCTGTGCCTCTTCGGCTACAAGATGGACGATTCGCTCCAGCGGCGTGGGATGCTCAAGCGGTTCGCCGACGGCATCGACCGGGAGCGGAGATGGGCGTACCCGCTGCGGTCGTTCACGAAGCGGACGGTCCGGGGCTACGCGACGACGCGGAACGTGCCGCTCGCGCTGGAATACCGGCTGGGGCTGAAGCACGACCTGCACGAGCACCGGGGGCCGGCGGCCCACTTCCTGCGCCGCTACGTGGGCGAGGAGGACTACCAATGCGCCGTGCGGCAGGAGCCGGCGATAGAGATCGACTTCGTACGGACGGCGAACGACCCGGAATTCCTCGCGAAGCTGGAGGGCTGACATGGCGGAAACTGCGGAAAACACCGGGAAAGCGGAAAAGGGGAAGAAGAAGGCGCGGAAGTCCTGGCAGGTGGGGCGGACGGTGCGCATACGGCGCGACCAGGTGGTCGAGGACGGCTACAACCCGCGCTACATCTCCCCCGCGAACATGGACCGGCTCAAGAAATCGATACGGAAAAACGGGCTGGTGGGGACGCTGGTGTGGAACCGGGCGACGGGGCACATCGTGGGCGGCCACCAGAGGCTCGCCGCGCTCGACGCGTGCGCGAGGACGACGGACTACGAGCTGGACGTGACCGAGGTGGAGATGCCGCTGAAGGACGAGGTGCGGCTGAACGTCGCGCTCAACAACGCGGATTCCCAGGGGGAGTTCGACTTCGCGGCGCTGCGCGACCTGTCTATCGAGTTCGGGCTCGACGCGTCGGAGGACTTCGGCTTTTCCGACGAGGCGATAGAGATAAACTTCCCGGAGAAGGCGGAAGCGCTCGCGCTCGACCCGGGGACCGGCGGAAATTCCCCCGGACGCGTGGCGGACGAGGCGGAGATAGCGAGGATGAAGGAGGCGAAGCGCGAGGCGAGGGAGAAACTGAAGGAACAGCGCGCGGACCTCGGCGACTACCTGACCGAGCCGAAGGGCGTGCTCACGGTGGTCTTCGACAGCGAGACCGCCAAGGCGGACTGGTTCCGTTCGAGGGACGTGGACGACGCGCCCTCCGTGGTGCACGTCTCGGAACTGGAGGAACTCCTTTCCGCGCGGAAAACGGCGGAAGACCGACCGGAAACGGACGCGGAACAATCCCGGTAAAACGGCGTTCTTTCCGGGTCTTTCCAACGCTTTCCACGGCTTGGCTTGCATTCCGCTTGAGGGCGCCCCGGACCCTTGCGCGCCGGGCGGCGCGCTAATACATTGGAGGCCATATGGCGACGAACACGACGAAAAAGGACAACGACACGAGGAACGCGAAGGCGGAGGCCTCGCTCTACGAGCTTCTCTTGGACATGCTGGAGACGCAGTCGGAGATAATCCGCAGGCTGGATTCCGTCGAGCGGAAGCTCGACCGTCAGGGCGGTGGCGCGGACGCGGCCCGGCTCTGGAAGGGGATGTAGGCGGTGGCGCTCGGGCGGTACGCGCGCATGGCGATAATCCGTGCGGCGGGGCAGAGGCTCCGGCGCGACGCCGGGAAGCTGCTCGCCTCGGAGGCGCGCGCGGCGGGGAAGGCGGCGGGACCGGACTTCGTCTACAAGGGGCGGTTCCGGTCCAGCGGCAAGTTCCTGTTCGTCCCGCACCCGGACTGCTGCCCGAAATGCAACCTGCTGGGGCTGACGCCCCACTTCTTCAACACGCCGGACGTGGCGTTCATCTCTCACCCGAACTGCAAGTGCGCGACGGTGGAGGCGCCCGCTGGGCTTTCCCCGTCGCAGCTCATGGAGTGGGCGAAGAACCCGACGGGGACGATGCGTTTCGGCTTCAACTACGGCGTCCCTCTCGCGACGGCGAACCTGACGGACCGGAACCGGGCGAACTCGATGCTCGCGTTCGCGAACCGGATGCGTCCCTACGCGAACGCCGCCGACATGAGGCGGCGCCGGGTGCGCGCGGAGGTGTCCGCGGCGCAGGTCGAGAGGGTGCGGCGCCGGGTGGCGGAAGGCACGCTCGGGCCGGCGAGGGACTACACGAGGGGCGTGAAGACGCTCGCCACGAAGGAGGCGAAGCGGAGGGCGGCGGAAACGTCCCAGGCACGGCGGAAGGACGGCGGAACTTCCGCGGAATCCGCGCGGGGCAGGGCGAGGAAGAACTGGAAGTCCAGGCACTGACGGAGGACGGACGATGGAGAAGAGGCGCGGGAACCCGAGGATCAACGAGATCAACAGGAAGACGCGGATAAATTCCGCAAACGCGAAAGAGTATGCGGAAAAGGCGAACGCCGCGAAGCGGAAGAAGCGTCTCATGTTCGCGACGCTTCGCAAGCTGGTGGACGAGCGCGCCCCGGATTCCATGCTGCCCGACGGCGTGGTGGAGTTCTGGAAGCGTCACGGGGTGGAGAAGGACGAGATAACGCCGGTGATGGCGGAGACGACGGGGATCTACGCGGACGCCATCAACGCGCGCGACTTCGCGACGCTGGAACGGCTCTACAGGCTCTACGGCGTCCACTTCGATTCGAGCCGCGAGCACAACGTGAGCGTGTCCCTCGGCAACCGCGACGACCGCCCGTTCGAGGTGCGCTACATCGTGGACGGCGCGGAGCGGACGGAGGGGACGGATGGCGGCTGATGGACGTAAGGCTGTGGAGAGGGCAGTACGAACTCATGACGAGCGAATCCATGTTCACGTTCCTCATCTGCGGGCGCGGATACGGCAAGAGCTTCGTCGTGGCGCACAAGATCTTCCAGGAGGCGCTCGCCGGGCGCCCCTGCATCGTCGTCTCGCCGACGTTCAAGCAGCTCACGTTCTCCATCTTCGGGGAGCTGCGCTCGCTGTTGCGGCAGGTGCCGTCGGAGTGGTCGTTCGATTCCACGACGAACTCGTTCGAGATAGGCGGTACGATGGTTTACGGCTTCACGGCGTCGAACGGGAACTACGAGAAGATGCGCGGAATCTCCGCTGCGACGCTCTTCCTCGACGAGGCGCGCGAGTACGAGAAAATCGTCATGGACACGGCGCTGCCGTGCCTCCGCGGGTTCGGCAAGCCGAAAATCTTCGTCACCACGTCTCCGAAGGGGATGAACTGGCTAGGCGTCGAGATAAGGCGGAGGCAGAGGGAGAAGGACCCGGATTTCCGGCTCATCACCGGCACGTCCTACGAGAACCGGTCGCTCGACCCGTCGTTCTTCACGATGATGGAGCGGAACCTGACCGGGGACTTCCTGCGGCAGGAGCTTTTCGGGGAGATAATCGACTCGGACATGGAGGACACGCTCTTCGGCTACGCGCTGCTGGATTCGATGGAGGACGCGCGGAGGGACGGGACGCCGTTCGCGGACGAGCTCGCGGTGATAGGGCTCGACTGCGCCCGGTTCGGCGGCGACCAGACCTGCGGGGTGCTGCGGATAGGCCGCCGCGTCGCATGCGTCAAGAGGCTCGGGAAGACGGACACATCGGAGGCGGTGGACCTCGTGCGGTCGCTCGCGGACGTCTGCAAATCGCTGGGCGTCCGGCTCGACTGCGTGTGCGTGGACGCCGCCTACGGGGGCGGCGTCATCGACATGCTTCGGACGCTGAAGTACAGGGTGTTCGAGGCGAACTTCTCCGAGCGGTCGCCGGATCCCAACTACTACAACATGCGCGCGTTCATGTACTTCAAGGCGAAGGAGTGGATAGGCGAGGGCGGCTTCGCGAAGGACGAGGCTCTCCGGGAGGACCTGTCGGCGCAGCGGTACTTCATCCACGCGGACAAGTCGTTCCGTCTCGTGCCCAAGGAGCTGCTCAAGAAGACGCTCGGGCGTTCGCCGGACACGTCGGACGCGTTCGCACTCACGTTCTACGCCGGGGCCCTCGGCCTCGGCGCGGACATGAACCGGAAGAAGGCCCTCGGCGACCCGCTGGAGGCCCTGCGCGACCGGGGGCGGAAGATACGGTCGCTCGCGCACAAATTCTCGTTCTGACGGGGACTAAATGGAAGGCATGAGATACAGGAAGATAGACCCGGAGCGGCTCCGGGAGCTTGTCGGGGACGCGAGGGCGCGCGGCGACTGCTCGGACCCGGAACTGGGGCGCTTCGTCTCCGACCTGTGCAAGATAGTCCTCAGCTCCGGGTGCTTCCGGGGCTACACCGAGGACTGGCAGCTCGACATGTTCGGGGACGCGTGCCTCGCCGTCTTTTCCGCGATGGGGACCGCCGACACGGGGCGGAACCTGTTCAGCTACTTCTACACGGTGGCGGCGAACGCGTGCAAGCGGTCGCTGAAGCGCCGGGTCCGGGACACCGTTCCGCTCGACGACCGCAGCCAGGCGAGGGCGGTCGAGCCGTTCTGCCTGAAGAACCGCCGGAGGCTGCTCCGGGGGCTTGTCGAGGCGAACGAGCGCAAGGTCGTGCCGCTCGCGCGGATGCGGAAGATGGCGAGGCTCGAAAGGGCCGTGGGGCGGGCCGTGGAGCGCGCGCTCGCGGAGGCTGACGGCGAAAGGATCGCCGGGCTGGTAGGGATTTCAAGACGAAACAGGGAGAACGCATGAACGAGGAACTGGAAAGGGAAACTTCCACCCCCGCGGACGACGCGGAGTGGGAACGCACGGAGGCGGACATCATCGAGGAGGTGAAGAAGTTCGCCCGCCGGGCTTCGGAGCACGACAGGGACTTCCACAGGCGGATCCGGGACGACCGCGCCTTCGAGGCGGGCGAGCAGTGGACCGAGGCGGACGCGAAGAACCGCGGGAGCGGGCGCGCCGAGATGACGATAAACCTCTGCACGGTGTTCGTGAACGCGGTGGTGAACCCGTTCGCGGCGAAGCCGTTCAAGGTGAAGGCGGTCCCGCGGGACGAGGCGTTCAACGGGGCGGTGGACGCGTTGAACGCGCGCCTCTCGGAAATCCAGAACGACTTCGCGACGAACGAGAGCAATGCGCAGGGGCTGCACGACGCGGTGACGACGGGGATAGGGTTCTGCTACGCCACGGTGGACGAGGCCGGGGGCGAAAGGCGCGTCCGCTACCTCCACGTCGAGGACCAGACGAAGGTCATCGTGGACCCGGACGCGAAGGGCGTCGCCCTCGAGGAGGCCGACCGCGTGGCCGTCGTGGACTTCATCCCCTACGCCACCGCGAAGGAACGCTTCGGGGACGACGTGGTGCGCTTCGGCAACCCGGAACGCGCGAGCCTCACCGACTTCGGGGAGAGCTGGGAAGTCCCGAAGGACAGCGTCGCCGTGGTGACCTACTTCCGCAGGGACGGGCACAACGTCGAGTACTTCCGCCTGTGCGCCGACCGGGTCGTGGACTACGGCGTGTACGAGGGCCTCGACTACCTCCCGGTCTTCGCCTTCACCGGCGACCGCATCTGGGTGAAGGACAGCCGGACCTACTCCGGCATCATCCGCAAGATACGCGCGGAGCAGAAGACGATAAACTACGCCCACAGCCAGCTCGTGGAACGCCTCGCCAAGTCGCCGAAGGGGTTCTTCCTAACGCCGACCGAGGCGATAGAGGGCTTCGAGGAGGACTACCAGAACGCCGAGTACGGCAATTCCTACGTGCTCCGGTTCAACGCGCGGGACCAGGCGGGCAACCCGACCGCCCCGCCGACGTTCATCTCCCCGGCGATCCACACCGAGGACCTGCAGGGGGCGATAAGCGCGGCGATAAACCAGATGAGCGTCGCCACGGGCATCTCCCCGAACGGCATCGTCGAGCAGAACCTGACCGACCAGAAGACCGCGACCGAGGTGATACTCCGCACGAAGTCCTCCCAGTCGAACGTGAGCAACTACATCTCCCACGCGAAGGAGACGGTCCGCATCGCCGGGAACGTGCTCGCGCACCTGTGCATCGCCCTGTACGGCATCGAGCTTCCCAAGGGTTCGTACGACATCGTGGTGGAGGAGGGCTGCGTGAGCCTCACCAAGATGGAGGAGGACCGGGAAAAGCTCCTCGCCCTCGCGAACATCGTGCCGGACAACTTCCGCCCGCTCATCTCGCAGAGGCTCGTCTCGAAACTCGACATCGAGGGCGGCAAGGAACTCTCGGACATGCTCTTCAACATGCTCCCGCAGGAACTCCGCGGCGGCGTGCCGTCGTGGCAGGAATGGATGCAGCTCCAGCAGCAGATGCAACAGCTCCAGCGGCAGGCGCAGACGCTCGCCGAGGAGAACCGGACGCTCAACGACCAGCTCACCCAGGCGCAGCTCCGCACGCAGAGCGACCTCATCATGGAGGACAAGAGGTTCGCCCACGACGTGCAGATGAAGCAGCTCGAATACGCGCAGGGAGAGAAGGAGACGGCGCGGAAGATGCTCATGGACGCGAAGCGGGAACAGTACGAGACCGAGCGCGCCATGGAGGAGAAGGCGATGGAGGCGCGTGCCGCCCTCGCCGAGAAGGTCGTCGAGAAGCTGCCTGGGATTCCCGGATAGCGGACAGGCGGGGAAATTTTCGCGGGCCCCGGAAAAAAATCCGGGGCCTTTTCCGCGTTTTGCGAAAATGGCGACTAAAAAGGGTGTAAAGGGAACGCGCCCCTAGCGCGATGGGAAACCTACGATGAACGAAGAAGAGAAATACAGGCAGATCGTCGAGGACCGGAAATCCGGACCGGAAGGCGGCGAGAAGCAGGGCGGAGTAGAGCCGGACCCGCACGGCACAGGGAACGTCGCCGGGAAGGAACCGGAAGCGGGGGCCGCACGGCAGGAACCCGCCAGGGGGACGGAACCGGCGGACGGACGCGACCCGGAGGAAAGGCAGCGGCACGCCATGGCGGCGATGCGGATCCGCTTCAAGCGCGAGAACGAGGCGCTGAGGCGGGAAATCGCGGAGCTGAAGAAGGCGGCAGGCGCTTCCGGCGGGGAGAAGCCCAAGACCCGCGAGGATTTCAAGGACGACGCCGAATACGGGAACTATCTCAGGCAGAACCTGGAGGACGGCATCTACAGGCGTGTCCGGGAACGGATGGACGGCGACATCGAGAGCGAGCGCGAGAGCGCGGAAGACCTCCGCAGGCTCGAAAGCGGCCTCGAATCCGTCCAGAAGGGGCTTTCCGGGGCGGTCATGCGCGAACTGCACGACCCGGAATCCGAGATGAGCCTCATCCTCACGGACGACCGCGCCAAGGCGATGGCCGACGCCATCGCCGGGAGCGACCACAGGCCGGAAATACTCGCCGTCATGTACGGGAACCCCGGGCTGTTCAGGAAGCTCCTGGAACTGTCGCCGCAGAAGCAGCAGTTCCGCATCTTCCAGCTCGAGGACAGGCTGGAGGCGATGAAGGCGCAGGGCGAAATCCGGACGAAGGCCGAGGAGGAAAGGCGCAAGCGCGCCGAATCCGTCCCGGCGGCGGGCGCGTTCGGAATCACGGGAAACGGACGGACGAACATCGGAAGCCTTTCCGCCACCGAGAGGGTGCGGCGGTACAAGGAAGACATGCGGAAGTCCGGCATAATCTAAGGAGAGATACCCATGGGAGTATTCAACGGAGACCTTTCGGCGGCGAAGCAGGAACTCGTCGACCGTCTCAACGCAAAGATTTCGACAAGCATCCCCTTCATCCAGAAGCGGGTTAACCTCGGCAAGGGCCAGGTGACCAAGGGGAACCGCCAGCACGGCGTGATGGACTTCTACGTCCCGGCGAGCGGCAACGCGAAGGTGGGGCAGCTCACCTATCCGCCCGGCACGACGCCCTACCCGACGTCGGCCATCGACCTAACGGGCCGCCCCCGCAACTCGAGCTTCTGGAAGAAGGAGTTCTACGCCCAGAACGCGTCGGACATCCTCGAGTTCTCGAACTTCGAGGAAATCTTCGAGCTCGACGACTACATGCGCGACCTTGTGAAGCCGCGCGGGCAGCGCATGGCGCACGAGATCGAGCGCGACCTCGTGAACCGCAACTGGTTCCGCGCCGGCGGGGCGATCGTCTCGTCCTCGGCTGACTTCCTCGCGCTTTCCCGCGCGTCGGCGGAACTGCAGAGCGTCAAGGCGACGGGCGACTGGGTGGGCTACATCTCGCCCATGCTCCAGAGCTACCTCGCCACCTCGCCGCTCCGCATGGACTTCCATGCGCCCGACGACCGCATCCGCGAAATGTACGGCAAGGCGTCCATCGGCTACTTCGCGAACGTGGACTGGGTCTCCGAGCCGTTCATGCCCATCTTCACGGCGGGCACGGCATGGGGCGATTCCGCGAAGGTCAAGACCGCGGTGACGAAGCAGGGGACGACGGAACTCGTCATCTCCGGGCTTCCGACCGGGGCGAAGATCGCCAAGGGCACGCCTTTCACCGTCGAGGGCGTGTACGAAGTCACGATGAGCGGCGTCAAGCAGGGCTACCTCAAGAAGTTCGTCGTCCAGGAGGACGCGACCGCGGAAGGGACGGAAGCGACCGTCAAGGTCGTCCCGCTCTACTTCAACTCCGACGACGGCTACACTAACACCGTCTGGGTGGACGGCGGCGAGGGAATCCCGGCGGATGCGGCGGTCAAGATGCTCGTCGAGGGCGGCGCCGACTACTACGTCGGACTCGTCCGCGACGCCGAGGCGTTCAACTGGACCCCGTTCGAGTTCCCGGAGCTTCTCGCGCTCCAGAACTCCACGAGCTCGACCGACGAGCTGACGATCCAGCTCGCGGCGGGAGGCGAAATCCTCGGGCGCACGAACGTGATGCGCATGGACTGCCCCTACTTCGGCGACATCGTCGACGAGCGCGCTGTCCGCACCCTCTTCGTGAAGTGCCCGTAGCCGGAAACAGTCTTCCTTGTCATGGGGGACGGAAAGGCGCAGGACGCGGCGACGCGCCCTGCGCTTCCTTTTTAACAGGAGAAAGCGAGGAATGAAGAACGCGATACAGATAGTCCGGGACGCCTACGCGTACGCCGGGATATGCCCGACGGCGCAGCCGCTCAACGCCGACATGAGCCGCGAGGGGCTGGGGTTCCTGAACGAGCTCCTCTTCAAGTGGAACATGGAGAACTACTTCCCTTTCACGAACAACACGCTCGACGCCGACGTTTCGGGCGGCTCGGCGGTCGTCGCGCCGGATTCGGCGACGTTCCGTGGCGAGGTGCCGGCGTTCGTGCAGAAGTGCCTCTGGCGGAACGGTACGGCGTGGGAACCGCTCGCCCGGGTCTCCTACGAGAACATCTGGGCCAGGCGCTCGACGGGGACGCTCCCGAGCTTCTTCGCTTTTTCGCTCGACGCGGACGGGCGGGGCGTCCTCACGTTCGACAGCGAGAACGGCTCGTTCCGCTGCCGGATAATCTACAACAGGGCCATCCCGGAAATGGACTACAACGACATGCTGAACGCGCCGCCGCAATACGAGCAGCTTTTGAAATACGGCGTGGCGGTCAAGTGCTGCGTCCGCTACGGGCTTCCCGCCGACGTGAAGGCGAACATCGCGGAGGAACGGGACGCCATCCTGTCGGCGATTTCCAAGGTGAACTCGTTCCAGCACGAGGTGAACCTCGGCTACCGGGGCGGCTTCCGCTCGCCCGGCGACCTCGTGGCGGGGGCGTACAGGCTATGAAGGGGACGCGGCTCATCAATGGCGTGATCGGCGGCTCCTACGAGGCGGACGAACGGATCGCGGGGAATGCCGTCTCCCGGAACCTCTACGCGGAATCCGTCGAGGAGGCGGACGGCGGCGCCTACTTCACGACCGCGCTGCGCTCCGTCCCCGGCGAGCGTACCGTGCTTTCCGGGATGGAAATCTCCGACCGGAACGGACAGGGCTGCCGGGGCCTGTTCGCGGCTTCCGACGACACGCTCTTTGCCGCCTACGGCGAGGAAATCCTGCGGATAAGGAAGAACCCGGTGGACGGCTCGTATTCGTACGAGAGGATCTACACCCAGCAGGAAGGGACCGTCGGGCGCATCTCGTTCTGCGAGACCGGGGGCGTGAACTCGTTCGTCTGCTGGATAGACGGCACGGAGACTGTCAAGGCGTACCCGCTCGAACCGGACAAGATGCCGGGGACGGTGGCTTTCCCGCTCGAATACCGGACGCCGTCGAGGGTGTACCTCACCGCGGACGAGGTGAAGCTAGACACGAACTTCCATGTCGTCCCCACGTCCATCTGCTCGGTCGCCGGGAGCCTCTGCATCAACGACCCGGAAAACGACACCTGGTACTACACCGACGCCTACATCCTCGGCGGGACGAACACGACCCGGACCGTCTATAGGCTGGAAAACGGGAACGTCAAGTACAAGGACGGCTCGACCTACGAGATAGACACGGAGGAGAAGGACCTCGGGGAGGAGGAGCCGGAATCGCAGACGGCCTACCTGTGGCTCGACCGCTACTCGAAGCCCCGCTGGCAGACGGCGGAATGTTCCGCGGACAACGTGGTCGCCCTCGCCACCTGCGGGGACTTCCTCATGGCGTTCGGGACGCGGTCGCTGCAGATCTACGCGCAGACGACGTCGACGGACGCCTACGGGTTCACCAGCATGGAGTTCAGCTCCGCGGGCAGGAACGTCCGGGAACTCGGCACGAAGTCCCCGATGACGGTCGCCGAGGTCTGCGGAAAGGTCGTCTTCCTGGGGAGCGCGATGCGCGGCGAGCGTTCCGTCTGGTATTCCGACGGGGGCGCGCCTGTCAGGATTTCCACGAACGCCATTGAGCGCGAGCTTTCCGGGGTGGACACGTCGGACGCCTATGCGTTCGGCTATATGGACAACGGGCACCAGTTCTACTGCCTCACGGTCCGGGCGCTCCGCAAGACCTACTGCTACGACTTCGCGACGAGGCAGTGGCACGACAGGGGCACGCGGAACCCGGACGGGCGCGACGTCGAGTGGTGGACGTGCTTCGTCGCCTGCGCCGGGGGCGACATCCAGCTGGCCGGGGAGGGGTTCGGCGTCCTCGCCGTCCTCGACCGGAAGAAGTTCGACGACTTCCGGGGCGAGCCGATAGTGAAGAGCCGGACGGCGCCCGTCGTGACGAACGACTTCTCGCCTTTCATGGTGAACGACATCCAGCTCGTGTGGAACACGGGCACGACGACCGACACCGACAACTCCGCCGGGGCGCGCGATCCGGTCGTGATGCTGGAGGTAAGCACGGACGGCGGGAACACGTTCGGGAACGAGCGCTGGGCTGGCGGCGGGCGGACCGGGCAGTACGGCCACAGGTCGGTATGGTACGGGATAGGGGTCGGGACGATGTTCGCGTTCCGCTTCACGGTCACGGACCGGGTGAACGTGGTCATCACCGGGGCGAAAATCTCGTTCACCCCGCTTTCCCATTTCTAGCGCGTACGGAGGGCTTTCGCAATGATACGGATAAACGCCAACACGGACGAGAAAAGGACGCTCCTGGACGCGTTGCGCGGCGAATACGGGACTTCCGCGATGCCGAACGGAATCACGGTGACGAAGGCCGGGCGGATGGTCCTGTTCTGGGGGGCGTTCCCCGCCGGGACGGAAGCCGTCGAGGTCCCGAAGCTCCCGGTCCGCTTCCCGCTGCTCTTTTCCGGCGACGAGGGGGCGTGCTGCGTCCCGGTCGAGCCGTCGGCGGGTTTTGTCGGCGTCCCGGCGGCGTTCCGGAAAAAAAGGTTCGTCGCTTCGGGATTCGCGCTGCTAAATGACTAGGGACATCAACCCCAACAAGGGAGGCTTTACATGAGCGTAGGAAGCGGAGCCGCCACGGGCGCGGCGGCGGGCGCGACAATCGGGTCGGCGGTGCCGGGAATCGGCACGGCCGTCGGAGGCGTGGCGGGGGCTGTCGCCGGAGGGCTCGGCGGGCTTATCAGCGAATCGGCGAACCGCATGGCGAAGCGCCGGGCGATGAACCAGGCGATAGGGACGCTGGAGAAGACGGAAGGTTTCTCCGAGGCGATGAAGTCGCAAGGGCAGGACATCCTCGCGCAGCAGCTCGCCGCGGCGCAGGGGCTTTACGGGGACCCGGACGACATCGCCGCGGCCCTCCAGGCGGCGCGCGAAAAGGTGAACGGGCTTTCGCCTTACGAGGCCGGGCAGTTCAGCTACGGCAAGGAAATCGGGGACTTCTACGACCCCGCCTTCCAGCTCTCGGTGAACTCGGCGAACGACGCCATGAACGCCTCGCAGGCGCTCGGGGGCAACATGTTCAGTTCCGGGACGGCGGACAAGCTCGCCGCGCAGAACCAGGTGCTCGCCTCCAACATGTACAAGGAGGCCCTCGCGGCGTTCAATGCGGACAAGTCCCTCGAACAGGGCATCTGGGCGGGGAACGAGGCGGCGAAACAGGCGGCGGCCAACTCGGCGATGCAGCTCGCCAACGCGCAATACGGCATGGCCTCGGACGCGGCGGGGAACCTTTCCGCGGCGAACAACAGCTACTACCAGGGACTTCTCGGCCTGAACGACGACTACTGGAAAAACAAGGGCGACTACTGGGCGCAGATAGCGAACTTCCAGTCGCAGAAATACTAGGGAGGCATCCATGGAAATCTACAGCGGATGGGACGCGCTGGGTCTCGGACGGACCGTGTCGGAAGATCTCCGGCAGCGGCGACGGAACGAGCAGGACATCATCGACAGGTTCGGGGGAATCCTCCCGGTCCTCGGCGAAGCCTTCGACGATTCCGTCAGGCGGAAGCGCGCGCTGGAGCTTGCCGACGGCGTCGGGATCGAGAACGCGGGCCTCGCCGCGAACGCCATGTCGGGCGACGAGTTCCTGAAATACGTGCTGGGCGAGAAGTCCAGGAAGGACGCGGAAACGCAGGAGGCGAGGGCCTACGACAGGAACCGCCGGGACGCGCTTGCGGACTACGGCATGAAGCGGCGGGACGAGGCTCTCGACCGGGGGTTCGGCGCGGTGGCGCAGAACTACCAGGTGGCGATGACGGCGGCGCAGGGGGACATCCCCACGGCGGCGGAACTCGAACGCTACGAATCCGCGAAGAGGGCGTACGAGGACTTCATCAGGGCGCACCCGGAATACGGGGCGCGGGCCGCGGAAATGGGACTGCCGTCGTGGGGCGGCGTGCCTTTCCGGAAGGACTACGCGCCGGAAGCCGGGACGCCGAAACGGAAGTCCCTCGAGGACTATTTCGCGGAACTCGACGGCGTGATGGACGGCGACACGGCGAATGCGGAAAAAATCCAGGCTCTCAAGGAGGGGCTCGTCCGGGGAAACCTATGGGCGACCCTCTCGGCCAACCCCGACTACGCGGCCAAGTGGAACCTCTACGTCTCCAAGATTCCGGGCGACAGCGCGACGCGCGACGCCCTCAGCCTCGGCACCGGAAGCGTGCGGACCGAGGCGGACGCGAAAAGGAAAAAGCTGGCGAAAGACCGTGCGGCTAGGCTCGCCGAGGAGACGCGGAAGCTCGAGGCGGCGGCAAAGGCCGGGAAATACTACGACACGACGGAGTACCTGCGGCTGGGAGGCAGCAAGGGCACGAAGTGGTTCAAGAACAACGAAAACAACAGGAAGAAAAGGGAGGCCCGCAAGTGAGCAGAAGGGACGATTTCGACAACGAGAAGGTGATCCGCCACATCTGGAAGGGACTGCACGCCGACGACAGCGACGGCTACATGGGGGTCGCATATCCCGACCTCGCCGACATCTTCGAGTACGAGGAAATGCGGAACCGCGTCATCGACCAGGCGAGGAAGGACCCGGGGTACATCGAGAAGGCGTTCTTCGACATCAACGACGGCGTGGAGGAGGACAGCGAGGACTTCGTCCCCGTCACGGTCTTCGACCCGTCCGCGATGAAGGAGCGGGACCTGGACTTTTCCCACATGTCCCTCGAGGACGTGAACGCCATGTCCAACGCGATGGCGAAGGCTCTCGGCTACGCCGACAACGGCGAGGAGCTGGGCGCATACCGGAGCGCGGCCAAGGCGCTCGCCGGGGACGACCGGAAGAAGCTCGCCGCGGCGGTCCGCGAAAGGCTCAAGCCGGAGACCCGGCGCGAGTTCCTCATGGCGATAGGGCTCAACCCCGACCTCGCCGACACCGACGCGCGCGTCGTGGATCGCGTGCTCGACTACTTCGACCGGAGCGGCAGGGCGGAGGACTATGCGGAAACGAATCCCGCGGCGAAATTCGGGCTTTCCCTGCTCGCCCCCTACTCCTCCGGGGCGTATTCCGAGGGTCGCGACCCGACCTTTGCGGACGGCATAGCCGACGGGGTGATGCTTTTCCCTGCGGGCTACAGGGGCGCGCTGAAAGCGGCGGACCTTGGCATAAAGGGACTGGGCAAGTTCCCGGTGACGAACGGGATAGGGAAAGGTATTGGCGCGGTCGTCCGGGGCGCCGGGATGACGGAAAACGGTGTCGGGAGGGGCAAGAGGTGGGCCGGTCTCGGGACGCAGGGATTCGCCCTTTCGGCGGCGGACGAGACTATCGACGCACTTCACGACACCTTCGACGACTGGCTCTCGACGAAGACCTACGAGACAGGGGACCACCGCCGGGAGGAATCGAAGGGGTTCTGGGATGCGCTCGGCGACAACCTGAAGTTCCGGGAACGCTTCTCCCGCGCAGCCTTGAAAGGCCCGTTCATGGCGGCCCTGAGCGTCTACGGCATCAACAAGATGAAGCAGGCGACCGACCATCTGTTAGGGAACGCGTCCGACAGGGCGAAGAAGCTAGGCATAGACTTCGTCTCCAAGGGGAACAGGAACAAGATGGCCGCCGCGAAGCGGAAGAAGACGAACGCCGAGAAAAAGCTCGAAGAGAATCGGCAACTGCAGGACCTCAACGACGCGGAACACGAAGAATTCCTGAAAACCGAAAGCAACCCGGACGAGCGCATCCGCCGCATCGGGGAGAAGAAGGCGATGGACAGGAAACTCGCCGCCGGGAGGGCCGCCGAGGAGCGTAAAGCCATGGACGCGGATGAAATCCTGGAAGAACTCAAGGCCAAGGGCAGGGGCGGGTTCCGGAATCGTGCAGGAAAAGTCGTGAACAGCGGCCTCGATGCGCTCGGCCTCAAGCTCCACGACCAGAACGTGGAAATCCCGTTGTTTTCGGACGGGGGACGGAGGAATCGTCCGGCAGTTTCGAGGATACTCCGCTAGGACGGCCGGGGACGGGAGACCGCCCCCGATTTTTTTTTGCGCGCCTTTGCGGAACGGCGACTAAATGCAGGGTATGCAGAACGTCGTGAACTACATCGTGCCGTTTTTCGGCAAGGACGGAAAGCCCCTCTCCGGGGGACGCGTCCACTTCGTGAAGCCGGACTGCTCCGCCGCCCCGACGGACCGCGAGGATCCGGACTATATCGCCATCTACGACACCGACGGGACGCCGCTCGAAAACCCGCTCGGCCTCGACGACCTCGGGAAGTTCCAGACGCAGCCCTTCGTCGCGGACGGCATCGACTTCCGCATGATAGTGGAACGCCCGACCGGAATCCCGGCGACGCTCGAAAGCGAGGCGCCGGCGTGGGAACGGCTCTACATCATCGATTCGAAGAGCCAGAAGATAAAGGTCGAGTTTTCGGGAGTATCGACATACGGCGGTCTTCCCGACCTTCGCAAGGCCGACCCGGAATCGAGCCCGGCGGTCGTGCTCGGCTATTCCGAGGCGGGCGACTTCTGCCCCCCGAGAATCTTCAAGTGGGTCGGAAGGCTCTACGACGAGAACTACGGGACGCACGTGCGCTCCACGCTCCCCGGAAAGGGGAACGCCGGGACGTGGGTCTGCGAGCCTTCCGGGTTCGTGGACGTGCGCTGGTTCGGCGCGGACCCGGACGGCGGAAAGACCGTCTCGGACGCGCTCCAGAGGGCGTCGAGGGAATACCCGAACACGGCAATCTACTTTCCGACGGGGACTTATTTCCTTTCGTCGGGTCTCCAGCTCTACGCGGCGATCGTCGAGCGGAACGCGAAGTTCCGGTGTTCCGGGACGAACAGCGTCGAGGTGCGGATAGACAGCTTCTTCGAGAACCGGGGCGGATGCTTCATGGCGGAGACCTCTGCGGCGGATTCCGTCCGGGTCGTCCCGGTAGTCAAGGGGATTTTGCGGACATCGTGGCTCCGGGGGACGCTCAACGAGTTCCTCACGCCGGAGGCCCTCTCCGGCGTCGAGACGCTTGTAGTGGATTCCGTGCCGGACGCCGGGAAGGCTTCCGTCGCCGTGTCGGGCAAGAAGGTAGTCCTTTTCGAAAGCTCCGCCCTTTCCGGCCTCACGTTCTCCGGTTGCGTCTTTCTCGACTTCGCCCGGGGCGGTTCCCTCAACACGGAAATCGCCGGGAACGGCGTCACGGTGGGCGGAAGAGATTCCGACGACTTTTCCGCGCGGCTGAGCGACAGGGTGCTCCTGTTCGTCAAGGACGGCGACGGGAATGCCTACGCGAGGTTCGGGAATACCGGGCTTGTCGTCCAGGACGGAAGCGACCGGACGGAAGTCGTCCCGAAGTCCGTGACTTCCCCCAAAGGCGTTTTCGGAATCCTCGAAATCCTGGATTCGCTTTCCGTCAATGGCGACGCCTCCGTGGGCGGGAACGTCTCGGTGGGAAAGGACCTCAATGTTTCCGACGTTTTCGATACGGCGAGCGAGGCGGGACATGGGGTGTCCGCATTTATAGTACGGCGAGTTGCGGAGTTTCTCGACGAGATAAGGTGCACGAGTATCTTGGGGGATTCCGCTCTTCTGGATTTTGCCAGGGTCGGAAACCTGTTGGGCGAAAACGACCCCGATTCGGGACTCTCCGTCCATGTGGCGAAAGTGTCCGACTACGGCTACACGAAATTTCGGGTGGACGTCGACAAGTACGGTGCGCGCGTGGACCTCACCGGGATTACCGGCTTGACGCAAGGGCGTATTTTTGCGCTGTACAACGACCTTTTCTATGGGGACTACACTTACGGCATCTACTTCAAGACGGACGCGGGCGAATGGGAGAACCACAACAACTCCGTCCTGCTTTTCATGTATATCGAGGGCAAGGGCCTCGTGAAAATTTCCTAGGGAGGGAAGATGGGAAGAAGCTACGCGCCAAACCCGGTTTTCCAGTTCTTTGGCGACGACGGGAAGCCGCTCGTATTCGGGTTCCTGTGCACGTATATGGCCGGGACGAATACGCCGGTCGCCACGTACGATTCGGACGGCAAGCCGAACGAGGTGAAAATGCGCCTGAACGGGCGCGGGGAGACGGACACCGCCATCATGCTCGACGCGGACATGGCGTACAAGTTCGTGCTGCTCCGCCCGGACGGCTCGGAAATCTGGACGCGCGACAACGTGACCGCTTCGGGGACTTCCGGGACGGCGGGGACGGACATCTCCGCGGAGCACCCGATAACGAAGAAGATGGTCGGAAGCACCGCCCTCATCGGGTTCGATTCGACGGACATCGACAAGGCCATCTCCGAGGAGACCGAGGCCCGAAAGAAAGCGGACAAGGAACTTTCCGACGACATCGGCGTAATCGCCAAGGGCCTCGTGACGGAGACGAACGAGCGCAAGGCTGCGGATGCGGAACTCGCGAAGGCGATAAAGGCGGAATCCAAGTGGGCCACCGTAAAGGCTACGGAAGCGACGGACAGTCTAGGCAAGGGCAACGTCTCGACGAAATTTCCGATACAGAAGGAATCCGGCAACATCGACCCTGCGGAACTCGACAGCGGAATCTATTTCGTCTCGGGAACGGTCCGGATGGTCCCGGAAGAATCCTCCGGCGTGGAACTTGCGGGAAAGATACAGGCGAGCATCGGCGGAATGCCGACGCAGAACGTCCCGTTCCGGTTGCAGGACACCAGGGAATCCGTGTTCGCATTCTCGGGGCTCGTTCCGGAATCGTCCGGAAGCCTTGCGGTAAGCCTCGCCCTTGACGGTTCCGGGGATGACCCGGGGACGTACACTTTCCGCCTGGAGACGCTCTCCGTGTTCAAGGTGACGGGGATTTCTTCCGGGAGTGGCGGGTCGTCGAACATCCGCGTCCTGCAATACGGCGAGACTGTCTCCGATTTCGACACTCTTTCCTCCTACGACCTCGTGCTCTGCACGATGAACTCCAAGATTTTCGCGATGACGGAGCTCACCGGGACGGCCGGGACGTTCGTTTCCGACTATATGGTCGGCGGTTCGCTCCGCACGAACTATACGAAGCTGGAAAGCTCGGACGGCAAGACGGCGGGATGGTCCGCAATCACATCGACGAACGCCGATATCGACGCGACGACGCTCGACGGGCTGATACTCACGGAAGCGCCGGTCCAGAAGAAGCTGAACTCGGATTCCTCGCACCTCGTAATCTACCAGGACCCGGTGGAAGCGTCCCCGCTTTCCCGGATTTCCACGCCTCCAATCGACGTCATCGCCGATTCGAGTTCCGCGGCGCAGGGAAGCGGACACGGGAACGGATGGACTTCGGTAGATATGCACGTGTTCAGCGTCCAGAACTATTTCGTTCCCAAGGCTGGCGAGGATTCGTTCGTCTATATCGTGACGCAGGCGCAGGTCGGGAGCGTGTACAATCACCAATTGGGAATCTACGAGCTTGACCAGGAGAACAGGAAACTGCACCTGGTCTGCCTTAGCGGAAGTTGCGTGTCGCTTGACACGACGACGGGCGTAAAGACCGTTCCCGTGGAATACGTATCGACGGCATACCCGATAATCAAGCCGAGCAGGCTCTACTATGCGGCGAGTTTCTGCGACCAGACGGCGGTCCTTGTCGCCGGGCTGAAGACGAACACGTTCAACCTTAACCCGTCTTCCACGGATACGCCAATCGGCATCTGGAAATCCGCCGTGGCTTACGGCTCCGGCAGTTCCGAATACACGGTGGACCCGTCCGCTGTCGCCGAGTTCGACCTTTCCGGATTCGGGATGACGGCGGAACACCACTTTCTTGCGTTGAGGCACCCATGAGATACTCGAGAGACACCTACCTAGTCCCGTCCGACTTGACGGAAGAGGAACTGAAGATACAGCCGGAAGCCCTGCACAGGTCCGGAGGCGAATGGAACCGGTTCATCGGGGGCTATATCCTCGACGAACTGCACAGGAAGATGCTCCCTTACGAGGCTTCGCCGTTCCTTTCGAGCCTTGCCATTCCGACGCTTATAATGATGGGATGGTTCGACACGGCGAGAACCGCGGTATTGGATATGGAGTTTACGGGAGAACTTGCGACAATCCGCGATTGGCTTGCGGATGCGCTCAAGGAAGGAGACGATATAGATGGATAGGACACCCTCGGTATTGTTTACGGTCGCCCAGAGCCTGACGGGCAACGAAAAGAAACAGGCACGGACGAACATCGGAGCGACTGCCGGAGTGGTCTCGTTCGACCCGAACTCCACGGGAATAAGCGAGATGATATCCGCGGCGATTGCCGGGGACACGGCGATACACGGCTCCGGCTCTTCTCTCGTCCCGTATTCCGTCTCCGTGTCCGGAGCGTATCCGGAGCTCCACACGTTCGCCAACGGGAAGGAAGAAATCTACAAATGGAACGGCACGCAGTGGGTCCATTCATCAACGGAGTTCATTTCCGGCGATTCGATGGACTTCACGAAAATCGGATATCCGACAGTGTCGGAAACACCGGGAACCGTCTTGTTCACGGCGGGGATTTTCAACGTCTGCGGATATTTGGACAACGCCGGCGCGCTCAGGCTTTGCGTCGTCCCGACCGACGGCAAGGACCATTCCATCTATGCGAACGGTGGAGGATACCGTTGCTACGCGACAGACGGCGCAATCGTTTCAACAAATTTCACCACGACAAATACGTATATGAAGCTGTACGTTGTCGATAATGGATATTGGGAGTCGTCCACGTCTTCCCTGACGCCTACCGATTGGACGATGTTCGAGGCGGAAATTTACGCATTTCCTAACAGTTCTGTCGTCAATTCTTCAATCCTGTATCGGATATCCAAACCGGGAGTGAACCAGTGAACGAGATACAGGCGATAATCCAGAATGCGACACCGGCTCTTGCTGCGGTAATCATAGGGCTTGTCTATGCCGTCCGGACGCAGGGCAAGGAAATCGAGCTGATGAAACGGCGTATCGAGAAATACGACGATATGGAACTCGGCACGAAACTAGCCAATATCGAGGTGAACATAGAATGGATAAAGAGAAAGCTGGAGGAAGGATGAGTTGTAAACCAAAAATTGACAACTGCCTTCTCGACACGATCGAGTTCGTGGCCGCGCTCGTTTTCGCGCTCGTCATGGGCGTATGCGTGTTATCGTTCTTCGCGTTCGTCATCAACGGAGGGTGCGCAGTATGACGCGGAGCGACCTGTTGATTCTCGGGCTTCTCGACATCGTGATTTTCGCCTTGTGGGGGACTTTATGAAAAACCTGATTTACTGGAGTGTGGACGACTGGCTTTCCCTGTGCGGGAGGCTGGTCCTTGCCGGTGTTGCCGTCATCATCTTTCTGCTGACGGTCCTCGCCGCGGTCAATCTCGTAAAGCTCATAGTGGGGTGTCTATGAACGGAAAGAAAGCGCGACAGCCGTATAACCTAAGACTTCTTATGGGGAAAACAAATTGAATTTCAAGCTGAAATCGTGGGACCCGTTCTCGTGGTCGAATCTCAAGGGCGGGCTGTTCCGACTCGACAACGACACCGATG
>CAVKGV010000013.1:0-54483 GCA_963656065.1 Alistipes onderdonkii
CCCCGTCCCACATGGGACGGGGGCCCTCCTTGTTTTAAACGCCCTTGCCCCGATGACCGCGAACGCTTTTGCAAAATTTCTTCGGATTGGCTTGAAAAATGGCCGGTAAAAGTTCCTGATTGAAATGCTATCTTTTGAAGATGGAAATTAAAAGATTTGTCTGCAATCCGTTTCGGGAAAACACTTATCTTGTTTGCGACGAGCTTTCGAAGAAAGCGGTCCTCGTCGATCCGGGCTTTTACACGGAATCCGAATTTTTAAGTTTGGCATCCTTTGTTCGTGAGAACGGCTATCGGGTTTCCCGCATTTTGAATACGCATATGCATTTGGATCATTGCATCGGGAACGGTTTTGCCCAATCTGCTTTTGGAATCGAAGCGGAATGCGGGTTGAAAGATTTATCCTTGGCGGAACATACCGAAGAGCAGGCTCAGATGTTCGGACTTGAAATCCCATACCGGATTTCTGTTCCACGAATTTTTTTGAAAGAAAACGATGAAATTCGTGTCGGAAATATCCACTTGAAAGTTCTTGAAGTTCCGGGGCATTCCCCGGGAAGCCTTGCCTTCTATTCGCCGGAAGGAGTTGTTTTTTCGGGGGATGTCGTCTTTGCTGGTGGAAGTTATGGCCGGACTGATTTACCGGGCGGCGATGAAAAAACTTTGATGGATTCGATTCCTCGAAAATTGTTCCAATTGCCTAAAGAAACCCGGATTTTTTGTGGGCACGGCCCCGATACGACTGTCGCCAGGGAACTTGCTATTTGGAAATTGTAATTTGGATTTCAAGACATGTTAAGAAAAGTTTGTTTGAATCTGATTGAGTTTTTCTATTTTAAAATTTGAGTGTTTGATTTATAAAGGAGCGTCTATGGGCTTTCGCCTTGCGCTGTTGTTTTTGTTTGCCGTAAATGCGCATGCGGCGTTGACGTTACATATCCAAAATCCTTTTCGGAACGATTCCGGAAAGTCGGAATATATGCTGCATATTTTGGGAGGAACTACCGACTACAATCCCGGTTTTGGAGAAAACTCCAGAACATTGATGAAAAGCGAAGGAAACGGTTGGTTTACCTATACATGGGATAAGTCGATTTCCGATTTTGCGGATTGGGAAAGCTTTTCGGTCAAGGCTTGTCCGAATACTTCCGATAACAACTACAACACGAACAATTGTGTCTCTTGGAACGATTCGGCTGGAAACGCACAAAGTTTTAAAATGCAAATGCTTTTTGCCGCGGATTTTGAAATTTGGCTCTATACGGACGCGAAAGGTTCTTATGAAAAAAGTTTTGTCCCTCCCGGTTCCAAGCTTGTCTGGTTCAAAAGCCCGTGGGGGAACAAGGCGCTTCCCCGGATGATTTTCGGGGCGGATTCCATCTTGATGCGCTTTGCCTTTGACGATACGGCTTCGTGTGGCTGGTTCTACGGGGCGATTGCTCCGAGCGTCTTGTCGGCGAATCCATCAAAAACAGCCTACTTTGAACGTTTCCACGCACCTTACCTAGCATTTCCGAAAGACGGGGAGGTGGATTTGTCGGCGGCTTTGAAATCTGCCGATACGATTTTCGTCGATGGCTTTACCGGAAAGGTGGATTTGAAGAGGGGAAGCCTCGGGGAGTGTTTCGATTCGACGCGGACCCTGCACGTTTACAGCCCATGGCGTTCAAATTCGACATACAAGGACAGCCTTCTCTATCTGAACGTGGGAAACAACATTTTGAACAGTTCTACGGCGATGGATTCTTCGGGAGAGTTCCGTTTCTGGTTCCGGTATGATTTTTCGGCGGAGACCGCGCGCAGCCAGGCATGGACTTCTAAAGAGGCTAAAGTCCAGTTTTTTCGCCGGCAGAACGAATGGCCGCAGGTGACGTTTTTCGCGGATGCCGAGCGTCCGATGATTTCTGAATTTTTCCCGCAGGGAGTCTATGAAGCTTGGGTCTTTACCAAGAGCGGACAAATGGAAATTTCTTTTGCCCCGACAGAACAGAGGATTGTCCGGCTGATGTCTCCGTGGGACAATATGGCGCCTGCGCTGCTTATCGAAAACGACACGATTGGGATGGGACCTTTTTCGTCGGATACATGCGGCTGGTTTGAAGCGGCTTACTACCGTCACGCGCAGAGTTTTGAAGTCCTCTTCCGGCAACGTTTCGGCTTTGATGTATATTCTTCGGAAGGGCTGAAGGCCGGCGGCCCGATTTCCCTAGATTCCGTCTTTGCGGTAGGAGACACCGCCTGGGTGACGCCTTACCCAACGCTGATGAGCCCTCCGCGGATTTCTTCGCAATTTCCCGGGCGTCTCGGCGTTTGTCCGAGCCTGAAAATTTCGGCGATGCTTGTCGATTGGGCGGGAGAGGATTATCCGGATTCCATCGATGTGGATTTTGGCGGAATCTATGACGGAAACGATTTTACGGAAGCGACCTACTTGGATTCGGCGGGAAATATCCAAAAGAACAGGAAGTGCCAGGGGCATGTGAAAGGGATGGTCCAGGATACGTTAGTGAACGGAAATCCTGCCCGCGTCGATTCGCTTTCCTATCCGTGGAGCCAGTGTGCCGCTGCGCATGAAATCGAAAAGTGGTTTGTACCGGTCGATGTGGCGACGGATAAGGCGGGAAATGTCTATACCAATGCGACGTGCCGCGATATCGATTTGTCGCTCGATGCGGAGGGATTTTGGTTGGCGGACATTTCGGAATCGCATCCCGACGGCGGATTTTTCCCGCTAGACGATTTTGAATATCTCGATTCGGCGAAGACGGTCAAGAATCCGAAGTTCGATTGGAGCGAAAGGCTGAGCACGAATAACGGCAAACATCACAATTACAGCTTTGCCATGAAAATTTCGGCTCAGTTCCAGTATGTGAAGGGTCAGTATTTTGAATTCCGCGGCGACGACGATGTCTGGGTGTTTATCAATAACCGGCTGGTCGTCGATATCGGCGGTTGCCATTCCCCGGTGGAAGGCGCGGTCGATCTGGATTCGCTCGGGCTTGTCGAAGGCGAAACCTATCCGTTCCGCATCTTCTTTTCGGAGCGAAACGCGACCGGTTCGAATTTCAAAATGCGCACGTCCATCAACCTGGAAACGGAAAAGACGTATTATCCGGTTGAAATTCCGATGAAGGACGGGACGATTTCTTACGAGATTTGGCAGATGATTGCGGACAAGTCGCTCAGCTGCGACGTTTCGAGCGTGACAAAAATCGACACGGTCCCGGCGGCATCGATGTTCCTCTTGAAAGGCGGGAACTTGCCGTTCGAAGGCGTGACGCTCGGACCGGGCTTAAATTACGGCGGAATCAGTGTGAACGAAACGATGTCGGGCTTTACGATTGATACGAGTGCGATTGTCCGGTCGAGAACGCTCGCTCCCGGCTCCTATGTGCTGTATTTCTATCTGGAGTCCGATTTGTCGCAATCGTCAAAGGTTTCCTTTACGGTGCCGGAATATCCGCTGCCGAACCTCGTGTTTGCGGATTCTCTGTGGAACGAAATCGACCCGGATACGGTAAGCCTCGGAAATTGGGCGTTTGTGCCGTATCCCGTCTATGTAAGGGCTTATTATATGGGCTCTCCCTGCGATTCGGGCTGCGATGGCGCACTTGAATTCGTGACTTCGGATTCGCTCGCATTTTCCGACGAGAACGGGAACTTGATCGATTCGATTCTTCCGGAGAATGGACGGGCGAAGTTCTTTGTGATGGGAACGGCGCCGGTCAAGGATGGTTCGTTCGGAGTTTTCGGAAAGACCTTTGCGGATACCGCCTACTGGAAGCTCATCAATTTGGAAAAGCCGCCCGTGCCGATTCCTTCCGGCGGAGAAATTTTTGACCGCGATGGCGACGGGGTCGCGGACAGCCTTGTCCTCGCCTATGGAGAGAAAATCGTCGATGAAAATGTTCCCGATTCGGTTGCGTGGGCTTTCGGAGATACGGTTCCGTATAAATTAAGCCGCGGGGATGTGGAAAAATACAGGACGCTCGATTCCCTGATCGTACTCAAAAAGGATTCGCTCGTGCCGTTCCTTTTCACGGGAAGTTCCGAGAAGAAAGCCTATCTGGGCAACTATTCGTCGTGGTTCAACAAGGCGCTGACGGATACATTGACCGGTGAGACGGACACGGTTCTCTTCCATGTGGCGGGGAATATCCGCGATAAAATCGGGCCGGTTTTGACTGCGGCGATTGTCAAGCCCGAGAACGAGAATATTTACCGATTGTCGCTTGTGTTCAGCGAAGCGATTGATACGAACAGCTTTGCCGTGGATTCCGTTTTCGAATTCCGCGCATGGCGCGACGGGGCGGAATTTTCGCGGGGAATTTTCCCGGTGTCCGCGAAGAAGGAAACGGCTCGCTATGAAGTGCTGTATTCGAACAAGAACGGTGTCTTGCCTTCGGTGGGAGACAGCGTGCGGATAACTCCTGGGCTTTTGCGCGATATGTCGGGAAACTTTGCGAACGAAAATAATCATTGGGTTCGCATTGTCGGCGAGCAGGTGATTCGCATCGAGTCGGCGACGCTTTTTGACCAAAGTACGGAGCGAGCTTTGGCGTTCAAGGATTCATCGACGCTGATTCCTTACCGGATTCCTGCGGGGCAGCCGTATGAAAAGGCCGAAAAATTGATCGGACTTCCCGGCTTCTTAATCCGTTACGACCTGAGCGAGCTTGTACTTTCAAGCGGTGCGGACAAGGAAAAGGTTTACCTGAGCTATGAAGCGGATTTCTTTACGAATCTGGGCGCGTTCATCAGTTCGAAAAAAGGGACGGTCCGCTGCACCGATGATCTATTTGGCGGTGATTGCTCCACAAATTCGGGAAACGTTTACCTGGGCTGGAATATGCGCGCAAAGTCCGGTCGCCTGGTCGGTTCCGGGGCGTATGTCGCCTTGCTCAAGATTAAAATTGGCGTCCTCGGCGGAGAATCGCAGAAAAAGGATGTGTCGCGGAGCTGGGGAATCCGTCGGGTAAAGGAATAAGGGGATTTTTATCGAAAGGTATTGACCGACCTGATGAATTTTGATAGATTATTGGAAGAGATAAGGCGGTAGGTCGCTGCCTGAGAAAAAAGAAAGACCGAATTGAAGTGCCGTTTATTATATAAATAAACGGCATTTTTCTTTGGAAAATTTGGATGGAACTGGTTACTTTGTCTTCAAATTTTTACAGCGGATATTTTTCTTTTGCCGCTTCTAGTTGGTTGGAAGCCTCTTCCCATTTGGCGAAAAGCTCTTCCGCTTTGGATTTGGCGGCGGAAAGTTCGGTGGCGAGCTTTGATATCAAGGCTCCGTCCGATTTCTCGGATGCGGCGAGAAGCTCTTCTTCCTTTTTACCGGCGAGTTCTTCGAATTTCTGGATTTCCTTTTCGAGCCGCTGGATTTCCTTTTCGAGCGGTCGGACGATTTTTGCGCGTTCTTCGATGTAAGCGGCTCGGGCGCGACGGTCGTCCTTGTTCTTGGAAACGGTCGGGGCTGAGGCTTGGGCCTTTGCTTCGGCGGTGACGGATTTTGTCATCGCGTCTTTTTCTTCCGCCCAACCGATTTTTTCTAGAAATTCCCGGTAGGTGCCTTCAAAGGCGAAGCATTTTCCCCCGTCAAAGACGATTAACTTGTTTGCAAAAACCTGGAGAAGTTCTTCATCGTGCGAAACGACGATGGCTGTTCCGCCGTAATCTTCGAGCGCGTCGATCAGGCTTTCGATGCTTTCCATGTCGAGATGGTTGGTCGGTTCGTCGAGCAGAAGCAGGTTGCACGGCGTCGCGAGGATTTTTCCGAGCAGGACCCGGCTGCGTTCCCCGCCAGAAAGGATGCGGATTCTCTTTTGCGAAGCGTCTCCGCTGAACATCATCAGACCGGCGAGACTTCTCGCTTTGCCGCGTTCCGCGCTCTGGATCGCCGACTGGATTTCTTCTTCGACGGTGTTTTCGAGGTTCAGGCGGTTGATATTTGTCTGTCCGAAGTAATTCAAGAGAATGTTCGGATTGAGCGAAATGCTCCCGGAGACGGGGGAGAGTTCGTTGGCGATGAGGTTCAGGAGCGTCGTTTTGCCGCGTCCGTTTGGTCCGATGATCGCAACGCGGTCGCCCTTGAAAAGTTCGACTGTCAAATCCTGGATGAGGGTCGGTCCGCCGTCAAAATGAAAGTTCAGATCCTTGATCTGGAGCATTCTTTTCCCCGGGAAAGGCGCTTCGTTGAACGAAAATTCCAGGTTGCGTTCGTGTTCGAGCCGGGTCGCTTCGCCGAGACGTTCGACCGCCTTGATTTTGGACTGGACCATCGCGGCTTTGCTTGCCTTGAAGCGGAAACGGTCGATGACGCGTTCGAGTTGTTCGCGTTTGTGCGCATCGTTTTCCTGGGTGCGCTGGGCGACTTCTTCCTCGGCGCGGATCGTCTCCTTGAGCTTTGCCACCGTACCTTGGATTTTTCGGAACTTTTTCCGGTGAATCCCCACGACATGCGTGCAGACTTCGTCCATGAATTTCCGGTCGTGCGTGATGAGCAGAATTTCGCCTTTCCACCCGCGCAGAAAGCGGGAAAGCCAGCGCATCGATACGATGTCGAGATAGTTGGTCGGTTCGTCGAGCAGGAGCATGTTCGGTTCGCTCGCAAGAACCTTGGCGAGGTTCAGCCGGATCTGGAAACCGCCCGAGAGGAGCATCGGGTCCTTTTGCATGGAACTTTCGTCGAATCCGAGGCCGAAAAGGATCGCTTCGACGTGGTGCGTGTCGATCCAGCCGTCTTCGTTTTTTTGGAGGACGGAACAGGCTTCTTCGTGGACGGTCGCATGCGAAAAGGCGATGTGCTGTTTTAAATATCCCAGCGAATAGTTTTTGGGGATGTCGATTTTTCCGCCGTCGAGATATTCTTCGCCCAGGATGATTTTGAAGAGCGTCGATTTGCCGGAGCCGTTACGTCCGACGATTCCCACGCGTTCCCTCGGCGCGACGAGAAAGCTTGCGTCGTTGAAAAGTTCCTGCGTCCCAAACGATTTGCAAATGTTCTGAACCTGAATCACGGGGAAAATTTAGGAAATAGAATGGTGGACGTCTAGGATTAGAGAGTAGGGATGAGGGATTAGGGGTTAAGGATTAGTCCGCGGAGCGGGCTGTTTTCTGTGCACCGTCATTCTGGAGAGGCAAAGCCTCGATAGAATCCCCGCCCGACGTCATTCCTCTCAACACTCACTCTCAGATCAGACTCAGCGTTGGTTGCAAGGAAGGGGGAGGCTTGGCCTTTCGCAACTCGGAAAGGTCCCCCTACCTTGCCCCTCGCCGGGGAGGCGCATCTTCGCCGCTAGGCGGAAAAGAGTCGCTTTGCGGCAAAAGATCGTTCAGACGCCCATCATCCCTCCCGCCGAGTCCCGCTTCCCATTCTATTCCCTGTTCCCTTCTCCCTAATCCCTACCACCTGTATCCCAAATCACTTTTTTGAGCGAATTTTCAAAAATATCTTGACAACGTTTTTTTTCTTATGTTTGAAGTGTAAGGAAATCTCACCTTGCTTTTTACCATAAGGAAAGAAAGATGGCGCATGGCTGTGGAATCGAGACTGAATTTGACTCGGAAATGGTTTCGAAAGAAAAGTACGAAGAATTTTTTGGTCCCAAGCCCGGTGAAGATGGTGAATCGAAAAACGGAGAAAAGACATGCGAAAATAGCAGAAAGCCTAGCGAAGGAAAAACCAAGTGGGAAAAGGCCTACGAGCGGGCTTGCAAAAATCGCGAGTTCGAAATCGAGCTTTACTGGAGGCGGACGACTTATTTCTGGGCGTTCATCACGACCATCTATGTTGCCTATTACCATGTTTTGGTGAATCTTTACAACAAGGTATTTTGGCATTTTCCGCTTCTGGTGCTTTCCGGGCTGGGATATTTCTTTGCTGTCGCCTGGGTTTTGACGTCGAAAGGTTCAAGGCACTGGCAGGAAAATTGGGAACACCATGTTTCCCTGCTGGAAGATAAGGTGACGGGGCCTCTTTTTAAAATTTTCGAGCCGAATTCTTTTTCCGTTTCCAAGGTGAACCTGATGGCAGGCTATGTGGTGGCGACTTGTGCCGGCGGGCTTTTCGTTTTTCAGGTTGTCAAGTTTTGTAGGCATTTCGCTAGCATGAACGGGGCGAATCCCTTTGTGCTGTATATCTTGATTTGCGTGCTGGCGGCTCTAGGGACCGTGGCTTTTGTGCTGAGGGCGAAAGGTTGCGCGAAAAAAGACGACTGGATTCGTTTTGGCAAGATTGAAATCAAAGGAGATAAATCGTGAAATGGGATGCGAAGGATTGTCTGCTGGCGCTTTTTCTGTGCATGGTGTTTGTTTTGGTCGTCGGGTATGGGGCTTTTTCATTCGGAGGTGAAGATATGGAACTATGTCAAAATAAGTCTATCCATTTTGCTTGGTGGATTGCTGATTGGGACTGTGGGGTTAATTGGCCATCAAATATGGGCAGGAAAAAAGCAACAAACAGAATATACGAGAGATGTGTCGCATCAGGTGGATGTTACGATACAGAAGAATAATTCTTTGCCACAAAAATTGACCGTTACGACACGAGTCGATGACAAAAATAGAGAAAACTAAATGATATTGCCTGAGATTTTTAAAAGGAGGACAACATGAAAAACATCCAAAAATTATTGTGGCTTTTGGTACTTTGTTTATCCGCTTCGCTCTATGCGGCAAACTGGAACGGCTCAACACGCGAGCCTAAAAGCACAAAGGAAATCGACGGCAAAACGTTTTACGTGATTACGAGTGCCGAGGAACTGTCTTGGTTTGCCGCACAGGTAAATAGCGGGAAGACAACCATCAATGCGCAGCTGGCGAATGATATCCTGTTTGCAAAAGATACTTCTAGTATAACCAGCACCGTATGGACAATGATAGGCAATGGCAGTTCTGCGCAATTTGCGGGAGTTTTTGATGGACAAGGCTACGTCGTTTATGGCTTGTACTTTGGCAATCGCGAAGCCGAAGGATTTTTCGGTTATGTTGCCAAAGAAGGTGTTGTGAAAAACTTGACCTTGGTTTCTTCCGATGCCAGTAAGAAAAAACGCAGCGGTGGTGTGGTGCGGGGAGGAATTGCTGCGGTTAATTATGGAATGATCCAAAATTGTGTAAACAAGGTTGTTAGGCTTGCTAGTGTGATTCAGGGAACGTTGGGAAGTAGTTATGTTGGATATGTGGGTGGTCTTGTTGGTAAAAATTACGGGGAAATCACTAAAAGTCAAAATTTTGCAAATATATTTTTGGGTGATTTGATTTGGCCGGGAATTGCATATGCGGCAGGAATTGCAGCATATAATGAAGGTACAATTTCAGAAAGTTCTAATTCAGGGACCGTGTACACTCCGGTTGCGAGGATGAACTATGTCGGTGGAATTGTAAGCCACAATGCTTCATCGGGTAAAATTACTGCTAGTTATAATTCTGGCGATGTAACATCTTTTTATAATATAACCTATTCTAGTTACAATCCTGGAGCCAATAATGGAGGCATTGCCGGGCTGAATTCAGGTCTAATTGAAAATGTTTATAATGTAGGTAAAGATTCTAGTCATGAAAATATTGGGGCTGTTTATACTGGCGGCATCGTCGGTGTGAATACGGGCGCAAGTGCGGTGGTGAAAAATGCCTATGCCGCCGTCGCGCATGTTTATGCGAAAGGTTCGTCTTCTTATAGTGGAGGCATTGCCGGAGCCAATAATGGTTCCGCTCGAATCGTTAACGCCTATTATGACGGTTCGATATTGACAGGGGTTGGTGCAGTGGGACAGCAATCCGCCACGGTAACGGATGTTGGCTCGAAGACTACAGACTTGATGAAGACGGATGAGTTTGTCCGTATCCTCAATACGGCAAATGAGACGGAAGTTTCCAGTGGGGTTTGGGGCCGAAAAGGAAGCTATCCTGTTTTTATTGACGCATCCGACATCTACTTCTCCATCCGCTTCCTCGACTTCGACGGCTCAGAGCTGCAGTCCTCCACCTACCTCTACGGCGCGACGCCGGGCGTCTCGAAAACCCCGACCCGTCAAAGCACCGCTGCCTACGACTATGCGTTCTCCGGCTGGACGCCCGCGATCTCGGCGGTGACGGGCGACGCCATCTACACGGCGCTCTACGACTCGTCGAAGGTCCTGTACACGGTCACGTTCATGGACGGAAGCTCCGTGTTCGCGACGGTCCGGGTCCCCTACGGCGGGGCGGCAAAAGCCCCCGGGGCGCCTTCGCGCGAAGGCTACAAGTTCGTCGGCTGGAACGGCTCGCTCTCGAACGTCACCGGGGACGTCACGGTCACCGCGCTCTTCGAGGAGCTGGTGTACCGCGAGGTGGTCATCGACCGCGGGGACGGAGACCGAGACACGGTCAAGGTCGAGGAGGGCGAATGGTTCACGCTCCCCGAGGCCCCGGAGAAGCCTGGCCACACGTTCACGGGCTGGTACGGTCCGGACGGCAAGTACTTGGGCGAGGCGGGCGACACGGTGAAGGTCTCCGCCGACATGCGGATCGAGCCGCGCTACGAGGCGAACCTTTACAGAATCGCATTCGTGAACGGCTCCGACACCCTGCAGAGCGGGGAAGCCGCCTACGGCACGCTCCCGTCCTACACCGGGACGACCCCGACAAGGACCTCTTCTGCGAAATACACTTACGCGTTCAAGGGCTGGGAGCCTGCAATCGACACGGTGAAAGGACCCGCGACCTACACGGCTGTCTTCGATTCAACCCAGATTCCGCAGGGCAAAAGCTCCAGCTCAAGCGAAGCCTCCTCTTCGAGCGGCAAGTCCGGTTCGAGCGTCGCTTCCAGCTCGTCGGCGAAGTCCTCGTCGAGTTCCGCGGTGAAAAACTCCAGCAGTTCGTCCGAAAGCCCCGACGCCCTCGTGGCAAATATCCCCTCTCCCACGTGGAGCGTCACCGCCGCGGGCAGGAACTTCCAGATTCACGCCGCGCCGGTCGGCAAACCCTTTGCGCTTTTCGACCTGCAGGGAAAGGTTCTCGCCAGGGGCAGCGTCGA
Source organism: Alistipes onderdonkii (assembly GCA_963656065.1). Lineage (GTDB taxonomy): Bacteria > Fibrobacterota > Fibrobacteria > Fibrobacterales > Fibrobacteraceae > Hallerella. The sequence goes on from CAVKGV010000013.1 coordinate 11,017, forward strand.
AAGTTCGGAAATGACGCTTTCCGCGCCTCGGGCAGGGAGCTACATCGTCCGCATCGGGAGCCGTTCCGTTCGGGTGAACGCAAGGTAGTTTTAAAAGTTCAAGGGATGGCAAATTTTCAACGGTTCGTCATCCCCTTTCAAATGGAGCCATACGATTAAAAATCTAACTGTAAAATTTCTTCTGCCTGTCGCGGGTGCGGCACTTCTTTCCGCTTGCGGGGACGACATAACCGAGGTGAACATGGCGGGCCAAGTGGGCATTGGACAAGTGGCGAGCTTCGGCGAACTGCCGAAATGTACGGCGGAAAACGCCGGCGAGATGTTCTACGCAACCGATTCGGCGAGGGTCTATTACTGCGCGGACTCGGCGTGGGCGACGCTGAACGGCAAGGACGGACGGGACGGTTCTGACGGCGAGAAAGGTTCGGGCTGCACGGCGGATTCCACGGCGAAGGGGATCGTCGTCGTGTGCGGCGGTGACACGGTCGGGACGATTTTGAACGGGAAGGACGGCTTCGACGGCAAGGACGGAACCTCATCGGTGGATACGCTCATTGTCTCGAAATCCGACACGCTCGTCGTCATCGACACGGTACTCGGGCTGGACGGTTCCAGCTGCACCGCGGAGGCGCTTCTTGACGGCTCGGACTACAGGATCGTCTGCGGGGGCGATTCCGTGGGCGTTGTCCTGAACGGTTCGGACGGCAAGGACGGAAAAGACGGTCTCGCGAAAGTCCCCGAGGGGAATTTCAGCTGCTCGGAATACGACTGCGTGACGACCGCCTACCTGAACCCCGCCTTCGAATACGGCGAGCTTTTGGATGCGCGGGATGGCAAGGTCTATCGCACGATCGAAATCGGCTCGCAGGTCTGGATGGCGCAGAACCTGGACTTCTACGACTCCTCGGACGCCACGCTGCGCGGGCAGACGCACTGCTATTACGACTCGCTCGCGTTCTGCGAGACTTACGGACGGCTGTACTCTTGGAGCGCGGCGATGGGCTTCGACAGTGCTTACAACAGCCGACTGACCGAAAACGGGATGATTCAGACACCGCACCGTGGCGTCTGTCCCGAGGGCTTTCACCTGCCGAGCGATGCGGAATGGGACGCTCTCACCGCCTACGTGGACGCGCACAACGGCGCTGAAGGAGTCGGCACGAGCCTCAAGGCGCGCTACCTGTGGCGGCAGGATACGGTACGCTTTACTCAGGTTGGCCTGTTATACAATGCTCTTACCCCGGGAACGGATCTTTTCGGTTGGGCGGGACTTCCGGGTGATAACTATTTGTACGGTGAAAGCATTACGATTAATGGTAAAAAGTTAATCGGATTTGATGGTTGCATTGGTTTGGGTGGAAATTGGTGGAGTTCTACGGATTCTTCTGCAACCAAGGCTAAGAAAATGAGGTTAGAACTAGAAAGCAATAATGATACATGGGGTGGTTATTCAGAACTTCTCAAAACTACAGCTAATTCCATCCGCTGCATCAAGGACTAAAAAGAAACTCTAATTTTGGTGAGGTAAAAAGTGAATCCTATCAAAGTGTTTCGGAATGTTTTAATGCTCGGCGCGTTTCTCGCTCTTTTGGGCTGCGGCGACAATGTCACGAACATCTATCTCTCGGATAGCGGTGCAGCGTCCAGCGAAAGCCGTTTTTCGGAGACTGTTCTATCGTCTTCGTCGGCGTCACCCGATGAAAACCGCTGCCCGAACGCCGATTCCTCAGCGCTTGTTTCCGCAACCTGTCCCACGCTAAACTTCGTGCCGACAGAACATCTGAACCAGAAAATGCTTGCCGATTGCGGTTACGGATTCCTTTTGGACGAAAGGGATTGCCAGGTGTATCGGACGGTTACCATCGGCAGCCAGACCTGGATGGCGCAGAACCTGAACTATCTACCGAAAAGCGGCACTTCTTATTGTTACGACGGCGACGATTCCTATTGCGAAAAATACGGTCGGCTCTATGTCCGGGCTGCCGTTTCCTGCCCGAGCGGTTGGCATGTGCCGGATGACGGCGAATGGGAAACGCTGTTTGCAAGCATCGGCGGACAATCGAAAGCGTCTGCGGCCTTGCGGGCGTCGAGCGGCTGGGAAGAAAAGCATCCGGATTTGGATGATGAAGACGCTTACGGATTTTCTGCGCTTCCGTCGGGAGTGTATTATTTCGGCGACGAAGGCAATACCGGCTGGTTTTTCTCGGCGACGGACTACAATGACTTTTCCGTTGGTTCATCGGAAAATTCTTACAAAAGTACCGCTGCCAGTTATACGGCGATTTCCGTCCGCTGCGTGAAAGATTAGCCAGAGTTTAGAACAGAGATCTTAGTTGAGAGAAATCAGAATACAGGAATCAGTTGTCTGATGGGAAGAGAGATGCGATAAGAGGGATGAGGGGCGTTTGAGCGAACTTTTACTTCCGCGTTATCCATCCGCAATGTCGCTTAACGAGTCATTGCCGGGCATAGATCCGACAACTGTCATTATCGGGCATAGACCCGGTAATCCCAGAGATTCCCGTATCTGCGTCCACCGCGGCGGACGTGCACGGGAATGACAGTGCACAGAAACAGTTCGCTGAGAAGCCCTCGTCCCTCCCACCGTGTCCCATGTCCCTTCCAACCTCTACTCACTGAATCCTGTTTCCTGATTTTTCCCGGCTATCAACTATTAACTAAGCTCTCAGTTCTAACACCCCCTTGTCCCTCACCTCGCTTCCCTCAAAACAGCCCCTTTTCCGCTGAAAAATCCAAAGGAACGCTTCCCGAAAATTAAAAATGTCCGTTTTTCCGTTTTTTTATGTAGTTTGGGGGTAAAAATTCAAGGAGTTTGGAATGAAGTTAAAACTGCTTGCCGTTTTGGCCGCCCTTTGCGTTTCCCCGTCGTTTGCGATTATCGGTCTGGGCTTCCACTATGCGCCGAATTTCGGCACGAGCCTCGACAAGACGCAAAACGAAAAAGTCGGAAGTCTTGGCCTGGGTAATGTCGATGCGGCGACAATCGAATATCGCCACGGATCGTTCAGCGGAATGCAGGGTTTCGGTCTCAAGCTCTGGATCGACATCCTTCCGATTATCGATGTCGAAGCGACATACAACCTGGCGTGGGGATCCTACAGTTCCACGATGACCGTAAACGGAATCGACGGATCAAAGATTGAACAGGACATCGAACTTGAATTCGACGGAGTCCCGTTTGGCAAGACGACCCCGAAGTTCGTGGCGATGAACGGCGACCTTTCCATTACCTACCCGATTACGTGCCTCCCGATTATCCGGCCCTATATCGGCGGCGGTCTCACCTATTACCTGAGCACTCCCGTCATGAGCGCAAAGTTTATCAAGGGCTACATGGACGTGATGGACGAATCCTTGAAAACTGCCCTGACCACCGGGACGATGACTTCCGAACAGGCGAAGGAACTCGCCGACAAGGTCTCCTCAAAATTGCAGGATGACGGGCTGAACACGAACCTCGGCGGGCACATCCTCGTGGGCGTCCGCGCGAAACTTCCGGTTATCCCTGTCGCCGCTTACGTAAACGGCAAATACTATTTCGGTGTCGATTATGACGACGAAGTCGATGCGTCGGCGTTTGTCCTCGAAGCGGGCGTCGGCTTTGCCCTTTAATTCTCGGAGCTTCTTGCATGGATAGGAAAAATTCAAGTGTCACGATTCTCGTCATCGAAGACGAAATCGCTATCGCCGAGGGGTTGGTCGATCTTTTGGAATTCCAGGGATTCCATGTCAAGCATGTGGCGGACGGCATTTCCGGGCTTGCGGAAGGGCTGAGCGGCAAATACGGGCTGATTCTGCTCGACCTGATGCTTCCGGGCATGGACGGCTTTACCGTTTGCGACAAAATCCGCGAACAGGACAAGGACGTTCCCATCATCATCCTCTCCGCGAAGAATACGGACAAGGATATCATCGACGGACTCAAATACGGTGCCGACGACTATGTGCCGAAGCCTTTTGCCGTGCCGATGCTCCTCGCCCGAATCGAAGCGGTCCTCCGCCGTTCGTTCCAGTCCATGGAAGGCGACAGCAAGTTTACCGCGGGAAATCTGCGGGTCAACTTCCGGGAATACAGCGGACTTCGAGGCTCGGAAAAGCTCTCTTTCACCCGCAAGGAAATCGAAATCCTCGAATATCTCTGGAACAATCGCGACCGCGCCGTTCCCCGGTCGGAACTTTTGAACAAAGTCTGGGGCTATGAAAATGCGGAAACGGTCGATACGCGTACGGTCGATATCCATATTACAAAGCTCCGCAAGAAAATCGAGGACGATCCTTCGCACCCGCGACTTCTGGTGACGTTCCGCGGTGAAGGCTACCAGCTGCGCGAAACTCCGGACTGATGAATCGGCTTAAGCTGATTTTCACGTTTCTTTTTTTGGTCATTGCGGTTCCCGTCGTGCTCCTTTTGGTGAATTCCTACCGGAATCTCCAGACGAAGTCCCAATATGCCTACAAGGAACAGGCGTATTTCATCTTGCAGATGCTGAACCAGCGGATTTATGACGACTTGGCGATAGAAGAACAGCGTTCCTATTCCGAATACCGTTTTATCCGGGCCGTTTCGATTATCGGCGGCGAGGAAGTGACGATTTCAAAGCTTGCGGAAATGCCCATCCGCAGCCACTACGGCGGAGGGATGATAGGATTTTTCCAGCTCGATCCGGACAACGATATGCACACGCCGGTTTTGCCCGACGGAATCCTCGAAACAATCCCGGTGGAAGATCGCGCCAAGCGGGAAATTGTGCGTGACAGCATCCAGAACGTTCTGAAACAGCTGGGGATTTACAACGAAGGACTCAGTCGGACGCAGGTCAAGGCGAATACGCAGGACAGCCTCGACCGGCTTTACGGAAAGGACCTGAAACTTGCGGTGAAACTGAACGAAAGCAAGAAGTTCCAGCGTCGCTACGAGCAGAGTTCGCAGACGGAGAGTTTCCTTTTCGATGTGGAATCGGCGCGAATCCGCCGCATCACCGAGAAAGGCGTCGTGCAGGATGACGATTCCATTCCGGACCCGACGATCCTCGAGGTGGAAATCGATCCGTTCCAGGCGAAGTTCAACCAGAACTATATCGTCTATTACCGGAACGTCTGGCGGAACAATGAACAGTTTATCCAGGGGTATGCGGTCCGCTTGCGTCCCTACCTGGAAAAGCTTGTTTTCAACGAAATGCAGTTCAATCCGACGGAGCAGGGCTTTGCGTTGGAATTCGGGACGAAGGACGTCCCCTATGTCGTTTTCGGCAACCTGAAAAACTCCCGCGGGATGCTCCTCGATGTGCCGCTGCAGTTCCCGCTGAACGAAATGTACCTTTCCGTCTATCTGACGGAGAAAAGTTCCGGGATGGGGCGCGCCCTGATAATCCTCATCGGAATCGTGATTTGCGGAGCGATTCTCGGCGGGTTCATCGCGGTTTACCGTTCGACGCGTAGCCAGATCCGCTTGGCGAACAAGAGGCAGGATTTTGTGTCGGCGGTGAGTCACGAACTGAAGACCCCGCTCACGGCCATTCGGATGTATGCGGAGCTTTTGCAAAATTCCTGGGTCGCAAACGAGACAAAGCGGCAAAAGTATTACGGGCTTATTGTGAGCGAAACGGAACGTCTCTCTCGGCTGATCCAGAACGTGCTGAACCTTTCGAAGCTCGAACGCGGAAACTGGAACGTGCAGTTTACGAAGATCAACCCGAAAACGATTCTCGACACCTTTGTCGCCACGTACACGCAAAACATCGAAAAGAACGGTTTCGATCTGACCGTGACGAGCGACATCTGCAACATGGAGCTTATGCTCGACAAGGATGCCGTGATGCAGGTCCTGATGAACGTTGTCGATAACTCGCTCAAGTTCGCGCGGGAAAGCGCCTACAAGATGATAGTTCTCGAACTCCGCGTCCGGGAAGACGACGTCTATTTTGTCGTCCGCGACTACGGGCCGGGAATCCCCGCCAAGGAAATGGGACACGTCTTCGAGGAATTTTACCGCATCGGAAACGAGATGACGCGAACTACCGCGGGGACGGGCATCGGGCTCTCGATGGTCAAGAAGCTCTGCGATATGACAAATATGAAGATTGAAATCGAGAACGCAAACCCGGGACTTCGGACGAAGCTGCATTTACCGCTGCTCAATATCTAGTCCGCGGAAACTTCGTTTTCTAAATTTTATACAGAAACACGAGGCGTCTATGACAAAGGAAGACATTCTTGAAAATCCCGACCAGTATGACCTTTCGATAGAAACCGTCGGCAAGGGAACATTGCTTTCGCCGATGAAAGGCCTGAAGTTTGTCGATGATTCCATGCGGATCAGTCTATCGACGGATGTGGCGACAATCGAAAAGTTTGCCAAGGCGGGAAAGCCCATTCCGTCTCTCGAAGCGGCTGGTCCCCGGCAGATGATCTATCACGATCCTTCGTGGACGCGTGCGGCAATCGTCACCTGCGGCGGTCTCTGTCCGGGACTAAACAATGTCATCAAGAGCCTGGTCCGTGTTCTGTGGTTCGATTACGGCGTGCGGAACATTTTCGGAATTCCATACGGCTATCGCGGTCTCAATCCCGAATACGGATACGCTCCGCAGATCCTCGACCCGGATATCGTTGATAACATCCAGGAAGACGGCGGAACGATTCTCGGCAGTTCGCGCGGCGAACAGAGCTCCGAAACGATGGTCGATACGCTGATGCGCTTGAACATCAACATGCTGTTCTGCATCGGCGGAGACGGAACGCTTCGCGGCGCTCGTGACATTGCCAAGGAAATCAAGCGTAGAAAACAGCCCATATCGGTCATCGGGATTCCCAAGACAATCGACAACGACCTGAACCTGGTCGATAGAACGTTTGGGTTTGAAACGGCGGTCCTTGCCGCATGCAACGTGATAACCAGTGCCCACTGCGAAGCGAACGGAGCGTTCAACGGTCTCGGGCTGGTGAAGCTCATGGGCCGTGATTCCGGGTTTATCGCGGCGGACGCATCGCTTGCGACGACGGTCGTGAACTTCTGCCTGATTCCTGAAGTCCCGTTCAAGCTCGAAGGGGAAGGCGGACTTTTCAATGCGCTCGAAAACCGCTACGCGATAGGCAAGAAGCATGCGGTTCTTGTCGTTGCCGAAGGGGCGGGACAGCATCTGTTCAAAGGGCTTCCGCAGCGGAAGGACGCTTCGGGAAACATCCTTAAGTATGACATCGGCGACTATCTCGTCGAAAAGATTGGCGAGCATTTCAAGAAGGTCGGGACGGAAATCAACATCAAGTATTTTGACCCGAGCTACATGGTCCGCAGCATTCCCGCCAAGGGGACCGATGCGATTTTCTGCTACCAGCTGGCGGAAAACGCTGTCCATGCGGCGATGGCGGGCAAGACGAATATGGTCGTCGGCAGTATGAACGAAAAGTTCACCCATGTGCCGATAGACTTCGCCGTGAGCGAACGTCGGAAGATCAAACCGGACAGCCCGCTGTGGCACGCTGTGCTGGGTTCGACGCGTCAGCAGGACTATTTCACGGGAAAGTTCGCAAAACGCAAAAAACAATAATTATAAACATTTCCTTCTAAAGGAAAATTTCTAGCTTATACCTGCTATGCTCACAAAAGAAGAAAAAGTCATCATTCGTACTGCGCTTATGGAATATCGCAACCTTCTTTTCAAGGCATTCCATGGAATCGAAGAAGAAAAAACGCGAATTGCCGCTGTAAATCGACTTCTCCAGACGTGGAAAATCTGACCTGAAGAAAATGTTTCGTTTCGCATTCCTATTGCTTTTGTCGTTTGGCGTTGCCATGGCAAACAGCGACCTGGATAGCGGCAACTACTGGTTTGAAAACCGGGCGCTTCATTCAAAAAACGATCGGGCGGATTCCGCTGTTGTTGAAAAGATGATTCGTGCCTACAAGCGCGCGCTGAAAGATTCCGCTGTCGAGGAGATCGCTGCGGAAAAATTGCTTTACGCCTATTATTTCAAGGGTTGCCATGCGGTCTTTGATCACAAAGTGCGTTTGAAGCTGTTTGCCGAATCCAAGAAGTTCGGCGAGGAGATGCACGCGAAGTTTCCGAATAATGCGAAAATCACGTCGCTCTATGCGCAGAACCTTTCGCTGTGGGCGAACGAATACGGAGCGTTCCAGGCGGTCAAGGAGGGGGCGGCGGCAAAGGTCCGGGACCTTTCGCTCGAAGCGAAAAACTATCAGTTTCTCGGTCGCGCGCACCAGCTTCTTCCCTACATTCCCATCTTCTTGAACTGGCCCGACAAGAAACTCGCCGAAAAGTACCTGCTGATGGCGCACGAGGAAAATCCGAAGGACATCAACACGATGCTCTTTCTCGCGGAGCTGCGCTTTGACCAGAAACGCTACGACGAAGCGTTGGCTTTTGTGGACGAGGCTCTCGACCGGGGCGTGCGCACGGATTTTCTGGTGGAAGACAAGCGGACCCGCTGGAAGCTGAAAGAACTCGGAAAAAAGATTCTCAAAAAAATCGGAAATTAGATCGGAGACTAATTCAGTTTTGCAAATATTCTTTTGGACGGTAGGGCGCCCCGGAGATGCGTGAAAATTTTTCTGACTAGACAAAAAAAGTTCGCTGCTTTTGCAACGAACCTTTTTATACCCCCAACGGGATTCGAACCCATGTTCTGGGAATGAAAATCCCATGTCCTAGGCCTCTAGACGATAGGGGCATCGCTTAGATGTGCCAAATATAGGAAACTATTTGCGTTAGTCAAGGGGAAAAGTTTAAAATTCTATTTTTAATTTCCATGAATCCCTCCGATTGGTTAAAAAGGAATCTCCGCGGGGCTTTTTTCCGCCTGTTTCCGCTGGTTTTGCTTGCGAGCCTTGCCGATGCGGCGCTTTTGGGGGCGATTCGCCTCTTTATGGAAATTCTGGGAAGGAAAGTGGATTTCCCGCTCGGGTGTTGGCTCTTGGGAACTTTTTTGCTGGTCGTTTTGCGCTGGGGATTTTCTTTTTTGCGCGGCGTCTCGATTGAAAAAATGTGTCGCCGGCTGGAAACAGGGCTTTTCCTGTGGTTTGCGCGGCGGCTGCGGACGCTTGCGCCTAAATTTTTCCACAAAGAAAAAAGCGGGGAACGCCTGATGGTCGCCTATGACGCCGTGCATGTCGTGGGTTTTAGCGCGGAATCCCTGATGCTTGCGTTGCAGGCCGTCTTGCAGCTCCTCGTTTTCTTGCCGGTCCTGTTTTTTATTTCGCCGGGGCTTACGTTCGCCGTGCTGCTCATCGTGCTTCCGATCGTTTCCTATGTGCAGCGGAAACTACACGCCCTGAAGCCTTCTGTCGAGGGAGAGATGGCGTTCCGCGGAAAGCTTCGCTCCGAGATGGAACAGGCAAAACGTTTTTACCGGCTGTGGAGCTCCGGGGAAGAGCTTTTGCAAATCGGGAAAAATGTCCTGGCTTCGATTCGCGGCGTGCAGGAGTCCGGTCTGGGCGTCGGAAGGCGGAAAGTCGCGCTTTCCCAAGGGATGGAATCTTTTTCGCTTCTCGCGGTTGTCCTGGTTCTCGCCTTTTGCGGCTGGATGATTCTTTCGGGTCGCTTGGATGCCGAAGGGCTTGTCCTGTATTGTTCCGCACTGTTCCTTTGCTACAAGCCTGTCAAGGAATGCGCCCGCTTGCTTCCCCAGATCCGGCTTGCGAAGAGCGCCCAGAACGCGTTGATGGATTTGGAAAAGGAACCGAGGAAACGGAAGCGAATCTTTCAGGAAGAACAATCGCTTGTCTTTTCGAAAGTCCGTTTCGCCTATGGGGATTTTGCGCAGTGTAAACCGGTTTTCGATGGACTGGATCTTCGGATTCTTTTTGAAAAGCCGGTTCTTTTGCAAGGTCCAAATGGTTGCGGAAAGTCGACTTTTTTGCGCTTGGCTTGCGGATTGGAAGAGCCTGATTCCGGGGAAGTTTTTTTGCCGGGAACACTTGCCGAAAGCGGGATCTTTTTCGTTTCGCAGGATTTGATTTTGCCGGATGCGGAAATTCTGTCGCAGCGGATTGGGAAGCTTCGTGACGATGCCGCCTTTTTGAAAATGATGAATTTGCTGTCTGCGGAGCGTCTGCTCGGAAAACGCGGACTTTCGGGCGGTGAACGCGCCAAGGTTGCCCTTCTGTGGGCGCTTTCTTCTCCGGCGAAAATGGTCCTGCTCGATGAGCCTTTCGCCTTTATCGCCGAACGGGAACGGGAACCGATTCTGAAATGCTTTTTGGAATGTTCGGAATTTTACGGGAAATGGGTCTTCCTTGCGTCGCACGAACCGATTGAAGATGATTTGAAGAAACGCTTCGAGGTCCTGGATTTTTCCGGAATGGAATGCTTGCGATGAAATGGCTCTATCGATTCCGCGGAGAAATTTTGGGCGCCTTCGCTCTTGTTCTCTGGATGTTTCCTTCTTCTTCAAAACGGATTTCCCTGTCGGCGGTTTGCCTTGCTCTGCTCGGCATTTTCTTGCGCCTTGAAGCGCGCCGCGTTATCGGGGAGCATTCGCGGGAACGGGAAACGTCCGCTCCGGAGCTGGTGACTTTCGGAATCTATTCGAAATTGCGCCATCCTCTGTATCTGTCGAATCTGTGCTTTTGCTTTGCGTTCATCCTGTTTCATCTCGGTTTTTGCGCACTTGCGTTTTGCCTGGCTCTGCCCGTTGCCTTGTTCGTATTTTCCCTGGCGAAATCCGAAGACATTTTTTTGTCGGGAAAATTTGGGCAGGAATTCTTTGAATGGAAACGCAACACCCCGATGTTCTTTCCGAACGGGAAAGGAATGCCGGAAACTTTTGCGTCGGACGGGAAAAAGAAGATTTGGTGCGCTCTTTGGAGCGATCGCTGGACATGGTTCTGGCTTTTGTTTTATACATTTCTGCTAGTGTTGCGTCGGCATCTGGAATTGCCGTTCGCTTTGGTTTTTTAAGGCCCTTATGATCGGTTTGGAAATCGTTCGGAATGTTGTCGGTGTCGTGGCCCGCGTGGCAAGCAAGGTCGCTCCGTTGAATGAAAAGTTCCGGATTGCAGAACGCCTGGATGGACCGTTCGCGGAAGGACCGTGCTTGTGGATGCACGGGGCGAGCCTTGGCGAATGCAGGATGCTCCTCGGTCTTGCCAAGATTTTGGCGGACGAAGTTTCGGGTTTGCCGCCGATTCTTATTACGACGCAAAAGGTCGAAGTGGAAGATTTTTTAAAACCGCTTGCCGCCCAGTGCGGCTTCTCCGTCTCCATCGCTCCGCTAGATACGCCGCAAGGGATGGAACGTTTTTTGAAAAAGGCCGATCCGCTTCTGCTCGTTCTCGCGGAAAATGAACTTTGGCCGGGATTTTTGTCTGCGATGCGGCAACGCTTTAAACGTCCCTCGGTGGCCCTGGTTTCCGGGCGTTTTTACCGTTGCCTTTCCGTGGAGGCGTTTGGCTGTATCGGTTTCGTTTCGATGCAGACGTCTGCCGACCTGGCGCGGTTTATGGCAGCCTGCGACTATCTGGTTTCGGCAAAATCAATCGTCGGCGGAGACTGGAAGCTTTTGCCGTGGTCAAAGAATCCCGAAAATCCGAAGACGGGCGAACCTCTGCTCGATACGGTGTTCCTTTCGTTTCACCGGGAAGAGTTAAAGCCTCTTGCGAAAATGGTTGAACTGGCGATGTCCGCCGGGGAGGCTGTGGCGGTCGCTCCGCGGTTTGAATCGGAACTTCCGGTTTTTCGGAGCGTTTTCTCGAAAATGAACATTTCCGTGGTGGAATGGCCTTCCGTGAAGCGGGGCGCCGTTTCGCTGGTGACGGCTTATGGCAAGTTTTCCGCGGTCTTGCGAATTTCCCGGTCGGCGGTTGTCGGCGGTTCGTTTGCGCGTTCGCTCGGCGTGCATGATTTCTGGGAACCGCTGCGGATGAACGTGCCGACTTGTATCGGTCCGTATTTCCGGGGACAGCGTGAAGCGGTTCGCGAGCTGATTCGCGAAAAGGCTCTGGCCCAAATCCAGAAAGCTTCCGAATACCCGAGTAGAAAATTTCCTTCGTCGGAAGATGTCGGGCGTTTCCTTTCGCGGGAAAGGGAAAGAATTTTGGCGTCCTATGAAGCGTTCCGGCGATTTGTCGAAGCGGTCCTTAAACGGAACGGCGTTTCGGGTGATGCCTTTTCAGAACCAAAACAGATGGAATCTTCAAAATGAAAAAACTTTATTTGGCAAGTCCGCGTGGCTTTTGCGCCGGAGTGGATCGCGCGTTGCACGTCGTAACCAAGGCCCTTGAAAAATTTGGTGCGCCGATTTACGTCCGCCACGAAATTGTCCACAACGCATTCGTCGTCAGCCGTTTTCGCAAGCAGGGAGCGGTTTTTGTCGAAGATTTGAAGGATGTCCCTGAATTCGGCACGGTCGTCTTTTCTGCACACGGCGTTCCCGAGCATGTTTACGAAGAGGCGAAGGCGCGGAATCTGCACGTTCTCGATGCGACTTGTCCCTTGGTCCAGCGTGTCCATATGAGCGCGAAACGGCATTATGCCGAGGGTAAGCACGTGATTTTGATTGGACATGCGGGACATGCCGAGGTTGAAGGGCATTTGGGGCAGCTTCCCAAGGGGGCGATTACGCTAATCCGGAATGCGGAAGACGTAAAAAAGCTCTGTTTCCCGTCTGGAACGAAGCTTGCCTACATCACCCAAACGACGCTTTCCGCTTCGGAAACAAAGGGCGTAATCGAAGCCTTGCGCGAAGCTTTTCCTGGCATCGAAGGACCGGTGCGCGGCGATATCTGCTATGCGACGGGAAACCGCCAGGGAACGGTTGCTTCGCTTTGCGGCAAGGTGCAGTTTTTGCTTGTCGTCGGGTCAAAATCTTCCTCCAATTCCAGCAGGCTTGCGGAGCTCGGTTCGGAGCATGGCATTGCGTCACGCTTAATCGACAGCGTGGAAGACATTGATGAATCGTGGTTTGATGGGATTGAATCGGTGGGGCTTTCAAGCGGGGCTAGCGCTCCGGAAGACCTGGTCCAGGACGTTGTGTCCTGGATGAGGCTGAAATATCCGGGAATTGATGTCGAAAATTGGGTCACGATGCAGGAGAAGGTAAAGTTTCCACTACCAACGGAATTGGTGTCTTGACGAAAAGCGACAAATTAACTAATGTTGTGCCCATAAAAAAACACGGAGTTTATACAATGAGCCGTATTTGTCAAGTTTCTGGAAAAGGCGCCCTCGTCGGCAACATGGTTTCGCATTCCAACCGCAAGAAGTTGGTGAAGCAGTATCCGAATCTTCAAACGAAGCGTTTCTACGTTCCGGAAGAAGATCGCTGGGTGACTCTCCGCGTGAGCGCTGCGGGACTTCGCACTATCCAGAAGCGCGGCATCTTTGCCGTTATTCAGGAACTCGGAATCTAGTCGTTCCGAATTTTTAGAAAGGTTCCGCTTTGTTCGCAAAGCGGCTTTTCGTGTTTTAAATGCTTGATGAATAAATTTTTATTTCGCTGTCATCCTGGGCGAAATTTTGACCATCGGCGCTTAGAACGCTGAGAGTGGAGTGTGAAGAGTTGAGAGTGGAGTGACTTTTGAGTGAACTTTTTCTTCTAGCGGTCATCCTGGAGCGTAGCAATGCGGAGCGATAGGATCCAGATCAGAACTTGGAGCTGAGAAATTAGAGTGGAGTGTGGAGAGTTGAGAGTGGAGTGACTTTTGAGCGAACTTTTCCTTCTAGCGGTCATCCTGGAGGGAGCTCCGCGACCGATAGGATCCATATCAGAGCTTAAAGATGGATTCTATCACTCCCTTCGGGAGTTCCAGAATGACGGTGAACACCGGTTCTTTGACCTCTCCAGAATGACGGTGCAGGAAAACGGTTCGCTTCGCGGACAACTCCACCATCAAAGCTTAAACGTCCGCTGTTCTAAGCTTTGCTTACGCAGTCGTGGAAGTTCCCTGCTCAAGATATTGGAGCAGGTCGTGCTGCTTGGAAATGGGAACAAGAATATACAGAATGTCGTCTGTTTGCAGTTTGACACCGCCACGTGGCGGAAGGATTCTCGCGTCTCTCGTGATGGACGTGATGACGATATCCTGGCCGAGCTTTAGCGACTGGATCGTCTTTTGTGCGCAGAAAGAATTTTCAAGGACCTGGAACTCGATGAGGTCCATGTCGGTTCGTTTCACGGAATGGAGTTCCATGGAGAAGGGGGATTCGGGCGGCTTTGGCACGGAGAGCTTTAGCTTGCGGGCTAGAACGCCCAGCGTGCTTCCCTGCAAAAGGCAGCTGACGATGACCGCGAAAAAGATAATGTTGAAAACGGATTCGCTCGGATCGAGACCGTAGGCTGCCGGGTAGGTTGCAAGCACAATCGGGACCGCTCCTTTGATGCCTCCCCAGCACAGGAACCCGCGTTCCGTGGTCGTATATTTGAATGGAAGCGTTGAAAGCCATACGGCGATGGGGCGTGCCACGAAAATCATGAGTGCCGCGATGAGAAGACCTTCTTTCCAGACGTGCACAAAGCTTCGCGGGAAAGCGAGAAGTCCGAGCATGAGGAACAGCGCCATGTTGCAGAATGTCGAAATCCCTTCGAGGAAGTTGCTCACGCCGCGTTTGGCGACAAAATCGGAATTGCCGAGCCAATAGCCCATAAAGAATACGGCGATGATGCCGTTTGCGCGAATGACGTCGGCGGTTCCGTAGCCTAAAAGAATCGAACCGATGATGAGAACGTAATAATAGCCGCGGTTTTGGGATTTCAAATGGTCGAACAGGAACTTGGCAACACGGCTTATCAGGTAGCCGACGATGATGCCTCCCGAAAATTGCCAGGCGAGAGACGCAAGAAAGCGAAGTGGCGAAGAATCCGCTCCCGAGGAGAGGCTTCCGACAAAGGCTAGCGTAAGGAGAATCGCCATTGGGTCGTTGGCCGCACTTTCGACATTGAGCGTCGCGGCGAGTTTCTTCTTTATCGGGTTCTGCCGGGTGATGAGGAAAACGGCTGCGGCATCGGTCGAAGAAATGATGGACCCTATCATCATCGACTGGAGCCAATCATAATCCATGATAAAATGGATGGAAACGCCTAGGACAAAAGCTGTCGCGGCTACGCCGAATGTCGCAAGGATAATGCTCGGCTTTGCAACGAGCTGCAAGTCGGAACGTGTCGTTCGGAATCCGCCGTCAAAGAGGATGAATATAAGCAGGATATCGGCAATCTGCTTTGTCACCTTTGCGTCGTTGAAATGAACGAGATTCAAACCGTCCGTGCCTACGAGGACACCGACCGCAAGGAAGACCACCAAAACCGGGACTCCGATTTTATCCGAAATTTTTGTCGCAAAAATGGAAGCGACGATCAGCAGGGCGATGAGAAGAAATAGCATTGCTCTCTAAATATAAAAACAGACCGGTTAAAATTGGTCTGTCGCTGAAAATTTTTAAAGCTTTCCGTAGGCTTCGTCGGAGACTTCTTCGAGCCATTCGTTGCCCTTGCCGGTTGCCGTCGGGTCGGGGACTTCAACGGAGATGTGCGCAAACCAGGAATCCTTTGATGCGCCGTGCCAGTGTTTGACATTTTTG
This sequence comes from Alistipes onderdonkii, assembly GCA_963656065.1. Taxonomy (GTDB): domain Bacteria; phylum Fibrobacterota; class Fibrobacteria; order Fibrobacterales; family Fibrobacteraceae; genus Hallerella. Next base: position 26,568 of record CAVKGV010000013.1, read on the forward strand.
GGAATGTACACGGCATCGCCTGCCCGGAGTTTTCTTGCCGGCTCTCCATCGAACTGGAGCCATCCTTCGCCCGCGGTGACGATGAGAAGTTGTCCGCCGTCGTGATGAATATGCCAGTTGTTGCGGCAGCCCGGTTCAAACGTGACGTTTGCGACGGAAACGCCTTTTTTATTCAGGCGCTGCAGGTAGGATTGTCCCTTGAAAAATTTCCCGAATGGATTCTTCTCTCCGCGCGGGAAAATTTTTTCGGAGACGGCGAGACTTTCGAGACCTTTTTCCGACGAAGTTTTTTGCACCGCTTCGGAGACTTCTTTCAGGTAGGACAGTGCGTTCAGCATCCGGGGATATCCGCAGAATGGAAGGCAGACGTAGATGACCTGCTCTAGATATTCGCGGGAACGTCCTTTGGCGAGATTTGCCCCGATATGCGACTTGAGCTGCGGCTCTGTTCCGAGATTTACGAGAATCGCCATCGTAAGAAGTTCTCGGGTGCTTAGGTCAAGGCCTTTGCGCGTGTAATAATCGCCGAAACAGTTCGTGGCGAGAAAGTAGCTTGCGGTCGGAACGTTGTCCTTGCCGGATTTTTTTATCTGCTCGAACTTTTTCCCGAAAAGAGAAATTTGGGCTTCGACACCTTTTTCGAAACGGTCTTTTGCGGAACCGTCGGTCGTTTGGCGGTTTGCCTGGACGCGGATTCCCTTGCGCTTGAAAACTGCGATTGCTGTTTCGGCGGCGTCTGCTGCGCGGGAAATTCCGCTGTAAGGTGCGCATTGGTAGATGGCTTCGAGAATCTCTTCTGCGGCGAGAACTTTTCCGTCAAGCGTTTTCTCGATTTGTTCGGCGAGGAGCGTTCCCGATTGCTGGACGGTGAGCGAGGCGATGGAGACCAGGGCTCGTTCTTTCGGGCTTACGAGCGGCGTCTTTTGGGGAACTTCCCGTTCGGTCATGTTTTCGAGAATTTCGCGGATTTCCGCATCTGCGGAAAAAGCCTTTGTTGTTTCTTCCGGTGTATTGCAACCGGAGAGAGCTGAGATTAATCCGAAGAGGCTCATCATCAAACATCCTTTTTTCATGGTTGTCCTCGTGTTTGGGCGTGCTACTTGAAAATATACGACTTAGAGTTTGCTCTAGGGCAAGGGTGCTGCTGCGTTTTTTTTTATCATTGTAAACAAGATTCAAACAAAGACTCTCTTTTCACGAGGAATCGTTATGAAAAAGCAAGTCATCGTTTCCCTGTCGACAGTTGCTGTCGGAATCGTTCTTTCCGCCTGCAGTGACGACGTTACGAAAGTCACGAACGAGGTCTCCGGGATGGATGTGGTGGCCTCTGCGGACTCGCTCGGAAAGTGCGACGCCGCGGCTCTCGGCAAGACGGTTTTCGCTTCGGATGAAAATGCCGCTTACGTGTGTGCGGATTCGGGCTGGGTCCTTCTCTCCAAAAAACAAGAAGATGTTGTCTGCGTTGCGGAACAGCTCTCCGACGGCTCGGGTTATAAAATTGTCTGCGGCGGAGACTCGGTCGGCGTCGTCAAGAACGGTTCAAATGGCGAAAACGGTTCGGACGGCAAGGACGGAGAATCCGGCGAGAACGGCACATCTTGCACGGTAGAAAATCTTTCCGATGGCTCGGGCTATAAAGTTCTCTGTGGCGGAGATTCGGTCGGCGTCATCACGAATGGTGCAACCGGCGAAAACGGTGCAGACGGGAGCAGCTGCTCGCTCACCGACAATGGCGACGGAACCGTTACGCAGGTCTGCGGCGCGGACACGATAACTTTGTACAAAGCGTTTTGCGGAGATTTCGCTTACGATCCGGAAAAAGCCTTCTGCTCCGAGGAAACCGTTTATTCCTGCGGCGGAAAGCCCTACGACCCGGCAGAAAAGTTTTGCGTTGAAGGGAGCGTCTATGACCTGTGCAACGGAATGACTTACGACCCGATGGATACCAGCTGGAAATGCTATGGCAGGAAACTCATTGGGCAATTCACGGACTCTAGAGACAACCAGACCTATTCGGCTGTCAAAATCGGAGAGCAGATTTGGATGGCGGAAAACCTGAATTACGCCTATTTGGAGAAAACGGCGGACCTGGATTCTTCGAGCTTCTGTTACGACAATTCTGCGGATTCCTGCGCCAAGTACGGTCGCCTTTACACGTGGTCCGCGGCGATGGATTCTGCCACCGTGTTTAGCAATGACGGAAATGGTTGCGGTGATGGAACAACATGCTCCGCAACAGGAAATGTCCGCGGCGTATGTCCCGCGGGATGGCACCTGCCGAGCAATGAGGAGTGGAATTCGCTTGAAACATTCGTCGCGAATACCCTCTTTGACGGAAACAAGGACTCCGTCGGTTACGCGCTGAAATCGGCAAGCGGCTGGAAAGATTCTGACGGCAAGTCGGGCAACGGCTCGGATGCTTTAGGCTTCGGCGCTCTTCCCGCGGGTTACCGCTATGGTGCCGGTTTCAATACGTTTAACTTTGTTCTCGGCAACGCAAGCTTTTGTAGCGCTACAGAGACTGACACGGAATTTTCCTACAACCGGGATATGTACTACAGTCGCACGGGCTTGATCACTAGCGATGACGGCAAGGGCTTAGCGAGGTCTGTCCGCTGCGTCAAGGACTGATCGGTGCTGAGAGCTTAGCTCTGAGAGTGGAGTGTGGAGGGTTGAGAGTGGAATGACGTCAGACGGGAACACTCTACTGTCATCCTGGAGGGAGCATCGCGACCGATAGGATCCATTTCAAAAGAAACGCTGAAAATGGATTCTATCACTCCCTTCGGTCGTTCCAGAATGACGGTGAACGAAAACGGTTCGTTTCAAATTCCCGTGTCCCGCTTAACTCATCCCGAAAACTTAGACGTCCGCGGACTATTCCCTACTCCCTAGGAGCTTAAATGTCCGCGACTCTAAGATCTCTCAACCAAACTCAGAACTCACTTCATCTTGGTCAGATAGGCGGGCGAGGATCCGTTCTTTTGAATTGCCGGGAGGATTCGGGAAATGTCCCAGTCTTCTTTGCGGATTCTGCGGCGGAGAAGCGCGACGAAAACTTCCATCAGCATTTCGCAGTCATAGACGGCGCGGTGCATTTCTTCGTTGTTGATGGAGAGCTTTATTTGCCCCTTGATGCGCTGGAACATGTGCGCGAGGTCTCCGAGCTTGTGGCTTTTCAATTCGGGCAGGATGGACTTTGCAATTCGCAGACTATCGACAATCGGGTTTCCCGGGAGAAGCTGGGGATGCTTCGTGTAGGCGACGTGCAAAAATCCGGAGTCGAAGTCGGCATTGTGGGCAACCAGTATTGCGGACTGCCCGCAAAAAACGGTGAATTTCCGCAAGACGTCGTTTATCGCCGGAGCGTTTTCGACCATCGCGTTTGTGATATGGTTGATGCGTGTCGCTTCGTCCGGGATCATCATCGGAGGTTTGACGAGCGTCTGGAACGTGGAAATTTCTTTGGGGCGAACGATGCCGTTGTCGTCGTAAACCGTAAACTTGACGGCTCCGATTTCGACAATTTCATCCTTGTTCTGGGATAGTCCGGTGGTTTCGAGGTCAAAGGCGACAAAGGTTGAATAAAGCACGAGGTTCTCCAGGATGAAAGGCCCAAAACCCAAAAATAGCTTAATGATTTTGTCAAAGTTGACATTTAGCGGATTTGGACGATGACTTTGGAAAAGGGAAGCGGAATCTTTGCCGTATCCCAACTTTTGAGGGAAAAATGTATCCCGTAACGGATTTCGACAAAAAAACAGGGCTTTCCGGAATGTTCTGCAAGCCATCGTGTTCCGGGCTTTTCGATTCCCGCGGGACCTCTGGGACCGTCAAGTGCCATGGCGCAAAGGTTTCCCGCCTGGAGTTTTCGGAGAACTTCCCGGATTTGAACCGCTCTCTCGGAGCTTGATCCGCGAACGATCCTGTACCCTAGGTCCGAGGCGATTTTTGCAAGAAATTCCCCGTCTCCGCTCGGGGAGATGAATGCGACGATTCCCCTTTTTTGAAAGGCCGCTGTCGCGGCGAAAAGATCCCTGTGCCAGATGCCCAAAATTCCCGGTTCGTAGATTTTTTCTTCTTTTTTCCATGAAATCCGCAGACTTTTCATCCAAAATTCCATGATTTTGCAAAAAAAACGCTTTTTTATGGAAAGTTTGCCGGTCATCACCTTGGAAAATAAAAAAATTATTCCTATTATTGGGCTATCTGGCGACGTACCCAAGTTGGTAAGGGACGGCTCTGCAAAAGCCCCATTCCTCAGTTCGAGTCTGAGCGTTGCCTCGAAAAAGGCGGATGATTTTCATCCGTCTTTTCGTTTTAAAGTTTTACACAAAAAAAGAAAGTTCCGCTTCGGGCGGAACTTTTCTCGTTTGCGGGGAAGAGGATTATTTCTTGCCCTTGCGCGCGTCGATGGTCACCTGGACTGTCTTTTCGCCTTCGACCTTGACGAGCTTTTCGGCGGCGCGTCCATTGTTGCATTCGGCGCGAACCATGTGGTCGCCGGCATCTAGGTTGTGGACTGTCAGCGGAGCCCCGTCCGTCTTGTCTGCATTGTCGCCATCGATATAGATGATGCACTTGCCCGGAATCGTTGTCACTTCGATATTTCCCTTGGGAATGACGGTTCCGAAATTGAACGAGTTGCGCTTGTCGTTTCCCGGCCAGATGTTCACGCGCTGGTTTACGAGTTCATAGCCTTGGTCAACGACAATCAGCGTCTGGCGTCCGGATTTGACCTGGCGGTTTTCGATCGGGCTCTTGCCCAAAAGTTCGCCGCCGAGATAGACTTCGCTGTTGGGCGGTTCGGTGAGAATCGTTACGTTTGCGGGCTGGTCGCGTGGGGGAGGCTCTTCGGCCATGGCGGCAACCGCCGAAAAAGAAATCGTGATGGCGCTGAGAGCCAAAAATCTTGAGAAAAATTTCATCGGAAACTCCTTTTCAATCGAATATTAAGATATAAAGAAAATGACGCCCGGTGGACGCTTCAAAAGAAAAATCTTCCCATAAATTGTAATTTTTGGAAGAAATGAAAGATCTTTATCAAAAATTGCGAACGTTTACGGGTAAAAATTACGGCCTGTATAAAAGCCTGTGCGGCAGAACCTGGAATTTTGGGGACTTTGATCTGGAATTTGTCCATGTCCAGGGGGATCCGTTTGCGCCGGCGTCGCGGCTCAAGTTCAAGGTTCCGCTAGAACGGCTCGGAATCCCTGCGGAATGGGGAAACTTTCCCTTGAAACGCTTGGCGCTTGCGGACTTTCTATTGCGGAAGCTCTGCGCGGAAATCGAAGCCCGCGCAGAAGAGGAATCTTTTCCGGTGAAAGTAAATGTCCCGGGCGAGGAAATCCTTGTGCGGAATGCGCTTTGGGTCGGTGGACCGTCCGAAAACGGAGGCGCGGCTGTCGTCGAAGTGATTCTTTCGGTGGAGCTTCCCGGGGAAAAGCGCCGGATCGACGTGGAAGCGGCGAGCGAACTTTTGACCGCGACGATTCCCGATCTGCTGATGTCCCTTTACCTGAACAGGGACGAGGAACGCTTCGAGGCGAAGCGCCGCATCGAGTCTTTGGAAGTTCGCGAAGAGCTTTTGAAAATTTTGAAGGAAAAGGGTTGGGTCGCCTTTGTCCCGAACGGGGCGATTCTGCCGCGGGAGTCCGGTGCGAGCGATCTTCCCAAGAAGGGAGCGATTCCCTTTGAATCACCGGCGGAACTTTTAGAGACCGTCGAAGTTTTCGGCAGAAAAATTTCGGGAATGGCGATTCCCCGCGGGATTACGGTCATTGCGGGCGGAGCCTATCACGGAAAATCGACGCTCCTCTCGGCGCTTGAAAAGTCTGTCGTGCCCCATGTGGCGGGCGATGGTCGGGAATGGATTGTCGCGGATCCGTCGGCGGTGCGGATTGCCGCGGAACCGGGCCGCGTCGTAAAGGGGACGCGCATCGAACCGTTTGTTCGGGAATTGCCGTTTGGCGTTTCGACAAAAACTTTTCGGACGCGTTCGGCTTCGGGTTCGACCAGCGAGGCGGCGAATCTTGTCGAGGCTCTTGAATTCGGAGCGAGAACTCTTTTCATCGACGAAGACGCCTCTGCGGTAAATTTCCTGATTCGGGATTCCCGAATGCGGGAACTGGTCGGCGAAAAGGACGAGCCTCTGATTCCGCTGTCGGACAGGGCCTCGGAGCTGAAGTCGCTCGGCGTGAACATGGTGATTGTCGTCGGCGCCTGCGGGGATTATCTGCACGTTGCGGACACGGTTCTTGTGATGAAAAATTATCTGCCGCTCTCCGCCTCGGAAAAGGCATGCCGGATAGCCGCAAAAACTTCCGCCCAGCCTGCGCTTGAAAACCTTCCGGAATTCGGGGATTTTAAATGCCGGAGCCTTTTGGAACTGGCGGACGAATTGAAGCCCGGGCTGAAACCCCGCGGACCGGTGGAACGCCAGGTAAAGGTGCGCCTCCGCGGGTCGGAACTCTCGATAGGCTACGTCCATGCGGATTTGCGGGCGCTGTTCCCGCTTGCTCGGACGGCAACGCTCAGCGGTCTCGGACTTTTTCTTTTGAACCTTTTACAAAATGCGGAAGACGTTCCCGCCGACGAAGCGATTCGCAAGCTCCATGCCCAGATTCAAAATGTCGGATTCCGCCGCTTACCGCAAGGCTTTTCGAAGGATTCCGAACTTCCCCGTGAAGCGGAAATCGCGATGGCGCTTTTGCGACTTGAACATCTATCGAAACCCGAAAAGTAGAGAATCGAAAAATGGTGAAAATCTGCCTGTTCTTCTTGTCTTGCGCTGTGCTTTCTTTTGCCGCACTTTCCGAAAATATCCGCGTGAACTTTATTGCGAGCTGCGAAGACGGAGGCTCTTCGGCTGAATTCTGCGAGTGCGTCTTTGGGAAAGTCGAAAAAAAATATTCCCAGAAGCAGATCGATGCGATAGAATTGAAACTGCGCCGCGGCCATTCGGACTTGGGATATGCGGAATTCGTGAAGAACGCTTCGAAGGAATGCGATGCGTTGGTGAAATCGGGTAAATCTCTCGGCGCGCTTGCCGTGAGCGAAGACGCACCTGAAAATCCTTCTTCGCTTTCGACAGAAGAACTTGCCGCTCTCGAAGCGCTCGGGATTGATTCCGCTTTTGCATCGGGAATGGTGAGCGCTTTTCTCGATTCTCCCGAATACAGGGATGTCTTTCTCGCGGAATGTTCGGTGGAATTTCGCACCTATTTTGGAAACGCCCAGGCGCAGAAGAGCTGCCGCTGCGCTTACGAGAAGCTGGTCTCGGACGGAAATATCGGAAAACTTTTGGGCCTGATGGATGGCGGAACGCTAAACGATTCGCTCGCCCTCGAAATGTTTTTGCCGTGCATGCCGAAAAACTTTACGGCGGAAATGGAAAAATTCCTGATGGATTCGTGCGAAACGGTTGAGTCAAAGCCGGTCTGCCGCTGCATCGTGCGGGAGCTCAAGTCGCATTTTACATTCGAACAGCTCTTGCGTCGAACGGTTCAAAATCCGTCTTTCATCCAGGGCTATGCGACCGGAGCCGCTATCCGCTGCAAGGACGAATAAACGGGAAAATTTTCTGAATTTTACACCAGGGAAACCGTTTCGATTTTTCCGATTGAACGGTAGATGTCGGCGTGCGCCTTTTGAAAGTAGAGGACGGCGAAATGCGGGTCGTTTGCGGAATAGATCGCCTTGGCGTGCGGATTTTGCTCGAGCACGGCTTCCTTGGCGTTTTGGTCAAAGTCCCGGACGACTTCCCCGGTGATGCGGATCCAGTCCTCGCCGAACATTGCCGCGATTTCAATTTTCGGATTTTTTTCCATCTCTCGGAAACAATCCTTGTCGTCCTTGGTGCAGATGTATAGACGGTCCTTGAAACTCGCGATGACGCCGAATGGTCGGAGTTTCGGTTGGTCGCCTTTGACGGTCGCCACGTAAAAGACTCCGGCTTTTTTTAGAAATTCAAACGCTGACTTCATAAAAATCTCCGGTGGAAAAATACTTATTTTTGTCGGAGAATTTCCTATGCCCATTTCCCTGGAACCGATCGGAACTTTTTTTTCCAAGGCGTCTTACAAATACGAGGTGCCGCGCCAGGGAATTTTCGACGGCGGACGCTCGGGACAAATTGAGCTTTTTCCGCATCGTGGATTTGAAAATGCGCTGCGCGATATTTCCGGTTTCGAAAGACTTTGGATTATTTTCTTATTCCATCAAAATAAAGGCTGGCGGGCGACGACGCGGCCTCCCGTCCCGCCGCGGGATCATGAACGTGTCGGAATTTTTGCGTCCCGCGGACCGTACCGTCCCAATCCGATCGGGCTTTCCTGCGTGAAGCTCGTTTCCGTGGAAAGGCTTGCATTAAATGTCGAAGATTCGGACTTGCTGAACGGAACGCCGATTTTGGACATTAAGCCTTATATCCCGGGGGCGGACGCTTTCCCGAACGCTCGGGCGGGTTGGGTGGATGAGCAAAATCTAGACGGTTGGGAAGTTCTGGCGACAGAAGAATTTCTCGGGCAGAGTGCCTGGTTGGATTCTGTGAGCGGACTTGACCTGCTGAATTTTGCGCGGTGCCAGCTTTCGTTGAATCCGTTGGATGCGACGCGTCGACGTGTCCGGGTCGATACGTCCTTGCAAACCGCGGAACTTGCCTTTCGAACGTTCCGCATCGATTTTTCCTTTGACGAAACCGCCCGGAAGATTTCCTTGAAAAGAATCCGCAGCGGCTATTCGGCGCATGAATTGGAATTGCCCGAGGACCGTTACGGGGACAAACCTCTTCACCGGGAATTTCTTTTGCATTTTGCGCAAAGCCCGAATGCGTAAAGCTGCAAGCGTTCGATAAAAAATCCTTCGGGGGCGCTTTTCTTGAAATCTTCCGGGGTCAGAAAAATGTCAAAAATTTTCCCGCATTTTTCGCACTTGAAATGCGCATGGGGCGTTGTGTCCGCATCATAGTGGATGCTGCCGTCCCCGACGTCTAGCGTGATGACAAGTCCGTTCTCGCGAAGTGTTTCAAGCGTGTTGTAAACGGTCGTGCGCGAGAGCGTCGGAATCTGCGACAAAAGATCGTCGTAGATGGTGTTTACTGTCGGGTGATTCTTTTTTTCAATTAGATAGCCGAGAATGCAGATGCGCTGCAGGGACGGTCTGACATTTCTTTCTTTGAGAAGTTCGGCAGGGGACATAAAATGAAAAAAGGAAAGGGGCTTTCGCCCCGGGTGATAATGCTTATTTAGAAAAATATCTGCGGAGAAGTCCGGCGAATGCTCCTCCATGTCGGGCTTCGTCCTTGCACATTTCATGGACCGTATCGTGGATGGCGTCGTAATTGAGCTCCTTGGCGCGCTGAGCGAGCTTGAGTTTTCCTTCGGTGGCGCCGGCTTCGGCTGCAACGCGGAGCGTGAGGTTCTTCTTTGTGTCGGGATAGACGACTTCGCCGAGAAGCTCTGCAAACTTTGCCGCGTGTTCCGCTTCTTCGAAAGCGATCCGCTTGTAGGCTTCCGCAACTTCCGGGTAGCCTTCGCGATCCGCTTGGCGGCTCATGGCGAGATACATTCCCACTTCGGTGCATTCACCGGTAAAATTCTCGCGCAACCCTTGGACGACTTCTTCGTCGAGTCCCTTTGCGACTCCGATGCGATGCTCGTCCGCCCACTTGGTCGCTTCTCCTGTCGGAGCGTCGTCTTTGATCTTGAACTTGGACTTGGGTGCCTTGCACTGGGGGCAGGATTCGGGAGGTTCTTCTCCGAACGAAACGTAACCGCAAACGGAACAGACCCATACTTTCATTTTTGTCTCCTTGTTGAAAGTGATGACCACATCTTCTTGATTAGAATTGTAATCATTACAAATTTACAATAATTCCAAACAAAGTCAAGAGGTGAAATGAAAATTTTTTTGAGATGGGTGGGAGTGAACGCTCTTCTGTCATCCTGGAGCGTAGAAACGCGGAGCGATAGGATCCATGCCAGAGCTTAAAGCTTAGAGTGGAGTGTGGAGAGTTGAGTGACTTTTGTGCGAACTTTTTCTTCTAGCGGTCATCCTGGAGGGAGCTTCGCGACCGATAGGACCTGGTCAGAACTTAGAATGGATTCTATCACTCCCTTCGGTCGTTCCAGAATGACAGTGGACGGAGATTCTATCGAGGTCTGCAACCTCTCCAGAATGACGTCGGACATGAACGCTTTTCTGTCATCTTGGAGGGAGCCTCGCGACCGATAGGATCCAGTCGGAGCTTAGAATGGATTCTATCACTCCCTTCGGTCGTTCCAGAATGACAGTGAACGGAGATTCTATCGGGTTCTTCGAACCCTCCAGAATGACGGGGTGGTTGCAAGGTAGGTCGACGACAGGTCGCTCCGCAACAAAAAGCCTAGACGAGTACGCGTCAAAGCTTTTCGGCAAAAAACAAGATGCTCGCTTGGTAAAGACTGTCAAATTTTGACAAAAAAGGAAAATTTTACAATCGGGCGATTGCGGAAAATCTATTTTTGTCCTGGAATTTCGAAGGAAAATTTTATCCGAGGTTTGACATGTCTGAATCTACTCGCAAGGTCCGAGTCCGTTTTGCCCCGAGTCCCACCGGCTATCTGCATGTCGGCGGCGCGCGCACGGCGATTTACAACTACTTTTTTGCCAAGGCTACCGGCGGAACTTTTTATCTGAGAATTGAAGATACCGACCGCAAGCGTTATAATGAGGATGCGCTCAAGGATTTGATGCGCGATTTGAAATGGCTGGGCTTGAACTGGGACGAAGGTCCCGGCAACGAAGGCGATTGCGGACCGTATTTCCAGAGCGAACGGCTTGACATCTATCATCGTGAAATTCAAAAGCTCTTGGATGCGGGACTTGCCTATTACTGCTTCTGCTCCGAAGAACGCCTGAACGAAATCCGCGCCGAGCAAAAGAAGGCGGGTGTCGCGGAAACAGGCTACGATCGTCACTGCCGGAACATTCCGCGCGAAGAGGCGGAACGCCGGATTGCTGCTGGCGAAAAGGCCGTGATTCGCTTCAAGATTCCGGAAAGCGGTGTGACGGGTTTTGATGACCTTGTCCGCGGACATATCGAATACAAGAACGAACTTCTAGACGATCTGGTCCTCATCAAGCGCGACGGCTACCCGACTTACCATTTTGCAAGCGTTGTCGATGACCATCTGATGGGGACGACCCATGTTTTGCGCGGTGACGAATGGATAAGCTCAACCCCGAAGCACGTGCTGCTCTACAAGGCTTTCGGTTGGGAAGCGCCTGTTTGGTGCCATCTTCCCGTGATTCTCGATTCGAAGAACGGGGGGAAACTTTCCAAGCGAAACGGGGCAGCATCCGTCGGGGAATTCCGCGAACTGGGATATCTTCCGGAAACGCTTGTAAACTATCTCGCGCTTTTGGGTTGGAATCCCGGCGATGACCGCGAAGTGATGACTCTCGACGAAATGATCGGGGCGTTCAAACTGGAAAACATCCACCCGACGGCGGTGAAATTCGACATGAAAAAATTGCAGTGGATGAACATGCAGCACATCCATACGACGCCGAACGAAACGCTTCTTGCCGAGATGAAAAGCGGTCTTGAAAAAATGGGAATTTCCGTGGAAAACGAACCGGCGGAACGCTTGAACGAAATCGTGGAACTTTTAAAACCTCGCGCGCATTTCCTGAAGGATCTCGCGGAAATGTCCGTGTACTTCTTCAAGGCGCCGACTTCTTATGACGAGAAGGGAATGCGCAAACAGTGGGGACCCGGAAGCCGCGAAATTGCGCACGCTGTCCGCGAAATGCTCGCCGCGGTGGAACCTTTTAACTCCGCGGAAATCGAAAAGGGATTCCTTGCGCTTTCGGAAAGCCGGGACTGCAAGCTCGGCGATTTGGTCGGCGCGGTTCGTCTCGCTGTTTCCGGTGTTACGGCGGGTCCAGGCCTGTGGGAACTTTTCGAAGTCGTCGGAAAGGACGAGACGCTTCGCCGGATAGACGCGGCGGAACCTTTGATGCAAGCCTAAGATGCTTAAAATCTGGACGCATAAAATTTTGGATCGGATGCTCTACTGCAAGGATTGCCGAGCGATTACTCGGCACGATGTCCTTGCGAAGGAGTCGTTTTCGGTCCATTGTGCGGTGCGCTCGGGGATTCCGCTTGTCTGTAAATGTTCTGTCTGCGGATCGTTCGTCGTCGCCTTTTCGGAGGAAATGTTTTTCAGCCGTCCAGCGGATGGCTCCGAATATGCCAAGCTGCTGAGCCAGAATCGCCTTGCCCTGAATGATTGGGTCTATATCGATGGAAAGGATGCACCCGGTCAGGTGAAAGCTCTTTACAGGACGCAGACGGAAGATGTCGTTGAACTGATTTTTTGCGGCAATCGTCTTGAAAAATTTTCCCGTCCGCTGATGACGCACTTTAACGAAAAGGCTCCGATGGGATTTCGCTTGCTCCCTGCCCAATGCGGAGTCGCGCTTTTGGGCGATCCGGTGTATCATGTCTTGCGGAAAGCTTTCGGCGTGGTCGTTGGCATGGTAGCGGACCGCGGAGAAGAGAAGCTCGTGGTGCAGCTGGAAAACGGAAAAGTCCTTTTCATCACGCTTCCGCCGGAAAAACAGTTCGCCTCGGACGCCTTGCTGAAAGAACGCCTTTCTGCACAGCTTTCGGATCTCTCCGTAGCGTCTCGCGGACTTTTGAAATGGGACGTGGTTCATGCGGTCGCCTATATCCATGGGACGGTGGAACGCTTTCCCGACAAGAAAATCATTCTCGAAACGGTTCACCAGATGCGCGGGTTCCGGGGCGTAATCGACCTTGTCCGTGTGCTGCCCGAGGAACTTGTGACGGATGAGGTTTTGCGGTCGCAAATCGTAAAAATCTTGGATGATAAAAATTCTCCGCTGTTCAACGGCGAGGTTGAAGTAGGGAACGGCGAAGCGACGGTAAAGGCCCTTTATTTCGCGGGAAGCGATTTGTCAAAAACCAAGGAACGCATCGGCGAGCTTGTCGGAATCCGCAATCTGTCTTTCGAATTAAAAGCGGTACCCGAACCTTCGTTTCAAATGAAGGCTCAGGCGGAAAAGCTTTCCTGTGCATTGCGTTCGAATATTTGTCTTTCGAAATGTCGCTTGCAGGTAATCCCTCTGGCGGACGAAATCATCGTGAAGTGCGAGCCTTCTGGCCTCATCCAGAAAAAATTGCTAAACAGAATTGTTGGCCGTGTGATGAAAGGGATGGACATCCCGACGCATCTTTGCATGGAAAATGGATAAAGAAGGAGAATGGAATGTCGAAATCAACCTATGAAAAATTAACACAGTTGAAAATGCGCCTGAGCCCTCCCAACAAGCCGGCGACGCTCAAGGAACTCGCGGACTACATGGGGCGCGACCAGCGCACGATTTACCGCTACATCGAAACGCTGGAAGCGGAGAATTGCGGGCTGAAACAAGAGAAGAAGACGAAAAAGTTCTTTATCCAGGCTTCATCGGTGAAACGTCCCGAAGCGATCATCCGCGGACTCAAATCGGCACAAAAGGTTCTCGACAGCGTCGGGACGACCGCCCACGGGAAAAATGTCAAAAAGGCAATTGAATATCTCTGCGGCGACGAAATCGCGGATTCCGAGACGATGAGCCACGCGATGAGCGTCGATAATGATTTCATCGTCGATTTGGGACCTTTTTCGGAATACAGCGAGAACCTGAGTTTCCGGGAAGCGGAAATCGACAAAATGCTCGAAGCGATCAAGGCTCGTGCGAAGCTTTTCATTACATATGTTCCGGCGAAGGATTTGGCGCAGGAAGAAAAGCTCGAAGTCTGCCCGCTGAAACTCGTCTTGCGAATCGATACGCTCTATCTGATAGCTCTCTCGGAAAACGTCGTCAAGTTCTTTGCTGTGCGGCGAATCAAGAATTTCCGCCGGACGGGAGGATTTTTCCCGCCTGTCGATTTCGACTACAAGAATCTTTACCGAAACTGCTTTGGAAAGTTCAGCGGAGCCGCGTTTGAAAAAATCAAACTTGTAATGGAAATCAAGTCGTCGTGGCTTGCGGCGCAGTTCCGCGAAGCGCATTTCAATCCGCCGGTAAAAATCCGGAAGCAGGATCCGGTGACGATCGAACTTTCCATCTACGACACACCCGATTTTGAAGGTTGGCTTTTGAGCGTCCTTCCCGACGTGAAAATTATCGAACCGGAATCCTTGAAGGACAATCTGCGAAAAAAATTGAAGGAATCGGTCAAGGCATTATGATTTCGAATCATCTTTCCGATTACGCGTTTGAATTTCCGAAAGAGCTTATCGCGACACGTTCTCCGGGCAAGGGAAAGACGAAAATTCTCCACTGCCCCAAGGACGGAAACGGTCCGTTGGAAATCGTGCCCGCTCCGCAAATCGTCGAATATTTTCGACCCGGAGACTGCATCGTCGTGAACAATACGAAAGTGATTCCCGCGCGGCTTTTCGGGCGGACGGAACACGGCGGCGAAGTGGAAATTCTCCTGGTGCAGACGCTCTTTCCGGATGCTTCGGGAAAGGCTCGGTGGGAATCCTGGGTGCGTCCCGGCAAGGCGTTTCGGGTTGGGCGCGAACTGGAAATCGCCGGAATCAAAACGACTGTCGAACAAATTAACCCGGACGGAGCGAGAATCTTGCGGTTTGACGTTAGCCCCGTGGAACTGGAAGCCGTGATGAACAGGCAAGGACACGTTCCGCTGCCCCCTTATATCAACCGGCCCGACGACGAGGAAGACAAAATCGCCTACCAGACGATTTTCGCCAAGTATTCGGGCGCTGTCGCGGCTCCGACGGCAAGCCTCCACTTCAACGAGCAGATGATGGCGGACTTGAAGGCGAAAGGCGTGAAAGTCGCCGAAGTCACGCTGCACGTTGGACCGGGAACGTTCCAGAACATCTCCGAGGAAGATTTTCGCTTGCACAAGATGCACGGGGAACATTACGAGCTCACGGAGGAAAACGCGGAAATCATCAATGCGGCGAAAAAATCGGGCGGGCGCATCGTTCCCATCGGCACGACCAGCACACGCGTCATCGAGACCATCGCGAAAGACGACGGAACGCTTGTCCCGCAGACAGGCGTCACCCATGCATTCTTTTACCCGGGATACCGCTACAAAATCGCCGACGGTCTCCTCACCAATTTCCACTGGCCAAAAAGTTCCCTGATTTTGTTGGTCGCAGCTTTTTACGGTCGCGAGAACACGCTCGGCGCCTATCGGTATGCGGTGGAGCACGGGCTTCATCTGTTCAGCTACGGCGACGGGATGCTGATTCTCTGAGCGTACAAATTAACGGTAATCAAATGGCAAAACAACCGCTATACTTCACAATCCACGGACACTTCTACCAGCCTCCGCGTGAAAATCCCTGGACCGGTGAAATCGAAAACCAGCCGAGCGCATCTCCTTTCCACGATTGGAACGATCGGATCGCGGCGCAGTGCTACAGCCCGAATGCCGCAAGTCGCATCCTTTCTGGCTCCGGGCGGATCCAGGATATCGTAAACAATTACGAATTCATGAGCTTCAATTTCGGCCCGACCCTTATCGGCTGGATTCGGACGCACTTGCCGGAAACCTATCGTCGGATTCAAGAGGCCGATGCGAAGAGCGTCGAACGTCTCGGACATGGAAACGCCATCGCGCAGGTTTATAACCACATCATCATGCCGCTCGCTTCGAAAGAGGATCGGATAACGCAAATCCGCTGGGGAATCCGCGATTTCGAAACGCATTTCGGACGGAAGCCGGAGGCGATGTGGCTTGCCGAAACAGCCATCAATATGGATGTTGTCGTCGATTTGATCCGCGAAGGAATTCAGTTTACGATCCTTTCTCCGACCCAGGCGGAAAGTTTCCGACCGCTTGCTGGGGGGGACTGGAAACCGTGCGAGAATACGGATATCGATACGACGCGCCCTTACCGGATATTCCCTGTCGATGCCGAGGGCAAGAAAATTTGCGACGGCTACCTGGATGTTTTCTTTTACAATCCGTGGCTTTCGAGTGCTGTCGGGTTCGAACATCTCTTGCGCGATGCGAAAGTTTTTGGCAAGCGGATCCAGGATGCGTTCGACCCGAATCGCGAAGACGCCCAACTGGTAAGCATCGGAACGGACGGGGAATCTTACGGACACCACGAGCCGTTTGGCGACATGTGCGCGGCATGGCTCTTTAACCGTTACGCTCCGGAACACGAAATGATCCCGGTGAACTTCGGCTGGTTCCGCGAACATTTTCCGCCTCGCTTCGAAGTAAAACTCAAGAATGTCTATTCCGAAGGTTGCGCCTGGAGCTGCGCCCATGGAGTCGGTCGCTGGTATCGGGACTGTGGATGTTCGACAGGCGGCGGCCCGGACTGGAACCAGAAATGGCGCACGCCGCTCCGTGACGCGATGAATTTCCTCAAGAAATTTGCGGACGAAGTCTATCTCCGCGAGTTTGAAAAAATTTCCAAGGTCGAACCGTGGGAAGCGCGGAACCGCTATATCGATGTCCTGGTGAAACCCGAGGAAACGGTGCGGAAAGAAAAGTTCCTCACCGAAATCCTCAAGAATCCGCAAGACAAAAAGCAGCGGTCCAATGCGATTCGCCTGCTCGAAATCCAGAAATTCTGCCTGTTCTCGTTTACGAGCTGTGGCTGGTTCTTCAACGACATCGAAGGCCTTGAACCTGTCCAGAATATGCGCTATGCGGAACGCGCGATGGAACTTTTCAGACCGTTCCTGCCCGATTATCATCCGCTGCGCGACCAGTTCATGAGCATTCTCGGGCGGGCGACTTCCAACGAACATCACTGGAACGGCGCCGAGGTCTTTGTCCGCTATGCGGTCCCCGACATGCCGGTTTCCCTCAAGCTGCTTGCGGAGCGGGCCGTTGTGCTGCACATGGGGCTCGACAGCTACGAAGATTCTTCGAAACTCGATCCGCGGATCGAAGCGAAAATCGTCGGTTCGAGGAAGCGGGAGACCGTTGTCCATGCGGTGTTTGACGATGCGGATATCGACGAGCGGACCGATGCGACGATTCTTGTCCTGACAGACAATATGGGACGCGTCACCGTCGCCACGTTCAGCGGCTTTGACGAAAAGAATCTTCCGTTTGTGGAGGATCCGAACATTTCGTTCGATGCGCTGAAGGAACTTTTCCCGACCGCCTACGTCATCCGCTTACGCCATCTGATGAGCGATTCTCTTCGTCACATTAACCAGCTTTTGACGAAGTCCCGCTTGGAAGAAGTCACGCACGCATTCGACGGCTTTGCGCTTTCCCACGGGCTCTCTATCGATTCTCTCGCCGATTCCGACCACACGCTAACCGATACGATGCGCAAGGTCCTGAGCCTCGAAATTAATGCGAAAATTCACGAAATGGCGTTGCAGTACCTGAAAGCGCACGACCCGAAGCTCTTGGACGATACGCACAAGTTAATCGACGAAGCGGTCGAGCTCCAGACAAGCTTCTCGTTCGGCGGCACGGGTCGAATGTTTTACCGGAAACTTTCCGAGCTTATCGAAAAGGCTTCCCGCGAATACGACGAAAACGTGATTTCGCACATTACGGGGCTCATCTCGATGGCGGGCTGGCTACAGCTGAATATCGACAAGACGTCGCTCGAAAACCAGGCGTTTGCCGCATACCGGAAGTATCTCGCGGACACGGAAAATCCGCAGAACCGCGCACTTCTTCCGATGTTCGACTGGCTAAATTTTGAACGCCGCTCCAAGGAACGTTAAATTTTTCAAGGGTAGGTATTATGTCTCTTCTCTTTTACAACACGGCATCCCGAAGAAAAGAACCGTTCGGTCTTCTTCCCGGAAACGATACGGTCAAGATGTATTGCTGCGGGCCTACGGTCTATCACTATGCGCACATCGGAAACTTGCGCACGTATATTTTTGAAGACACGCTCTGCCGGACGCTGGAATATTATGGGTACAAATTAAATCATATCGTGAACATCACCGATGTCGGGCATCTCACGAGCGACGGCGATACCGGCGACGACAAGATGGAAAAAGGCGCTCTCCGCGAAGGAAAATCCGTGTGGGACATTGCGAATTTCTACATGGACGCTTTCTTCCGGGATTGGCACGCCTTGAACATCCAGGAACCGACAAAATGGGTCCGCGCGACGGATCACATCCAGGAACAGATCGATCTGGTAAAGGTTCTTGAAGAAAAGGGCTACACTTACCGGACTTCCGACGGCATCTATTTCGACAGTCTCAAGTTCCCGCGCTATGCGGATTTTGCTCGCTTGGACGTGGAAAACTTACGCCAAGGTTCCCGAATCGATATGGGTGAAAAGCGCGCTCCGACGGATTTTGCGCTTTGGAAATTCAGCCCCAAGGACAAGCACCGTCTGATGGAATGGGACAGCCCGTGGGGCGTGGGATTTCCCGGCTGGCACATCGAATGCTCCGCGATGGCGATGAAGTATAACGGCCCGACGCTTGACATTCACTGTGGCGGAACGGACCATATTCGCGTCCACCACACAAATGAAATCGCCCAGAGCGAATGCGCGACGGGAAAGCCTTTCAGCCGCTTCTGGATGCACGGCGAATTCTTGCGGCTCGACGGGGCCAAGATGAGCAAGAGTTCCGGAGAATTTCTGACGGTCGATGTGCTGAAGGACAAAGGCTACAACCCGCTGGACTACCGCCTGTTCGCTCTCACCAGCCATTACCGGAACTATCTGAATTTCAGTTTCGAATCGCTCGACAGCGCACGGGAAGCTCTCAAGAGCCTGCACAAGAAAACAGATCCGCTGATTGGAAAGGCGACGGCAATCGAAACGGATGCGGCGAAGAAGTGGCGCGAAGAATTCAAGAACGCGATCGGCGACGATTTGAACATGCCGCGCGCGCTCGGCATTCTGAACAGCGTCCTCAAAACGGATCTTTCCGAAGGCGAAAAATCCGCGCTGGTTTTGAATTTCGACCGGGTGCTCGGATTGAAGCTTGACGAACCGCGCAAGGAATTTGCGAAAAAGCAGGACCCGAACGCTGCGGACGATTCCGCGGAGATCGAAGCGCTTATCGCAAAACGTTCCGAAGCCCGCAAGGCGAAAAACTGGGCGGAAAGCGACCGCATTCGCGACCTGCTCAAGGAAAAAGGCGTCGAAATCAAGGACGGCCCGCAGGGAACGACCTGGAGCCGCAAATAGTTTTTCGCTGATTCCAAAATTTTGTCAAAGTCCTGGACTTTTAGGTTCGGGGCTTTTTTTTCGGTTGGGATACATTAATCCATCCCATTCAGAGCAGGCTGATTGCGCTTAGAGTGGTGGACGTCTAAGCTTTGATATCTCCCGTCCAACGTCATTCTGGAGAGGTTGAAGACCGCGATAGAATCCATCCTAGGTTCAGGGCGTACTTTTTCTTTGTTGCAGGCTTTCTCCGATTTCTCGCATCGACTTTTTACTTTTCCGTGAACGATTCATGACGCTTTCAAAGAAGAACATTTTTTATTTTCTTTTTTGATGGAAAATGATAGCCTGAATACTTTGCCGGAAGACGCTTCGAGCGCGGCTTCAAATCCCGTAGAAATCGGAATTTCGGTGCACACGGATTCCCTCCCGACGATTGTCAAGGGCGACACGTTCGAGTTTAAGGTGAACGTTTCGTGGACGGCCCCCCAAAAGGAAAGCGCCGTTCTGATACTTCCCAAGAGTTCCGCGAATACGAAGGGGATTACGCAAATCGGGATGCGCGAGGAACATTCCCGCGTCTTGCAAGGCGACGCTTCGGTTTCGAACAGCCAGTTTATCTACACGCTTACGGCAGACGATACGGGGAGCGTTTCCATTCCGGCGATGCGCTTTGAAATCCCGACGGCGAACGGACCGTTTGAATTCCAGTCCGAAAGCGTTTCTTTCCACATCGACGCGCCTTCCCAGGCGGCTGTTTTTGCCGTGTTCGGTTTGCTCGCCGTTTTGATTGTCGCCATCGGCGTGCTCTTGATTTTTAGGGAAAAGAAACGCTCTGCGATGCGGAAAAAGGCGAAGCGAGCCGAGGACGACGCGCTGAAAAAAGAGTTTCTCTTGTTGAAGGCTCGCGTTTCCAAGGCGGACAGTCGCGTCTGGTTGCTCGACCTGGAAAAAATTTGTAAATCATGGGCGAAGAAGCGTTTCGGCGAAGACAATCTGGAAGAGCTTTCCCGAAAGGGATTTCTCGAAGGTTGGGACGCCTTGCTCGAAGCGTTTGCCCACGCCCGTTACGGCGGCGGTGCGCGCGATGCGTTTGAAAATCGGGAAACGTGGAAGCTTGCCGCAAAACTTTTAAACATCGAAGAAGACGAATGAGGTCATGATGACAAATGTTCAAGAACTGACGGATAAAATCAAGGACCAGGGACGCTTTTGCGTGGACCTTTTGCGCGAAGTGGAACGGACCGTAATCGGCCAGAAAGAAATGGTGAAGAGCATTCTCACCGGAATCTTGGCGGACGGTCACATCCTTTTGGAAGGGCTTCCGGGACTTGCGAAGACGACAGCGGTGCAGGCTTTTGCAAGCGCCGTTTCGCTCGATTTCAAGCGGATTCAGTTCACGCCGGACCTTCTCCCGGCGGACCTTCTCGGCACGACGATTTACAATGCGAAAGAGGCTCGCTTTGAAACCCGCAAGGGACCGCTCTTTACGAACCTCGTTCTTGCGGACGAAATCAACCGTGCTCCGTCGAAAGTGCAGAGCGCGCTTCTCGAAGCGATGCAGGAGCGGAAGATTACGATTGGCGATGAGACGTATAAGCTCGACGAACCGTTCCTCGTTCTGGCGACGCAGAATCCGATCGAACAGGAAGGAACTTATCCGCTGCCGGAAGCGCAGGTCGATCGCTTCCTCTTGAAAGTCAAGGTCGGCTATCCGGGAAAAGAGGACGAAATGAAAATCCTTGACGCGGTGAGCGGTAACGGTCTCGAAATGCCGAGTGCCGTGGCGAACAAGGAAGACATTCTGAAGGCGCGCCGCCTGGTGAAGGAAATCTACGTCGATGAACGCATCCGCGAATACATTGTGAATCTTGTTCTTGCGACGCGCGATCCGGCGAGCATCAAACGGTCCGAGCTTTCGGGATTTATCTCGGTCGGAGCTTCTCCGCGCGCATCGATCGGGCTTGCCTCGGCGGCAAAGGCCCACGCCTTTATCGAGGAACGCGGCTATGTCACGCCCGAAGATGTCAAGGCCTGCGCCATGGAAGTTCTCCGCCACCGTATCGTGCTGAGCTACGAAGCGGAAGCCGAAGAAGTCTCCGCGGAAACAGTCGTTCAAAAAATCCTGGATTCTGTCGAAGTGCCTTGATATGCTTTCCAAGGATATTCTCAAAACGGTGAGCCGCATCGAGCTTTCGGTGCGCGGTCCGCTTGATTCGATGATGGCCGGGGCTTATCACAGCTCGTTCAAGGGAAACGGCGTCGAGTTCAGCGAAGTCCGCGAATATGTTCCCGGTGATGACGTTCGGACGATTGACTGGAACGTGACCGCCCGAATGGGAACGCCTTACATCAAGAAGTTCGTCGAGGAACGCGAGCTGACGCTCATGCTCATGGTCGATGCGAGTTCCAGTTCGGAGTTCGGTTCGGGCAAGGAGATGAAGGGCGAAGTCATGGCGGCGATTACTGCGCTGCTTTCCTTTGCCGCGGTGCGAAACGGCGACAAGGTCGGGCTTCTGATTTTCACGGATCAGGTCGAACTCTTCATTCCGCCGGCGAAGGGTCGGAAGCACGTGCTGCGGCTCATCCGGGAAATCCTTTATTTTAAGCCTTCCCATCACGGGACAAATCTCGAAAGCGCCTTGGAATATGTGGGCGGTGTTCTGAACCGTCGCTCGATGATTGTCGTCCTTTCGGATTTTCAGGATTCGGGTTTCGAAAAGGCGTTCAAGATTCTCTGCAAACGGCACGATATGCTCGCTGTTTCGGTGACGGATCCGCGCGAATCGGAGCTTCCGCCGGTGGGGCTCGTGGAACTGGAAGATCCGGAAACCGGTGAAACGATGCTCGTCGATACGGGCGATGCCGCATTCCGGGAAGCCTTTGCGCACGAGGCGAAAAAAGCGGAAAAGCAGACCCGGAGCATTTTCCAGAAGATAAATGTCGATTATGTGCGTTGCCAGATCCAGGAAGCGTTCCGCGATACGGTGAATCCGCTGGTGGAACATTTCAGGATGCTTTCAAGACGTCGGAGCTAGGATGTTGAAAATTCGGAAATTCTCTCTGAAAATTTTTGTCGGGATTTTTTCTCTTACCGCAGCGAGCGCTTTTGGATTCCATGTTTCGGTCAAGTCTTTGACGACGGCGTCGCAGGTTTTTGTGGGCGACCGCTTCGACTATGAAATCAGCGTGAACGCTCCGGAAAGCGCAATGGTCGATCTGCCGAGCTTCGTGGGGAACCTGGGAAACTTTGAAGTAAAGGATTTGCAGCACGAAGAACGCTCGGACGGCGCGCCGAAAGGACAGAAAAAATTCGTGTGGCGCGCGACGCTCAACACTTTTGTTGCCGGGGATTTTCTGATAGCTCCGCAAGAGGTTCGGGCGATTCTCGGCGCGGATTCCGTGGTGACGCGGACAGATCCGGTCGCCGTGAAGGTCGTTTCGCGGACGGACGGTTCGGAAGAAGATATTCTCGACGTGGAAGAACCGCTTGCCGATACGCGCTTGCCGGGTTGGGTTTCTGTCCTGCTCGGAATCGTTGCGGCGGCGCTTCTTGTCTTCCTCGGATGGTTCCTGCACAAAAAATTCCGCCGGGAAAAGATCGTGCCCAAGCTTCCCCCATACGAAGAGGCGGTGCTCGCGCTCAAGGAACTGCGTGACAAACAGCTGCTCGCGCTGGGAAACCAGGCCGAGTTCTATGCGGCTCTGAGCTTTATCGTGCGCCGTTACGTAGAGCGGAAATTTTTGGGCGAACATCCGGCAGAGGGAATTCTCGATGCGACGCTTTCGCAATTAAAAGTCCGGGTCCCGCAAATCGCCGAACTTCCCGAAGAATATCGTGCGGCGTTGGTGGAATTTGAAAGGGAAACCTATCCAGTGAAATTCGCCAAGATGAAAATCGGCGACGACCGCGGACTTTTCTGGGACGATTGGGCGGGGAAGCTTTTTGAAGAGACAAAGCCCGCTCCGGAATCGGAAAAGAAGGAGAACGCGAATGGATCTCGGTAATTTGCATTTTCAGAATCCCGAAGCGTTCCTGCTTCTTCTGCTCGTTCCGCTTCTCGTTTTCGACTGGTGGTATCGTTCGCACAAAAGAAAGAGCACGATTAAATTTCCCGCGCTTGCGATTGCGAAACGTGCCGCCAAAGGTTCAAAAATCCATGTGCGGTATATCGTGCCTGCGCTGCGGATCGCTGCCTTGTGCGCCTTTGTCGTCGCCCTTGCCCGTCCGCAAAATGCGACCGAGGTGGAATACACTTCGACAGACGGCGTCGATATCATGCTTGCGCTGGACGTTTCCGGGTCGATGGGCACGCTCGACATGCTGACGCGAACCGACCAGGCAAAGCTCGGCGTGATGAACGCGGAAAAAGTCTTGAAAAGCGGCAGGTTCTGGAATTATTCGCGCCTCGGCTATGCGAAAAACGTGATGGCAGAATTTATCGGCAAGCGGGAAAGCGACCGGATCGGGCTTTCGGTCTTTGCCGGACGTTCCTACACGCTCGTACCGCTCACCCTCGATTACGGTGCGCTTCTCGAAATCCTTGCCGCGGTCGATGATTCTTCGGCTTCGGGGAACGGGACCGCGATAGGCGACGGGCTGATGACATCTCTTGCGCGGCTCGAAAAGTCCGATGCGAAGTCGAAAGTCGTCGTGCTTCTCACGGATGGCATCGACA
This sequence comes from Alistipes onderdonkii, assembly GCA_963656065.1. GTDB lineage: Bacteria > Fibrobacterota > Fibrobacteria > Fibrobacterales > Fibrobacteraceae > Hallerella. Next base: position 50,410 of record CAVKGV010000013.1, read on the forward strand.
ATGCGAGCCTTGTCCCGCCGCTCCATGCCGCGGAAGTCGCGAAGGCGCTCGGCGTCAAGGTCTATACGATCGGCGTCGGAAAACGTTCGGGAACTTTTTTGGGATTCCAGCAGAATCCGTGGACGGGCGAAATCTCTTGGGCGGAACAGCCGATTCCGCCGGAGAACAGCCTCGATGAAAAGACGCTTTCGCAAATTGCTTCGAGTACGGGCGGGCGCTTCTATCGGGCCGAGAGCAAAGCGGACCTGGAAAAAATCTACGCGGAAATCGACCAGCTGGAAAAAACGGAAATTCAGACGATTGCCTATGCGCGTTATTCGGAAAAGTTTTACCCGTGGCTTCTCGCCGGAGCGATTCTGATTCTTTTGGAACTGGTTCTTTCGAATACACGATTTGTGAGGATTCCATGAGATTTGCCGAACCGAATTTTCTGTGGTGCCTTTTTTCGCTCCCGCTCTTTCTGCTGCTTTTCCTTTATGCGTATCGTCGGCGGAAAAAGCTCGCTCTGCGATTTGCCTCGATTTCGATGTTTCCAAAAATCGCGACATCGCTTTCCGTGTGGCGTCGTGCAACGAAGACAAGTCTCTTGCTTTTGGGTCTCGCCTTTTTGATTATCGCGCTGGCGCGCCCGCAATGGGGCCGCTCGATGGAGCATATCGAACGCAAAGGACTCGACATCGTTCTCTTGCAGGACATTTCCCTTTCGATGCTCGCCGAAGATGTGAAGCCGAATCGCCTGGTGCGCTCCCGACATGAAATTTCCGCTTTTTTGGACACTCTTTCCGGTGATCGGGTCGGGCTCGTGGCTTTTTCGGGAGAGGCGCAGACGCTCGTGCCGCTCACGCTCGATTACGGAACGGTGCAGATGATTTTGCAGAACCTCGAACCGGGCTGGCTTTATCCGGGAACGGACCTCGCCGCGGCGATTGACAAGGGCCTCCAGATGTTCAGACGTTCCAAGGTGCCGTCCAAGTATGCGGTCATGGTGCTGATGAGCGACGGTGAAGAGCAGGACGCAAAGGCGGTGGAAAAGGCGAAGGAAGCCGCCGACGCAGGAATCCGGATTTACACGGTCGGCATCGGGTCGAAGGAAGGCGTTCCCATTCCCGAACCTTCGAAAACGGGAGAAGTCGCTTACCACAAGGATCGCTTTGGAAACATCGTCACGACGCATTTGGAAGAAAAAACTTTGCAGGATATTGCAAGCGTTACCGGTGCGCGGTACTTCTACGCGAGTCCCGGAGAATTCCAGCTGCAAAAAGTCCTTGCGGAAATCGCTTCGATGGAAAAGCGCGACACGTCTTCGGACCAGATGGAAAGCTACAAGGACCGCTACCAGATTTTTTTAGCGATTGCCGCTCTGCTGTTCCTTGCCGAGGCGCTGCTTTCGGAACGCGGCAAAAAGCGTAAACAGGTCGCTGGGCGTTTTAGCTGATGAAAAGGATTGCACACAAATGAATAAAATTTTCATCGTTCCCCTTTTATTGTGCGCGTTTGCGCTTGCCCGTCCGATAAACGACGGCAACGAACTGTTCCGAAAAGGAGACTTTGCCGGCGCGCTCAAAAAATACGAAGAAGCCCGAAAGGACGAACCCGCAAATCCCCTGGTCTTTTACAACATCGGAACTTGCGCCTATAAGCTCGGTGATTATGAAACGGCTCGGAAAGAACTCGAAAACGCCGTGCGGATGCCGGATTCTTCGCTTGCGTCAAAGGCGGCGTTCAACCTGGCGAACACTTTTTACCGGATAGGCGAAAAATCCTCGGAACCTTCGGAGCGGATTGCCAAGTGGCGCGAAGCGGTCGGCTATCTGAAAAAGGCCGTCGATTTGAACCCGAATTTTGAAAATGCCAAGCGAAACGTCGAAATCGTCCAACGAAAGCTCAAGGAGGAAATCGACAAGCAGAAGGAACAGAACCAGAACAATCCGAACAACCAGGAACAGCCCGAACTTTCGGATGCAGCAAAACAGGCTCTTGCCCGCGCTCTCCAGATGTGCAAGGACGGCGCCTATTCGTCGGCGAAAAGCCTGCTTGAAAACACGATGGCTTCGGATTCCACCGCGACGAGCCTCGGACCCTATATCCAGCGCATCGAAGACGTCATCGACATCAAGGCCGGACGTGCGCCCAAGAGTAAAATCGACCAGTCGAATGCGGACAACGATTTGGGGGTTATCTGATGAACAAGCTTTCTTTTGGAATCGCCGTTCTTTCGGTGGCGACATTCTCGTTTGCGGCAAAGGCTCCGAAGTCTGCGGACAAGTATTATGCGGATGCGGCTTTCCAGTATATCGAAAACCGTTTGCCGACCGCTGAAATCACGTGCAAGGAAGGCCTGCAGTATTACCCGGACGATGCGAAGCTCCAGATGCTTGCGGACCGGATCGAAGAATCCAAAAACGAGCAGCAAAAGCAGAACCAGGAAAACAATTCGAATCAGGACAAGCAAAATCAGGATAAGCAAAACCCGGACCAGAACCAGAATTCGGATAAAAATTCTTCCGAAAATTCGCAAAACGAAAACCAGGATCAGAATCAAAATTCGGAAGGGCAAAGCTCCGCCGGCGAAAATTCGGCGGAATCCAGCAGCTCACAAAGTTCCGAAAATTCCGATGCAAACGGTTCCGGGGAAAATTCGAGCGATTCGCGGGGAAGTTCCGCTAGCGAACAGAACACACCTGAAGAAAGTTCCGATTCAAACGGCGAAGGCGAAAACGAAGAAGTGCCTCCCGGCCAGATGAGTCCGCAGGAAGCCTCTCAGCTGCTCAAGGATTTCGACGAGGAACACGGCGAACGGAAACCGTGGAAACCGGCGAAGGGAATGGCCCGGCCCGAAAAGGACTGGTAATTTCGTCCTTTTGAAAAGTTAAAATTCGTAGAAGACGCGTCCGCCGATTTCGATGTTGTGGTGCCACAGCGTTTCGGAAAGATCGCTGTAGCCTGCAAAATCGGTGCTCACGCTGCGAATGAACAGCGGACGGTAACGGATGGCAACGTCAACGCCAAAGGGGCGAATCTTGTAGCGCATGTTCGCGGAAACGGCAAACGCGTTGGCGGCAAAGACGGCCGCTTCGCGGAATTCCTCGCCGTATTTGTCTTCGCCTACCGCTGCGCTGTGCACGGAAATTCTCGAAAAGGAATAGGAAAGTCCCGGCCCGACCTGGAAATCTTCGGGATAGAAAAAGTAGTAGCGGTATTCCGCGGCGAACCGCCAATAGTTCGCATCGTTTCCCGTGTAATATTCGGAGCCTTTCCCGTAGTTCACATCGATGTTCCACATCCCGAAAGAAACGGCGACCGTGTGCTGGTTAAAGTTCACGCCGATTTCCGCAAGCGGCAGCGGAAAGGATCCGATGGAGGGTACGAAAATTTTTTCCTTCTTGTCTCCGTCCGCGTTCAGTACGCTCTTGCCGTCCAGATCTCCGCCCAGGGAAAGGGAAGCGTCCAGTCCGAGCGAGACAAAATATGTCCGGTGCCAGATAACTTTTCCGTGGTTCTGGGCAAAGAGCGGCACGCAGGCCAGGGCGAAGATGGCGAGAAACTTTTTCATATTACATGGCTGCGTAGCGGAACATCTCGTCGATGCAATGCTTCGCGCGTTTCATCACGCTTTCGTCGAGTTCGACCTTTGCCGCATGCTCCGGGTGGCGCAGCGATTCGAGAATGTTTTCGAGCGAGTTGGATTTCATGTATTTGCACATGCTGCAGCTGCCGATGAAATTCTTGTCGGGAAATTCGTATTGCATCCGAGCGTTCAGCCCGCATTCCGTGAGGAGCAGGAACGGCGTGTTTTCGGGCTGGTCCTTGATGTATTTGACCATCTGGCCCGTGCTTCCCACATAGTCGCTGAGCAGGGCGACGCCCGGGTGGCATTCCGGATGGCTCACGACGCGAAGTCCCGGATTCTGTTCGCGGAAAAACCGGATGAGGTCCGGGTCGTATTTTTCGTGGACGTAGCAGCAACCCGAATGCAGAACGATTTTTTTGTGGATGCCCTTCTTGTCGAGAGCTTCCTGCAGGTTCTCGCCCATGAGGCGGTCCGGGACAAAAACGATTTTGTCGTTCGGGAGG
>CAVKGV010000014.1:0-49753 GCA_963656065.1 Alistipes onderdonkii
GTTAATGTCCACCGTCATTCTGGAGGGTTCGAAGAATCCGATAGAATCCGTGCACCGTCATTCTGGAACGACCGAAGGAAGTGATAGAATCCATTTTCAGCGTTTCTTTTGAAATGGATCCTATCGCTCCGTGCATCTCCGCTCCAGGATGACCGCTAGAAGGAAAAGTCCGCTCAAAAGCCTCTCCACACTCCGCACTCAGTTCTCAGCTCTGTACAGGAGCATCCCATTCAACTACCGCTTCTTGTTTTCTGATGTTTCGACCATCAACGTTTACTACTCCCGGATAAATCCTAACATAAATTTTTAAATTGTTTGCAACAGAAATCGAGGCCCGGTAAAAATGAAAAAGAAATGGATTTTGGCAGGAATCATGTTTGCTCTTGGAGGCTTGGTCGCCTGTGGCGATGGCGAAATTTCGAAGCCGACCAGCGAAGACGAATCTCTGTATTATTTGCAAGATGCGGATTATTATGCCGGCTTGATGAGTTCTGCGATGGAAGCTTGCAAGGACGATCCGGTCTGTGCAGGAAAAATCGATGATATAAAAAGTTCAAGTTCAAGTGAAATTTCCGGCGGTTCGTCGTCGGCTTTGGGGTCTAGTTCATCGGAGGCAAGTTCCAGTTCTGTGGCGTCGAGCAGCTCTGTTCCCTCTAGCTCGTCGGAAGTTTTGTCGAGTAGTTCTGCGATGTCTTCGAGTTCCGTGGAAAGTTCCAGTTCTGCGGAATCCAGCAGCTCTCTAGAAGAATCCAGTTCGTCGGAAGTCCTTTCTAGCAGCTCCGCTGACTTGTCTTCAAGTTCTGTGGAAAGTTCCAGCTCCGCGGAGTCGAGCAGCTCTCTAGAAGAATCCAGTTCGTCGGAAGTCCTTTCTAGCAGTTCCGCAGACTTGTCTTCAAGTTCCGAGGAGAGTTCCAGCTCTGCGGAGTCGAGCAGCTCTCTAGAAGAATCCAGTTCGTCGGAAGTCCTTTCTAGCAGTTCCGCAGACTTGTCTTCAAGTTCCGAGGAGAGTTCCAGCTCTGCGGAATCCAGCAGCTCTGTCGCAGAATCGAGTTCCTCGGAAGAGGCTTCCAGTTCATCGGGTCTAACGGTAACAGTGATAGAATCTTTTGTTCCTTCCGAGGTTTATTATGAGGCGGGAATTTATTCGTTGAAAACTTTAAGGGGATCTACGGGAACAAAAACTTGCCAGATCAACGCTAATTTCAAGGATTGCAATTCGGCGTTCCATTTGGATTCTTGGGTTGGTGGACCTTGGAACAATACAGATAATGCTTGTAATGGACAGATTTCTGTCAATTTCCCTGTAGAATTTGTATTGGTTGATACGCAAAAATTGAAGATTACTAATTGTTGGTAAAATTCTCCCCGAACCCCTGAAAAGAGGTTTCCATCCAAAGTAAACAAAAAATTTACAAACCGATGAAATCCCGGAGTTTCCTCGTCGGGCTGTTGCGCTTCCGATTGAAAAAATCTAAATTCAATTTGTATTCTGGCAGATTCCAAGGTTGGATCTAGCCACAAGAAAGAGGCCTTTCTGATGAAAAAAAGATATTTAGGAATCGCTTTTGCTGCGCTTGTCGGCGGAGCCTTTGTCGCTTGCGGCAGCGGAGATGTTTCGAAACCGACCGGTGAAGATGAAGGAAACACCGTAATTTTCGATAGTTCGTATTACGCGAACCGTTCGACGGATGCGGCTAAAGCTTGCGAAGCGGATCCTGTTTGCTCCGCCAAGATGAATGGCACCTCGTCTGTTGCGGAAGAATCTTCTAGTTCTTCGGAAATCGTCGAACCGGGATCTTCGGCAGGCAGTTCGTCTTCGGCAGCTCCGCTCCCGGTGAGCAGCTCCACGCAGATCAACTTCTCGAGCGCAAGCGTTCCCACAAGCTCCGCGACCGCGGGCGTGAGTTCGTCGTCGATTGCGGATGATGGAACGCTGGATGGTACATGTGGACCAGAAACGGCGACGATAGAAAAGGGCGCAACAGCCACTTGGAAATTCACTAAACTGGCTCCGGCAGGAATGGTTGGCATGACAGCCCAGCAGAATGCCTTGTTTACATGGACGATGACGGGCTCTTCGGAAGGGACGTTTAGCGCTAAGGGAAGTCAAGAGGGAACTTCTGCTTCCGCGACATACACGACCTCTGGCGATTTTACCGCATCTCTTGAACTGGATAATGGGAAGAAAATCCAGTGTTCTCCGCTGCATGTGAACGGTGCGAAGATTACCGGGTGCGAATGTTCTGCGGACGCTTCGACGGTCGATGTGGCAAGCGGCTCGGCGACTGCGAAGTGGACGATTTCCGGCTGTACGACGGAAGCGACGATTACCGGCTATACTTGGACCGATGCTACCGGTTCGGAAGCTTCGGCAACGGCAACGCTCTCGAAGAAAGGCGAATCGGTCGCTCCGACCGTGACGGTCAAGAACGACGACAACACGGAACTTGCGGTCACCTGCCCCGCGGTCAAGGCCACGGATTCCAGCGCACCGGAGTATGAGATAACCGAAAAAGATGAAACGATTTCTTTACCGGCGGGGTCTTCGACCATTATCATGAATTTGCCAGAATCTTGGCATAATGGAACTACGGGAACATGCTCCTTCTCTTGTAATATTCAAGGGACAATTAATGGAACAGTTGATGGAGTCTCTCTTTCCGGTTCCTATTATGCCTCGGCAAGCATTCCTATCACGAGTACTATTAATGGATATGCTTTGGAAGTTACTTTGAATGCTGCAGGCTCCTGCACAATTGGATGGTAAGAAAATTTAAAACGAGAATTGTCTCTTAAATTTTTCGCCCTTCTTCGGAGGGGCGTTTTTGTTTGCTGTTGTTGAATTTTGTTGGTTTGAAAGTTGAGAGACGTCTGAGCGGAATTTTGCTTTTGACGTCATCCTGGAGCGAAGCAGCGCGGAGCGATAGGATCCATTTCAAAAGAAACGCTGAAAATGGATTCTATCACTCCCTTCGGTCGTTCCAGAATGACAGTGCACGGATTCTATCGGATTCTTCGAACCCTCCAGAATGACGGTGGACATTAACGCTCTTCTGTCATCCTGGAGCGAAGCAGCGCGGAGCGATAGGACCCATGTTAGAACTTAGAGCTGAGCTCTGAGAACCGCAGACGTCTAAGCTCTGAATCTCGGAATTTAAATGTCCGCGGTTCTAAGCACAAGACTCAACGTGGCTGATTCTATCGCTCCGCTCCAGAATGACAGGGTGGTTGCAAGGAAGGGGGACCTTGGCCTTCGCAACTCGGAAAGGTCTCCCTATCTTGCCCCTCGCCGGGTAGGCTCTTACAAAAATTCAAACAAAATAATCCCGGGAACCTTTCCCGTCCCGCGCCACGATTCCAGATACTCTTCGAGCGGATGGTCGAGAACTTTTCCGAATTTGAAGGACGCGTCCCGCAGAACGGGCTTCTGGCCTTTATCCAAAAGCAAAAATCCGACGTGGAACGTGTCGATGATTTTCAGCCGGCTGACAAATCCCACCCCGCGCACCGTGCTTTCCCCTTGCCACGGGCTTTTCGAAAATTCGAGCGCTTTCTCTAGCGGAAGATAGCGGAGGTAAAGTTCGGGATCGTTTTCGGAATAGGAAATTCCTTTTTCGCGGAAAAATTTTCCCTTGGGGAGCGTCCGCGTTTCCGCCGTGTCGTTCGGCAAAAAAATTTGCCGCGCAAAGATTCCCTCGCCGAGCCAATCTTCAACAAAGTAATGCTTGCGAAATTTGTATGCAATTTTTCCGTCAAAGTAGCGAATCTTTTGGAGCGTTCCGAAAAGGCTGTCAAGCGTCGGGCTTTTCGCAAGCGCAAGAACATGCTCGATAAAAGTTACGCAGTCGAGCGAATCCGTGTTGACGAGAGGCTTGCTTTCAATCGTGTCAATGTAGCTTTCTCCGGTAGGCCCTAGGAGATAAGGCTTTCCCAAAAATTTTCCGGAAAAGAACCGGATCCGTTCCGAAAGTCCGCTGACGGATGCGCCTTGCTGGTAAAGTTCCCGCATTTGCAACAGCGAAGCGTAGCCGTTGTTTGCCGCGCGATAAATGCAGGACCAGATGGAATCCAGAGCGTCCTTGCTTTTGTTGTCCGGGATTTTTCCCGTTTCGTTCAGATAGGTTGCGATGGCGAGCGTGTCTCCGTCGATTGTGGGCATATAGCCGACAAGTCCGTGGACTTCGTTGATGAATCCCGTCTTGAAACGGATTTTCCAGGCGTATTCCAGATTCTGCATCCGCTTGTAACCGCTGCCGATTCCCGGACCCGCAAAACTTTTTACGTAGAATTTCCCCTTGGGATGGTGCGCCATCTTGGCGAGCAGGGCGGTTTCCGCGGATGGCTTTACCTTGTTCAAGGGCGAGAGTCCGCTGCCGTCAAAAACTTGAAAATCGTCCGGGGAAATTTCCAGCTTCTGTAAAAATTCGCGCTCGGCTCTTTTTCCGTTTTCCACGTTGCCTTTCCCGAATTTTTCCGCTGCGAGATTCCGGAAAAGCGTTTCGGCGTGAAGGTTCTGGCTCCGCTGGTTGATTTCGTCGAGAAGGCTGAGAAGCGGTGCGCCGGAGACTTCAAAAGTGTAAAGGGAAAGTCCGCATTGGGCAAGGGGATTTTCCTTGTATGCAATTCCCGCATCCTGCAACGCCCGGACAAATGCAAGCTGGAAATATCTGTTGGGGTTTCGGACGGGAATGGCGACGCCCGTTTCGCCGGCTTTGATCCCGATGGTTCCCGAAATTCGGATGACGGAAGAATCTGCATCGAGCGAATAGACATAGCGGCGCTTTGAACCTTTTCTGGTCGTTAATTTGTTCACAATTTGAACATAGCCGAGATCCGGTTCTACCGTGACGTTTGCCGTGTCGCCGATTTTTTCTCCCGGAGCGATTTTGATGAGTGCGCAGTTGTCGTTGAAAAGGAGCGGCGTGACTTCCGCGCCATACCAGGCATCGTAATAATTGTCCCGCCAATTTTCCGGCTTGCGAGGCCCCGAAAAAAAGTTTGTGTCGAGTTCGATTTTCGCATCGAGCGTGTCAATGCCTTTTTGCCGGATGGAGTCGGCGAGAACGCGCAGCAGGTAAAAAGGTTCCGAATAATATCTGCCGGAAATATTCGGGTCGCCTTCGCCTCTCAGTCGGAGAATGCCGTGGAATGTCTTCCCGGAAATGCTTCCTTCGAGGAAAAGTCTTGTCCGCGGGCTGTAATCTAGCGGAAAGTAATCGAGCGCGGCTGCCGTCGTGAGGGTTTTGAGCGTGCTTGCCGGCGTAAAGAACGAATCCGCCTGGAACTCTGCGATTTGATTTCCTGTTTTTATCGAGCGGATGGAAATTCCGAATTTCGCGCCGGGAACAATAGAATCGACGATCGTCTTGTATTCTTCGATCGAAATATTTTTTTCTGCGGCAAATACGAATGCGCTTGAAAGCGTTACGGCGAGAAAGAATGTTTCGAGAAATTTCATTTTGCGCCTTGGATTTGGAGCGGAACTTTTGCCAGAAATTCCAGATCTTTCCAGTAGCCGGGATAGGTCTTTTCGACGCAAAGCGGGTCGAGAATCCGGATGCGTTCCGTGCTCAAAATGCCGAAAGCGGTGAGGCTCAGACACATTGCCATCCGGTGATCGTTGTAAGTTTCAAATGTCGCCGGAAGGATTTTTGATTGCGGCGCGATAGCGAGGGAATCGTCTGTTTCCGTGACTTTCGCTCCGGTTTTGCGCAGCTCGGTTGCCATTGCCTGGATGCGGTCCGTTTCCTTGACTTTCCAACTTTTGATTCCGCGGAGAGTGCTTTTGCCGTCTGCGAAAAGGCAGAGGACGGCGACCGTCATCGCGGCGTCCGGAATCGCGGAGAGATCCATATCAATCGCTTTCAGCGGAAATGCTCCTTTCGAACATTCGACAAATCCTTTCCCGAAAGAAATTTTTGCGCCCATCTTTTCGAGAACTTCGGTAAACCGGATGTCTCCCTGGATGCTTTCCTGGTCGATTCCATATAAACGAACCGGTCCGCCGGAAACGGCCGCCGCGGCGAGTGCGTATGTCGCTGAGGATGCGTCGCCTTCGACCGTGTATTCGCCCGGAGAACGGTATCCCGAATTTTGAACGGCAAATTCCCGGAAATCGCGGTTTTCAACGCGTGCTCCGAACGCTTCCATCATTTTTAATGTCATCGAAACATACGGCTTGGAAATCAGTTCCCCGTCAACGATTATCGTAAGGGGATTTTCCATGCAGGGAGCCGCTAGAAGAATCGCTGTCAGGTATTGGCTCGAAATGTTTCCGCGGATGTGGAGCGTTCCGCCGGAGAGACCGTTTGCATGCAAGGCTATCGGGGGAAATCCCGGATTTTCCAGGTAATCGATTTGCGCTCCGACCTGCTCAATGGCCGTGACCAAATCGCGGATGGGACGCTCTTTCATTCGGGCGATTCCCGAAAGGGTAAACTCGCCGTGTCCGAGTGCCGCCGCCGCGGCCAGGAACCGAATGGATGTTCCCGAATTTCCCACGAAAAGCGAGGCTTCTCTCGAAGAAAATTTTCCGTCTCCGCCGATGACCGCTTCCGTGTGATCCTCTGAAAATCGGAGGCTCGGCACGCCCAACTTTTCGAGAGATTCCGACATATATCGCGTATCGTCGCTCCACAAGAGACGGTGCAGCCGGGTTTCTCCTTTGGCAAGGGCCGCGAGAAGGAGGGCGCGGTTCGTGATGCTCTTGGAACCCGGGATGCGAAGCGAGCCTTGGATTTTCTGCAAGGCGGGAATTTCCAAAAAAGTTTTGCTTTGTGCGGATAAATTCATATTTTCAAATTTAGATTAAAAGGAAACAAGGATTGAAAATGGACAAGGAAATTAGCGAATACGTTTTCCCGGTGCGGTTTTCCGACTGCGATTCGACGAGTCGTCTGCGCATATCTTCTTTTTTCGACTTTATGGAAGAGACCGCGATTCTCGATGCGGAAAGGAATGGTTTCGGAATCTGGAAAATGGTCGAGAACGGCTATACGACCGTGATTTCCCGAATAAAGCTTCGGATAAACCATGTCCCTGTCTGGGGTGAAAAATTGCGGGTTTCGACGTGGACAAAGTCCATCTACAAGCACAAGGTGGCGATTCGGGACTATTCCATCCGGGATGAACGGGGAAGCGTTATCGCGGAAGCGACTTCTTCGTGGCTCTTGGTGAACCTGCGGACGGGTCGCGCCGAGGACCCGGAAAGTGCGCCTTTCCTCCCGACGCTCTATCCCGAGAAAAATGCGATTTCCGAAAACCTGGAATTGTTGCTTCCGCGGGAAAATCCCCGAGTCGTGCTTTCGAAGAAGGCCTGCTATTCCGACTTGGACATGAACCGCCACGTCAATAACTGCCGTTATGCGGATTGGATTCTCGATGCGCTTTTTTCGGATCCCGCTTTTAAAAAGCAAGGAATCCGCTCGCTCCAGATGAATTATCTGTCGGAGGTCTCCGCCGGCGAAGAAATTCTCCTGGTGCGATTTGATAACTCGAACCATCACGCATACGTCTTTGGCGTGAACGCGCAGGATTCTTCTAAGGTGCATTTTCAGGCGCGTGTCGGATTTTCCGTATAGATAATTTGCTTGCATTTATGTAAGTTTGAACGTATGAAAGGAATTGTTCTCGCCGGAGGTTCCGGTACAAGGCTTTATCCGCTGACTCTTGTCACGAGCAAGCAGCTTTTACCGGTTTACGACAAGCCGATGATTTACTATCCGCTATCGACCTTGATGCTCGCGGGGATTCGCGACATCCTGATAATTTCTACGCCGACGGACCTGCCGAACTTTGAACGGCTTTTAGGCGACGGCTCCTCGATGGGGGTGCGTCTTTCTTACAAGGTCCAGCCGAATCCGAACGGCCTTGCGGAAGCGTTTGTTCTCGGAGAGGAATTTATCGGGGACGATTCCTGCGCGATGATTCTCGGGGACAACATCTTTTACGGCAACGGGATGACGCCCCTTCTGAAAAGCGCCGTGGAGAATGCGGAAAAAAATCACCGGGCGAGCGTCTTCGGCTACTATGTCGAAGACCCGGAACGTTTTGGCGTCGTAGAATTCGACGATTCGGGCAGGGTCGTCTCGATTGAAGAAAAGCCCAAGTTGCCCAAAAGCAACTATGCGGTGACCGGGCTTTACTTTTACGATGGCCGCGCCGTGGAGTTTGCAAAGAGCATGAAACCTTCGGCTCGCGGGGAACTTGAAATTACCGACCTGAACCGGCTCTTTTTGGAGGCGGGGGCGCTAGACGTGAAGCTTCTCGGAAGAGGATTCGCCTGGCTCGATACGGGCACGATGGACAGCCTGTTGGAAGCGAGCGATTTCGTGCGGATGGTGGAAAAACGCCAGGGAATTAAAATTTCCGCGGTGGAAGAAATCGCTTACATCAACGGCTGGATCGATCGGGAAACGCTTTTCGCCTCGGCGAGAAAATATGGGAAATCCACTTACGGTGCACATTTGCAGAAAGTCGCCGAAGGAAAAATTCGCTATTAGCAAAGGAAAATATCGATGACGACGAAAACGATCGTGGTGACCGGCGGTGCCGGATTTATCGGCGGGAATTTTGTCCATTACATGTTGAAGACTCACCCGGACTATCGGATTGTCTGCCTGGACGCTTTGACATATGCGGGAAACCTTGAAACGCTCGAACCCGTGATGAAAAATCCGAATTTCCGGTTTGTGAAGCTGGATATTACGGACCGTGAAGGCGTCGAAAAGCTTTTTGATTCCGAACGTCCGGACGTTGTGGTGAACTTTGCCGCGGAAAGCCACGTCGATCGCTCGATTGAAAACCCGGGAGTGTTCATTTCGACGAATGTACTTGGAACGGGCGTTCTGTTGGACGCGAGCCGCAAATACAATGTGGGGCGCTATCACCAGGTTTCGACCGACGAGGTTTATGGCGATCTGCCGCTTGACCGTCCGGATCTTTTCTTTACGGAGACGACTCCGCTCCACACTTCTAGCCCCTATTCGGCGAGCAAGGCCGGTGCAGATCTGCTCACGCTCGCTTACCATCGCACGTTCGGTTTGCCGGTGACCATATCTCGCTGTTCGAACAATTACGGTCCCTACCATTTTCCCGAGAAGCTCATTCCGCTGATGATTGCAAACGCCCTCGCGGACAAGCCTCTCCCCGTCTATGGAAACGGGATGAACGTTCGCGACTGGCTCTATGTCGAGGACCATTGCCGCGCCATCGACCTGATTCTTGAAAAAGGGCGCGTCGGCGAAGTCTATAATGTCGGCGGGCACAATGAAATGCACAACATCGACATCGTGAAGCTTATTTTGCAGACGCTCGGAAAGCCGGAAAGCCTTATCCATTTTGTGAAGGACCGCGCCGGGCACGATCTGCGCTATGCGATAGACCCGACGAAGATTCATCATGAACTGGGATGGCTTCCCGAAACGAAATTCTCGGACGGAATCAAGAAGACCGTACAGTGGTTTCTCGACAACAAGCCCTGGTGGGAACATATCGTAAACGGCGAATACAGAAATTATTACAAGACGATGTACGGAGACAAGTTCTAATGGGAAAGTTCCATTTTATCGATACGGAAATCGCGGATGTCAAGATAATCGAGCCGACAGTTTTTGGCGATGCGCGAGGCTACTTTATGGAAACGTATAGCGAAAAGGAATTTTCCGATGCGGGAATTTCGGTGAAGTTCGTGCAGGACAACGAATCGCGCTCTAGGAAGGGCGTTCTCCGGGGACTGCACTTCCAGAAAAAGAATCCGCAGGGAAAGCTTGTCCGGGTCATCGAGGGGGAGGTCTTTGACGTTGCGGTCGATTTGCGAAAGGCGAGCGCGACATTCGGAAAGTGGGTCGGGGTGACGCTTTCCGCGGAGAACAAAAAGCAGTTTTACATTCCGGAAGGATTTGCGCACGGTTTTGTCGTCTTGAGCGAAACCGCTTCGTTTGTGTACAAATGTACACGCCTTTATGCTCCGGGAGACGAGGGCGGACTTCTGTGGAACGATCCGCAAGTTGGAATCTGCTGGCCGGTCGGGGAAAATTTCACCCCCATCTTGAGCGAAAAGGACACGAAGAACCCGACTCTCGATAAGCTCGGCTTTTCTTTCTAGCCTTGAAAATTTTATCTTTCGCCCGATGAAAAAAATCCTAGTGCTCTGTACCGGAAATGTCTGCCGAAGCCCGACAGCGGAATACTTGCTGCGGAAAAGTCTCGATGCGGCAAATTATTCCGTAGAAAGCGCCGGGATTGGTGCGGTCGTGAATTCCGCTCCGGAAGCCTTGGCGATAAAGGTTGCTCTCGAACATCGGCTAGATATTTCAGGGCATCGTTCACGGCAGGTGACGATGGATATGCTCCGCTGGGCAGACCTGGTGCTTGTCATGGAAAGGAATCAACAGCTCTGCTTGCTAGAACGTTACCCGTGGCTTGAAGGAAAAATTTTTCGGTATGGAGAACCGATGAAAGTCGATGTGCCCGATCCGCATGGACGGTCGGAAAGCGCTTTTGTCATGGCATGGAACTTTATTGAAAAACTGACGCCCTATTGGGTGGAAAAAATTTCCCATCTTTGAGGAAAAAATGACTGTTTCGACTGAAAAGAAAAACTCCGCGAATGAGCAGGCAAATCCTTGGGTTGAGCTTTTAAAGGAAATCTGGACGAACAAAGTCCTGGTCTTCTTCACATTGGTCTTTTCGGCGGTTATCGGAATTTTTGTTGCTCTGTGGATTCGTCCTGTCTATGAAGCGAATGCGCTGATGCAGGTCAAGGTTAAGGGCGGTTCCCTTTCTGCGATGCTTGGCGATGTCGGTTCGCTTCTCGGTATGGGTGGCGGCTCGTCGGAAACGGAATCCCAGCTGATGAAGAGCCGGCGCATTTTAGAAGAAGTCATTGATTCTCTGGGACTTCGGTATAAGGCTTTGCCGACAAGCGTCATCGATCGAATTTTGCATCGCGAGGGCCGTGTCGATATCCGGTATCTCTACTTGGCGGATTCCGTTGAACTTCCGAAGGAACGCCGGAATGGAACCTGGATGCTCGTTGCGGACGATTCCGCGCATTTCTCGGTCTATGACGATCTGGGGGCAAAGGTGCTTTCCGGCGTTCCGGGCGAGATGGCTGCGGCTCCTTACGAGACGGATTCCGTGAAAATCCTGGTTTCCCAGATGCAGACGGTTTCCGGCCAGAAATTCGAACTTTCCATTTCGACGATGATTTCGACGGTTAAGGAGGTTACGGGGAATTTGTCTATCTCCGAGATGGGAAAGAAAACAGGGATTTTGTCCATCGCCTACCAGGACGAATCTGTCGATCAGGCTGTTCTTGTCATCGATTCGCTGACCGCCGCCTATCTGCGCCTGAACGGGGAATTCGGTTCGTTCGACATGAAGAACACGCTGGCGCTTCTCGAAGAACAGCTTCCTCCGGCGCGTCGGGTCTTAGACAGTCTGGTCGCCGAGTTGAATTCCTACCGGGAAAAAATCGGGTCGGCGGATATCGCGGCGGAAACGAGAATCACGCTCGAATCCCAGATGCGCTTACAGCAGCAAGTTGTCCAGCTAGAGCAGCTGCGCGAGGAAAAGGCGCGCCTGTTCGATGAGTCTCATCCGGCGATAGTGACGATGGACAAGCAGATAGCCGCTCTCAACAAGGAAATTTCAAAAAGCAATTCGGCAACGAAAAAGCTCCCCGAATCTCAGCAGAAAATCTTGACTCTCACGACGGAAATCCAGTTTGCCCAGACAATCTACTCCGACATATTGAAACGCGTGGAACAGATGCGCTTGCTGGTGGCCGGCTCTTCCGAATCGGCGATGATCATCGACCCGGCGGTGGGAAATCCGAAGCCTGTCAAACCGAAAAGGAAAATGGTCATTCTCGCATTCATGTTCATCGGCTTTTGCGGTGCAATCGGGATTATCTCGATCCGAAAGAAATTCCAGGGCGTGACGAATCCTTCCGAAATTTCAAAGGCTACGGGCGTGAGCGTCTATGCCTGTATCAAGAAAGGAGAAATGAATGCGGGAATCGGGTTCCGGACTTTGCGTCTTTCGCTTGAACTCGAATCCGCTGCGAAAAATCGGGTCCTCTGCTTTTCGGGGCTTGAATCTCGGGTCGGCAATACTTTTGTGGCTGTTCACATGGCAAAGCTTTTTGCAAATTCCGGGAAAAAGGTCCTGCTGGTCGATGCCGATTTGCAAAATGGAAAACTGGATGAATTGTTCAGGATTAAAAAGTCCGAGGGACTGGTCGAAGTCCTTGCCGAAACGGTTTCGCTCGAATCGGCTATCTGCAAGACGGAAACTTCGGATCTGGATGTTTTGCCTGCCGGAGTGCGCCTGCTGTGTTCGGAAGGCGTTTTTGCGTCTGAACGGTTTACGAATTTTGTTCGGAACGTCCGCAAGCTATACGATATCGTCATCATGGATGCACCGTCGCTTCAAGGAAAGGATGCGATACTCATCGGGAAAAATTCCGACAAGATGGTTTTGACGGTTGAATACGGACGTCATTCGATGGAAAGCCTGGTCGCCACCCTTTCGCAGTTCCCGAAAGATGCCCCGTCCAGAGTTTTTGTCATAAACAAGTATTTTGATACGAAAAAGAAAAAAACAGGGAGTTCCCAGCATGATTAATTTAATCCTTTGCGGCGGGTGCGGAACGCGCCTCTGGCCGGTCAGCCGAACGCTGATGCCGAAACAGTTTGCCAAGCTTTTCAACGGAAGTTCTCTTTTCCAGGGAACGGTTTTGACAAATTCTGTCGTTTGCGAATCCCAATATGTCATCAGTAACGCGGAACAGTATTTTCTGGCGAAGGACCAGCTCTCGGAAATCGCGGGAAAGGGAACGCCGCGCTTTATGCTTGAACCCGTCGGCAGGAATACCGCTCCGGCGATAGCGCTTGCGTGTCTGACGCTTGATCCGGAAACGGTCGTGCTGGTCTCGCCGTCGGATCACGTGATCCGCAACCGGGAAGCTTACCTGAAGTGTTTGAAGCGGGCGGAAGTCTTGGCGGAGAGCGGGAACCTCGTGACATTCGGAATCGCTCCGACAAGCCCCGAAACAGGCTACGGCTACATCGAAGCGGACGGCGAAAATGTCAAGCGGTTCGTGGAAAAGCCAAATCTCGAAACGGCTAAAAAGTATCTCGAAAACGGGAATTTCTATTGGAATAGCGGAATTTTCTGCTTCAAGGTTTCGACATTCCTTTCGGAACTCGAAAAATACGCCCCGGAAATGTTTACTGCCTGCAAGAATGCCCTGGCGGGATCGGTAAAGGAAAATGCCCTGCTTCGCGTAAAGCATAACGACATGTTGGCGATTCCGGCAAATTCCATCGACTATGCGGTGATGGAAAAATCGGACAAGGTTAAAGTCGTTCCGTCGGATATCGGCTGGTCGGACCTCGGATCGTTTGACGCACTTTACGAAGAATATCCGCATGACGAGTTGGGAAACAATGTCAATCCGAAGCATGTTGCGGTCGGGACGACCAATTCCATGGTCATCGGCAACCAGCGCCTGGTGGCGACAATCGACCTCGACAAGATGCTTGTTGTGGATACGCCGGACGCCCTTCTCGTCGCGCCTCTTTCGAGCAGCCAAAAGGTGAAGAAAGTCGTTGAAAAGCTCAAGGCGAAAAAGTCGCCTCTGCCGGATGTGCCGCAGACCGTGAACCGTCCGTGGGGAACGTATTCCGTGCTCGAAGATACGGAACGCTACAAGATTAAGCGGATAGTGGTGAAGCCCGGGAAGCGCCTCAGCCTGCAAAAGCACCTGCACCGCTCGGAACACTGGGTCGTCGTCAGCGGAACAGCCACGTGTACGGTGGGCGACAAGGTCTTTTACGTGCGGCCGAACGAATCGACGTATATCCAGATAGGCGAAGTGCACCGCCTGCAGAACGAAGGGAACCTTCCCCTTGTGATTGTCGAAGTCCAGGTCGGCGAATACACGGGCGAGGATGACATCATCCGCCTGGAAGACGACTACAAGCGCTCCTAAAATTTCGTTTACGGTAGAACAGGAATTGTCAAAATATGTCAATTCCTGTTTTTATTTTAAATGAAAAATGAGGTCTATATGAAAAAATTCCTAGTAGCGTTTCTTTTCCTTGTCGGTCTTGTCTTTGCTTTCGAGTATGGCGATTAAATCCGAAATTTTTTACAATTGCTTGCCCTTCGGTTCTAGCTTCCGATGCCTTAGGTTCTTTGGGAAAATGTGGGATGCTTATTCCTGCGCACCGAAATATTCGACGACAAAGACGAGCGTGGCGTTTCCCGGAATCGGGCCTCCTCCGCGGTTGCCGTAGCCGAGTTCCGGCGGAATCACGAGAACTCGCTTTTCTCCGGGAAGCATCCCTTCGACGCCCAGATCCCATCCGCGGATAACGTTTCCCTTGCCCAGCGGAAAGTTAAAGATTTGTCCGCGGTCGCGTGAACTGTCGAACTTCTTCCCGTCCGAGAGAAATCCCGTGTAGTGGACGCGGACATTCTGCCCGGCCCTTGCCCCTTCGCCTTCCCCGGTCCGGATAATAGCGTAGCGGAGACCTTCCGGTCCTTCCTGTAAGTCGAGCTTTTCGATGTCCGGGAAAAAGTCCATCGTTTCGGCAAGAGCATCGTCGATTTCGACATTTTCCATTTCGACGCGGAAAATCAGAGTGGAATTGGGTGGAATCGCACTGTAGGACTTGGCTCCGTATCCCATCGACGGGCTGATCTTTAGCCAGCGTATCGCGCCGGGAGCTGTGCCGTCTAGGCCGACTTCCCATCCGGCGATGAGCCTTCCTCCGCCGAGAACCGTCGCCAAAGGTTTTCCATAATCCTTGGAGCTTGAAAACTTTCGACCGGAAGCGAGCCATCCGGTATAGTGCACCTGTACACGGGTTCCCTGTGCCGCCGGCGTTCCCGTTCCCGTCTTTTCGTCCCAGTAGAAAACGCCGTTTTCAAGCTTTTTCCAGTTGGCCTTTTTGGAATCGGCGAAGTCGTCCGGCTTTAACGGAGGCTCTGCGGAAACCAGTTCCACTTCAAAGTAAAGGTCCGTGCGAGGGGGAATCGGACCGATCTCGCGATCGCCGTAAGCGAGCTGGTAGGGAATGGAAAGTTTTCGGATTTCCCCGACTTTCATACCCAGAAGGCCGCGTTCCCATCCCTGGATGACCTGTCCCGCTCCGAGCGAGAATTCAAGCGGTTCGCCGCGGTCGTAGGAATTGTCGAACATCGTCATCGCGGAATCGGCGAGAAAGCTTTTGTAATGGACGCGGATCAGTTGCCCGTTCTGGATGGGTTCGCCCGAACCTTCCTTGACGGTGGAAACTTCGTAAGGAATTGCCCAGAGGCAAGCGGACATCAAGAGAAGGAGAGAAAAAAGTCTGTTTTTGGACATGGGGACTCCTGCGGAGCAAATTAGAAAATGCTAGTTTTTTTGGACACAAGCAGGTGAAATAACATGGATTTGACAGTCATTTTCATTCTGGTGGCCATTGTTCTGCTCTCGCTGGTGCTTGCCGGTCTTGGGGCGTATGTGGTCATTCACAATTCGGATGAGAAAGAAAAGGAATCGAATGCTCCGGTTATCGATGTGTCCGGTCAATATGCGGTCGTCGTTCGCCCTGCCCGTGAATCCATCGAAAAGGTCAAGCCATCCCTTTCGGAAATCGTCGAATGGCTTTCGACGACGACGGCGGATTCCGAGACGCAAGGACGCTTGATCGAATCTTGGAAAAAAAGCATTGATGATGTCGTAAAAGTAATTGACGAAGGCGACAGAAACGGCACGGTGACGTATCGCGTGGTCATTGGTCCGAAGAGCCGTCCGTTTTGTAATTTTATCAGCGATGACAATTATATCACCCGTGAACAGATCCGGAACCATGCGGAAATTCTTCCCCCATACGTTCTAGGCTGCGACTGTCATCTTGTCCCGAAGCTTCCCTGGGAAAATCCGGGAAAGTCCGGCTGGAAGGCTCTCATTCCGGAAAATGGGGCGTATCGCGTTCCCGACTGGAGACACATTGCGTAAGACTCTATTTTTTCTTTCCCTTTGTTCTGCGGCTGCGTTTGCGGCCAATTCCGCGATAATCACTCTGGAAATGCCGGTCGGGGCTAGACAGCTCGGTATGGGCGAAACGGGCGTTGCCCTTGCGGACGATGCCTCGGCGCTTTACTATAACCCGGCTGGGCTTGCGTTCGGACCGTTGGCGAATGAATGGGAACTTTCCTTTCCGCAAAAGTCGGAAACTCTGCCGGCTTTCACGAAGCTCGCGGCGAAGAACCGGTCCGGATTTTTTGAAAAGAGCGAAATCTGGGCGGGAACCAACAGCGGCATTTTACATTATGACGGCGAGCATTGGACGGATTACCATGTCGTGACGCTCGAAGGGCAGGAAAAGATTCGGGATGCGGTCCGGATTTTTGCCGGAACGGAATCGGGCCTCGATGAATATACGCGCAAGGTCAAGAAGTATAACGATGTCCAGAACGATGTCGATGAATCCTATATCCGCGATGTCAGGATTCCGTGGAACCTGGTCGTCGGCGATACGGTCACCGCACTTTTGTACGAGGCGCGAACCGAAAAGCTCTGGGTCGGGACTCCGCACGGGCTTTTCCGTTTTGACGGCAAGACGTGGAAAAACTACGAGACGGAACTGGGAACGCCCCGGATTGCCGCCCTGGCAAGCCAGGGGGCTACGCTCTGGATTGGAACGGATAACGGGCTCTTCTCCTACCGGAACGGCGTCGTGGAACAGAAGGGTAAGGTCTTGCCTAGCCAGCGGATAACGGCTCTCGCCTGGTCCGAGTTCCGTGGGGAACTTTATGTCGCGGCCGACGGTGCGGGTATCGCAAGGCTCGTCCCGAAAAAAGGTTCGGGGACGAAGGACCGCTGGAGCCTGTTCAATGAAGAGGATGGGCTGATGGACGTGCATGCGACATCCCTGGTTGTCGATTCCGCGGGGCATGTCTGGGCGGCCCACCAGGGCGGACTTTCGCATTTTAATTTGCGCAAGTGGGAACAGGTCAAGTTCGAAAGCAATACCGTGCATGACTTGGCGGTAGCGCGCGACGGTGCCATCTGGATTGCGACGGACAAGGGCGTCTGGCGTCATCTGCCCGACTACGCGACGGCGTCCGGAAAAAAGGCGGAGCTTGAACGCAAGCCGGAAGAGCGCGGAAACCAGCAGGCGGAAGACGAGTGGGAACATTTCCATTCGGGCAACGGGCTTTCTTCGAACCGCATCTGGGCGGTGCTTCCCCAGGCGAACGATGTCTGGTTCAGCACGGGTGCGGGAATTGAACGCTACAAGGATGCCGATTTCCAACTGACATTCTTTTACGAAAAGCTTCTTCCGGTCTTGAACATTCCGGACCTGTACCATCTCTTTGCCGGAATGACGATTCCCCTTGCGGAATGGGGAACGTTGGGCGTCTCTGTAAACTTTGTTTCCTTCGGGGAAACGGTCGTTTCTACGGATGCCGAAAGTTCTACGAATTCCAACAGCTCGGAAGTTGTCGGTGCGATAAGTTACGGCACCAAGCTCACCGCAAAGTCTTCGATCGGCCTGACCATCAAGTTCTTCTATTCGGACCTGAGTTCCGGCGCTTCGACTGGCGGAGAAGATGCGACGACTTTCAGCTATGCGTTTGATGTCGGGCTGCTTCGCAAGGATTTTCTGATTCGCGACCTGAATGCGGCGATAGTGCTCGCGAATATCGGCCCGAGCGTTTATTATACGGACAAGTCCGATCAGGACCCGATCCCTCTGACATGGAGACTTGGACTTTCCTATGAAATTCTAAACACGCTCGATCATCGCCTGGTTGTCGCCGGTGATTACAACCGGACCGTAGTCTATGACGATGACAAGGGCGATCCGGAACCTTTCTACACGGCGATGTGGAAAAGTCTCGTCCACCCGGAACTCGGCGGCCATGGTGCGAAGCGTTTCAAAAATTCGCTCTTGCAGGGAATCTTCAATATCGGTGCGGAATACACCTATTCCAATACGGTCGCCGTTCGGGCAGGTTATCTCTATGACAAGACCGGCAAGCGAAACGAAATCGATTTGGGGTTAGGCGTGATGCTTTCGGATGTCCTTGAATTTGACATTGCGACAATCAAGGACGTGGGAAACAGCGACGGTGTCCGCGATGGGCAGATGCGTTTCGGGATGATTTTCAAGTTCTGATGCCGCCGACCGTCAATTACCAGAGACTGCTTGATGATATCATCCGCCAGCTGGAAAAAAGCGGAAAAGTGCCTACGCTCCTGCTCCATTGTTGCTGTGCTCCGTGTTCCAGTTATGTCGTGGAATATCTTTCGAAATATTTTCGAATTACGACTTTTTATTACAACCCGAACATCTTTCCGCAAGAGGAGTATGCGCACCGCGTTGCGGAACTTAAACGGTTTGTTTCGGAATTTCCGACAAAGTATCCGGTGAATTTTATCGAAGGCGCCTATGAACCGGAGCGTTACTACGAAGCGGTCAAAGGCCTTGAACGGGAAAAGGAAGGCGGCGCGCGCTGCCGGAAATGTTTTGAACTTCGGTTGGACGAAGCGGCAAAGACGGCGGGGAAACTCGGATTTGAATATTTCACGACGACGCTTTCGATAAGCCCGATGAAAGACGCTGCGCTTCTCAACGAAATCGGTGAAATGATGGGTGAAAAATACGGGGTCAGGCATTTGCCGTCGAATTTTAAGCGCAAGGGCGGTTTCTTGCGTTCCACCGAGCTTTCGCGCGAATATGGACTTTACAGACAGGATTTTTGCGGATGCGTCTATTCGAAGGCGGAACGGGATGCGGAGCGCAAGCTTAGCCGGGAAAATTAACGCCTAATTTATCCATCAAAAAAGACTTCCGCCGGAGCGGAAGCCTTTCTCTCTTTGCGGGTTAAACTATCGAATGGAAATGCGCTTGGTCCAATTTTCGGAACCGGCACGAACCCGGATGATGTAGGTGCCCGGCAATACGGATTCTAAGGAAACCGAACCGCTTGCTTGCGAGAACTGCTTGATGGCGCGGCCCTGCATATCGAAAACATCGACAGTTGCCTGTTTGACGCTTTGTATTTCCAACATCTTTGCTGAGAATGAAACCGATAGCGTTTGGAAATTACGGTTTTCGATTGCCGTAATGTCGCCGTCTGACGATTTCAGGGAAAGGTTTGAAATCGTGACCTGTTCCCAGCGTGCGCCGGGCATTGTCAGTTTCAACGTAGCGGTCTCGGTTGCGTTTGCCGTAAACTGGCACTGATAAGTCCTGGTTTCGCCGGCATTGACGTTTATCTTTTCCGAACAGTAGCTGTTGAGGGTCGTGGAAATTTCCATCGAAGAGCCTCCGTTTTGCAAGAAAGCGTCAAAGGAAAGTGTGTAGGATTTTCCGTCGGTAACCGTTCCGAGAACCTTGGAAACTTGGCGTTCGCTGTTGTAATCGTTGGACTGTCCAATGATCGCTCCGCTATTCGATGCGCTCGAAAGCTGCGTGTTTGATTCCCAGTCGGTCGAGACGTTGGACGAGCTGGAAAGAATGGAAGAGCTGGAAGTAATTTCGGAAGAACTGCTGGAAACGGCTTCCGAGGAACTGGATTGTGTGATGCTTGAGCTGGAAACGCTGCTAGACGACATCGCACTGCTCGAACTGCTTTCGGCTGAAGAACTGCTGGGGCTTTCGGAATTGGAAGAATTCGGCTCGCTTGACGAGGAACTTGCCGGTGAGTTCATTGCCGCAAAATTTTGCATATTTCCGGAAAGAAGTAACCCGGAAAGGACTTGCAGGGCATCGTTGAAATAACTCTCAGAACCTTTGGTTAGCAATGCAGAAGAGTAGGATGAAAGTTTGCTCGCGTAAGAGGAACTATACAGCATCGCACACGTCAAAGGCCCTACTGCGGTGGCATTGGACCAGGCTTCGCCATAGTCACTGCCGTCATTTAGATTCATAGGAACTTTAAGACGGCTGGCGGAACCTCGGTTACTGACCCAAGGCGCCAATTTGGAAAGAAGAGTCGCGGCGTCATTGTGGCCGTACCAGGCATAGCTCCAAGCCCAACGCCAGGGGGCGCGCGGAGCGTCGTAATCATAGGCGATATATTGGGCATTTCCTTGGACAGGAGTTCCATTGGCATCACTCCATCCGGAAGGAAGACCCGTCGTGGAATTCTGGTTCTTTTTTAATAGGGAATAGTTTACGGAAATCGCATTGCTCCAAAATGAAGCGTCATCAAAATTCTTGAACTGCTCGAATGCCGCGGGGCTGACATAGCTTGGATTTTTATAGTCGTTCCACATGTCGCCTGGCTTATGAAGTCCATTGGATTCCATTTCGGATGTCCGAATCTTGGCGATTAGGTTGCTTGCTGCGGTCTTGTATTTCTCGTCGCCGAATTGATAGTAGGCCATTATAAGGGCGAATGCAACATCGAATTCGGCATCGGTCGCCGCGTTTTGTTGAACTACATTGCTAAAACCTTGGATTTGCCAATGCATAAGCCCGTTGGTATTAAGCCAGTTGTTGTAATAAGCCCAAAGCTTGTCGAACTGGGACTGATAACTGGTTTCGTTGTTGCTGAAATAGACCATCATGATCATTCCGTACCCGATTCCTTCTGAAACGGTGTAGGCTTCCTGATCAAATTTGATTCTTGCTAAATTCCCGCTTTCCTCGTAATATTTTGACATGAAAGCGTCAAACCGGCTTTTTACTTTGTCTGAAATTCCGGGAACGTATGTTCCATAAGCGTATGCTTTTTCTTGCGGGTAAGGGTAATTGACCGCCGCAAATCCGCATGATACGGCAACTGCCAGCGTAAAAAGAAAGGAATGTTTCATAAAGCCTCGCAAAGGAAAACCGATTTAAATTTATGTATTCCCATCCCGAATTTTGTAAAAAGCGATTAACATCTGGTTCTTTCTGTTCCCACTTTGTTCCCTATGTGATTTGGCGCAAGGATTAGGGAATAGGGATTAGTTGACAGGAATCATTAGTTAGTGGTTAGAGAGTCTGAGCGGGCTTTTCCTTCTAGCGGTCATCCTGGAGGGAGCACCGCGACCGATAGGATCCATGTCAGAGCTTGGAACTGAGAATTTAGAACTGAGACTGTGGACGTCTATGCTTTAAGTTTTCTCGATAAAGCTCTGTTATCCGCCAAACGTTCCTTCGAACACGAATTCCGCAGGCCCCGTCATCATCACGTGGGAGTTGTCTTCTCGCCATTCGATGTGGAGCGTCCCGCCCAGAAGATCCAGGTCGATTTTTCTCTCGGTTTTTCCGTTGAGGACGCAGGCGACGAGTGTTGCGCAGGAGCCGGTTCCGCAAGCGAGAGTCTCGCCCGTTCCGCGTTCCCAGACGCGCATCTTCGCATGGTTCGGGCTCAGCACTTCGACAAATTCAATGTTCGCCTTTCGCGGGAAAATTTTATCGGTTTCGTAGATCGGGCCTTTGGAAAGCACGGGCGCGGAATCGACGTCTTCGACAAATGTCACCGCATGGGGGTTTCCCATCGAGACGCACGTAAAATCCCGACCGTCGATGACGATGCGATTGGTGTTTGCGGCGACGGGGATTTTCGACGGTTCGAGAATCGGATCGCCCATGTCGATTGTCGCCGACAAGAAATTTTCCCCTTTGCGGTGGATGACGATATGCTTGATGCCCGCTCCCGTTTCGAGATCGAATTCGTCCTTGGCTTTGTTGAAGAAGCGTTCCCAGGCAAAGCGGGCGACGCAGCGGCTTGCGTTTCCGCACATTTCCGATTCACTGCCGTCTGGATTGAACATCCGCATCCGGATATCCGCCTTGTCGGATTGGCAAATCAGGACAAGACCGTCCGATCCGACTCCGAAATGCCTGTCGGAAATTTTTCGGGAAAGTTCCGCGGGATTTTTGACGATATCTTTCCGGTTGTCGATATAGATATAGTCATTCCCTGCGCCTTGCATCTTGGTAAAGGAAATCATAAAAGTTTCTCCTTGAACGCTTCGTCGATAATTCCGCTGGCGAGGACGGCGTCTTCCCTGTATAGGGCAACGATTTGCCCGGGCGTTACGGACATTTGCGGCTCGTCAAAGGTTACGTACAAATTGTCTTCGCTGATTTTGAATTTCGCCGGGACGAGGTTTTTTCCGTGCCGGATCTTAGCGAGAGCGGTTCCCTCGTTTTCGGATTCTTCAAGAAGCAGACGGTTGATGCCGTGAGCCTTTAGGGAGCGGGAAAAGAGTTCTTCCTTTGTTCCCAAAACGACCTGGTTCTTGTGCGGATCGAGCCGGATGACAAATAGCGGTTCCTTGAGACCGCCGATTCCGAGACCTTTGCGCTGCCCAATCGTGTAATAGACGATTCCCTGGTGCTTGCCGAGAACATTGCCGTTTGTATCGACGATATCGCCCGGTTTGATGTCTTCCTTGTCGAACAGGACGGAGTAATCGTCACATTCGATAAAATCCTGGCTTTCGGGCTTTTTTGCCAGATCTTCAAATCCGGATTCCGCGGCGAGAGCCTTTACGTCATGCTTGGTAAGTTCTCCGAGCGGAAAAATGACGCGGGAAAGCTGGGCGGGAGAGAGCCTCGAGAGAAAGTATGTCTGGTCCTTGGTGTGGTCGATTGCCCTGCGCAAAAGTTTTCCGCCTTCGGAAACACGCGCATAGTGGCCCGTGGCGAAGATATCAAAATCGAGCAGCTTGTGGGCGCAGTCGATCAAAAATCCGAATTTCATTTTCTGGTTGCATTTGACGCAAGGATTCGGCGTGCGACCGGCCTTGTATTCGGATTTGAAATAATCGAGAACGTTTCTTTTGTATTGTTCGGCTAGCGGGATGACTTCGTAGTCGATGCCGAGCCGTTTGGCGATATTTTCCGTTTCGACGAGTTCCCGGGCTTCTCCGGGGCCGAAACAGCCGCTCTGTCCGCGATCCGGGATGGGAATGGAACCGTCCCACAGGCTCATGGTCACGCCGACGACCGAATGGCCCTGTTTTTTGAGGAGGTAGGCGGTCATCGTCGAATCGACGCCACCGGAAAGTCCGACTGCGATTTTCATATTCCAAATATAGGAAATGGAGAGCCTTTTCAAAAAATACTACCTTTCCTGATATGGATATTGCAAATTGGCGAACGAGAATTGACGAACTCGAAAATGTGATTATCGAGCTATTGAATAAGCGGGCCGAATACGCGGTGGAAATCGGCAAGATCAAGAAAGCGAACGGACTTCCCGTGCTTGACGCTTCGCGCGAAAAGGAAATTCTCGACCGCGTTGCAATAAAGGCGGCTAAGCTTTCCGGACCGCTTTCCCCGGAATCGGTGCAACGGATTTTTCAGGCGATTATGACGGAAACCCGGCAGGTGGAAAAATAATGTTCTCTTTTAAACGGATCACATTTGTCGGCTTCGGGCTTTTGGCGAGTTCCCTGGCAGCCGCTTTCAAACAGGCGAAAACCCAGACGATTATCCGGGCGGTCAGTTCCCCGAAAACGCTTTTGCGTGCGAAAGAACTGAAACTCGCCGATGAAACGTTCACCTACGACGAACTTGAAAAATGGGTCGAGGGCTCGGATGTCATCCTGCTTTGCACGCCGATTTCGGGAATTCTCTCGATGCTGGAAAAGCTTTCCGGCTACAAGCCTTCGCATCCGATTCTCGTGTCGGATATCGGCAGCACCAAGGCTGAAATCTGCAAGACGGGTTCCCGTTTGCAGGAACCGTTTCGGTTTGTCGGCGGGCACCCGATGGCGGGTTCGGAAAA
Organism: Alistipes onderdonkii; assembly: GCA_963656065.1. Classification (GTDB taxonomy): domain Bacteria; phylum Fibrobacterota; class Fibrobacteria; order Fibrobacterales; family Fibrobacteraceae; genus Hallerella. Next base: position 23,740 of record CAVKGV010000014.1, read on the forward strand.
GCGTTCGTTGGAGTTTAACGATCCGTCCCTTTTTGAAAATGCCTACTGGTTCGTTTGTCCGGAAGCGGAAGTTTCGGAAGAATCCTACAAGCCGCTTACCGAAATCATCGAGTTTGTCGGAGCGACGCAAGTCGTTTTTTCTTCAGAGCATCACGACCAGACGGTCGCCTGGGTCAGCCACATGCCGCAGATGGCAAGTTCAAGCCTTGCTGCAAACATCCCGGCAAGACTTGTCGAAAACGGTTACCAGCATTTTGCCGGAAGGGCATTCCGCGATATGACGCGAATTGCCGCTTCGAACTGGGCGATGTGGAAAGACGTTGCGGAAACGAATAAACCGGAAATTCTCCGTGCGATGGACGAATATATTGCAGGGCTCGAAGCGACGCGTTCGGCGATTGAAAAAATCCCTGCGGACGAAGAAACGCTGCACCGGATTTTTCTTAGAGGCAATGACGGACGGGCGTCCCTGTTCGCTCCGGGAAAAAATGCGGGCAACAGCTTTTTCCAGCTGACCATCCAACTTCGGGATGAACCGGGAACTCTTCTTTCGGTCTTGGAACCTTTGGCAAAAGCGGAATTGAATGTCCGCGATATCGAGCTGATGAAAGTTCGTGAAAATGTCGCCGGGACGCTTCTTATCGCGTTCAAAACGGAATCCCAGGCGAATGCGGCGCGGGAACTTTTGCGCAAGTTGAATTTTGAAGTCATGGAACGCTGATGAGTGAATTTGTATTGAATCCGGACAGGGAACTCGCCGAGGATGTCTTGGTGATGGGACTTCTCGTGAACGGTCGAACGACATTGGACGATTTTGTCTTTACCGATCGGACGCGTACGCTTGCCGACTTACTTTCGGAATTCGGGCTTGTCGTTGAAGAAAAGGGAACGAGTACGATCCTTTCTGGCGTCGGGTTTTCCTACAAGGTCCCGACGCTTTTGAAAATCCCGGAAAGCGAAAATGCGATGGCGCTGCTTCTTGCCCTGGCTTCGCGCGACGAGGAAACGCTCTACACGATTACGGGTTCCGACGGGATGCTCCAAAAGGCGAGAACTTTTTTGGCGGACGTTTTTGGCGCGGTCATCGAAAGCGAAGAACAAAATGCATCGGGCGGGAACCTCGTGGTGCATTTTGTAAAGGTTCTCCCCGTCCTGAAAGAAACGAGAGAAGGCTGCATCCCGTATCTGGCGAAAAATGCGGTCCTTTTGAACGCTCTCGTCTGCGGCAAGAACATCGAATGTGAAGAACGTTTTCCGATACGCAGCGAATTTGTGGAAATGCTTGCCTATTTTGGCGCAGATCTCCATGTGCAGACGACAGGAACTCAGGAAATGAGCGAACTCGAACGCCGCATGGCAAAGGCGCGTGGAGTTCGGACGGAACGCCGGACAAGGACGGTGATTTGCGAAACAAAAATTTTGACGAGCCGCGATTACTTTGTTCCCGGTGACCCGACGGAAGCGTGTGCGCTTGCCGCTTTGGCGGTCCTTTCGCCGGAGTTCAAGGGAAAAAAAGTAACGTTGAAAAATGTTCTGGTCGCAACGGATCGGGCTGGGGCGTTTGCCGCGTTAAAGCGGATGGGGGCTCGCATCGACCAGGGCACTAGGCGCGAACGTTACGGAACAGCCTATGCCGATGTGACGGCCGTCTATGAAAAAAGACTTTCTTCCCGTCGTCTCGCGGAAGATATTCTCTGCACCTGTCTCGAAGAGTATCCGTTTATCGCACTATCCGCATGCACGGCGGAAGGAGAAAGCATCCTTCGGATTCCCGACAGTCTTTTGAGAGAACTGCGTCCTCGTTGTGAGTCGCTCGCCAAGAATTTAAAGCAGACCGGAGCCCAGATCGGCGTCTATGAAGAGGGACTTGTCATCCGCGGGAAAGAGGAACTCGATGCGGGAACATTCGATGCGGAATGCGATCCTGTTCTGGAATTGATGTTCAACGTGCTCGCTCTCTTTTCGCATGGCGAAACGGTTATTGAAAATAAAGGCTGTGTCGATAAAGTTTTTCCTGGAAATACAGATAGATTAAAAGAAATGGCGAAGTCATGAAATTTTCGAAAATTGGCATTGTGGGATTCAAGGGAAAAAGCCCCGAACTTTTGAAGGCGTTGGAAGAAATTTCTTTGTTTGCCGCAAAGCACCGGGAAATTTCTTTCTGTGCGGTCGATGTCCTCAGGGATATCGTTCCGCGGGGAATCCGCATTGTGGGCGAGCGTTCGCTTCGCAAATGTTCCCTGCTGATTGCAATCGGAGGCGATGGAACCTTTTTAAGTTCGGCGAGAATCGCCTTGGGATTGAACATTCCCATTTTGGGCGTCAACGCAGGACGCGTCGGATTTCTCACTGAAACGCCTGTCGAAAATCTTTCGGATGCGCTAGATGCGCTTCTTGCCGGGGACTTTTCGACGCGTGACCGGATAATGATCGATGCAAAAATTTTCCACGGTAAAAAAGTGATTGCCATGGAAACCGTCTTGAATGAAGTCCATGTCCGCGCCCACGCTCCCGATCGGATGGTAAACGTCAATGTCGAATACAACGGACGACCGCTGACCGAATACTGGGCGGATTCCCTTCTTGTTTCAACGCCGACGGGAAGCACAGCCTATAATCTTTCCGCCGGCGGTCCCATCATCTATCCTTCGACGCAGGCTTTTGCGATTACTCCGGTCGCTCCGAGCAGCCTTTCGGTGCGCTCCCTGATAATTCCTTCGACGTCGGTCTGCAAGATTATGTCCGCGGTAAACGCTCCGCTGGATTTGGTTTTTGACGGTCGGATTACCCATATCCTGGAAGCGGGCGATTCCGTATCCATTTCGGCGAGTAGGGAAGTTACCACGTTCATCCGGATGAAAAATACGGGCTTTGTCAATGCGCTTCGCGGAAAGCTCGGGTGGACCGGAAAACCGAAGCTTGCGCAAAAGTAGGGATTGTCAGGGCTTGGAGCCGAGGCTTGTAGAATTTTATGCTTTGCATCCTAGGAGCTTAAACGTCCGCGGCTTCGGAATGTTCATCCAAAAAACTTTCAACCATCGGCATCGCCTTTAAAACGGCTTCACGAATGCTTTCGAGATTCTCCCCGCCAAAGGCTTGGGTCTTCGAAATTTCGCATGCTTTCTCCATTCCTGATTTTAGATTTTTGGCGATGACTTTGAAATTTTCCAGTGCATCGGAATTTTTGCTCGCTTTTTCGATCTCGCTACGAAACCATTTCGCATAAAGTAATATTTCAAGGGCGAAAAGATGTGGACGGTTCGGTGAGGAAAGGGAACTTGTTCGGCCATAGATCAGATTGACCATTTCCTCGAGCGAAAATGTCCTGTGAAAGTAGGCGATGTTTGGCCCTGGGCAGATGGATGGCGGTGCGGTTTTGGAATTTTCAAGATTGAGGGCAATGAGCGCGGAATTTCCCAGTTTGTGGCAAATGCACGTTTTTTCTAAGACCTCTTCTTTTCTGCGTTCCTTTTCGGCGTAGGAAATGGGCAGGCTTTCTATCTGCTTTAATTTTTTCTTCTGATATTCTCGGCTTGCCGTGCAAATTGGACGTTCCGAAAATTCGGTGTTGTTTTGCAAGAAGCCTTTGACGCAGGGCGCACCCGGAACTCCACGCCGGATATTTTCTATCCGCTCTTTTTCGGCGCCACAAGTCCCGAGGTTGCTGAACGGAACGCCGATCGGAGAGGCGTGGCTTGCTAGAATGTCGTCTGGTTTCGCTTCGCATAGGAGCTTTCGCGTTTCGCTATCGACCAGGGTTGCTTCGGGAACGAGCAGGAAGGGCGAACCCCATCCGCAGCCATCCATTTCATAGACTTTCAAAAGACGTTCCGATTCTCCGAAATTTCCTATTCCGCCTTGGACGGTGAATCTTGGCGTAAAAGGCTTTAAGCGGGTTGTATCTAGTCCGTGTTCTGCATAGTATTTCTCGACTGATTTTTGAAATTGCGTACAAAGTAATTTTCTTTTCTCTTTGAATTCGTCAAGAATGACGGGCAAAAGTTCCCCGTCCGAAGGGAACAGGTGTCCCCCGCAGTTCAGCCCCGATTCGATGCGGTATTCGCTGACTTCGAGACCTTTGCGCGAAAGAAATTTCCCCTGGATCAGCGCCGAACGGAAATCCGAAATTTTCAGCGTGATTCGTTTGTCAAAGCCTCCTTCGGCGTTTCGGTAAAAGCAGGAAAATTTTTCCATTTCGGAAAACAGCGCCTGGTTGATTCCCGCACTCAGGATGAGACTTGAATTTCCCGAAAGTTCGGATTCTGCATAGCCGCGAAGCGCTTCCTTGGCGTCGTCAAAACCGGGTCTGTCGAGTTTCACCATAATGTTCACGTCGATTTTTCCGGGGCGCATCGCACCTGTCAGCGCCAGGGCTTCACTTGTGCGTAATGTTCCCTCGGCCATTGAAAGCATTCGCAGGTAACGCATTCGCAGAGGATCGTCTGTCGGGAGCATTTTGAAATAACGGTCCTTCTCGGAATTGCCTGTAAACGGCTCGGCAAGGACGCGCTGAAAATTTTTCTCCGCTAGAAAATGAACCAGGTTCAGGTATTCGGTAATGCGCTTAGCCCGGGCATGTTCAACCGAACGATAGACGGCGTAGGGACGGTCGAATTTCTTGGCGTAAAAAGTTCCGATCTGCTCCAAGAGCTTGTCATCGACGAGAGAAATAGCGGAATCGATTCCGAGGTGAGAAACGCGCAGAGGCGTGTCTGTCGTGAAGCAGGTTCCCATAACGGGAATGTGAAAAAAATGCGGCATGGCGTTAAACTAGTAATTTCGAATCCAGAGGCCCGTTCCAAGCTTCCATTCCACGGTGATGCTGCCGTCTTTGTCTGTGCGAAAAATCCGGCTCGAATCGCCTAGCACGAACGCGAGCTTTTGGAGCGTGCTTTTTGCCGGATGCCCGTAGCGATTCTGTTTCCCGACCGAGACGATGGCGTATTCGGGCGCGACCTGTTCGAGAAACGGAAGCGGAGAGCTGGTCTTTGAACCGTGATGCCCGACCTGGAGAATGTCCGCCTGCAAGTCGTTTGACATTTCCGACAGGCCGGTTTCGCCGTCCTTTTCCAAGTCCCCGGTGAACAGGGCTTTGAACTTGCCGTCCGATATTCGCAGGACCGCGCTGGAACCGTTTCCGCCGAGCGTTTGAAATTCCGGTGGCCAGAGAATCCGGCAGGACCATGCTCCGCAGCCGATTTCTGTCCCGCGCAAGACTTCTTTTACAACCGTTCCGTGGCGCGCTGCGAGCTTTAAGATGCTGTCCCTGAGCCAAAAACTGCCGGTATCCGCCCCGTAAAAAAGCGTATCGATGGAAACCGAACCGTCCCATTCGAGAAATCCTCCGGCATGGTCCCTGTGCCAGTGGCTGATGAGCGCCCATTCGAGATGCCGGATTCCGCGGACCTTTAGGGTGTCCCAAAAACCGGTCGAATCGTTTCCGGCATCATACAGGGCGAAAAAGTCTTGGTGTGAATCTTCCAGCAGAACCGAAAGTCCTTGTCCGACATCCAGAAAATGCATTCTCGTCATGCCGAAGTCCGCCCGTTCCGTCGAAAGGTTTGCCGAACAGCCGATGGCGAGCGAAAGGCTTGCGCCGGTAAAAAAACGAAAAAACAGGCTTTTCATCAGAACTCCTTGAAAAAAGTCTCTGATAATAGACGCCTGAATTTTGGGAAAAAGGAAAAATTTGAAAAAAAATGCGATTTTTAGTAAATTTACTGCGCTATGCAATTACCTAAGTATAAAAAGAAGAAACGCATCAAGCTCAAGATTTGCCAAGAGCCGGGCTGCGGACGTGAATTCTGGGGCCATCCGATTGCCAAGTACTGTCCGGAACACCGTGACATCAAGAACCGCCAAAAACAGAAGAAGGATGTCGAAAATATCGATGCGAAGAACATCGTGTTTCGGCACAATTACACGGATGTCGTCGATCTCAAGTTCCGCTGCTGCTTAGACGGTTGCGACAACCTGTTCGAAATCAAGGTTTTCCCGAAACAGTTCATCTATCCGCGTTTTTGCAACGAGCATCGGAACGATTTCAAACGGGCGAATTTCATCCGTTTGATGCGCCACAAGGAAAGGGAAGAATAATTCGGCGTTTAGCCCTTTGAAATTTTCCAATTCTTTGTTATATTTGTTTCGCTCCTTTATGGTGGGTGTAGCTCAGATTGGTTAGAGTCCCAGATTGTGATTCTGGTTGTCGTCGGTTCGAGTCCGATTACCCACCCTTGAAAACCCTCGCACTTGCGTGCGAGGGTTTCTCGGTTTAAACAGAAATGGGCGGTTTGCGGTTATTTAAAATCGGATGCCTTCTGCAATATCGCAGGTTTTGTAGATTCTTTTGGCACCGTCGAGGATTTCTTTCCGTTGCCGTTCGGGCAGTTGGTGGTCGTTGAACTTTCCTTTGTTAAAATAGACGATGTCGAAGAAATGCGCATCGTCATAGCTGTAATTCGCCGGGTAAAATTCCCTGAGCATTTCGGAAATGGAAAATCCCATCCGCAGATCGACCAGGTCGCCTTCGTTATAGAGAAAATCCTGCAGGGGAAGCAGTGTGTCGATGCGAATCAGCCCGCCCTTTTCTTTTTCCCCAAAGGCATATCGTTTAAATTTGAAATCCTTGGCAGGAAAACAGGAACCCTTTTTGTAGGCGTTGTAATTGGGTTCTGAAAATTCTGTACAGGGATAATCTAAAACGGAGCCGGAGAGATTGCACAGACTTTGCATCGACTCTGGGTCAAATTTCGAATATTTACTTTGGCATAGGGAATCCTTGAACGTATAGTAAGGTTTGAAGTCGATTTCGCACAAGGTATCTTTTCCCGTTATTTTTTCACGCATGGCATGGATGGCTCCCACCGCAACATAAGGATAGCTGAATTTGGTCACATGAATGGAATCCCGATTGGAGAAAAGCCTGTCAAAGAATTTTTTAGGATCCTTTCCTTGGAGCTTCAGCAACTTTTCAGCTTTGATAAGGAGGGAATCCCTTTTGATATCGGGCTTCACTGTTTGATAGGGGGTTCCGTATATGTAAATTTTGTTGGAAAGTTCAAAAAGATCGTCTATCAAACTTTCTTTGATGAAATCGATGGGGCGGCGCCATGTCTCCGGGCAAGCAATATGTCCGATAGGGAAGTGAGCCGGCATCATAAAGTCGCTCCAGGTATCTCCATACGATCCCGGGTAATAGATGTATTCGGTTAAATTGTAGTTGAGTTCGATAAGAAATATGTTGGATCGTTCATAATTGTTTCTGTAGCGGATTTCGCGTCCGGAGAAAAATTGAAGACCGGTTGAATAGTTCTTTCCGCAATTCGTAATGAATTTGTCCCCGGCGTGAAACTGCTCTGTAGAATCTCGGATGATATAGAGAAGTTCTGCGGAACATTTGTTGCCGGAAATTTTTTTTGAATCCCGATTGCCACAAAGGAATGTTCTGAATTATCCACATCGGGCGGGAGAAATTCGCAAATCAGGTGTTTGTAGTCGCTTCTTGAGATTTGCGACCGAGATTTTGTGAAATCATAGTCCACCGTCTCCGGAAAGACGATGAACGGCTTGGCAAAGAGGAACGCGGCAAGGAAGAGGCTAGTGAAGAAGATTGTTCTCATGCGAGTTCTCCTTTTTGATGTTTATGGAGTCTTTTATACAATAGGGCTTGTGGTCCAAAAATTTATAGTTGTATTCCGGACATCCATAATTGTGATGTTCCCACAGATGTCGGGACTTGATATTGAAAGCTTCTTCAGTTTTTTGATGCTCGCCTCGCTAAAGAATGCCAACCGGGAGTAGCGATAAGAGTTTCGTTTTGTCATTGTCCATATTTCCTGTTACTTCACAATATAAAAAATATTGCATGGCAAACAGTTTTTCTGGCACAAAAAAACTCCGAAATTGTCGGAGTTTTTTTTAGAAAATGTTGAAAAATCACGCCTTGATAATCGTATCCTTGGCGAGAACGACGATACCCGATGGCGTGACATGGAAAATTTTCCGGTCGCGTTCGAGGTCATAGCCGATTTCGAATCCGGCGGGAATGTGCAGGCCTTTCTCGATAATCGCCTTACGGACCTTGGCGCCTGGGCCGATGGTCACGTCGGGGAAGAGAATGGATTCTTCGACCAGGGCGTCTTTCTGGATGGAAACAGCGGGGGAGAGTACGCTCTTGATAACGCGCCCGCCGCCGATGACGCAACCCGCGGAGACAACGGAATCGATTGCCGCTCCCGGATGCTCGGAATCGCCCGCGCTGAAAAATCTTGCGGGAGGCTGGTTCCAGTTGAACGTGCGAATCGGCCAGTAGTTGTTGTAGAGATCGAACGGCGGATTTTCCGAACAGATGTCCATGTTCGCTTCAAAGAAGGCGTCGAGGGTTCCCACGTCGCGCCAATAGCCTTTTGTTTCGGGCCGTTCTCCGCGGACGATGTTCGTGTTGAAATCATAGACATAGACGGGAAAATGCGGATACAGCGCCGGGATGATGTCCTTGCCGAAATCCGTCGCCCCTTCGCTCGAATGTTTCAGAAGTTCGCGGACTAGGAACTTGCTCGTGAAAATGTAATTTCCCATGCTGGCGAGGCACCAACCCGGGCGTCCCGGCATCTGTTTCGGATTCTTGGGCTTTTCTTCGAAGCCTATCATGCGGTTGTCGGAATCGACTTCGATGATGCCGAATTCGTGGGCTTCCTCGACGGGAACGGGAATCGCCGCGATGGTGAGAAGCGCCGCCCGCGAAAGATGAAAATCGATCATCTGGTTCACATCCATCTTGTAGATGTGATCCCCGCCGAAAATGGCGACAATGTCCGGGCGTTCGTCCGTGATGAGATTGATGTTTTGGAAGATGGCGTCCGCGGTTCCCTTGTACCAGTCTCCGCCGGTGCGCATCTGTGCGGGAACCAGATCGACATATTGGTCTAGGCTTGCGTTCAGGTTCCAGGCTGCGGAAATGTGCTTGTTCAGGGAATCCGACTTGAACTGCGTCAAAATCTTGATCTTGAAAATTCCGGAATTGATGAAATTGTTGAGGACGAAATCGATAATGCGGTATGTTCCGCCGAAGTGGACCGCAGGTTTTGCGCGGTCGCGGGTGAGCGGCTGCAGACGGCTTCCCTGTCCGCCGGCCATAATCATGCAGAGAATGTTCTTGTTGTGTTCGCGGTAGGACCAGTTCATCAGAAATCCTTCGATTGGTTTTTAACGTCTATAATTTTAACGTCTGTAATCTATTTAATTTTCGCGGAAAAAAGCGGAAATAGGCGAATTTCTTTGAAAAATCTCTTCGATGCTGATTGAACGGCCTCGCTTCGGAATGGGCAACTTGGGGAAAATTAGCTCCGGCTAAGCATTCTCTCGCTTTTTTCAAAAAAGTATTGGCATCGTCCGGCAAATATTTGCTATTTTCTTGCCGTTCGAATTATTCGAAACGTAACGTAAAACATAATAGGAGTTCCTATATGAGTCTTACTCTGAACGACATCAAGCACCCGAGAATCAGTACTTGGGTGAATGAAATGATTGCCATGTGCGAACCGGACAACGTCGTCGTTGTCGATGGTTCCCGCGAAGAATATGATACCCTTATGCAGAAGTGCGTCAAGGCCGGCCTCGCAACGAAGCTTGCCAAGAAGGAAAACTGCTACTTATTCCGTTCTCTTCCGTCTGATGTGGCGCGCGTTGAATCCCGTACGTTCATTTCCTCCGTCAAGGAAGAAGATGCGGGTCCGACCAACCACTGGATCGACCCGTCCGAACTCAAGCAGACGATGCGTAAGCTCTACAAGGGTTGTATGCACGGCCGTACCATGTACGTGATTCCGTTCTGCATGGGCCCGCTCGGTTCCCCGATTTCCAAGAACGGTATCGAAGTCACGGACTCCGAATACGTCGTTCTCAACATGGACATCATGACCCGCGCCGGCAAGAAGGTTCTCGACATTTTCAATGCCGATCCGAACGCAGACTTCGTTCCGTGCCTCCACTCCGTTGGTAAGCCGCTTCGCGAATGCGAAAGCGACAACGGCATTTGGCCGTGCGCTGACGTTGAATACAAGTACATCACGCAGTTCCCGGAAGAACGCCTTATTTGGTCCTACGGTTCCGGTTACGGTGGAAACGCCCTCCTCGGCAAGAAGTGCTTTGCTCTCCGTATTGCGACCGTTCTCGCTCGCGACGAAGGCTGGCTCGCTGAACACATGCTCATCCTCAAGCTCACGAACCCGAAGGGTGAAGTCAAGTATGTGACCGGCGCGTTCCCGTCCGCTTGCGGCAAGACGAACCTCGCTATGCTCATCCCGACGATTCCGGGCTGGAAGGTCGAAACCATCGGTGACGACATTGCATGGATGAAGTTTGGCAAGGATGGCCGTCTCTACGCTATCAACCCGGAAGCTGGCTTCTTCGGCGTTGCCCCGGGTACTTCTGCGGAATCCAACAAGAACGCTCTGATTTCTGCCGAAAAGAACACGATCTACACGAACTGCGCTCTCACCGAAGACGGCGACGTGTGGTGGGAAGGCATCGGCTATCCGGCCAAGGGCAAGCTCGTTGACTGGAAGGGCAAGACCCGTGACGCTCTCCCGAAGGACAAGGCTCCCAAGGGCGAAGAAATGGCTCACCCGAACGCCCGTTTCACCGCTCCGGCCAAGCAGTGCCCCTGCATCGCGAAGGAATGGGAAGATCCTGCTGGCGTTCCCATCAGCGCCATCCTCTTCGGCGGCCGTCGTCCCTCGACGATTCCTCTGGTTCACCAGTCCCTCAGCTGGAACCACGGCGTGTTCCTCGGCTCCATCGTGGGTTCCGAAATCACCGCTGCTTCCACTATCGACGCTTCCCAGGTCGGCAAGATCCGTCGCGACCCGTTCGCTATTCTTCCGTTCTGCGGCTACAACATGGGCGACTACTTCAAGCACTGGATTGACATCGGCAAGGCTTCTTCCGAAGACAAGCTCCCGAAGATTTTCTACGTGAACTGGTTCCGCAAGGATGCCAACAACGAAAAGCTTCCGGGTGGCTTCATGTGGCCGGGTTACGGCGACAACAGCCGCGTACTCGCCTGGATCTTCGATCGTTGCAACGGTGTTGACAACGCTGTCGAAACTCCGATCGGTTACATGCCGAAGGAAGGCTCCATCAATACGGATGGTCTCGCCGACTACTATAAGGAAACGCTCCCGCAGATCACGAAGGTTGACGTGGAAGGCTGGAAGAAGGAACTCGCCGACGTGAAGGAAAATCACTATCCGAAGTTTGGCAAGCACCTCCCGAAGGAACTTTCCGAAATCATCGATATGATCCAGGATCGTCTGAACAAGGCTTAATTCCTTGTCTAATCCGTGACCGCTTTCCGGTCATCAAATTCCTCGCAGCGATGCGGGGAATTTTTTATTGCTTTGCGGTTACCCGCCAAAGCGTGTGTCCGCTTTCCTTGAATTTTTTTTCAAACGCAGAAACCGGAATGTCGGGAAAGAAACTTTCTTCGTTAATTTGTGTGTAACGATGCAGGCATCTGTTGGCAAGTTCCAGCGCAAATCGAAATTCGTCCGCGTAGATTTTCCAGTTCGTGCGCAGTTCAAGTTCCGGAGAGAGCTTTACCAGTGTCGGAAAAATCGGACCGGCGTGAAAGCGGTAACGGATTTCGGACTGCTTTGGCCACGGATTCGGATAAAAAAGTGCGTGAAAACGGATGTCCCAATTTTCCATGACGGCAAGCCTCCAGAAATCGAGAAGCTCTGCGCGTACAAAGTAAACGTTTGGCGGAATGTCTGGTTGGTTCTCAAAGCGTGCTTCGGCTTTTCCCAGACGAATTTCGGACTTGTCGATTCCGATGACCGGGTTTTCCGGAAAACGCTTGGAAAGTGCAATCGTGGAAATTCCCGTTCCACATCCCGAATCGAGAACAATGGGCGCATGAAACCGGGATGCGAATCGTCCTGCCTCGTCAAACGCAATTTTCGTGTGTCCGGCGATGGGACGCTTGTATTCCGAGTCTAGGTAGCGGAGGACCAACTTTTCCAGATCCTTGTGGACGCCTTTTTGGTTGCTTTCGACTTCTTTGGAATTTCCTTTCATTGGAACCTTTTGGCAAATGGGCATCGTTGACAAAACGGATGGATTAATTTATGCGAAATGAAACCGTTTGCAATCTGCAAGGCTTTGTCGCTTTGAAAAATTTTTTCAAAAGAATCCTCGGGAAATTTTCCGAGCGGGATGTTCCCCTTGTAATCGAGGCAGCAGGGGACGACGGTTCCGTCAAAAAGGATGGCGCATTGGTCGAGAATTCCGTGGCATGTTCCGCTAGTCCGAGATTCTCCCGTTCCGCTTGGCCAGGTGAATCGGGAATCCCGGTGCAGGTAAATTCTTTTGTAAACGGGAATGCTCTTTTGACGGGCGGAAAATTTCGGCAGAAAAATCTCTGCGTGGAAATTTTCGGACAGAGTCTGGATGACAAAGTCATTCCAAGCATCATCGTTTTCTTTTGAAACATTCCACAGACGAAAGTTTACATAGACTTCCGGCCTTTTGACGCTTAATTTATGTGTAAATGAAATCGTTTCATCGAGAAGTTCCTTTGCTCGGTCTCGAGGCAGATAGGCGTAAGCGTGAGTGGAAAAATTGATTTGGCGAATGAAATTTGACGAAAGGAGTTGTTCGGCGTGTCGGCGGATGAGCGTTCCGTTTGTCGTCAAGTTGATGCGAAAACCGTTTTTCTCGGCAAGGCTTAAAATTTCTGAAAATCGGGAGTGCAGGAGCGGCTCGCCAAGAACGTGCAGAAAAATTTCCGAAACGTTTCCCTGTAATCGATGCAGGACTTTTTCGAAAAGTTCCAACGGCATCTCTTCGCGATGGCCGAGGGACGGACTTGGGCAAAAGGGACAGACTAGATTGCAGTTCTCGGTGATTTCGATGTATGCGTATTTCACGGTTCAGCGCATTTTTCGCAGTTCGATCCGAAGCAGGACCGCGGCAAGGATGGCGGAAATCGTATCGGAAATGGGACCGGCGAAGAATACACCGCGGAGTCCCAGGAAAAGCGGGAGAACAAGAAGGAACGGGATGAGGACGATGAGCTGGCGGCACATGTTGAGGAACATGGCGCGTCCGGGCTTTCCGGTCCCCTGGAAAAAGTTGCCGCAAACCATTCCGCAGGCGATCATCGGGAGGGCGAGGAGAAACGCTCGCATGGATTTTGCGGAAAGTTCAACCAACTGGGGATTGTTCGCGGCGAAAAATCCCACGAGCCACTCCGCCTTGAGCTGTACCAGAATCCAGGCTCCCACCATGAATCCGACGGAAAAAATCAGGAGAATCTTCAACGTCGATTTGACTCTTGAATAGGATTTCGCCCCGTAGTTGTAACCGATGATCGGTTGGCCGCCTTGGATGAATCCCATCACGGGCATCACCATGAGCATCGAAAGGCTGTTGATCACACCGAATGCGGATACCGCCAAGTCTCCGCCGTAAGACGAGGCGTTCCCGTAATGGACAAGGCTGCGGTTCAGGATGATGTTCATCAGGCTGTTGCAGATTTGCATGACGCTCGGAGGAAGCCCCATGATGTAGATGCGTCGGACATAGGGAAGCTTCAATTTCATCATATTCCAGGAAATCTTGACGGGGGTCGATTTCTTGAAGAAAAACTGCATGACGAAAAGCGTGGTGATGCATTGTGAAAGAACGGTTGCCCAGGCGGCGCCTTCGATTCCCCAGTGAAATTTCATGATGAAAAGCCAGTCGAAGAATGTATTGAGGACCGCTCCGATCAGGGTGCGGAACATCGCCGTCTTGGGATGTCCGAGAGAACGGATGAAGTGGTTCATGCCCGGAGTGACGGTCTGGAAAACCGCCCCGAACAGGATAATCCGCATATAGGAGGCGGCATAGGGAAGCGTCTCGTCGCTTGCGCCGAAAGAGCGGAGCAGGGGTTCCATGAAAATTTCGCCTAGAACGAGCGAAACTAGCGCCATGAGAATCAGAAGCGAGAAGGAATTGTTTAATATCAGGGCGGCCTGCCCGTATTTTTTTTCGCCGAGACGGATGGCGAAAAGCGTGTTGCCTCCGACGCCTATGATCATCGAGAGGGCCATAATGAAAAGGCTGATGGGAAAGCAGAGGGTAATGCCGGCGATTCCCAGGTAGCCGACTCCGGCAGCGACAAAATACCTATCGACGACGTTGTAGAGCGATTCGACGATCATGCTCACGATGGCGGGAACGGAAAAGGCGAGCAACAACCGCGGAATGCTCGCTGTCCCGATTGCGTTCAGCTTGGAGGATGATGTGACTTGGCTCATTGGCTACGTGTCTCCGGCGACCTGGTTACGACCGTGATCCTTTGCGTAATACAGATATTCGTCCGCAGCGGTAATCATTGCGTCGATGGTCGGAATATCCTTGCCCTTGAAACTAGCCACTCCGAGGGAAATCGTAACGGGAATCGTCTTGTCTTCAAAGGAAAATCGGTAGCTTTCGACGGCCTTGCGCAGACGCTCCGCGCTTTTCAACGCATCCGCCTTGGACATTTCCGTGAGCAGAAAGACGAACTCTTCTCCGCCGTATCGGGCAAAAAGATCGCTCTCTCGCTTGTTCCTGGAAAAAATCTGAGCGATCGTCCGCAAAATCATGTCTCCCGCCTGGTGTCCCCACGTATCGTTTACCTTTTTAAAGTGATCGACGTCGCACATGACCGCATGGGCGTGGAGGTTCTTTCGTCTTGCGCAGGCGAGTTCCCCGAGAGCGCGTTCCACAAACGAACGACGGTTGGGAATTTTTGTCAGCGGATCGGTTGTCGCGGCTTCGAAGAGTTCCCGGTCGAAAGCCTCCTCGCTTGGATCCTTGAAATCGATTTTCAGGACCATCTTCCCGATTTGCAGCCGGTTTTCGGAATCAATCGCTTTGGGACGGTTTGAAAGCAATGTCCCATCGACAAATGTCCCGTTGGTGGAATCCAGATCGCGGAGTGTAACCCGTTTCCCGTCCCAGGAAATTTCGCAATGCCTGCGTGAAATCATCTCGTCATCTAGCCGGACATCGGCCTCGTTTCCCCGCCCGATGACGGTTTTCCCCTGGAGAAGCGGAACTTGCCGAAAATATTGGCGCGGATAAAGTACGATCAGATGTGGCCTGGGCTCTGCAGTAGGCATCGGACGCGTGTTGGTGTTTGCCGCAATGGTCTTTTCTGGATTGAATTCGTCTTTTTGGGGCATTTCCGTATAAAGATAGCTTTTTGATGGAATCTTTGGCTTTGCTCCTGCAAAATGCTCCAGATGTTTGCTCACAGAGCCTTGATTTTTTTGATGGAAAGCCCCGTACGCTTGGCGATGGCTTCTAGCGGGAAACCGTCGTCCCGGAAACCTTTCGCCATTTCGAGTAGAGTGTGAAGTTTTCCTTCCCGGAGTCCTTTTTGAATCCCCTCTTGAAGTCCCTGTTTAAGACCTTTTTCCAGGCCTTCCCGGATTGCTTTTTCGCGAAGTTCCCGGTCTTGTCGTTCACGGGTTTTCCGGACTGCGTATTCATCCCATTCTAGACTCATGACTTCCTTCTCGTAAATTTCAAGTTCCTCTCTTTTCAATTTAGCAACTTTTGTCATTTCGAGTAACCGGGTATATCGTTCTTTTTGAACGGTGTGAAGATAGCGGAACAGATACATCCAGTTTCGGAGCGCGTCGAAGCCTGTCCCGATTCCGGGAAATTTCCGGAGTTCGATAAATGTAAAACTGGCAAAATCCCGATTCGGGCGTAGCGATTTTATATCGCAGAGGGAAAGGTGGTGGACATAACGCTCGTCGTCAAAAATATCTGGCCAGCTGATGGCGACGACATAGACCGGGGTAAAACCGTAATCGTAATCCGCTCCTGGAATTCCCTGCCGGACAATCGCCTGGCTTGCGTAGAAAAATGAACGTTTTAAGAAGAATTCCATCTGCCGGATTTGGACTTCGACGATAAAAATCCGCTTTTTGGTGTCCCGGCAGTGCAAATCGAAAATACTTGTGCGGGAACTATGGCTGCCACTTGCATTGACTTCCTTGTCGAGGGAAAAAACATCTTCGATTGGATCTTCGAGCTGCTCAGCTAGAATATCATTAAGAAAATTGATGAGATTGATTTTGGTGTAGGCGTTGTCGGGATTGAATACTTTCTTGAAGATAAGGTCGGTCATCAGATTGGCGTATGGACCGTTTTTTGGAAATTTCTTGCTTTTTGGCATGAGAGTCCTTTGTTTAATGGGTCAAAGTCTATAACGGTTTTGCGGCTGAAAAATTTATGCAAAACGTGTAAAATTTTTAATACAAACCGGGAAAAATTGAAGTTTTCTTGAGCGAAATCGCCTTCTTGACTCTGAATAAGTAAGTAAAATGCAACTAAAAACGAAAAATGTCGTCAAAAACATATCTGTTGCCCTGTGTAAACGCAAAATTGAGGGGCATAAAGAAAAAACTACCCCTTTCCCTAAAAAAAAGATAGTTTTCAAGCGAATTGTGCGACCTTTTAACCGGGGCCGTTTTAGGTGTCACCTTGGAGAAGTTATGAAAAAGACGTTGAAAATTGGCAAACAACCGTGGCTTGCGACGCTGATTTTGGGCTTTGCGCTGTTGCTTGGCGCTGGGGAGGCGTGGGGGCTGGCTTGTTCGGGGACAATTTACGTATCGAATCCTGGAACGTGGAGTTCTATGTATATGGTGGTGGATGGCGGTTTTAACCAACTTCCCAGTACGGCTCTTGCAAATGGTTGGTATTCGATCAATACTTTGGATTACGGTTCCCAGTACGCCAAAGAATTTTTCTTTGTCGCTTCGGAAGGCGGTTGGAACGACTATGGAATAACAAGAACGCAATTCAATGAAACCGGGTGGTCCCAATCGGATAAATTTTCATGTTCTGATTTTGGAACGGGAACGACTCTTTATATTTACGAAGATCCGACTACGGCGGGAAAAACGGCTTTCTCTACGGATCCTCCCAACGCCAAGTATTTCTATTTCCTTCCGCCGGATGACCAACTTTGGAATAGCTCGGTCCCGATGATCAGCATGGATGGTGGGGCGACCGGGGTGCCAATGTCCACCGACCCGACGCGTTGCGGCTGGTTCTATTATGTCTGGTTCAACCAGGAAGCGCCGTCTTCCGTAACGATTTTTAGGGATTCGGATTCCGACCGGGAAGAAGTCTTGGGCTGGGACGGCTATGATGCAGCAGGAAGTGTCGGTGAAGTGACTCCGATTCCGATGAACGATGTTTTTACTTCGTTTAACGCCAATACGCTTTTCTTTATTTCCGATGCGAGCATGTGGCCCGATGGCGCAAAAGATGAAGATAAAGGTTTTTCGATTGTGGATCCGGCGGTTGATGGAAACTGCGAGTATCATCTGGCCGCGATTATCTATGATACCGATGCATCCCTGCATCCGGCTTTCAGTTGCTATTCGGCGGGCGGGGAAGGTTGCCAATATGGAGCGCAAGGAATCGCGTCTGCAACTGCGCAAGCGGCCGTGAATGCCTGTATCGGAGTGACGCATGGAATTGTACAGGATACGTTGGACGCCAATAAAAAGCCCCTGCTGAAAACGGCGGCGATGGGCGGTATGGGCGAGACCTGTTTTATCAGCCAAAGTTTCTTTGATCAGCTTTTCCGTCCGACGGCCGGCGTGAACGAAATGACGTGCTTTGACTTGCCGTTCAATCGCGATACCTATGGAAAATGGGAATTTAATTCGGACTATTATACGAGCCCCGGTCTCACGGTCCAAGGCGGATTTTATCCTGCGGAAGCGACGACTGACGATAAAATCTTAACGGACTACGGTTCTTCTCCGGTGAAAGCGGCGCGGACGAAACGTTTTGCGGAAGGTCCTGTCTTTGTCGGTCCCGCTCTCCGGGAAGTCGATGCGACGGAAAACGCCCAAAAATTTGATTTGCTTTGCAATGGCGCGGGATGGTCTGGCGGAATGGACGATTGCTCTGGGCGCTTTGGCAACGGTGATGATGACAAGGCTGCCATTGAGTCTTGGCTTGGAACGACGGATGCCTGCATTTGGGGATGGTCCTGCCAGGATAGCAAACCAGCAGGATGGCCGTCCTATAAGGATGGAACCGAAACTCCTTCCGCAACAGGTTCTCCGAGGTGGCAATCTAGTGCTGGCCGCAACCAGCAGTTCTGCTTCGAAAGCCATGCGCAATTTGTCTATAAATCGGGGCTTCGTTTCAATTTCCGCGGAGATGACGATATTTGGGTGTTCATCGGAGGCAAGCTTGCCGTGGATTTGGGTGGAACGCATTTGGCGTCTCCGGGGTATGCAGTCCTTGACAATTTGACGGACAAGAATGGCAATCCGTTTCAGGAAGGGGAAACCTACGACCTGGACATCTTCTTCTGCGACCGTCGCACGACGATGAGTAATGTCCGTATCAATACGAACATGTATATCCAGCAGAGCAATGGAATCAACTATACAAAGGACACCTCCTATACAGGTGATGGAACCGCTTACCAGATTTGTTACGAGGAAACCGGTTCGGGCGACTGCGCATCGGCGCTTTCGGGAACTTCCGCTTCGCAAAAGATTGTCTATTGCGGCGCCGAGATCGAAACGGCTGGCTTAAACATGAGCTACAACCTCTACAAGGGGTCCAGCATTTTTACGAACGGAGCGACGACTTACGATTCGACATGGTTCAATTCAAATTGTAAGGGAGGCGTCTGCTTTGGCGGAGTCAATCTTTCGAACTGGTATCGTCCGGTTATCGATAAGAAGGCGATTGGCGGGCTTCCTTCGGGATCGTATAAGCTGGTCGCTTCGATTGGCGGCAAAAAGACTTCTTGGTCGTTCCGCGTGGCGGGAAACCTGGATGTTCTCGTGGCAAACGGCAAGGATTCCACTGGGCATGTTTATGTTGTGAAAAATTCGGCGATGGCGGACGTGCGGATTCCGGTCTATATCGGTGCAATCGGCGAGGCTTTTGAAGATGGGAATCTCGATGTCGATCTGGAAAGCGCGGTGGGCGAGTCCTATTCGGTGACTTTCTCCGACGGACTTCTCGTGTATGCGGATTCAAACGGCACGACCCCGCTCACCAGCTCGGACCGCTTGACTGTCGGCCCGAGGGGAATTGATACCGTCTGGGTGACGATTCCGCTTTCGGCGATGACCGCGCAGACGATGGCGGGTAGCATTTCCGTGCGCAAGGCGGCGCTTGAGCTTTCGTTCCAGCTCCCGGCGATCGCCTTTGTGGATTCTACTTACAAAGAACAGCTTGCGGGTTACGGCAACTGGGATATCAGCGAAGATTCCATCCTGTATCGCGGTTCGGACTACGCTGCCTACGTGATGATGTATGACCCGACAAGCGGTGCCATCTGTGAAACCTGCAATTACGGGTTGGAAGTCTATCCGGCTTCGGCTGGCGTGACGGGGCGCTCGGCGCTTGGAATTGTAAACGGCAAGGGCGTCGTGAATTTCCGCTCTTCGGTGCTGTATCCGAATGCCGCTGGCGACAGCGCGTTCTTTACCGTGACGACGATGGAAAATGACCTGATCGGGGTTTCCTGGCGTGGACTTGTGTTTGAAGAACCTCCTGTCCCGATTCCCGACAGCGTGATGGTCTTTGACGCCAAGGGCAAGCCGATGACCTATGCGGGACTCGACATGGCTTACACGAGTTCGGAATATCTCGATGGCATCGCGGATTCGCTCTTTATTCATTACCACCGTCCGTTCCCGAAGGATTCCCTGCCGGATTCGATTCGCGTGGAATGGTCGCTCGATTCGACGGAATACGTGACGATTACGCAGGAGCAGATCCTGGCTGCAGTGAGGTCGCTGACCGATACGACATACGATTCGGTTCTCGCGTTCGGCGGGCTTACGCTTTCATCGAAAGTGCAGACGGCAACTTCTGGAAAAATGCTCGAATCCTTTGCGACGTATAAAAAGAATGGCGTCAAGACTTCCGGTTCGTTCTCGAAGGCGTTTACCGACAAGGTCGCCCCGATTATTTTACGCGCCAATATCTCGGAACGTTCGGAAGGGCTGTTCCAGGTGAAAGTTTCCCTTTCGGAAAAGCTTCAGGTAAGCGATTCGGCGGATGTGAAATCGCTCTTTGGCTATTACCTGCGTTCGGCGACGGACCTCTCGAATAAATATTTGGCAGTGCCGGCTTCCAATGCAACGGTTGTCGATTCGTCGGTGACGATGTTCTTCAATCTGTCGAACGGGACGATCCCTCAGGCGGGAGACTTTGTGCGTGCCCTGCCGAAGTTCTTGACGGATATGGAAGGCAACGGACTTTCCGACTACAATGTGACTGTTCCTTCTCCGTGGATGCTACTCGAAGGCGATGCCGCTTCGACAATCGAAAGCATCAAGATGGGGACTGTCAGCGATACCGTGGATACCAAGAAACCGAACATCGTAGCGAACCGTATCGGCATTTACGATTCGCTCGGAACGGTCCGCGATTCCTTCCCGAATACGGTCGGGTATCTCATCAAGACGGACATGGGAAATATCCTGACGGATTCGCTTCTGGATGCGCAAATCGCCAGCGGGAAAATCTCCCTTTCCGATGTCAAGTTGCGTTATGAACTCGACATCTTCACCAACCTGGGAACGTTTGTCGCGCACAAGAGCCAGACAATCGCCTGCTCCGACAGCCTATTTGGCGGAGACTGCCGAGACAATCGCGGATATATCTATGTCGGCTGGAACATGGTGACGGACAAGGGTCGCAAGGTGGGAACCGGAGCGTATATCGCAAAGCTCAGCACGCATGTCCAGGTGCCCATCAAGGGAAAGACCGGCAAGCACAACGTGACGCAGACTTGGGGCGTCCGCCGCTCTTCCAAATAAGTCTTTCGATTGAAATGCTCCGAATTCGGGGCATTTCTTTATACATAAAACGCGCCGGTTTTTGGCGCGTTTTTCGTATCGAGAGTTGAGAATCTTTTTCGAAAGTTCTAGGCTTCGCTTCAAAGAAGCCCTAATGTTTCCTTGATTGTCTGCTCGTCGGTTCCTGTGGGGAACAGGGCACGTTCTTCGGGGGAAACATAGAGAATCGAACGTTCTTCGTCGGGGAGTTTGGAACGGTCGCGCAAAACGCAGGGCCTGTTTTTGGTCGAATAGAAAAATTGGCCGGTCTTGAAAAATGCCTTTTGGGTGATGCCTTGGGAAATCGCATCTTTGATGGTCCGAACGACGGCGGGACCTGCGCGGTGCAGCCCGTGAAAATGGAGCAGGCGCCGGATGAGATTCTTTTCGTGAATCGGCGATTCGGAATCCACATAGAACTCTAGCTGTGCGACGAGTTTGTCCTTGGCGGTTTCCGGGATGGGCGTTTTTGGTTCGTCGGGAGGATTTGTTACCAGATACGGCTCTACAGGTATTTGCGGAGATTCTGCCGGTTCCGATTTGGATGGAATTGGCGCAACGCTCTGCTCGACAGCGATGGTCGTGAGAACGTGATTTTTCTCGTCCGCTGTGGAACGGAACCAGTTTGGGCACCAGAGCGAAATGATTTTCCAACCGAGATGCTTGAAAAGTTTCGGGCGGATGTAAAGCCTGTCTTCGACGCTGCGGGATAGAAAGCCGCTTCTGGAATCGATGTCAATTCCGAGGAGAAAATGTTCCGGATTGTTTGCGTCGCGGACGGCAAAGGGAACGGTGAAATCGTTGTATCCCCAATTCGTCTCGATGGAAAATTCCCCGGTGTGAATTTCCCGGTAAATCTGTTCTTCAAACGGCGAAAGAATCTGGTCGGAATGAAAAATGTCTTTCGTCGATGCGTTGGATGCAAAATGCAGAAATTCCAGATAGCTGTGAACGCCCGGATTGTTGGATGTCGCTTTCTCGGGAATCTCCGCGGCGAAGATTTTGAGGCAGGATAGGGCGTGTGTCGCACAGACATTGATATGCTTCGGCGTGATGTTTTGCGCAGCGATGACGGCGCCCGGTTCCGCACAGATGAAAAGCGTGTCGCGATATTCTCCTGCGGCCTGTTCGGGTCGTTTGACGTATGGACCATGGAGAGGATCTTTCGGGGAAAGAAATTCGGACAAATCGGGGTGCTCGGAAATTTTTCCCTGCATTGCCAGGAGAATTTCCTGCCGGCGTTCTTCGGTAAAGACGATGATGCCGAGCGATTGCGTCGGATGCTGTTCAAGATGTCGCGCGGCGGTTTCGGCAATTGCCTGGGACAAATCATGCTCGATTGTGACTTGAACCGCTTTTGTCTCGAATGCATTTGGCGGTGGAAATTTCTGAAGCCTCCGGTTGTAGAAATTTCGGTTGGAAAAGTCGATGAGCAGGGGATGGCGGTGCTGAATGTCTAGCGACAGGCAGGAACGCTTGGCTCCTTTGTAAAGGGAATAGATTAAGATGTTTTCAAACTGGAAAACGGGAAAAACGGGACGGCTTGCCGTATCGAGAAGCTGGGAAAATGGCGATGTCGGCAGGTTGGAATCGCCCAGGAGAAATGTTTGCCCGGAACGGAAAATGGCGGGCAGCGCCTGGAGGGGCGTCACGGAGTCGGCGTCGAGGAAAATCGCCACATCGAAAGAAATCTCTCGGGGTAGTATCGCGGTTTCGTCAAGCGGGAGAATGGTGAGCGCGGATGGATTTTTTTGCCAGGCGTCTTTGAAGTAAAGCTGGTTTATCGCGGCAAGATCGTCTGTTGCGCTTTGAAAATCCTTGGCGTATTTGGAA
This sequence comes from Alistipes onderdonkii, assembly GCA_963656065.1. GTDB lineage: Bacteria > Fibrobacterota > Fibrobacteria > Fibrobacterales > Fibrobacteraceae > Hallerella. The sequence continues at coordinate 46,449 of CAVKGV010000014.1, forward strand.
TGTGCCTTGGGCGAAATGGAAAACACCGATGGAAAAATTTTGCAGGCGTTCTGAATTTGCAGAGAATTCCAGAAGCGCGTAAAATCTGCAGCAATGGCTTCTTTTTGAAAGTTGATTTCCCAAAGGGCCTTTTCGAGATTAAAAAGTCCGAGGTCTTTCAGTTCTTGAAATTTTGCATTAATTTGTATGTAATTCGGCAGCAGGGCGAATGATTCGAGCCATTTTTTGAGCAGGGCGGCCTGTTCTTCGACCGAACTGTATTCGTCAATGTTTTCAAAGGAGAACGCTTGGCAAATTTCGTCAAATTCGGATTTCGCTTCGTGGCAAAGTTCGCTTAGCGCACTTGCGTCGGGAATGCGGTTCTTGATGGAACTGTATTTGGATAGGATGGCGAGCGAGAGGTTCGCCTTTTCGTCCTTGGAAAGCTTTTTTCGAAATTCAAAAAGCCACTGTATTTTCGATTCGAGACTGTCCCAATCTGTATGTTCGAATTGCCAGTCCTTTCCGAACAGGTGCAAGGCCATGACGGACGAGTTCATGTAGAGCTTTTTGGATTCCTGCAACCGGATGAGGCCTTTTGAAAGTTCAAGAAGTTCTTCGTCCGTTTTTACCGACTTGGGATTTTTGAGTGTCCGCAAAAGAGTCTTTTTCGCATCGTGATAGTATTCGGAAAAAACCTTAAATCTTCTGCTTTGATTGTTCTTGAGGATTTCTAGCGGAGCTCCCAGCTGCATGTCGATGGCTTCGGATGTGTATGTCGGTGAACCGTTCCGGCGAAATTCCGACCAGACCTTTCCCGCTTTGGGAAGCGCTAAAAGGGTTTCTTCGTAAGTGTCCCAGTCCTTAGATTCCAGATCCCAGCCTTCGAACGAAGGTGTGTCGGAATTGAATTCCGGCGTGATCGCTTCGCTGATGTGGGAAAGCGCAGAAATATCGATGTTTCCGTCGAATATGAATTCCCCGGAAACGCTTTGGGCGAGCGTCGCGAGCGTTTGGTACTTGGAACTTGCGTCCTGCAGTTTTTGGAAGATTTCTGCCTTTTGGGATTCGCGGATGGCTGTAAGTGAAAATCCCTTAAAGGCGTTGATCGCTTTTCTTGTTTCGGGTTTTACTTGCTGTTCGAGAATGTCCTGGATGATTCCCTGTGCCCGGTGAAAATTTTCCCTGCTTAGGTTTTCCGCTCCGCTGAACGTGGAATCCGGCCAGATTTTTTTGGAAAAAATTTTGTTCAGGGCGATTAGCGATTCGGGAAGTGTGGAATTTCCCGGCGGAATCGGCATGTTCACCGCCCTGTTGTAACCGGTTAGAATGTTTCGGATATTGGCAAGGTTTTCCCGGGATTTTTCGAGCGTTGTGTCGTTTTGAATCGAAACTTGCGATTGCAGGATGTTTTCGAGGCGCAGCCGGGAATTTTTTTTTCTGTATGCGACAAGGACTTTTTTCCCGCGGGCGACATTTTCGGAAACGAGATTTGCAGCGAAAGATTCCTTTGCGGAACCGGGCGGCGTTTCGATGACTTCGATCCTGTTTTTGGAAGAAAGGCTTTCGACGAGAATCGTGTTCGCTTCGGAATTCATGGGACGGATAAAGTAATGCTCTGCCGGGTTGAAAATTTCATCCGGATTTTTTTCGTCGATATCGGAATCGACAACGTGAAAACCGCTGGGGGAAAGGAGTTCCTCGGCAGGGAAATTTCCCGAGGAAAATTCATCGTTCCATTTTTCGGCTTCGCTGTCCTGGTGGGCGAAAAGGCTTGCCGCGTCGAAGAAGCCGAGGAAAATGCCGCGCGAAGTACTTTTCCATCCGGCGACGGCATCGACAGAACGCTCGACGGCGAGAAAATATTTTTTCGTCTGAAACGCCGAACCGTCCCAGAAAATATTCGCCGGGGGAAGTTCAATCGTATCCCTGGTTTTTATTCGCAGCGGAACGTTTTCGACAGGCGACAGGCTTCTGAGCGAAACGGTCAGGTTTTCTGTATTGAGCGTGACGGGGACAAATAGCAGCGGGGCGGTGTCCTGGGAACGCAAAAATCCGACGGACAGGAAAAGGTTTTGCGCTCCGGTTTCGTTTTCTAGGAGCTTGCTCGCGATTCGAAAATCTTCAATCGTGTCCTTTTGCTCTTTTTCCGTAAAGGTGGAACTTGTCGGGGCGAATAGCGTGAGAGGCAGGGCGATGGGTTTCCGGTACCATTTTTCCAAAAAGGGAATGCCGTCTTCCGCGATAACCGGTGTCTGGAATTTGGTTTTTGAACGTATATTTAGAAATCTGCTTTTCGAACCCAAGTCAAAGGAAGCTGTTCGTAAATCTTGAATTTTGGAAAGGAAAGCGTCCGCCATATACCCGCAATATAATTTCAAATTTTTGGAAAGAGAAATTTTTTTGCGATTTGGATGGCTTCGAGAACGGAAATGTCGTTTGGCTTTGGCAAAAGTCCGGCTTCATGGCAAACTTCTCCGAGTAGCTTTTCGGGAGCGATTCCCGCATCGCGTTCTCCGCGGATGCTTGCCGCATGTTCCCGCTTGGAGAGCTTTTTCCCGGTCGCCGAAAGCAGGAGAGGATGGTGCAAAAAGAGCGGGGGAGAGGTTCTTCCGAGAGCCTTTGCCAAGGCGATTTGGCGCGCGGTTGAATCCAAAAGGTCCTTTCCGCGAACGACAAGCCCGATGCTTTCTTCGAAGTCATCGGCGACGACGGCAAACTGGTAAGTCCATTGCCCGAGCCTGTCCCTTACCGGAAAATCCCCGCACTGCTCGCTCGGGTTTTCGCGGAACTTTCCGAGAAGAAGATCCTCCCATTCAATCGTTTCGTTCGGGGTTTTGAACCGGACGGCAAAGCCCTTTGCAAAGGGAAGTCCCCGGTTGCGGCAATGTCCCCGGTAGATGGCTTCGCCGTTCGGATTTGTTGGATTGGTTTCGTTTGTGAATTTCCGGGAGCAGTCGCAGGCGTAAAGCAACGATTTGGATTTTAGCCTCTCGAAAAATTTTTCGTAGCGCGTTCCGTTTTGGCTCTGGATGGATTCCGCTTCCCAAACGAACCCGAGCCATTCCAGGTCTTCGCGGATGGCATCGATGTAGGCAGGCCGTGCGCGGCTTCTATCGTGGTCTTCGATGCGGAGACGGATGCGGTATCCGAGTTTTTCGGCGGCGGCATAGACGAATAGGGCGGAGAGGACATGCCCGCGGTGCAGAAAACCGGTCGGGCTGGGGGCAAAGCGCGTGAATTGCGTGGTTGTCTTCGCCATTTTTTTTCCAAAAGAAAGCGGAAGTTATACCAGTTTTTGGAGCTCTTCGATGGAAAGTCCGGTC
>CAVKGV010000015.1:0-45733 GCA_963656065.1 Alistipes onderdonkii
AACGTTCGCACGTCTAGGCTTTTTGTCGCGGCGCGACTAGGCCGCCTTCCCGGCGAGGGGCAAGGTAGGGGGACCTTTCCGAGTTGCGAAAGGCCAAGGTCCCCCTTCCTTGCAACCACCCCCATGGCCACGCTTTTTTTCAGAGGTTTCGGTTTGCCGTCATTCTGGAGGCTGAAAGCCGATAGAATCCCTCCCGCGGTCATTCCACACTCCACTCTGAGTTCTAAGCTCTGACCTGGATCCTATCGCTCCGCACAGCTACGCTCCAGGATGACCGCAGAGCGTTCATACCTGCCGTCATTCCACTCTCCACACTCCACTCTCAGTTTTGAGTTCTAAGCTCTGACTTCGGCTCGGCGATTTTTGCGACCGTTGCATGGACGGCCTCGATCAGGTCTTTCGGGGCGATTTTCAGCTGGAGTCCCCGCTGCCCGGCGCTGACAAAAATTGTATCGAAACCGGTGGCTGTCTCGTGGATAAAAATCGGAAACGGCTTCTTGAGCCCGATGGGGGAGCATCCTCCGCGGATATATCCGGTGAGCGGGGTGAGTTCCTTGAGCGGGACCGTGTCGATCCGTTTGTTGCCCGAGACTTTGGCGAGTTCCTTGAGCGCGACTTCGAAGTTTCCCGGAACGACGCCGATGAGCGGTCCCGTCTTGTCGCCGCGGACGAGAATCGTCTTGAAAACGCGTTCAATCGGTTCGTTCAGCGTCTCCGCGATATGTTCCGCTCCGAGTTCCGTTTCGGTGACCGGGTAGGGGACGAGTTCGTAGGCGATATGCTTTTGGTCGAGAATCCGCGCGGCGTTTGTTTTCTTGGCTTTTTCCATGGCTACTTGAGACCTTTCAGATAATTTTCGCACCACCGGGGAACGATTTCCGTGGCGACTCCCTCGATGCACATGTCCGTATGCGGATCGCTCGGGTCGATTTCTAAGTTCAGGCAGGTGACGTGTGCCCCGAAACGTTTCGCAACCTGCTTGAATCCCGCTGCCGGATAGACGACGCTGCTCGTCCCGATATAGACGAATTCTTCCGTGTGGCGGAGGGCGTGTTCGATTCTTTCCATGTAGAGCGGAACTTCGCCGAACCAGACGATGTGCGGGCGGGTCGGTGCGCCGCAGACCGGGCATTTCGTTTCGAGCGTTTCCTCTCCGTCAAAGGGAAAAACGTGTTCCTCGCGCGATTCGCAGCGGAGCTTTTTCAGTTCGCCGTGCATGTGCAAGACTCGTTTCGAACCGGCGCGTTCGTGCAAGTCATCGACGTTTTGTGTCACGAGGAGAAATTCGTCGCCCAGGACTTTTTCCAGTTCCGCGAGGGCTTTGTGCGCCGCGTTCGGCTTGTATTTGGGAAGGGACGTCCTGAGCTGGCTGTAAAATTTCTTGACGCGGACGGGGTCGCGCCGAAAGCCTTCGGGGGTCGCGACCGCTTCGATCGGTTCGTTTTCCCAGAGTCCGCCGTTTCCGCGGAACGTGTTGAGACCGGATTCCGCGCTGATGCCCGCACCGGTGAGGATGACGACTTTCATTGGCTGAGTCCTTCAAAGAACAATGCTTCGGCGACGATGCCACGTTCAAAATCCTGCAGAACGAGACTTTCGTTTTCTCCGTGAGCGTTGCATTCCGGATCTTCGAGACCTGTCATGAGGATGGGAATGTCGCCGAGCGTATCGCGGAAGAGCTGCGCTCCCGGAATGGACGCTCCGCAGCCGATATACTTGGCTTCTTTCCCGTAGGCTTTGGTCATCGCGTCTTTCATCATCGCATAGTAGGGGTGTGAAATATCCGTCGTGAAAGGATTCGCCCCGTCTTCGGGGATGAGGCTGAGCGAGAGGCCGTCGGGGCAGTTCTTCTTGAGATGTTCTTCGAGGAGCCTTGTCGCGCGTTCCGTCTGCATGCCCGGAGCGAGCCGGATGCCGATGCGCGCATATGCGGAATCCTGGAGGACGTTTCCTGCCTGGGTCCGTGAGCCCGCTTCGAACGCCGTGACGACGATGGAAGGCTTTCGCCAGAGCGTTTCGAGAATCGAATCCTTGCCGCCTAGAAGCTTTGTCCCGGGAAGCATTCCCGATTCCTTGCGGAAAGTTTCTTCCGTGTAGCGGAGTGCGCGGTAGCTTGCGCGTTCTTCTTCGGTCGGTTCCGCGATGCCGTCGTTAAAATGTTTCACGAGGATGTTCCCATCCGCATCGGTGAGCGACGCTATCATCTTGCAGAGGGCCTGTACCGGATCGGGGATGGGACCGGACCAGGAACCCGAATGGAGCGGCGTCTTGACGGATTTGACGATGACGGAAACGGCGGACATTCCCCGGAGCGATGTCGTGATAGACGGGGTTCCGGTGGCAAAGTTCGAAAGGTCCGCGATGATGACCGCATCCGCCCGGAGAAGCTCCCGGTGCTTTTCGAGAAGCTCGCCGAAGCCCGAGCTGCCGCATTCCTCTTCGCCCTCGATGATGAACTTGATGTTCGGCATTCTGTCGCCGCATACGGCAAGCGCCTGGGAGACCGCCGCGATGTGCAGGATGATTCCCGACTTGTCGTCCGCGGCGCCGCGTCCGTAAAGGCGCCCATTCCGGATTTCGGGTGCAAAAGGCGCACTTTCCCAGAGAGCCTCCCGCATCGTCGGCTGCACGTCGTGGTGCGCGTAGAGAAGGATAGTCGGATTTTTGGGATGCGTTTTCAGCTCGGCAAAGACGGAAGAGCGTCCGCTTTCCGGAGTGAGAAGCTGCGCATTCGTAAATCCGTAGCTTTCAAAAAGGGCCTTGACCGCTTGGGCGGAACGATAGATTTCGTTCTGGTCAAAATGATCAAAGCTGATGGACGGAATGCGGATCAGGGCTTTCAGAAGTTCGACGTAGCGCGGAAACATTTCGTGGATGCGCGCCGGTAAAGTTTCGTTCATGGAGAACCTCACACCAGGGAATTTTTTTTGTTAATTTAATCAAATATGGCTGGCTTTAACAACGATTACGACTACAAATTGTCAAAAGGCGACAGGCTTCTCGCGCTGATTCGGAGCGTCTTTCGGAAATCCCCGGAGTTCCGGCACGATTCCCTGAAGCACGTGGCGCGCTTCGCCCCGTATATTCCCTTTCTCGGCGGAAAGCCGGACCTTTGCCCGGAGCAGAAAACCGTCATCTGCTTTCAGGACGGAAGCCTGCCGGTTACGCTTGCTTCCCCGATCATCCTCGCGGCGGGTGCGAACAAGACGGCGGTTCGGATTGCGGACTATGCGAACCTGGGATTCGGCGGAATTTCGGTCGGAACGGTCACCAGGCGCTTTCGCGAAGGAAACACGCACCGTCCGCGCATCGGCTTTTTGGAGCGCGACCGCGCGATCTACAACAGCATGGGACTGAACAACGACGGCGTAGAAAAGATCGCTTCGCGGGTCAAAGCCCAAATCGACAGGGCGCACCGGAACGGTCTCTCTGTCGGAATTTCCGTCGCGGAAACCCCGGGCCTTCTCTCGGAAGAAGAAAAGCTCGCCGACGTCCTCGAATGCTTTGGACTTGCGTATCCTGCCGCAGATTACCTCGAAATCAACGCGAGCTGCCCCAATACGGGCGAGAGCCGCCTAGACCTTGACACGCGTTTCATCAAAACTTTATTCGGCGAAGTGATGCGCTTCCGGAATGCGCAGCCTGTAAAGAAAGCCGTCTATGCGAAGCTCAGCCCGGATCTTTCGGATGAGGCTCTCGCGGCGACGCTCGGAGCGCTTTCTGAGATTGGCGTTTCCGGCGTTGTCGTCGGCAACACGTATCCGACAAAAAAGATCGGTGCGCTTTCGACAGAGGCCCGCTACGAAGACCTGAATGTCCTTCGCGCGGACGGAGACAAGGGCGGACTCAGCGGGAGACCGCTCTACCCGAATACGTATCGGATGACAAATTTTGTCAAGTCACGTTTTCCGCAGCTGAGCGTGATCGCTTGCGGCGGAATCGACCACGGGAAAAAAATCTTCGACCTCCTCCGCGCAGGAGCCGACGCCGTGGAATGTTACAGCGTCTGCGCGTTCCGCTGGATGCCCGCCCACGCCATGCGAAGGGAACTTTCCGCAGCTCTCGCCGAAGCGAATCTTTCGAATGTAATGGGACTACACACAAACTAATTTCCTATGCGCGCGCTTCTCGGCATTCTCTTCGCTTTCGCCTTTTGCGCCTCCGCCCATGCAGGCTTTTTCCTCGAAAAGGATGCCGCCGAAGAAGAAGCGAAGACGTTTGACGTGGAACGTGGACTTGCGTTCGGCGGGGGAAGTTCGTTCTCCTTTTATCTCGGGGCTTTGGACATCGCGATCGAAGGGCTTCTCGCTTACCGTTTTGAAAACGATTTCGGTTTAGGCGCAAACGTCTCGCTCGGCGTTTCGGAGCCTGTCCACGAAGCGGACATCGAACTTGACCGCTATATCGGGGCGGATGATTTTTTTGGAATCGGCTCGGGCGCGGTGCTTTTCGAAAAAGACGGAAAATACCGCACCTCTCCGCGCATCTTTATCGATTACGGGCGGAACACGAAGCCGTGGCCGCGGGCCCGCTTTGCGCTCCAGGCGAAAATCCGGATTTCTTATCTGGTGGGCGAAACGCTCGAACGGAAGGAATCTCTCACGACGCGGAATGCGAGCACCGTGATTTCCGGGCATTTTGCCCTTGTCTTTTTCTAGAGGTATCGAATGTTGAATTTTTGGAACCGGATTCTATTCTGTCTTTTGTTCCTTGCCGCATATTCCTTTTCGGCGGCGTGGCTCGGCATTTCGTTCAAGTCCGAACCGTATAAAGACCAGATCGCGCTGAAAATCCAGGGAATTCATCCGGAGTCGGGAGCGGTCGGGAAGAATGTCTTGCCGGGAGACCTGATCGTCGGAATCAACGGGCGGAAAATTGCGGAGATGAACGTGGTCAAGTCGGAACTTTCGAACGCCAAAGTGGGGAAGACGGTTTCGCTCGAACTCTTGCGCGACGGGAAAAAGTTCTCGGTGAATGTTTCGATGACGGAACGTCCCGACGACATTTCGAGCCTGACCGGTTCGTCGATCGGTAGCAAGGCGGTAGCGTTCGAAAAGAACTTTTACCGGAACGGCGAAAAGAGGAAGAAAAAGCCCAGGGTGACGCTCCTCGACTTCTGGGCGACATGGTGCGGACCGTGCCGCATGACGCTTCCGATTCTCGGGCGGCTCTACGAGAAGCTCGGCGACCGCGGACTCGAAGTCATCGGCGTTTCGAGCGAAGCTTCGGGCGTCCTCGAAGATTTTTACCGGGAGCATCCGTCACCGTATCCGCTCTACCGCGACGCGACGCAGGAAATGTGGCGCCGCTACGGCATCTCCGCCGTCCCCACGCTGATGCTCCTCGACGAGAACGGCTACATCCAGAAAGTCTGGCCCGGAGCGCCGAACGAACGCGCCCTCGAACGGGCGATTCTCGATGCGATGGAATAAGTACGAAAAAAATCTCCCGTTCTTTTCGAATCGAAATATCCTATATTTTGATTACATAGCTCGCCCGCGCGAAAGCGCGGGCGGGCATCCGTTTTGATTGAGTATTTGCTCTAGTCTCCATCTCGAAATCTGCAAATTTCACACTTACGAGAATAGGGTAAACCGCTCACGTCCCGCTTGGGGCGTGGGTCGTTTGCGTTTATTGGTAAGTAGGCTTTGCAGAGCCTCGAGATGCAGTAAACGGTGTGACGACTCCACGCCTTTTTTGTTTGGTTAAAACTCGCACACTGACGGCAGGCAAGACTCTCTCGAAGAGTTTTACATGGGAGGCCAGTCGTGAAAGCCAATGCGGAACAGATGCGCGTCATCGAGACTACGGAGTCTCCGTTGCTCGTGATTGCGGGTCCGGGAGCGGGCAAGACAAAGACCCTTGTCGATAGGCTTTGTCACTTGGTTTACGATTTGAACGTCCCTCCCGAAAACATCCTGGTGGGGACCTTTACCGAAAAGGCGGCGCGGGAGCTGCTTTCTCGAATTTCGACGGCTTCGGCTGCCTACGAGGTTCAAAAGAACATCGCCGAGATTCGTGTGGGGACGCTCCATTCCCTCTTTCTGGATTTCTTGGAAGAGTATGCGGATAGGACCGACCTCAAACGCGGCTATCGGATTCTCGATGAATTCGAACAATGCTATCTGTTCTATGAAAATGCCCGGCGCTTCAACGAAATCGAAAATGTCACGGCGATTTTGGGAAAGAACTGGAAATCGGCATACGGCTGGAATGCGGCGAAAAAGCTTGCGGGGCTGGTGAACAAGGTCGCCGAAGAAAATTTGGACATCGAAAAACTGGAGCGTTACAGAAAGTCGGAAAAGTTACCGGTTCTCGCCGCCGTCGTCAAGCTCTACCGGGAAATTCTTGCGGAAGAAAATGCGCTGGATTTTTCCCTGATCCAGACGAAAATGTGGGAACTTCTGGAAAACAAGGATGTCTTGAAAGACATCCGGTCGAAAGTCCGCTACATCATGGTCGATGAATACCAGGACACGAACCGCATCCAGGAAGCGATTCTTCTGAAAATGGCGGCTCCGGCAAACCGCATCTGCATCGTAGGCGATGACGACCAGGCGCTCTACCGTTTTCGCGGAGCGACCGTCGAAAACATCTTGCGGTTCGAGAAAAACTTTCCGAAGTGGGGACGCGGCAAGTGCGAAAAAATCGAACTGGATAAAAATTACCGTTCGCATCCGGACATCATCAATTTCTATAACAAGTGGATGGAAAACCTTTGGGTTGAAAAGTGGGGAAGATTCCGCCATGCGAAGGTGATTCAAAATGCGGGCAGGCAGACAAGGGAAAATGCAAAATATCCGGGCGTTGTCCGTTGCATGGGAAAAGACAATAGAACCTGGTGCAAAAATTTTTACGATTTTGTCTGCAGGCTCAAAAAGAACGGCTCCTTGAAGGATTACAACCAGATTGCCGTTCTGTCAAATTCTGTCAAGAACGAAAAGATCGTCGAGTTTTCCGCTTACCTGGAAGAAAAGGGAATTCCTGTCTTTTCGCCGCGTTCCGATCGTTTTTTTGAACGCGAGGAGATCCAGCTTTCCTTGGGGGCATTGATTTTCCTCTTTCCGAATCTGGAAAAAAAAATTTTGGCAGAAGGGCGAAATGCGGATTATCTGGAAGAAATCTGGGCGTATTACGACCTTTGCCTGGACGTTTTTACCGGGGAACTGCGCAGTGATCCGGCGAAGCACAAGGCGTTGCGGGAGTGGGTCGTTAAAAAGGCGCAGGAAATCGCCAAGGCTTCGCGCAATACGGATTACACCTTCGCGAACCTTTTTTACGAGATGCTGCAGTTTCCGATGTTCTCGGAATTTCTGTCGGCGGAACTCGATGGAGGCGTAGCGGATTTGCGCCCGACATACAATCTGGCCTTGTTCAGCAAACTGCTCTGCCGTTTTGAAAGCATGAACGGCGTGGTAGCGATTGTGGCGAACAAGGAAAAACGCAAAAAAATTTTGCGAAAACTTTTCAATGAATACTTCAAGTTTTTGAAAGATGGCGGCATCGGCGAATACGAGGTCTTCGACATGGTAACGCCTCCGGGATGCATCAGCATCATGACGATTCACCAGAGCAAGGGCCTGGAATTCCCGGTCACGTGCGTCGATTCGCTCGATTCGGTTCCGCGAAAAAACTTTGACGATATCGACTTGGAAATTGCCGAATATTATCACGGGAAGGAGTCGTGGGAGCCTCTTGACCGCATCAAGTATTTTGACTTTTGGCGGCTTTACTACACCGCATTCAGCCGGGCGAAAAATCTGCTCGTGCTGACAGGTGTCGAAGACAAAAAATCGCCGTCGAGGTATTTCGATTACGTCTATTGCGACATTCCTGACTGCTCGGCGCTCTTTGAAAAAGGCGCGACAAAGCCCGATATCGATGACGTCAAGGAAAGCGGAGTGAAGCATCGCTATTCCTTTACAAGCCATATCCTGCTTTACGAGAACTGCCCCTTGCAATACAAATTTTATCGGGAATTTGAATTTTCACCGGTGCGGACGAACGCGATTCTCTTCGGAACGCTGGTGCACCAGACGATCGAAGATGTGCACAGGGAGGTGCTCGCCGGGAAAGCGGAAAACGTGACGCGGCAAAACATGGAATCCTGGATTCGGAAAAACTATGCGCAGCTTTCTAAGGAACTGGGCGTTTATCTGCGGGAAAGTTCTTTAAAGTCCGTTTTGAAACATGTGGAAAATTACGTGGACTATGCGGGCAAGGACTGGAGCCGTATCCGGGAGGCCGAAGTGCCGCTTTCGCTCCTCGAGGACGACTACATCCTGGAAGGGCGCGTCGATTTGATCCGCGGGCAAGACGAAACCTTGGAAATTCTCGATTTCAAGACGGACAAAAAGCCCGATGTCAATTGCGAAAAGGACCGGGAAAAGCTTATGCGTTACAAACGCCAACTCGAAATCTACGCCCACCTTGTCGAGAAAAAATATGGAAGGCCTGTGAGCAAAATGCACCTGTTCTACACGGGAACGGAAGAGGGGAGTCCCTTTGTGAGCTATGACTTTAATGCGGCTGCCGTTGACGAGACGATTGCCGCGATTGACTCTGTCGTAGAAAAGATCGAGCGGAAAAGTTTTACGCAGAGCGGGAAATGCGCCCCCGCGCAATGCGCCGAGTGCGACTTTAAATTCTATTGCGGAAAAAACATCTAAAACGGTGATTGAGCTTGTTGCATGAAACTACTGAACAAAATACAAATCGGTGATTGAGCCTGTCGAAATCACCGGCAAAACGAGGAAAACATGACTGACCAGAAAGAACTTTTTGAATTCAACTACGAGCCGATTCGCGGCTACCCGGAACTGCGCTGGACGGGAAAACGCCCCTTTACCGGCACGCCCTATTACCCGGCGCAGCTGAAGGAAAGCTATGGCGACGATGTGGACGGCTGGCGGAACAAAATCTACTGGGGAGACAACCTGCAGGTGATGAGCCACCTTCTCAAAAACTTCCGGGGCAAGGTGAACCTGATTTATATCGACCCGCCGTTCGATTCCAAGGCGGACTACAAAAAGAAAATTGAGCTGCGCAGAAAAAGCGCGGAGACAGACAGCACCACGTTTGAGGAAAAGCAGTACGGCGACATCTGGACAAACGATGAATACTTGCAGTTCATGTATGAGCGCCTGATTCTGTGCCGGGAGCTGCTGGCGGACAACGGAAGCATTTATCTGCACTGCGACTGGCATAAGAGCCATTATCTGCGGAATATTATGGATGAAGTTTTTGGAGGAGAATGCATAAGAAATGAAATAATTTGGTGCTATAAAACTTCTTTACGTGCATCAGAAAAAGCGTATGGGCATGACCATGATACGATTCTTTTTTATGCAAAAAGTTCTAGAAATATAATTCATCCTGATAAAAAAGATTTTCCATCGAGTGAAAGCACAATAAAACGTTGGGGAAAATATGCTGACGAAAATGGCTTTGTAAGCAATAAACATTTTGCGGGAAGCGCAAGCACAATAATCAATACAGAAGATGAAACGAAAGGTTTTAACATATACTATGGTATTCCCCGTGATTGGTGGGAAATTTCAAGCAACGTTGCAAAAGGAAATACTGCAGAAGTTGACGCAGGAAAATACCCTACCCAAAAGCCCGAAGCCCTTCTCGAACGCATCATCAAAGCCTCTTCCAATCCCGGCGACCTCGTGTTCGACTGCTTTATGGGGAGCGGCACCACGCAGGCGGTCGCCATGAAGCTCGACAGACGCTTTATCGGCGCGGACATCAATCTGGGCGCAATCCAGACCACCACAAAAAGGCTTTTAAAAGTAGCGGAAGATTTAGGCGGGCAGCTACAGACAGAAAATCAATTCTACACAGGCTTTGAAGTCTATAACGTAAACGACTACGAATTCTTCCGCAACGAGCTGGAGGCAAAACGCCTTATCTGCGAGGCGATGGGCATGGAGCAGCTCACCGACAGCAATGTCTATGACGCGCTGCTCGACGGCCGCAAGGTCTGCATTCTCGGAATCAACCGGATTGCCACCGCAAGCGAATTTGCCAGGCTGCTTTCCAACGTGGATATTTCCGTGTGGCAGGAACGTCAAAAGGAAAATCCCGCAAAGCCCGTCGAAGCGATAACTTTTGTGTGCATGGGGCACGACCCGAATCTAAAGGCGCAGTTTGAAGAAGAAGTGGACAAGATGGGATTCAAAGTGGATTTGGAAATCATCGACCTCTTGCGAGACAAAAAGGATTTGCGCTTCAAGCGCGACAGCGACGCAAAAGTTGCCATCAAGGGAAACAGACTCGTCATCGAAAACTTTTTCCCGATGAACCTGCTTCAAAAGCTCAGCATCGAAAAGACCGACGTGAGCGACTGGAAGGAGCTTGCCGAAAGCGTATTCATCGACTGGAACTACGACGGTGTCACGTTCAGCCCGTCCCTCACCGACATCCCGGAAAAGAACGCGCTGGTAAAAGGCGAATACGCCATTCCAAAAACAGCCGGCACAATTCACATAAAGATTACCGACCTTATCAGCGAGTCCTGGGAAGGCACGGTTCAGGCGGAGGAACAATAATGGCGAAATCCAAGAAAAGTTCAATCGATTTTCCGTTCTACCGCATCATGTGGCAGTTCTATTCGGCAAACAAAAAGGTAATCAAAAAGTCGTACACGAATCTTACGCGCACAATTCTTGCAAACGCAGAACCGCTCAAGGACAATCCGAACGCTTTTTTGCGGAAACCGCAGTACGAGGCGTTTGAAATGTATGTGTTCCTTAAAGAATATCTGGGAAATCCGCGCCTGGCCGACCTGTTCGACGACTGGCGCAAAAACCGCATGGTTCAAGGCGCGAATGAAGATGCTTCTGTTCCGTTCACTTTTGACAATTCGCGCTATTACGAAGACAACACTTTGCTAAGCCAGCTGGATTTGCTGAACCGCGAAACACTTGTTTCATTCTTCGATCAGCTTTCGGATTTGCGGCAGGAATATGCAAATTACATCTTTGCGCTCACCATGGGAACAGGAAAGACGATTTTGATGGCTCTGTGCATTTTCTACGAGTTCCTGCTTGCGCATAAATACCCGAAAGATGAGCGTTTCTGCCATAATGCGCTAGTGCTTGCACCGGATACGACGGTCTTGCAGTCGCTCAAGGAAATCCAGACTTTTGACAAGGCGAAGGTTTTTACCGAAAAATACGCCAATGAACTGAATACAATCATCAAGTTCCATTTTCTTGAAGAGGACGGAGTTGCGCTCAGCACAATGGACGGCTCGGACTTTAATCTGATTATTTCCACGTCTCAAAAAATCATCCTAAAGAAAAAACGCAAAGATGATTCGGCTCAGAACCTGCTTTTTAAGGATTCCTGGGAAGACGCTATCCGCGACAATCCGAACGCCGACCTTTATATGCTCGACGATGATTCTTCCCTGATGGCGAACCAGCGTTACCAGAAGCTCACCCGCTTAAAGCAGCTTGGAATCTATGTCGATGAGGCGCACCACGCTTTCGGAAAATCTCTCAAAAACGATATGCTTGACCGCTCAAAGGAAACAAGCTTGCGCCTGACAATTGACGGACTTGTTCAGGAACTGGATGCTGCCGGGACAAAGGTTGTCGCCTGCTACAACTTTACAGGAACTCCGTATATCGAAAACCGCCTCATGCCCGAAGTTGTCTATGAATACGGCTTAAAGGAGGCGATTGATTCCGGCTACCTCAAAAAGACTTTTATCGATGACTATGAGAACGTGCAGACGCAGAGCTTTGTGTCTAGTGCGGTGGAAAGTTTTGTAAAGCAGCACCGAAACGAAAAAGGAATCTGGAACCGCTACGAAAACATGCTCCCGAAAATGGCTCTTTTCGCCATGACAATCGACGAACTGAACAACGAATTAAAGCCCGCGCTTGAAAAATCTCTCCAAAAGTTCGACATTTCCGAAGATTCTATTCTTGTGAATGTCGACGATGACAAGCTTACCAAACAGGATGATCTGCGCGAATTTTTGAAACTCGATACTGCCGAAAGCAAAAAACAGTTCATTCTTCTTGTGGGCAAGGGAAAAGAAGGCTGGAACTGCCGCTCGCTTTTTGGTGTCGCCTTGTTCCGAAAACCGAAGAGCACGATTTTTGTCTTGCAGGCCACCATGCGCTGCCTGCGTTCCATCACGGAAACCCAGCAGACCGGGCAGATTTTCTTGAGCACGGAAAATCTTGCCATTTTGCAGGAAGAACTGAACAAGAACTTTAAAGTGTGCGTGGAAGACCTGAAAGGTAAGGACAATTCGAACAAGAAAATCCGGCATATCTATGTGCGGGAAAAAGTTCCGGTCAGAATGGTTGAGCAGACTTACGAATATAAAATCACGGAACAGAAACCGGGCGAGTTTACGCTTTTCGGAAACGGCAGCGGCTTTGACTTTGAAAAGTATCGTCGCACAAAAAGCACGCATTCGCTTGCGAACATTGATTCCGCGTCAATCCGCCGAGAAGTCGCGTCAAGCGATGAACGAACTTTTACCGCATATTCCCTTGTCGCGGAACTTTCGCTTTATCTTACCCAGCATGAGACAGACAAGGAAACCGGGGCAAAAACAAGGCGATGGTCTCCTGTGGAAATTCAAAATCTGCTTGATCGCTCTACTGACGGAATGGACGCCATCCTTGAAAAAGTGAATTATTCAAATGAAATTCTTTATGACTGGGTTGTTCCTCAGTTGTTCAGTCAGATTTACAAAATCAGCTACGAAAAAGGCGACAAAAAGGAAGTCGTCAAATGGCTTACCAAAGAGCCTCCAAAAAATCCAGACGGAACGGACGGCTGCTATAACTTGAACTTTGACGATGAACTGTTTGTGGAAGAAAGCGACGCAAAATTCCGCGAATACAGCCAAAGCTCCAAAACGCCGACCGCAAAGAAAAGTTTCAACCTTTCCGGCTACGGTTTTGATTCAAACTCCGAAAAAGATTTCTTTGTGCGGAATCTTTTTGGTAACGCGGACATAAGGCACATCTGGTTTACAGGAATGCTCACCAACGGCCAGAGCGATTTTTACGTCCACTATATCGACCCGGAACTGCACACGCTCCGTTCCTATTACCCGGATTTTCTTGTGGAACTGAACGACGGCAAATATTACATCGTGGAAATCAAGGGACGGCATTTGGTGAACGATTCTTCTACCCGGGCGAAAGCGGAATATGCAAAACAGATGGCGAGCCAAAGCGAAATGGAATATGTCTTTATACCCGATGACTTGGCGGATATCATCTTGCAGGAATTTATCCAGAATACCGTCATCGCGAATTTCGCTTAAATAAAACCAAACCTCCTGTCCCGAAAAGGAAAATGAGTTCCGCGCGGACCTTTGCTATATTCCTTAATATGTCGTTTCTTAAATATTTCCTCGCCGTTTCATTCTTTTCGGTTTTCGTGTTTGCGCACGGTGCTGCTTCTCTCGTGGGAAAAAGCAGCCGGGAAAAAATTACACCTATTCGTCGTCGTTAAAGTTCCAGTTCATGAACGATTGTTCGGAAAACGCCAATCGGGAAGTCTGGTGGCGACAATCAAGAAAGAATACTCCTTGAAATCTTTCGCAAAAGCTGTTCTCAATTCCCAAGAAAGCGTAGCGGCCATGCTGATGGTGGGTTCCCTGAAATGTCTGGAATCCAAGTAATTTTTCTTTGAAAATTTTTCGCTGAAAAGCTTCTCGGATAAAAAAAACTCCCTCCCGAAATCCGGGAAAGGAGTTTCGCTTCATTTGTGTGTAAGCTTTACAGTCCGCAGAGTTCCCGGGCTTTCGCTTCGACGGCTTCGGCGAGGGCTTTTTTGTCGGCTGCATATTTTTCGATGAGACGGACAAATACGGAGCCTGCGACAACTCCATCGACGGAATCCGCCAGCGCCTTGGACTGTTCGCCCGTGGAAATCCCGAATCCGCCGTAAACCTTGGAGCCTCCCGCCTGGACCTTTTTGAGGAAGGCGAGCGTGCCGCTGTCGATGACCGTTTCCGTTCCCGTGATGCCGACGCGGAGCGACGCGTAGATGTGTGTAAATCCTGCGTGGGCCATTTTCGAAAGCCGTTCCTCGCTCATGCTCGGGCTTGCGACCGGGATGTTTTCCATGCCAAATTTTTTGCAGGCGAGAGTCAGTCCTTCGTCGCAGTCGAAAGGCAGGTCGGGGATTATCATGCCGCGGACGCCCGCTTCGCTTGCCGCTTTGCAGAAGTTTTCGACGCCGGGCGTATAGACGAGCGATCCGTAGCTCATGAGGTAGATGGTCGTTTGCGGAAAGGCTTCGTGAATTTTCGCGATAAAGGCGAGCCCGTCCCGGACGCGGTAATTCCTGGAGAGAACTTCGGTCGAGGCTTTTTGGATGGCGGGACCGTCCGCCGAGGGGTCGCTGAAAGCGAGCTGGATTTCGAGAATGTCCGCTCCGCCCTTGACCATGGCGGATGCCGCGGCAAACGAAAGTTCGTCTGTCGGGTAGCCTGCGACGAGATGGCTCATCAGCTTGATCTTTTCCATTAGTTTTCCCCCATCAGTTTCGCGTTGTGGATGTCCTTGTTTTCGTTCAGGCGTTCGAGTTCGCTTTCGAGGAAGCGTTTCCATTCCGCGGGCCGGAATTCCGGGCTGGTGATGAAAACGTCCTTGTCGCCGCGACCGCTCATGTTGATGATTATCGCCTTGTCCTTTGGAACCTGCTTTGCGATTTTCATGGCGGCGGCTCCGGCGTGCGCGCTTTCGAGGGCGAAGAGCACCCCTTCGTTTTTCGCGAAGAAGCTCACCGCGTCGAGAACGTCCCTGTCGAGGATGCTCACGAATTCGATGCGTCCGCTTTTCCCTAGGGCGGCGAGCTGCGGCCCGATTCCCATGTAGTCGAGTCCCGCGGAGATGGAACGTGTCGGGAGAGACTGCCCGTCCGCATCGATGAGGAAGCGGCTCTTGTAGCCTTGCACGATGCCTTCGCGGCTCGCGTTTCCGGTCATGCGGCTCGCGTTTTCACCGATTTTCGGTCCGATGCCGCCGGCCTCCGCCCCGATGAGCCTCGGGGAATCCCGGTCGATGAACGGGCTGAAAAATCCGATCGAGTTGGATCCTCCGCCGACGCAAGCGACCATCGCTCCGATGTCGATGTTCCTTCTCTTGCATTCCCGCTCGACTTCTTCACCGATGACGGACTGGAATGTTCTGACGATGTCGGGGAAAGGTGCGGGTCCGAGAGCGGATCCGAGGACGTAATGCGTGGAATCCGGATGAGCCGCCCAGTCGCGCATCGCTTCGTTCACGGCATCCTTGAGCGTTCGCGCTCCGCTTGTCACGGGGCAGACCTTTGCGCCGTAAAGTTCCATGGAAGCGACATTCGGCTGCTGCCTGCGGACATCGACTTCGCCCATATAGACCGTGCAGTCGATTCCGAGTTTCGCGCATGCCGCGGCTGTCGCTACGCCGTGTTGCCCGGCGCCCGTTTCGGCGATGATGCGCTTCTTTCCCATGTATTTCGCAAGCAGCACCTGCCCGATGGCGTTGTTTATCTTGTGCGCACCCGTGTTCGCGAGACCTTCGAGCTTGATGTAGATTTTCGCCCCGCCGAGAAGTTCTGTGGCGCGCGGAGCAAAGAGCAGGGGAGTTTCGCGCCCGATGTAGTCCCGCTGGATCTCGTGAAGTTCCGCGAGGAACTTGGGATCTTTCATGTAATGCCGAAATGCCTGTTCGAGTTCGTCGAGCGGACGTCTCAATACCTCGGCGACGTATTTGCCGCCGTATCTGTCGAAGAAGCCTTGGTTGCTTTCCATACTTGGATTCCTTCTGTGAAAAACAAAAAACCTCCCGAAACAAGTCCGGAAGGTTTTAAAACCTGCGCTCAGCACAAAAACCGGACTTGTTCTAGGTCCGACGCCACCAGAGGTTGATGATTCTTGCGCTTTGCATGCTAAAAAGATAGACTCTGCTTCGGCACTTGGCAAGGGGTTTTCTAAATTTGCCGTTCAAAAAAGAAGGCTCGCGATGAGTGCAATTCTCGAACGGTTTGATGTTGTGGTGATAGGCGGCGGACACGCCGGAATCGAAGCTTCCCATGCGGCGTGGAAGATCGGGGCGCGGACGGCGATGGTCACGATGGACCTAGAGGCTATCGGTCGGATGTCCTGCAACCCGGCTGTCGGCGGGGTGAGCAAGGGGCAGATCGTTCGCGACATCGACGCGCTCGGCGGTCTCATGGGAATCCTCACGGACAGGGCCGGCATCCAGTTCCGGATGTTGAACCAGAGCAAGGGTCCCGCTGTCTGGGGGCCTCGGGCGCAGTGCGATCTCAAGGCTTATAGCCGCATCGCCCGGGAAACTTTGGAAAACTGCGCCGGGCTTCGGCTTATCGCAGGGGAACTCGCCGCGTTCACCCGGATGTCAAACGGAAATTTCGAACTCCAGCTTGTAAACGGCGACCGCTACGAAACGAAAACCCTTGTCGTCACCAGCGGAACGTTTCTCGCCTCCAAGATGTTCACCGGTCTCGAAACGAGCATCGGCGGGCGCGTTGGCGAAAAGAGCGCGGACGCCCTTTCGAAATCCATCCGGGACAACGGTCTCCGCCTGCGCCGCCTGAAGACGGGAACGCCCAGCCGCATCGACCCTTCGACGGTCGATTTTGGCGAAATCCAGGTCCAGCCCGGGGACGAAAATCCCTGGCCGATGAGCGACCGCCACGCAAACCCGATAGACAACGGAAATGTCTGCTGGATAACCCGCACCAACCTGAAAACGCATGATATTCTGCGTACGGGATTTAAAGACAGCCCGATGTTTTCGGGGAGAATCCAGGGAAAAGGCCCGCGCTACTGCCCGAGCATCGAAGACAAGATAAACCGCTTCGGCGACAAGGACGGTCACCAGCTCTTTCTCGAACCGGAGACGAAGGACGTTTCGCGCATCTACCTGAACGGTTTCAGTTCGAGCCTCCCGGCGGATGTCCAGCTTGCCGCGCTGCGGACGATTCCCGGACTTTCCCGTGCGCGCGTCATGCAGATAGGCTATGCGGTCGAATACGACAGCATCGATGCGACGCAGCTCTACCCGACATTTGAATGCAAGAACATTCCCGGGCTCTATTTTGCGGGACAGGTCTGCGGCACGAGCGGCTACGAGGAAGCCGCGGGGCAGGGAATTGTCGCCGGAATCAACGCGGCACTCAAAAGCGGCGGGGAGGAACCGTTCCTTCTCGGACGTTCCGAAAGCTACATCGGCGTCATGGCGGACGACCTTTCGCATTTTCTTCTCGACGAGCCTTACCGGATGTTCACGAGCCGCGCCGAGTACAGGCTCTTTTTGCGGTCGGACAATGCGGACATCCGCCTCAAGGACCGCGCCCGGAAAATCGGGATGATCGACGATGCGGACTTCGAAAGGTGGAACGTGCGCAAGGAAGAGATGTCGCGTGTCAAGAAGTTCCTCGCCGAGACTCCTGTTCCCGCTGCGGAAATCAATCCCTTCCTCGAATCTTTCGGGGAAGCTCCCGTCCGCGAATCGGTTCGCCTGAATACGATTCTCCGCCGTCCGAAAATCGACCCCGAAGCCTTTTTCAAGAAATTCGTCCCGGAAAATTCGCTTCTTCGCCGCGATCTCTGGAATCTTTTTGCCGAAGAGTCCTATGCGGGATTTTTCGCCCGGCAGGAAAAGGATATCGAACACGAAAAGAAGATGGACCGCGTGAAGCTTTCCCCCGACACGGACTACTCGAAAATCGCCGCGCTTTCAATTGAAAGCCGTGGACGTCTGGCAGCCGCGAAACCGCTCACCGTCGGCAGCGCATCCCGCATCCCGGGCATCCGTCCGTCGGATATCATGGTGCTTTTGCACTGGGCTGAAAACAGAAACTAACGCGCTAAATCATTGTCCGTGGACAACGCTAAGGTCTGTTTTTTTTCGCAACCGATATTTTTTTGATATATATTTGAAAGCGGTGTTGTATAGGTCTTGGACATGTAGCCGTTTTCTTTGGATGGGCATTTTCTTTCTGCTCTCCTTTGGGCTTTTTGCCTGTACGGATTCGAAGTTCTCGCTTGGAAACAGCGCGGAATCCGGCAATCCGGAACTAGCGGGCGTTGTCCGTTTTGCGGACGGTTCCCCGGCGCCCTTTGCAGCCGTTTCGGTCGTGCCGGCAAGGTTCTCCGCCGCGGACGGAGAGCCTCTGGATTCTTCTTTTACCGGGATATCGGATTCGCTCGGACGCTACGCCTTTAACCGTGTGCCCGTGGGAAAATTTTCGCTTGAAGCGTTCGATCCCGCGTCGGGCAAGCGGTTCGTGCAGATGGGACTTGCTTTGTCGGATTCGGCAATCGACGCGGACTGCGTGCTCGAAAATGTCGGAAGCGTCCGGCTGGGCGCGCACGGCTTTGCGGATGGTACGGAAGGCTTTGTCTTTGTCCCGGGGACGACGATTCTCCGGCCCGTGACGGTGGAATTGGGCAACATCTTCGTGGATTCCCTCCCGGCGGATTCGCTTTCCCCGATAGTTTTTGTCTCGGAGGACGGCTATACGCTTTCCCTGGAAAAGGGCGTGGAAATCGTTCCGGATTCGACGTTGAATGTCGATGAAAACAAGGTTTCACTTGCATTCCGCTTTCCGCTGGACATGACGGAGTCGGGAATCAACCTGTCGGAAAATCTGCGAAATTTCCCGCTCGCCCTCCGATTGGATTCCGGGGACTTTGATTTCCGCGGGCTCGAACGTGTTCGCGGAGCGTGGTTCGCCGTCCTTTGCAGCGATACGCTCGCGCTCGATAATTCCTATTCCGATTTTGAACGGCAAAGTTTCGCTTTCTGGGTCCGCATCCCGAAACTCCGGGCAGGCGCGCAGGACACGCTCACCCTTTACTTTGAAGAAGGGGCGGACACTTTGTTTGCGGATTCCGCGAAGCGCGTCTTTTCGGACGGGTTTATCGCCGCCTACCATTTCGACGGAGAGGAAAATTCGGCGCTCGATGCGACGGGCAACGGTTTCGATGGGGTTCCGGAGGCTCTTTCGATTGCGGACGAGGCGGCTGTCGGCGGCGCCTTTGCCTTTGACGGGAAAAAGGGTTTCGTGACGATTCCGAACTCGGCTGGCGGGAATTTCGATGTCACGCTTTGGGAACCCGTCACCTTTTCGGTCTGGGTCAAGATGGCGGACACGAACATTTCGCATGTCGTCTTTGGGAAGGGCGCTTCGGGTTACAACCTGAAATACATGAAGGGGACGGGCTGGCTCTACGAAGTCTTCACGGATGAAACAAAGGATTCCGCATCGAATTCCACGCGGTACTGGTACACGGATTCTGTCGAGAAGGCGAACGAATGGACGCAGCTGGTCGTTGCGCAGGATTCGAGCGGGGCGTCCCTCTATGTGAACGGAACGCTCGCCACATCTTCGCCTGGGAAGGGGGGAAGCGAAGCTTTTCGGGTGACGGACAGCCTCTTTGTCATCGGAAAACTGCTCTATCCGGCGAGCGACCCGACGGACCTCGTGACGCACTACTTCAAGGGAATCATCGACGAATTGCACGTGAGCCGCGAAACGCGTTCCCCGGCCTGGATTTCCACCACGTTCAAGAACCAGAATCCGGCTGAGCGCTGGCCTGTTCCGGAAGCCATTCTCCGTTGAGCGTTGTCCTTGGACTTCGCTTATTTTCTTCCTCTTCTCGAAAACGCTTTTTAATGTTTAGTTTCCTGTTTGGAAAGTTTCAAAACGGAAAGAAAATTTTAAAAACTTTTTTTCAAAGGAGACAAGATGGGATCGGTTGGAAACGGAATCTTCTTCGGCGCGGTCGCGCTGCTTTCTTCGGGGGTGTGGAGCGGGGCTTTTGCCTCTTCCCAGATGGAAAAACTCGGCCGCGGACTGTCCGTCGCCAATGCCGGAACGGGAGCGTTTATCTGTTGGCGATTGCTCGGAACGGATTTGCCGACGGCAAACTTTACGCTTTTTCGGGATGGAAAGGAACTCGCGAAAATTCCCGGAAACGCTTCGACGTGCTATCTGGACGCTTCGGGCTCCGTTTCGAACACGTATTCGCTAGAAGACGAAAAGGGGGAGGTTTTCCAGGTAACCGTTACGTTAGACAATTATTACAAGGACAACTACGGGTCCGCCGCCTTCAAGACTATCCAACTGGACAGGCCGGGCGCGCTGACAATGCCCGATGGTTCCACTTGCTCCTATGCGCCTAACGATATGAGCGTCGGGGATTTAGACGGCGACGGCGAATACGAACTTGTCGTGAAGTGGGATCCTTCGAATTCCAAGGATAACGCAAGCAACGGCTACACGGGAAATGTCTATATCGATGCGTACAGAATGAACGGGGAAAAACTGTGGCGGATAGATCTCGGGAGAAACATCCGGGCGGGAGCGCACTATACGCAGTTTTTGGTCTATGACTTAGACGGCGACGGCTTTGCGGAAATCGCGATGAAGACGTCGGACGGGACGGTGGACGGCCTTGGCAACGTAATCGGGGATGCCTCCGCGGATTACCGGAATTCGGCGGGACACATCTTGACGGGAAACGAATTTTTGACGGTCTTCCGCGGAAAGGACGGCGCAGCCCTCGCGACGATAGACTATGTTCCGGGGCGCGACATCACGACGCTCTGGGGCGATACCTGGGGAAACCGCTCGGAACGGATGCTCGGCGCGGTCGCCTATTTAGACGGCATACATCCGAGCCTTGTCATGACCCGCGGATACTATGAAGCGGCGTACATGGTGGCCTTTGATTTTGACGGGAAAAATCTGACGGAAAGATGGCTTCATGCGGGAAACGCGGAAGGTGTCGGAATCTTCGGCGAAGGAAATCACAACATCTCGGTCGGCGACCTGGATGGCGACGGCTTTGACGAAATCGTTTTCGGTTCCGCCGCGGTGAATCACGACGGAACGCTCCGCTATCGGACAGGCTTCGGGCACGGCGATGCGCTGCATCTTTCCGATATGGATCCTGACTTGCCCGGTCTCGAAGTCTATGACGTCCACGAAGAAAAGAATAACGCCTATGCGGAAGAGTTCCGCTCCCCGGACGGCAAGGTTATCTGGGGAACGGCGCAGACCGGGGTGGACAACGGACGGGGACTTGCTGCGGATATCGATTCAACGAACCGCGGGTTTGAAATGTGGAGCACGACGAGCGGAGGCATCCGCACGGTAAAGGGGGAGCTCCTTTCCACGGTCACTCCGTCGATCAATTTCCGCCTTTACTGGGACGGGGACTTGCAGGATGAACTGCTCGATGCGACGGGTGGCGGAGGTTCCGGCGGGAAACTGGAAAAATGGAATTCCTCTACGCAGCAAATTGACCGGATTTTAAACATTTACAAGATAAACGGTTCAACGCTCAACAATTACACGAAGGCGAGTCCGTGCCTTTCCGCGGACATTTTCGGGGATTTCCGCGAAGAGTTTATCGTTCGCAGCGGAGCGGATTCTTCTGTCGTGAACATCGTCGCAACGCTTTTTCAAACACCGCACCGGGTGTACACGCTGATGCACGATCGCCAGTACCGGGAAAGCGTCGCCTGGCAAAACGTCGCCTACAACCAGCCGCCGCATCTGGGATACTATCTGCCGGACCATGTCGGGGAAAATCTGAAACAGCCGGATATCTTTGTGGTCTCTCCGCGAGAAACCGTGCCGAATTCCATGGAGTTCGCGAAAATTTTCGAGGCGTCCGAGCCGGATTCTTCGAGCGGCGGATTTGTCGAAACGGAACATTCGGGATTTTTGGGAAAGGCCTATTACAACTTTGAAAACGAGCTGGGTTCCTTTGCGCGGTATCGCATGATTTCTTCTGCCGATACCGTGGCGACGCTTGCCCTCGTCTATGCAAATGGCGGAACGGGCGACCGCCGGATGAACATCCGTGTCGGGGACAATATCTATCCGGCGAGTTTCCCTGGTTCCGGCTGGGACGTCTGGGATACGCTTCTCGTCAATGTCGAACTTCCCCGCGGAAATTTTGACGTGGAACTAGTATCGACCACAGCCGACGGCGGCCCGAACATTTGCGTCTTCGCGTTCGATGTTTCGACTGTCGAAAAGTTCAAGGTGGAAGAAAATCCGGGAGAAACGGTCTCGCTCAGAAACAAGTTCGCCGGTAAAACTTTTTACGACATGAAGCGGGGACTCTTGTTGGCGGATTATCCAGGCGACGTAAAAATTTCGGTCTATGATACGCAGGGAAAGCTTGTACGTTCTCTGTCGGCAAAGGTTTCTGTCGGAGAAAATGCGCTTCCGATAGAAAAAAAGGACCTTTCGCCCGGGATTTATTTCCTCCGGGTATCGCTCGACGCCGCGGATATCTCCCTGTCAAAATTTGTCGTTCAAAAGTAGGGGGTGCGATGCGCCAAACGGAAAAGCTTTTTCTTTTCGTCCTCGTTATACTTCTCTCCTTCCAGACGTCGCTTGCCAAGGTGAAGATTTACCTCTGCGGGGATTCGACGATGCAGGACTGGAACGAAGGTTATTACCCGAAGCGCGGAATCGGTCAGGAATTCGGATACTTCTGGAATTCCGATGCGGTGACCGTCGTAAACAAGGGCGCCGGAGGAACTTACGCCATGGGATATTACCAAAAGTTCTGGCCGGAAATTCTCGCAAATCTTGAAGCGGGGGATTTTGTCGTCATCCAGTTCGGGATAAATGACCGCACATACAGCAACGAAGCGGATTTTGTGACGGCGACGACCGCGATGGCGAAAGAAGCCATCGGCAAGGGAGCGCATCCCATTATCGTAAATCCTGTCCGGCGAAGCGATTTCCGCTATTCGTCGTCCGCGATTTCCGTCCCGGATTCCATCTACGAATCCTACCACGGTTACCCGATCCGTGCCCGTGAAATCGCCGCTTCGCTCAATGTCCCGCTCATCGACATGGATACGCTTTCGAGAAACTATCTCCTTTCCGTGGGACAGTTCTATGCGCTTCGCTTTGTGAACATGCATCTGGATTCTGCGGAATATTCCACGTATGCAAACGGAAACGGCGACAATCTGCATTTGCAGCAGAACGGTGCGGAAGTTTTCGGGCGCATCATGACGGAACAGATGCGCGTCCATTCGGATACAAATGTCCGAAAGCTGTCAAAAAATCTCGCCCCGATGTATTCGCTAAAAGTGAAAGCCAGCCCCGAGGGCGCGGATTCGGCGACGACGGTTTCTTCCTACTATCCGACGGGAATGACGGTGACGCTCAAGACGGTTCCGAAGAAAGGAAGCGTTTTTCTCGGGTGGTTTGATGGGAAGGGCGAACGGGTCGGAAATATCGAAAAAGCGGTCAATTCCGAATACATCTGCACGTTTTCGATGCAGAACGCTTCGACGCAATATACGGCGGTCTATGCCGGAGGTTCGCCGGAACTCTATGTGGGGAGCGGCGAAGCCGTGAAAGATTTTCCATCGGGGACTCCGCGAAAGCTCGAAGACGTTAATCCGTCGGAAGGTGTTGCCGAAGACACCGTGGAAAGCTTCAACAAGGTCGTACAAAAATGGTTTGACGCTTCGGTCGAACCGGATTCGTTTGATCTTGGCTGGAGCGAAAATTCCAATCCCGGATTTACGGGAAACGGCTACTGGAATTTTGACAACGCGCTGAATACCTTTGCCGCCTATCGGATGGTTTTTCCTTCCGCGGGCTATGTGACTCTTGCGATCATTTACGCAAACGGCGGCGCTTCGACGCGGACGCTAAACGTCTATCTCGATCACGACTATCTGGTGGATTTTCCTTCGACGGGAAGCTGGTCGCGCTGGGATACCGCCTGGGTGAACGTCGATTTGGCAAATGGCGAGGAAACCCTGAAATTCATCTCCGCCACGTCCGATGGCGGACCGAACATCGACGCTTTCGGATTCAGCATTTCGGGCGTCTGCCGCAAAGCTTTTGATTGCAAGGAAGCTTCGGACCCGACGACCGCTCTCGAGAAAATGTCACCGATCCGCGGAAATTCCTTGAAAGGAAGGAACCTGTCTTTGGAATCCGTCGGGCTTGTGAAAATCAAGGCGTTTGACCTGTCCGGGCGATTGCTCTTTTCGGCGGAAAAATGGATGCCGAAAGGATTTTCCGAAATTCCGCTCGGGAATCTTTCTCCGGGAATCTACCATCTGGTCGTTTCGTGCGGAACGCAGATTTTGCATTCAAATTTTTTACAGTCCAAGCAGGAGTCCCGATGAAAAAATTGACGCTTCTTGTCGTTATTTTGTGTGCCATCACGGCGTTTTCTGTAGGGGAGTCCCGCTCGCGGACGATTTACATCGTCGGGGATTCGACCGTCGCATCCTACAAGTCGAGCGCCTATCCGCAAACGGGCTGGGGACAACTGCTATCGAACTTTTTCGATGCGTCGAAAGTGAATATCTACAATGCGGCGATTGGCGGCAGAAGTTCCAAGACGTTTATCGAAGAAGGACGGCTCGACGCTTTGGACGGACTTGTCAAGGAAGGCGATTTCCTCTTTATCCAGTTCGGCCACAACGACCGCTATTTCGGGCAAAAGGCGCGCGAGGTTCCTTTCGATTCCTTGAGCTTCTGGCTGGAAACCTATCTGGAAAAGGCGAAAACCTGGGGTGCGGTTCCCGTATTGATTTCGCCGATGATGATGAATACGTATCCGCGCGACGTATTTTCCTCGGAGCTTTCGACAAAGTCGGAATACAATGTCCGGGAGCTGATGGATGCGCTCGCCAGGCGTCACCAGATTCCTTTTGTCGATTTGAATTTAAAGTCCTACCGCTTTCACCAGAAAGAGAAGGCGGAATATATTTCCCGCTACATCTTCAAGTATTTTTTGCCCAGCGAATACCCGAACTATCCGTCGGGAGTCGTCAATGACGGCACGACGCATTTTCAGGAATCCGGATCGCTAGCCCATGCCCAGTGGATTCTCGAAGAGCTTTCGGACGAAGCGTCGGCGGACTATCTTTCGGCAGATGTCAAGGCGCAGCTTCTCGAACTGCTCTCTTTCGCAAAGCCACGCTACGAGGTGAAGGCCCGCGCGAACGTTGACATTGCAAGCGGGATCATTTCCCATACCCAGGATCTGCCGGGCGGCGCACCGCTCACGCTTCACGTAAGCCCTTCCAGCTATGGAAAAAATTTCTTGCATTGGGTGGACGACGATTGCCAGGTCGTATCGAACGATTCGAATTTTTACGGTTCGCAATCGCTCTATCGGAACGCGACCTATACGGCGATGTTTGACGGCGGCGCCGCCTGTTCTCCGGTCGCTCACGAAGCGGAGGACATTCCGCTTCCCCAAAGTTCAAGCTCCGCGCCTTTGCTTCAAAGTTCAAGCAGCGCAAGCAAGATCTGTTCCGATTTAAAGGCGACTGCGGAATGGAAGTCTCCTGTCGATGTGGCATTCCCGGATCTGGGGATTGGAACGACCGACGCCAATCACGAAAATTTCACGGGACAGGGATTTTTCAATGTGGAAAATTCGGATTTGAGCTATTTTCTCCTGAAGCTTGTCGCGGACCAGTCTGCTTCGAATGCAAGGCTGATGGTGCGCTACGCAAATGGCGGGACTGTCGCGCGTCCGATGAAGATAACGGTCGATGCGGGAACTTACGAAGAGGAATTTCCTCCGACGGGCGGCTGGGACGTCTGGGATTCTGTGGTGATAGAAAACGTGTGGATCGATGCGCTCCCGTTTGATTTCAGGATGGAATCCGCTACATCCGACGGCGGTCCGAATATCGATCTTGTCGCATTTGATATTTCGGGCGTTTACCGCGAAGGTTGTGCCGCGACCGAAATTCCTACGGCGATAGAAAAAAGGCTCCGAAAGGAAAATGGGAATGTCCGGAAAAACGATGGCGCCTGCCTTTATGATGTTTCCGGTTCGTGCCGTTCCGCGAGGAGAAAGGGAAGTCTTCCGAAAGGCGTCTATTTTTGAATCCGCCGTCATTCTGGAGGGTTCAAAGAATCCGATAGAATCCCTTCCGACGTCATTCCTCTCTTGACTCTTCATACTCCACTCTAAGCACAAATCTCTGACATGGATCCTATCGCTCCGCATAGCTCCGCTCCAGGATGACAGCCGAGCGTCCCTGTCCGCCGTCATTCCACTCTCAACCCTCCACACTTCACTCTCCACTCTCAGTTCTCAGCTCCAAGCTCTCAACTATTGCTATATTTGGCAAACCCTTTTCAAGGAGTTCACAACTATGATGACTTTGAAGCAAGAAGATCCCGAAATCTACAGCCTCATCCAGGAGGAAGCGGAACGCCAGGAATACGGCATCGAGCTGATAGCGTCCGAAAACTACACCTCCAAGGCGGTGATGGAAGCGATGGGTTCCGTCCTTACCAACAAGTATAGCGAAGGCTATGTCGGCAAGCGTTACTACGGCGGAAATCAGGTCATCGACAAAATCGAGCAGCTCGCCATCGACCGCTGCAAGGAACTTTTCGGTTGTGAACATGTGAACATCCAGCCGCTTTCCGGTTCTCCGGCAAACGCCGCTGTCTATCTCGCCGTCCTGAAACCTGGCGACAAGGTCCTGGGCTTGAAGCTTGATCATGGTGGACATCTTTCCCACGGTCATCCGGTGAACTTCTCCGGAATCCTCTACAACTTTGTCCAGTACGAAGTGGAAAAGGATACGGGCCGCATCGACATGGAAAAAGTTCGCGAAATCGCTCTGCGCGAAAAGCCCAAGATGATTCTCGCC
Organism: Alistipes onderdonkii; assembly: GCA_963656065.1. Classification (GTDB taxonomy): domain Bacteria; phylum Fibrobacterota; class Fibrobacteria; order Fibrobacterales; family Fibrobacteraceae; genus Hallerella. The sequence goes on from CAVKGV010000015.1 coordinate 26,685, forward strand.
GGGTTCTCCGCCTACAGCCGTAACCTCGACTGGAAGCGCTTCAAGGAAATTGCGGACGAGGTCGGGGCCATCACCATGGCAGACATTTCGCACATTGCGGGTCTCATCGCGGGCAAGCAGCTCGAAAGCCCGGTCCCGTTCTTCGACATCGTGACGACGACGACGCACAAGACTCTCCGCGGTCCTCGCGGTGCCATCATCATGTGCAAGGAAAAGTTCGCGAAGGCTATCGACAAGGGAATTTTCCCGGGAATGCAGGGCGGTCCGCACGACCACATCAACGCGGGCAAGGCGGTTGCCTTTGGCGAGGCCCTCAAGCCGGAATTCCAGGTCTATGCGAAGAATGTCATCAAGAATGCGCAGGCCATGGCGGATGAGCTGATGAAGCTCGGCTACAAGATCATCGGCGATGGAACGGATAACCATCTGATGGTTGTCGATATGACATCGAAGGGCGTTTCCGGCAAGGAAGCCGAAATTGCGCTCGAAAAGGTCGGCGTTTCGACGAGCCGTTCCACGATTCCGTTCGACCCGCGCAAGCCTTTCGATCCGTCGGGACTCCGTCTCGGAACTCCGGCGATAACGACCCGTGGCTTTGACGAAGAAGATTCCCGCGAAGTCGCCCGGATCATCGACCGCACCGTGCAGTTCCGGAACGACGATGCTGCGTTGAAGGCAATTCGCGAAGAAATCATCGCCCTTTGCAAGAAGCATCCGCTTTACAAGTAGTTACCCTGCGATTCCACATAAAGTAAGGAATCCTTTTCCGTCCAAGGCTCTCCGTTTCTCGGGGAGTCTTTTTATTTTTTTTTGTCGTGCTTTGCCTCATAAAATGCCCATAGATTTTCTATTATTTAATGTATGCCAAAAAACTTGCAAAATCAAAATGCAGAAAAATTTCAGTCGATGGATGACGATGAAATCGATATCCTGGAACTTCTCGGAATTATTTTGTCCAAGTGGCCGGTTCTTCTTGGATTTGTCGTCGCCGGGACGCTTTGCGGTGCATTTGTCGCCAATTACATCCGTCCGGCATACACGAGCGACGCCCTTTTGCAGGTCGATTTGAACGGCTCCTCTCTCGGAATCGCCCTGGGAGACATGGGAGCGCTTCTCGATGGCGCCTCTCCGTCGGATGCGGAAATCCAGCTCATCCAGAGCCGCCGCGTCCTCGATGAAGTCGTTGAAAAAGAGCGCCTTTCCTTTTCTGCCATGCCCGTCGCTTTTCTTCCGCGCCTGCTTCATACGGAAGGACGTGTCGATGTCGGGCTTTTACGTCTCCCGCAATTCGATGAAAACGCCAAGTGGTTCTTGGTGGCGTCTTCGAATCCTGCGCTTTCCGACAGCGTTTACCAGGTAGTCGGAAAAAACGGCAAAGTCTATCTCGAAGGTCGGGTCGGGGACACCTATCGGGTCCCGGTCCTGAACGATACGCTTGCCATCTGCATCCTTTCCATGATGGCGTCCCCGTCGGAAAAATTCCTTCTCGGCTCGCGTGATGCGCGCGACGCGCTTGACCAGTTGCGCAGCGATCTGAAAGTCGCGGAGCAGGGAAAGAAAACGGGCGTGATCCAGATGCAGATAAGCCACCGCTATGCGGACAGGGCCGCACAAATTCTGAATTCCGTTGCGGATACCTACGTGCGCCAGAATGTCGAAGCCCGGAGCGAGGAGGCGACCAAGACGCTTCAGTTTCTCGAAAAGCAACTTCCCGAGGTGAAAGCCAAGTTGGATTCCGCGGAGCAGATTCTTTCCGTGTACCGCCAGCGGGAAGGTTCTATCGACTTGAACGGCGAGGCGCGTTCCGCCCTCGAAAAACGGATGGAACTCGAAAAGCTGCAACTGGAGCTTGTCCAGAAGCGACAGGAAGTCGCGCGGCTTTTTAAAGACGATCATCCGAGCGTCGTCGCCCTGAAAAAGCAGGAAGCCCAGGTTAAGCGGGAAATGTCGAAGCTCGGCGAAGAAACAAAGGATTTGCCCTACAAACAGCAGGAAATTCTCCGGTTGCAGGGGGACGTTGAAGTCAACAATTCGATTTACACGACGATGCTGAACAACATCCAGCAGCTGCGCGTCGTGCAGGCGGGAGAAGTCGGTAATGCGCGCATCGTCGATCGCGCGCGCATCGAAATCAATCCGGTCAAGCCCAGAAAAAAAATCATCATTCTCGGAGGCGTTGGCGGGGGACTTGTACTCGGAGCGGGATTCATTTTTCTCATCCGTCTTCTCTTCAGCCGCGGTCTTCGTTCGTCCCAGGAAGTGGAACGCGAAACGGAAATTTCCGTCTATGCGAAGATTCCCGAATCGAAAAGTTCGAAAAAGCGGAAAAATTTTTCCCTTGTTGAGGAAGATGGGGACGATGTCGCCTGCGAGGCTCTCCGCACGCTCCGCACGTCGCTCGAATTTTCGATGTCCGAAAGTTCCCGAATCCTGCTCGTGACGGGAATATCGCCTGCGAGCGGAAAGAGCTTCGTTAGCAAGAACCTGTCGGCGCTTTTCGCCTTGAACGGAAAAAAGGTCCTGCTCGTCGATCTGGATTTCCGGGCGAGCGAACTTTCCCCGCGTGGACGGAAAAACGGGCTTTCCGATTTCCTGCTGGGACGGATTTCGCTCGACGAGGCTATCGAACATCTCGACGCTTCGGGAATCGATCTTCTCGGTGCGGGTTCCTTTGTACCTTCTCCGTCGGAAATGATTTCAAGTTCGGCATTTGAAAATCTGCTCAAGTCCATGCGTGAACGCTACGACCTGATTGTCCTGGATTCGGCTCCGCTGCTCTGCGTTGCCGATGCGCAGATTGCGTGCCGCTATGCGGATTTCACCCTGCTCGTCATCCGCTATGCCAAGGATTCGATGGAAAATCTGAAGGATGCCGTCGGGATTCTGGAAAAAGCGAATATGCGAAATCGCGCAATCGTCTTTAACCGGGTCGTGTCCGACGGAAGTTCCTCTTACGGCTACGGATACGGGGGGGGGGTATATGGCTGCGGCAGAAGGTATACCGCTCGTAAAAGTTGAATTTTTTGAATGAATTTTTTGTTGTATATGCGCTTGCCGTTTGCCCTTTTTTGCCTGTGTCTTGCCTCAAATCCCCTTTGGGCGAAAACTCCGGAACCTTTGCCCATGCATTACGATTTTACCCATGCGAAGCGGATGATGGACCGGATCTACTACGGCGACTTGCGCGTTACGGTCTATTGCGGATGCCGCTACGAGAGCAACCGGAAACCGAACGGCATCGATTTTGAAAGCTGCGGCTTTGCCCCGCGGAAAAATGCGAACCGTGCTTCTCGCATCGAGTGGGAACATGTCGTGACGGCGCACAATATCGGGCTTTTCCGGCAGTGCTGGCACAAGGAGGGAGGTCGCAGCGCAAGGAAAAACTGCGAAACGACCGACCCGGAATTTGTGTTGATGGAAGGGGACTTGCACAATCTTCTGCCGAGCATCGGCGAGGTGAACGGTGACCGCAGCAATTTTCTGTACTCCCAGTGGACGAATTCCCCGGAACCGATGTATGGGAACTGCCGCTCGATAGTGGATTTCAAGGCGCGAAAGTTCCAGCCGCGGGAAGAAGTGCGCGGAATGCTCGCGCGGATTTCCTTTTACATGGAAAAGACATACGGCATCAAGCTTTCGAAGGAACGCCGCCGGCTCTTTGAAATCTGGGACAGGGAGCATCCGGTAAACGCCTGGGAATGCGAGCGCGATGCCCGGATTTTCAAGGTCCAGGGCGACCACAATCCGTTTGTCCATGAACGTTGCCGCGAAGCGGGACTGATATGAAAACGCTTGGGTTTTCCGATTTTCTTTCCTTCTCGGATTTGGGACGTCTTTCCGCCTTTTCGAAACTCGGCAAAGGCGCTTTGCATGTGGAAGGCCTTTCGGATGCGGCTTCCGCCCTGATGGTCGCGGATCGCTTTTACAAGTATCCGCAGAGCATTTTGGTCGTGACCGGGGATTACCGCAAGGGCGAGCTTTGGCTGCAAAATTTGCAGAGCCTCTGCGGCGAAGAAAATGTCTGCTTTTTCCCGTCGCTCGGCATCAAGCCCTACGATATGAAGTCTCCCTTTGACGGGGTTCTCGAAGAGCGCTTGCGCTTTTTCAAGATGTCGCGGAGAAAAGCCCCGTTCATCGCGGTCTGCCCGCTGGATTCCTTTCTGCTCAGGCTCTCCCCGGTGGATGCGCTCGAAAGGAAGAAGCTCGTTTTTCGGAAAGGCGGACAGGTCGATCCGCTGTCGCTCCGCAGGACGCTCGGCGACATGGGCTTTGTGGAACAGCCTGTCGTCGGAACCGTGGGGGAATTTTCCGTCCGCGGCTGCATCGTCGATATCAACATGTTCATGCAAAAGCATCCGGTCCGGCTTGAATTCTTTGGCGACGAAATCGAGAGCATCCGTTCGTTCGATATTTTTTCGCAACGCTCCATCGAACCTCTGGATTCCGTGGAAGTCTATCCGCGCGGGGAATTTGTCATGTCCGCCGAAGAAAAGGCGAAGATTCCCTACGGCGAAGAGGAGGGAATCTGGTGGCAACGTCCCGAATTCGAGAACCTTTCGGCGAGCGTTTTCGACTACATGCCGGGCGCCTCGCTAGTCTTTGACCGGGAATCGCTGTTGGAAGAATCCGCGGGGAAGCTCGGACGCAGCCATGTAAACGCTTACGAAAAAGCCCTTTCCTTCAACCGGAAAATTTCCCCTCCGCAGGGAATCTGGTGGCACTTTGACGATTTCCGCGAACGGATTTCGGAGCGTCCCGTCTTGGATCTGACGGATGCCCGGATGGATGCGCCCGACTGGATGTCCATTTCGCTGCGCATGCAGTCACGGGGGACTGTCGGGACAAGCGCCCTGGTGAAAGACATTGAATCCTTCGACGCGCAAGGAGGAAAGGCTTACCTGGTGGCGCATTCCGAAGGGAGCGCGGAACGGCTGGTGCATTTGCTTGACGGTGCGCCGCTTGCGGGGGTCCTCATCGGTGAACTTTCCGAGGGATTTTTTGCCGACGAAGAAAATATCGCGCTTCTCTCGGAATCGGAAATTTTCAGCCGTGGCGGAAAGCCGAAGCGCAAACATTCCGTTTCGAGTTCGGTTTCCGGGGCGCTGCTCGTCGAATCGCTTTCCGTCGGTGATTATGTGGTCCACGAGGACCATGGCGTGGGACGTTACCGCGGCCTTGTCCGTGAAAAAATCGGGGGCGGCTTAGTCGATTGCGTTTTGCTCGATTATGCGGGCGGCGACCGTCTCAAGTTTCCCGTCTCGGACCTGAAAAAAATCGAACGGCTGCCGGAAAACGGGGAAGGGGAACCGCCGGAACTGGCGAGCCTCGGAAGCCGTACGTGGGAAAAGCTCAAGGAGCGGGTCAAGAAGCGCGTCGTCAAGATTGCGAAGGAACTGGTCCAGCTCTATGCGAAGCGCGAACTCGTCGAAGGCTTTGCGTTTCCGCCGGATTCCCGGATGCAGAAGGAATTTGAAGATTCCTTCGAATACGATCCGACGCCGGACCAGCTTCGCGCCACTGCCGAGATCAAGGCGGATATGGAAAATTCGCATCCGATGGACAGGCTTGTCTGCGGGGATGTGGGCTTCGGGAAAACCGAGGTCGCGATGCGCGCGGCTTTCAAATGCGTCTATTCCAAAAAGCAGGTTGCCGTCCTCGTGCCCACGACGATCCTTGCCGCCCAGCATTACGAGACTTTCAAGGAACGCTTTGCCGCTTTCCCGGTGAACATCGCCCTGGTGAACCGCTATAAGACTGCCGCGGAAAAGAAGGAAATTTTTAAAAAGGTTTCGGAAGGCAAATATGATATTATCGTCGGGACCCATGCCCTTCTTTCGGAAAAAAACGCATTCAAGGATTTGGGACTCCTGATTATCGACGAAGAACAGAAGTTCGGGGTCAAGCAGAAAGAAAAGCTCCGGGAACTTCGGCTGACGGTGGATACGCTCAGCATGAGCGCGACTCCGATTCCGCGTTCCCTGCATCTTTCGCTTACGGGCGTCCGCGACATTTCTCTCATCAACACACCGCCGATGAACCGCTTGCCGGTCGAAACGAAAATCCTTACCCGGGACGATGCGGTCCTCGCCGAGGCGATTCGCGACGAACTTTCGCGCGGCGGACAGGTTTTTGTCGTAAACGACCGTGTCCAGTCTATCGAGCATCTTGCGGACGATATCGAAGCGATGGTCCCGGATGCCCGCGTAGCCGTTGCGCACGGTCAAATGGAAGACCGCGACTTAGAACGCGTCATGGACGCTTTTCTCGCCCGGGAGTTCGACATCCTCGTTTCGACGAGCATCATCGAAAGCGGACTGGACGTTCCGAATGCGAATACGATTCTCATCATGAACGCGCACCATTTCGGTATCAGCCAGCTTTACCAGATGCGCGGACGCGTCGGACGCTCGGACGTTCTCGCCTACGCCTACCTGGTGATTCCGAAAGACGGGAACATTTCCGCGGAATCGAGGAAACGCCTGCAGGCCCTAGAACAGTTTACGGATTTGGGAAGCGGCTACCAGCTCGCGATGCGGGACTTAGAAATCCGTGGCGCGGGAAACCTGCTCGGTTCGGAACAGCATGGCTTTATCGCGGAAGTCGGATTTGAAACCTATGTACGGCTTGTCCGCGAAGCGGTCGAGGAACTTCGCGGCGGCGGGGAAAACGCTTCGAAGATAGAACCGCGCGTGGAACTTCCCGTCGATGCCTTCCTGCCCGAGACCTATATCGCGGACGGGCTTTCCCGGATTTCCGTTTACCAGAGACTGGCCCGGGCCTTGAAGCGTGAAGACCTGGCCGCTTTGCAAGCGGAACTCGTGGATCGCTTCGGACCTGTCCCGCCGCCGGCCCAAAGGCTTTTCCTCGTTTCGGAAGTCGCGCTTATTGCCGCAAAGTTCCGGATGCAGGGAGTCGAGATGCGACGGGGAATGCTCGTCTTTTCCTTTGTGGAATTTCCGCCGCCCGATCCGCGGATGCTAGCGGAACTCGCCGCGGCTTCGCCTTATGGAATGCGCTATGTGGGAAATTCTCCGCTCCAAGGAGTCGTGGAGCTCGGGCGTGGCATTTCCGATGAAGAAGCGGTGACGGCTACGCTCGAACTTTTCCGGGCTTTTGCCGGAACGGAAAGCTGACAGGCAAGTCTTTTCCCTTCCGCGGGTTTGTTGCCGGGAACCTTTATTCCGCTTGCAGCAAAAGTCCCTTGAGATATTGGCCTTCGGGAAATGTGCTTTTAATCGGGTGGTCGGCAGGCTGCCCAAAGCGGTGGATTATCTGGACATCGCGGTGCGCATCGAGAGCGGCATCGGCGACGATTTTTTGGAAAAGGTCCATCGTCATCAGCCCGGAGCAGCTGAACGTGGCGAGCATCCCGCCCGGCGCGAGCAGTTTGAGCGCAAGCAGGTTAATATCCTTGTAGCCGCGCGAACCCTTGGCAAGATGCGACTTGTTTTCGATGAATTTCGGCGGGTCGAGAACTATCAGGTCGAATTCCTTGCGGCTGTCGCGGCACTTGCGGAGATAGCTGAAAACGTCCGCTTCGAGAAGCTCTACCCGGTTTTCGTCAAGTCCGTTTTTTTTGACCAGCGTCTCGGCGATAGCCAGCGCGTCTTTGGATACATCGACTTCGGTGACGCTTTCCGCTCCGTTCTTTAAGGCAAAAAGTCCGAATCCTCCCGTGTAGGAAAAACAGTTCAGCACGCGCTTTCCGCGGGCAAAGGAGCCTACTTCGGCGCGGGCGTCCCGCTGGTCTAGGTAATATCCCGTCTTATGGCCGTTCCAGACGTCGATGTCAAAACGGATTCCGTTTTCGAAAATTTCGACCGGTTCTTCCGGAACATTTCCATAGACGACGTCTTTGCGGAGCGGCAGTCCTTCCTTGGTGCGGACATCGGAATCGCAGCGTTCGAGGATTCCCACCGGGGAAAGCTTTTCGGCCAGCAGCCCGTAGATTTCCTTCCGGAATTTTTCGGCTCCGGCGGAAAGGATTTCGACCGATATAATTTGCGCATACTTGTCGACGATGCATCCCGGAATCCCGTCGTTTTCCGCATAGACGAGACGGAACGCGGATTTCGGATCGTGGACGTCAAAGCCTCGGCTTTTGCGGTTTTCAATCGCTCTGTCGAGAATGCGGGAAAAAAAATCCCTCTCTATCGGATTCCGTTCGCCGAAAGTCCAGAAGCGCGCGCGGATTTGCGATTCGGGCGAGTAGGCGGCAAGACCCAAAAATTCTCCGTGCGCCGAGCGGACTTCTACCGTGTCGCCGCTTTCCGGTTTTCCTTTGACGCATCGAACGGCTCCGCTGAAAATCCACGGATGCTTTCTTTGGGCGGATTTTTCCTTGCCTTCTTCAAGGACGAGAACGGGACGCTCTGCCATCAGAGCGTTTCCTGGAATTTGTGGAAGCAGTCGAGAAGTTCCGCATAGGAATTCGACGCTGTGAGTTCGGGAAATTTCTCCGTCACGTTTTTCGGGGCAAATAAGAACGAACCCTTGTCTGCGGCGAGCAGCATCCCGGTATCGTTGAAGGAATCTCCCGCGGAAAAGACCTTGAAGTTGAGCGCTTTCAGGGCTTCGACTGTTTTCCGCTTCTGGTCCTGCAACCGCAAACGGTAACCGGTGACAAATCCGTTTTCGACGACCAGGTTGTGGCAGAAAATCGTGGGAAATTTCATTTTTCGGATAAGCGGATAGGCAAATTCCTGGAACGTGTCGCTGAGGATGATGACCTGGGCTTCGTCGCGGAGCGTGTCCAAAAATTCCATGGCGCCGTCGAGCAGCGGAAGGCTCCCGATGATTTTTTGGATGTCTTCGAGTTTCAGGTGTTCGCGGGCGAGAATTTTCAGGCGACCGCGCATCAGTTCATCATAGTCCTGGATGTCGCGCGTGGTGAGGCGAAGTTCGGGGATGCCGGTCTTTTCGGCGACGGCAATCCAGATCTCGGGCGTGAGGACGCCTTCCATGTCAAGCGTGACAACGCATTGCTTCTTAAACATAATTGGGGCTCACTTCAAGCGTTCGGTTAAAATATCGCGGATTTCGTCCGGCGTGACGATATACTTGCTGCGGCAAAAATCGCAGACCAGTTCGAGGTCCTTTCCGTCTTCGAGAAGCTCTTCGAGGTCTTCGGTCGGGATGCTTCCGAGCGTAGCGAGCGAGCGGACCTTGCTGCACGGACAGTAGGGGAGAGGCGTGATTTCGCGGACGATTGTCGTCGGGTATTCGCCCGAAATCGCCTGCATCAGGGCATCTAGGTTATAAGCCTTGCCGTCATAGAATTCCGAGAAGGCGGGGAGCTTCGCCACCTGCTTTTCGAGAATCGAAAGTTCATCGTCGGCGATGTCCGCATAAGGCTCGAGATAGAATCCCACCGCATAGTCGAGCTTTTCGGGATTTTCCTTGTTCACGCGGGCTTCGATGCCTACCGCGGAACGCGTCTGGGCGGACTGGAACATAAAGACGGAAAGGTTTCTTCCCATGCTTTCGGAGACTGCTTCGACGATGCTTTCGCTTGCGCGCTTGCCGCGTTCGTCGAGAGTGACGACCTGGAAATTTTGCGGGGAAAGCGCCGGTTCGAATTCCTTCGAAGCGAGGATGTCGCTCTGGGGAATCATCGCACGCAGAAGTCCTTGCGGGGTCGAATCCGCTTCGGCAAAGGAGATGTCGCCCGAAAACGAAATCTTGACGCAGACGGTTCCCGGAAACTTTAGGCCCGAGGAAAGAAAAAGCGAGGCGATGGATGTCTCGGCGAGGAGTTTCAGTGCTTGCGTACTCGCCCCGTGCATCTTCCCGATTTTTTCGGCTGCATGTGTGATGTCAGCAAGTACGAGGCGAAACGGAATGTGCGCCCCGGTCGCGCGGATCAGACGGTCTTTTTGTGTAAATTCCATAGCGCAAATATAGGAAATCGGAAGATTTTTTAATCCCGTTTACCCGTTATATTCCTTGAACCACTCCGCAAAGCGGGCGATGCCTTCTTCGAGCGAGACGCCCGGTCTATAGCCGATGTCCCGTTCGAGCGCTTCCGTATCCGCCCACGTGATTTCCACGTCGCCGGGCTGCATCGGCATCATGATTTTTTCGGCAACCCGCCCGAAATTTTTTTCGAGGGTCGCGATGAAATCCATCAGTTTGACCGGTTCGCCGCGCCCGATGTTGTAGAGGCGGTTTAACGGTTCCTTCTTTTCGATTCCATCGTAAGCGATGCGCCTGATGCCTTCGACGATGTCGTCGATGTAGGTAAAGTCCCGCATCATCTTGCCGTTGTTGAAAACCTTGATGGGACGGCCGTGCGTGATGGCGTCTGCGAAAAGCCAGGGCGACATGTCGGGGCGTCCCCACGGGCCATAGACGGTAAAGAAGCGCAGCCCGGTCAGGTTGATATGGAAAAGGTGGTGGTAGGTTTCCGCCATCAGCTCGTTAGAACGCTTGGTTGCGGCGTAAAGGCTCGACGGCTTTTCGACGCGGTCCGTTGTGCGGAAAGGCGTTTCGGTGTTCCGCCCATACACGCTCGACGACGACGCATAGACGAGATGCTTCGGAGGAAACGCCCGGGCGCATTCGAGAATGTTCAGAAATCCCGTGACGTTCGAATCGACATAGCTCTGCGGATTGATCAGGCTGTAGCGGACGCCCGCCTGCGCCGCAAGATTTACGACGACCTCGAAAGAGTTCTCCTTGAAGAGTCCGAGAAGCGTGTCCTTGTCCGAAAGGCTGCATTCGACAAAGGAAAAACGTTCGGTGGGAATCCGGGCGAGCCTGTCCCGTTTGAGTTTCGGGGAATAGTAATCGTTTAGATTGTCGATTCCGATGACCTCGTGGCCATCTTTCAAAAAGGCGAGAGCCGTTTCACAGCCGATGAATCCGGCAACGCCGGTGACTAAAATTTTCATGTTAGAATCCGATTCCGACAGAGAAGAACGGGGACGACATCGTGTCAAAGTCGAGCATGAACGAGTAATCGTCTTCGTTTCTGTGGTTATCCTTGTAAGTGTGGAAATAGATGTGCGACGAGCGGAAACCGGCGAGCAGTTCAATGCGGTGGATATTGATTTCGAACGCGACACCGCGGGTATAGCCGAAGAGTGGCGTGTTCATGTAATAGTCGTCACCGATGACCGAAAAGCCTGTCGTCCCGCCAAAAAATCCGAGCAGGCGGAACTGGTAATTTTTCAGCTCGAGGAACGAGAAGCCGACTTCGGCGTTCAGCTGCAGGAGAATGTTCTGGACGTTGAACTTTTTCCTCGTTTCCGTGGATTCCTTTGCCGAAGGTTCATACCCGATATCGAACTTCTGGTATCCCAAAAGGCCGATGAACGAAATCCACTGGTTTAGCTCGTAGCGTCCGAACGCGCCCACCATGTCCGAAACTTCGACGTCGAGACGGTAACGCTTGCCGTCGCGGGTCATGTCATAGCTCAAGTCCGCCTTGTGGAGTCTCGCCATTTCATACATAAACCCGATGCTTACGGGATGCTTCGCCTTTTCGGTTTCCTTGGGACTGGCATTCGGTGAATCTTGCTTTTCGGGGAGGGAAGCTTTGGTTTCGGTTTCGGAAGAATCGGCCTCCGGAGCGGAGGAGGCTTCGACTCTAGAAATCGAATCTGAAACAATTGAATTTGAAGCGGAAAGTTTTGCCGTGGAATCCGTCGATGCGATAGGATCTACTTTCGAGGGTTCGACAATTGCACTGTCTGCAACCCGGGCTGTATCGGAAATCGGGAGCGTCCCGGAAGATTCAGAAGGTGCCGCGATGGCGGTGGAGTCGGTCGAGGCGAAAAGCGTCCCGGCGGAAAATGCCGCGGCGAAAATCAGAGTGCGGAATCTGGAATGCATTTGAAACATCACAGGCTAAGTTTATATTTTTTTTCATGAAAAGACACGCCGGAACGGACTGTTTCTCGAAAATTTACGCGATTTATTATCTCTTCCGCAAAAATTTTGTGTATTTTCTGATTGCTTTTTTTTCACCTGGAGATTTTTCGATGCAAAAGAAATTCTTTTTGGCCGTGGGTGCCTGCGCCCTTTCGCTTTGCCTTTCCGCCTGTTCCGACGAAATGGATCCGAACGATCCGGCGTCCGTCCGCAAGTATCTGACGAAGCAGAGCATTCCGCTCACCCCGAACAAGTTCATCTCGTATGTCACGGCAGGGGATACCGCGAAAATGTCGCTTTTCCTCAAGGCGGCTTACGATATCAATTCGGCAGACGACAACGGCAACAACGCGATGGCCATCGCCGTGAACAAGGGAAAGCTGGACATGATTCAGTACCTGGCCGATCATGGCGCAAAGCTTGACGGGACAAACAGCAACGGCAAGACGTTCCTAGAAGACGCCATCGAAAACAAGCGCAAGGAAGTTGTCGAATTCCTTGTGGCGAAGATGAAGGAAACCGGCGAAATCCAGAGTGCGGCCCAGGCGGTAGCGCTTGCCGCAAAGCTCGGCTATGCGGACATCTTGCAGATTCTTGGCGATGCCGGGGCGCCTCTCGACACGCGCGGCGCAGACTCCTACTACCCGATACACTTGGCTGTCAAGGGCGGAAATTACGATGCAATGGTCTATCTGGTTTCCAAGGGCGTCAATGTAAACGCAACGTGCGGGCAGGGCTATTCGGTCCTGGACTGGGCGAAAAACGAAGGCTATACGCGCCTGATCGCCTATCTGAAAAAGCACGGAGCAAAGAACACTCCGGCCTATATCAAGGAATTTGGACGTTAATCGTTCGGGATTCTTTGTCGGGGAACCGGAAAAACGCTCGCTTTCTAGCGGGCGTTTTTTGTATCTTTTCGCCATGAACAGATTGTTTTGCCTGATTTTCCTGCTGGGTCTGGGTTTCGCATTCTCAGCGGAAACCGTCGATGGGGTCCGCCGACAGATTAAGTCGGTGAACGAGGAGACCGCCCGCGAAAAAAAAATGCACGACGAAGAGCGCGGGCGTCACGAAGCCTTTGTGCGCTCGGGCCGTGAAAAGGTCGTTTTGCTGAATAACCAGAAAAAGTCGCTCCGGGCGGAAATCGATTCGATGAAAGCGGAACTTTCGAGGCTTGCCGAAGCGCGAAACAAGTCCGCGGGGGTGATTCGTTTCTATGAATCCCGGAAGCAGAAATACGCCCAGGATCTGGCGCAGGAAATCGAAGCGCTGGTTCCCGCCTTCGAATCGGATTTTCCCTATCGCGTAAGCCAGACGGTCGAAAACCTCCGCGAGACCGCTTCGGAGCTTCGGAAGGGAATCATTTCTCCGGATGACGCGCTGTCGCGCACGCTGGAAGTCTTCTTGGAACGAATCCGGATGGGCTATACGACGGAAAGCTGGGACGGTTTCTTGAACGATCCGGAAACGGGCAGGGAATATTCGGGAAAATTTTTCCGCTTTGGCGCCGTGGCGGCGATCTTTGAATCGAGAGACGGAAACGACTGTTTTTGGCTTTTGCATTCCGGGGACGCTTTCCGCTGGAACAAGGTTCCCGAGGATCTGGAATTCCGCGCCAGCTTAAAGGATGCGATGAAAGTGGCGGAAGGCAAGACCGCTCCGCACATCGTCCGGATTCCGGTTTCGTCACCGAAGCGGGAGAAATGATTATGTTCTCTGATTTTTTGAAACGGACTTTTTTCCTATTCCCGTTGCTGCTCGCTCCGGCATTTTCCCAGCAGAATCTTCCACTTGACGGGGATGCGCTTGTCCGGGAACGCGCCGAACTGAACAAGGCGAAAGCGGATCTGGAAGAGGCGCGCCAAAAGCGTGACATGGAAGTTGCCGCGCGTTGGAACGACCGGGACAAGGCGAACCAGGAGCGCGAACTCTTCAACCAGAAATACGAAGAGGCGAAGGACGAGCTGGACCGCCTGATGGAAGAGCGGGTGAGGCTCGAAGAGAACGTCCGCGTTGCGCGGGAGGATCTGGCGCAGGTCAAGCAGAGTGCGGAGGAAAAGCGTACCGAATACCTTTCCCTGGTCGCCGACAAGTCCGTCCTCGAACCTTTCCGGGAAATCCGCGAGCGGGGCATCCCCTACAAACTGCCGCAGCGCATCGAGGATTTCAATCGCGCGGAAAAAGGCGTTTCGCTTTACAGGGACAATCCGCTGAAAGTGGCGAAGGGAATTTTCGAACTTGCCCAAAAGGAACTTTCCTTTAGCCGGGAAATCGAATGGCGGACCGGCGAATTGATTTTTGACGGAACGGTCGTTGCCGGGGAAGAAATCCGGCTTGGCGGTCTCTATGCGGTTCGCCGCTCTGCGGGGACGGACAGCTCCGTTTCGATGATGCTTCCGGCTGCGGGCGAACGGGGAACGTCTTTTGCCTATCGAAACATGAATTCGGAAAACATCCGTTCGGAAGTCGCCCGGGCGTTCGAAGCATCCAGGGATTCCCAGTTTATGATGCTTCCGGTCGATGTCCTTTTAAGCACGAAGCTTTCCACGGAACTCGCCGCTTCGGAAGAAAAGTCTTTTCGTGAGACTTTTGTGCAAACATTCCGCGATGGCGGAATCCTGATGTATCCGATCGCCCTTCTCTTCATCGTCGGGATTCTTCTCGTCGTCGAGCGGTTCATCGTCCTGCTCGTCAAGGGCGCTTCGCTCCGCTACCGCAAGGCTATCGATTTGGCTTCTTCCGGGAACATGGAAGAGGCGAAGGCTCTCGCCAAGAAAATGCACGGATCGGTAGGGAAGGTTGTCAAAGCGGGAATTCTCAAGGACTATGCGGACAGGGCTTCGGCTGAAAAGGCTATCGAGGAAGTCTTTGCCTCCGAGGTTCCGACTCTCGAACGCGGGCTTTCCACGATTTCCGTCATGGCGACTACGGCTCCGCTCCTCGGGCTTCTGGGAACCGTGATGGGAATGATCCAGCTTTTCCAGGTCATTACGATGCATGGCACTTCCGACCCGAAACTTTTGGCAGGGGGAATTTCCGTCGCCCTGGTAACTACTGAAGCGGGTCTAATCGTCGCCATTCCTCTCCAGCTCTTGCACACATTCATCGCGAATCGTGTTGACGGGATTCGCGCCCGGATGGAAAAGGCTGGACTTGCCGTTCTCAATTCCCGCTGGATCCGGGGCTGATATGCTTCGGCTTTCCGTTTTGGAAGAAATCCGTTCGCTCCTGGTCCAGGGTGGCTGGGTGATGCTTCCGATTTTTATCTTGGGCTTTTATGCGTGGACGCTTCTTTTCGAAAGGTTCTTTACTTACCGCCGGGCAAAAAGCGAGCGGGAATGGGGAATTCGGGAACGGCTCCGGCTGGTAATTTCCCAAAATGCGCCTCTGGGAAGGGAAGCTGTGCACCATGCGCTCGATGCCGCGCGCCATTCCATCGATGTGGATTTTTCGCGTTCGTTCCCGTCCATATCCGTCTGTGCGGCTCTCGCCCCGATGCTTGGACTTTTAGGCACGGTTTCGGGGATGGTCCACGTGTTCAAGACAATCCAGGCTTTCGGGTTCGGGAATCCGGTCCTTTTGGCGGACGGCATTTCCGAAGCGCTGCTCACTACGCAGGCGGGGCTTCTCGTCGCTTTTCCTCTCGTCGTGGCGAACAACCAGCTGATCGCCCGAATCGAGAACTTGAAAAATTCCGCGGACCGGGCGGCGACCGCATTTGAAAACGAAGTTTTCCCGGAGGACAAGGCTTGAGCTTCTTTCGCAGGGATCGCCGCAGAACCAGCGGCATCGACATTTCTCCGATGATGGACATGACGTTCATCCTTCTCATCTTTTTTGTCGTCACCTCGACATTTACGCGGGAAACAGGCATCGACGTTTCAAAGCCCAAGGCCAGCTCGGTGAAGGAACTTTCGCAGGAAAGCATCCTCATCGGCGTGACGCGCCAGGGGACAATCCACATCAACGAGACGCAGGTGAACCTTTCGTCGCTCCAGACGATTCTCCGCCAGATGATGGCGGAATCCCCGGACCGTCCCGTGATCATCGTTTCCGATCGAGACGCTCCGTCGGGAAAGATCGTCGATGTGCTCGACGAATGCAATCTGGCGCATGTCCGGAAGGTTTCCATTTCGGCATCGAAGGAGTAGAATTGAGGCGTCTTTCGGAAATTCTCTTCCGTTCCCGCTGGGTCGTGGCGATACTCCTCGCCTTTGCCGTCAATTCTTTTTTCTTCCTCGCGATTCCCGTCCTGAATGTCCTGCTCTTTCGTTCGGACGCCTTGCCGCAAAAGCCTCGCTTAGAAGAACTCACCGAAGTTGAAACGATTGTGCGGGAAAAGAAGAAAACCATCCCGCAACGGCAAATTCGGAAAATCGTGCAGTCGAATACGTTCAAGGCGAATCCCCGGATGTCGGGAGGCGAGCGCAGCCGTTCCAATTTCCAGATGGACCTTTCGCTTTCACGCGGTGACGGCTCGGGAGACGGGGTTGCGGTCGGTGCCGGTGGCGGAATGCAGAATGTCGTCTATGAAGCGGGGGACGTTGACGAAGAAGCACGTGCGCTCAAAGCGGTGAATCCCGTCTATCCGGAACGCGCGAAAAAGCTTGGCGTCGCGGGCTACGTAAAGGTTTACATGGTCATCGATGTCTATGGAAACGTGACCGGGGCCAGCGTCCTCTCCGTTGATCCGCAAGGCTATGGCTTTGAAAGCGAAGCGCTCAAGGCGATTCGCGGCTGGAAGTTTGAACCCGCAAAACTTGGAAACTATCCCGTTGCGCAAAAGGCTACCAAGGAGTTCAAATTTGTCCCCTAGAAACCGTAAAGTGAACTTGTACGCAATTTTCCTTGTTGTCGTGCTGGCGTTCTGCCCGTCTCTTTTTGCGGAAGACTTTTTCAAGCAGGCAAACGAGCTTTATGACAGGGGAGATTACAAGCGGGCTGTCAAGATGTATCGGGCGGCGATTCAGGACGGCCGGTATGAACCGTTCGCCTGGTTCAATTTGGGGAACAGCCTTGTCCAGCTGGATAAGAAGAACATCGCCATTGTCGCTTACAAGCGGACCGTGGAGCTGATGCCGGATTTTTCGAGAGCCTGGATTCTTCTCGGAGACCTTTACTATCTGGGAGGTGACTACGGCCTTTCGATTTCCGCATACAATCGGGCGCTCGACCTCGGCGAAAAATCGGACCACATCCATTACGCTCTCGGCGAATGCTTTCTCAAGTCCCACGGACTCGCCTTGGCGCAGAAACACTTCGAAGCGGCGACGCGGCTAAATCCGGACCGGATTGACGCTTGGTACGGCCTCGCGGAAGTCTATGAAAGGCTTGGCGACTATGAATACGCCGTCAAGACGTTAAAACGCGCCGTCGATAACACGGCAAGCGCCGGTGCCGAGGTCCATTACACGCTTTCCCATTATTATGCGAAAATGGATTCGACGAAAAAGGCGATTCGCGAAATGGAAAGCGGACTTCTGACCGATCCGCAGAACACCTCGGCGCGACGCTATCTTGCCCAGATGTACCTTGCGGACGATTCTCCGTGGATGGCCATTTTTACGCTTGAAGAGGGACTTCGTTTTGAAAAAGGCAGGGACCTCCTGTTTGTCGATTTGGGACAGATCTATTTTTCGCAAAAACGCTACGGGGAAGCTCTTGAAAATTACATGAGCGCCTGGAAACTGGGAAATTCCCAAGGGCGAATCGGCGCGGAAAACGTCGGAAACGCCTATTACAACGCCGGGGACGAAGCCAAATCCCAGGAAGTCTATCAACGCATACTAGGAAGGAAGTGACATGGCAAAAAAACGAAAAATCTGGAAATCCAACGCTCTGGAAGTATCGAACCTGCGCACGGTCGACAAGATTCGGGCCGTCCTCGTTTCGGTAGCGAAAGGGGACTTCTGCGGAGAAGATGCGGAAAAACTCTACGACCTTCTGGCGGGGCAGTTTGAAAAAGTCGAAAAGCTTGAGTCGGATGACGAAATCTTGGAAATGCTCACCTGGTTTCTCAATTGCAGCGACTATTTCGACATCCCTGAAGACGACGATAAACTTTTGGAAGATGTGAACAACCTCTTCTCGAATGTGATTTCGCTTTTTATGGAAAAGGCAAAGCTTTGCGAAAATCGCGGATACATACTGGATCTGATGCACGATCTGCTGGTCAATTCGGCAGGGGAGGTAGTCCGGTTGGAAGTATTCTGGGGCGTACAGGATTTCCTTTCCGCAGAAGAGACGGAGCGCTTAGCGGAAAACGTCCTTTCGACCATATCGGCGCACGAACTTGAAAATGAAGAAGAAATCTTTTCGGGGCTGCTCGATTTGGCGGACGGGGCGAACAATCCCGTGCTTTACGAAAAAATCGCATTTCTAAAGGATTCGACCCGCTCCAACAAAACGCTTGTCGATGTGGCAAACATTTACTATATCGCTGGAGATATTTCAAACGCAAACCGCCTGATGGACGAAGTCAAGAATCCCGTGGACTCCGACGAAGAGGAATTCCTGGATTTGAAAATCGGAATTCTCTTTAAAGAGGAAAAGGAAAAAGAAGCTCTGGAGCAGGCGGAAAAGCTATATGAAAAGTTCCCGAAGGAATGTCACCTGAAGAACCTTTGCCAGGTGGTTTCTCCGTCCCGCAGAGAGGAATTGCTCAATTCCCACGAAAAATTCCGGCTCGGGGTCTATGTTTCTTCTGAGTATATAAACCTGCTAGTGATTCTCGGTGAATGGGACCGGCTTTCCGGCTATCTGGAACGCTACGAGAAGGAAATCCCGATGATGGAGGATTTCACGCGCGAATTTCTCGCCTCGCGGATTGAAAAAATGAACCATCCGGAGTTGGCCCAAAAGCTCCGAAAGATATAGGCTTAAAAACTAATAAAGATCATCATCAAAGAACGAATGCCAAGCATTCATAGAACGACCAATCAAAAAACATTCAATGAGATAGCGAATAAAAGCAGACATATTCCAACCTCACAACTAATTTAAACCCCAAATTAAAAAAACAATACAATTCAAAAAAAAAACAAGTTCAAACCAATCAGACAGCGTCCCTAACGGGACGCTGTGCCATATCAAGGCAAGTCTTCACTTTAGACAAAGCCGAGTCGATTTTCGGCTCCTAAAAAAATGATTTTAGTTTACATAATGGCGATTATCGG
>CAVKGV010000016.1:0-44655 GCA_963656065.1 Alistipes onderdonkii
GAAAAGCGGCGAAGATTCCGAGGCAGGAGCTTCTGCGCTAGACAGGGATTCCGACAACGGAGATTCAACCGCCGACAACGATTGCGGAAGTTCTTCAGACGGGGAATCTTCTTTTTCTAATGCAGGAGACTCTTTGTCGGAAGGTTTCGACAGGACAAACTCTTCCGGCAATTCATCCTCCCCAAAAAGGCTGTCGAAAGCATCGGAAAGGCTCTGCGGCTTATCTTCGACCTTTTCCTCCGGGGAAGGTTCATTCTTTTTTTCCTGTTTTTCAGCAGCAGGCTCTTCCGTTTCTGCAGATCCAAAAATACCGGAAAGTGCGGTCGAAATATCATCGTCATCGATTTCTTCCGTCGGGAATTCATCTTTTTCCGTATTCGACGGAGAGAAGTCGGCGATTGCTTTGTCTAAGCTATTTTCCAAGTCGTCGAACGAAACTTCGCTTTCATTTTCTTCATCCGCCGGGAGAAGCGTCGCCAGCGACGAGAACGGATCTTCGTTTTTCTCCTCTTCCTTTTTATCCTCTTCGCTCACAACCGGAGCTTCCTGTTCAATCGGTTCTTCCGGCAAAGGTTCCGGGGCTACAGCCGGCGCCGATTCGGGCAAATCCTCCAATACCGGCATTTCCTCGGCCATCTCGATTTTCGGAGCGTACTCTTCTTTCCAGAAGGCGTCCAGCGGATCCAGATCGTGCAACAGCCGATAATACAGATTGCGCTTTTCGGCATCGCCTTTTTCGGCATAGGCATCGCCCAGGCGACGAATAGCCGACAGGCAGTAGGGATTCCGGCTCAATACAAATTCACAGGCTTCGATTACCCCATCCCAATCCTGCATTTCCACAAGAATCTTCGACAGGACCAGATTTCCCTCTTCGCACGGTGTCGCGGAAAGCCCTTCCCGAACGCAAGAAAGCGCAGCCTCCAAGTCACCATTCTGACGCATCAAGTCGGCCAGCCAGGCAAAGACCCGGGAGTTTTTTTTCTTGCCCACCGCCTTGCGAAGAGATTCTACCGTTGTCGCCATATTCACCTCTAGGCTTTAAATTTCAAGTGCAATCGCTTCGTCGGCGAGAAGAACCGGGATTCCGTTTCGAACCGGATAGGCTTTGCGTCCATCCTTCGACACCAAAGCTTCGTCCAAGGCTTCGGACACAGCGTTTCCGCCAACCGTACGGACTTTTCCCTGCGCGATTTTTTCATTCAACGCAGAAAGCGTTTCCGCAGAAGCTTCCAACAACGCTTCATGCGTATCGGGCGTGCACAGAATCGACAGCATTTCAGAATTCATAGTTCACCTTTTATTTTTCTAGAATAAAAATAATTCCTTTTCCCCGTACAGCAGACGTAAATTTTCAAAAAGACCCCTAGAAGAAGCCCCATCAATTAAAGTAGTTCAAGTCCACGATGGCGTAATTCGTATCGTTTTCCGTCGCGATAAGCAGTTTAGGGGAAAGCCCCAGGGATTTCACCCAGTTCAATTCAAACGATTCGCGGAATCCCGCAATATCGGAAAGCACGAGCAATTCCCGCGCCCCGGTCCGCTTGCAGATAAGCGGCAAATTTTCGATCGGTCCCAGCAGATACTCGCGGTTCTCTTCCGTTATCCTGTCGGGAAATTCCGTTACGCAACCGAGCAGATTCAAGCCCGGCTTCAAGCGGTAGCGGTCAAACCAGCTCGAAAGCGAATCCGTCGTCCCGCCGAGAAGAATGGAACGTTTCGCCTTTCCGGAAAAAATCTGGTAAAAATAGCGCAACCAGAAAAGGAACCGCCGCCAGAACACGCAAAGAAGGCTCACAAGCATAAAAGCGAAAGCGATCGGGATTTCCAAATCCAGGACAAGCGAGGCCACCAAGAAGCCGAGAAATTCAAAAGGCAGCAAGAACTTCAAGAGGCGCTGTCCATCCAAGCGCGGCGAAACATAGTCCCCGGCAAGAGAAAGCGGAATCCAGGTCGATAGGGACATCACGACGAGCCCTTCGACGGAAAACGGAGCAATGCGGGAAAGCGCCAATGACCCGACAAGGACACAGAGAAAGTCAACCGCCATTTTCCACCACTGGGGAACAAGCCTCGAAAAGACGCCGACAATTGCGGCAAAACAGATTCCAAGCGCAATGACAAATGTCGGAAGATGGTAATTGTGATGCTTTTTGGCAAAGATGAGCATCGCCATGTAAAATTCGACAAAGGTTCGAAAGCGACGTGTCTTGCAGCTCTGCCCCTTGAAATGCAAGATGTTCGTTCCGGGATAATAATAATTGCGCAGCCCGAGTTTTTTGATGCGAAGACAGATATCTAAGTCTTCGCCATACATAAAGTAATCCTTGTCAAAACCGCCGAGCCTATCGAAAATTTCCCGGCGAACGCCTAGGAACGACCCGCTGACAGCATCGACTTCCGTTTCCTGCTCCGGATCGAGATAGGTCATGTTGTATGACGCAAAGACTTTGCTCTTCGGAAACAGCGAGGAAAGCCCTACCGTCTTGCAGATAGCCGCAAACGGGGACGGAAAGGAACGCCTACAGGCCCATTGCAGGGAACCGTCGCCATTTAAAATTTTACAGCCGACAGCGCCTGCTTCGGGCTTCGACATCATGTAGGCAAGCGTTTTTTCAAAAGTCCCGCGAGAAACGACCGTATCCGGGTTGACAAAGAAGAGGACGTCTTTTGTCGCATAGCGGGCCGCCAAGTTACAGCCCTTCCCAAATCCCAGATTTTCCTTGCTTTCCAGCCAGCGGACATTCGGGAATGCAGCTTTCTGCCTGTCCAGAACGGGAATCGGCGAACCGTTGTCCAAGACGATGATTTCCGAATCCAGATTCCGAAGCGCATCGACGACAGAGCCGACGCACGCCGCAATGTAATCGCGCGAATTGTAGGCGATAATAATGACGGAACAGGAAAAAGACTGCATGGAAAAATCAGGCCCGTTTAAAACGCAATTTCAGGACGAGAAAAAACGCTTCCGAAATGATTCCGCCGCTCATCTTTGATACGCCGCGCACACGGTCCGTAAAGACGATGGGAATTTCCTTGACCCGAAGTCCTTTTTTCCAGATTTTAAATGTCGTTTCGATCTGGAAGCAGTAACCGTCGCTTTTCATGCTGGAAAAGTCGAGGGATTCCAGCGCGGTACGCCGAAAGCACTTAAATCCTCCCGTCGCATCCTTGACGGGAAGTCCCGTTACAAGGCGCGTATAGAGATTCGCAAAGTAACTGAGCAAAAGACGCTTCCAATCCCAGTTGACAACCCCGATTTTTTTTTCGTTGTAACGGCTTCCGAGGACCAGGTCGGCATCTTCCGCGGCAAGGAGCAGACGTGGCAAGTCCGATGGCTTGTGACTAAAGTCCGCATCCATTTCAAAAACACGTTCATAGTCCCTTTCGAGAGCCCACTTGAAGCCCGTGACATAGGCGGACCCCAAACCCATTTTCCCTGCCCGGCGTAGCAAATGCACCCTGGAATTTTCCGCGGACATCGCTTCGACTATATCGCCGGTCCCATCGGGCGAACCGTCATCGACAACGAGAACTTCCAGGCAAGGGTCCTGCTTGAGGACTTCCGGGATGATTAACGAGATGTTGTCCTTTTCGTTGTATGTCGGTATCACGACAAGACTTTTGGGAAATGTCATCGCGCGCCTTCCTTCTCTAGAAAATCGACTCCGTCGCGAACTGTTTCCGCAATGGGATAACGCTGTTTCTTGTGGCGGTTAAAGAGTTCCGCCAAGAACCCCAGCGAAAAAAGCTGGACTCCCATCAGTAGCGAAAAACCGCCGACGACAATGAGCGGGCGCAGATGCAGCGCACCGATCTGCAACCACTGCAAACCGAAATAGCCGAAGACGCCCATCCCGAACAACAAAAAGACCAGCCCCAAAAATCCGAAGAAATGAAGCGGCTTCGTCGCGAAACGGTTGAGAAAGAGCAGGGTGAGCAGGTCTAAAAATCCAGAGACAAGCCTCGACACGCCATACTTGGACGCTCCGTGAATCCTGGCGCGATGGGCGACGGGCATCTCCGCGATTTTCGCGCCTTGCCACTTCGCCATGACAGGGATAAAGCGGTGGAAATCCCCGTAGAGATTGATAAAACGCACCACCGAGCTGCGATAGAGCTTGATTCCGCAATTAAAGTCGTGCAGACGTTTTCCGCAAATAATCGACACGGTGATGTTGAAAAGCTTCGACGGCCACGTCTTGTGCCACGGATCGTGCCGATGCACTTTCCACCCCGAAACCAGGTCATACCCTTCGTCGATGATTTTCATCATCTTCGGGATTTCGCGCGGATCGTCCTGCAAGTCACCGTCGAGCGTTGCAATCAGATTTCCGCGGGACTTCGAAAAGCCTAGCGACAGGGCATCCGCCTTTCCGCAATTGAACTGGAAACGGTATAGGCGCAAAAAATCGTACTTCGCGGAGAGTCCCAGAAGAACATTCCACGAACCGTCACGGCTGCCGTCATCGATAACGATAACCTCGAACGATTTTCCCGTCGGAGTGATTGCGGCGACGATTTCCTCCATCAGGGGAGCGAGATTTTCCGCTTCGTCCTTAACGGGAATGACCAGACTCAAATCCATAGGCACATCCTAGATTTGTACAAATTATTTTCCCTGGGCGAGCGTATCCGCGTTTGCAGGCAACACGGAATCCGGCACGACCGCGAGCGGTTTATCGGGCATCGCTTCGACGCTCTGGCGGTTCATTTCGAGCCGCAGACGTCCCTGTTCATCGTAAGCGGGAACATTTTCCAAACCGCGGTCCAAATATTCAAGCGCGCGCTTCTTGTCCTTGAGAACGTCGAGTACAAAAGCCGCCGCCCAGTAGGAACGCCATTCTTCCGGGAACTGGTAAATGCCGCGATCCAGATAGCGGAGTGCAAAATTCGTCATTTCGTCAAGTTTCCGCTTTTTCGAAACCGTGAGAGGCGTTCCATCCGAAAGCATCGCCGTCATTTCTTCGCGAATCTGGAATGCGATTTGCAGATAGAGAGACGTGTAACTCGAAAGAAGACGCGTAGTCTCGCCATCGACATAGGCTGTTCCGTCGCCAAGTCCGCGGAACTGATAGACGCTGTCGATCAGATAGGCGGTGCGTTCCAAGTCGAAGTCCTGGTTGTTCGCGCGGCGGTCCGTCGTATCGCCCTGCATCAGGTTATAAATCATGCCTTCCTGGACCATGAATTTTTCGAGGCCCATGAAATTAGACTGTCCGACGGTCGTGGAGAAGTGGAGCGGACGATCGACGTTGTTCATCGCCAGATCGAGTACGAGCTTGTATTGCGTGAGCATCAGGCCGGCATGAGTCTTGGACTGCCATTCCTTGAACGCGGAATAGACCTGGTACATCACCTTGTACTGCTTGAGCTTCAGCGTGTCCGCATTCGGGAGAGCCTTCCCCGTTGAATCCGTCATCTCGGCGATTCGATTCTTGAGAACCGGGAGCGCTCGGTCCGCGCGGGCAATCCATGTCTGCGTATAATGTTCCGGGTTGCGCTCGTTCAAGTCCCCGATAGCCATCGACTTTTCAATGCCTTCCGCATTATAGCTGAGCTTTAAAATCGGTTCCTGGGTAAGCATCTGCTTGATGTACCAATCCGTGTTTCCGAGCGAGAGGTTCACCACGCGGACATCCTTGCGGATTCCGGCGACCTGCTGCGCAAACCAGAGCGGGAATGTGTCGTTGTCGCCGTTCGTGAAAAGAATCGCATTCGGGCGGCAGCTCATCAACAGATTGTAAGCGTAATCCCACGGGACCCAGAGTCCGGAGCGGTCATGCGAACTGTAATTGGAAACGCAGGGAATCACCGAGCAGATCACGAGGAACGCACAGGCGACAGGAATTGCGAGAACCGAAGCCTTCAAGGCAAGCAGATAGACAAGAATTCCGATGCCCACGCCAAAGATGAGGCTCATGAAGATGTAGGCCGGCGTGTAGAAGTAATCACGTTCGCGCACTTCAATATGCACCGTTTCGGGGAACGGTGCCCGACGCCCGACTTTCGCATAGGCGTTTTCAATCTTTTTCCAGTTCTGCCAAATCGGCGAATTTTCCAGGTTGCGGAGCTTTTGTTCCGCAGCGGCTATCTGCGATGCATCCGCTTGGCGATAGCGGAGCGTATTCAGCACGAGCTTTGCGTGTTCAATATCCTGCCTCGCGTCGAGGAGCGCGTTTGCATCCGGAATGGCGGGAATATCAACACCCATCTGCGCCAGGTTTGTCGCATTCGCCTCCATCGAACTTTTCCAGTATTTATAGTCGCGCGCCGAATCCATGCGCATGCCGTCGGCAAAATTGACATAGAAAAGCAACCCGAACGAACAAAGTCCGTAGAGAATTCCCATATAGACGCCGAGCTTCTTGCTTCTGCGATACGCAAAGACGCACACCGCGACGATAGCCCCGTTAAAGAGCAGGAACCAGATAAGCTGGGCGGGAATGTTGTCCCCCATCGCCTGCATCTGCGTCGGGAAATAGACGCCGAATCGTTTCAGCGGCTCATTTTCCATCGGATCGAAGACGTATGTTCCGCCGGAATAGTTCAACCCGCCGACCTTGAACGGCAGATACTGCGCAATCTGGTAGCCACCATAGCCCATGTTCGGGAACGAGAGGAACTGGTGCGCAGTCTGGGCGCGCCGATGCATCGCCCGCAAGAGCATGCTTTCCGAACCGTACTGCTTGCGTTCCACGAAATCGTTGAAAGACTTCCAGTTTTCCGAATCGAGAAGATTGCCTAGTTGCAGATTCCCCTGGTCATCCCGGAAGTTGATTTCCGGATCGTTCTCATCAATTGCCGGATTCAGCTCCGAACGGATCGGCAGATACAGATGCGAGCTGTAACCGATGAGAGCGACAACGGCAAAGGCGAGCGAAAGCCGGACGCTACGGTTGAATTCCTGCGAACCGACCTTGATGAGAGCCAGTGCACCGAGAACAATCGTCGTCACAAGCGCAATGGCGATAAAGCTGGAAACCATGTAAATCACGGAACAGAGGAGCGTTCCCGTAATCCAGATGGGCATCCGGGAAAGAATCTTCTTGGGCTCCGCCATGAGCAAGAGGACAAAGACCGCCGGAACCGTGAGAAGCGTATATAGGTGCGCCCCGACACCGATAAAGGCGATATAGCAGATAAAGACCAGGATGCGGTTTCCCCAGGCGTCGTCCTTGTGGTCAAGCCATTTGAGCGCGAGATAGGAAATGAGCATGATGATGAACATCGCAAAGCCATAGACTTCCGCTTCGACAGCGCTGAACCAGAAAGTATCGCTGAACGTGAGAAGGAATCCGGCGGAGAGCGCGGCGACAAAAAGGACCAGCTTGCGGAATCCCGAGGAAACCTTTTCGGCGAGCTTGTCGGACGAAAGGATCTTCGCCAAGAAATCCCAGGCGAAAAGCGACGTGACGAAAACGGTCAGAGCGGAACACACGACCGAGATGTAGTTCACCCGCTTCGCAATTTCTTCGACAAACGGAAGAAGGAGAATCACGGTCCGGGAAAGCAGCACAAAGAACGGCGTTCCAGGCGGATGCGGAATTCCCAGGATGTTCGCGCAGGCGATAAACTCGCCGCAATCCCAGAAGCTCACCGTCGGAGCCATCGTCGAAGCATACACGACAAGGGCGACCACCGCTGCGAGACCCGCGGTCAAAAATTTCAACATCTTTTCGGAAACGTTCTTCACTTCTTTTCCTCCGGTTTATCGCTAGAAAGGAGCATTCCTTTGCTCCGAGCGAACTGGTTTAAAATTCCATTGATGAAACGGTACGAATTTTCCGTACTGTACTTGTTCGCAATCTGGACCGCTTCCTCGATCGCCACCTTGACCGGGATTTCCGGTTCATACTGGATTTCCGTCAGGGCGATGTACAAAATAATCCGGTCAAGCGTCGCCAGGCGGTCCAAGTCCCAGCCGTTGGCCCGTTCCGAGATAATCGCATCCAGTTCCGCCCGGTGCTCCTGGATCAGATCGATCAGCGACATCCCGTAGCGTTTCATCTCGGCGAGAAGTTCCCGCTTCGCTTCGCGAATGCTCGCGAGGATGCCATCGACGCACTTGCCGACAGGCTGCCCGGTGATTTCCATCGCATAGAAAAGCTGCATGGCAAAAACCCGAGCGGGCCTTCTGCTCACGGAATTCGTCTTCATGCGAGCTCCTTGTAGAGATTCACCATTTGCACAGCGCTTTCCGCACAGTCCGCGCCCTTGTTGCCGCCCTTCAAGCCGGAACGGCTCATCGCCTGATCGACCGTATCCGTCGTCAGCACGCCAAAGAGGACAGGAATTTTCCCGTTTGCGGCAAGAGCCGCGATTCCGCTCGTCACCGCGTTCACGACACAGTCGAAATGCGGAGTTTCCCCGCGAATGACCGCGCCGAGAACAATCACCGCATCGAACCTTTCCATATCGACAAAACGCCTTGCGACGCCGGAAAGTTCAAACGCACCCGGAACGTGGGCAACCGAAATATCTTCCGATGCAACTCCCAAAGCGCAGAGCTTCGAAACGGCTCCCGAAAGAAGTCCCGACGTAACAGTCTCGTTGAAATCCGCAACCGCAATCGCGATGCGCATTCCCTTGCCGCCAAGGCTTGTCCGATAAGTTTTGACATCAACCATAAAAACCCTTAATTGTCCAAATTGTGCAGGATGTGTCCCATCTTGTCTTTTTTTGTCTGTAGATAGAAACGATCCTCCGGAGTCGGCGGAATTTCTATCGGAACGCGTTCCACGATTTCAAGGCCATAGCCTTCGATTCCCGTCACCTTGGCGGGATTGTTCGTGAGAAGCCTCATCTGCCGGACGCCCAGATCTTTCAAAATTTGCGCCCCGATGCCGTATTCGCGAAGGTCGGGTTTAAAGCCGAGTTTGCGGTTTGCTTCCACCGTATCAAGCCCCTGTTCCTGAAGTTCGTAAGCACGCAGCTTGTTGCAAAGTCCTATGCCACGGCCTTCCTGGTTTCGCATATACAGGAAAACGCCGCCATGTTCGCCGATAAAGCGCATGGCGCTTTCGAGCTGGGCTCCGCAATCGCAACGTTTCGATCCGAAGACATCGCCGGTGAGACATTCGCTGTGTACGCGGACATAGACGGGCTTCGAAAAATCCGGATTCCCGGCAACCCAGGCGATATGCTCCGAACCGTCCGTCTTGCTCCGGTAGCCGTAAGCCCGAAACTGTCCGAATCGCGTCGGGACAAAAGGCGCCGCGATGCGTTCCACAAAGGATTCCGTGCGGAGGCGGTAAGCGATCAGATCCCGGATGGAAATGATCTTCAGGCCGAACTTTTGCGCGACTTTTTGAAGTTCGGGCATTCGCGCCATCGAACCGTCTTCGTTCATGATTTCAATCAGGGCTGCCGCCGGTCGAAGCCCGGCAAGCTTTGCCAAATCGACCGCCGCTTCCGTATGACCGGCCCTGCGAAGCACGCCTTCCTCCTGCGCATACAGGGGAGATATGTGACCGGGCCTTCCAAAATCCCCAGCCTTTGACGCCGGATCGGCTAGAGCGAGGATGGTCGCTGCGCGGTCGTGGGCGGAAACGCCCGTCGTACAGCCTTCGATCTTATCGACCATAATCGTAAACGGGGTCCCGAGCACGGACGTGTTGTCTTCCGTCTGGCGGGTAAGGCCCAGTTCGCGGCAACGCCTCTGGGGAAGAGGTGCGCACAAAACGCCACGGCCCTCGTGGAGCATGAAATTCACCTTTTCGGGCGAAATTTTCTCCGCCGCAACAATAAAGTCGCCTTCGTTTTCGCGGTCCTCGTCATCGACGACTATCAGGAACTTGCCGTTCCTAAAATCTTCGATCGCCTCTTCAATCGTGTTCAGCACGTTCCATTTCCTTAAGAAAGTTTTCGATATACTTGCCGACCATATCGACTTCAACGTTCACAAAAATTCCGGGTTTCCAGTTCCGCAGATTGGTGCGTGCAAGCGTTTCCGGGATGATGCAGACACGAAACGAACATTCGAACTTTTCCGCAACGGTCAGGCTAATGCCGTTCAACGCAACGGAACCGCGCCGAATGACGTACCGGCGCAGATCGGGCGGCAGTTCCAAATCCACTTCCACGCCGGTCTCCCGGGCGTTTACCGCTAGGACTTTCACCGTCGTATCAACGTGCCCCATCACAAAATGCCCGCCCATCAGGGAATCCGCACGGCAAGGCTTTTCCAGGTTCACAAGCGCACCGACAAGAGCCTGTTTGAAGGACGTATTTTCAACCGTCTGGTGCATGATGCAGAATGTCGCCTCGTCAGGTGTGCAGTTTTCGATGGAAAGGCACACGCCGTCATTTGCAATGCTATCGCCGGACTTCGAATCATTGAAGAATCCCGGAGCGCGAAGGCGCATCGTCAACGCATCGCCTATCGGTTCAAGTGCGAGTATTTCGCCGGTCGCTTGGATAATTCCTGTAAACATACGGCACAAAGATAGAAAAACAGATAACGCCTAAAAACGGAAAACGCCCCCCAACCGGACTTTTTCCTGCAGCGCGGACGCCGAAAAAATTCCCGGATGGTCGTTCGGAAGTTGGAAGTAACGATAAAAATAGTTTTCCACAGAAAAATATGTTCCAAAGCGTTCCCAATCAAGGTTCGCCCGGAGAGCGAAAAATCCCTGGAGCATCAGGCGATTCCACGAAGCGGAGCGTCCCGCCTCCCTAAGCCATCTGTCCTTTTGCGGACCATACGAAAAGAAAAGGTTTCCCCGAAAATCGAGTGCGAAAAGACGAGAAAAGCGGTATTCCAAAAAAGCGCGGAATTCCGGACCTAATTTGGAACGCCTGCCGAGATAATATCTTTCCGAAACGGAATCCGGCAAAAAGCCCGCGTCTGCGTCCCACGGAAACGGTTCGCCGTTTTCAAAATTCTCAAGCGGATATGTAAAATAGGCGGAAACCGAAGTATCGCCGTCAAAGCGTCCCGAGAGGTCGAGTTCCACGGAAACGCCCCTCTCCCGCCGAATTTCGAAAAAACCTCCCGCCGAAATGCGCACCCGGTCCAAGCTGTTTCCGTAAAAATCGCCACGGAACCCCGTCCGAGAATCCCCGTTCCGGTAAAAATCGCGCGTTCCCCGGAAAAACGCAAAAAACACGCCCTTGTCACGTTCCGAAAAAAGAAGCCCCGTTTCGAGCGAAACGGCAAAACGTTTTCCCAAAAGCGAATACTCGACGCTCGGCGAAAGCTCCACCCGGTTCGTGTCAAAGGCCGTATTCGGTTCATAGGAAAACGCATCGGCATCAAAAAGGAACGCCACGCGATGAGAAAGCGCTCCTTGCGGAATGAAAAGTTCCGCGCCGAAACGCAAAACGCCTTCACCGAAAAATTCGTGCACTCCCCGGGAATTTTCCAGTTCATCGTAACGGCTTCCGCTCGCTTCTAAGTTTACCCAAAAGGAAAGCTCCGTTCCACCGCCAGAATCCCGTTCGATTTGAAGCGCGTCATAATATTCGGCAAGAATTTCCTGGATTTCCGCATTGTAATTTCCCGGAAAGGAATTCGCCATTTCAAACAGATGAATCGCTGTCGCCACGTCGCCAGCGCTTTCCGCGTCAAGAGCCTTTTCGTAGAGGGAATCCTGCGGTGTCGCAAACGCAGCCCCCAGTCCCAACAGGACGCACAAAAAAAAGAAGACCTTGGCGTTTCGGGCTGGCATCCGTCAAAATTTCGGTTCGCCGAATTCCGGCGGAGGCATTCCGCGACCCGGCTCATTCATCTGTCTATCGTCGGACATCTGGTGTCTTCCGTCAAACGCCCGCGGGAAAGCTTCCATTTTTCGGGATTCGTCCCGTTTTTGGGAATTTTCACCCCCTTTTTTGGATAGCTCGTCACGAACGGAAGCCTTCTCCCGCAAAGAACTTTCCCGCAACCGGGAAAGGATACGCTCCCGCTCTAGCCGACGCTCGGCACGCTTGGCGTCTAGCGAAAGATTTTCCGAGCGAGAAGCGCGTTCTACGGAAACGGTTTCCTCGGCAGGTCCCGTGAGTTGCGATTCGGGCATTGCTTCGGCATTTGCAGCGCCATGAAGCGCCACGACAAGAATAGCGGATAGGAAAATTTTCTGATTTTTCATACCAACTTGTTTTGCAAAAACCGTGCCAAGTCTTTCCGGGAAAAATAGAAAAACATTTCCCGCCTAAAAAGCCGCCCGTTTTTTATAATCCTCTTTCTTCATCCCAAGGCGGTCCATCATCTCGCGGAGCACCTTGCGGTCAATTCCCAGAATCGTCGAAGCGAGCGTCAGATTTCCTCCCGCATCGCGAAGAGCCGCATCGATGACCGCCCTGTCCGAAATTTCGCGGGATTCCTTGAGAGTCCGCGGCGATTCCTTGACGCTTTCACGAAGGACGTCCAGTTCTAGGTCCCTGGGCAAAATGACAAAGCCGTTTGCATTGGCAAGTGCACGCTGCACCTTGTTTTCGAGTTCCCGAACATTTCCCGGGAACGGATAGGCGAGCAGAGCCTTTTCCGCCGCGCGGGAAAGATGGAACTTTCCAAGTCCGTATTCGGCGGCATAGCGTTTCATGAACTCCTCCGCAAGAAGCAGAACATCCTGGCCGCGGTCGCGAAGCGGCGGAATTTCAAGAGACATCACCTGGACACGGTAATACAGATCTTCCCGGAATCGGTGTTCCTTGACCGCCTTTTCCAAATCCACATGAGTAGCGGAAATGATGCGGACATTCACCGGGATTTCCCGGTTGTCCCCGACCCGCGTAATGTGGCGTTCCTGCAAGACGCGCAAAAGTTTCACCTGCATGTTCAGCGGAAGTTCGCCGATCTCGTCGAGGAAGAGCGTTCCCCCTTCTGCTTCCTCGAAAACGCCTTTCCGCGTATCGATCGCCCCCGTAAACGAACCCTTCACATGACCGAACAGAATCGATTCGATGAGGTTTTCAGGGATCGCCCCGCAGTTAATCGCGATAAAAGGCTTGTCCGCCCGCGGGCTTCTCGAATGGAGCCATCTTGCAAGAACTTCCTTGCCCGTTCCCGTTTCACCGCGGATCATCAGCGGAGCGGGAAGCGCTACAAATTTCTCCGCCGAAGCAATCGTTTTCGCCATCGCCTGCGACGCATAGACAAGCGCCCCCTTGCGAACGACTCCGCGCAATTCGTCCAGCGATTCCTTGTCCGTCTTTCGGCGGTATG
This sequence comes from Alistipes onderdonkii, assembly GCA_963656065.1. Lineage (GTDB taxonomy): Bacteria > Fibrobacterota > Fibrobacteria > Fibrobacterales > Fibrobacteraceae > Hallerella. The sequence continues at coordinate 13,166 of CAVKGV010000016.1, forward strand.
CGGATCCCGCAATCTTTTCTAAGACACCGACGAACTTGTCGAACAGCCTCTTGTCATTTTCATCAAAGGATTCCTTGCGGGATTCCCGCTGCAAATACAGAAAACCCGAAACGATTTCCGAATCCGGCGTCTGGAACGGAGCGACCAGGATACTAGTCAGATTGTTCCGCGTAATCGATTTGGAAACATTCACGTTTTCCCCATCCGCCAGATTCCAGAGGACGGCACATTTTTCCTCGCGGGCACGTCGCACCGCGCTGAAAGAAATAGCGACAGCGGACGGGTAGGCAAAACGGAAAGGCGCATCCGCAAGTTCCGCGGGAATTTCGAGCACGGCCGAATCCGCGTCGAGAACCTGGCACGCCACCTTCGCAATCGCCGGCAAGAGTTCCTCGGGCATTGACTCGTCTAGCAGCTGGGAAAGCATATCCAACAGTTCGGACGTGGCAAGCATCGGTTCAAGCGTCACGCATCCTCCTTTTTCCGCTAGTAGGCGGAAGAATCCGAATCCACCATGATTCCCCGAATGTCGGACGTCGAACTTTCGCGAAGAGGTTCTTCATCCATCAGGCTGCGCGAACGCTCCAACATGGAGTTTCCGACAGTTTCGACATCCGGATCTCGGAATTTTTCCTTTCCAATATAAATGAAGAAAAATATTACGCAGAGAAATATCAGGGCGGCAAGAAAAATTTTTAGGGGAAAACGTCTCGTTTTGGGACTTTTCGTTCCGAAAACAAGCGGTTCGCCCGGAGTTTCCCAGCGTTCCTCGGGCGACATCGCAATCTTCATTTCGCGTTCCCGGATCCGCTCCTCCAGCTCGCGCGACCACTGCGCTTCCTGCGGACTTTCGCCGGGAGAACCTTCGTCCAAAAGATTTTCCGCGATTTCAAGACGCTCGTCTAGTTCATCGAAATCTTCACACCTATCCGCCGGATTCCTTCGGAGCGTTCCCGTCCACACATCCCGAAATGCCGAAAGTTCCTGCGGATTCAGCACGCCCCGACCATATAAAATCGTCGCCACATCCAAAGAATCCACCCGGAACACGGACGTTTCGATTCCTTCGAGGGTTTCGCCGCCGAAGAGAGGCTCGCCCGAGATCCAAAAGTAAAGCAACGCGCCGAGGCTGAAAATTTCGCTTCCGACAGTCGCCGCCGAGCCTTCAAAGCGTTCCGGGGCGGCAAAGCGCGGAGCCCCCAATCCTTCGATTCCGAAATCCACCAGAACAGGTTTTCCGTCCGCTAGAACAAGGACATTTTCCGGATTCAGGTCCCCATGAAAAGCGCCCAGCGCGACCATTTTCGATAGCGTTTCCAGGACGCACCTTAGAAGCTTGACCGCCGTTTTCGGAGGCATTGGAGATACAGACGCGCTCGAAATTCCCCGGACGTATTCCGAAACGGAAAACATCCGACCGCCAAGAGTTCCCGTTCCAAGCAAGCGGGCTGTTCCGGGAATTTTTCCGTCAAAGGCTGGCGCATTTTCAAAAGCGGGAACTTTCCCGTCCGCATAGACTTTTAGCGCAACCGGGATTTTCCCATCGAGCAAAGCCTTATAGACAGCCGCCTCGCCGCCGCTTTGCACTTTCCGGATATCCGACAGGCGGGACGAAAGATCCGTCACAGGGCGTTACCCTCTTTAGCAAGCCTGGCTTTCAAGCTGTCTTCCGCAACCCTCGTCCAAAATTCCAGATGGTGATTTTCCGGAAAGCGAAGAGAGCCCATCGACCAGATGTCCCAGGCGTCCTCGACATTTCCCGCTTCCCAATACAGATTTCCCAGGTTGGAATAAGCCGGCGAAAAATCCGGATTTTCGGAAATAATCCAAGAGAAAATTTTCTTTGCGCCTTCCACGTCGCCTGCCCCCTGGAGTGCGAGCGCCTTGAGGTTCCAGCTGAAATAGTTGGTGCTGTCGAGCGCAAGCGATTCGTTCAAAATGCCAAGAATTTTTGCATGGGGATTTTCGAGCGTCCGCGCGCGAGCCAGATAGAACAGCGCAGAAGAATACATCTTTTTCGCCACCGAGCTGTCGATATTCGAAAGGATGCGAAATTCCGTCAAGGTCCGCATCCAGAGCGTCACCGAATGGTTCCCGACTTTTTCCGCGGCTTCCGCCTTTCCGAACAGGGAAAGGGCCATGCCGTAGCGGGCATCCCGATTCGCCGGATTTTCATCTAGGGCTTCCGAAAACTTCCGGGCGGCACGGTCAAAATCCCCGACACGGAGTGCCTCGTTTCCGAGTTCAAGCGAAGAGCGGCAACCTGCGACGGACAAGGCGCAAAAAAGCAGCAGGAAGCCTATTTTTTTTCTCTTGAACCAAAAGCCCATAAAAATCCCGATTCAGGCATTTTCGCAAAAAACAATCGATGAAAATACCCTTTCTAAATTTAATATATTTGAAACGAAACTTTTCAACGGAGTGAAAAATGTCCAAGGTCCTGATTATCGGTGCCGGCGGTGTTTCGAACGTTGTCGTCCGCAAGTGCGCCGAGAACTCGAATGTCTATTCCGAAATCCTTCTCGCCAGCCGGACAAAATCCAAGTGCGACGCCATCGCGAAAGACATCCAGAACATTCCCGTCCACACGGCAAAAGTCGATGCCGACAAGGCTTCCGAAGTCGCCTCGCTCATCCGCGATTTCAAGCCGGAACTGGTAATAAATGTCGCCCTTCCCTACCAGGACCTGGCCATCATGGACGCATGCCTCGCCGAAGGCGTCCACTACATCGACGCGGCGAACTACGAACCGAAGGACAAGGCGCATTTCGAATATTCCTGGCAATGGGCATACAACGACCGTTTTAAGGAAGCGGGAATCATGGCGCTGCTCGGTTCCGGATTCGACCCGGGCGTCACCAACGTCTATACCGCTTACGGCAAGAAGCATTACTTCGATAACATCGACACGCTCGACATCGTCGATTGCAACGCCGGAAACCACGGACAGGCATTCGCGACGAATTTCAACCCGGAAATCAACATCCGCGAAATCACCCAGAAAGGCAAGTTCTACAGGAATGGGAAATTCTACGAAATTCCTCCGATGTCCGAACACAAGGCAATCGACTATCCGCAGGTCGGACCGCGCGAAAGCTACCTTCTCTGGCACGAAGAACTCGAATCGCTAGTCAAGTTCAATCCCGAAATCAAGGAAGCCCGCTTCTGGATGACATTCGGAGAAGAATACCTGACGCATCTGCGCGTTCTCGAAGACGTGGGAATGACGCGCATCGATCCGGTTGATTTCAAGGGGCAGAAAATCATCCCGCTCGAATTTCTCAAGGCTCTCCTGCCCGAACCGGGAACACTCGGCGAGAACTATACGGGCAAAACATGCATCGGGTGCCAGCTCACCGGAACAAAGGACGGCAAGCCTCAGACATACTTTATCTACAATGTCTGCGACCATGCGAAATGCTTCAAGGAAGTCAAGGCGCAAGCCGTCAGCTACACGACAGGCGTTCCCGTGATGCTCGGAGGCGCGATGATCCTTTCCGGGAAATGGAAAGGCGCGGGCGTCTTCAACATGGAACAGTTCGACCCCGATCCGTTCATGGCGGAAATCGGCAAGTGGGGACTTCCCTTCCACGAGATCTTCGGACAAAAGCTGGTTTAAGATGTTCGACCTGGCTAAAGCCAAGGAAGCGGGAACATATCGGGAATTCAAGCGGACGGCATCCTTTGAAAAATACGTCCGCTTCGAATCGAAAAATCTCCTGAACCTCGCAAGCAACGACTACCTGGGAATCGCAACGAACCGGAAACTTCGCGACGAATTTCTAGAGACCGTTGCTGAATCCGACTTTTTTTTCGGCTCGGGCGCAAGCCGTTTGGTCTATAATTCGAGCGAAGCTTTCTTTGAACTGGAAAAATGGTTCGAAATGCATTTTTCCAAGAAAGCGCTCCTCTTCAATTCGGGATACGCGGCAAACCTCGGGACGATTTCTTCTCTCGCCGATTCCCATACGCTCTTCATTGCAGACAAATTAATCCATGCGAGCATGATCGATGCGCTGAAACTTTCCCAGGCAAATTTCAGGAGGTTCCCCCATGGCGACCTGGACGCTCTTGAAAACCTGCTCGAAAAATTTCACGGCGAATTCGACCGGATAATCGTTCTCACCGAAGCCGTTTTCAGCATGGACGGAGACGAAGCGGACCTGAAAAAACTGGTCGCGCTCAAAAAAAATTACGGCAACATAAAGCTCTATGTCGATGAAGCGCATTCATTTTTTGCGTTACACAAATTCGGACTTTGCCAAAAAGAATCCCTGGAGAAGGACATCGACTACATCCTTGTCACGCTCAGCAAGGCGCTCGGCGGAAGCGGAGCCGTCCTGCTGTCGGATGAGGAAACGCATGATGTCCTGGTAAATTCCGCGCGGAGCCTCATCTTTTCGACCGCGATTCCGAGCATCGATGTTGCCTGGACGCACTTTGTCATCCAAAAAGATTTTTCCCTGGAACGGAAGAACCTTCGGGAAGGCATCCAGCTCCTGGGCCTAAGCCAAACGCAGATTTGCCCGTTTATCGTCGGAGACAACACAAGGACGCTTGAACTGTCCGAAAAGCTTCGCGATGCCGGATACTTTGTCCCGGCGATTCGCCCGCCGACCGTTCCGCAAAACACGGCGCGTCTCCGCATCAGCCTCCGCGGAGACATTCTCCCGTCGGAACTTGAACGTTTCAAGGAAATCCTCGATGCATATTCAGACAGTCGTTCGTCATGAAGATACGCGTCCACTCGTTCTCTTCTTTTTGGGATACGCCTTCACGCCGGAATCCGTAGCGCACCTTTCCGCAAGCCCTTACGACCTGAGCGTCGTCTATGATTACCGGGACCTCGACTTCGACAAGAGCTTCTTAGCGGGACGGGAAATTTTTCTCATCGCCCATTCGATGGGCGTTTGGGCGGCAAACAGGGTTCTAAAAGACATCCCGCTAGAACAGGCGATTGCTGTCAACGGCACGCCTTTCGGAATCCACGAACGTTTCGGGATTTCTCCGCAAGCTTTCAAAAATTCGATCGAACATTTTGATTTCGAACTGTTCAAGAAATGGTGTTTCCTTTCGGACGCATCCAAGGTGAATTTTCGTTTTGCGGACAACCCGAAGGACGAACTTTGCACGCTCTACGAGGCTTCTGCGGAACCCGTCGAACAAAATGTCGCCTGGACCAAAGCCATCGTTTCGAAAAAGGACCTGGTGTTTCCGCCTAAGGCCAGCGAATGTTTCAAATGCCCGGTCAAGAACATCTCCGCGCCGCACTATCCGTTTTTCAAGTTCCGATCCGTGGAGGAAATCCTTGCGTTTTGAACGGGCAGAGCGTTATGACGAATTTGCGACAGCGCAAAAATACGCCGCAGAAAGACTCGCCGCAGTCCTCGGAAAGCACGCCCAAAGTTTTCGGAACGCCTACGAAATCGGTTGCGGTTCTGGGATTTTCACGAAAAAGCTCCTTTCAAATTTTGACATCGGAAGGCTTACGCTCAACGACCTGTACCGTGCACGCCCGATGGAAAATTTCGACGCCCAGATCGGCGATATCCGCACGCTCGAAATCCCCCGGAATCTGGACCTGATCGTTTCCAGTTCCGTTCTGCAGTGGATCGATGACTTTGACGCGCTGCTGCAAAAAATCGAAAAAGCGCTTCTTCCCGGCGGCCTTTTCGCTTTCGCCATGTTCAGCGAAGGAACGCTCCGCGAACTTTCCTCGTTTACCGGACAGAGCCTTTCCTATCTTTCGGACGGGAAAATCGAAGAACTGGTGTCCGGGCATTTTGACGTTCTCGAATCCGCCCCGGACGTTTGCCCCGTTTCCTTTTCGACGCTGCACGATCTGCTCAACAGCCTCAAGCAGACCGGGGTGAACAATCTGGGCGGGTCCTTTCGACTTTCAAAATCGTCGCTTCAAAAAATGGAAGAGCACTTCGCCGGAAGATACACGCTCACCTACCGTTTCCAAACGATCGTTGCGAAAAAGTAAACCGTTCCCGCCAGCCGTCATTCTGGAGGCTGAAAGCCGATAGAATCCACATCTGCGGTCATTCTGGAGAGGTCGAAGGGAGTGATAGAATTCATTTTCTGCGTTTCTTTTGAAATGGATCCTATCCGGTCGCGGAGCTCCCTCCAGGATGACAGAAGAGCATTCGTGTCCACCGTCATTCTGGAACGACCGAAGGGAGTGATAGAACCAGTTCCAAGCTCTGACTCAGCGTGGCTGATTCTATCGCTCCGCTCCAGGATGACAGTAGAGCGTTTATTATGGAATATTTTTCTAGCCACGACCCGCATAAATAAAGGGATGCAGCCCATTTTGGGTATCCAAATGATGCTTAAGCCCAAATTTCCTATTTGCGACACAAAAAAAAAGGCCCCCAAAAGGAAGCCTTTTTTTTTGCAAGGAGAGGGAGGGATTCGAACCCTCGGACCCCGTGAGGAGTCTACGGTTTTCGAGACCGTCTCGATCGACCACTCCGACACCTCTCCGTCGGATGGCATCAAATGTAGAAAAATTTTTGAAAAATCCTAGGGCTTTCAAAAAGAGCTTTTGATTTCTATATTCTGCCCCCATGATACCAACCGAAAATCAAGAAGAAAACGCCGTTCCGGAAATCCAGCAGGCCCCGGAGCAAAACGAAAACGAATCAACCGAAGGAACTCTTAAATTCAGCGACCTGGGACTTTCCCCCGAAGTCCTCGAAGGCGTCCAGAAAGCGGGATACGAAACGCCTTCTCCCATCCAGGCCAAGGCCATTCCCATCTTTTTACGCGGCGAAAATTTACTCGGCACCGCCCAGACGGGAACCGGCAAGACCGCAGCGTTCACCCTGCCGCTCCTCTCCCGAATCGACTTCAAGAAAGGCGAAACATCCATGCTGGTCCTTTCGCCCACGCGCGAACTGGCTGTCCAAGTTGCCGAAGCTATCCAGCACTTCGCCTGTGCCATGCCGAACATCCGCATCGTCCCCGTCTATGGCGGACAGGACATCTCGGTTCAGCTCCGCGCGCTCCGGCATACGCCGCAAATCGTTGTCGCCACACCGGGACGCCTTATCGACCATCTCGAACGTAAAACGATAGATCTTTCCAAAATCCAGGCAGTAGTCCTCGACGAAGCGGACGAAATGCTCGACATGGGATTCATGGAAGATGTCGAAACGATTCTCGAAAAAATACCCGAAGAGGCGCAACGCGGACTTTTCAGCGCGACCATGCCGGCAAGCGTCCGGAAAATCATCGACCGCTACTTGGGCAATTATTCCGAAGCCTGCATCGAAGCGAAAACAGCGACGGTCGATAAAGTCCGCCAGCGCTACCTGACTATCCGCTCCGAACAGAAGATGGAAGCGCTCGTCCGCGTCCTCGAAGGCGAAAATTACGACGGAGTCATCATCTTCGTCCGCACCAAGCAATCGACCGCCGAAGTTTCGGAACGCTTGGAAGCCCGCGGATTCAATGCGGCGCCTCTCAGCGGAGATCTCGCCCAGGGACTTCGCGAACGCACCATCAACCGCCTCAAGGACGGAAAAATCGACATCGTCGTCGCAACGGACGTCGCCGCCCGCGGACTCGACGTCAGCCGCATTTCCCACGTCATCAATTACGACGTCCCCTACGATACGGAATCCTACGTCCACCGTATCGGGCGCACCGCAAGAGCCGGTCGGGAAGGAAACGCCATCCTGTTCATCACGCCGCGCGAACGCCGGATGCTCAAGATGATCGAAAGGGCTACGCGCAAGCAGATCGAGCCGATGGAAATTCCAACCGGCGAACAGATAAGCGAACACCGCGTCGCAGCCTTCAAACAGAAAATTCTCGACACGATAGAAGCGGGCGGACTCGAAGATTTCCGCAACCTCATCGAAAGTCTTGAAGACGAAAAAGGCATTCCCCCGCTCGAAATCGCAGCGGCGGTAACAAAGCTCGCCCAGGCAGGCCAGCCGCTATTCCCCGCCGACCTTCCCGACATCAAAGCGGTTCCGCTCCGCGAAGAACGTCGAAAGGCGCGCGAAGACAAATTCGGAAATGGACCGCGTGAAGACCGTGCACCGAGAATGGAAAAAGACAACGGTGTCGAAGAAGGCTTCGAACGTTACTACCTAGGCGTCGGGCGCAGAGACCGCGTTTCTCCGCGGGACATCGTCGGGGCAATTGCCGGGGAATCCGGAATTTCCTCTGCGGACATCGGCCGCATCAAGCTGTTCGACCGGTTCAGCACCGTGGAACTTCCCGAAGGCATCCCCTCCGAAATCAAGCTCATCCTCGAAGAGATGACCATCCGCGGAAATCCTTCCCGCTTCCGCCTGATGACAGACGACCGGCCGCTCCCCAAAGAGCGCGAATCGTTTGGCGAAAGGCACCGGGACCGCGACGACCGCTATTCGGACCGTCGAAGCAAGCGCCGTTCCTTCGGGGACCGTTCCTTCCAGAAGCGCGGAGACAGACCGTTCCGCAAGACCCGCCGATTCGGGCATCATTAAAATGCAGACAGAAATCGCCGGCTTCGCCGGCGATTCTTCGTTTTAAACCGTTCAATTCCGCAAATCAGAAAAGCCCGCTTCGCGCCCGCTGCTCAAGGAACAAATTCACCAGGGCAATCGCCGCCATGCTTTCCACGATGACCGGTGCGCGGAGGGCGACGCAAGGGTCGTGCCGGCCTCTTGCCGCAAGCGTTCCGTTTGTCCTGTCGCGACCCGCCGTTTTCTGTTCTTGCGCGATCGTCGCTGTCGGTTTGAAGGCCAGTCGGCAGTGAATCGTCTCGCCGTTCGAGATGCCTCCCAAAATCCCGCCGGCATGATTCGACCGCGTCCGGAAAACTTTTCCGTCAAAGAAAATTTCGTCGTTGTGTTCCGAACCGCGCATCTGCGCCGCGCGAAAGCCTTCCCCGATTTCAAAGCCCTTCACCGCCGGAATGCTTAGAAGCGCCGCGCCGAGAACCGACGAGAGTTTATCGAAAGCAGGCTCCCCCAAGGCTATCGGAGGTTTCCGGATATCTAGGGCGAGAACCGCTCCGACAGAATCCTTCGAGGCTATCGCATCCCGGACAACCTGAGCCATCCTTTCGCTTGCGAGAACATCCGGACAGCGCACCGGCGAGGCTTCGACCGCTTCACGCGTCACCTTTTCCGCATCGATTTTCGCGGAAACATTCCCGACGCTTTCCACCCAGCTCAGGATTTCCGTTCCGCAGGCGAGATTCAAGATTTTGCAGGCAACCGCTCCGGCTGCGACCCGGCCGATGGTTTCCCGCGCAGAGGCCCGTCCGCCACCGCGAAAATCCCGGAAACCGTATTTCAAGTCATAGGTCAAGTCGGCGTGTCCCGGACGGTACCAGTTTTCCATTTCGGAATAATCGCCCGAATGCTGGTTTTCGTTCTGCACCAAGAGGGAAATCGGTGTTCCCGTCGTCTTTCCGTCAAAGACTCCCGAGAGGATGTGCACCGCATCGGCCTCCTTCCGAGGCGTCACCAGCGCATTCTGGCCCGGACGCCGCCTGTCCATCGCCTGCTGGACATCCTCTTCCGAAAGGGGAAGCCCGGCCGGGCAACCATCGACGACCGCCCCGACCGCTTTTCCATGGGATTCGCCCCAAGTCGATACGGAGAATAATTTTCCAAAAATACTAGACATAATCGGGCGGAAATATAGCAATCTCAAAATTTTCGCCGCTCTAACGCGAGTTTTCACCCCTTTTTTATATTTGAGAACGTCTCCGGCAAATTTGTTTGCTATGTTTGTTTCAGTTTGCTTACACATAGAGACACGATGAAAAAATTCATTCTCATTGTATTCGCCTTGTTCGCTGTCCCGTTCTGTGCAGCCCAGTCTTTAACGGGATTTGCCGGAATCAATTTTGGGCTCGATCGGGAAAGCGTCATCGAAGAAATCATGAAGCTGGGCTACGATCCGTTGGGATCTTCCGACGGAGCGGACAGAATCGTCATCCCGGTCTATATGATGGACGAACTTCCGGTGCAGGTCGATTTCCTATTCAACAAGAACGACCGATTTTACGCCTTTGAAGTCCGCACCGGGCGTATGGAAGCGGACCGGCTCCCGAAAGTCTTCGAAGCTTTGGAGTACATGTCCGAGAAATTCACCATCCGCTACGGGAAAAAAGTCCGGACGACGCAGCTCCAGGAATCCGACATCAAACCGGGCGTCCACAACCTCTACAAGCAGTGGATAGCCCACAAGACGCTCAACATCTATACCGCCATCATTTTCAAGGATGGGCGCTACTATACGGTCGGATCCGTTACCAGCCGCAAGTTCGCCAAGGAATCCTTCCACGCGGCCCCGAAAAAGCACGATTTTTCGGATATGATGCCGAACTAGATATTCCCTCCGGGAAAAGCAGGCGGGCTAATTTTGTTGGTTCGCCTTTTTTCTTTTTTCGGTCAGAATGGAATCTTCCTTCACTGCGGAAATGGCTTCTTCGCGCGTCCACGGATGCCGCGGAAGCGTACGGGCGAAGCCGGCGATATCCACCATCTCGTCGAGGGGAATTTCATCGTAATAGGGAAGCATCCCCCTTTCTTCGTCCCCGAAATTCATCATGAACCAGAACGTCGGAAGTTCATCGTGGGCGGTCGATCCGATATACCGCGGATGCCACATATCGTGGGAAAGGTTCATCCGTCGCCCGTCGTCCCCATGACACGGTCGGCAATTACGCATAAAGAGCTTTTCCCCGCGCACCGTATCCGTCCCGACAAGGTTTCCCGCCGAATCCAGAAGATGATAGACCAGGTAGGCCATCCGGCGGTCTTCGCGCGTCAACGTATCGGAGGCAGACCCCGGTTCGGGAGAGTCCACACCGCCGAGGCTTAAATCGGCAAGCAAGGCGACCGCATAGAGAACCGGCACGGCAACTGCCATTTTTTTCCAAAACTTATTGGCCACGCAATCAAAATAGGTTTTATATTTTCGGAAATTTTTAGAACTTTCCCGAATGTTTGCCGATTACACGCTAAATGGTCGCTGGGCGATAGAAAAGGACCGAGCAAGGGTTTCCGCACCCGCAGGAAGCATTGCATTTGCCTTTGAAGGAAGGGAAGCTTCGATCGAACTCGAAGGGGAAGCCCGCTGGCTTGTGGAAATCGACGGACAGGAGGCGGGAACATTTCTTTCCCGCGAACGGAACATCTACCGCATCGCGAAAGATCTGCCTGAGGGAATCCACCGGGCAACCGTTTCCAAGATGACCGAAACGGAACTCGGAAGCGTCTCGCTCTACAGCGTACAGGCGGACACGGTAAAAATCCAGGAACCGCTTTCTAAGCCCCAAATCGAATTCATCGGAGATTCCTACACGGTAGGATTCGGCAACATGGCGAAAGATCCCATCACCGGGAACGCGTTTTCGACAACAGACGCCACCAGAAGCTACGGGGCGCTGCTCGCCAAAAAACTGGGAGCCTCATTTGCCATCAACGCCTACAGCGGGCGCGGTCTCGTCCAGAACTTCATGGGATGCGCCCCCCGCTGGACCATCCCGGAGCTCTACCGGTTCACGCTCGGAGGCGAAGCCATGCTCGGGAATTCGCCATTCTGGGACTTTTCCCGTTTTTCGCCGGAAACCGTGTGCCTTTTCATCGGCATTAACGATTTCCAGGGAGAATATCCCCACCCGACGGACGAAGCATTCGACTCAGCCTACGCCAAATTTCTGGATTTTCTCCGAAAGCAGTATCCGAAAGCCCAGTTCATCCTGCTTTCCACGGAAATTTTCTCGGTAAACCGCCTCCCGGAACGCATTGAAAATATTTTTGCAAAAGAAATTTCCAGGGGGAACCGGGACGTTTTTCACCTGTTCTTGGAAACGCCGCGCAACAGGGGCTTGGACTTTCACCCGAGTGCCGAACGTCACAGGCAAATGTCCGACGAGCTTTATCAAAAAATTTTAAACATTTCCCGCGGAATTTAATGTATTTTCTAGGATAAATATGAAATTTCTCTGGCTAAAATTAATGTCCGTCTTCCGCCTGAACGTCATCATCACGTTCTTGCTTTCGACGACTGTAATCGCCCTGCTGTGGTACCGCTACGGCATGGACGATATCTACGCGATTACGCCAGCGACCTATCCCTACCTCGTCGCCCAGACGGATTCCGTCGATGGCGGAACTTCCATCCTCGAAATGACGCGAACCGATTCTTCCGTCATCATGGACTACGAACTCCGGGAAGGCTATCCCTACCCCTACGTCAGCCTCCAGATTTATCTCGGGGACGGTAAAAGCCGGGGCAGGGACCTTTCGCATTACGACAGCATCTATGTCTGGGTAAAGCCCCGGGGAGAAGGTTCGGTAAGACTCTACCTACGCGGCTTTGACGATGTCGTTTCAAAGCCCGGAGACCAGACGACGCTCAAGTTCAACGAGCTCGAATTCTACCCGCTCGACGAAACCTATCCGGCTGTTTTCGTCCCCCAGGAATTCCGGGTCGCCAGCTGGTGGGTCTCGCAGAACAATGTAAACGCCCACCGCGCCCGCGTCGATCTTTCCAACATTCCCCTGATAGAAATCCAGACGGGAACAAACGCTCCGCTCGGCTACGGCACGCTCGAAATCATGGGTCTGACTTTCAAGGGAAAAATCATCCCGGCAGAAAGCCTGATGCTCGCCATCATCACGATATGGTTCTTCACATTCCTCTTCTACCTGATTCTCAGGCTGCGCGATTACAGCATCCAGCGTAACGTGGAACGCAAACGCCGCGAAGAACTCGAACACAACCTGGTCGTTCTCGAAGTCGAAAAATCCGACTACGAAAAGGCGAGCAAGGAAGACGCCCTGACCGGTTGCCTGAACCGCGCAGGATTCACCAGCATCCTCACCCAGGAGCAGGAACGTCTGAACAACGGCGGCGGTTCGCTCTCGTTCATCATGCTCGACATCGACTTTTTCAAGAAAGTCAACGACACGTGGGGACACAGCGTAGGTGACGAAGTTCTTGTCAACCTATCAAAGCTTATCCGCAGCCGCATCCGCACGACAGACGCCCTTGTCCGCTGGGGCGGCGAAGAATTCGTCATCCTTTGCGGGGACACGCCTCTCCAGAACGCACAGTTCCTAGCCGAAAAGCTCCGGACGACGGTCGAAAATACGCAGCTGATTTCCCAGCAGCAGATAACCTGTTCGTTTGGCGTTGCCGAAATGATGCCCCACGAAGACCCGAAAAGCGTCTTTGACCGTCTAGACAAGGCCCTTTACAGCTCCAAACGCAGCGGGCGCAACAGCGTCACCGCGGCAATCAAGAAGACCCAAGCATGAAAAAATTTCTCATCCTGCCAATCCTCGTTCTGTTCGCCGGATGCGCCAAGAACAATCCGGAATTTATCCCGATATCCCTCAACTGGTTTGAATACCAGGCAATTGAAAATTCCGAGGTCCCGAGTACGCTGGATTCCGCCCAGGAAGAACTTTGCCTCGTAGCGATGACGCGCGCCCTGATGGAAAACGCAACGATTCGCGAAAATTCCAGTTCGGGCGCAGAATATGACGTCCAATACTTCGGCGCGAAAAAATCGGGAGAGGTTATCGCCGAGTTTCGCGGAAAGTGCAAAGATCCGGCGGATTCGCTAGACTTAGAACATCAGGCGTTGACATTTTCCAATATCGAAAAATGCAATTTCACCGCAAGATGCGACAGCAAGGGCAAGGTCAAGAACCTGAAGATATTCTAGCGTTGTAATGCCTACAACGAAATCTAGCCGCAGCTTGGGGGATATTTTCCGAATCCTTGTATTTTTCTTAATATGAATTCCATCTTTGACTATACGGATTACCGGGCCTTTCTGCGCGACGCCTTCGAGAATTACAAAAAAGAACGATGCGCCGTTTCGTGGCGGTTCATGGCTTCGAAAATCGGCTGTGACCCGGGAAACCTGCTCCGGGTTTCCCAGGGAAAAATCCACTTGGCCGTAAAATTCACCACGCCATGCGCAAAATTTTTCGGGCTTTCCGAGAAAGAATCCGCCTACTGGACCGAGCTTCTGCTGTTCGGACGCGCCAAAAGCGACAAGGAAGCCCTAGACCACTACGAAAAGATGCTTTCAATCAAGGGCGTCAAAATCAAGCGGCTCGAAGCCAAGGAATTGGAATTTTACAGACACTGGTATTCCAACGCAATCCGTTCCCTGCTTGGAATCGGGAATTTTCGTGACGACGAAAAAAGCTACCGGATTCTCGCCGAATCCTGCACGCCGGCGATTTCCACAAAAGAAGCCAAGGACGCGGTCCACCTGCTCGAATCCCTGAACATGGTCAAGCGGGAACAGGACGGTCGATGGACGGTGACAGAAACATTCGTCGGCACAGGCGGAAACTGGCGTTCCGAAGCGGTCAGGCGTTTTCAGGAAGATACCATCGCACTTGCCGGGCAGTCCCTTTCTAGGCACAAGCCTTACCTCAGGGACATCAGCACCGCGACGCTGACGTTCAACAGGCAAAGCATCGATCTCGTCCGCGAAAAAATCAGGGAATTCCGACGGGAGCTTTTGAGGCTTTCCGCCGAAGGAACGGGAGACAATGCAGTTTATCAGCTGAACATCCAGCTGTTTCCCATTGCGCTTTTAAATCACAGGGGTGAAGGATGAAACAATTTTTACCGGTAGCCTTCCTTTTCCTGGTTCTCGGCATCATCGGTTGCGGCGAAACTTCCAACCATGCCGGTGGGCCGGGCAGCGAAACGACCAACGGTATCCTGGCGCGCGCATTTCTCGAAGACGGAACGCCCGCATCCTACGCCGGAGTGACGCTCCGCAAAACGGATTTCGTTTCTAGCGATACTTCCGGTATAACGATTACGCCCGATACCTATGCGGATAGCCTTGGAAATTTCGAATTTGCCGAACTCGATTCGGGAGATTACCGACTGACCGTCACCCTGAACGGCCTGATACATTCCCGGGAACTGCATTATCAAAGCAGCCCCCTTGATTTAGAACAAATTAATCTAGAAAGCCCCGGGAGGATTTCGGGAACAGTTCGCGGTAAAGCCTCGACAGAACGCCCGCTCTGGGTCGGAATCTACGGGATGGACATTCTCGCCAAGACAGACTCCGCCGGGAACTTCCTTCTCCAGGGAATTCCCGCAGGCAACCTGAAAACGTTCATCCTTTCCACGTCTAGGGATTCCGTCCTTGCGGATACGAACATTTTCGTTGAAGTATCCAGGACAAGTTCCTGGGAACACGCCTTTTCCACGGACACGGTGGCCGACACGCTCGCAAGCGATACCGCAATCTGGACGCTCTACGAAGACTTCGAAGATTCCGCCGCGTTCGCCGCCAAGGGTTGGTACTTCAGCGATGATTCCTCCCTTGCAACGATTACATTCCCCACGGACTCTCCGTGGAGCGGCACATTAACGGACGCCGAGCGCAACGGGCGCGTTTTCAAGGGGACTTACACGATACCCGAGAATATTTCCGCAAGCGGCTATGTCATATTCGGGATGCGGATTTCCGAAGACGGGATGGACCTGAGCGACCTGGATTCCGTCGGATTCTACGCCAAGGGTTCCGGTTCCGTTCGGCTCAGCTTTGAACGCTGGGAAGCAAACGCAAGCGACAATCTCAAGGCCTGGACTGCGGACATTCCCCTGTCAAGTTCCTGGACTCGTTACACGATAAAGCCAAACGACTTTCTCGCCCCCGAAAACGATACGCTTTCCACAGGTTGGGAGAGCGTCAAAAAGACAGTCACCCGCTTTCACTTCTTTGGTGTAAACGGCAGCGAGCTTTCCCTAGACGACATCACCATTTACGGGGTTTCCTTTTAATCCTATCCCTTTCTCGACAATAAATTAAATATCTTTGGATATATGCAAAATCTTCAATCCGAAGCGGACATCGCCCGCGAATATCTATCCAAAGTAGCGGTCATCGCCGAAAAGAAATTCGACGAGCACTTGCCGCCAGAAACCGACGTTCCCACGAACTTGCACAAGGCAATGCGCTATTCCGTTTTCGCCGGCGGCAAGCGCCTGCGTCCGGGACTTGCCTGCGCCGCTTTTGAACTTTTCCACGGCAAAGACGAAAGCATCTGGTATGCGACAAGCGCACTTGAATTTTTGCACACCTTTTCGCTCATCCACGACGATCTTCCCTGTATCGACAACGACGACTATCGTCGAGGAAAGCCGACAGCCCACAAGCAGTTCGGCGAAGCCACCGCTGTCATGAGCGGAGACGCCCTGTGCGTTCTCGCCTTTGAACTGATAGCGAAGACGGAAAGCCCCAAAGCGATGGAATGTCTCGCCCACAAGCTAGGTACTTACGGCATGATCGGCGGCGAAATGACGGACATCGACAGCGAAGGAAAAGATGTCTCGCTCGAAACCGTCGATTACATCCACTACCACAAGACGGCGGCCCTCATCGAAGCGTCACTCGTCATCGGCGCGCAACTCGCCGGAGCCAAGGATTCCGACATTCAAAAAATCGAAGCCTACGGGCGTTCCATCGGACTCGCCTTCCAGATTGTCGATGACATTCTCGATATCGTCTCCACGACCGAGGAACTGGGAAAGGATGCGGGTTCCGACATCGCAAGCGGCAAGGCGACATACCCGGCCCTAGTGGGTCTCGAAGCGTCCCGCAAAAAAGCTCTTGAACTCTACGAAGAATCCCTCAGGCAACTCGAAGGCATCGACGGGGACACTTCCATCCTTAAAGCTATCGCCGCATTTATCATCACGCGGGTCAAGTAATGTTCCTCAAGGACATCAAATCGCCGAAGGACATCAAGGGATGTTCCATCCAGGAACTAAACGACCTGGCTCTCCAAATTCGCGAAAAGATCATCAACCAGGTTGCCACACACGGTGGACATCTGGCTTCGAGTCTTGGCGTCGTCGAACTGACGCTCGCCCTGCATTATGTGTTCAACGCTCCCGAAGACATTCTCGTCTGGGACGTCGGGCACCAAGCCTACGTGCACAAGCTGCTCACGGGCCGCTTTGACAGGTTCGAAACCCTCAGGCAGCAAGGGGGTCTCTCCGGATTTCCCAAGCGTTCCGAAAGCCCATACGACGCATTCGGAGTCGGACATGCATCAACGTCCATTTCCGCCGCACTGGGATTTGCCGTAGCCCGGGACAAGCTCCACAACCATAACAGCGTCGTCGCAATCATCGGAGACGGTTCCATGACTGGCGGCATGGCGTTCGAAGCGCTCAACAACGCGGGACTTTCCCAGCAGAACATGACCATCATCTTGAACGACAACAAGATGAGCATCGCACCCAATGTCGGCGGTTTCCCCAAATACCTGAACAGGCTTATTTCCGATCCGAAATACAACAAGCTCCGCGCAGATATCGACCGGGTGATGCAAAAGATTCCGGGAATCATCGGACGGCATTTCCGCACGCTCCTGCAAAGCGTCGAGAAGGCTGTCAAGAACGCCATCCGACCGGGGCAGTTTTTCGAAGACCTGGGAATCCGCTACTTCGGACCCATCGACGGTCACGACCTGAACGAACTGATTTCCATCCTGGAACGCGTCAAATCGATTCCCGGACCATGCCTTATCCAAGTGATGACGGAAAAAGGCCACGGCATGAAATTCGCCGAGACAAATCCGAGCAAGTGGCACGCTTCCGTACCGTTCGATCCCAAGAGCGGAATGCCGCTTTCCCAAAAGGCTTCGCTTCCCTCCCTTACGAGCATCTTCGGAAACACCATCCTGGACCTCGCCAAGAAAAACGAAAAGATCATAGGCATTACGGGTGCCATGCCTACAGGCTGCGGTCTCGATATCATGGCAAAGGAAATTCCGGACCGGGTCATCGACGTGGGAATCGCAGAAGAGCACGCCGTAACTTTCGCAGCGGGCCTTGCCTGCGGTGGACTCACCCCGGTCGTCGCCATCTACTCATCGTTCCTGCAACGCGCATACGACCAGATAATCCACGACGTAGCGCTTCAAAACCTGCATGTCATTTTCATCCTGGACCGAGCCGGCCTTGTCGGAGCGGACGGCCCAACGCACCACGGATCGTTCGACCTGACCTACTTGCGTTCGATTCCGGGCATGACCATCATGACGCCTTCGGATGAAAACGAGCTCCGCGACATGGTGACCGCAGCAATCGACATGGAAGGTCCCGTCGCTATCCGCTTTCCGCGCGCATCCGCACTTTCGGCTGAACTCCGTCCGGAAATCATGCCGGTGCCGTTTGGCAAATTTCAAATAAAGAGGCAGGGAAAAGATATCCTGCTCCTAGGCGTGGGCTTTATGCTCCACGAACTCGAAAAGACGGCGAAGATTCTTCTCGAACACGGTTTCAACCCCACTTTGGTCGATGCCAAATTTGTGAAACCGCTCGACAAGGAAGACTACCGCAACCTGTTCAACACGCATCGTACTATCGTCACACTCGAAGACAATACAGTCGTCGGCGGATATGGTTCCGAAATAGCGGAACTTCTCGCCGATATGAATTTCGAAGACCACAGGCTTTTCCGATTCGGACTGCCCGATGCTTTCGTCGAACATGGGAAAATTCCGGACCTGTATCGGATGCTAGGCATTGACGGGTCGTCCATCGCAAACAAACTACTGAAAGAACTATGACAGAAGAAAACAACACTCCCAAACGCATCGTCCGACAGACTTTTCAAGGAACATTCGGCGTAAGCGACAACCCCGCAGACCACGGCTTCGGAAGACGTCCCGAGGTTCCCGATCCCGATGCGCAGGAGACGCGCAGCGAACGGCGCGAAGCCCAACGCGAACAAGAACGCAAAGCGTTCCGCGACGGCGAAAGAGGCGAGCGCAAGCATTTTGACCGAGACGGGAAAAGACCGTTCGGCAGCAGAGAACGCAAACCATTCGATCGCGACAGACGCTCCTTCCGCGACCGAGACGGCGAGAGAAGCTTCGACCGCAAGGATCGTCCATTCGGCAGAGACCGCGAAGAACGCAGATCGTTCGAAAGCGGAGAACGTCCCTTTGGCAGAGAACGCCGACCGTTTGAAAGCCGCGACAGACGCTCCTTCCGCGACCGAGACGGCGAGAGAAGCTTTGACCGCAGAGAACGTCCATTCGGCAGAAACCGCGAAGAACGCAGGTCGTTTGGAAACCGTGGACGGGATTTCAACAGGGACGAAGACCGTCCCATCTTCCGCCAGAAACCCGAACAGAAATTCATCGACTGCGACGAAGCTGTTCGCGACGAAGAAGCTCTGCTCGAATATGCGGATTCACCGGATATCCTTCCGGAAAAGGCCGGGGCAAACCCTCCGTGGTTCCGCAAACTGCTCGCGCTCATGACCGAAAAGGGACGCTCCCGCGAAGGACAGTTTATCGCCGAAGGCGTCCGCGTTGTCGAAGAAATCATCGCCAACCATCAGGATGTAATCATAGGCATTTATGCCGCCGGAAAGAAAAAACTCGACGAAGCCGGAGAACCCGTCCTGAATGAAGACGGTGAAAATGTTTACGAACCGATTCCCACGCTCCAGGACCTGATAGACAGGGCGCGCAAAGTGGGCGCAAGCGTAAAAATCATTGCCGAAGATCAGGTTCAACGCCTTTCCTCGACCGTGACCCCACAAGGAATCGTCGCGGTTTGCCGTATGGCAAGCACCAAGCCGAACTATGAAAAAAGCCGGAGCATCCTCACACTTGTCGATGCCGTCCAGGATCCGGGAAACCTCGGGGCCATTTTCCGCACAAGCCTCGGATTCAGCTCGTCGGGAATAGTCATCGGAAAAGGCTCCGTCAATCCTTTCAACCCGAAAGTCGTCCGCGGATCGTCGGGAACGTTTCTCCGCGTCCCGTTTGAAAAGGACCGCGACCTAATCGAAGCGATTAACGAACTTCACCGCTACGGCTACACAATCATCGCGACGGACCTGCATGGAAAGCAGAGCCTTTCCGAAATCGATCCCCGCAAATTGCGCAAGGTCGCCTTTCTCGTTGGAAACGAAGGCGCAGGAACCAACCAGCACCTCATCGACATTTCCGACGAGACGGTCAAGATTCCGATGTCGAGCGAACTCGAATCGCTGAATGTAGCCGTCGCCCACGGAATACTTTCCTACGAGATGGCAAAACTCCAAAAGGAACTCGGTTGATGAAATTTTCGGATCGTCTAGAAAACCGCATCGAGGCCTGCGGAAATCCCATTTGCCTCGGCATGGATCCCAAGCTGTCGCTGATGCCCGTGGAACGCAAGCATCCGGGCGTCAAAACGAACGAAGACAAGATCCGTTTCTTCTACGAAGACATCCTTTCGGAATGCGCGCGGAGAAACATCTTTCCCGCGGTCGTCAAACCGAACAGTGCCTACTACGAATGCGTAAGCATTGAATGCCTGAAAGTTCTGCACGACCTGATAGCGAACTACAAGGAAGCGGGAATCCCGGTGATTCTTGACGCAAAGCGCGGCGACATCGGAAAAACCAGTGCGGCATACGCTGAAGCGGCTTTCAACATCTACGGTGCGGACGCGGTCACGGTCAGCCCGTGGATGGGAAAGGATTCCGTGGGACCGTTCCTCGAATCGTCAAACGATAACGGTGTCTATCTGCTTCTCCGGACAAGCAACAAAGGCGCAGCCGATTTCCAGGATATGCCCGTTGAAGGCAAACCGGCTTTTTTTGCGGTGGCCCAAAAGCTTTTGGAATGGGACAACGGAAACCTGGGCGCAGTCGTCGGAGCGACCCATCCCGAGGAACTCGAACGAATTACGGCTTTCTTTGCCGAAGCGGGACATGAGATTCCTTTCCTCATTCCGGGCGTTTCCATTCCGGGCGTTCCCGGCGGGCAAGGCGGCGATGCCAAAACGGTTCTCGCAGCCATTGCAAACGGCGGCGGAAAGCGCAGGTTCCATGTTCTCAACAGCTCAAGCGGTCTGAATTTCGCTTGGCAGCGCACAGGAAACGAAGCGGAATACGCATCCGCCTGCGTCGATGCGCTGGAATCTCTCGCCGACGCACTCCGCTGACATCTGAAGGAGAGACCATGCGCCACGTTATCATCATTCTTCTTTCGGTCACGATTGTCGCGTTTGCGTTCCACTTCGCAAAGCCTCTTTCCGGCCTGCCGCAAAAAGAAGAATTCCTGCCGAAGGCGAACTATGCAAAAGCGATAGCCGTCGGACATAACGTGACAGCCGCGGGACTGTTCTGGATAAACGGGCTCATCGATCTGGGTGACAGTTATCTTTCGGGACAATCCTACGCATGGCTTTCCCACGTCGGGAACCTTTCCACGGAACTCGACTCGCTTTTTAAAACCCCTTACGCCGTAGTCGGGAGCGTCACCAACACAGACGAAAAAGACACGACCGACTTTGCCGTCATGCGGCGGGCAATCCGCGTCTATCCCGAGAACTGGAAATTCGCCATCTACCTCGCTCTGAGACTGGCGAACGGTCCGACGCACAACTATGCGGAAGCCGCAGAAGTGATGCGCCCCTTTTCCACGAACCCGGACACTACCATTCCCCCGCACATCAAGACCATCTATCGCAACTTTGAATTGAATGCAATGCAAACCGAAATGGCCGTGGAACTTCTTGTAAACGACGCCATGAATCCGCAAAACAAAGGACTTCTCGGAAGTCTCGCCCCCAAAGCGATGCGCGTTTTGCACCGGACATGGGAGGATTCCGTCGAAGTCAAGGAAATCAAGTCCATCATACAAAAACTGACGGAACATTCCATCAACCCGGGATACGCCTACAACAGGCTGCTGTCGTTAAAGAAAGAAGATTCGGATACTACTGTTTCGAAAGGCCCTTGACGCGGCCCAGCGAATCGGCCCGGTCGCGATTGCGGAGAAGCCCCATCAATTCAAAGGCGTTTGCGCTACGCACAAGATAATCCCTTGCGATATCAGCCCGCTGTTCAACTTGTCCACGATAGTAGAGAATATTCGCCGACATAAAAGGTCTCCCGACGCGAACCGAACTTTTGTGAGCCACGTCAAAGAGGGAATCCGCCGAAGCGTTTCCCAAAAGTCCCGCCGCCCGGGCTTTCGCAAAGGCGAGCGTTCCGGGAGCCTTGCCGTCAAAAGCGTTTTCCGCATCCCGCAAATACTTTTCCGAAAGGTCCACATTTCCGTTCCCCGCAAAGGCGATGGCCGAAACGCAAAGGATATTTCCCAAGATGCCGTCCGGGATCCGCTTCAAAAAATTTTCGTCCATCGAATGCTTGATTTCCACAACCTTGTCAAAGTTTTCCCGAGAAAGAAAAAATTCCATCCACGAAAGGTTGTAGGCAGCGCGCGTCGCCGTATCGAGATTTTCCTTTCGGACATTCCGCAGCAGCTTTTCCGCAAAATCCAGGTCAAGGCTCTTGATTCGCAAATCCGCCATCGATATTAAAATTCTCGATTCGGATTCCAAATCCGATTCCTTTCGGCTCGAAAGCAGCGCACGTTCGTAAAGCGAATTCGCCTTTGAAAACTTCCCCGCCCGAACCGCCTTTTCAGCCCGGAACGCCAGATCCTTGGATTCCGAGGCAAAGGCGCAGACGGCAAGCAAAAGCACAAGAAGGATTCGCATCACCACACATCCTCCGCCACAAAGGGAACGGAATCCCGGTGCGGCATCGAACGTTTGAAAATCCACATATTCGATGCTCCTTCAATCAGATCGTCCGCATTCTTGAGCGTTTCTTCGCCCTGCGACACGATACCGTTCATGCTTCCCACGACCCTGCCGAGCGAATCCATCGTCCCGTTCAAATGCAGAAAGACGCCGTCGAGCGACGTGAAAACGTTGTCGATTTTTTTCGGTGCACTTTCCAGTTCATCCGTCATCGTGGAAAGTTTCCGGGTAAGCGTATCCGTCCGATAGAGAATCGCGGGCAGAGAACCGCTGACCTTATCCAAGAGAATCGTGCCTTCATACGAAAAATGATCGAGACGGTCCAACTGGATGTTCAGTTTTTCGTAAATCGTCTTCGACCCTAAAAGGGCGCCAATCGTCGTCCCGGTATCCATCGTCAGGGAGACCAGCGTATCGACCTCGTTGATGAGGACCGTTACGCGGCCCAAGACGTCGTTCAGCGTTTCAAGGACCGTTTCGATATCCTGCGCCTTGCCCGCGGTAATCAGTTCGCCGTCTTCGAGAACTCGCCCTTCGCCCTTCCGCACATCGATATTGATGACGCGCTCCGAAATCACGTTCTGGTCGCGGATGGCAAAAATCGTCGCCTTGTCGGTAATCCAAGGCTGAAATTCCCGTCGGATGGTAAATTCCATGCGGACCATGCCCGAACTTTCGATTTTTATGCCAGAAACATGCCCGACGCTCACGCCGCTGATCTGAACTTCCGTCCCGGAATGAAGTCCCTGCGCCTTTTCAAAATTGCTGTAAAGCTTGTATTCCTCGATTCCGATAACCCCTGCCGAAGTCATTCGCGCATAAAGGACCGCCAAGAAAACCATTACGGCGAACGTGACAAAGACGCCGACCAAAAGACCGGACAAATCCATCCAATTGATCTTCCGCACAGGCTTTAACAAGCAACGGACTCCTTATCTCGCCCAACAATCAGGCATTCAGAAAAATACTTTATTATCTACGGAATCGGGCAATTATCTTGAAATTCGCGCAAATTGCGGAACATTTCATGTGCAATCGGCAAGTCCGACCGAAGCCATTCTTCGAATTTCAAACGAGGCGTCAGTTTCTTTCCCGACAGAAAGCAGAGATCCGCTCCAAGCTCTCGCGCTATCAGCAAATCGTGCGTCACCAGAATAAGGGATGTCTTGAACATCGCCTGCATGTTGTCGATCAACGGAATCAGCATGTTCCGGTTGTAATTGTCGAGCCCCGCTGTCGGCTCATCCATCAAAAGCAGTCGCGGGTCCATCGCCCAGGCGCGCGCAATCGCAACACGCTTGGCGACGCCGGAACTCAAAGTATGCGGAAACTTGGATTCCTCGCCGCGAACCCGCATCAGGTCTAACGCCATGCTCGCCCGCTTCTCGATTTCTTCGGAAGTTCCCCTGTGATGATAATAAAGCGGCATCGAAACGTTCTCGCGAACGGTCAAATTGGAAATCAGCGCGGCATTCTGGAAGATAAGTTCCGCGCCTCGCTTGGCGACTTCTAGCGGGCCGTGCTGCGATTTCGGCAAATGCTCTCCGAAATAATAGAAGTTTCCGGATGTCGGAACGTCCAAACCGGCGATCAGGCGCAGCAGAAGGCTCTTGCCCTGCCCCGAAGCGCCCGCGACACAAAGGGTCTCGCCGCGATTCAGCACCAGATCCAAACCCGAAATGACCTCTTCCTCCTCACCCGCATAACGGAAATGCAGATTTTCGATTCGGAGCGCTTCACCCTGGTAAAAGTCCATCAGATAATCCTCGAGACCTGATTGGCGTAATCGAAAATGTAGAACAGGGAGAAGAAAACGTCCGTGACGATAACAAAAAGAAACGAGTAGATGACCGAGCGGGATGTCGCCTTGGGAACCTGCCGAATGTCCTTGCGGATGTTCAAACCATGATAGCAGGCGTTGATGAAAATGATGATTCCGAACATCAGCGGCTTGAGAATGGACAAGACAAAATCTGTCGCAGTCAAGGCATTCAGAATCGATGTAGAAAGATAATGCCACGAGACATGCAAGTTCAAGGCATCTCCCGAAATGGCGACGAGAAGTTTCGTCACGGCAAATCCCGCACAGATTCCCGACACCGAAAACAAAATGTTCGCAATCAACATGGAAATCGTCCCACCGACAAAAGCCGGCATCACCAGATAGCGGACCGGGCTTACGCCGAGCGTCGCGAGAGCGTCCACCTCGGAATTAATCGCCATCGTCCCAATCATCGTCGTCAGGGCGGAACCGCTACGTCCCGAAATCAGGAACGCGGTAAGGATCGGACCGATTTCGCGAACAAGTACGACAACCATCAAACCGCCAAAAGCATCCGAGAAACCGACACGAGGCATCACCGTAAGGGCCTCGATTATCGTGATGGTTCCCGTCAGCGTCGCAACGACAAAGAGAACCGGAAAAACCTCCACCGCGGTAAAGTAAATCTGCCGGATTGTATTCCGGATATCCGTCTGTAAATTTCTCCCCTCCGAAAAAATCGAATGGATGACGCGGAAGAAAAGGAGCAGCTGCTTGCCAAAAACCGTCGAAAGAAAGGATCTGCCGATCCTGTTGAAAATCGATCCGAACAGAGTCCAGTCGTCAAGAGTCCGGCGGAACTTCATTTTTCCTCGGAAGCGACTGCCGAAAGGATTTCCTGCCATAAATCGAAGAGTCCGATTTTGCGGAGAACGCTCAGACGAATCGGGCGGACTTTTTCTCCAAAGATCGATGCAATCGCATTTCGCGTCTTTGCCATCTCGGATTGGTTCGCCTTGTCGCACTTGCTCATCACAGGCATCACGGGACATCCCAGGCCGCGAACGCCTTCAATCGTTTCAAAATCGACAGGTTGCGGTCCCAGCTTGGAATCGATCAGATAGACGATTCCGCGGAGGGCTTTCGAATGTTCGACAAAGGAACGAATTCCGCCTTCCATCTCATCGACCTTCCCAAAATTCACGCCGGCAAATCCCACCCCGGGAAGATCCACCAGATAAAACGCTCCGTTGATTTTGAAAAAGTTGATTTCCTTCGTCTTGCCGGGCTTCGAACTGATACGCACCAGCTTTTTCTTGCCTGTCAGCGCATTCAGGAGCGAGGACTTTCCCACATTCGAGCGTCCGAGAAACGCAATCTGCGGAAGCCCGTCCGTCGGGATCTGCGAAGGCTTTGTCGCCGCAGTGACAAATTCCGCATTGAGATTTTCCCGGAAATCCTTTTCCTGTTTCATATTCCTGTCCTCGATTCAAAAGCCCGGAGTACGGTGACCTCGTCAATATACTCTAATTCGCTGCCCATCGGAATACCGCGGGCAAGGCTTGAACGCTTGACCGGGACGCCTTCTAGCATCTTGTCGATAAGAAGAAGCGTCGAATCCGCTTCCGGACTTGAACCCAAGGCAAAAATCACCTCTTCGATTTTTTCCGTCCTGATCCGCTCCACGAGCTGCGGGATGTGCAAGGCTTCCGGCCCCACGCCGTCTAACGGAGAAAGGACTCCGCCTAGTACAAAGTAAAGTCCGCGATAGATCCCCGCATTTTCAAACGGCAAGATGTCCGAGAACTTTTCGACCACGCAAATCGTCCTGGAATTTTCACGCGCCTTGCAAATCGGGCAAGGACTTTCTTCCGCAAACGAATGGCAACGCTCGCAGCGCTTCACCTTGTCACAAGCTTCGAGGATCGTCCGCGAAAAGGATTCCGTACGTTCCCGCGGTCGCATGAGTATAAAGTAAGCGAGCCGGCGCGCGGTTTTCTTTCCGATGCCCGGGAGCGAGGAAAATTCCTGAATCAGTTTTTCAAGGCTTGGCGGCTCAACCATGGTCCATCCATCCATAAGCGGTGCTCAGGCTATCCGCGACATTCTTGCTAGAAAGGGATAGACGCTTCATCAAAATTCCGATGCGTTCCTTGCGATCGTTTTCCACCGCTTCCGCCAATGCAAGGAGCGTGCCGAGCTTTCCCGAGCCGTGCAGGAGTGCGTTTGAAATTTCCTTGTCGATTTCCATGTCCCCGAGAATCGTTGGCATCGGAGCTTTCACCAGAGCGTCCATCCGACTGATGATTCCCATAATGAAAGCCTGGCCGGGAAGCGGACCATCCGGATCGATCACTTCCGCAAGGGCTTCCAAAAACCGCGCCCGCTGCGAAACATTCTGGAAAAGCGCCGACCCCTGCGCAGAATGTCCCATTTCCGGCTGTGCATACAGAAGGAGCATCAGCCAATCCTGCAAATGGGGAACCCCAAGCCACGCAATCGCATCCTGGACCGTCTCCACCGGATGCCGCCGGAACGATTTCAGGGAATTGACATACTGGATTAAACGTTTCGCCAGGGCGGGACGCTTCAAAAAGGCTTTTTCGATTTCGGCAAGAGTCGCGTCTCCGCGCAAAAACTGGATCAAATGCAAAATGGACGCAAGAGAACCGTCCATTTTCTTCCCACGCACGACTTCCGGCTTCGCAAAGAAATATCCCTGGAAAAGGTCGTAGCCTTCCGCAAGCCTCGCCTTGAAATCCGCTTCGGTCTCCACCTTTTCCGCAAGCAAAATCATTCCCCGCTTTTTAAAATAGGGAACCGCAGCGGCAAGGGCTTCGGACGAATTTTCCACCAAATCGAGCTTCACATATTTGACATACG
This sequence comes from Alistipes onderdonkii, assembly GCA_963656065.1. Lineage (GTDB taxonomy): Bacteria > Fibrobacterota > Fibrobacteria > Fibrobacterales > Fibrobacteraceae > Hallerella. The sequence continues at coordinate 40,392 of CAVKGV010000016.1, forward strand.
GTAAAAACGGTTCAATGCGGGAAAGGTTTTCCGGTTCAAACACGACATCGTCAAGAGCGAATTCAAAGCCGCGATCAAAATAATTCTTGACAACGGATATCACGGAAAACTCGGCAGGGACGGTTTCCAGAATTTCCAGGACAAAACGTTCCGAATCCAGTGGCCCGAAAATGTTGTCGAGAAGCATCTCGCGGCTGCAGTTGATAAATGCCTTGTGATTTCCAACCAGCCGTGAAAGCCCGATGTTGTTCAGGACATTTTCCAACACCTGCGCCGTTTCGCGGACCCCATCTTCAACGACCGCGACACGTCCATCCGGTGAATCGCGGAACAAAAGCTCATAGGCAAAAATCCCCCGATTCGAATCGAGAATCGGCTGGCGAGCAAGATAAGCCGGAGATTCCACGGGAGGCATTGGGATCCGTCCTAGATTCTCGCCGACTTGATGCTGAAAAGAAGGATGCTCCGGCAACCGACATCCCAAAGCCTGTCCATGATGGAATTGGCATCTTCCTCGGGAACCATCGCCTTGACCGCATACCAGTCGCGCCCATGAAGTTTCGAAATCGTCGGAGCGTCAAGTCCCGGCGTCACGCTGCAGGCGCGTTCGAGCAAATTCGCCGGGCAGTCGTATTCGATCATCATATACGTTTTCGCGACAAGCTTTCCCTCGATCCGGCGAATCAAGGTGTGGACTTCCTCCAACCCCTGCTTTTCGGGATGGCAGAAGAGAGCCGCGTTGCTGCGGAAAAGAGGTTCTCCCACAATCCGGAGACCGGCTTGCTTGAGCGTCGTCCCCGTTTCAACGACATCCACAATCGCATCGGCGACGCCAAGGCTTACGGAAATTTCAACCGCACCTTCCAGCACGACAAAATTCATGTCCTTCTTGTAGAACCCGCTCACGATATTCGGAAAGCTGGTCGCAATCGTCGCATTCGAAAGTTCCCCAAGCGTCTGCACGGGACTCTCATTCGGAACCGCGGCGCACATTTTGCTCGCACCGAACGGCAAGTCCAGAACCTTCACCGCGGGACTCTTCGCCTCGGCGTTAAAATCCACGCCCGTAATGCCGGCATCGATGATCCCGCGACCGACATACATCGGAATATCGCTCGGACGGAGAAAGAAGAACTCGATCCCGTTCTTCGTATCGAGCTGCGTCAAAGTCTTGTAGGGTTTCGTCGCCTTGTAGCCGCATTCCTTTAACAGTTCCTGCGTCGGCTCAAAAAGCATCCCTTTGTTCGGAAGCGCCACCTTAATCATAATTTCGCATACACCTCTTCGAGCTTGATACCTTTTTCCGCCATCATCACGGCGACATAGTAGAGAACCTGGGAAAGTTCCAAACACTGCGCATCGTGCGATTCAAAGCGGGCGGCCATCCACGACTCGGCGGCTTCCTCGACAAGCTTCTTGCCGATTCCATGGGGACCTTTCCGGAAAAGTTCCGTCGTACCCTTGCCTTCCGGCATTTCTTTTTTGCGCTCGCAGGCGAGAACGTACATTTCTTCAAAAGTCATCATAACCTCGAAGGTTGAGTTTTTTTTTGGAAAATTAGAAATTCTCGACAAACGCACCCTCCCAAAACCAAATTTTGCAGACCTTATCGCAAACACCTCTCCTCCATATCAAATTACAAGGCGACCAAATAAAAATCGAATTTCGCAGATAGCGCGAAATCCGACTTTACGAAACATTGCAGGGAAATTAAAGCATCAAAACTTCAGATTCCCTCAACCCTGTAATTTTTACAATCTGCGGCACAGGAAAATTTTCCGCCAGCATATTCCTAGCCATTTCCCGTTTTGCAGCAAGCGCACCTTCTGTGCGCCCCTCTGCTCAACCTTCCGCCCGTGCTTCCTTGCGTTCAATGTTCATTTCATATGCGATATCGGTCATATATTTAGCCTCCGCCAAAAGATATTCCATATCAAAATTACTCAACTTTGCGACATTTTGCAAATTGTTCCAATACGGATTATCATTCGGACCTTCATCACACTCATTATTGACGCATTCAATAGCCCGCAACCAATGGGCCAAGCGGCTATCATCCTCCTTATAATCCCCATCTATAAATTTTTTCACTTCCACGATAGTCAATGTGTGCTTTCCAAAGAAAAGTTCATTATTCTGATTTTTTAACTGGACACAATGCCGATAATCACAAGAATCGGAATAGGTATCAAACATCTGGAGTGCAATAAAATCCATCTTGCGGAGCTTATAGAACTCCCCCGGGACTTTGTTCTGCAACGTATGGCACGCCGTGTAAAAAACGAGACGATCCTTGAACTCGCTGTCACCCTTGTGCTGGACTTCGATGACAATACGATTCTTGTCTTGATTGAGAGCCACAAGATCCGAGGTAACGCTCTTCACAAATGGGCCCCCCGGGACAGACGGATCTACAAAATCAAGGGAACGAACGCAATTCGCCCCTTCAAGCTTCAAGACAGCGTTCAAAAAGCTCGCCGCAATTCCTTTGTTGGAAAGCGCTCCAAAAATTTTCTTGAAACACGAATCATTATAGACATAGACGTACTTGAATCTTTTTCTGTATTCGGCAATGCACGCGGCAATATCGCCACCTCCCACGCGAACTTCATTTATGCGATGAAGCATCTCAGCATATTGTTCTCTATTCATATCTAGTCTCCGTTAATTTGTATGTTATGGCATTTTTCGCATTCACGAAAAATGCCCCCATTATGGGCACGGCAGAGACTATTTGGCAAGTTCGGACGGGAATATAGAAGAGAGCGCTATTTTGTAAAGGGTGAATTTGCAAACAATTTGTAAAAATGTGAATTGCTTTCAGATTTTCTAGATTAGAAACAAATCGACTTTCGTTTTTTTGCAAAAAAAGCCAAAATCCCTTAATCTACAAGGCTTCGAGCCTTTCCAACGCTTTCCATCAGATACCCAAGAATCAGACGGAATTTCCGCCTTTTTCCCTCCGGCAGTGCTCACTTTCGTGCATACTTTTTCCCGGTCCCCGGAATCCTGAAAGGGGCGACGGTCACCATGGCGTAGTGCTCCCTCGTGTCGAGAACCTCGCATGTCACCCTAGGAACATGAATCCAGTCGTCGTCCTCCACAAGTCCCGAATCCTTGATAAGGTCGAGAACGGAGGTAAGCTCGTTGTCGAGGTCCCGGCGCCGGCGGTCGCCGAAAGCGATGCCGACCGATACGGAGACCGGGCACGTGAAAGTCCCGTGTCGCCTTTGCAGGTCGCGGAGACGGCGAATGTGCGCCGCGTGCCAGTGCCTGTACGCCTCGCTGGGGATGTTGCGACCGTCCTTCAGGACTATCCGGCTGTTCTTCTTCGCCGGGATGGGGGCTTCCACCTGGAACGATAGTGGCGAGTTCACTTCCAGAGCACCTGCCTCCGGGGCTTGCCGTCGATGGAAACGCCCACGTGGAAGAAGCGGATGCCCGAAGATACTTTTCCCGGAACATGGCAATAGACGATCAGCTGGTCGAGCGCCACCGGGATGTCCGCCGAGTACACGGTCTCCGGCAGGACCCTTTCGAGCGCACCGAGGAGCTTGCCGAAGTTGTCCGCGGTGCCGTCGGACGGAACGATGTCGGCTGCGAGGCCTTTTAGGTGCGCGGAGTTTTTCGCCCCGCCCACCTTCGCGTTCACCTCCGCCGATCGGAAGCCGGAATTCACCGAGACAGGCTTGCCGTATTCCTCGCGGACCCGGTCGAGGTATCGGGCGAGGAGACGCAGGTTCAGGATTTCCTTCCAGCCGGGAACGTTCGGAAGCCCGGTGTCCGTGCGGACGAGTTCCGCAAAACTGAAATGCTCCGGGAAGCGGCAGGTTTCGAGCGCGTAGGCGTATTCCGCCATGGCCTGCGGCGTGGGGTTCTTCGGGAGTTTCATTTTGCGCCCCTTTTCTTTGCCTTTTCCGCCGGCGCCTTGCGGGTCGGCTTCCCGGCAAGTTTTGGGGCCATGTACACGGCCTTGATTTCGGACCTGTCGAATCCGATGTGTTTCAGGAAACCGAGGAACGCGTCGAGAAGCGGGTTCGCCTTCCGGGCGTCTTTCAGGACCTTTTCGCATTCCTCGATGATAGACTTGGGGTTCGCCCGTTTCTTCCCGGGACCGATTTCCTTGCCGTCGATCATCACCGAGAGCGTCGCCGTCTTCGCCTTGGCCTTGCCGGGTTTCCACGGCTTCGCCTTTTCCGTCTTTTTCGTCGTTTCCTTTTTCGCCTTGCCGGCGGGTTTCTGCGCCTTGGCGGCGGTCTTCTGT
>CAVKGV010000017.1:0-39923 GCA_963656065.1 Alistipes onderdonkii
TGTTCTCGGAGTTTTCCATGTTTGTCCTTTGTTTTTTGTTTGTGTTAAGACCAAAAACAGGATGTGGGGACTCCACTTTTTGTTTACGGGGCCCTGGACGGGTCTTGCCCATCAATTGTTGATTTTACAGAAAGAAATATACACATTCCGAATCATCAATAAAACAATGCCCCCACACATCTTGAATCTTTTTAGAGAAGATTACATTGATCGGAAAACATTTATGAATAATTGGAATTTTTTGAATCGGCCTTAATTGAGGAACCCCCAATGTCCCAATTTTAACTGTTTCATGGAGAATTAATAGATGATCCAAAGACATTTGATTTCCAATCATCATTTCTCCCATCACGAATTTGAACCATAGCGATGTAATTCTAAGATTCGCAACTTCTTTCCCCTTTTAAACCAATATTCAATTTTATCTTTTTTGGAAATAATCCCTTTTCTCAAAGCTTCTTGATACCCTGCAATTATTGCCGGAACAGCGCTCTCTCCATCAATAGCTCTTTTATGGCGAGACAATAAAACAATCTTACTTCCCTCTTTATGTTCGTAGAACTTTGATTCCGCTATTGTTTGACGCATTTGTTCTCGAGCCTTAAAAATGCTGCTATTGCAAATCGTATTTGATTTAAACGTTTCAACACCTTTAATTTCTACAGGCGCCCCTTCAACTATTAAATCGACACGCCGATGATCATTTGGCATTTCTGCCAAAAAAGCGACATACTTTCCTTGATGTAAATAATGTTCCGCGACAAAGATTGCGTTAGCATCTTTCACAGGCATTCCTGCCGTATTCAGATAGCATTTATCTTTTTGCCGACCGGACTTTCCACCATATCCACCCATATAAACACTCCTTGGATAAAATTTTTCCGTTCGCCGTCAAGCGAACAAAAAGTCAAAAAAAACTACGTCTTTTCCCGCAAATAAAGTTTTATCGGTTTTTGCATGTTTCTGGTTTTAAATAACAACATCCGTTTTCTATTTACCCGAATAAATCTTAGCCGAACGATCTCCTCCGAAAGATTTAAAAAGTCTTTGACACTGATACTGTCAGAAATCTGATACGCCTTATCAACGGAACGCAAATCATATTCAAAGAACAAGATATCATCAGGTTGGGCTTGCGCCAAACCGGCTAAAATTTCTCTTTGGGGAACCATCCTAAAAACATCTTTTTGCGAAAGAAAATTCCAACGACCACAACTAGGGCAACGCCAAACTTCCGTTTCCTTGTATAAAAACGGAAGTTCTTTCAACAATACTTGCTTCCTAACCGCATCATCAATATCTTCCAACGCAAAAAGCGAAAGTTCCACCTGATTTAGACTATCAGAATTTCTCATTCCATAGCCACAAAAGCATTTCAATGAGCCCATTCGTCCTCTCCCAACAAATTCAATTGTTCCAAACGGATTTCAGTAGCCTTTCTGGATACATTATATACTTTTTTTGCTTCCGTTATAAATTTAAATAATGCACCGGACTTGCTATCTAGTCTAGTTAAAAAATTTGCCATACAAAAATTTTGATAAAGTTTTAGAAAAGTACATCGAGGCATTACCAAAGCGCCCGCAGCATAATCCGCTTGCCGTTCCAGCCAAAAACAAGGATGCCTAGAAGACAATCGAAAAGGATCAACATCCGCATGTGCAGCCAACGCATCTGCATGGTTTCGAAAATAGTAAGAATGAAGAAGTATATGAGCTAGCTCATGCCCTGCGGTAAAATGGCTTTGCGAATCTTCTTCTGTTTCGTCCAAAACCACAGTGTTTTCTTCAATCGGCACCAAATCAATGGTCCCTGTTTCAGAATTCTTTACACCGGCAACCATCTTTGAAAAAGCAGTAAAGCCTTTTGCCTGAGGAAAAACGAGGTCTCGGAACTCTAAAGAAAAGCCGAATTCACCGGAATCAATCCAATTTTCAACAGGAACTTCTTGTGGATAGGCAAGAACTTCTGGATGCTCTTTTTTAAAAAACTGTCAATAGAATTTTCTATTTGACTATAACCTAAAACATAGACCCCGCGGGCATCCTTCCTGCATTTTGAATAATCGAACCAACTTCTCATTTGCTACCGCTTTTGATAAGGCTTATAATTTCTTTCCACTTTTCATTAGAAATTTTAGATTCTCTCGCAGAGCGCAAAGCAACGCTCGCCAACGGAGTCTTCTTGAGATATTCAGCTAAATCTGTCGGAGCAATATCTTTTCGCCCTTTTGAAGACAAATCGAAGAGTGTATCTTTTTCGAGGGGATTCAAATTCAAAATTTTCGCAACTGTCTCTAGGAAATCTTTATCAACAGGGCATTTCTTGCCTTTTTCAATATCGCAAATATAAGAAGGCGCTTTTCCCAAATCCCCGGCAAACTTGCGCAAGGAGAGACCTCGTTCTTGTCTTTTACGGGTGATAAACAAACCAAGACTATCTTCAAGCATATACAAGTTCCCTTTCGATAAACTGCGTTCGCCGAACGCATAGCAACAGTATAGATAAATTATTTTAGGAAGCAACACGTACAACGAGATAAAATTTTTAAAGGGCTTTCAAAATTTCCCTACCCCGCCACCCAAGGAAAAAACTATATTATATCGCAAATCAAGAGTTTTCTCTTATTCTCTACCTGAAACTTCGACAATTTCAACGCACAGAGAATAAGCGGGCGGCTCACGTCTGCCGCAATGTATTTTGCGGCATCGCTTCACGACATTCGGTTCTGTGTGTATATCCAGATCGCCGGTGTTGTTTGCGACCTTTATGGGGCGTGGGTTGTTTGTGTTTATTTGTGTTGGGCAGTCGAAGGCCTCAGGTAGATAAGCACGGCAACCTCACGCCTTTTTGAATAAATTCGTGCGAGGGAATCGTGGAATCAGGGCAAGCCCTTGCCTGAGTTTTGCTCCTATTCTCGGCCTGAAACTTCGACACTTTCAAGAACACAGGAATAGAGCAAATGCTACCGAGCCGAATCTTTCGGCGTTTTAAGCTATGGGCAAACAGGTGTTGCGCATAGAAAGAACGTACAGGAATTCGGCAAGCGTTTGTTCCCTGCAAAGATGTCAAAGTTTAGCGAGAAGCGGCAATGCCTCTCGCTTTTTTGATGGCTGCCACCAGACGAACCGTCAAAATCCGGCGAAGCGCATCACTCCGAAACGAGAGTGGACTTGGGGACACTTTCAAAAAGGAGTGATGGATGAAGAAGGAAAAGATTCCAAACAACAATGGCGATTTGCCTATAAAGGAGTTCCATCTCTTTGCCGGAATTGGTGGAGGCATTTACGGAGGCGAACTTCTAGGACATCAATGTTGCGTTGGCGTAGAAATTAATGAATTTTGTCAAAAAGTCTTAAAACAACGTCAAGAAGACGGGTGGATGAATTCATTTCCTATTTATGGGGATTTACGCTCGTTAAACGGCAACGATTTCAAAGGCAAATTTGACGTTTTATGTGGTGGATTTCCATGCCAAGCATTTAGCACGGCAGCACACGGAAAAAACATAGCAGAAAAAAATTTATGGGACGAAATGTTTAGGTTTGTACAAGAATCTGAAGCTCCTGTCGTATTCGGCGAAAATGTCGTTCTACGAGCGATTGAAAAAGCAAGAAAAGATTTGGAATCCATCGGGTATAAAGTCCAACGTTGCAGATTGAGTTGTTCGAACTTAGGGGCGGATCACCAAAGAAATCGTTTCTGGTTACTTGCTGTCAAAAACTTTGAAGTATTCAATCATATCAAATCACACATTCTTCAATTACCAAAAATGAAAGGCGTTTTTTGGAATAAAAATCCAGACTCGCTTGGAGAAGATAGCAACGTTTCAAACCGTCGAGAACAATTAAAAGCTATCGGAAATGCGCAATCACCATTTGTTGCAGCTTCTGCTTTTAGAATTTTAGTCAACCGCCATATAGAAGACAAAGTTTGCAACGAAAGCGTTTCCGAAGACGAGATTTCCAAAATTTTCGAAAAAAAAACAACATGGATAAAAAGAACTTTCGGCGAAAATTTGGGATTTGTTCATACACCAACAACAATGGCTAATTATTCCGCCCCATCGATGATGAAGCATCAAGGTTGCAGAAACTTTGTGACCGTATTCAACCGTCCCAACCCTAAAAATGCAGAATATCTAATGGGATTTCCTATCGGAGCAAGTTCTCCTGAACCACAGAAAAAAGACAATCTAAAAAAATGGGGTGCATAATGAGCATAAGTGAAATTTTCATAAGCAAAGGTTACGAGACATACGTTTCTCAAGATTTTTATTCGTGCAACACTTTTATTGAAAAGCATGGTCGAAATTCAGAACATATAAATTCAAATGTCAATGGAAAAAATTCAGGATGGCCCAACGCAGCTCATATTATTTTACCATTTTTCTCCAAGAATATTAATGTTATCAAAGAAGCACATGAAGGAAATTTACTATCCTATCTAGAAAATAAATTTAACGAGAAGAGAAATTCCACATTTATTTATCAGCCTAGTTCACAATATCCTACATATCAGCGATTTAAAATATTTAACGAAAGCGGAATATGCCAAATAAAAAAGGACGGGGAACCCAAAAACATCTTTTATCTAATTCCGAATATAAAAAAGGATGAAACGATTCATCCTAATAAAGAAAACGTACCTAATTCACCCTCCTCCCCCGACCTTTTCGCATCCGACTCCACCCACAAACCCTCCCAGCTTATCTACTACGGTGTCCCGGGATGCGGCAAGAGCAACAAAATCAATGAGACGCTCAAAGACGTTGCCGATTTCAACAAAATCCGCACGGTCTTCCATCCTGAATATACCAACGCCGATTTCATCGGGCAGATTCTGCCTAAAACGGACGGAGAAAAAATTTCATACAAATTCACTCCCGGACCATTCACGGAAATTCTCGACCGAGCCTACCAAAAACAGGAAGAACATTTCTACCTCATCATCGAGGAAATCAACCGGGGAAACGCTGCCGCCATCTTCGGAGATATTTTCCAGCTTCTCGATAGAAAAGACAACGGAGAAAGCCAATATCCCGTTCACAACAAAGACATGGGCGAGTATCTTCAAAAAGACGAAATTCACCTCCCGGCAAACCTCTCCATTATCGCAACGATGAACACGTCCGACCAAAACGTCTTTACGCTCGACAACGCATTCCAGCGCAGATTCGACATGATTCTTGTTCGAAGCGGCGTAAAAAAAACTAACGAAGAATACGAATTTGCTAACGATAAAATCAAAGAGCAATTCAACGCAACAATCGAAGGAACAAAAACTTCCTGGGGAATTTTCTGGGACTGGATTAATTTCAAAATCATGGAAACGCTCCGAGGAATTTCCAGCACAGAAGACAAACGGCTCGGTTTGTGGTTCGTCAAAAATGCGGATGGAAAAATTACAAGAACAATCTTTGCGGAAAAGGTTCTGAAATATCTTTGGGACGACGTGTTTAAATTCAAGCGCAAGGAAATTTTTTCGGACGACATCCATTCCCTGGAATCGTTGATTTCCGCCTTTGAAGATTCAACCGACGAAAATATCTTATCCCGAATTTTCAAGAATTATCCAAATAGCCATACAGATAATTCAAATAAGGTTCAAAAAGAAACTTGACGCGAAAAAGAGACAAATGAACCGTCTAATCGATTGCACGTGCACAGCCCAAACGGATTCCGCCGATGAATTTGTCGGCATTCGCAAAGGCAAACTTGATTCCGTAAAAATTTTCTTTCCGGCTGGCTACTTTCAAAACGACGACGAAATCAAAAATTATCCAGAAGATAAATTAAGAGAATCCGTTCTCAATCTGTTCGCAGTCCTAAGCGACTCATCTCTTTCCGATAAAAATTTCCAATCGGCGATTTCCCGGTTTCCAGACGACAATTCCGAAGTCCAGTTTCCGATGAGCGCCTATCTAAACGTCTTGCGAAATTACCTGGATTTCGGCTACTACACGGAAAAGGAAATCCTTTTCAAGCGAGGCGCCCAGGGAAAAATCAACTGGGGACGCACCATCAAGACGACGCGCCCAATCCTCTCCGAAGATGAACAAAATGTTCTCTATCTAAAACCTGTCGCACGATACACGCATCACAACGAAAGCGAGCTGATTACGCAGATTCACAAATTCTGCGTTCATGACGCCTCCAAGAGAATCGGCTTTATCTTCGGCGTCGAAATTCAACAAGAACCCACGCTGGATTTCAATTACAACCTATTCCAATCCGTATTGCAAGCGAAAATTTCCAGGACTTTCAACGACAGGCTCTTGCATTTATTTGGTGACTTGCAACGAATCGTCGAATACATTGCGCACAAATTAACAACAGACAGTTCCAACGCCGACGATTTTTATTTTGGAGTCAACAAGTTCGCCCCCATCTGGGAAGCGATGCTCGATAGAATTTTCGGAAATATCAACCCGAATGAATCCAAGGCTGACTTCAACCCGCACACTTTTTGGCAATTTGAAAATGGTTCCATAAAAGACGCAAACAAGTATTCCAACATGCGCCCCGATACGATTATGCGGCAAAAGAATTCCGCTGGGGAAAACGAAATCTTTGTATTGGATGCCAAATTTTACACGTACGGTATCCCCAAGAGCAACGGGACGCTTCCCGACTCGGGATCCATTACTAAGCAAATCGCCTACGCCGAATACATCGAAGCGAATAAGGACAACGGGAAAAAATTTGACGTGGAGGCTCAGCATATTTACAACGCATTTCTTTTGCCCTACCGAGCAAAAGAAATCCCAGATGCAGAACCTTACCGGATGAAGTTTTTCGGAATAGCTCGCAGCGATTGGAAAAGCGGCAAACCTTTTTCAAAATTCTACCGGCCCTACCATCAAATCGTCGGCATTTTTCTTGACGTAGAATCCGTTATGAAAAACTACAATCAGTCAAAAGTCGCACAGAGCGAACTTGCCGAACTGATTCGCACAAAAGCCAGCCAGAATTGTTCACAAATTAACGTTTACGCACTAAAATTTACCGGTTAATCGGAAAAACTTTTCCGCAAAATCGAAAAAGCTTCTTTCCGCCTTTCAAAAATTATTTATGTTTGCTCACGAAACATTTAGGAGATCGCTATGAGCGAAAAAGAAATTCCCTACAAGATTTATCTCTCGGAAAACGAGATTCCGAACGCATGGTACAATGTTCGCGCGGACATGAAAAATAAGCCGGCGCCGCTGCTTCATCCGGGGACGCACAAGCCTCTTACGCTCGACGAACTCACCCCGATTTTCTGCACAGAACTTGCCAAGCAGGAACTCAACGATACCGATCCGTGGATTCCCATTCCCGAAGAAGTCCGCAACTTCTACAAGATGTATCGTCCGTCGCCTCTCGTGCGCGCCTACTGCCTTGAAAAGAAGCTCGGCACTCCGGCAAAGATCTACTACAAGTTCGAAGGCAACAACACGAGCGGCAGCCACAAGCTCAACTCGGCAATCGCCCAGGCCTACTACGCCAAGAAGCAAGGTCTGAAAGGCGTGACAACCGAAACCGGAGCCGGACAATGGGGAACCGCACTTTCGATGGCTTGCGCCTACTTTGGACTTGACTGCAAAGTCTATATGGTGAAATGCTCCTACGAGCAGAAGCCTTTCCGCCGCGAAGTCATGCGCACATACGGTGCGAGCGTTACACCGTCGCCGTCAATGACGACGGAAGTCGGGAAAAAGATCAACGCAGAATTTCCGGGAACGACGGGAAGCCTCGGTTGCGCCATTTCCGAAGCCGTAGAAGTCGCAACGCATACCGAAGGTTACCGCTACGAACTGGGTTCCGTGCTGAGCCAGGTTCTTTTGCACCAGACGGTCATCGGGCTTGAAACAAAAGCGGCTCTTGACAAATACAACGTTGTCCCGGACATGATCATCGGATGCGCCGGAGGCGGTTCCAACCTGGGCGGCCTGATTTCCCCGTTCCTCGGAGAAAAGATCCGCGGAGAAAAGGATTACCGGATTGTCGCCGTAGAACCGGCTTCCTGCCCGAGCTTCACGCGCGGCGTCTATGCCTACGATTTCTGCGACACGGGTCACGTCTGCCCGCTAGCCAAGATGTACACGCTCGGATCGGAATTTATCCCGTCCGCAAACCACGCCGGCGGTCTCCGCTACCACGGAATGAGCTCCATCCTTTCGCAGGCTTATCACGACAAGCTGATTGAAGCGCGGTCCGTGGAGCAGACAAGCGTTTTCAAGGCGGCGGAATACTTTGCCCGCGTCGAGGGAATTCTTCCCGCTCCGGAATCGAGCCATGCCATCAGCGTGGCAATCGACGAAGCGATTAAGTGCAAGGAAACAGGTGAAGCGAAAACGATCGTCTTCGGTCTGACCGGAACCGGATATTTCGACCTGAAGGCTTATGAAGCTTATAACAACGGGACCATGTCGGATTACATTCCGACCGATGCGGACCTCAAGAAGAGCATCGATTTGATTCCGCACTTCCCCGGAAACCTGATGTAATCAAATCTTTAAAATGGAAAATCCTCGGCGTCCCGCCGAGGATTTTTTTTGTCAAAGCGTAAAAACTTTACCGATAGCTGACGTTAAACAGCACACCGAAAAAATTTCCATTCCATGCGTCGCCGCTATCGACTTCGGCATGCTCGTAGAAAGCTTCGACGCCCAAAGCGCCCCACGAAAAGATTCGCCAGTCCTTTCCCGCGGAAATTCGAAATCCGAATCCGAAGCCATCATCTAACGATTTTTCATCCGCACGGAAATTCACCGTCCCAGCCGATCCGGAGACAAAAAAATCGCTCGGAAGCCAAACGGATGCGCCACCTCCCAAATAGAGCCTTGAATGAGCGTCGTTATCTTCCGTCGTCAGATAGGCGCCAAGCGACCCGATTCCGTAGAGCGTCAGAATAGAAACCGGGGAATACCCGATTTTCCCGTTCAAGACAACATCCTGGAAGCCCTTAATCCGATAACCGTTATCCCCATAGGCAGAAACCTTTCCTCCATCTGTTCCCGCCCCCGCACTTAGGAAAATTCCTGTACGAGAATTTTCGGCATTTGCAAGCGTAGCGCAGAGCAAAGCCCCCATAACCAACCCAAACAATTTCATTTGAAATCCTTCTGTTAAATGCGAACGCGGAATTGCTTTCGCACAAAATAATCTAGAAAAACTCGCAAAAATTTTTCAGCGGTCCTGCCGACCAAAAGTTAATTCCGAAAGCCTCGAGCGGAAATCGTTGATTCTTTCCGCCGAATTTTCGCGATGCGGATAGGTGAAATTCGAAAGCAGCACGACAGCCCGTTTCGTTTCCGCATCGGCAACAATGCTCGACCCGGTAAAACCCGTTTTTCCGAACATGCGGGAATGGTGAACTTTTCCCATGAATTTTTCCACATCGAGTTCAAAGCCCAAAGCGGTACAGGCGCCGCGCACGCGGCCTTCCAGCGCATTTGTCGAGACCAGTTGGAGGACGCCTTCCGGCATGACGCGCTCTCCGTTAAACATCCCATCGCCAAGAATCATTTGTACGAATTTTAAAAGATCCGGTACGGTCGAAAACATGCCGGCACTTCCCACCGGAAAAAAACGGCGGAGCTTGAAAGCGCTTTCGTCGTGAATTTCTCCCTGGATAATCCGACCTCGCCAAGCGTCATCTTCTGTCGCCACGATTTCTTCCTTGGAAAACCTTTGCAACGGGTCCCAGCCGGAACGCGACATTCCCAGCGGTTTGAAAAGTTCTTCTTCCGCCATTTCCGCAAGCGATTTTCCCGAAAGCCGCATCAGGACGATTCCCAAAAGAATACTCGCCGGATTTCCATAGTTAAAGACCGTTCCCGGAAAACGGTTAAAATGATACGAAAAGAGAAAATCCAGAATCTTTTCCGGAGGCAAATCCTTGAGGCTGCTCATCGGAACCCGATAATCTAAGCTGTGAGTTAGCAGATGCCGAACGAGGACATGTTCGCGATAATTTGTACGCAATTCGGGAATAAAATCCAGGACGCGGTCATCTAAATGCAAGCGACCATCCAGGATGCGCTTCAGCGCAAGCGTCGAAGTCGGGCAAACCTTCGTCACCGAAGCGATATCGAACAGGGAATCTTCCGGCGTGTTGAATGCGCGAACTTCGGAACCTTCCGGAGAGACAAATCCGACAACCGCCTTGGAAAAAACTCCTTCGGTAATCGCCTTTTCAAACAGGTCGTTCAGTGCTTTTTCAAAATTTTCGTTCATGATAAAAAGATAGATTTTCCGTCGGAAAATTTTTGGAGAAATTCATGGAAGAACAGATCGATATTTTGAACGAACTCGGTCAAAAAACCGGAGAATCCCGGGTTCGAAGCGAAGTTCATCGCTTGGGACTTTGGCACCGGACTGTGCACATTTGGCTTTTTGACTCAAGCGGAAAAATTCTTTTCCAACTGCGTGCGCACGACAAGGAAAACAACCCGAACCTTTACGATACGAGCTGCGCCGGGCATATTTCTGCCGGGGATTCCAGCCTCGAATCCGCCATCCGGGAAATTCGCGAAGAACTCGGACTAGAAAAAAATCCCGAAGATTTAAAATATCTTTTTGAATCCAGACATTCCAGCATTCTCAATTCCGGAACATATCTGGACAATGAATTCTACGACGTTTACCGCGGCTCCATTTCCGAGGATGAAAAATTAAAACTTGTGCCGCAGCCGCACGAAGTTGATGGATTCCGTTTTTTTTCACCACAAGAATTACAAGCGGAACTCAAAAAGAATCCCGAAAAATTTGTCAGCCATCCCAAGGATTTTGAATATTTACTGCACCCGTTTAAATTTTCAGGACAAGTCTAATCTATATTAAGAATATGACCCTCCAACAGCTACGCTACGCCATCGGAATTGCGGAAAGTCCATCTTTTAACAAGGCTGCCGAAAAGCTCTACATTTCGCAACCGTCTCTTACCGCTGCGATCCACGAACTGGAAGATGAACTTGGCATCACCATTTTCAACCGCACCAGCCGCGGCGTTTCGCTCACCCGCGAAGGGGAAGAATTTATCGCGTATGCGAAAGACCTTTACCGGCATTATGAATCCCTGCTAGGCCTTTACGGCAAAAACGGAAAGCGGCGCAAGAAATTTTCCGTTTCCACGCAACATTATTCGTTCGCCGTCAAAAGTTTTGTGGAGATGGTTAAAAAGTTCCGCTCCGACGAATACGATTTTGAAATCAGCGAAACGAAAACGCGTGAAGTCGTCTATGACGTGAGCAATTTCAAGAGCGAAATCGGAATTCTCTATCTCAGCAATTTCAATCGCAAAGTCATCGGCGATTTGCTGGATGCGAAAGACTGCGTTTTTCACAAGCTCATCGCCTGCAAGGCATACGTCTATCTATGGAAAAATCATCCGCTATCAAAGAAAAAATTCATCACGTTTAACGAACTGGCTCCTTATCCATGTCTATCCTTTGACCAAGGAGAAGCGAGCGCCGAGTATTACGCCGAAGAAATTCTAAGTACAAAAGAATATTCGCAGACGATCAAGGCAAACGATCGGGCAACGATGCTAAACCTGATGATCGGGCTAAATGGTTACACTCTGTGTTCCGGCATCATCTGTGAAGAACTGAACGGAGGAGACTATCTCGCCATTCCATTTCGCGATCCGGCGGCAAGCAAGGACATTATGGAAATCGGCTACATCACCAAAAAGAACATGCAGCTTTCTTCCCTAGGCGAATACTACATCCAGGAACTAAAAACGTACCTGGGTGTAGAAAAATAATCAACTATAGACCGACTACTTCTTCTTCGGAAAGACCGACTGCTTCAGCAATCACGGATGCAGCCATTCCCAAATTTTTCAAGTTTTTCGCTGTTTCTTTTTTCGCTTCTGCGCGCCCCGCCAATCTTCCTTCTTCGCGGCCTTCTGTTCGACCTTCCATGCGGCCTTCTGCAAGACCTTCCGCCCGAGCTTTCTTGCGTTCGATATACTTTTCGTAATCGACATCTGTCATGTTTTTGGCCTCCGTTAAAAGGTAATCTTCGCTAAAATTACACAACTTTGCAGAATTTTGCAAGCATTCCACAAACGGATTTCCTCGTGAATCGATCGCTTTCTCGTTGTTGATGTTTTCAATCAGACGAAGCCAACTAGCAAGACGGCTGTCATCAAACTCATAGTTTCCTTTGCAAAATTTCGCAATTTCCACAATCGTGAGGGTTTCTTTTTCAAAAAAGACTTCATTGTCCTGATTTCTAAGTTGAACCGTATGACGATATTTGGAAGAAGCCGGAAAAGTATCAAACATTTGCAGGGCGATAAAATTCATGTTTCGAAGGCAGTAAGAATCACCGGGCATCCGATTTTGCGAAGTATGGCGAGCCGTATTCGACAAAGCCCAGCCTGGTAATGCAATCCGGACCGTCAAGCTTCAAAATCGCATTGAGAAAAGCGCAAGACATTTTCTCGTTTTCAGGATTTCCAAAAATCTTTTTGAAAATGGAATCGTTATAGACATAGACGTACTGATAACGCTTTACGTATTCAGCGATACAAGCGCTCGTGTCGCCTCGTCCGATTCGAACCTGGTTGATATGTTTGAGCATTTCTGCATATTGCTGTCTGTTCATCATGAACCTCCGTGTTTTGGAACGCACAGTTCCGGGAAAAAGAAATAGCAGCCATCACAGCTGCAAACGGAGATTCTTCAATGTTCGGACGGGGAATAGAAAATTCTAAAATTTTGTAAAGGGGTAAAAGGTAAAAGAAATGTAAAAGAGAAAACACGCACCGCTTAAAAACAAAATTCCAATCCTTTTTTCTAATTTGTCCCCAAACACAGGTATCGTCTAATGGCAAAAAAAATTCTTATCATGGTCGCAAGCCCCAAGAACGAAAAGAGCGGAACGTTGGTTCCTACAAAAGCGTTTGTCGATGGAATGCTTGCATCAGGCGATTACGAGGCTGAATACGTCTTTATCGACAGGCTTCACGTCAAGCCTTGCCGTGGATGCCTCACCTGCTGGGGACGCCCGGACGGAAGCTGTTTCATCAAAGACGACGATGTCCCCGCCATCCGGAAAAAACTGGAAACCTCAGATATCGTCATCTGGAGTTTTCCGCTGTTCCTTTTCAGTGTCCCGGGTCAAATGAAAGTCCTGATGGACCGCATCGTGGGAATGGTTCACCCCTATATGGGCCAAAGGCTCGATGATCCCGATTGCATGAACAAGCCGATGCACGGACTGCAAAACCAGAAGCCCGGGCAAAAAATCATTTTGCTTTCGAGTTGCGCCTGGTGCGATATCGACGTTGTCTATGAACCGATTCGGAAACAATTCGACATCATTTTGGGAAAGGACGGCTATGATCTGATCGTCTGTCCGCAGATGCGAGCCTTGCACCACCGCGGAGGCGAACGCCGATTGAACATGCTCAGAAAACGTTACGAAGCCGGAGGTTCCGAGCTGGCAAAAACCGGGACGCTTTCAAAAGAAGCGATAGACCTGATGCAAAAGCCTCTTTTTGGCGAAGAGACCTATCGGGAACTTGTGGTCCAGTTCGTGACGCACATGTTCGACCGGGATGACAATTTTTGACAATATTTACGCGCGCAGTTTGCTGACCGTTGCGACAGCCTCTGCGGCGATACCTTCTCCGCGACCCGTAAACCCAAGTTTTTCGCTGGTGCTCGCCTTGACTCCGATATTTTCCACCGGGATTTGCAAGACGCGGGCGATGTTTTTCTTCATCTGTTCCCGATGGGGATTGACTTTCGGACGTTCGCAGATGACCACGCTGTCAAGGCTTTCAATCTTGCAACCGGCCTTCTCGACTTCCTCGCGGACGCGCCCGAGAAGAACAAGACTGTCCGCACCGAGAAATGCCGGGTCGGTATCAGGAAAATACGTGCCGATGTCCCCGAGTCCCGCTGCACCGAGAAGGGCATCCGAAATCGCATGAAGCAGCACGTCGGCATCGCTATGCCCTAAAAGTCCTTTTTCATAAGGGATATGGACGCCACCGATGATGCACTTGCGACATTCCACGAGTTTGTGAACATCAAAACCGATTCCAGTGCGAAAAACCTTTTCCATAAAATCCTCTAGGCGGAACATTGTCCGCCGGCAATATACAAAAAAGGGACAATCCCGTCCCAATCAAATCCGCCCAATTTTGAACAAAGTCAATAATGACGTTGTATCATATAGGGTATAGGAGCATCGCACGTTGCTTTAGCCACATATCACGCTTATTTACATAAGGTTCCATTGCAGCTGTAAAAAGCCCTTTCACAAGGAAAGAGCTTTTTAGTGTCTTTTTGAAATTGTTACGGGATCCCTTTTTGGAGCCTCGCAATGATAACCTTCGAAATTACGCTTTTACCGTCGTAAAGCAGAACTTTTCGCCGTCGGCTTCGTTTGCTTCGAGACCGTCCGCGGAATTCTTCCACATGATTGCAGTAGCCTGCGTCTCGCCCTTGATGTAAGATTCGTTTTCGGCGACAGCCTGCTTGAACACATCGCTTTCGCTGAACAGAATCACTTCGATCTTGTCCGTAATCGCATAGTTCTGATCCTTGCGGCGGTTCTGGATACGGTTCACCAGTTCGCGAGCGACACAGGCACGGCGAAGGTCGTCGGTAATCTTCAAATCGAGCGCAACGGTAAAGTGGCTGTCCGCGCTCACGGCAAGGCCTTCCGGGACGATACGCTGGATCATCAGGCAGTCCGCGCCCACTTCGCCAAAGTCAAACGAAATGGTTCCGCCGTTCTGCAATGCCTTGATTTCATCGACAGAAAGGCTGGAAAGTTTTGCCGAAATCGCTTTCATGTTCTTCGCGTATTCCGGGCCTTTCGCCTTGATGCCCAAGAAGTTTGGCTTCGCCGACAGCTTGACAAGAGCCGTTTCGTCTTCGAGGAACTTCATTTCGCGAACGTTCAGCTCTTCAAGGACCAGGTCCTTCATCGCCTCGACAACGGATTTTTCCACATCGCCGTGGGCGACCACCGTCATACTAGCGATCGGCATGCGGTTCTTCACATTGTTCGTGGCACGGATCGTGCGTCCCATTTCCACCAGTCCGCGGACCATGGCGATACGCTGCACGAGCTTTTCGTCCTTCAGGGATTCGTCCGCACTGGGGAATTCGCAGAGATGCACGCTCACCGGCGCATTCGCATCGACTTCGCGTACGAGAATCTGGTAAATTTCCTCGGCGAGAAGCGGAAGGAACGGGGCGAGAATTTTGCTGAAATCGACAAGCACCTTGTACATCGTGGCGTAGGCGGCATTCTTGTCTCCGTCGTTTTCGCTCTTCCAGAAACGGCGGCGGCTGCGGCGCACATACCAGTTTGTCAAATCATCGACTGCGGATACGATTGCCGGGACCACATTGTAGAGCCTGTAGGCCTTCATCTCGACTTCCACTTTCGCGGCGAGATCCTGCAACGTCGCAAGCATCCAGCGGTCGAGTTCGTTTTCGCTCTTCACGGCATCGCCGGGTTTCCACGAGAGCTGTCCCTTCGCCGCGTCCGCATTGTGGTTGGAGACGAAGAAGCTCACGGCGTTCCACAGCGGGAGCATCACCTGCTTCACGATTCCCTTCACTCCCTCTTCCGAAAAGCGCAAGTCTTCGGCCTTGAGAGCCGCCGAGTTGATGAGGAAAAGACGGATGGCGTCCGCGCCCACGCGATCGATCAGCTCGTTCGGGTCCGGATAGTTCTTCTTGCTCTTGCTCATCTTGGAACCGTCTTCCGCCAGGATGATGCCGTTCACGATGACATTCTTGAACGTCGGCTTCTGGAACAGCGCATTCGAAAGAATCGTGAGCGTGTAGAACCAGCCACGCGTCTGGTCGAGGCCTTCGGCGATAAAGTCCGCGGGCAGCGTATTTTCGACAAATTCCTTGTTGTCAAACGGATAGTGGTGGCTCGCATACGGCATCGAACCCGATTCGAACCAGCAGTCGAAAACTTCGGGCGTGCGGCGGTAAACCTTTCCGTCCTTCTCGATTTCAACCTTATCGACAAAGTGCTTGTGCAAGTCGTCGAGCTTTTTCCCGGAAAGCTTTTCGAGTTCCACGATGGAGCCCACAGCGATCATGTCGCCGTCATCGGAAAGCCATACCGGAATCGGCGTTCCCCAGAAACGGTTGCGGGCGAGGTTCCAGTCACGCGCCCCTTCGAGCCATTTTCCGAAGCGTCCGTTTTTGATGTGATCCGGCACCCAGTTTACTTTCTGGTTGTTTTCGACCATCCATTCCTTGAGCGTCTTCGTCACACCGTCCGCGCTTGTCACCGGAGCATCGACCTTGAGGAACCACGTTTTGAGCGCGCGGTAGATCAGCGGCACACCGGTGCGCCAGCAGTGCGGATAGCTGTGCACAATCGTGTCCTGCTTGAACACGCGGCCCTGTTCCTTGAAGTAACGGATGATTCCCTTGTCGGCTTCCTTCGCCCCGAGACCTTTCCACATCGGAACCTTGTCCGTAAACTTGCCCTCGGTATCGAGCGGATCGAAAAGTCCGAGATCGAGGCGCGCTCCGGTCTGGAAGTCCTCTTCGCCGAAAGAAGGCGCGGTGTGAACGGCACCCGTACCGTCCTCGATGCTCACGTAATCCGCTGCATAAATCTTGTAGTGGCGGGAAAGCTGTTCCGGCGTCACATACGCATCGGAAATATGCGAAAGCGCCTCGTAGCTCTTGCCGACAAGCTCCGACCCCATGCAGGAATCGACGATGTTCGGATTTTTGAAGTAGGCCGCAGTGCGGCTCTCCGCTACCCAGTAACGCTTGCCTTCAAATTCCACCAGATTGTACTTGATGTCCGCACCGACCACGATGCAGAAGTTGGAATAAAGCGTCCACGGCGTCGTCGTCCACACGAGAAGGTTCGTCCCCTGGAACTTCGCCTCGTCTGAATTCAGCGGGAAGATAATCGTGAGCGACGGATCCTGGCGGTCCTTGTAGCCCTGGTTCGTTTCAAAGTTCGAAAGCGGCGTAGCGAGCGCCGGGCTATACGGCTGGATGCGGTATCCCTGGTAAATCAGGCCCTTGTCGAAGCACTGTTTGAAGACCCACCAAACGCTCTCCATGAACGTCCGGTCCATCGTCTTGTAGCCCTTGTCGAAATCCACCCAGCGGCCCATGCGGCGCACCGTCTTCTTCCACTCGCTCGTGTATTTCAGCACCGCCCCGCGGCACTCCTCGTTGAACCGATCCTCTCCATAGGCGCGGATCTCGGCGACTCCGGCGAGCTTCAACTTCGTCTGTATAAGGCTCTCGATCGGAAGTCCATGGCAGTCCCATCCGAAACCGCGCGGAACACTATAGCCTTTCATCGTCCAGTAGCGCGGCACGATATCCTTGATGGTCCCGGCGAGCAAATGACCGTAATGCGGAAGCCCCGTCGCAAACGGAGGCCCGTCGAAAAAGTTGAAAACGGGGCGTCCTTCGCCCTCGAAGAGCGACTTCTGGAAAGCGTTGTCTTTGTCCCACAGAGCGAGCATACGTTCTTCGATCTGCGGAAAGGATTCGTCTTTTTTTACTTCACGGAACATGAGCGATAAACCTCAAGCGATATTTTTCTAGCTAAAATTTAGAAATCAATAAAAACAAGCACTCCACGATAAAGCTGATTTTAAAGAATAACCGGCCACTTCGCGTTTTCACCTGTAAACGGCAAATTCATATTAAATCGCTATTTGTGAAACGTTCCCGGCCAAATCTCTGTATTTTAAAGAAAACCCTCAAGGAGGCTTTATGCACATCCGTCGTCTGGCAATCCTGTCCGTCGCATCGGCGTTTTCACTGTTCGTCGCCTGTTCCGACGACAACTCCAGTTCCTCGCAAGACGCCAATTCTTCCGCAGAACTTTCCTCGTCATCGATTTCTGAAGAGAGTTCTTCGTCCGAAGAATCCGCCGAAAGTTCGTCATCGACAATCGACGCACCCAAAAACGGCCTTCTTCTCGATAATTTCGAAGACGGCAACGGCGAAACGGAAATCGGCAGCAGCTGGTACACTTACACCGACACGGATAACGAGGGAGCTTCCACCATCACGATGCCCACAGACGCCGAGGGAAACATCGTCGCGGCGGAAACGGATAACGGATCCAAGTACGCCCTGAAAGTCGAATTCAACCTAGACAAAGGCAATTACCAGTACGATCCGTATGTCGGCTGGGGTTTCCAAGTCCCATCGACGGTTGACGTCAGCAAATACGCGGGAATCCGCTATTCCTACAAGGGCGCCGCCCACTATATCCACGTAGAAACAAGCGACGTCCTCGACTATGACGTGCATTTGGCATCCGAGAAAAAGTCGAGCGAATGGACCACAGTCACGATCGCCTTCGACGACCTGATACAAGGCGGCTGGGGCGTTTCCGTTCCGTTCAATCCGGCAAACGTAACAGCCATCAGCTTCCAGGTCAAGGGCAACGGCAAAAAGGATTCCGTCATCATCGACGACATTTACCTAATTGGAACCGAGGACCTGCCGCCGAAAACCGCCGACATGACCATCAAGGACCCGATGGTCTATAACATCGATATTGGGGATATCGGCATTTCGAATCCGCTCCAGGAAAAGGCGATGAAGTATCTGAACAAGGGCGTGAACTTTACGAACTGGCTCGAAGAAGCGGACGGAAAATTCACCGGCGAGTTTGAATTCGGCGAAAGCGACGTGAAGTTTCTCTCCGAAAGCGGTTTCAAGGCTCTGCGGCTTCCGATAGACCTCGACCTCTACGTTTCGAACCGCAGCGAATTTTTGAACGACACGACGGGAAAAGTCTCGCTCGAAATGAACGATTCCATTTTTATCGTCTTGGATTCTTTCGTGAATTGGACGGAACGCTACGGGATGTCCTTCACCATCGACTACCATGAATACGACAACAGCTACAACGCAACATCGGCAAAGGACCCGCAATATCTGAAGATGATGGCGGGCGTCTGGAAAGCGGTCGCCGCGCATTACGCCAAGAATCCCCGCGAAGACATTTTCTTTGAACTTCTGAACGAACCGGACATGACAAGCGGCAAGGTTCCGCAAGACGACTGGACCACCGCAGCGCAAGGGATGATCGATTCCATCCGCACGGTCGATTCCACGCACACGATTATCTTCGGGGATGTCCAATGGTATGCGATAAACTATCTCATCAAACGCACGCCGTTCAGCGATAACAATATCGTCTATGCGTTCCACTCCTATGACCCGTACATCTTCTCCCACCAAGGCGCTTCGTGGGGAGACGCAGCGACCATCAAAAATATCCCGTTCCCCTACGACCCGGAAAAATGGTCCGAATACTCCTCGGATTTCGGCGTCAAGGCTTCCACCGTAAGCTGGGTCAAGTCCGCGGTCAAGAACTATTACAAGACCGGCAGCAAGGGCTACATCCTGAGCCTTATCGCCAAGGCGAAGAAATGGGCGGTTGAGAATAACGTGCCTCTGGTCTGGAACGAATTCGGCGCTTACAGTCCCAAGTCCGATGCGCAGAGCGTATTGAACTACATGACCGCGGTCCGCGAAATCAGCGACACGCTCCAGATTCCCTGGCAACACTGGGGCTACACGGGAGGCTTCGCTGTCGTCAAAGACGGCAAGCTCATCGACGGAATGGACAATGCGCTAGACCTCAAGTAAACGGGGAAAATTTTCGGAAAGGCTTCCGCTAGCGGGAGCCTTTTTTATTTTAAAGGCATGTCCGCGATTCAAGTTCGAAAGGCGTCCATCGAAGATGCCGAGGCGATTCGGCGAATCTATGCGCCATACGTTCTCAATACCGCCATCACTTACGAGACCGCCGTTCCCTCTGTCGGAGAATTTCAGGGACGCATCGCCCGGACGCTTTCCAAATATCCCTACATCGTTGCGGAAATCGACAGCCAAATCGTCGGCTACGCCTATGCGGGACCGTTTAACACAAGACCCGCTTACAATTGGTCCGCGGAACTTTCCATCTACATTGGCCAAAACTTTCGCCGCCAAGGCATCGGGAAAACGCTTTACGGGGAATTAGAAAAACTTCTCGGGAAAATGGGCATCACCAATCTCTACGCCTGCATCGCCAGCCCGGACGTTCCCGACGAATATCTCGATGGCAGCAGCATCGAATTTCACAGGCACCTGGGCTTTTCCATCGTCGGAACCTTTCACACTTGCGCAAACAAGTTCGGACGCTGGTACAACATGGTCTGGATGGAAAAATTCATCGGAGAACATTCCACTCCGCCGAAAGACGTTATATTTGCGAATCCGAAATAGCTTCCGTTTTTTGCACGATATCCTTGAGAACCAGCCCTGCAATCGTGAACCCGAATATCGCTGTGACATGCGCGAGCGTTCCGTTGATTTGCGCCTTGCTTGAGCACCATTCGTGATTCAAAAGTTCCTGGTTGCCGGGACCCGTTTTCGCCTTGGGACACATGCACTTATCTGTTCCACAGGTTCCGTTTTTTCCCTTGTTCTGCAAAAGTTCTTCGCTATAGACGCACAAAAATTTTTTCTTCGGAAATGTCTTCTTCGAGCGGAACTTGGTGCGAAGCGCACGCGCAAGCGGGCATCCTTTGACATTCCAAAATTCGGTGACATGGATTTTGGTCGGGTCGAGTTTCAGGGCGGCGCCCATCGAAGAGAAAAACACCGATTTCGTTTTGCACGCCAAGAGAATCAGCAATGCCTTGTCTTTTAGAGAATCAATCGCATCGATGATATAGTCAAACTTTTCGATGTGAAAATTTTCCGCGGTTTCCGCCGTAAAGATTTCCTGCTGCGCATCGATTTCCGCTAGCGGATTAATTTGTAACAAACGTTCCTTGAGAGCCTCGACCTTGACCTGTCCCACGGTCTTGACGGTCGCCATCAGCTGGCGGTTGACATTCGTGATGCAGACTCTGTCGCTATCGACAATGGTGAGTTTCTGGATTCCCGAACGAACAAGGCTTTCTGCGCACCAGGAACCGACACCGCCGACGCCAAAGATAATCACGCTCTTTTGGGAAATTTCATTCATCGCGGCGTCTCCGAGCAGGAGTTCCGTCCGACGCAAAATCGCATTGTCTATCGCCATGGCTTAAATCTAGAAAACATCCTATCGCCCGGTCAGCAGAATTAAAAGCGAGTTCAACAAGTTTCGTTGTTAAATAGTCATTCAGGAACAGCCCTGTTTTACGGAAAATTGTTAAACCGGATTTCATTTGTACGCAATAATTAAACGCTGTTTTATCTATAGATAAACACAAATTCATTTATACGTAAAAATTTCATTTGTGCGAAAAAACAGCCTTGGATTTTTTTACCAATTAACTAGCTTACGCGCAAAACAAAACGGTTCCTATGAAAATCAAAAAACTCATTCCTCTTTTCGCCTCGGCGACTTTCGCCGGTGGCCTCATGCACAACACCAACCAATCGACAGATTTCGTCCGCAACTTTGCCCAGGACGCTTCGACGACAACTTCCGCGGTTTACTACAACCCGGCGGGAACCGCATTCATGAACGACGGGCTTTATGTTTCTGCACACAGCCAGACCGTTTGGCAGACCCGCGAAATCGATACGGACAAGCTCGGCGATTACGAAGGGAAATCTTTTGTCCCGGTGATGCCCAGCCTGCTTGTCAACTGGCACCATGGCAACTTTGCCCTTTCGGGCGGCTTTTACATCATCGGCGGAGGCGGAGAAGCCAAGTTCAACAAAGGACTTCCCCTGATCGACGCATTGCTTTCGCAGACCATCCAGAAGACCGCGGAACAAACGCCCGCACTTGGACAACTGATGAGTGCTTACAAAATCCAAAGTCCGACGCAGCTTTACGAAGCGAAATTTGTCGGCAAGCAATATGTCTATGCGTGGCAGCTCGGCGCAAGCTACCGCTTCATGGATATGTTTTCCGCGTTTCTCGGCGCGCGTATAAATTACGCCTACAATTCCTACAACGGCTCCATGAAATCTCTAATCCAAAACGAACAGCTCGATGCAATGTTAAACAAGACGCTCCTCGACTGCGAACAGACAGGCTGGGGAATCACGCCGATTGCGAGCCTCGGATTCCATTACAAAAAATTCAGCGCGGGCATCAAGTATGAGCATAATACGTTCATCGAGATGAAAAACGAAACCGACAAAATCGAGGATGTAGTCACCAAATACATGCCGCAATTTATCGACGGGAAAAAATCCGACAACGACCTTCCCGGCATCCTTTCCGTCGGATTCAATTACGCCTGGACCGATCGCTTCCGCACCGGAATCGGCTACCACCATTACTTCGACACGTTCGCCAATTACCCGCAAGACAAGCAGGACGATTTGGACGGAGACGAAAACGAATTTGTACTCGGCGTCGAAGCGGACATTCTGAAGCCTCTCACCATTTCGGCAAGCGTGCAGCGCACGATGTACGGCATCACGGACGACTACATCAGCGACCTGAGCTTCGTCACCAATTCCTGGTCGGTCGGCGGCGGCATCGCATTCCGCTTTACGGAAAGCCTCCAGGTTCAAATCGGCTACATGGAAACTCTCTACGAAGAATACACCAAGAAGGAAAACGGCATCAAGAAAACATACGACCGGACAAGCCACAATATCGCGGCAGGCGTCGATTTCAAAATCTAAAATTCAGAGCGTTACTTTATCGGCAAAACCGGCGAGTTCGAGAGCGAGCTCGTCGATTTCGTTTTCGGTATATACGGGCGTCGCGAGGCTGAATGTCCGGACAAGGCTTTGGGCGAGCTGCCCCCGCAAAACGAGTTTCCGTTCCACCGAACTTTCGGGAACATCCTTCAAGACCGCCTTGTCGCTGAACACGACGTAGGAAAAAATGTGCATCGGAAGGCTTTCCGCCTTTTCAAACATCCGGCGAATCGCCTCTTCGTTTCGCACACTGCGAAGGACAGGGTTTTCATACTCCGAATTTTTCGTACGGTTGTTGCGCAGGACGGTCGCAGACCAGAATTTGCTGTCCGCATCGCCATAGATCCAGCCTTCGAAAACGGAATTTTCAAACAGGTAGATTCCCGTCGGATGAATCAGCACGGAATCGATGGTCGTCGTATCGCTGATGCTGTTTTTCGGCAAATACAGATTGTTCAGAATTTTAAAATAGGAGTTCCGCACGGTCTGGAAAATTTCGCAATCCGTCAGATATCTGGCCTTCAACAGCCGCAATTCCGATTTTTTCATCACCGCATGGAGAAGTCGCGCTTCGTTCTTTAATTTATATGAAAAACTCCAAGCGTTTTCCGAAATTTTGTTGTGTTCAAGTCTCACCGTTTTTACAAGCCTCGGACGCAGATGAAAAAGCCCAACGTGCCAAATTTCAAAAACATACGTACCATAGGAAAGTCCGACCAGGGCACCTTCGTCAGCGGATTTTACCTTGCGGCTCAAAAGCCTCCCCTTGGAATCGCGAAGGACAACATCGTTCCAGCCCCAAATTAAAAAGGCTACGGCAAGCAGGGCGACGGCAAGAAGTATAAAAATCATATCCTTGTCAAATCTATCTTTTAAATTTCCGCGGAGCGACCATCTTCCATCTTTTTTTGAGAGAGATCTACCGCAAATTTTCTAAATTCGCATCCGATGTTAGAAGCCGCACAAAAAGTGATCGAAAAATACGAAGAACTGGAATCGGAACTTTCGTCTCCCGACGTCGTTTCGAACCAGGCTCTCTATACCAAGCTCCAAAAGCAATACAAAGGTCTCGAAAAGAGTTGCCAAAAGGCCCGCGAATACATCCAGCTGTCGAGCGATTTAAAGGAATGGAAACAGGCTCTCGGCGGAAACGATGCCGAATTTGCCGAAGCCGCCAAGGCGGAAATTCCACCTCTCGAAAAGCACATCGCAGCCCTTGAAGACGAGCTCCAGATTCTGATGGTCCCCAAGGATCCGTGGGACTATCGAAACGCGACGCTCGAAATCCGCGCGGGAACGGGCGGCGACGAATCGGCTCTTTTTGCAGGCGATCTGTTCCGCATGTATCGCGGCTATGCGGATCGCATGGGATGGAAGATGACCATCCAGGATGCGTCGGAAGGTACGGTGGGCGGCTACAAAGAAATTCGGGTCTTTATCGAAGGCGACAGCGTCTATGGAACGCTCAAGTTCGAAAGCGGAGTTCATCGCGTGCAGCGCGTTCCCGACACCGAGACGCAAGGCCGCGTGCACACGTCGG
Source organism: Alistipes onderdonkii (assembly GCA_963656065.1). Taxonomy (GTDB): domain Bacteria; phylum Fibrobacterota; class Fibrobacteria; order Fibrobacterales; family Fibrobacteraceae; genus Hallerella. The sequence goes on from CAVKGV010000017.1 coordinate 24,165, forward strand.
CGGCAACGGTCGCCATTCTCCCCGAAGCGGAAGAAGTCGATGTGAACATCCGGGAAGCCGACATCCACATGGACACTTACCGAAGCAGCGGCGCCGGTGGGCAGTATATCAACAAGACGGATTCCGCGGTGCGCCTCACCCACATCCCGACAGGCGTTGTCGTGAGCTGCCAGACAGAGCGCTCACAGTTGCAAAACCGTCTGCACGCCATGGAAATGCTCCGGTCCAAAATTCTCGACGCACTCATCGCCAAGAAGGAACAGGCCGAGGCGGCAAGCCGCAAGGCGATGGTCGGCACGGGCGACAGATCCGCCAAGATTCGCACCTATAATTTTCCGCAGAACCGCGTCACCGATCACCGTGTAAACCTGACGCTCTACAAACTGGAAAGCGTCATGACCGGAGACATCCAGGAAATCATCGACGCATTGCAGATGGCCCACGCCCAGGAAGTCCTCGGGAAATTCGCATGAACACCGTCCTCGAAATTCTAAACAAGACGACTTCTTTCTTCCAGCACAAGGGAATTCCCAATCCGAGGCTCGACGCGCAATACATCCTCGCGCACGGTCTCAAGATGAAGCGGATGGACCTCTACCTGAATTTCGACAAGCCGCTTTCCGAACGCGAACTCGAACTTCTCCGTCCGCTGGTCGCGCGCCGGGCAAAGCGCGAACCGCTCCAGCACATCGTCGGAACGACCAGTTTCCGCGGGCACGAAATCCGTTGCGACAGGCGCGCCCTCATTCCGAGACCCGAAACGGAATCCCTCATCGACATCATCAAGGAACGCTTGCAGGGAAAGGAAAATCTCTCGGTCGCAGATATCGGAACGGGAAGCGGGGCGATTGCGATTGCCGTCAAAAAGGAAATTCCCGGGATGCGCGTTCTCGCCACGGATATTTCAAAGGACGCTCTCGACCTCGCCAAAGAAAACGCGAAATTCAACGATGCAGAAATTGAATTTTTTGAAGGGGACCTGCTAGACGCTCTTCCCGAAAGCGAAAAATTCGATGTTATCGTCAGCAATCCGCCATATATTCCCGATGCGGAAAAAGAAAAGCTCCAACCGGAAGTCCGGGACTTTGACCCGGCACTCGCCCTCTTTGGCGGCCCAGACGGTCTCACGCTTATCCGAAAAATTCTAGAGCAGAGTAAAAACCGTCTTCATCCCGAAGGCATCCTTCTGATGGAAATCGGCCCGGAAGCGAACGAGGATAAAATTCTCGAAGCGGAAGCGTCAAACTATCCCTGGCTAAAATGGTGCGGGACACTGCCGGATTTCTACGGCAAGACGCGCTTTGTCGAATACAGGGCTCTATAAAATTCAACTTTCATAGCCGAAAGCGGCGAGAACATATGTTTCGTTTTCTCCTTGGCGGTAAAAATCGAGCAAGGTGGAATCTTCATCTTCCGAAAGCTCCGCGCCTTGCAGGGAAAGCTGTTCCGCGATACGCCGGCGAAAAGAGATGAAGCCGTCGGCGAAAAAGTTTTGAGCGGCATTTTGAAAATTCTGTTTATTTGTGTAGTTGTTCTTTTGTGCAGTAACCATATTTCCAATTATACAAACCATTTTTGTCAAAGTTTGACAAAAAAAAGAAAAGTCCGTCAGAGACAAAACAATTGCTAAATTGTCCTTTAAATTTCTCCGCCGGGACTTTGTAAATATGAGCTATCACGTTTTTAATTCCGATTGCTTTGAATGGCTAAAAACACAGCCCAAAAATTCCATTACGGCAATCGTGACCGACCCTCCTTACGGCGTCAAGGAATACACCCCGGATGAAATCCAAAAGAAGAGGCTTGGAAAAGGCGGAATTTGGCGCCGTCCCCAAGCCTTTGACGGACACCAGCGAATCGCCGTTCCGCGCTTCAGTGTCATCAACGACGATCCCAAAGAACGCGAAAACGTTTACCAATTTTTCAAAAAGTGGTCCGAGTTGGCATTCCACGTTCTCGTTCCCGGAGGACATGTTTTCTTGGCTTCAACACCGCTGCTATCAGATATTGTCAGTTCCGCACTCAGAAATTCCGGTCTGGAAAAAAGGGGCGAAATCATCCGCACCATATGCACGCTAAGAGGAGGCGATCGTCCCAAAAATGCAGAGAGCGAATTTGCCTCGACATCTGTCATTCCGAAAGCTCTTTGGGAACCTTGGATTTTATTTCGAAAACCTCTTTCCGAAAAAACGGTCGCCGAGAATCTAAGAATCTGGAAAGCCGGAGCGTTGAGGCGTCCTGCAAAAGACAAGCCTTTTTCCGATTTCATTCCGAGCGAAAAGACACCGAAAATCGAACGAGAAATCGTCAACCATCCAAGCATCAAGCCCCAATCCTTTTTACGCCAGTTGGTCCACGCATCCCTGCCACTAGGAAAAGGAATCGTATTGGATCCGTTTTCGGGTAGCGGCTCAACGATTGCGGCTGCAGAATTTTTAGGCTACGACAGTATCGGAATCGAGCAGGACGACGAATTTTACAGACAATCCCTGGACGCCATTCCGAAGCTGTGCGCTTTGTATCCTCAAACTACTTTGCAAATATAGAGTAACTCGGAATGGGCAAATCTAATTTTTCCCGATTTCTTTGCATCGCTTTTGAAATAGCGACATATTCGGGATTCAGATAAATCGTACCATCTCTTAATTTTGCTGTACCGATATTTGTCGTGATATAGGTTTCGGTTCGTTGCGAATTATTCTTATTCCGCAAACTGCCTTGATATTTCCAATCGGAACCAACATTTTCAAAGCCAATCAAATTGGCAATTTCAACTTGGGAAAAATCTATTTCACCATTCTTTAACATTTCAAAACAAACAATGATATGCCACCCAGAATGTCCATTATGTCCTTCACCACCTTTCATCGGCTTATTGGATGCCTTGACTTCCAACCCGATTCCCGTTTCCATATTTTTTAAATCAGGATAATGCTGATCCGAGAAGCCTTTATAGAGGCTACATTCATCCAACATTTTAGTAAAAACATTAGATACCATTCCGCTAAAATTATTAGCCTGAATAATTTTGCAGAGAGCAATTCCCGTTTTCTCTTTAATATAGGAGAACAACTCCTGTGTTTTTGTCAAAGCCTGATAAATATTTTCAAATGACAAATCTTTTGGTAAAGGGACATCGGTGTGTAAATATTTTCTATTCAGCATATCACGGTTCTTAGCTTAATTTATTCAAAATCATACATGCTGTTATAGGAATTTTCTAAGACTTCGTCTTCGGAAGACTTGATGTCCGGACCGTTCTTCTTGTTCTCGGCAGCCGACAGGCCTTCGTAATACTGCTGCGAGAGTTTATCGACGTAGGCGGCATTCTGCTCCACGCGTTTGCGGAGCCGCGCCAGGGATTCATCCGTAATGGACATCCGGGTCTGCAGACGTTTTTCCGCATCAATTCCCCACGGAGAATCCCGATGTTCGTTTCGCAGCTTCCTGAACGCGAAAGCGGCGGAATCCTTTGTTTCCGGGGACATTTCCCAGATGATTCCCTTCATATACAGAGCCTGGATACCCGCATTCGTTTCGGGATAAGCCTGAAAAACCGTATCGTAGGCGGCAAGGGCTTTGGCGTATGCGGAATCCACCATTCCCATGCTGTCGAGCGGGACATCTTTCGCCGCGACCCAAAGGCTTTCGGCTTTCAAGAAAAGTTCATGCGCTTCGTCTTCGGGCGTCTTGACCGTCACTTTGACGCCCAGGTTCACCTGGGCCTGCTTGGCGTATTCCGTCCGCGGATACTTGGCGATAATTTCCTTGTAAAGTTCCTCAGCCCGGTCCGGGTCCTGCTTGAACTCGTCATAGATAAATGCCCGCGCATAGGTGGCGCGCATCACCACGGCGGTATCCGGCGAACCTTCGATTATCCGGTCGAGACGCGCGAGCGAACTGTCCATTTCCGAAAGCTTAAAGAGAAAAAGTTCCGCAATCTGGAATTCGGTATCGAAAAATTGTTTCTTCGCCTGGAGCGTCGTATCGGCAAGAGAATCCTTTTCCCGCAAAGCGAGCAGCCGGCGCAGCGCATCGCGACGTTCCCGGGCGTTCTTCCCCCAACTCGAACCGGGGCGCGCTAGAAAACTCGAATCGTAATAGGCGAGAGCCGGTTCGTATTCGCGTTTCTCGGTCTGGTAAAAATCTCCCAGGTCAAAGAATCCCCGCGAAGCATATTCCGATTTTTTATACTCGTCCGTCACAAAATGCAAAAGTTTTTCGCCGCCGGTCCAATCGTTCGCGCGGAGCAAAAGTTCCCCGCGGCGCACATACATATCGGGCAAGTGCGATTCGTAATCCTTGTTTTCGATCATCACCCGATATTCTTCGGCTGCTTCCGCAAAAGCATCGGTTGCGGCAAGGCATTCCGCCGCATGGAGGCTCGCCGAATACTGGTCCCGGAGCGGCAATTCGACGATTTCCTTCGCCTTGTAATGTTCCCGCGCCTTGGGATAATTTTCCATTTTAAAATAGAGGGACGCCAAGCGCAAATGCGCACGACCGCGCATATAGGGCGTTCCGTTTGAATCGGCGAGCATTTTTTCAAGCGCAGCGATTGCCTGTTCCGTAAAATCGCCTTTCTCTTCGAGAAGTGACAACAGGTTCAGCCCATCACTATAAAAAGGATGTTCCTCTCCGGCATCGAGAATCGACTGCAACGCAAAACGGCTCACGTCATACTCGCCGTTTTTATAAAGGCAATAGGCCCGCTCGTATTCCACTTTCGGCATGGAATCGTGGTCGGAGAAATACCGTTCGAATTCATCATATTTCGCAACAGCTTTTCCCCATTCCCCTTTGTGACGAAAGGATTCGCCGATGAGAAATACCGCCCGAGCCGTCTGGCGGTCGTTATCCGGGAACCGTTCCAAGACCCTCGAACCTTTTTCTATCACCTTGTCATATTTCTTCGCCGCTTCGCCCGTCGCCACGACTTCGGAATCCGCGGGGATCGAGTCCGCCTTGGCCGCTTCCAGCTTGACGGCATCTTCGTAATTTCTGTCCGCGTTGAAAATGTGGTTCAGATACGCGCAGCAGGTGCAACCTTCCAGAACCGTTCCGAAAGCGAGCAGAAGCAACAGCGAAAAAAGGGTCCGAGCACTCATAGTCACAACGTACAAATCAATCCATAAAAAGGTACTTCGAATAATCGCAAAGCCGCATTCCTTCCGGTATTTTTGACTTGTCGAGCCGGATCATGCGGACTTCCGCCGGTTTTCCGACCACCCGGGCAAGCATTTCAAAGTTGTCCCGCGTCTCCCAAGTCGCCCCGGAAAGCACCGTCCCGTCGCAGTCGGTTTCGCCGGTTTCCGTTCCGAGACCGGAAATCCTCGAGTTCAGCTGGAAAAGCGTCGTATAGATTTCCGGCGTATTCGTCGCCTTGTTCGCTACGACATTCGAATCCGTCACCACGACATGCACGCCGTAAAAGCGTTCCTTTTCGTCAAACAAAATCGTGTAACGATGGAAATAAGGCGCTTCAAAAAAAGTTTCCTGCCAGGCGTTCTTCTTAATCTTCTTGAAATTCGAAGCGGAATATTTGGCGAAAAATTCTTTCGGAGACGCCCCGTAACGCACCAGATAATGCCCGAGGCTCGATTCGAACGAATGCCCTGTCGCGGGGAGCGTACGCATGCTGTCGATGGCGCGGTGCAGATTGTCCGCAAGCATGTTCTTTTTTACGTCGCGGACCGGGGGAACGGAAGAGGCTTCCTGCAAACGGCGCTGGATTTCGGGATATTCCGGGTCGCGGTTTTGGATTTCCAGATATTGGGACTTTGCCCGGTCAAATTCCCGACCCTTTAGGTAAGCGGTTCCGAGAGCCTCGCGGAGCGGCAAGTTGTCGGGATAGCGCGCGACCAGAGGTTCTAGAATGTCGCAAGCGACTTTCGCCTGATCCTTTGGCGAAAGACGACCGCTCTCCATCCTTCCCGGCGGAGATTTTTCTCCCAAGGAAAGCAAGGCTTCGGTCGCCGGTAAAAAGTCCGGACGTATCGCGAGAACTCGGCGATAGGTATTTTCCGCTTCGTCAAAGCGTCCTTTGTATTCCTGCAAAATTCCTTGCATACAAAGTAAGTCCGGATTTATCGGGAACTTGGAAAGCGCATAACCGACGACGCGTTCACAGCTGTCAAGCGTTCCTTCATCGTGAAAAATCCGGGAAAGGAGCGCATACGCCTTGGGATTTTCCCCATGAGACAGGCTTATCGCCGCACGCGCTTCCCCCTTGCCTTCTTCAAAGCGGTCCGACCGAAAAAGCAACTTTGCATAAAGCAGGCGGGCGTCGAAAAAAGCCGGAGACTTTTCCGTTGCGACGCGGGCAAGTTCCACGGCCGTTCCGAGACTGTTCGCCTTTTCTGCGAAACTCGCATCCAGCCAGAACGCAACCGCAGATTCCGGATAACGTTTTTTCAAAGATCGCTCCGAAGATTCGAGCAGGGACTGCCACACGGGCGAAAGCGAATCCTTCGCAAGCAGGGAACGGACGACACCCCACTCCGCAAGGAACACATCCGGATATTGCAAGGCGATGGCCTCGTAGATTTCCGCAGCCTCGTCAAATCGTTCATTCTTTTCCAAATCATCCGCGCGATGCAGTTCCTGCACCGTCGATACGGGCAAAGAAGAGAGCCCCGAAAGCGTATCGGGAAAATCCCCGACAGAAATTTCCGTTCCGAGAGGAAGCCCGAAAGGAACGCTCGACACCTCGATTTTCCGGGGACCGAACTTTCCATATACCAGATAAGCGAGCAGCACCAAGAATGCGCATCCGAGAAGCGCCAAGAAATAGACAGCGGCGCGCTGCGCCTTATTTCCGGAAATCCGCATCAACTTTCCAGGAAATCGCTCAACCGGTCGCGCTTTTCCTTGTTCCGCTGGAGCTTCCGCAAAGTCTTGTTCTTGATCTGGCGGACCCGTTCGCGGCTGAGCTTCAAGTCTTCGCCGATATCCTTCAGCGTCGTATCCTCTACCGTATCGAGTCCGTAGAACATCCGCAAGATTTCTTCCTCGCGTCGCGGGAGGGATTTGAGAATGTCGTCGATCAGAGCCTTGCGCTCGTTTTTCTCCATCTCGTCTTCCTGGTTTCCGTCCATTCCCAGAACGTCCATCAGGGAGCTGACCGAATCCCCGGAACTTCCGTCATCGCTAATCGGAGCGTCAAGCGATATATCGACAATCTTTTCCATCACTTCGACAATGTCCTGTTCCGAGCCGGCAAATTCGGGCATCGCCATCGTCCGTTCGTAATCGCCGCCGTTCTGGACCAGCGCACGTTTAAAGCGATTCACCAGGGTGAGCTTGTTGGGCGGAATCCGAACCGCGCCGACTTGTTCAAAAAGGGCCTTCTGGATGGACTGCCGAATCCACCAGACCGCATAGCTGATGAACTTCACGTCCTTGGTACTGTCAAAACGTTTCGCCGCCTTGAATAGTCCCAGGTTGCCTTCGTTGATGAGATCCAAAAGGGAAAGTCCGCGTCCCTGGTATTTCCGGGCGACACTGACCACGAACCGCAGATTTCCGCGGATCAGGTGTTGCAGGGCGGACTGGCGAATCTCTTCCGTCTTGCCGTCCTTGATTATCGCTATGAGCGCAGCTTCCTCGTCCGGCTTTAACGTCGGATACCGATTCAAATCGCGGAAATATAAAGATTCGTTAAAATCACTCATACAGGATAGCCCTACGCCAAAAAAATTTACCGATTCAAATATGGCTTTTTAAACCTTTTTCGTCAAATCCTTCGACAATCGTTTCAGCAAATCGTAAGGATAAATGCCTGTCCGATGCCCGTCGCTCCATAAAATTCCGACCGCATAGCGACCAACGGACTGGATGCTCTCTATCGAAATATCCTCGGGAACCGTCTTCGGATCGAGCAGGCGCTCCCCGGAATTTTCATCGACGCAAAGCGCACAGGGGCAAGCGAGCCGCAAATCCCTCAGGCGGAAAACCGTCCGCGAACCGTCGTCGAAATCAAATCCCAGTTCTTTTTCAGGTGTGCGGAAAATCTTGACTGGCTGGATCATTTCGCCTCCACGGGAAGTTCTTCAAAACGGAAACGGAAGTTGTGCATGACATTTTTTGTCGAATGTTCCAGTTGGGCAATCGCCTGGATCGCCTTTTCGGCGATATCCGCAAACGCTTTGCCACTTTCGCTGTTCGGGTAACGCAACACGGCAGGAGTTCCCAGATCGCCGCAGTCGGCAACGGCCGGCTCCAGGGGAATTTTTCCAAGCAGGGGAACGCCCAAGGCTTTCGAAATCCGCTCGCCGCCACCGGAACGGAAAATGTTGTGATGCTTTCCGCAACCATCGCAGATAAAATAACTCATATTTTCGATGATTCCCACCGTCGGCACGCCGACGCTATCGAACATGGCAAGACCCTTGCGGCAATCCGCGAGCGCGACATCCTGCGGAGTCGTCACGACAAGCGCACACGAAAGAGGACATTGCTGCGTAAGCGTCAACTGGATATCGCCCGTTCCAGGAGGAAAGTCTATCAACAGATAGTCCAGTTCGCCCCAGCGGACGCGGTGCACAAAATTCTGGATCATCTGGCTCGCCATCGGGCCGCGCCAAATCGTCGCCTTGTCCGATTCCGCAAACATCGCCATCGAAATCAGCGAAATGCCTCCCTTGACCTCGACCGGAGCGATAGTCCTGTCTTCGAAAACCTCGGGAGAGATCTCCACGCCGAACATGATATTCATCGAAGGGCCGTAAATGTCCGCATCGAGGACGCCGACTTTCGCACCGGCAAGGCTCAGAGCCATCGCAAGATTTGCCGTCACCGTTGATTTCCCGACGCCGCCCTTGCCGCTGGCCACGCCCACAATCCGCTTGACACCTTTCAAGAGTTCGTTGTCGCTAGCCGCCGCCTGCGTTCCGCTCACCACACGGCCGTTCGCCTTGAGAACGACATTTGCCGTGCGCGCCCCGGACTCCCGGAGAATCTGCTCGCACTGCGTCTTGAATCTATCGCGGATCGGGCACGCCGGAGTCGTCAGGACCAGATCGAGTTCCACGTCGCCATCTTTCGAAATCCGAATGTTTTTCACGAATCCCAGTTCAACGATGTTTTTCTTGAGATCCGGGTCCACGACAACGGATAACGCTTTGAGAATCTGTTCTTCGGTAATCACGGGAAATCCTTCGCTTTTGAAATTCCAAAAATACAAAATTTTCCCGGATTTATTTTTTTGGAAAATTCGGGCATTTTTAAATTTGAAGCATGATTCATTCGATCCTTTTGGTCGGCTTCGGCAGCTTTCTCGGCGGAATTTGCCGCTTTCTCTCGGCAAGGCTTATCGGAGCGCATCTTTTCGGGACATTTCCCTTCGGAACATTCGCCGTAAACATCGCCGGCTGCTTTCTCATCGGGCTTTTCTACGGACTTTCCGAACGCGGATTAAGTCCAAATGTCCGTATATTTCTCACCGTCGGATTCTGCGGCGGCTTCACCACGTTTTCCACGTTTGCGAGCGAAAGTCTCCAGCTTTTCAAGGCGGGAAACATCCTCCCATTCGCCCTCTACGCCAGTCTGAGCGTTTTTCTCGGAATCCTCGCCGTCTATGCGGGGAACATGACGACAAAAATCCTGTAAGGCTACGCCAGGGAAAATTTCGGCATCCGCAGCACGTTCGTCATGCACTTTGGCCATTCCGCGTCGTAGTGCGTCACGAGAACGATCGTCGTCTCGCCCGACAGGAATTCCAGAAGGTCAAAGAGACGTTCCCGAAATTCCGCATCCATTCCCTGCGTCGGTTCGTCGAGAATCAGGACCTTCGGCGGACGAATCGCGGCGCGGGCAATCAGGACCAGCCGGCGTTCCGTTGCGGAAAGCGAGTCGAAAGGACGCTCCTCGTCCGAAAATCCGAGCTCGTGCAGCCAGTTTTTCGCCTTCGCCTTTTCTTCCCAGGAAGGCGGCGTGAAAAGCCCGAGGCCCGTTGTAAATCCGGTGCAGAGGACTTCCGAAATGTTCAGCTTTTCACGGTATTGCGTCGCAAGTTCCGGGGAGAAGAATCCGATTTGAGCCTTGTGTTCCCAGATGTTGAGGCCCGCTCCGGGCTTTTTTCCGAACAAGGTTATATCGTTCGAATACATCTGCGGATGATCCGCCGAAAGCAGCGCGAGCAGCGTGCTCTTACCGGCTCCGTTCGGTCCCATCACCACCCAATGTTCGCCCTTTTTCACCTGCCACGTCAAATCGTTGATAATCGTCGCGGAACCGTAGCGCACGTGGACATGTTCCAAATCAAAAAGGGTTTCCCCGACTCTCTCCGGCTTGCGCAAGTTTTCGACGACATAGGACGTGATTTCCGCTTTTTTTTCAGGCGCGTCCAAAATTTTTTCGGGAAGTGTTCCCTCGTAAACGCGGAATTCGCCGTTTTCATACACAAATGCGGGAATCTTCGGGAGAAGCTCTTCCTTGCGCTGCAGGCTTATCGCCATCTTGACCGAAGTTTCCGACATCTTTAAAATCGCACGAGCGAGATGCGTCCGAAATTCCGGATCGAGACCGCCAAACGGATCGTCGAACAGAATGTAGTCGGGCGACTCCATCCACTGCCTGGCGAGGAGAATCCTTCGCAGTTCGCCGTTCGAAAGGCTCAAGAGTTTCACTTTCAGAACCGTATCGGGAAGGTTCGCCATCGAAAGCGCCTCTTCGAGTTTCTCGGGATTTGTCGGTGCGAACGGATCGTCTTCCACGTAATGCGCGGAATTCAAAAAGAACTTCGGCTTTAAAAGCAAATCGCGGACACGCGGCGCATCGTCATCGCGGAGGCTGATAAAACGCTGTTGCCAAAAGGGCGCAAGCGCGCGCTGGATCCGCCGCTGGATTTCCGTCGAAGAAAGCGAGACCTTGGAATGCCTTTCGGAAAACTCCCTGAGAATTTTCGATTTTCCGCTGCCGACCGGGCCGAGCATTTGAATCTTGGGGTAAACGTCAAAGAGCGATTCCAACGATTGATAAGACATGGTTCAAAGATAGCTTTTTTGTATCTTTTGGTTGTTATGAAACGCTTTCTACTCACAGTTCTTCTTTTTGCCATTTCTATTTTTGCACAGGCGACCGATCCTTGGAGCATGATGGAACAGATGCAGCAGCAAATGGCGGCCATGATGGGAGGAGGCTCGGGCAGGTACGCCGGGCAGCTGATAACCCAAGGTCCGTGGGACATCCAGCTCGATAAAAATTCCGTCGATGCGGGAGAAACGCTCACGCTCCAGTTCACCGTTGATACGCAAAAGCTCGAAGAATTCGGAACGCGCGGCATTCCCCAGTTTTCCGTCCAGAACGGCTTTACCCTGAAAAGTCTCGACTCCGCAGATGTCCGAATCGGAAGGCGCAAAACCGGCAGGCAATACAATTTCCATCTGGTCGCTCCGCGACAAACAGGCGTCAAGTCCGCGGGAATCCTCTCCTGGAAAATCGGCGAAAAGGAATACGACATTTTTCACCTGAACAACGTAGAAGTAAAAAAATCCTACGACGAAGCGGCTGTTTCCGTTTCGCTCACACCGAACAAGCGGACCGTCTATGAAGGCGAACAGCTTTCCGTCACGCTCTCCATCCACACGTTCGAACATTTCCAGGGGAACCTCGTCGCGACCAGCATGGACCTCGGAAACGACTTCATCGCCCACCGTGCCGACATGTCGGACCTGAAGCTCACCCCGATACCCGAAGCCCCGCGCGAAGCCCGCGGAAGCGCCAAATTTGCCTGGATTTCCCCCGTAAAGACCGGACAGGTTTCCATCCCGCCGTTCAAATTCAGCTATACAAAAGTCGGAAAGCCCAAAGTCGTCGAAAAGAAAACGAACAGCGGCGGATTTTCCATGAGCTTTTCTTCCGTACAGCAGGAACCCGAGGAGGCCGAAGCGAAAACCGCGCCCGTGAAAATCAACGTGCTCCCGCTCCCGGCACAGGGAAAGCCCAAGGATTTTTCGGGAATGGTCGGAAACTATTCCTTCGACGCGACATTCGACAAGGATTCGCTAACGCTCGGCGACGCGCTCACGCTTTCCATCCAGATTTCCGGCGACGGCAAACCGGGAACGATAACCGACCCCGTCCTGCCCGACTTCTCGGACTTCAGAACCGTCCCGCCCGAGAACAGCATCAAGAAGAAAGTCAGCAACGGAAAAGTCGTTACGACAAAGAACATCCGAATTTTCCTCTATCCGAAGAAGAAGGGCGAATTCGACATCCCGGAAATCACCTATTCCTGGTTCAACCCGTCCAAGAAAAAATACGAAAGCAAGACGCTCGGTCCATGGAAAATCAAGGTCGAAAAGGGCGATGCGGCCACCTCGCCCCAGCTTGCGCCTAGCGCGCCCTCCTACGCGCCGCAAGCACAAACGGAAATCGAGGACCTCGGACGGGACATCCGCTACATCCACCCGGTAAGTTCCGTTTCCCCGCAAAAGGTTCCCTTCTACGCGACATTCATTTTCTGGCTTCTCCTCGCCCTTCCGATTGCCCTTTATGCGATTTTCACATTCTTTATCCGCGCACACCGCAGGCATTCAAGCGACACGGCCCTGGTCCGCAAGGCAAAAGCCAAGAAAAACCTGAAGAAGAACGTCGCCGCGGCCAAGGCGGCCCTGGGAAAAAATGACGCAAAGGGATTCTATGCGGCTCTCGAAAACGGGCTAATCGACTACCTTTCCGACATTTCCAACCGGGAATTCCGCGGAATGACACGCGACCAGCTGAAAGCGAACCTGAAGGAGCTCGGCATCGGTGAAGAGGCGCAAGGGCAAATCCTCAAGTGGCTCGAAGAATGCGCCTACGCCAGATTCGCGCCTGCAAGCGGCTCGGCGGCGGAACTCGGTGGCGCGCTCAAAAAATTCGAAACGCTTTGCGACAGTCTAGAGGCACACAAATGAAAAAAATCCTGTTCCTGCTTTTGACACTCAGCCTGTCCCTTTTTGCAAGCGAAAACTGCAAGACGCTTTATACCGGGACGGCTTCTTACAAGGCCGGAGACTTTACGTCGGCGGCGGAAGCCTGGCAGAACTGCGTCGATAACGGATTCCAGAGCGGAGACCTCTTCTACAACCTGGGAAACGCCTACTTTCGCGAAGGTCGGCTCGGGCTGGCGATCCTGAACTACGAAAAGGCGCTCCGGATGGATCCGGCAAACGAAGATTACCAGTATAATTTAAAGTTCGCGCGGAGCCTGACCAAGGACAAGACGGAAACAGCCGAAGAGGAGAATCCCATTCTCGGATTTCTCTTCGAGGCGCATCATTTCTTTTCCATGACCGAACAGCTCTACATCATCATCGGGCTTGTCTGGCTTATCTTTGCGCTAAACATTTTCCGCATTCTCTCTTCACGGGCAAGGATCAAGACCGCGTTTTCGCTAAGCGTCATCCCGGTCGCCATCCTGCTCGGAATTTTTGTATGCAGCGCCGGCTACAAGATTTACCGCGAAAAGACCTATTCCATGGGAATCGTCATCGCCGAAAGTGCGGACGTCACCAGCGGCCCGAGCGACAAGGCGCAGACGCTCAACATGCTTTCCGAAGGAACTTCCGTAGAAATTCTCGAAATAAAGGACGGCTGGGCGCATGTTCGCCTCGGGGAAAAGGTCAACGGCTTTGCCAAGGCGAGCGAACTGGGAATCATCCGGTTAGACAGTTTTTAAGCGGATTAATCGCCCGATAAATTTTACGGTTTAAAAGTCCAAGTTTCTTGAATTTTCTCCAGAAACTATATTATCTTTATAGTTATTGGAGAAAATATGATCCGGACATCCCAAGAAATCCTCGCAACACTGAGTAAAAAATACAGGCAACCGCAAATGAAACTGCGCCAAATGGTTTTGCACCATGAAATATTCAAAATTATCCGGGGGTTATACGAAACAGACAAAAACTCATCTGGTGAATTCTTAGCCGGAGCCATCTACGGGCCATCTTATCTGTCTTTTGATTATGCGCTTTCTCAATGCGGCCTAATTCCCGAAAGGGTTTCAGCGTTTACTTCGGCGACTTTCGGGAAAAACAAGTCTAAAGAATATCGCACACCGTTTGGCACATTTCTCTATTTTTGCATTCCACCTGCAGCTTTTCCGTTAGGTGTAAACATAATCGATTCAAACAATCGCCCATATTTGATAGCAACCGTCGAAAAAGCACTCTGTGATAAACTGTACAAAGAAAACCCAGTCAACGGCAAGCGAGAACTGGAAACATTTCTTTTTGAAAATTTGAGAATCGAAATAGAGGATTTTCGCAACCTGGATTTCGCATTCATCAAGCAAATCGCCCCTCTTTATAAAAAAAAGAATCTAAAGCTATTACAACTTTTAGAGATATAAAATGCCAAGCGTCATCGAATCCATGCTTTCAAGATACAGCTGTAAAAACATCAACGACTATCGAAACGCACTGAAAGAAATCGCACAGGAAATCGCCCTGTGCGGGCTCGCCAGAGGCGGATTCTTTGAAAACGCAGCGTTTTATGGCGAAACAGCCCTGCGTATTTTTTACAACCTCAACCGCTTTTCGGAAGATATGGATTTTTCCCTCAAAACGCCGGATTCGTCATTCCATTTAAAGAAATACTTTCCCACATTACGAAAAGAGTTGGAAGCAGTCGGATTCGATTTAGAAATAGAAAGCAAACAAAAGACAAGACCGAGCAATATCCAATCAGCATTTATGAAAGGTAACACATTAAGACACTTCCTCAAAATTTCATCCATAAAAATACCCATCCCTGGAATTCCCAGCAACGAACAACTAAAAATCAAGATCGAGGTAGATACCGAACCTCCAGAAGGCGCTTCTTACGAAAACAAGTATCGCCTACTTCCATACCCCTTTTCGGTCCAGCTTTACGATGAAGCTTCTCTTTTTGCAGGAAAGCTTCATGCAATCCTATGTCGCAAATGGCAGAATAGAATCAAGGGGAGAGATTTTTACGATTATGTCTGGTATCTTTCGAGAAATGCAAAAGTGAACTTAAATCACTTGCAAAAGCGTCTTGAACAAACAGGAAACTGGGATGTTCAAAAAAATTTGGACAGCACCACATTAAAAAAAATGCTTTACGAACGTTTTGAACAAGTCAATTTCGAAATGGCGAAAAAAGATGTGTTGCCATTTATTGAAAATCCCCCAGCTCTTGACTTATGGAGCACAAACTTTTTTTGCGACATTACAAAAGACTGGAACATCATTTGAAAGAAATTGCTGATCCTCGAAAAATCTTATTCACCAAAATCATTTTTTGTACTTTCTTTTTAACGGAAATGATCTTGTTAAGCTTTTTTGAAAAATCGAGCAAGACAAGCTATTTTTTTGAAAAAGAAATAAGGAATTTTGAAAATGGTTGCCGAATAGACAAATGTTTAGAAATTCATTTTCTGCGGAGCTTTTCAAGGCTTTTTCCTATATCGGAAATATCCGTATGGATTTCCTTTATCGATTTTTTTAATTCTTGGCGAGAGCTATTTTCTTTTAGATAATGCTCCGCCATGGGATTTGTTCTGCTACATAAATATTTCGAAATGATTTTTGAGCGTTCCCGATAAACCCGATACAGATATTCTCTCCCTCCGATTTTCTTTATTCGTACAGAACCTTTGGGATAGACGGAAAGCCTTTCTGTGCGCCGCCTTAGCAAAGATTTCAAACGTTCCAGTTCTTCTTCTAGAATTCCAGCAACTAATGTCATTACCGTACAAATGTATAAAAAATTCCGGTTGTTGGGTAACTTTTTTACGTGAAACTGCAG
>CAVKGV010000018.1:0-16128 GCA_963656065.1 Alistipes onderdonkii
GGCTTAAAATCTGATTTGGAACAAACTATTTTTGCGAAAGAACCTTGACACTACCAAAGCTTTTTTCGTTGCTTCGGAATGTTTTTTCGCGAAAGTACTCGCACAATCAACTCGATCGTCAACAATGTATAGAGCCTGAACGTCATGTAGAGTTTCGGTGATTTTTTCAAGATCCTTTTGCGTGTCAACGTTATAATCTAAATACGTCAAAGAAATCATCCTACGATATTCAGGGAAATCAAAAAGATTCCTTTCGTATACAAACAATTGTGTATCATTTGGTAACTTTTTAAGATATTTATCGAATTCAATATTTTGATAGGGACATTGGAGTAAAAAATTTTGATATTGGTATTGCCGGATTGTCATAAATTTTGTCCATTATGAAGTTTTTTAATTCGGAAATGTGTTTTTTGTTCATACTCCTTTTTAGACAATCCGCGTGTTTTGCCATTTTCCGTGATGTTGTTCATTCGATTGCCTTCTAAATTCAAATATCTGCGACATCCCGTTATAGACAAATCTTGAATTCTTACACTTCCAATCGTTGCTTCTGCGACAACTTGAATGTTGCTGCCTGGCGTCCTGAATATTATTTTCCCGTTTTCGTTAATTATAGGCACTGAATTTGGAGCAAACTTGGCAACAATTTCATCCAAGTTGATTTTTTGCCAGAGCTCCTTATATTTCCCCTGATGACGATTTCGTTCTTTTATTTTATCCAAAAGAATTGCGTCTTTGTCTAAGTTTTTCTTGACACGTTCAACAAGCTGAGAGTATTTACGTTTCGCATCCATATAAACCTCCTTATTTAAATTCGCCTTTGCGGCTGCGACGATTGTAATCTTCGAATACGGAGTAATTTATGTCAAACTCTTCTAAAATTTTACGAAAAGCATCTTTCAACTTTCCATATATAACCAAATGTTTAGGCCTTGTCGAAAGCAGCTTGTAGCGAAGCAGGGTTGAATTTAAACTCTCGTTTCCTCTGCAGCCAAGCGTCCCGACGGCAAAGATTCCATTCGGTGGATAAAGTTGCAGGATGTTCAAAGACGCCATTGAACCAGCTGTTCTGAAATTCGGCAAAATTTTAACACCGTGTAATGCGACAAAAGCATCCGAAAGTTTATTGAGATAGATATAAAAATCTTGATTTGTTTCATCATCGCCTGCTCGCGCGCTAAAATCAAAGCCACAAATTCCCATAAAATGTTTCCAAATAGCTAGTCGGTTGGTAATTCTTTTTACCGATAGATAAAGAATGTCGTCTTGTGAAAAATTGCATATCAATGTTTTTGCTGGGTTCTTTGCTTTCAAATGGCTTGGATGGGGAAGGATCTCTTCGGGGATTTCGTGCAGCAGACTTTCTTCAGGAATTACGGGAAATCCGTTTTTGAAAAGAATATTTTTGTCTTTCAAAAATTTTTCAAAGCCTGCGATCGTTGCGTATAGATTTATTTTCATAGTTGCCTTGTCGTGTGTTCGCTGATTTCTAACAAAATGCATAAAAAATTTTATCCAAAAAATACATCGCTCTTGTAAGCTGACGCATTTTCAAGCTGCTCAATGAATTTTTCAAAAACCTTTTTAGATCCCGTTGTTTCCCGAGCAAATTGTTTTGATATTTCTATTGCCTTGGTCACATTGCAATTGTCTAAAGAGGTCATTTCATCATTACCAATGTATATGTCAAACTGCTTCATCAATTCCAACAACAATAAATCCAATATGCGTTGTTCGTCTCGATTAAATATTGCCCGAATTAAATGGTTCTTATAATCATCTTGAGATTCATAGCCATATTCTATTGCTTCGCGGCCTTTTTCATCTTTTGCGATATCCATAAAGAATAGGGTTTTGTCTTCCATGTAATCCATTTTTTTTTTTCTCCTTATTTTTGAATAAAACCAAGTTCTTGTAATCGATATTTCATGGGATTAAAATTTACTCCAAATAATTTCGCTGTCTCCGCAATATATTTTTTCATACATTGTAAAGGCTTCGGTTGTTATGGAATATTTTTCATCCTTGCGATATTCATAAATACATTTGTCACTGCTTTGCGAGGCATCAAGAAACTTGCCGCACAGCGATTGGCCTGATGTTCTAAAATTCGGATAATATCGTTTTGTATCAAATTTCCTCTGAGTATACACTCTTCCGTACACCACTGGATAATACCTACGTCCGGTAATTCAAAATATTTTTTATGCATCAACCAATGGAAACATTCATGAATTACCGTAAAATTTTCTACCAATTGACTTTGCCGATTGCCTTCGTTTAGGGTTCTATCGATAAGGATAGTTCCTTTTTCAAGAAGCATTTCTTTAGGCAAATCACCTTTTATATAAGTAGGCTTATCCCATTCGTAAAAACTTGTTGTCTCAAAAACAGTCATTCCTAAAATCGACTGGTCAGGGGTTATATATTTCCAGTCGGGAGTACATCCGATAAATTCAACAACATCATAAACATCTAAATTTTTTGCGTCTTGTAAACGTGAAGAATCAAAACGACGGTTTAATTCGTCTCCAAAACTGTCAAGTTGGCTGTCTGAATACTCCTTAACGGTCTGCATTTTTTCTTTTTCCATTTTCCAGCATTTCAATAACTTTCATCCATTCCTTATCGCCAAGATTCAAATCTCTTGCTTTGCGCAGAGCAAGACGGACTGTATTTTGAGTTTTCACATAGTCCGAAATATCCGGGGCGATAACACCTTCCTTTGCGTCTCCGGCAAGATCGAACATTTTGTTCCGTTCCTCATCGGTAAGTTGCAAAATTTCCGCAATTTTAAAGATTTTTTCTTTTGCCGGCGGATAGCGATGATTCTTTTCAATATCGCTCATGTAGGCAGGAACAATGCCGATTTCCTTTGCCAAGGCTCTGAGGTTAATTTTCTTCGCAAGCCTCTTCTCTCTGACAAAGTCTCCAAAAGTACTACTCATTATCTATTTCCAGCTCAAAAGTTAGGTGTTCGCTAATATCTAACAAACAAGGTAAATAAAAGTCGATATGCTGTCAAGGGCTTTTTAAACATTTGTCCGTACGGCGTTCTTTTTTATCATGTCCCCTCTCATCGCCAGTAAATCGAGCCGGGCTAAAAAATTTTCAGGATTTTCGCAGGTAAAACGGCAAGCGTGTAAAGTCTGCGAGTACATCCATTGCAAAATAAGTTATTTTTTCAGAAAAACAATTCTTCAAAGGAGGGGTTTTATGAAGTTTTTGGGCTTGAAAGCCTTTGGTCTTGTCGGTTTCCTCGCTTTGGCCGTCTCCTGCAGTTCTACGACGGGCTCCTCGAATGAGGATTACGAGGCTAGTTCTAGCAGTGCGCGTCCGAGCAGCTCCGCTATCGCTTCTTCGAGTTCAAGTTCGAAGGCCATTGTTCCCGATGCGGACACGTCTCTTGTCGATACGAGCCTGGCCGCGCCGACCGGGCTTTCGGCAACGGAAATCGATGGCAGTTGGATCCTTTCGTGGGAGTATCCGGACGATGCGAAAAATTCGGTCAAGGCCTTTGTCGTACAGGTTCTCGACCTCGAAAGCGAGGACGCTCCGGCGTGGAAGGATTTGGCGCAAACGATTCACGACGTTTACCGCTACCGCATCGGCAAGCAAACTTCAACATACCTCTACTACCGTGTCGCTGCGCTGGACGAAAGTGGCGCACGCTCGCAGTATTCGGAAGAAGTCCTGGTCCAGGTAGAGAAAGCCGATGTCGTAGATGGCAGTTCAAGTTCGGCGGTTTCCGTCCTGTCCGCTCCGACAAATCTTTCGGTGACGGAGGTCAATGGTAGCAGGCTTCTCGCGTGGGACTATGATAACAACAAGAAAAATCCAGTCGATAGTTTCGTCGTCTATGTCCTCGACATGGAAGTGGAAGGCACTCCGGCCTGGAAGTCCCTCGCCACGGTTTCACCGGACGTCTATCGCTATCGCGTGGAAGAGATTCCCAGCAAATACCTCTTCTATCGGGTCGCGGCGAGGAACTCCGCGGGCGATCTTTCCGATTATTCAAACGAGGTCATGATCCAGATTGTTGATGAAGAAGTCGTGGAGGGCAGTTCAAGCTCCGGAGCTTCTTCGGTGGCTTCGCCGACGGGACTTTCCGCAACGCAGATTGGCGAAAACTGGATTCTTTCGTGGAATTACGAAGACGAAAAGACGAATCCGGCGGTAAAGTTCGTGGTCCAGGTGCTTGACCTCGAAAACGCCTCCGACTGGAAAGATGAATCCGACCTTCCTTTGTCTGTGCAACTCTATCAGCTCGAAAATCTTCGCTACGCCTATTTCTACTACCGGGTGGCTGCGGAAAACGCCGCCGGTGAACGCTCCTATTCCGACAAGGTCCTGGTCAATCTGACCCAGACCGCCGTTACCGCCCCCGTTATCGAAGGGACGGAAATCCTTTCGAAAAAGAAAACGCTCCTTCTCAACTGGTCGTTTAGCTCTTCGACCGTCTTCCCGGCGAAGGGCTTCGTTGTCGAACAGCTGGACTTGGCGACGAATTCCTGGAATTCTCTTGGCAGTGTCGACGCTTCCACGCAACGCTATGAAATCGGTGTCGCTCACGAGGACAGGTTCTTCCGGGTCCGCGCCTACACGGCAAACGAAGATACGGTATCGTCTTCTACTTACACGGTTTCCGCGGAAACACTTTCTTCGCCGTCGGGATTTTCCGCGCTTCGCATCGCTCCGAGCGTTTGGCAGCTCACCTGGGAATATTCGCGCAACTTGCTTCGCGAAGAGACCGGATTCCTCGTGCAGTCATCCCCGGATGAAAATTCCCAATGGACGGATGTCGGAACATCGCCCACCGAGGTTCTCTACTACTATGTGAGCGGCAACGACAACCTCGAAAAGCATTTCCGCGTGGCCGCTTACGACGAGGACGATACGACAGGCTTTAGCTATTCCTTGCAACTTGTCGCCAATACGGACGAGATAGCCTATCGCAATGACATGAAGCCGACGACCCCGACCGTGTCCGTCTCGCCAATCGTACAGAAAACTACGGGATTTGTGAACGGTGACTCTGTGGAAACGGATATCATCGATACGCTGGACTACGTGCTTTCCATCAGTTCGGGATTCACCAACAAGAATATCCTCTCTTCGGAATATACCAAGAGCGTCCATTACGAAGTCCGCTGGTACACGGAATCCACAGGCTCCTCCGTGACGGAAACGATAGAAGTCGATAGGCTCGCCACGAAGTACTCCAATATTGAAGGGCACCTGGAAATTCCGACTTTAGAGCGCGGGACGAAAGAGAATCCCGGGAATGGCTACCGGTGCGATGATTTCCAAAACCTCTACGGGCAGCTGCGCATCGTCTGGACGGACGTCAACGATGTAACGGATTACAGCGAATGGACGAACCCGCAAAAGGCTGGCCGCGTCTGCGGCGAGTAAAACCTTTGCGATAGAAATCCGCTTTTTAAAATTGTCCCCTGAAAGTTGTATTCGGCTTTCGGGGGCTTATTGTTTGGAAAGACGGTTCCTTCCCTTTGTATATTTGTCGCATGAACTATCTCGGCATCGATTACGGTGAACATCGCGTGGGAATCGCGTTTGCGGATTCCGAACTCAGGTGGGCTTTTGCCCGCGAGACGATTGACCAGAAAAAGACGGATTTGATGGCGCGCCTTGCGGAGTTAATCAAGGAAAACAGAATCGATGTACTTGTTGTCGGGATGCCGTACAGGCCCGATGGCCGCATGGACGGCAAGAATCTCGTCGTCGAAGAATTTGTGCGGAATTTGCGTACAAGTTTTCCGGGTGTCCGCATCGAGACCGAGGACGAAGCCTATACGTCCGTCACGGCTCTTTCGGAAACAAGCTACCTGAAGAAAAAAAAGAAGCAGGCGGACAAGGGGCTTGTCGATAGGCTCGCCGCGCAGCATATCCTGCAGTCGTATCTCGACAACCATTAGCCTTTTTGATTTTCCCCGTAGTCTCTAGACAACCGATAATTCTAGGACATCTAGCGTTTGAAACATCTCGCGACTATTTTTGAATGTTAAAAGGAAGGAATCCTTTTGAAAGGAGTCGTATGGGATTGTTGGGTAAGATATTTGCTGTCGGCGTTCTCGCTTTTGTGCCCTGGTCGTTTGCCGCTTTGCCGCACGGAATCGCAACGCTCGACCTGGGATTCTTCGGAAAGGGAATTTGCGTGGTGAATGTTCTCGGAAAAGGTTTCCACAGGACTTTCAAGGTGTCTGTCCGGTAATTCAGGAGTTTTTTTATGGAACAGAAATTCAGTCGGATTTTTTTTGCCTGCCTTTTGTCGGCTTGCGGCTTGGCGGGCGCGGAGCCCAAGGCTTTTCCCGAAGCTCTCGGGTTCGGGGCGAATGTTTCTGGCGGTCGGAACGGAACCGTTTACCATGTGACCAATTTGAACGATTCGGGCGAAGGCTCCTTTCGGGACGCGGTCAGCGCACCGAACCGCATTGTCGTATTCGACGTGGGCGGCATCATCAACATCAAAAGCGCCGTGTCTGTCAAGAGCAACATCACCATCGCCGGGCAGACGGCTCCGGGAGAGGGAATCGCGATTCACGGCGGGAAGGTTTCCACCGGGAAGCAGTCGAACATCATCATCCGCTATCTGCGGATAAGGCCCGGGGAGAATACCAGCTCCCAAAAGGACGACGCCCTGAACCTTTATGATTCGAAGGACATCATCGTCGATCACTGTTCCATCGAACTTGCGCCGTGGAACAATTTCGGCGGAAGCTCCGACAACGCGAATTACCGCATCACGGGAGTCACGGTCCAGAACTCGCTCGTGGCAAATCCAATCGGGCAACAGTTCGGGGCGCATATCGAATCCGTTGACGGAACCTGGGCGTGGTATTACAACGCGTTCATCAACACGCACAACCGGAATCCCTTGGACAAAATAAATGACGTTTTTGTAAACAATGTCCATTACAACTTCGAAGCGGGCTACACGACGCACACTTCGACGCGTTTCAAGCACGACATCGTGAACAATTACTTTGTCTATGGCCCCAAGGGAAAGAATCCGTGGTTCCAGGTGGACAAGAACCAGTCCATCTATGCGAGCGGTAACATGATAGACAACAACCGCGACGGAACGCTGAACGGCAGCCCGACCGAGATCTATTATTACCAGGGAGCGGGCGAGGAGCTGACCGAACCGTGGAGCGAGGAGACGAAGAAAAATCCCGTCTATAGCGCGGCGACCGCTTGGCGGCTGGTCAATTCGCAGTCCGGCGTGCTGCCGTATGACGATATCGATTCGCTCATCTGGCACCAGGCGGGGACGCTCGGCAAGGAGGGCGCGCTTGTCAAGTCCGTTGCCGACATGGGACTTTCGGCGAACGGCGGCTGGGGAGAAGTTCTCGCGGGGGAAGCTCCCGTAGATTCCGACGGGGACGGGATGCCGGACTACTTCGAAGAGGCGATGGGCTACGACAAATCCAAGGACGATGCGACAAGCAAGGCCGCGGACGGATACCTTTTCATCGAAAAATATATCAACTGGCTCGGGGCGATGCATACGAGGGCGAAGCAGGACTCTTCGACGGTTTTTGATTTGCGGACGATTACGCGGGCTTTCCAGGACGTTTCCCCGGTCTATGCGGTGGAAGCCCCGGACGGAGGAAGCGTTTCGCTGAAAGAGGACGGCTATTCCGCCGAGTTTACGCCGGCGGAAAATTTTCACGGGCTTACGGCTTTCCGCTATACGGTCAAGGGAAACGACGGAACCGAATACACGGGCCGCGTGGAAGTCCTCGTCGAAAAATCGGAAGCGGCGGAGGATTCCGTCTCGGAAGAGACGACGGCTCTTTCTGCGGAAAACAAATACCCGCATTTTGACGCAAGAGTCCTGGATGGAACGCTTCGGCTCACGGGAATTCCCGAAGGCGCAAAAATTTCCATCTACAGTTTAGGCGGGAAAAAATTGTTCGAATCCAAGGTGGGGCTTTCGGCAAAAGGCTCGGCGGAGATTTCCCTCAAGCCCTTTGACCGCGGAATCTATATGGTAAATGTCCGCGGACCGGCGAATGGAATATCGTTTCACAGAACTTTCAAGATTTCCCGATAAGTTTTTTCTTGAATCGGTCGCTTTGAATGCATATAAAAAAGACGCCCGCTTGCGCAGGCGCCTTTTGCCATTGAGCATTGTTCCTGATATCAGGTGTTGCTGAAGATTTGGAATCCGCTGTAGGCTTCTTGTCCGTGTTCGCCGGCATCGAGTCCGCGGAGCTCTTCCTGTTCGCTCACGCGGAGACCGATGGTCTTCTTGATGAGGAGGAAGATGACCGAGGCGCCGAGGAAGCAGGGGACTGCGTAGCAGGCGATTCCGATGAGCTGCGTTCCGACGGTGAATTGTCCGGTGATGTCGAAGATTCCCACGGCGAACGTTCCCCAGACACCGTTTACGAGGTGAACCGAGAGGGCGCCGACCGGGTCGTCAAGGCGCAGACGGTCGAACATGAAGACCGAAAGCACCACCAGCACGCCGGCAATCGCTCCGATAATCCAGGAGCTCATCGGGCTTACGACATCCGCACCGGCGGTAATCGCCACAAGTCCAGCGAGGCATCCGTTGAGAGCCATCGTCACGTCGGGCTTCTTGCTGATTATCCAGCTGGTCGCTGTCGCCGTGATGATTCCCGCTACGGCGGCGAGGTTTGTCGTCACCAGAATCCAGGAAGTCGCTTGCGGATCACCGGAGAGGGCAGAACCCGCGTTGAATCCCCACCAACCGATCCAGAGGACGAATACGCCGATGGTCGCCAGCGGAATGGAGTGTGCCGGGAAAGCATAGACCTTTCCGTTCTTGTAACGTCCGATACGCGGTCCGAGGATGATAACGCCGGCGAGAGCCGCCCAGCCGCCCACGGAATGGACGAGCGTGGAGCCTGCGAGGTCATGGAATCCGAGGTCGCTCAGGAATCCGCCGCCCCATGTCCAACTACCGACGACCGGATAGACGAATGCGACGTAGAGGGCGGTGAAAATCAGGAACGAGTTCAGTTTCACGCGTTCCGCAACGGCTCCGGAAACGATTGTCGCGGCGGTCGCGGCGAACATCGCCTGGAACAGCCAGTCCGTAAAGTAGGTGTAGTGCCCGTTATACGAATTGGTGAATCCGCCATCGGGAACGTGCAGCCCGAAACCGTCGAACCCGAAGATTCCGGGGATGCTGAATGCGTCCGGGTACATCACGTTGAAGCCGAAGAAGGCGTAGAGCGTAATGCCGATTGCCGGGACCGCGAAGTTCTTGAACATGATGTTCGCGCAGCTCTTCGCACGGCAAAGCCCGGACTCGACGCAGGCGAATCCCAGCCCCATGACGAACACGAGAAGCGCGCATCCCATGATCCAGATGTTTTCCGATAGGAATGTCGAGTTTGCGACTTCCGTTTGCAGCACTGCCAAAGTATCAGCGTTCATGAGTCATTCCTCCTTTATCCGATGGCCGCGGGACCGGTTTCGCCCGTGCGGATGCGGATGCATTGTTCCAGGTTCTCGACGAAGATCTTGCCGTCGCCGATGTTTCCCGTGCGCGCGCCCTTGATAATCGCGTCGATGCACGGTTGCACGAATTCGTCGTTCAGGGCGATCTGCAGGCGGATTTTCTTGAGCAGGTGCACTTCGGTTTCCGTGCCGCGGTAGGTCGAGGTATAACCCTTTTGCTGGCCGCAGCCGAGAACGTTCGTGACGCTCATCTTGTAGATTTCCGCCTCGTAAAGCGCCTGTTTTACGCTTCCGAGCTTTTCCGGTTGGATGTATGCTGTGACTACTTTCATTTTGATCTCCAGTAAAAGCCCATACGAGCTTCCGTTACGCCCTAAAGCAAAAGCCGTGCCAAATCAACTTTTTGCGGAATTTCTTCAAAAATCGCCGTTTTGAAAATTTGGAGTAGAATGTTATGACAAATTTGTCTACGAACTTTAACAAAAATGTTATTTGTGCTAGGCGATCGAGGAGTTTGCTGACGTTTAAGCTTTGTGTGTGGATGGTGGAATGTGGAGAGTGGAGTTTTCCGTGGAGTGGACGTTGTCGTGCACCGTCATTCTAGAGGCTGAAAGCCGATAGAATCTTCGTCCACTATCATTCTGGAGGGTTCAAAGAATCCGATAGAATCCCGTTCGATGTCATTCTGGAACGACCGAAGGGCGTGATCGAATCCATTTTCAGCGTTTCTTTTGAAATGGATCCTATCGCTCCGCATTGCTACGCTCCAGGATGACAGAAGAGTGTTCACGCCATCCGTCATTCTGGAGAGGTCGAAGATTTCGATAGAATCTCCGTCGGATATTTCAAGATATGTGAAATGGAAACGAATAAAATTTGCGGCTCTATAGACAATTTATCAATGAAATTATGGGAAAAACGGCTTTTCGGAAGGGTGGCAAATAATTAAATCATCGATAGCTATGGAAATTTACCGGCTTTCGTTTGGCTCTGCGCAAAGGAGTTTTTATGGGATTCTTCAAGATTTTTTTCTCTGCTTGCTGTGGTGCCTTGATGGAGGCTGCTTTCGCGGCGACGGTTGACAATCCGGTCATCTGGTCGGATTCGCCGGACCCGTCCATTATTCGGGTCAAGGACGCTTACTACATGGTTACGACCACGATGCATTTTGCGCCGGGGGTTCCTATTTTCAAAAGTTCAGATCTTGCCCGGTGGCGGACCATCGGATACGTCTATGAAACCCTCATCGATAACGATAACATGAATCTCAACGGGGGAAAGGACGCCTATGGCAAGGGTTCTTGGGCGTCGAGCATTCGCTACCGAGAGAAAGACGGCTATTATTATGTTTTAACCCCGTCCTATACGTCTGGCAAGACACACCTTTATAGAACGAAAGACATCGAAGGCGGAGCCTGGGAAGAAACATTATTGCCTTTTTTCCACGATCCGTCCCTGTTCTTTGACGATGACGGAACGGCCTGGGTCTTTTACGGCAATTCCCCTGTCAGCTATGTGCAACTGAATGATGACGCTAGCGGTGTCAAGATGGGAGGCAAGAGCGGCTTTGTTGGCGGATCGGAGATAGAACCTGTTTTGGGGGACAGCTACATCGTAAAGCAGGAAGGTTCCCATATGGAAAAGGTGAATGGCGAATACTATCTGTTTACGATTTCATGGCCAAGCGGTAATGGTCGTACCGAAGTTGTCTATCGGTCAAAAGACTTGCTTTCCGGCTATACGGGTAGAATTTTCCTGCAGGACAACGGCGTTGCCCAAGGCGGAATCTTTGATACTCCCGAAGGCAAGTGGTATGCGCTACTGTTTCGCGATTCGGGGCCGGTTGGGAGAATTTCGCATCTGGTTCCCATGATTTGGAATGATGGCTGGCCGGAACCGGAAGGGGGAATCAAGAAGGCGCCCGCCACGTTGAACCTGCCTCGCGAAGTGGAGCCTGGCTTTGGCATGGTTACGTCCGACGATTTCGATGCCGACGAACTTTCGCTGGAGTGGCAGTGGAACCACAATCCCGACAACAAGAACTGGTCTTTGAGTGCAAATCCGGGAAATCTTCGCATCACTACGGGACGCGTGGATTCCCGAATCGTCAACGCAAAGAATACCTTGACCCAGCGGACATTTGGCCCTAGGTGCGTGGGCAGAACGTTGGTGGACGGAACCGGAATGAAGGACGGCGACATGGCTGGTCTCGTGGCACTGCTGGATTCCAAGGGCTTTGTCGCTCTAGCAAAGGAGGGCTCCGGTTATAAGGTCGTCATGTACCAAGGGACAAAAGACGGGGAGTCCTTAAAGGAGAGCAGGGACATTTCTGGCGCCAAGGTTTACCTTCGCGTAGATTTTGACTTGCCCATTGACCGGGGGACCGCTTCCTTCTATTACAGCATCGATGGAAAAACCTGGGAAAAAATTGGAACTAGCGTAAGTCTTGCGTTTGACTTGCATATGTTCGTTGGCGCACGTTTCGGGCTTTTCAATTTTGCGACAAAGACGGCGGGCGGCTATGCGGACTTTGACTGGTTCAAGGTGGGCGTAGATGAAAACGACGAGATTTATCTGGATGCAGGGAAGCCTATCCCGCAGACCCCGCACAATGCCGGCAAGACTCCATGGGTCATTCCCGGCAAGATAGAAATGGAAGATTTCGACGATCCGGGTAAGGGCAGCGGGGGCGATTCCTATTTTGACAGCGATTCCGAAAACCACTCCTGCACGGACTTGGGCAAGGAGGCGGAATGCTCCAGGTACCGCGACGGTACCGGCGTCGATATTTACAAGAAGGGCGAAAAGCTTGTGGTTGGCTACAATATCCGGGGAGAATGGCTGGAATACACCGTGAACGTGGAAAAGTCCGGTGACTACTCCATGTTTGCTGCGGTTGCCGCTTCCGGAGAAGGCGGAGCGTTCAAGCTTTCTATGGACGGCGAGGACATCACCGAAGAAATCTCTGTGCCTGCGGCTTCCGCCGGCGAAGACAATTTTGACGATTACAACAAGGTCAAGGCGAATGTTTGGCTTGAAGCAGGCGAACACGTTCTCCGCTTTACGGTAACGGGAGATTGGTTCGATATCGATTACATCAACTTTGTCGTCGGCAAGAATGCTCCGGACGATTTTCCGATTTCCGGAAAAAATGGTAGCGTGGAAGCAATCCGCCAAAGCCAAAAAGGCCTAGCCGATTCTTTTGACGAGTATGAGGTGTTTTCTTTGACGGGGGTTTTCTTGTCAAAAGTCAGGACGGATTTTAGCGGAATGGCGGAATCGATCCGGGGAGCGGGCTTTGCAAGAGGGCTGTATCTTGTTCGGAAAGTAGGCGACAACAAGGTGCGCCAAGTGAAAGTTGTCTTTTAGATGCGTAGTCGTTTTCTTTAGACGTCTGCGTTTTTCAGATCTAAGTTCTCAGCTCTAAGCTCTGACAGGGATCCTATCGGTCGCGCGACTCCCTCCAGGATGATAGAAGAGCGTTCGTGTTCACCGTCATTCTGGAGGGTTCAAAGAACCCGATAGAATCCCTTCTGATGTCATTCCACTCTTCACTCTCCACATTCCACTCTCAGCTCTAAGCTCTGACCCGGATCCTATCGCTCCGCTCCAGGATGACAGAAGAGCGTTTATGTCCACCGTCATTCCACACTCCACACTTCACTCTCCACTCTCAACTCCCTAATCCCTGATTTCTCAGTCGCTAAAATCCGCATCGCAAGCGGTCTTTCGAGCCTGGAATTTCTATCTTTTCCGTGAAAACTTTTTACAGGATTCTCTCACATGCAAGACATGAACGATCAGGTACAGGCTCGTCTCGACAAACTGGAAAAATTCAAGGAGATGGGGGTAAACCCGTATCCGCACAAATTCAATCGCACGCATACGTCCGAAATGCTCCGCGCGCAAAAGGACGAACTTCTGAAATCCGGCGAAAAAATTTCGTTTGCGGGGCGCGTAGTCCGCTACAACCGCAAGGGAAAGCTCTGCTTTATGCACCTGAAGGACCGCTACGGGCGTCTGCAGATCGTCTGCGCGAAGGACATCATCGGCGAACAGGATTACGAAATCGTCAAGATGGCCGACTTCGGGGATTTTCTCGGGGTCGAAGGGACGATGATGGAGACGAAGACGGGGGAATACTCTGTCAAGGCCGAGCGAGTAGTGATGCTTGCGAAAGCGGTGCGCCCACTGCCCGTTCCGAAGGAAATCATCGACGAGAACGGCAACAAGAAGGTTTTCAACGAGTTTAAAGATGTCGATTCGCGTTACCGCGAGCGTTACATCGACATGGCTCTGAACGACGATGTCCGCGACGTTTTTCTCAAGCGGAGCCGTATCCTGCAGGCGATTCGGGAATACCTTCTCGAAAACAAGTTCATCGAAGTGGAAACTCCGACGTTGCAGCCGATTTACGGCGGAGCGAACGCGAAGCCTTTCACCACGCACCACAATGCGGCGGACATGACGCTCTACCTGCGCGTCGCCCCGGAACTTTATTTGAAGCGTTGCATCGTCGGCGGCATGGAACGCGTTTTTGAATTCAGCAAGAATTTCCGGAACGAAGGCATGGACCGCACGCACAGCCCGGAATTTACGGGGCTCGAATTTTATCAGGCGTATGCGGATTACAACGACATGATGGTCCACTTCGAAAACATCTATGAGCGGGCTGCGATTGCCGCGAACGGCACGACGAAAGTGAACTACCAGGGGACGGAAATCGATTTCAAGGCACCGTGGCCGCGCATTTCCATGTATGACGCCCTGAAGCAATATGCCGGATACGACGTGAAGTCCATGTCGGATGAGGATCTCAAGGCGGAACTGAAACGGCTCGGGGCGACGATGGACGGCGAATGGAGCCGCGGACGCGCAATCATCGAACTTTTCGAGTTTACTGTGGAAAAGAAGCTCATCCAGCCGACATTCATCAAGGACATGCCGAAGGAAAGCACGCCGCTCTGCAAGAGCCATCGCGAGGATGCCGACCTGATCGAACAGTTCGAACCGTATGCGAACGGCTGGGAGCTGGGGAACGCCTACACGGAGTTGAACGATCCGATTCGCCAGCGCGAGCTTCTCGAAGACCAGGTTCGGCGCGGGCGTGGCGGTGAAGGCGAAACGCATCCGATGGACGAGAACTTTATCCACGCGGTGGAGTCCGGGCTTCCCCCGACAGGCGGCGTAGGCTTTGGCATCGACCGCATGGTGATGCTTCTCACGAACCAGCAGACCATCCGCGACGTCATCCTCTTCCCGCTGATGAAACCGGAAAACTAGTTTGGCGAAGAGCCGGCGCGACGCGCCGGCGATTCCTTTCGGAGTTCTATGAACAAGTTAGAATGGCTCATCGCTTGGCGGTATCTGGGCGCGCAGCGCAAAAGCCTCTTCATTTCGCTGATAGGCATTTTCAGCATGCTCGGCGTGAGCATCGGCGTGTTTGCGATGATTGTCGCCCTTTCGGCGGTGAACGGCTTTGAAAAGGAAGTCACCGCGCAGATGATTGGCAAGGACGCGCACTTTGAAATGTACGCTTACCACGGCGATCCGATCGAAGGTTACGATTCCCTCGCCAATCGGGTGATGGAAAACGATTCGGACGTGGTCGCCAGCGCACCGTTCATCATCTACAAGACGGGCATCAGCTCGAAAAAGGTGAACGACGGAATCGTCCTTTATGGAATCGATGCGGAACGCTCGGCGAATGTGACGAACCTTTCGGAAAACATCGTGAGCGGCAAGTATTCGCTCGACAGCCTCCCCGATGCGATGGGGGAACTTCGCCCCGCGGTCATTCTTGGCGTTTCGCTTGCGAACCGGCTGCGCGTGCTCGTGGGCGATAAAATCATCATCCAGACTTTCCAGAGTACGGAATCCGCGCTTTCTTCGGGCGGTCCCAAAATCCTTTCGTGCGTCGTGTCCGGGATTTTTGAAACGGGCATGTATGAATACGACGGAAACATCGCCTATATAGGAATTCCCGAGGCGCAGAAGCTGCTCTCGATGGGCGATGCCGTTTCGGGCATCCAGTTCCGCGTCAAGGACCAGTGGAAAGCGGAAGAGGGCGTTTCTCGCGCGGGCTCCGTCGTCGGCTATCCGTATTACTTCATCGACTGGAAGACAAAAAATGTCACGCTCCTAAAATGGATGAACTACGAGAAGTTCATCGTGGCGGCGATCATCTGCCTCATCATTCTCGTGGCGGCGTTCAACATCATCAGCTCGCTCATCATGGTCGTGACGGACAAGACGAAGGAAATCGGGATTCTCCGCAGCATGGGCCTTTCGAAAGGTGGCATCATGCGGGTGTTCATGCTGATGGGATCCTTTATCGGCGTGGGCGGGACGCTTCTCGGCGGAACGATCGGGCTTGTCCTCTGCGCGCTCCAGCAGGCGTATCACTTTGTGAAGCTTCCCGGCGATGTGTATGTTCTTCCCTATTTTCCGGTGCTGATCGAACCGCTCGACGTGGTCCTGGTCTTTGCCTGCGGCATTTTCCTTTGTACGCTTTCGACGCTGCTTCCGGCCTGGAAGGCTTCGAAACTCGATCCTGTGGGAGCGATTCGCCATGAATGAAATTTTGCTAGAAACGAAGGCGCTTACCCGGGTCTTTGCGGAAACGGGCGAACGGCTCGAAATTTTGAAAGGCGTCGATTTTTCCCTTGC
>CAVKGV010000018.1:16420-34418 GCA_963656065.1 Alistipes onderdonkii
CTTCTTTCGGCTGTCGGCCTGAAGGACCGGATGAAGCATTTGCCGCGGGAACTTTCCGGCGGGGAAAGGCAGCGGGTCGCCGTTGCGCGGGCCTTGATGAACCGCCCGGACATTCTCCTCGCCGACGAACCGAGCGGAAACCTCGACGAGAAAAACGCCCGGATGCTTAACGAACTTTTCAAACAAATTAACGAAGATTACAGACAGACTCTGCTGGTCGTGACGCACGACGAGCGCATGGCGGAATATGCGACAAGCCGCGTCCACATGCACGGAGGAAAAATTGTCCCATTTTCAAAGGAGGCTTCCTGATGCCTGGCCGCTTTACGGATCGAGTGAAGAAAGTTTTGCAATATGCACGGGATGAGGCCCGCCGCCTGAATTCGGAACATGTCGGGACGGAACATTTGCTGCTCGGCATTGTCCGCGAAGGTGCGGGAGTCGCTGCCGCCGCGCTCAAAACGCTCGGGGTGGATCTGGAAAATCTCGCACAGGACGTGGAACGCTCCATTTCGGGAAACGGCGGCATGATGACTATCGGATCGCAGGTGACGTTTTCGGAACATGCGAAGTCCGTCCTGCAATCGTCTGCTGTTGAAGCCCAGATGCTTGATGACAACTACATTGGCACGGAACACGTTCTCCTTTCCCTCCTAAAAACCGCCGAGTGCCAGGCTGCTGCCGCACTTTCCGCGGCGGGCGTCGAATACACGACGCTCAAGCAGGCGATCGAAAATGTCAAGGACGAATCCCGTCCGCAGCGACAAGACTTGAACATCCAGAATTTCGCCCCGCGCCGTCCGGAACGCGAAAGCAAGTCCAAGACGCCGATTCTCGACCATTTCGGGCGCGATCTTACGGCTCTTGCCCGCCAGGGAAAGCTCGACCCGATCATCGGGCGGTCTGAGGAAATCGAGCGGCTGATCCAGGTCCTCTGCCGCCGCAAAAAGAACAATCCGGTCCTCATCGGGGAACCCGGCGTCGGAAAGACCGCCATCGTGGAAGGTCTCGCCCAGAAAATCGTCGAAAAGAAAATTCCCGAGATTCTCGAAAACAAGCGTGTCATCACGCTGGATGTTGCGGCGATGGTCGCCGGCACCAAGTACCGCGGACAGTTCGAGGAACGCCTGAAAGCCCTGATCATGGAACTCCAGAGAAACGAGAGCGCGGTCATCCTCTTTATCGACGAGCTGCATACGATCGTGGGAGCGGGCGGTTCGGAAGGAAGCCTCGACGCTTCGAACATCTTCAAGCCGGCGCTTGCACGTGGAGAGCTCCAGTGTATCGGGGCGACGACCGTCGATGAATACCGGAAGTATATCGAAAAGGACGCCGCACTCGAACGCCGCTTCCAGAAGATTCTGGTGAATCCGCCGACGGTCGAGGAATCCATCATCATTTTGAACGGACTTGTCGATCGCTACGAAAAGCATCACAAGGTGAAATACACGCCGGAAGCGATCCGCGCCGCGGTCGTTTTGGGGGACCGTTATCTTTCGGAGCGTTTCTTGCCGGACAAGGCGATTGACGTCATCGACGAAGCGGGGGCGCGAAAGCGCTTGGAAAGCATGGCCGTGCCGCCGGAACTCCGCGACATGGAAGCGAAGCTCGCCGAGACAAACGCGAAGAAGGAAGAGGCGATGCGCACGGAAAAGTTCGAGGATGCGGCGAAGTGCCGAGACGCCTCGGAAGAACTCCAGAAGAAAATCGCGGAAGTCAAGGAAGGCTGGCTCGAAAAGCGCAAGACGGAATGTCTGGTCGTCGATGAAGATGTTATCCGCGACGTGATAAGCAAGATGACGGGAATTCCCATTTCTCGCCTCGCCGGCGAGGAAACGAAAAAGCTCCTGAACCTTGACAGGGAAATCAAGCAGCGGATTATCGGACAGGACAGGGCTGTCGATGCCGTCGTCCGTTCCATCCGGCGTTCCCGGGCGGGAATCCGCGATACGTGCAGGCCGATGGGAAGCTTCCTTTTCCTCGGGCCTACAGGCGTCGGGAAAACGGAACTCGCCAAGGTCCTTTCGCTTTCGCTCTTCGGTTCCGAGGATGCAATGATCCGGATCGACATGAGCGAATACATGGAGAAGCACAGCATTTCCCGCCTGATAGGCGCGCCTCCGGGCTATGTCGGCTACGAGGAAGGCGGCGGACAGCTGACCGAGAAGGTCCGCAAACGTCCGTATTCCGTGGTCCTTCTCGACGAAATCGAAAAGGCGCATCCCGACGTGTATAACCTGTTGCTCCAGATTCTCGACGACGGGCAGCTGACGGACAGTTTCGGGCGGAAAATCAATTTCAAGAATGCGATTATCATCATGACGTCGAACGTCGGAGCGCGCGAAGTCAAGCACAGCGCGGGCATGGGCTTCACCAAGCTCTCCGAAAGCGATGATTTCGAACGGATGGAAACGACGATTCGGGACGAGGCGAAGAACGTCTTCTCCCCGGAATTCCTGAACCGTATCGACGACCAGATCGTGTTCCGCAGCCTGAACAAGTCGGACCTTATCCGGATTGTCGATATCCTTTTGGGAAACGTCCAGAAGAACCTTTCGGAACGCGGCATCCTGCTTGAATTTACCGAAAAGGCGAAAGAGGTTATCGTGGAGCACGGATACGATCCCGCCCTCGGCGCAAGACCGCTTCGCAGGAGCATCCAGCAGCTGGTGGAAGACGAACTTTCCGAAGGACTTCTGCTCGGAACCTTTACGGACTTTTCGACGATTGGAATCGACGCCTCTCCCGACGGGAAGAAGCTCGTTTTCAAAAAAGAAGATTTGCCGGGAAAAAATCGGCAATAAGGAGCGATTCTATGGCAAACGTGGATCTCTTGGAACTGGCACAGCGGATTATCGACGGTCACCGCATTCGGCGCGGAGACGACCTTTCGTTTTTCCTCACCTGTGACTTGGACGAACTGGAAAAAGGCGCGGGCTGGATCCAGAAGCACTTTCGGCGCAACCATGTCGATCTGTGCACGATCATCAACGGTCGGAGCGGACGCTGTCCCGAAGACTGCAAATACTGCGCACAGTCGGCCCACAACAAGACAGGCTGCGAAGAATATCCGTTTCTTCCCAAGGAGAGGATTGTCTCCGAAGCGACACGCAACGCCCGGATGGGGGTGAACCGTTTTGCGATTGTGACCGCGGGACGCGCCCTGACGGGGAAGGATTTCGATGCGGCGATCGAGGCTTTCGAGGAAATGCACCGCACGCTGAAAATCGGACTCTGTGCGAGCATGGGATTCCTTTCGCGGGAGCAGCTTCACCGCCTGCACCAGGCGGGCGTCACCAGCTACCACCATAATATCGAAACGAGCCGTCGCAATTTCCCGAACATCTGTACGACGCACACTTACGATGACAAAATTCGCGAAATCCGGATGGTAAAGGAAGAAGGTCTCTGCATCTGTTCCGGGGGAATCATCGGGATGGGGGAGACGTGGGAAGACAGGCTCGACATGGCGATAAGCCTTGCGGAACTTGAAGTCTATTCGATTCCCATCAACGCCTTGATGCCGATTCCCGGTTCTCCGCTCGAACATTTGAAGCAGATTTCCGCCGAGGACTTGATGCGTACGATTGCGTTTTTCCGCTACATCAATCCCGAAGCGAACATTCGTCTTGCCGCAGGCCGAAAGATCATGGCGGACTTTGGCGCAAAGGCTTTCCTGTCGGGGGCGAGCGCAAGCATCACCGGGGATATGCTCACGACCAGCGGAACGACGATTCGAGGCGATTTCGAAATTCTCGAAAGGCTCGGACTTTCCAATGCGGGGCCGAACGATTTCGACGTTTCGACGTGCGGATCTTGATATTTTCAAACCTTGAAAATCAAAAAGCCTCGCGAATGCGAGGCTTGAATTTTTTCCGTAAAAGCCTTAGAGCAGTTCGCCTATCTGGATGGCGTTGAGCGCTGCGCCCTTGCGAATTTGGTCGCCGGTGAGCCAGAGCGTGTTGCTGTTGTCGTCTGCGAGGTCCTTGCGGATGCGTCCGACGAAAACATTGTCCTTGCCAGCGCTTTCGAGCGGCATCGGATAGACGTAGTTTTGCGGGTCGTCCTTGAGAGTCACGCCGGGAGCGTTCTTGAGGGCGTTCCGGATTTCTTCGACCGAGACCGGGCGTTCCGTTTCGAACCAGACGGATTCGGAGTGGGAGCGGAGCGAGCTGACGCGGACGCAGGTCGCGCTGGTGCGCACGTCGGAATGCATGATTTTCCGCGTCTCGTTGAACATCTTCATCTCTTCCTTCGTGTAGTCGTTTTCCGTCATCTTGTCGATTTGCGGAATGACATTGTAGGCGAGCTGGTGCGGGAACTTGCTGATGTGCGTGGTCGAACCCGTTTCCAGGATGTCCTTGTATTGCTGTTTCAGCTCTTCCATGGCGA
Organism: Alistipes onderdonkii; assembly: GCA_963656065.1. Taxonomy (GTDB): domain Bacteria; phylum Fibrobacterota; class Fibrobacteria; order Fibrobacterales; family Fibrobacteraceae; genus Hallerella. The sequence continues at coordinate 20,813 of CAVKGV010000018.1, forward strand.
CGGCTCCGGCACCGCTTGCGCTCTGGTAAGAGGAAATGTGGATTTTCTTTATGTGCGAAATCTTTTCGATCGGGTTCAGGACGACGACCATCATGATGGTCGTGCAGTTCGGGTTTGCGATGATTCCGTGGTGCAGCTTGATGTCTTCCGCGTTTACTTCGGGGACGACCAGCGGGACGTTCGGATCCATCCGGTAGAAGCTCGTGTTGTCGATGCAGACCGCTCCGGCTTTGACCGCGGACGGGAGAAATTCCTGGGAAATGGCGGCACCCGCGGAAGAGAATACGATATCGATTCCCTTGAAGGAATCGTGCGTGAGTTCTTCAATTGTCAAGTCTTCACCGCGGAACTTGGCCTTCTTGCCCGCGCTGCGTTTCGAGGCGAGGAGCTTCAGCGAATCCAGCTTGAAGTTGCGCTCTTCGAGAATGGAAATCAGTTCCTGTCCAACGGCGCCGGTGGCACCGACGATGGCAACGTTACGACTCATAGTTTGACCTTTGTTTGAGTGTGTAAATTCAAGGGAGTTGTTCGATGGACGAAAGATAGTCGGCGAAAGCTTTGGCGGCGAGTTTCGCCTGGCGCTTGCTCTGCTCGAATTGCGCTTTGCGCTCTTCGGAACTTTCTATCGTCGTGTAGGCGTGGAGGGCATAGCCGGCGAGCCGCAGGGATTCCGATGCGCGGACCAGCTGCCCGTGAATTTCTGACATGTTTTTCGGGTGGAAAAGGGAAGTTGCCCGGCTGTTCACCCTTGCCGTCGAGTTGCGGATGGCGAGAGCCTTGCTTTCGGCCGTTTCCCGGTTCGGCTCGGACGTCCCGCTAGAAAGAGCCTTGGAATTTTCGATCTGCTCGGCGAGGGCGATTCCGTCGGTTGCGATTTTTTGCGCCTGGGACGTGTAGCGCCGAAGCGCTGTTCCGTTTTCCCTGTTCTTAGGCGATTCATTCGATGCGATTTCCGGGGCGGTTCCGGGCAATGTTTCGGAGTCCTTTCCTGAAAGCGCCTCGTTGAGCGCAAGTAGCGGGCGTGGGGAAAGTTCTTCGGAAACGAACGAACCGTAACCCTCGATTTTCATATAGGTGAAAAATCCCGCGATGACGAAAATGACGACCGTGATGATTCCGGAAAGTGCCGCTCGGATAGCGCCGCACGCATTGATGGCTTGCAGCGTAGCCAAAAGCCCGATGCACCAAAGAATCGAGAGACTGATGAGGTCGAAGGCAGGCATTCCGGTCTAATTAGAACGGCAGATCTTCTTCCGCGTCGGGACCTGCTCCTACCGGGGCGGGAGGAATCGGGGTCGGATTGATGATTGTCGGATTCCGTCCGTAGTTGGGGTTCGGGTTGATTGCCGATTGCGTTACCGGGCGGTTGTAATTCGCATTCTGGTTCTGGTAGTAATTCCCGTTCGGGTTGTTGCGCGGCGTGAGAAGCTGGAATGTTTCCATGTTGATGTCCGTCGCGTAACGCTTCTGTCCGTTCTGGTCGTCCCAGGAACGGTAGGTGAGCGTGCCTTCCACGAAAAGAGTCATTCCCTTGTGGACTCCGAGCTGTTCGATGATGTCCGCGATCTTTCCCCAGCCGACGATGTTATGCCAATCAGTCTGTTCCCTCGTTTCTCCGTTCGCGTCGCGGTAGCGGCGGGATGTGGCGAGAGAGAAGGAAACGCGTTTGCGACCGCTCGGGGTGACTTTCGTTTCTGGGTCCTTGCCGATGTTTCCGATGAGCATGACTTTGTTAAGATAGGGCATTGTGTTTTTCCTAATAGGATTGCTTGTAGTGAGATATATCTACTTATATTTAGGTATAACCATCTTCAAATATAGCAAAAAAAATGACCGTAAAAATCGCTTTGTCCCGTTTTGAAAACGCATTCCCGCAAGAGCTGCGCGGAAGGCGCCTGGGGGCGCTCCTGCATCCGGCGTCCGTTGATTCCGGTTTGCATCACACGCTAGAAACGCTCCGCCGTTACGATGGAAAGCTCTTTAAACTTTCCGCGCTTTTCGGCCCGCAGCACGGCATCTTGGGACACACCCAGGACAACATGATAGAATGGGAAGGAACTATCGATCCCGAACTGGGCGTTCCGGTCTATAGCCTCTACGGAAAGACGCGTGAACCGTCCCCGGAAATGCTTTCGTATATCGACGTCCTCTTTGTGGACATGCAGGATGTCGGGGCGCGTTACTATACGTTTATCTGGACGCTTTTCCTCTGCATGAAGGCCTGCGAAAAGGCGAAAATTCCAGTCATCGTTCTCGACAGGCCAAATCCGCTCGGCTGCAGCGCGGAAGGTCCGGTTCTCGACCTGGACTATGCGAGCTTCGTCGGGCTCTGGAAGCTTCCCATCCGGCACGGAAAGACGATCGGGGAACTTTCGAGGATTTTCCAGGCGGAACGCTTCCCGGACTGCGAACTTTACGTGATGGAAATGGAGGATTACGATCCGCGGATGTGGTTCGACGAGACCGGGCTTCCCTGGGTGATGCCTTCGCCGAACATGCCGACGCTCGACACGGCGACGGTCTATCCGGGAATGTGCCTTTTCGAAGCTACCAACGTGAGCGAGGGCCGCGGAACGACCCGTCCCTTCGAACTTTTCGGCGCACCTTTCATCGATGCGAAAAAGCTCTGCCGTTATCTGAACGGTCTGCGTCTTCCGGGCGTCTATTTCCGCGAGAACTATTTCCAGCCCACGTTCCACAAGGGTGCGGGGAAAATCTGTGGCGGGGCGCAAATCCATGTCCTCGACCGCGAAAAGTTCCGTTCCTTCGACATGGCAGTCCGAATCTTGCGCTATCTCTTCCACGAATACCCGAACGACTTTGCGTGGAAGGCTCCTCCGTACGAATATGAATACGAGAAGCTTCCCATCGACATCTTGCTCGGTTCGGGAACGTTTCGCAGGGAATTTATCGAGAACGGGGAACTCTGATGCGTGTGCTCTTGCTTGCCGCGGGGCTTGGAACGCGTCTCCGTCCGCTGACTCTCCAGATGCCGAAGCCCCTTGTCCGCATTGTCGATCGGACGATTCTCGAACACCAGGCGATGCTCGCGCGGACGCTTCCGGGAGCCGTTCTCCATGTGAACGCCCACTATCTTGCGGACAAATTAAGCGCCGAGGCGAACGCTCTCGGTTTTGAAAAGGTCTGGGAAGAATTTCCCGAAGCTTTGGGAACGGGCGGTCCGCTCTTCCGGATGAACCGGGAGGATCCGGTCGATGAACTCCTGGTGATGAATTCGGACTGTTTCTGCCGATTCGACTTGCGTTCGTTTGTGCGTCTTGCGAGATCTTCGGGCGCACCGTGCGCGCTACTCGCGGTCGATAATCCCATGGTGAATTCCATCTATGTGCGGAACGGACTTCTCGCGGGTATCCGCGACCGCTTTGGCGACAGGACAAAAGACCGCGTCACCTTTTCAGGAATTTCCTGGTATTCGAAACGAGCCCTTTCGGAAATCCGGGAAAACGAAACGGATGTGCGCCTCTTCTGGAAGCGGCTTTTTGAAAGCGGACACGCGCCTTTCATCGACGACAGCCAGAAATTTTCGCTCTGGATAGACATGGGAACTCCCGACGGTCTCATGCGGGCGAGCGATTTTCGGCGGAAGGAGATTGGCGTGGGAAATTTCGGCGTTCCGGATAGTGCGATGCCGCGGGCGAAGGCGACTGTCTGGATGCCCGGAGTCGAGGTTCCTTCTTCGGCGACGTTCGACCATGCGATTGTTTTTCCGGGAGCGGAAATCGAAGACGGGGAATGCGTGAAAAATGAAATCCGCGGAAAGGATTTCCGTTGGCAGATTGGAAGGTAGAAGGTTTTTATGTCTAGATTCAGAATTGTCCTGGTCGAACCGGAGCATCCGCACAACGTAGGGTTTGTCGCCCGGGCGATGCGTTCTAACGGGCTTTCGGAGCTTTATCTGGTTTATGCGAAACGCGATGTCGTGAATCCGGAATCCTACAGGACCGCGCACAATGCGGCTGCCATCCTCGACTCGGCGAAAGTCGTCCCCACTTTGGACGATGCGCTTTCGACGGCGAACTATGCGGTGGCGTTTTCCCGCAGGCGTTTTGACACGATTGTCCCGAACCTTTCCCTTCCGCATTTGCCGGAAAGGCTTCCCGACGGCTCGGTCGCGCTTGTATTCGGGCGCGAATCCTGCGGGCTTTCTCTAGAAGACATCGAACGCTGCGCGCTTGTGTGCGAAATTCCTGTCCCGGGGCAGATGAGCCTGAATCTTGCGCAGGCGGTGACGGTTGCCTGCTATGAGCTTTGCCGGGCGGGGCTTCTCGATGGTTCGGGGCTTCGCACCGACCGGGTTCCCTTGAAACGGGGCCGCATCGAAAAGGCGAATATCGGGCAGATTGAAAATTTTTTGAAATATCTGCACGAGAACCTGACGGACCGCTACCAGCACAACACATGGACGGAATCCGCCGTCCGGGAATTTTTGCAGCGGCTTTCGCCGACGCGCTTTGAAATGAGTGCGCTTCTTGGGCTTGTCAAGAGTCTCGTGATGCGCCGGGAAGAGAAATCCCGGAAAGAACCGGATTGATTTTCCGCTTTGCCGCTATGTGAAATCGAAAAGTATGCGGACTTCGAGACCGCCGTGGAGCGTACGGATTTTCCGCTTCGGGGATAGGCCGAGAGCCTTTTCCGCTTCGGCGTTCGGAACGATGACCGCCGCCTTTGACAGGGAAAGGTCCGTGCGGATTTTCTTCCCGATTTCCCGGTAGAGGCGCGGAACGTCCGCGGAAATGCGCTTGCCGTAGGGCGGATTCAGCACGAGCAGGGACGAGCCTTTTGTCTTGGGAAGTTCAAAAAAATCGGACTGGGATATTTCAATTGCGCTCTCGGAAAGTTCCCGCAGAAACGGCGCGGCGCCTTCTTTTTCTAAGTTGTAGCGAATCGTCTCGAAAGCCTTTTTCGAGATGTCCGCGGCGTGGATTTTGAATCCGGGGAAAAGTTTCAGCCCGGGCGTGTTCCGCGTCATGAAGTTCCACGCGTTCGGGCGGAACGAAGGCGCATTCTGCAGGGCGAATCTTCTGGTTCTCCAGAGGTTCGCACCGGACATGAGGAGTGCCGCTTCACTTGAAAAAGTGCCGCTTCCCGCCATCGGGTCGAAAAGTTCGTTTGTATGCAAGAGGCCCGCTTCGAGGAGGATGGACGCGGCGAGCGTGTCGCGGATGGGGGCGGATTCCACGTGCCGCTCGAATCCTCGCTTGTAGAGCGGAATGCCGGCGAGGTCGGCGCTGAGGGTGCAGCGGTCGTTTTCGAAATGGACAAAGAGGTTTTGCGGAAAAGGTTCCCCGAAATTTTCACCGTTTTTTTCGAGCGTTTCCCGGACGATGCGTTCGATGCGTTCCGCGACGGCGTCCGTGTGGTAGAGCCTTGACTTCTTGCTTGTGACGCGGATGCTCGGCATGGAATTTTTGGAAAAGAACAGTTCCCACGGGATGCCCTGCGACTTCTTTTCGAACCGTCCGAAATTTTCGGCGGAGAAACTCTCGATGCGCATCACTACTCGCGTACATGTGCGGGAAAAGGCTGTCAGTTTCCAAGCCTCGTTGAGCTTTGCCGTAAAATCCAGCGCACCGAAGGATGCCTTGGCGGGTGCTGTAAATCCCAGAGCCCGGAATTCCGCTTCGCAGGTTTTCTCGAAACCGGGATGGCAAATGGCCCGGAAATCGTGGGGAATCGCCGTAACGTGCCGCTTGATGCGCTTTGAAAGATCCATGCGCCAAATTTAGAAAGTTCCCTCTGCGGAAAAAGGCTCGCAAAATCCGTATCGATTTGTTATCGTTTACGAAAAGAAATTCCTGTATGGAGGTCCCGATGAAAAAAATCCTCTTCGCCGTTTTGGCTCTTTGCGCTTTCGTTTTTGCCGAACCGCGTGTTCACGACGGCTTTTACATGAATCTCAAGTCGGGTTTCGGGTATATGGACCTGAAATCGGACAGGACGGACTATTCCTATGTCGATTTGAAGAGCGCCTTTTCTGAGAATCTGACTTTCAAGCTCGGCGGAGCCGTGAACCCGCACCTTGTAATTGTCGGTGCGTTGTCGATGTCGGTGACTAGCGGGGAAGTGAAGACTTCCGGATACTCCTATTATGGTTCCTATCAAACCCGGAAAACGGATGCGATGCTTTTGAGCATGGTTCTCGGACCGGGCATCGTCTTCTATCCGGTGCAGGGCGGCGCCTTGGACAACTTTTTCATCGGTGCGACGCTAGGACTTGGCATGTGCGGGATAGACCTCGAAAACGCCTATCTTTCATGGGAGGAAGACGACCGCTCCTCTTCAAATACCGCATCGGGTTTCGGAGCTTCGCTTGAAATCGGCAAGGAATGGTGGGTGGGCGACAACTGGTCCTTGGGCGTCGATTTGGTCTATACCTATGTAATCGGCGAAGACATCGAATACAGCTCTCTCAAATGGACATCCAATGCCATCCAGCTGCGCTTTACGATTACCCGCAGCTAGTACGCTTTTAGCCGGAAGAATATAGATTTTCCGGTATGGAATTCAATCTGTTTTACCGGCTCGCGTGCGCGCTCGCGATAGGTCTCATCATCGGGCTGCAGCGGGAGAATACCTACCAGAACGAGGATTTTCACCCGGCTGGCATTCGGACTTTCGCGATTACGGGGATCCTCGGCGCCCTTGCCGCGCTGATGTCTTTGCAGATGGATTCGGCGGCTCCCTTTGTCGGGCTGCTGGTCGTGCTCGGGATTATCCTTGCGGCGACGCATGTTTCGGTTTCTAACGCTTCTTCGGGGATTACGACTAGCGTGGCGCTGGTTTCCGTCTTTATGCTCGGCGGGCTCTGCGTCTATGGGAAAGTTCTCGAAAGCATCGCTGTCGCCGTCTGCGTGCTGGGACTTCTCGCGTTAAAGGCACCGCTCCACGCCTTTGCCCACAAGGTTTCGAAGGACGACATTATCGCGACATTGAAATTCGCGCTGATTTCCGCGGTCATTCTCCCGATCCTTCCCGAGCGTTCCTACGGCCCTGCGGGTCTCGAAGTGGTTTCGCCCTACAAGGTCTGGGTCTTTGTCTGCTTCATTTCCGGGATTTCCTTTATCGGCTACGTGCTTGTCAAGTGGGTGGGTCCGGGAAAGGGGATTGGCCTTACGGGGCTTTTCGGCGGGCTTGCTTCGAGCACGGCTCTTACGCTCAGCCTTTCGCAGCGGAGCCGGCAGAATCCCGAATATTCGACTTCGCTTTCGAAGGGAATCGTCATCGCCTGGTCGGTGATGTACTTGCGGCTCTTTCTCATCTGCGTCGTGCTTGTGCCGCAAATCGCCCCACATCTCGCTGTGGCGCTTTTGGTTCCGCCGGTTCCGGGATTTCTTTTCGCCTATTTCCTGCATCGCCGCGACAAGCGTCTGCACTCTTTGCCGATGACGAATTTTACGAACCCTTTCGAACTCTTGCCGTCGATCAAGTTCGGGGTCGTCTTTGCCGTTGTGCTGTTTATCGCGAACGCGGCGGAAAAGTTTTTCGGGAGCGGTGCGCTTTTCGCTTCGTGCTTCATCACGGGACTTGCGGACATGGATGCGATTACGCTTTCTGTCCTGGACATGGTGAAGCTCGGTTCCGTGGCGCTTCTGCCGGCGGGCAAGGCGATTGCGATTGCGAGCTTTTCGAATACGCTCTGCAAGGGAGGACTTGCGTACTTCTTTGGCGACAAGGAAATGCGCCGTCTGATTCTTCCGGCAACGGGAATCATCGCTCTGCCGTCGCTTGTGATCATCCTCTTTGTGCTTTGATGTTGTAAATTTCTACAACGGTTTTTCTTTTCGCTGCGGGACGTTCGGGCGGAAAACGTTTAATTTAATGGGTGAACGATTCAAGTTCACAAGACCACACACACTCCATCAGCCGTTTTCGAACGAGAGCGGCTGATTTTTTTTTGAAGAAATGTGGTGCGGTAAAGATGCCAACAAAGAAGTCCGGCTTGTCGCCGGACTTCTTGCGCAATTTCTGGAAGTTTTACGCCTTTTTCGAATCGAGCATGTTGATGGAAACGTGCAGGTCGTTCAGCTGGGCGACATCGACTTCGCTCGGGCTCTGGTCCATTGGGCTCGAAGCGCTCGTGTTTTTCGGGAAGGCGATGAAGTCGCGAATCGAATCCTGGCCTTCCATCGTCGCAACGACACGGTCGAGACCGAAAGCGAGACCGCCATGGGGAGGCGCGCCAAACTTGAACGCATCGACAAAGAAGCCGAACTTCTCCTTGACCTGTTCCTCGGAAAGACCGAGCAGGCGGAAAACCTTTTCCTGGACTTCCGGGTTGTGGATTCGGATGGAGCCTCCGCCGATTTCGACGCCGTTCAGGACGAGGTCGTAGGCTTCGGCGTTGCAGTCCTTGAGATTCCCGTCGAGCATCATCTGCAGATGTTCCGGCAGGGGATTCGTGAACGGGTGGTGCATCGCCATGTAGCGGCCTTCCGTTTCGCTGTATTCGAACATCGGGAATTCGGTAATCCACACGAACTCGCGCTTTTTCGGATCGCGGAGACCCTTGATGCGGGCGACTTCGAGACGGAGCTGTCCCATGGCTGTCGCGGCGACCTTTTCGGGTCCGGCGATGAAGAACATCATGTCGCCGTCTTTCGCACCGACGGCATCGCGCAGGGCGTTCAGCTGTTCCGTGGTGAAGAATTTGCCGACCTGGGTTTCCACCGTATCGTTTTCCTTGACGCGCATCCAGACGAGACCCTTGGCTCCGTATTTTCCGACGTAGGCGGTGAGATCGTCGATCTGCTTGCGGGTAAAGTCCAGGCATCCCTTGGCGGCTAGCCCGCGGACCTTTCCGCCGGCGGCGACTGCGTTCTTGAAAACGCCGAAGTTTGATGTCGCGGCGATTTCCGAGACGTCGTGGATTTCGAGGTCAAAGCGGAGGTCGGGCTTGTCGGAGCCGTATTTGAGCATCGCTTCGTGCCAGTTCATGCGGCGGATGTGGCGCGGCGGTTCGAAATTCCAGACTTTGCCGAGAACCTCGGTCACGAATTTGTCGAACATTTCCATGACCTCGTCCTGGTTCACGAAAGACATTTCGACGTCGATTTGCGTGAATTCCGGCTGGCGGTCGGCGCGGAGGTCTTCGTCGCGGAAGCACTTCGCAATCTGGAAGTAGCGGTCGAAGCCGGCTATCATCAGGAGCTGCTTGTATTGCTGCGGGCTTTGCGGCAGCGCATAGAACTTGCCCGGGTTAACGCGGGACGGAACCAGGTAGTCGCGGGCGCCTTCCGGAGTCGATTTGCAGAGGACGGGCGTTTCGATGTTTTCGAATCCGTTCGCATAGAAAAATTCATAGACCGCCTTGAGGAAGCGGCTCTTGAGTATCAGGTTCTTCTGGATCCACGGACGGCGAAGGTCCAGGTAGCGGTAGGTGAGGCGGAAGTCGTCGTTTTCCTTGCACTCTTCCTTCGGGTCGTTGATGGCGATTGGCGGGGTGAGCGATTCGTTCAGGATCTCGAGCTTGTCGATTTTCACATCGATCATGCCGGTCCCGATTTTGTCGTTTTCCATTCCGGCGGGACGGGCCTGGACTTCACCTGTCACGTAGATGACGTATTCGTTGCGGAGCCTGTCGGCGAGCTTGTGGACTTCCGGATTGCGTTCCGGGTTGAAGACCACCTGGGTCTTTCCATACTTGTCCCGAAGATCTACGAAAATGACGCCGCCCAAATCACGGCGACGATCTACCCATCCGGCGAGCGAGACTGTCTTTCCGATGTCCTCTGCGCGGAGTTCGCCACAGTTGTGTGTACGTTTCATAAAGTGAACATCCTTGTTTGGAATTTCAACGAGCGAAATATAGAAAACTTGGAATTTGATTTTGCAAAAAGTTATTTTTTTTCACGACGGAGAGGTCGCGGAAACAGGGCCTCCCGAAGGATCGTGGTTGCGTCTTGAAAGTTGGAAAATCCAAGTTCGGGTTCTGTCTGCTTGCGCTTGCCGTGTGCGGCGTGGCGCTTGTCGCGTGGGATCTGCGCAGTTTCCCGAAATATCTTTCCGCTAGGTCCGAAATTCCGTTTAGCCACGAAAAGCACGGGGAAAATTTGGGAATGGACTGTTCAAAGTGCCATCCGGGAGCGTATTTTGGAATCCGGGCTACGATGCCTTCTCGTGCCGACTGCATGGACTGCCACAACCTGCCGCTTTCGGAATCCCCGGAAATCGAAAAGCTCGAGCGCGTTCTCCCGGATGCGCCGGAGCGGCCTTTTGAATTTGAAAGCCGGATGCCGGCGAACGTCTTCTTTCCGCACGGGCTTCACGCGAAGGCGAAAGTTTACTGCGAAACGTGCCACGGTAGCGCTTCCGAAATCGATGCGGGCCGTAGGCCGGAAGTCCGGATGCAGGAATGCCTGGCGTGCCATCGGGGGGAAAGGGGATTCCCGAAGGCTTCGACTGACTGTGCGAGGTGCCACCGGTGAAAATTTCGCGCGCATCTTTTTTGAAACTTCTGGGCGGCACGATCGCTTCGCTTTTTCTCTTCGGCTGCCGCCGGGAAAAGTCCCCGACAAAAAATGACAGGGACGTTTTGTCGAAAGCCGACGTTTCGCTTTGGGAAAAGGAATTGGAATTTTCTCGGAAGAGAAACTTGCCACCGGAAAATCTTGTCCGGGTTCCGCTTCCCGGGAAGCATCCCAGGTTTCCGGAGGCGAAGGTGCGGCTTGGGATGGCTATTGACTTAGACCTTTGCGACGGGTGCGGCAAGTGTGCGCTTGCCTGTATGCTTGAAAACAACGTTTCGCGCGTGAATGCGGACGAGGCTCGGAAGGGACGTTTTATGCACTGGCTCGAAATGCGGGGAAATGTGCCTGTCATGTGCGCACATTGCGGAGAGGCTCCCTGTGAGCGGGTCTGTCCGACGGGAGCCGCGGTTCCTAGCCCGGACGGTTTCTCGGCGATGGTCTATCCGCGGTGCATCGGGACGCGGTTTTGCGGCGCGAACTGCCCGCTTCATGCCCGGAAGTTCAACTATGCGGACGCCCGGAGCGAAGGACTTGCGGCGAAGTTCAACCCGGAAGTTCCGATACGTCCGCGCGGCGTGATGGAAAAATGCTCGCTCTGCATCCAGCGGCTTCAAAAGGCCCGGGCCGTTTCCTTGACCTTTGGCTCGGAATGGAACGGTGAAAACGTGACGACCGCCTGCGCAGAAGCTTGTCCGCGTCATGCTATTCTCTTCGGCAACTGGCTCGACCCGAATTCGGCTCTGGTGCGATCAGCTCGAAATCGGACGGTCTATGCGCCGGAATCCGTGGCGAAGTTTTCGCCGGCTGTCGTCTATCTGCGGGGGAGAGGATGAACCGGAAAATTTTTCTGTTCGGGCTGATGCTTTTTCTCGCCGGATTTTTTTCCGCCGATACGGCGCTTTGGGATGGACCGCAATCCTGGGCGGTTTCGCAGGAGCTTTTTTGGGGAACGCCGATAGCGAATTTTGTCTTCTGGATTGGCCTTGCCCATGCGGGGACTTTTTTCTCGGCGATTTTCCTCGTGCTGGGTGTGAGCTGGCAGCGGCGGGTAGCCTTGACCGCGGAACTTTCGACTCTTGCCTCTCTTTGCGTTGCCGGAATTTTTCCGCTAATCCATTTGGGAATTCCCGGGCGTTTTTATGAAATGCTTCCCATCGGAAATCTTCGCGAGTTCTTTGTGAATGTCGAGTCTCCGCTGGTCTGGGATTTCGTGGCGATTCTCACCTACGCGACGCTTTCTTCTCTCTATCTTTTGCTCCATCTGTTTGCCGAAAGATATCCCGCACTCGAAAAATTCCGGAAGCCGTTTGCCTGGGTGCTCTTTCCGCTTGTCCTCTGGGTGCACACGATTGTTTCGCTGGACTTTGCCGTTACATTTGTCCCGGAATGGCTCGGCGGCTATTTCCCGCTTTACTTTATCTTTGGCGCGCTGTATTCGGGTGTCGCGCTGGTCCTCTCCTTGCTTGTACTTTTCGGAAAAAGGATTCGCCGCGTGGAGGAAATTCTCCTCGCCTTTTCCTGGGCGATGCTCGCCTTTTGGATTTGGGAAAATGTTGCCAAGGATGTTTGGCATCCCGAAATCGTCGCCTTCGGATTTCTTTTGCCTCAGCTCCTCTGGATTTCTTCGGTGCGCGAGCGTCCGATTGCCCGCTTCGCGATTTCCTGCTCGGTCCTCGGAGCGCTTTGGTGGGAAAGGTTTTCCCTGGTGCAGCCGCGGATGCTTGACTGGACCGCTGTCGATTGGGGATTTTTACCGCTAGGTGTCGGAGCGTTCTGCGTGGCGTTTTCTTTGGCGAATTTCTGCGCAAAAAGGTTTTCGCGGAATTGCCGCGTCCCGGAAAATTCCGAAATAGCAGAGAATGCGGGTTTTGCCGCAAAGCCTTTTGGAATTTCCCTTGCGGCGGGAATTTTATCCGCTTCGGCTTTTGCCTCTTACTTTGTGTGTAACGCTCCGGAATTTCCTTTTGTGCGGATCGTTCCGCTTCTGCTTCCCGTGGCGGTTTTTGTCGCTGGAATTCTGCTTGCCGTTTTTGCCGCGTGCGAAGTTTGGGGAAAGCCTCGCGTGCTGGCCCTTGCCCTTTGCCTTTTGATCGTTGCGCTAGGCGTTTCGGGATGGATTTACCGCGGACGGGAAACATCCTTTTCGGAACCGAAGACCGTTGTGCGGAGCGAAAAGCCTTTTGAAACGCTGTCTCCCGGAGGTTCGGCTGCGCTATGGAATGCCCGGTGCGCGGTCTGTCACGGAAAGGACGGATATTTCAACCGGAAGTTCGTGCATGAATTTTATCCTCTGCCGCAGGAACTTTCGCTTTCCCGCCTGGATTCCATCGGGACGGATTCGCTTTCGCGCGTGATTCTTTACGGCAGACGGTACATGCGTCCATTCGCCGGGCGCATCTCGGAGGACGAAGCCAAAGCTTTGGCGGATTACTTGCGAAGCCTCGCCGAAAAAAAGGAGCCGGAAAGATGACAGATCTGTTTTCGTATATGCTTTCGGCGCTCTTTTCCGTTGCGCTCTCGCCCTTTCTTTTTCGCGGAAAGAAGTCCATTCCGCTTCGGGGAGCCTTCCTCGCGATGGTTCTTCTCGCTGATGAATTTTTCGTCTGGTTTGCGTTTTCGCCTGTTTATCCGCTTCGTGAAATTCTGCCGTTTCAAATGTTTGCGCTTGGCCTTTGTTTTTCGACGCTTTTTCTTGAACGACGGCAACGGTTTTTTGGCGTTCTTTCGACGTGTCTCTGGTTGTGGGTCGATTTTTTCGGGATGCTTTCCCTGTCGTATCGCGGTGAAGATTTCCGTCCGTTATCGCTTGCCGTCGTCGCGGTCTCTCTCTTTCCGCTTTTTTTGCCGTCTCGCTCGCATGAAATGCGTTTTATACAGGCGGTCTTCTGGACCTTTGCCTGGATGTTTTCCTTTGCGAGGTGATCTGAGCTTATTTAAAAGAGCTTAGAGCTTAGATGAACGTTTAAATTCGCGGAATGCGGGGATTAAACGTTCGCACGTCTAGGTTTTTGTCTCGGCGCGACTAGGTCGCCTTCCCGGCGAGGGGCAAGGAAGGGGGACCTTTCCGAGTTGCGAAGGCCAAGGTCCCCCTTCCTTGCAACCACCCTGTCATTCTGGAG
>CAVKGV010000019.1:0-32552 GCA_963656065.1 Alistipes onderdonkii
CGAAGTCCTCGGAAACAGCGGAAACATCCAATCCGGAAAGCTCCCTGGAGAAGTCTGTGGAAAGTTCGTTCGACAGCCTTTTCGGGGATGATACGGACGACGCCCTTGTCGAAGATCCGACAACCAGTACGCGGACCCTTGCGGAAATCTATTTTGAACAGGGCGTGTATGACGAAGCGATAAAAATCTACAAGGATTTGCTTCGAAAGTCTCCGGGAGATGATGCTTTGAAAAAACGCCTTTCGGAAATCGAAAAAATCCGCGACGACAAAAAAGAAAACTAGCGCTAGCGCTCGGAGCGATTCATGGCAACAGTGAGAATTGAACAGCTTTTGCGCCTGATGGTCCAAAAGAAAGCTTCGGATTTGCATATCCGCGTGGGCGTTCCGCCCATTTACCGCATCAACGGGGAATTGACGCGCCTTGTCGATATACCTATCGATGCGGCGACGATGGACGAGTTCCTGGTCGAAATGATGAACCGCGACCAGATGCACCGCTTTGAAACAGAGAAAGAGTGCGACTTTGCCATAGGCGCCCGAGACATGGGACGCTTCCGCATAAACGTTTTTCGTCAGCGCGGTTCGTCGGCAATGGTAATTCGCCACATCAAGGCGAACATTCCGAAATTCGAAGAGTTGAAGCTCCCACCGGTCATTCTGGAACTAGCGGAGCGAAAGCGCGGACTTGTATTGGTGACGGGGACGACGGGTTCCGGAAAATCGACATGTCTCGCTTCGATGATTGACCACTTGAACGATACGGTTTCGGACAACATCATCACGGTAGAGGATCCGGTCGAATACATGCATTCGGACAGAAAGTCGATTGTTTCGCAGCGTGAAATAGGCGTGGATACGAATTCTTACGCAAACGCTCTTCGTGCTGCGCTTCGCCAGGATCCGGATGTCCTTCTTGTCGGTGAAATCCGCGATTTGGAGACGATGCAAATCGCTCTTACCGCCGCCGATACCGGTCACATGGTTTTTGCGACAATCCATACGACGAATGCGACGGAGACGATCGCGCGCGTCCTTTCGATGTATCCGCCTCACCAGCACGACGAAATCCGACTGCTCCTCGGGGAGTGCCTGGCGGGAATCGTCAGCCTGCGCCTGCTTCCGACAGCAGACGGAAAAGGCCGCGTCCCCGCAGCGGAAATCATGATTAATACAGCGGCGATTCGCGAATATATCATCGATAAGGACAAGACGGGACTTGTGGAACAGGCGATTGCCGAAGGCCATTTGCAGTATCACAGCCAGACATTTGACCAGGCGCTTTTGGATCTTTATTCCAAGCAGCTGATTACCTATGAAGTGGCGCTTGCCGCTGCGACAAACCCCGACGACTTTGACTTGAAGGTGCGAGGCATTTCGGGAACTTCCGATCGCGGATGGATGTAAAATGAAAATTTTGATGGCGCAGATGGAAGTTGTTCCCGGAAACCCGGAGAAGAATTTTTCCACAGTGAAAAAATTTGTCGAAGAGGGCGTCCGAAGGAATGCGGACCTAGTCGTTTTCCCGGAAATGTGCGTGCCGGGTTACCTGCTTGCGGACTTGTGGGAAGAAGCGAGCTTTGTCGAAAGATGCGTACAAATTAACGAATCTATTCGGGATTTGTCGAACGGAATCGACATCCTTTTCGGAAGCGTGGCGAAGGAAGAGGAAAACGGGGAAAACGGACGGTCGCTTCTTTACAATGCGGCGTTCTACGCTTCGAAAGGCGAGTTCAAAACGCTTGTCCATGCGGGCGGCATCCAGAAAAATTTTTTGCCGAAGACGCTTCTTCCGAGCTATCGCGAGTTTGAAGAGCCTCGTTATTTTTCGGATTTGAGAAAGCTCGCGCAGACGGCGGGCGTTCCGGTTGCGGATATCCTGGAACCTTTGTCGGTCGGCGGGATAAGGCTCGGGATAACGATTTGCGAAGACGGCTGGGATTCGCTCTACAAAATCAAGCCGTTTGAAATTTTGCGACAGAAAATGTCTCTCGGCGATCTGCTCGTCAACATTTCCTGTTCACCCTATACGCAAGGAAAGGACTTGGCGCGGGACCGCGTTTTCGGAGCGCACGCTTTGAATGCGAAAATTCCCCTTCTCTATGTCAACGCGGTCGGTTCCCAGAACAACGGCAAGAACATCTATGCGTTTGAAGGCGATTCCAGCGTCTATGATGCAGCGGGAAAGAGCATTTTTTCCCTGCCGATTTTTGAAGAACATGCGACGCTAGTTTCGTTTGAATCCGGGAAAATTTCGGTCGATGAAATCGAGGCTCCGCGGAAAACGGGAATCGCCGAGGTGAGAGAGGCTCTGGTCTATATGATTCGGAAAAATCTCTCCCGGTTTGGTATCCGCAAGGTTGTCATCGGAGCGTCCGGCGGAATTGACAGCGCGGTCAGCGCGGTGTTGTATGCGGAAGCTCTGGGAAGCGAAAATGTGTTTTTGGTGAACATGCCGACGCGTTTCAATTCCCGGACAACGCAGAATGCGGCGAAGGACTTGGCGGAAAATCTGGGATGTCCCTACATGGTCGCTCCGATCGAGGATGTGGCGAAGGCTCTGTGCGAAAGCCTGTCGAAGGATTCGTTTGAAAGGAATCCGGTAGAAATGCGCGTCGAAGGAATCCACTACGAAAATCTGCAGGCTCGTTTGCGGAGTGCGGCGTTCCTGGCGACGATTGCGAGCGTTGTCGGTGCGGGATTCACGTGCAACGGCAACAAGAGCGAAATCACGGTCGGGTATTGCACGCTCTACGGCGACACGTCGGGAGTGATTTGCGCATTGGGCGATCTCTGGAAAACGCAGGTCTATGAACTTGCCCGGGAAATCAACTCGGAGCGAACCGTCATTCCGCAGGCATCGATCGACATCCCGGCGAGCGCGGAACTTTCCGATGCGCAAAATGTCGATGAAGGCAAGGGCGACCCGATCATCTATCCGTATCACGATAGACTGTTCGCCTTTTGGATGGAACGCTGGCAGAGAAATGCCCTGTCCGATTCGGAAAAACTTCTTGCGCAAGGCTTTTCCGTGTATTGCGAAACGCTCGGAGTCGATGAGGCTTTCTTGCGGGGAAAATTCCACACCGATGCGGAAATCCTTTCGGACATGGAACATTGGTGGAAGCGTTATCGGGGTATCGCTCTCGCCAAGCGTATCCAGATGCCGCCGATTCTTTCTGTGTCCCGGCGCGCGTTCGGCTTTGACTATCGGGAGTCCCAGCTCGGATGAACCGCGAAGAGATGCAGGCGAAGTATGGCAAGCGGGAAGAGCGCGGAGCGTGGCGGAAAACCGATTTCCTTTCGGCGCTTGTCGTAACCTTTTTCGGGTCGGGAATGCTTCCCAAAATGCCCGGAACTTATGGAAGCCTTGCCGCGGCGGTTCTTGCCTATCCGCTCGCAGTCCTTAGCGCGAATTTTTGGCCGCTCCGCTACGAATGCTGGGAACTCGGAACGCTCAAAAGCTTTGATGCTTACGGTTTCTTTTCTCTGGCTTCTCTCATCGTTTTTTTCGGGGCGCTTCCCTTTGTGAAAAAGGCGATGCGCGATACGGGAATCGAGGATCCGGGTTGGATTGTCATCGACGAAGTTTGCGGGATGTGGATGGCGCTCGCCCTGGTTTCTTCGGAATCCGTGGTCGAACATCCGTGGCTTCTTGCGTTAGCCTTTGCCCTGTTCCGGTTCTTTGATATTTTAAAGCCCTTGGGAATCCATCGCTTGGAACGTTTACCGGGAGCTTGGGGCGTAATGGCGGATGACCTTCTCGGTGGCGTCTATTCCGGGGTAGTCTTGTTGATTGTTGTGCGGGTTTTGGGAATTTAGGGAAATTTCTCGGAAAATGATGAGTTCTCTTTTTTACTCTTGCTTAAAAAATATGATTTTATAATGAATTTTGTATTATTTTGAAATAAGAGGTGAGAAATGAAGCAGAGACTGGTCCAAAAAACTTTCGTCCTCATCGTCATTGCGTTTGCAAGCGCTTTTTCCCTGGAACAACTGGGTGTGCGTCTAATGAGCGAAAAGATGCGTCTGGATTCCAGCACGGTTTTATTTCACTGGACGCTTTTCAATACGTCGGATTCTACGCTTAAAGCGCCTCGAATTGTTTATTTTGCGGGAATCGATTCTGTACAGGGTGCTCTTATGGATTCGTATGAAGAGGCTTATGCAAGAAAAATGATAGATTCCGCCATTGCCTACACGTCTGGCCGTTTGCTAAAAACAGAGTCCATATTGACTGGCCATAGGAATCCTCCGAGTCACTGGTGCCAATGGCTTTTTAAACCTATCGCTCATCATGTCGTCTATCTGGATTCCTTAAAGGCAAAGGATTCCGTCGATGTCTCTTTTCGACTGTCTTCATCGGGTTACTTGAATGACTTCGATGACGATTCGTATCAAAAGGAAGGTCTCCGAGAACCCAATTACTACATCAGCGTTTATGACGGTTCTAATTTAATTTGGGGGCGCGACATGTCCGGAAACGTCAAGGCGGATGTCGTTTTAAGCAAGTTCGGAACGCTCGGAAAATTTGCCGGCAATTCGGTTGATTCCATTCCGGCCAGAGCCGTATTTTACATATACAAAAGCAACGAGGACTCGTTGTCTGTTGCCGAGGAAAATTCCCTATCGGAAAGGGGAATTCGAAGAACCGATCAGAACGAAACTTATTTGAAGCAAGGATCGACAAAGGTTCGGTTCTATGCGGAACGATCGATTAAAAAGGCATCCTTGGACAGTCTTGTCGCCGATTTTTACAATGCGGAAATCGACTTTGTCGATATGGATGATAATTTTTATTACGAGATTTCCCGTTGCTACAATCGACAGGAATTGTTGGGGAAATTACGAGATTCGCTAGGTCCCGAAATAGAGTTGAAATGCTCGAATTCCTGCAGGGAAGTCTTGGATGGATGTGAAGTAAACCCTCCGGAAATCATTGGTTCCTCGATGAATGTTGAAGCAAAAATTCCCTATTCGGCGTGGGAATGCGTCGCATTAAACCCGGATGTGTTGCTATTCGATCTTTTGGAATGTAACTCTTGCTGTTGGCCATTGAGTTCCTCGCTAAGGAAAAGTTCGCTTTTTAAACCTAGGGAACGTTACCAGACGATTTACAAGGTCAACGGCACGCCCGCTACGGGCGATGCCGCAAATGTCCAGATTGAAAATGGCCGGGCGAAGGTTCGGCTGAAAAACTTCCAATAGGCGAGATTCTTCTTTTTGCAGATAGCTAATCTTATCGCGGGTTTGCCAAAGAACTTTTGACGGAAAAAATACAGGGATTCTATCGAGGTCTTCGACCTCTCCAGAATGACGTCGGGCGGGAACGCTCTACGGTCATCCTGGAGGGAGCATTGCGACCGATAGGATCTTTTGTCAGGGCTTAGGGGTGATTCTATCGGCTTTCAGCCTCCAGAATGACGGAGGATGAAAACGGTTCGCATTGCGGACAACTCCACTCTCCACATTCCACACTCAAAACTTAAATCTCCACGGTTCTAAGTCCTGGCCTGTGCTGTGCACAAATGAGCAAAAAATCCCGGAACTGTGAATTTTGACACGAAATTAAATGTGCACTATTGAGGCTGGTGGGAGAAAGTGGTATATTTTGTATTGTTGTGGATTAAAATGGGTAACGTTTGATGGAATTGAACGAATTCATAGGACAGGCCAAAACGGCTATCGACGAAAAGGGAAGGACGCCTTTCCCTAGGGAATTTCGTCGCCTGCTCTCCGAGGAAGAGGGCAAGTCGTTGATTCTGTCCTTTGGAGGACGCGATTCGCTCATTCTTTTTACGCTTGAGGAATATCGCAGGTTCATCGCCCGAATCGAGGCACGTCCCGCTACCCCGAAGAACGATCGTTTTCGCCGAATGTTCAAGGCCAACTCTCATCGCGTGGCACTTGACGGCCAGAACCGCATTTTGCTTTCCAAAAGTGACTTGGCATTTGCCAAGCTCGACGGGGAAGTTCTCTATGTGGCGCGGACCGGAAAGTCGGTGGAACTCTGGAATCCTTCAATCTACAACTCGAAGTACGGCTTCAACCAGGAAGAAGACTTCGAAGAGTTCGATGCGGGATTCTTTGACGATGTGTCTTCGGGGGGATCGGATGAAAATCGCTGAATATCATTCCCCGGTCCTTTTTGAAGAATGCATGGACGCTCTGGTTGTTAATCCGGGCGGCTCTTATGCGGATTGCACGCTCGGCGGCGGAGGGCATTCCGAAGGAATTTTGAAGCGTCTCTCTCCCGAAGGACATCTGCATTCGTTTGACCGTGACCCGGAAGCGATTGCCTATGCGACGAAGCGGCTCGCTCCGTTTGGAAAGCAGGTGACTTTTCACCCGGTTCCGTTCGCTAGACTGGGAGACGAGGTTCGGGAAAATAGTTTGTGCGGAATCCTCTACGATCTGGGAATCAGCAGCCACCAGGTCGATGACGATGCTCGCGGATTTACGTTTCAAGGCAATCATCCGGTCGATTTGCGGATGGACAGCCGGTCGTCGTTCAGCGCCCAGGAATGGTTGCGTACAAGTTCACCGGAAGAGATGGCACGGGCTTTTCGTGACAATGCGGATCTGGACCGTGCGTACAAACTAAGCGAAAATATCAGGAACGGAATTGCAGACCTAAAGTCTCCGGTTCTTCCCGAACATTTGCGGGCTTTTGCCGGAAAGACTTACCCGGATAGGCTTCGGGACTTGAACGGAATCCTCGCTCGCATTTTCCAGGCGATTCGCATGGAAGTGAACGGCGAACTCGAAGAAATCCGTACGAGCATCCGCGCGGCGGTCGAAGCTCTTGTAAAAGGCGGGCGGCTCGTGGTGATTTCCTACCATTCCGTTGAAGATCGCACGGTAAAGCTCGTCGCCTCCGAATTTGAAAAGGCTTGTCTCTGCCCGCGGGAATCGCCGGTGTGCGTCTGCGGCGGAAACCACCAAAAATTGAAAAAGGTCTTTCGCAAGCCGGTGCTTCCGACTGCGGAAGAGATTGCCAGGAATCCGCGGGCGCGTTCCGCAAAACTGAGGGTGTACGAAAGGATATGATCCGCTTTTTCCTGACACACCGGTTTCTTGGCGGCGTCTTGCTGATGCTTTACGCGGGGATTATCCTTTGCGGATTCCTGTGGAAGCAGAACTGCTACGATGCTCTCGCAATGCGGCGGGCGTCCCTTGTGCGCGAAGTTTCGGCCATTCGCGGGGAAGTCGTGCGGAAGGACTTGGAAAACGGAGAGCTTTCTTCGCTGGAAAGAATTTCGAAGGATGCGGCCCGGCTCGGGTTGGGCTATGCGAAAGTGCCGCTGAAAGTGAAGCGGGTCGGGGGGAAGTGATGCGTAACCTGGATCGCATTTCGTGGCTTTTCCTCTTTTTCGGGCTTCTGTGGTCGGTCCTTTTCTTGCGCACGTTCCAGATCCAGGTCCTGGATTGTGACAAATACAGCGAAGTGGCGAATGCATACGCGCAGAACAGGAAAATCCTCAAGGCTCCGCGCGGTCGGATTCTCGACAGGAACGGCGTGGTACTTGCCCAGAGCATCGAGGAAAAAAACGGGGACGGGGCGCTGGAAGTGCGTCGGATCTATCCGCAGGGAACGCTCGCTTCGCAAATTATCGGGCAATTGAATCGTGAAGGCCAGGGCCGTTCGGGGCTTGAATTTTATTTCGATACGACGTTCCGCGGAACGGACGGCTGGCAGACCCGGGTGCTGAACCGCAAACGCGAAGTGCAGGCCGGTCGGAAGATGGAAGGGCGAAATCCGATTCCCGGCAAGGATCTGGTCTTGACAATCGATAAGAATATCCAGGAAATCGTCGAAAACGCCTTGAAGGAAGGCGTGGAAAAGGTCCAGGGGAAGAGCGGCAGCGCGGTAGTCGTCGATCCCCACACGGGAGAAATCCTCGCGATGGCGACGTTCCCGACTTTTGATCCGAACGCTCCGCTGACGGCGAGTTCCCGCGTGAAAAACGATATCGTTTCGATGCCCTACGAACCGGGTTCGACGTTCAAGGCGGTGACCGCTGCGACGGCTATCGAAACGCGTTCGGTAAATCCGGAAACGGTTTTTAGCGGAGAAGGGGGAACGTGGGTCGCGGGAAAGGGAATCGTCATCCACGACGATAATCACAAGGACCACGGCAACCACAACATGACGGGTGCGATGGCGGTTTCGTCGAACATCATCTTTGCGAAAATAGCGGACAGCATCGGGGATGAAAAGTTCTACCGGTATGTGCGTTCGTTCGGATATGGCGTCAAGACGCAGGTGGAGCTTCCCGGTGAAGAATCCGGGTTGCTGTATGCTCCGTACAAGTGGAGCGGTCGCACGGGAATGACGATAGGCTACGGACACGAAATTCTGGTGACGCCAATCCAGATGGTGATGAGCTACTGCGCAATCGCAAACGGCGGGATTCTTTGGCAGCCCACGCTCGTTCGGGAATGGCGTTCGGTGGATGGCGAAGTTCTGGAAAAAAATTCCAAGAAAAAAGTTCGCCGTGTGATTTCGGAAAAGACCGCGGCGCGTGTGCGTTCCATGCTCCGCGAAGTCGTGGAAATCGGGACGGGAAAACTGGTGAATTCCCAAAAGCTGCCGGGGGTCCTTTTTGGAGGAAAGACGGGAACGGCTGTCAAGGTGAGCGAAACTTCCCTGCGCTATGACAATCGCAAAACGGTCGCTTCGTTTATCGGGCTTGCCCCTGCCGAAAACCCGCGCTATGTGTGCATGGTCCTAGTCGATGAACCGGCCTTTGGAAAAACTTCCGGCGGAGTGGCTGCCGGTCCGATATTTAGAAAGATCATGGAAGGGCTTTATTATTCGCCGCTGACGTCCCCTGTGCCGTATAACCTGGAACGTGTTTCGCTTTCCGAAAAATGCAACGTGGAATTCATCGGACTTTCGGACGGCGATGCGAGAACCCTTTCGGAAAACCGCAAATGCCCGGTTTCCTTTGTCGGCGAAGGCAAGACGGTTGTCGCTTCGGAGCGCAATTTTGAAAATGGCGGACTGATTCTCCGGCTGGGAACGTCGAACAGGCAGAAAATGCCGGATCTCATCGGGCTTTCACTGCGCGACGCTTTGGAACAAATCGGGGAATTTTCCGGCGATGTGGATTACGAAGGCAAGGGCCGCGTCAAGCGCCAGTTCCCGGCGCCGAATGCAGTCCTGAAACGCGGCGAAAAGTTTAAACTCGTTCTTTCCGAGAAAGGGTAGGTGGGTATGTTGTCCGAAGATATTTTGAAAAATTGGAACGTGGAAGGCCTTTCCGACGATTCGCGGAAGGTCCGGTCGAACGATCTGTTCTTTGCGCTTCCCGGGGAACGTTCCGAGGAGTTTGCGCGGACGGCTCTTTTGAATGGTGCTGTCGCCGTCGTCGCTGAAACGGAAGCTCCGCAGGATCTTGTGGACAAGTGGATTCTTGTTCCGAGCGTGAAGGAAGCCCGCGCGTCGGTTGCGAAAGTTTTTTACCGCGATCCGTTTTCGAAACTTTCCGTCCATGCGGTGACGGGAACGAACGGCAAGACGACAAGCGCATTTTTGATGGAAGCGATCCTTGCTGGCGAAGGAAAAAAGACGGCTCTTGTCGGAACGATTTGCAAGAAGATCGGTGACCGGGTGGAAACATCCAATCTGACGACGCCCGGACTTCTGGAACTTTACGCGTTTGCCGCCGAAGTTGTCGAGGCGGGCTGTTCGGACCTCGTAATGGAAGCCTCGTCGCATTCGCTTTGCCAGGGACGCGTTGAAGGAATCGCGTTCCGGAGCGGGCTGTTTTCGAACCTGACCGAGGACCATCTCGATTACCACAAGACGATGGAAAACTATTTCGAAGCGAAGAAACTTCTCTTCACGCGGTATCTTGCGCATGACGGTGTCGCGGTCATCAATGTCGATGATCCTTTTGGTGCGCGCCTTTTCGAGGAAATTCCGGTGGCGCACAAAGTATCCGTATCGCGTCTCGGAAAGCCCGGGGCGATTGTTGTTCCGCGGTCAATCGAAAGTTCGGAAAACGGTCTTGTCCTGGATGTTCCCTTTGTCTCTTCAAACGTCCTGAAGACGGGACTTGTCGGAGACTTCAATGCGGACAATGTGCTGCTCGTTTCTGCCTGGGCGCGGACTCTCGGCGTTTCGGATGCGGCGATTGAAAAGGCGCTTTTGACGGTCAAGGTGCCGGGTCGGTTTGAAGTGACTTTCAACGATGGACTGCGCCGCGTCATCGTGGATTATGCGCACACGCCGGATGCCTTGGAACGCGTCCTTCGCACGGCCCGTTCCCTGTGTCGGGGAAAGCTTTCTGTCGTATTCGGCTGTGGCGGTGACCGTGACAGGAACAAACGCCATATCATGGGAGCGATTGCGGAACGGGAAGCGGATTTCGCCTGGGTTACGTCGGACAATCCGCGGACGGAAAATCCCGAAGCTATCATCGCGGAAATTGTCAGCGGAATGCATACGAAAAAATTCTGCGTCGTCGTTTCCCGCGAAGAGGCTATTTCTAAGGCTTGTCACGCTTTGCAGGCTCACGATATGCTTGTCGTCGCCGGAAAAGGCCATGAAAATTACCAGATCATCGGAACGACCAAGCACCATTTCGACGATCATGAAATCATCCTCCGGGAGATGAAATAATGGCGACTTCAAAACAGATACAGAATTTGGACTTGACGGTCGGCGAACTCTGCGCAATTCTCGAACGCGAACCGGTGGGCCTTTCGGCGCGTGCTGCAAAACGCAAGGTGAAGCTTTGCTTCGACAGCCGTGAAGTTGTTCCCGGGGTCGTGTATTGGCCGTTGAAAGGAGCGCGCTTTGATGCGCACGAATTTATTCCGCAGGTGATGGAAAAAGGAGCTTTGATGACTGTAATGGATGAAAACCGCGCAAAGGACTTTTCGGCGGAAGTCTATGTTCCGGTCGATGATACGAACACCGCTCTCTTAAAGCTCGCCAAGGGTTACCAGAGGCTTTTCAAACTGAAAAAAATCGCGGTGACCGGTTCGAACGGAAAGACGACGACGAAGGAAATGCTGAAAACGGTTCTTTCCGAGCAGTTCAAGACGGTCGCGACGGAAGGAAATTTCAACAACCAGATTGGCGTCCCCAAAACGATTTTCCGGTTTAAGCATTCGGACGAGGTCGCTGTCGTGGAAATGGGAACGAACGCTCCCGGGGAAATTCACCCGTTGTCGATGGCCGTAGAACCGGACATCGCCGTGATAACGAATATCGGGGCGAGTCATTTGGAGCGTCTCGGAAGCCTAGACAACGTGTTCAAGGAAAAAGTGACGATTGCCGACGGGCTTCGGAAAGGCGGACTCTTGGTGGTGAACGCAGACGATACGCGGCTTTCGAAACTTCGGACGAACAAGAGCTATCGCGTTCTCACGTTCGGCATCAAGCGCGGAGTGATTCGTCCCGAGCGTCTGAAGTGGGACGCAAACGCCTGCGCCTCGTTCTGCATCGGTCGGACGGAATTCCACTTGAACGTTCCCGGCATCCACAATGTCTATAATGCGCTTGCCGCAATCGCGGTCGCGACTTCTCTGCGGATGCCCAAATCTACGGTTGCCCGCGCACTGGAAAAATTCCACGCGGCGAACATGCGGATGGAAATCCGGAACGGTATTGGCATCAAGGTCGTCTCGGACTGCTACAATGCGAACCCGTCTTCGACGCGGATGGCTCTCCAGACTATAGGGGCGCTAGAAAAGCCCGCGAGGAAAATCGCTGTTCTGGGAGATATGCTCGAACTGGGCGACAAGGGTGCGGAACTTCACCGCGAAATCGGTGAACTGGTGCAACAGATGCATTTCGATATCCTTGTCGCAGTCGGAAAGCTGAGCAAAAATACGCAGCTCGGTGCGCTCGCCTGCGGAATGGATAAGGGCGCGGCCCTGCATTTTGAAAATGCGGAAAAGGCGATGGAATTTCTTGCGGAGAATGTCCATTTTGGCGACATTCTTCTGGTTAAAGGTTCCCGCGGCATGAAAATGGAACAGATCGTTGAAAAGCTGCTTCGGCTGGAACCGGTCGCTGTGAATCGGTAAGGGCGTTAGGCGATGAAGAAAAACTCCGTGCTGAACTTTGACAAAGGTCTTTTGCTGGCGGTTATCGGGCTGCTGGTTTTTGGCGTCTATGTCATTTACAGCGGAAGTAATTTCCGGGCGACGGAACTCGGGCGTCCGGGTTCGTATTACGCGATGAAGCACCTGACTTTTATCATCGCCGGCTTCTTCCCGATGTGCCTTGCGATGTTTGTCGATCACCGGATTTTCCATAAGATAGCCCAGCCGTTGTTCTTGGTTTGTGTCGTGTTGCTTTTGGTAGTTATCCTTTGCGGATTTGCGGCGAAAGGGGCGACCCGGTGGCTTTCTATCGGCGGAATGTCCTTACAGCCGGCGGAATTTATGAAAATCGCGATTTTTGCGTTGATGTCACGAAAGCTTTCAAAACTGGGCGATGATATTACGGATTTGAAAAAAGGCTATCTAAAACCTCTGGTAGTACTTTTGATCGTTTGCGGCTTGATAATCAAGCAGCCGAATCTTTCGATGGCGCTGATGATCTTTGCGACAATCTATGTTCTTTTCTTTGTCGCCGGTGTCCGGATCCGTTATCTTCTGGCATCCTTTACCCCGGTGGTTTTGGCGGTTGTCGCGCTCTGTTTACTTGCGCCTTATCGCTTGAGGAGAATCCAGGCGTTCTTGCATCCGGAAGAGCATCTAGACGAAGGCGGCTACCAGCTTTGGAGTTCGCTGGTGAGTCTTGGACACGGCGGATGGTTTGGAACGGGCATTGGACAGGGAACGCAGAAACTCGGCTTCTTGCCGGAATCCTACAAAGACGTCGCTTACAGCCTGCTCGGAGAAGAACTCGGCATTTTCGGAACGGGCGTGGTCCTTATCTTGTTTGGGGTGATAGTCTATAAGGGTTTGATGATCGCCCGGAACGCCCGTTCACGTTTCTCTCGGTATTTTGCGATTTGCCTCACGACGTCGCTCGCTTTCAATATGTGCTTCCATGTCGCGGTTTGCACGGGTCTGATTCCGACGACAGGGCAGCCGCTTCCGTTTATCAGCTATGGCGGAACCAATCTGATAGTTTCCATGATTTCGGTCGGGATATTGTTGAACATTTCACGGGCGCGGACGGGAGAAATTCTCGATGAACCTCGAAGCGTCGTGCAGGATGAGAGGCCTTTATGAAACAGAAAAAATTCTTGTTCGCATGTGGCGGTACGGGTGGACATGTGTTCCCGGCGATTGCGATTGCCGAGAGTCTTAAAAAACTGGGAATCGAGCATATTTCGTTTGCCGGTCGCAAGGATTCGATGGAATCCCGGCTGGTGAAACCGCATTTTGAATTTGACGAGATCACGGCTGTGCCGCTTCACCGCGGTTCGTTTATGCAGAATCTTTCGCTTCCGTTCAACTTGATAAAGGCAATTCAGAGCGCAACGGTCGTCCTGAAAAAGCGCAAACCCGATGTCGTTGTCGCTACGGGCGGATACGTTTCCCTTCCAATCGTCGTGGCGGCTGGTCGCACAAAGATTCCCGTCTATATCCAGGAGCAGAATGCGGTCGCTGGGATTGCGAACAAGGTCGGGGCGCGCGTCGCAAAGAAAATTTTTGTCACGTCGGAAGAAGCGCGGAAATTTTTCCCGAATACCGAAACGCAGGTCTTTGGAAATCCCGTACGCGAACTGCCGAAAATGGAAAGCCTTTCCCGTCCGAAGGAGTTCCCGGAAGGGAAAAAATCCATCCTGGTTGTCGGCGGTTCCCAGGGGGCGCGCGGCATCAACGTCAAGATGGAAGAATCGCTTCCGGAAATCGCGAAGCGGAGTGACATCTCGGTTGTGTGGCAAGCGGGCGCAAAAAATGTCGAAGCGATCCGGGAAAGGATTTCGATTCCGGAAAATGTAACGCTTACGGCTTTTTTGGACAACATCTATTCGTATATGGGATATGCGGACCTGATCGTGAGCCGTGCCGGAGCTTCGACGCTTGCGGAAATTCTCGCCTTCGGAAAACCCTCGATTCTTTTCCCGTTCCCGTTTGCGACGGCGAACCACCAGGAATTCAACGCCCGGGTTGTCGAAAAGGCGGGAGCGGCTCTCGTCGAACTGGACAATGAACCGAACGGTCTCTGGAACAAGGTCGAAAGGCTTCTTTCGGACCGCGAGGCGCTTCTCGGAATGGCGGCACGGGCCAAGTCCATCGGAATGCCCGACGCGGCGGATAAAATTGCAAAAGTCATTGTGGATGCGGAGTGCTAAGATGAATTTGATTCCCAGTAATCGTGTCAAGAAACTGCATTTTGTGGGCATCGGCGGCGCCGGAATGTCCGGGATTGCGGAAGTCCTCCACGAAAACGGCTTTATCGTTACCGGTAGCGATTCGGGCGACGGTCCCGCAATCGAATACTTGAAGGATTTGGGGCTTACGATTTATTCGAAGCACGAAGCGAAGAATGTCGAAGGCGCGGACCTTTTGGTCTATTCGTCGGCGGTAACAAAGGACAATCCGGAAATCGTCGAGGCGAAGGCGCGCCGCATTCCGGTGATTCGACGTGCGGAAATGCTCGGTGAGCTGATGCGCCTGAAATACACGCTTGCCGTGAGCGGAACGCATGGGAAGACCACGACGACGTCGATGCTCGGCGCGATTTGGGAAGCCGCGGGAGAGGATCCGACGGTAATTGTCGGAGGCGTCGTCAAGGGAAAGGGGAGCGGCGCGAAAGTCGGACGCGGACGTTACCTGATAGCCGAAAGCGACGAATTCGACCGGAGCTTCCTTTCGATGATGCCTTCGTCGGCGATTATCACGAACATCGACCGGGAACATCTCGATACCTACGGAACGCTCGATGCGGTGAAAGACGCTTTTGTCGCGTTTGCGAACAAGGTCCCGTTTTACGGCCAGGTTGTCGTCTGCATCGACAATCCGAATATCCAGTCCGTTCTGTCGCGCTTTACGAAGCCTGTTGTCACCTACGGATTCAGCCGCCAGGCGATGTATCGGGCGGACAACCTCCAGGTTAGCGATGGCGTTTCCCGATTTGACGTATTCCGCAACGGTGAAAAGCTCGGAAACTTTTCCCTGCGAATTCCGGGAAAGCACAATGTCCTGAATGCGACGGCGACGATTGCTCTTTCGCACGAAGAGAATATCCCGACGGAAGTTGTGCGCAAGGCTCTTTCCGAATTTACGGGAGTCAAGCGGCGTTTTGAATTTATCGGCGAAGAAAACGGCGTCTTGGTCTATGACGATTATGCGCACCATCCGACCGAAGTCTTTGCCACGTTGCAGGGTGCGCGGGACACCTTTCCCTCGCGCCGTATCGTTGTCGTATTCCAGCCGCACCTTTACACGCGTACGCGCGACCAGTACGAAGCTTTCGCAGAAGTCTTTGCAAATTGCGACGAACTTCTTGTCTGTGAAATCTACAAGGCCCGCGAACAGCCGATTCCCGGAATTTCCGGAAAGCTCATCTCGGACTCGGCGATTTCCCGCGGACACCAGAATGCCCGTTTTGCGGGAACGAAGGAAGAAGCCGTTGAAATTTTGGAAAAAGACGTGAAACCGGGCGACCTTGTGCTCTTTATGGGTGCTGGCGATATCTGGAAAGCGGAGCGTCCCTTTCTGGAGGCGTTGAAAGCGAATGGCTAGAATGGGAACCAATGCGATCAAGCATCGGCAGATAAGCCGTGAAAACCGGAAGAAGGCTTTCGGTCGCATGGCGCATTGGCTTCGGAAAAAAGGCTGGAAAATTTTTCTCGTCATCGCAGTCCTGGGCGTGGCCGTTTGGCAGGGATGGTTCTGGATTCGGAAGTTCAGCCCCGCGGAGCTTCGGACGCTCAAGACTATCGACATCACGGGAAACCGGTTGCTCACATGGGAAGAAATCTTGCAGGCCGCCGGTCTTGAAACGGGAATGCCCATGTCGGAAATCGATGCGGACAGCGTCCGGAACCGCTTGCTGTCGCTCCCGCTCTTGCAGGATGCGGAAATCTCTGTCGGATTCTTCTGGAAAGTGGAAATCGTGGTCAAGGAAACGGTCCCGTTGATGGTGACTATCGAGAACGGGGAAAGAAAATTCTATTCGGAGCGTGGACTTGCGCTCCCGATTGCCGCGGCTTTCGGACTTCCGGTGGCGACGGTTTCCCGCGAGCACGATATCAAGCCGCTTGCCGCGTTCCTGCAGAAGATGCGCTCTTCGGACGAGCTGCTCTACCGTTCCGTTTCGCAGGTTTCGCTGGATGAAAAAAATCACGCGGTGGAAGTTTTCTTTCGCGATACGCGGATGAAAGTTCTCTTCCCGCAGGAAGGAGTTTCGGAAAGGACGTTTGCCCACTACCGATTGCTGGTCGATGGACTTTCCGGGAAAATGTCAAAAGTTAGGTCTTTGGATATGCGTTTTGAAGGCTTTGCCTATGCAGTTGAGGTAAAAGATGGCTAAAGAAGAGGAAAACATCAACGGAATCGATCCGAGCCGAATCATCGTCGGTCTCGATATCGGAAGTTCTAAAATCGGCGTCTTCATCGGGCAGCGCGAAGATGGCGGCAATGTCCGTATCCTCGGCTTTGGAAACCCTCCCCTCAAGAAGAACGATGCGAAAGAACTTGAAGGAACCATCAAGGCTTTGAAAAAAGCGATAGGCGAAGCGGAACTTTCGAGCGGCGTCGATGTGAAGGATGTCTATGTGGGCATCGCGGGAAACAACATCCGCTCCGTGGCGAGCCGTGCGACGATTCCTCTTCGCGAGTTTGGCGGCGTGGTGACAAAGTCGGCAATGGACAAGGTCGTGGAACAGGCAAGTCTGCTCGTGCAGCGTCCTGTCGATATGGATGTAATCCACAACCTGCCTGGCGATTACGTTCTCGACGGTCGCCAGGGAATCAAGAATCCCCAGGGAATGGAAGGAACGAGTCTCAGCGTCGATGTCCAGCTGGTGCTTGCGCAGAAGGGAATCGTGCGGAATATCCGGAAAGCGGTCGAAAGTGCGGGACTTACCGTGAAATGTTTAGTCCTCGAGCCGCTCGCCGATGCGTATTGCGTGCTGGAGAATGCGGAACGCGAACTGGGAATTGCGATTGTCGATATCGGGGAAACTTCTACCGATGTGGCCGTTTTCATGGAAGACAAGGTGGCCTATACGATTTCCTTTGACATTGCGGGTGACGCGATTACGTATGATATCGCCCGCGGATTGAATACGGCGATGGACCGCGCCGAGGAAATCAAGAAAATGTATGGCTCTTGCCGCCAATCGAACGTCCTCGACAATGTGAGTTTTACGGTTCCCGGACTTGGCGGGCGTGCCGGCAAGGATTGCAGCAAAAAGTATCTGGCAAAAATCGTCTGTTCCCGGATGCGCTACATCTTGCAGATGGTGCACGACGACTTGAAAGCCAAGGGCTTTCTCGACAAGCTCGGCGCGGGCATTGTCATCACCGGCGGGACTTCTCTTCTCGACGGGATACAGGAAGTCGCCGAGGAAATCTTTGAAAAGGTTCCCGTGCGGCTTGGCAGCCCCCAGAAACCGATCGAAGGAATCAGCGAAAGTGTCTGTATGCCGACATATTCGACGGGCGTCGGGCTCCTGTATTATGCTGCGAAGGAATCCCAGGCGCCGAAGCGCCGCGAAACGCGTGCGACAAAAGCTGTCGGAACCGTCGGAAATGTTTTTAAACGCATCCTGAATTTTCTCAAGAGCTTCATCTAGGAAATTCGGACAGGAAAATTTTTAACAACAAACCAGGGAGAATACCAATGAACGAAAACGAAATCACGGAAATTTCCGAAAAGAAACACATCGTCCCTTGCGACAACCACAAGGCGAAGATAAAGATTGTCGGCGTTGGCGGCGCAGGTGGAAACGCGGTCAATCGCATGGTGAACATGAACATCAAGGATGTCGAATTTATCGCCATCAACACGGATGCGCTTGCCCTCGACAACAATCTGGCGGACGAAAAAATCGCCATCGGCCAGAAGACGACGAAAACGCTCGGAGCGGGCGCAAAGCCGGAAGTCGGTCGCCAGGCTCTGATGGAAGACAAGGACACGGTCGAAAAGAAGCTCGAAGGGGCGGACATGGTGTTCATCTCGGCTGGAATGGGAGGCGGTACGGGAACCGGTGCGGCTCCTGTCGTGGCCGAAATCGCTCACCAGCTCGGCATTCTGACCGTTGCCGTGGTGACGATGCCGTTCCGCTGGGAAGGTCCCGTTCGCCGTCGCAATGCGGAAAAGGGGCTTGCCGCTCTCCGCAAGTCGGTTGATTCCATCATCGTCATCAACAACCAGCGCATTATGGAAGTCATCGAGAAGAATACGCCGATGAAGGATGCATTCCTCAAGGTCGATGAAGTTCTCGGTAACGCTGTTCGCAGCATTTGCGATATTATGTTTATCCATGGAACTATCAACGTTGACTTTAACGATGCGCGTTCCATCATGTCGAACGGTGGCTCTGCGCTGATGGGAACGGGAATCGCTTCGGGAGAGGATCGCGCTATCAAGGCCGCCCAGGCGGCGATTACGTGCCCGCTTCTCGACAACATCAAGGTCTGCGGAGCTTCGGGCGCCCTGATAAACATTGCGCATGGTGAAAACTTTGCAATGGGCGAATTCGACGAAGCGATGAGTTTCCTTTATGAGCAGATCGGCGAGGAAAACGAACCGAACATTATCTCCGGCGACGTGGTGATTCCCGAACTCGGCGACAAGGTGTGCATCACCGTGATTGCGACCGGTTTCGATAAATGTGCGGACGACGACCAGGAAAAACTCGCGGCTCCGACGAAAGCCTCCGCTTCGAAATCCGAAAAGCACGTGGAACAGGCGACTCCGCGGCAGACGGTCGATTTCCTCGCATTGGCGCGTTCCGGAGAAGAATCCGCACCCGAAACGGGACGGAACCATGTCATCCAGCCGGTAGAAACGGAAAAATCCGCATCTGACGCAAAGGCGTCGCTTGCGGAAACGAACGCTCCGACAGGCATGTCTTACCGCGATGAAAACTTCAACGCCCGGACTGAATCCGTTCATGAAGAAGAAGTCAAGCTGAAAGACGATGCGGAAACGCTGGTGATGGCGAAGACGGAACCGGCAGAGGAGTACGATAACGAGATGCTTTCGGGTGAAAGCCGCTACGGAATTCCCTGCTTCCTCCGCAACAACCCGATTTCCGACAAGGACTACTGATTTTCCACAACAACAAAAAGGCTGGTGCAGTATCCCTGCTGTGCCAGCCTTTTTTGATATTTAAAGCGGAAATCCGGTTCTGGACTCAGATTCCAAACTACTCGATGTTCATCGTCTGTTCGCGAATCGTTTCGACGCTGTCCTTTAGCTGGATAGCGAGAGCGGCTATCTTTGCGCTTTGGCATTTTGTCGCTAGCGTGTTCGCTTCGCGGCCCATTTCCTGCAGGATGAACGTGAGCTTTTTTCCCTGGTTGGTTCCCGTTTCAAGTGCGGAAAGGAACAGCTTGTTATGGCTCTTGAACCGCGTGATTTCCTCGTTGATGTCGAGCCTGTCCGCGATGATGCTCGCTTCTTGGGTGACGCGCACGGGATCGAGGCCCGCTTCGCCGACGAGCTTTTTCAACCGTTCTTCGAACTTTTCCTTCCACGCGACGATTCGTTCCGGATCGAGCGTCTTTATCTGATCGAGAATGCAGTCCATCTGGCGGACACGCGCTTCTAGATCGCTTTTCAGGTTCAGCCCTTCCTTTTCGCGCATCTGCACCAGTGTCTTGAGCGCCCGGTCGAGCGAACTTTTCAAAAGCTCTTCCGTTTCCTTCTGGTCGGATTCGGAACCGTATTGCAGAACATTCGGGAGCGAAAGCACCTGTTCGAGTGTCGGTTCACCGGAAATCCCGTATTCTTTCTGGATGTCCCTCGCGATTTTCAGGAACGCTTCAACGGCTTCCCGGGAGTATCCGCTGGGAACGGCACCTTCTTCGCTCTCGCCGAGCGTAACGGTCAGGTTGACGGATCCGCGCGAAAGGAACTTCTTGACTTCTTCTTTGAGCGAAAATTCAAGGTGGGAAAATGTCTTGGGAAGGTGGCAGGAAATTTCAAGAAAGCGGTTGTTCACCGATCGCACTTCGACCGTGCACTGCGTCCCGTGCAGTTTGAATTCATCCTTGCCGTAGCCGGTCATCGATATAATTGCCATGCGGCAAATATATCTTAATCACGCCCGCTTGACCATCGCGACGACGCGTTCGGCGCCCAGGTTTACAAGTCCGAGCCTTGTGAGGATCTTGCTCAGGCGGTGTTCGTTTACGGTCACGATCTGTTCGATGACCAGGTTTTCCGCTTCGGCGAGCCGCACGAAATCCCGGTAGGTAAAGCAGTGGATGTTCGGCGTCTCATACCATTCATAGGGAAATTCCGGGGACTTAGGCATCCGACCGTGGTAGCAGAGGGCGAAGCGCATTTCCCAGGAACCGAAATTCGGGAACGTGATAATCGCATGCTTGGCGATTCGCATGATTTCGCGGAGCATGAGCTTCTGGTTACGCACTTCGGGAAGAGTCCGGTTGAAAACCGCATAGTCGAAACTGTTGTCGGCAAAGGATTCGAGAGCGTGCAGGTTCAGCTTCTTTTCGATGACGGGAACATCCCGCTCGATGCACCCGAGAATGTTCGTGAAGTCCTTTTCGACGCCTACGCCCGTGACCCTTTTCTTTTGCCAGAGCGAGTCGATGAGAAGTCCGTCGCCCGCGCCGAGATCGAGAATCTTCGCCCCGGCGGGAATCAGCGAATCGATAATCGAAATGTCCTTCTCGCTGTGGAACGCTGGCGTCCCCGTTGCCGGGGCGTCTCCGATGCGGCCGCCCAAAAAGCGCGAAACAGCCATGCCGAGAGTTCCGCATTCGACGAGAAATCCGTCGTGCCCGAAGTTCGTATCGAGTTCGAGGCTTGTCACGACCTTGCCCGTGTTCAGGAGCGCATCCGTAATCCTCCGCGATTCGTTTGGCGGGAACAGCCAGTCCGTCGAAAGGTTTACGTTCAGGAATTGTGCCTTGACGTTCTGGAACGCCTTCTCGAGCGATCCGTATTCCGAGGCGAGGTCAAACGTATCCGTCGCATGGGCGATGTGCAGGTAGCTGTTCGCGTCGAAGCGTTCCACGAACTTTTTTCCCTGGTGGTCGAGATAGGTTTCGAGCGAAGATCCCGAATAGAATTTGGCGGGATTTTCAATGCGGATGTCGGCGCGCGTGAAGCGCTTTTCCATGCCTTTCGCGGAAAGGTAGGTGATGTGGGCGAGCTTTCTTGCGTTGGAAAGACCTGTTGCGGGAATCTCTTTTCCGTAGTAATCGCCGTTGTTGTAATTCGGATCCTTGGTGATGACGTCGCGCCCGACGATTTCAAATCCCAGCGCCTGGGCGGAGAAGCCGGGAGAGGTTGCTATCAGGATGACGCGTTCGATGATTTCGGGATAGTAGATGGCCCATTTCATCGCCTGGAAGCCGCCCATCGAGCCTCCAATGACGCAATAGAAACTTTTGATTCCCAGAAAATCGGCGAGCATCTTCTGGGCGCGGACCATGTCCCCAATCGTAATCGTGGGAAATGTCGAGCCGTAAGGTTTTCCCGTCCGCGGATCGGTACTTGCCGGTCCCGTCGAGCCTTTGCAGCCTCCGAGCACGTTGGAACAGACAACGAAGAACCTGTCCGTATCGACCGCCTTGCCCTTGCCTATCAGGGCGTCCCACCAGCCGACATGCTTGTCTTCCTTGTTGTAAAAGCCCGCGACATGGGCGTCCGCGGTAAGCGGCGAGCAGATCCAGACCGCATTTGATTTTTCCGCGTTGAGCGTCCCGTATGTTTCGTATCGGAGGGAAACTTCGGGCAGGGAATTTCCGCTTTCGAGAATAAAACCTTCCGCTCCGAGGTCGAGCTTCTTGTCGTGAAATTCAACGGGGCCGAGACTGTCTTTATGCAAATATTCGCTCATATGCAAAAATATAGAACTTTACGGGATTCCGGGCTTCTTGATTGTTTAGCGAAATGGTAAGGATTCTTATCGGACGACGAGAGCGGACAGGGAAAGTTCGAGCCCCATCCGGCTGTCGCAAATTCCGTTCTTGATGTCGCTGTCGAGTTCGCCGAGCCGCTTGATGACGCGGCAGAGCAGTTCGGGCGACCAGTTCATCGCCTTGCGCGGCTCGTTCAGCTTCTTTTCGAAGAGCCACGGATTCGCTCCGAGTTTCGCCGCGATGTCGTTTACGGGAACCTTCCGCCCGAGCATCGTCCGGATGTGGAGGAGGCGCACCGCGTAGGCTTCGAGCGCTGCGATAATCTGGATTCCTTCCACGCCGGAGTCCAGAAGTTCGCGGAGCTTTTTCGTGTAGGCCTGCGGATTCCTGTCACCAAAAGGTTCGCGGATTTCGAACGCGGCGATTTCCCTCTGCGGCGCAATCATCAGCTTCGCCTGTTCGAGCGAAATGACTTTTCCCTGCGGATCGAGCAGAATGACTTTCTTTAGTTCCGCGTCGATTCTCGCCTGGTCCGTCCCCAGCGCGTCGGCGACATATTCAGCGGCGAGCGGTTCGATTCTCCGACCGAGATCCGTTTCCGTGTGGGCGGTTATCCATTTCGCCATTTCGTAATCGCGCGGAGACTTGCATTCCTTGAACGTCGCGATTCCCTGGAGCGACTTGTAGAGTTTGCTTGTTTTGAGCAACTTTTCGAAGTCGAGCAGAAGGTTTGCGTTGGGTGCCGTTTTGAACCAGGATTCGAGCGCGGCTGTGTCGTCCGCCTTGATTGATTCCGCCTTGCGCAGGACGACCGTCTGCTCGCTTGCAAACAGTGAACAGGAATCGCACGCTTCGATGACCGCGTCGGCGATGGATGGAATGTTCGTATCGTTTCCGAAGAGAATCTTCCTCGCTAGCGGATCGTCCTTGCGGTCGGCAAGCGTCTTTTCGAGGAACTGGCCAATTAGCCGGTCCTTTTCGAATTCGCTGTCTCCGATGAGAACGACAATCATCTGTGCTTATTCGACGTCGAGAATTTCAAAAAGGTTCTTGCCCTTCGGCGTGATGACTTCCGCCGTCTCGCCTTTCTTCTTGCCGAGGAGAGCCTTGCCGATTGGGCTTGTGAAGCTGATTTTCCCGTTGATGGCGTCAACGCCTTCCGGGGAGACTATCGTGTATGTGATGTCGCGGTTTGTCTTCTTGTTGCGGAGCTTGACCGTCGCACCGAACTTGATTTCGCCGCCCTTGCTCGGATCGTACTTGATGATGATGGCGCGTGCAACGCGATCTTCGAGATAGTTGATGCGCGATTCGATTTCGCCCTGGCGGTCCTTGGCCGCATGGTAGGCGAAGTTTTCGCTCAGGTCTCCCTGCGCGCGGGCTTCCGCGATTTCGTCGATAATCTTCGGACGTTCGACCTTTTTCAGGTTTTCCAGTTCTTGCTTGAGTTGATCGTAAGTTTCTTGGGTAACGGGTATATTGTCCATAAAGAGAAATTTATAAATTTCTAGGGCCTGCGACAAACGGGCAAAGGATATTTGATATGCTTACGATGTTGAAAGATGGCGGTGTCTGCTCCCCGAAAGGATTTACCGCTTCGGGTTACACGGCGGGAATCAAGGCGAGCGGAAAGCCCGATATGGCGCTTCTCAAAAGTGAAAAGGCTGCTCGGTGCTTTGCCGTTTTTACAACGAACAAGGTGAAGGCGGCTCCGGTTCTCTATGATAAATCGGTCCTGGAACATGCGCATTTCGCGTCGGCTGTCATCGTGAACAGCGGAAACGCAAATGCCTGCACGGGGGCGAAGGGAATCGAAGACAGCGCGCGCACGGCAACGCTCGTTGAAAACGAACTGGGGCTCGCTCCGAAAAGCGTGCTAGTCTGCAGCACGGGCGTTATCGGGCACCTGATGCCGATGGACAAGGTTGAAGCGGCCATCCCGCATCTGGTAAAGGGGCTCCACGAAAACGCGTCCGCCGAATTCGGAACGGCGATTCTCACCACGGACCGTGTTCTCAAATCGCTTGCGGTGGAAATCGAAACCGTAAAAGGAAAGGTGACTGTCGGCGGCTGCTGCAAGGGAAGCGGCATGATACACCCGAACATGGCGACGATGCTCGCCTTTATCACGACGGATATCGGACTTCCGCTCGACTTCTTTGCCGAATTCCGCGCGGACATTTCGGATTCTTTCAACGCGATTACCGTCGATGGCGACACGAGTACGAACGATACGTGTATGCTGCTTGCAAACGGCGTCTCCGGGATTCGGTACGAGGACCTCTCGATCAGCGAAAAGAGCGAATTCCGCGCAGCGCTGATGACCGTGATGAAGGAACTCGCGAAGGATATCGCCCGGGACGGAGAAGGTTCCACCAAGTTTATCGAAATCCGGGTCGAAAAGGCGGAAAGCCATGCGGAAGCGCTTCGGATGGCGCGTTTTGTCGGGACGAGCAATCTTGCCAAGTGCGCGATGTTCGGCGAAGATCCGAACTGGGGACGAATCCTTTCGAGTGCGGGGTCAAGCGGCGTGAACATGGTCGCTGACCAGACGGATCTCTATTTCGGGGATATCAAGGTCCTTTCCGGCGGACGTCCTGTCGAGTGTGACCGGAAAAAGCTCGAAGATGTCGTGAAGCAGAAAGAATACAAGGTGACGCTCGTGCTGAATATCGGCGAAGCGAGCGCTTCGGCATACACGTGCGACCTGAGCTATGAATATGTGAAGATCAATGCGGAATATACGACCTGATTTTTCCTGAAGCTTGAAAAAAAACAGCCGGTTCGTTTCGAACCGGCTGTTTTCATATCGTCCGAAGCTTGGACTAGGCGTTCATCGCGCCGCGTTCGAGCTTGATCGTGAAGTTCGTGATGTCGCAGACTTCGCTCGGTCCCCAATACTGGATAGGACCCGGATAGGTGTAGGATTCCGTCTTCGCCCATTCGTCGCGACGGGCGGCAAAGAACTTGAACGGAGCGCCGTCGAGTTCGACCAGAGCCTTGCGGATGACAGGCTTGTCCGCACCGGCGCGGCGTTCGATGTTCATCATCATTGTAATCGGAAGACCGCCGGCGGTCCAGTTTTCGATGCCTTTCGTCAGGTTGCGGACGGAGCTCATGTAGCCGTTCATGCCGTTCAGGGCGAGCACGGAAGCGGTGAATCCCAGGCTGTAGCAGTAGTCCGCGTCAAAGTTCGACGGAGCGGCGCAGCGGCCCTCGTAGCCGAAGAAATGGTTGAGCGCGCTGAACTTGCCCTTGAAATCCGGACGGCTCTTGAGATCCTTCTTCACCATTTCGATGATGAGCTTTTCCGTTTCGATGAGCGAAACTTGCACGTTGCCGTGGCTGTCGCGACCGAGCATCAGCTGAGCCTGGATGCCCTGCGGGAGAATTTTCAGCACGTCGGCGGATTCCTTGCTAATCCACTGGCAGAGCTTTTCCACCTTGGCTGCCGTATCGAGTTCGGCGACTTTCGCTTCGTGGTGGGCGAGTGCTTCGGAAAGTTCGGAAATCAGGACACCGACATCCGGGATGAATTCGAGAAGTCCTTCCGGGATGAGGGCAACGCCGAAGTTCTTGCCCTGGGAAGCGCGGAGCGCGACGACGTCTGCGACCTGCTTGATGACTTCCTTGAGCTTCATCTTCTTTTCCTTGACCTCTTCGGAAATCAGGCAGATGTTCGGGTGGGTCTGGAGGGCCGCTTCGAGTGCAATGTGCGAAGCGCTGCGTCCCATGAGCTTGATGAAATGCCAATACTTCTGGGCGGAATTCGCATCGCGCATGATGTTTCCGATGAGTTCGGAGTATGTCTTCACCGCGGTGTCGAAGCCGAAGGACGTTTCGATATATTCGTTCTTCAGGTCGCCATCGATTGTCTTCGGGCAACCGCAGACGCACGTCTTCACGCCTTTTTCCTCGAAGTATTCACCGAGAACGGCGGCGTTCGTGTTGGAGTCGTCGCCACCGATGATGACGATAGCGTCAAGGTCGAGCTTGTTTGCGACAGCGATGCACTTGTTGAACTGCTCTTCCGTTTCGAGCTTCGTTCTGCCCGACTGGATCATGTCGAATCCGCCCGCATTGCGGTAGGCGTCCATTTTCGCATCGTCGATTTCGATATACTTGCCGTTTTCGAGTCCGGACGGTCCGCCAAGGAATCCGAACAGGACGGAATCCTTGCTCACGGACTTGATGCCGTCGTAGATGCCCGCAATGACGTTATGTCCGCCCGGAGCCTGTCCACCGGAGAGCACGACGCCCATGCGGAGAGGCTTGCCCGACGCAGCCGGAGCCTGTTCGAACTGGACGACCGGAAGTCCGTATGTCTTCGGGAAAAGTTCCTTGATCTTCGCCTGGTCGCTGACGGATTCTGTCGCAGCTCCCTTGTTGATTTTGACGCTCAGTGCGCCCTTCTGGAGAGAAACGGGGAGTTTCGGCTGGTAAGCCTGGCGAGCCTTGGTCAGCACGGAAATGTTTTCAGACATAGATACCTCATTTTGGTTTGAAAAATCCACGGCAAATATAAAAATTTGTATCTTCGAAAACATGAAACGAATCTGCCTGTCCGCCCTTTTCTTTTTGACCGGAACCCTTTTTGCCGACGATGCGCTCCGCTTTATGCCCGAACCGTACGAAATGGGCGAAATTTCCCAGGGCGACGTGCGCCACGTGAAGATGGGAGGCGCGAACGTTTCGTCGAAACCCGTGAAAATCGAGAGTGCGCTCTGCCAGGGAATCGGATGCTCGAAATTCAAGTTTACGGAAAATGTCGGACCGCGCGAACCGTTCAGCGTCGAATTCGATTTTTCCACCGAGACGATGGAAGGTCCCTTTTCGAATGTGGTCGTCTTGGTCGGAACGGACGGCACGCCTTATCCGGCAACTTTCCAGGGAGTCGTCGCGGCTCCGTTTGTCTTTAACGAAAAAATGTTCGATGCGGGTTTTTACAAGCCCGGTGAAAAGCGCGAATGGACTTTTTACGTCTGGAATTCCGACAAAAAAACGCGTCCCGATTTGGCACTTTCTCCGGAAAATTCCAAGGAATTCTCGGCCAAAATTCAGGATGTTTTGTTAGATGTGGAAAAAATCGACGCGGTCCGCGAAGGCGGAAAGGTCCCCGGACAAAAAATCACGCTCCGCACCAAAGGCCTTGTCCGGGATTCGGCGAAAGTCCAGAAGAGTCTTTCGAAAATCGTCTCCTTCCGCAGCAAGAAATTCCCCAAGGCGACTCCGGACGTTCTGGTTGTCGGCTATTGGAAGGATTAGGCGAAACCTCGAAAAAGCCTGATGCGTTCAGAGCTTATATTTGAAAATTCAGAGTGAAGTGTGGAGAGTTGAGAGTGGAGTGACTTTTGAGCGAACTTTTTCTTCTAGCGGTCATCCTGGAGGGAGCTCGCGACCGATAGGATCCAAGCCAGAGCTGAAAACTGAGAACTTAAATCTGAGAGTGGAATGACATCGGACGGGATTCTATCGGGTTCTTTGAACCCTCCAGAATGACGTCGGGCGGGGACGCTTTTCTGTCATCCTGGAGCGTAGCAACGCGGAGCGATAGGATCTGTGATCTTATAACTGGAAAAACAAATCGTTCCAGTTCGGATTTATTAATTGTATTAGGGCTATTTTCTTTGAGCGCAAAAGGTTTTTGATGGCTTTTTCGCGGTCTATGGCTAAACGAATTTCGGAATGTTCTTCAAAGTAACCTAGTTTGTCGATGGCGTATTTCTTGGTAAATCCGTCGAATTTCTTTTCTTTGTGCTGGATGATTCGTTTCTTTAGATTGTTGGTAACGCCTGTGTATAAGGTTCCGTTTTTCCGATTGAACAAAATGTAAGTATAGCCTTTCTTTTGCATAAGAAGGATATACAAAATTTTCTTTTGAAAGTTTTTTGGATTCTATCGGATTCTTCGAATCCTCCAGAATGACGTCGAACATGAACGCGCTTCTGTCATCCTGGAGCGCAGCATCGCGGAGCGATAGGATCCATTTTAAAAGAAACGCTGAAAAATGGATTCTATCACTCCCTTCAGTCGTTCCAGAATGACCGCGGGCGGGATTCTATCGAGGTCTTTGACCTCTCCAGAATGACGGTGCACGAAAACGATTCGCTCCACGGACAACTCCACTCTCCCCATTCAACCCTCCACTCTCGAAACTTAAACGTTTGATGTTATAAGCTCTAAGTTCTATCAACGAAGCTCTGAACAACGGTAAGCGTGATAGACGATTCTTGCAACTTTTTTGGAAAATCCGCGGGTCTTCCCTTTTGCCCGGTTCCTTTCTATCTTCCGCGTAAACAAAATTAAACAAAGACTTTTTTCACAAGGAATCGCTATGAAAAAGCAAATTATCATTTCCCTGTCGGCTGTTGCGGCAGGCATCATTCTTTCCGCCTGCGGCGACGATGTCACCAAGGTTTCGAACGTGACAAACGAAGTTTCCGGGATGGATGTGGTGGCCTCCGCGGATTCGCTCGGTAAGTGCGACTCGGCAAGCGTCGGCAAGATGGTTTTCGCATCGGACGAAAATGCCGCTTACGTGTGCGCGGACTCGGGCTGGGTCCCGCTCTCCCAAAAGGCTTCCGACAGAAAGTCTTGCACGGCGGAAAAACTTTCCGACAGCTCGGGCTATAAGATTGTCTGCGGTGGGGACTCGGTCGGGGTCGTCACAAACGGTTTGAACGGAGAAGACGGTTCGGACGGGAAGAATGGTGAAAAGGGCGAGACGGGCGAATCCGGCGAAAACGGCTCATCTTGCACGGCGGAAAAACTTTCCGACAGCTCGGGCTATAAGATTGTCTGCGGTGGGGACTCGGTCGGGGTCGTCACAAACGGTTTGAACGGAGAAGACGGTTCGGACGGGAAGAATGGTGAAAAGGGCGAGACGGGCGAATCCGGCGAAAACGGCTCATCTTGCACGGCGGAAAAACTTTCCGACAGCTCGGGCTATAAGATTGTCTGCGGTGGGGATTCGGTCGGTGTCGTCTTGAACGGCTCGGACGGGAACGGCTGCTCGCTCACGGACAACGGCGACGGGACCGTTTCGCAGGTCTGCGACGCGGATACGATAACTTTGTATAAAGCGTTTTGTGGAGGTTCCGCTTACGATCCGGAAAAAGCTTTCTGCTCCGGTGACATCCTCTATTCCTGCGGCGGAAAATCCTACAACCCGTCTAGCCAAATCTGCGATGCCCGCGATTTTTCCGTTTACGGTTTTGTCGCGATAGGTTCGCAAGTATGGATGTCGGAAAACCTGAATTACGCCTATCTGGTGAAAACGGCAAAATTGGATTCTTTGAGCTTCTGCTATGAAAATTCTGCGGATAACTGCGAAACTTACGGTCGCCTCTACACGTGGGCTGCCGCAATGGATTCTGCCGCCGTGTTCAGCGATGACGGAAAGGATTGCGGCCATAACGTCAAGTGTTCCGCAAGCGGACAGGTTCGCGGCGTGTGCCCGGAAGGCTGGCATTTGCCGACTACAACGGAATGGGACGCTCTGCGTGATTTCGTGGCGAATTCTCTCTTTGATGGAAAAACGG
This sequence comes from Alistipes onderdonkii, assembly GCA_963656065.1. Lineage (GTDB taxonomy): Bacteria > Fibrobacterota > Fibrobacteria > Fibrobacterales > Fibrobacteraceae > Hallerella. The sequence goes on from CAVKGV010000019.1 coordinate 29,531, forward strand.
ACTCCGTCGGCTATGCGCTGAAATCGACAAGCGGTTGGAATGATTATAACGGCAAGTCGGGCAATGGCTCGGATGCTTTAGGCTTTAATGCTCTCCCGGCGGGTGACCGTACGGATGCCGGCTCGTTCTATTTAATTTCCGAGTACGCGATTTTCTGGAGTTCTACGGAGTATAACAAATCATTTTTGAAAAAAGAATTCTATTCTTTCGGTCGGAGCTTGGGGAACGATAATACGACATTGAACTCTTCCGAATATGTCAAGGGTGGTGCGTATCCTGTCCGCTGCGTCAAGGACTAGTCAGAGCTTAGAACTGAGAACTCAGCTCTGAGAGTGAAGTGTGGAGAGTTGAGAGTGGAGTGACGGCGGGCGGGAACGCTCTACTGTCATCCTGGAGCGTAGCAGCGCAGAGCGATAGGACCCATGTCAGAGTTTAGAACAGATTCTATCACTCCCTTCGGTCGTTCCAGAATGACGGTGCACGAACACTGTTCGCTCCGAAACAACTCTACATTCCACCCTCCACATTCAAAGCTTAAACGTCCACTGTTCTAAGCTCTAAAATCTCTCAACTAAGCTCTGACAATCCCGCCGTTGTGAATCCTGTCACGTCTTTTTGCCCCTCGAAAAACTTCCAGAAAAAACAGCCGTTGCCGAACCTGTTTTTTCTTAAATTTGATGCAGATACGGCGAAAACTCTAGGAGAAAACCAGATGTCCAAAATGTCAAAGTCTTTCGTTCTTTGCGGAACGCCCGTTCTCGTCGGGATGTTCCTCTCCCTTTCGGCTTGCAGCTCGGACTCGTCGTCCGGATCTTCAAAAGTTCCCACGGGGAACGTCTTCGATTCGGAAATGGAACTTCCTGAATGCACGGACGCTCTGGGAATCGATACGGCCTATGTCGGCGCGGACAGCACCGTCTATGTCTGCGAGGACGGCGAGTGGTTCATCCCGAATTTCGATGATCTCTCCAGCTCCTCGAGAGAATATTCTAGTTCGTCGTTTGGAAAATACGAAAATACCGCGGTTTCATACGGCACATTGACGGACAGCCGCGACGGGCAGACTTACAAGACGGTCGAAATCGGCACGCAAACCTGGATGGCCGAAAACCTGAACTACCGGTCGCCGGAAATTCTATGCTCCGAATGCAGTTCGGCAGATTACGAGTATTTCGGAGCTTACTACATCTGGGATGATGCGCAAACCGTTTGTCCCGAGGGCTGGCACCTGCCCGATACGACGGAGTGGAACATCCTCGAAACGTTTGTCGCGGATTCCCTCTTCGGCGGCGAAAAGGATTCCGTCGGCTACGCCCTGAAATCTACGGTCGGCTGGGCTTCCTATCACGGCGATCCGTGTAACGGTTCGGATGCGTTCGGCTTTGCGGCGGTACCTTCGGGTTACGTGAGAGAAAGTGACACATTGTTTGCCGGTGCCCAAATATCCGCCTATTTCGCGACGGCGACGGAAAGCGATTCGCTCGATACCGAAGCCTATTTCCGCAGCCTCAGCAATATCGGCGAAGATATGGACCTGTATCATAGTTCTAAGTCCGCTAACGGACGGTCGGTCCGCTGCCTCAAGGACTAAAAATTCCCCGTTTTAGGGAATTTGCGAACCTAGACTTGCAAAATAGAGACTTTTTAGTTAATTTTGCACCGCTCGCACGAGTTGCGGGCTGTAGCTCAGTCTGGTAGAGCGCTTGAATGGGGTTCAAGAGGTCGTTGGTTCGAATCCAATCAGCCCGATAAAGGCTTCCGTTTTTCGGAGGCCTTTTTTTGTGGAGGGATAAGTCGGAACGTTTTGGATTTCTAAATTCCTTGCGGTATATTTAAATGGAACTGTTCGATAATATTGCTAGGATGGTCCGGGACGACATGGCGACAAGCATCCGCAGAGGCGGAAAGCTGTCTATCGCCGCTTCGTGCTTTTCTATCTATGCGTATCGGGAACTCAAAAAGCAGCTTGAAGGCATTGACGAGTTGCGTTTCATTTTCACTTCGCCGACATTTATAACCGAGAAAGCGACAAAGGCGCAGCGGGAGTTCTACATTCCCCGTCTTTCGAGAGAGCGCAGCCTATATGGCACCGAGTTTGAAGTAAAACTTCGCAACGAGCTGACACAGAAAGCGATTGCGAAGGAGTGCGCGGACTGGATCAGGCGCAAGGCGGTTTTCAAATCGAACGTCACGCAGGAGCAGATGATGGGCTTTATGACGGTCGATGAGAGCACCTATATGCCGATCAACGGCTTTACCACCGTCGATCTCGGCTGCGAGCGCGGCAACAACGCCTACTATCCGGTGCAGAAAACCGAGAGCTTTGAAAACGGCCGCTATTTTCTGAATCTTTTCGAACAGCTGTGGAACGACAAGAAAAAGCTGCAGGACGTCACGGACATTGTAATCGAGAATATCTCTACCGCGTATCGCGAAAACGCCCCGGAGTATATCTATTTCGTTGCGCTCTATAATATCTTCAAAGAGTTCCTAGACGACATTTCCGAAGATGTTCTTCCTAATGAGGCAACCGGCTTTAAGCAGAGCAAGATCTGGAGCATGCTTTATAATTTCCAGCGGGATGCCGTGCTTGCCATTATCAACAAACTTGAAAAATACAATGGCTGTATTCTGGCAGATAGCGTGGGATTAGGTAAAACATTCACCGCCCTTGCTGTTGTGAAATACTATGAAAATCGCAACAAATCTGTCCTTGTTCTCTGCCCGAAGAAGCTAGCCGAGAACTGGAATACCTATAAAGACAACTACGTCAATAACCCCATCGCGGTGGATCGCCTGAATTACGATGTTCTGTTCCATACCGATCTGTCCCGCAACGGCGGCATGTCCAATGGTTTGGATTTGAGCCGTCTCAACTGGGGCAACTATGATCTCATCGTCATTGATGAATTCCATAATTTTCGCAACGGCATCGGAACTCACAGCAACACGCAGGAGAACCGCTATCAGAAGCTGATGGAAAAGGTGATTCGCGCCGGTGTAAAGACGAAGGTTCTGATGC
>CAVKGV010000020.1:0-31983 GCA_963656065.1 Alistipes onderdonkii
CCCCGTCCCACATGGGACGGGGGCCCTCCTTGTTTTAAACGCCCTTGCCCCGATGGCCGCGAACGCGCCCGCCACCCCGTATTTTCTTGCAGTGTGGGTCATAACTCTTGATAAATGTCGCAAGTCTAGAGATGTTTTTACTCTTAATTTGAAAAAGTCTGCTTTAGGTATCCATTTAACTTCTTAATAAAAAATAAAAGACGCTTTTGAAAAAATATTATATTTAGAAAAGATGATTTGTAAAATCGGCAATTTAGGTTTGGATCGCCGCTATGAAAACAGCGGTTACTATGCGGTTTTTGTGCAAAAAACGCTAAGTTGGCATGGTTCTTGTAGGGGGGGGCTGCTCGCCTGAGCAGTGCTGTTTTAACCCACTAAAAAATTTTTTAGACGCTTTTATTCTCCGGGCGAAGAATCGCCATGACGGAGCTTTTTGTGCTTTGGATTTGTTTTCATCCATTCCATTAAGGAGTATCTATGCTTCAGGAACCTAAGCTTCAAATGATTCAATTTCCCCATCCGACTTGGGAGGACCGCGCCGACATAAGGGGCGTCAAGCCTTGGAATCAAAGCGCCCATAAAAGGAATTTTATCGTTTCGCCGGGCGAGGCGATTGTCTCAAAGGGCGCTGAGCCAAAACGCTTTGAAAATATTTCTTTTTGGGGCGAATGGGAATCCGAAGCCAAAATTGTGGGGCATTTTTATAAAGCCGATTCTCCGATTACGCCGAGACGGTTGATTGCGCCTTTATTCCCGAAGAATATGCCGGAACCCAACGGTGGCAAGTGCTGTGGGAACACCGATCCGTTTGTCTTTGGGGAACATTTTAAATATTCGAATTGCCGGCAGTATTTTAGAGGTCGTCCGAATCGCTTGCAATATCTTTTGGCGGGTTCGCTGATTCTGTTCGGCGGAATTTACCAACATGATTTTTGGCTCGATACCGTGTTTGTCGTAAAAGACAAGTTGAAATATAAGGGTTGCGATTGCCAAAATCAAGAAATGCAGAACTTTTTGAGGGCGGATTATCCGTTCTTTCATGCGGCGACGCTGAAGCCGATCGCTGCGTCTCGTGATATGCAACAGCGTCATTATACGCTTTATCGCGGGCAGACCTGGTGGGAAAATCCGAATTATTTTTCGTTTGTCCCTTGCGATGTGAATGGAAAAGCCTTTTCTGAGGTTCGGCTGACTTCGGAAATGATCCAAAATTTGGGTAAAGGTGCCCAAACTTTCAAAGTTTTGGGAGAATACGAAGAACCTAATCCGACGCCACAAGAGGTTTGGAATAAAATTGTGGATGAGGTCTTTGCGCAAGGACTTTCTCTGGGCGTGCGGTTTGACAACACTTTGGCGGATGCCTAAGGAGGTGAATTATGAAAATTATGGCTAATCATGCAATCGAAGTCGGAACGCTTTCGCAGTCTCTGAAAGGCTTTGCCCTGGTAGGAGGCATTTCGCTCGTTCTTGCCGCTTGTTCTTCTGGCGCAAGCGACGTATCCAAGCCCGATATGAGCGTTTCCGCCATGGAAGATTTGCCCAACTGCACGGAAAAACGCGAAGGGGAAACGGCTCTTGTCTCGGAAGATAGTTCCACATACAAGTGCGAAAACGGCAAATGGACTTTTGTTTTCGCCCCGACGCCAACGGTTGAAACTTTGGACGACCTTTTCAACTGCACGGCAAAAGTCGAAGGCGACACGGTAAAGGTGGAAGCAGAAAGCGCGATTTACCGCTGCGCAGACGGAGAGTGGAAAAAATTCCGCGCCTTGACGGACACGCTATCCGGAGTCGACGATCTTCTCGCCTGCGTGACGAAGCGCGAAGGGAATTCCGCCTATATTACGAACGAACATGCGCTGTACGCTTGCGAAGACGGGGCATGGGAAAAGAAAATCACCTACATGGATACGGTATCGTCGAAGGACGCTCTGCCGAATTGCACGGACAAAAACGAGAACGATTCCAGTTACGTCAAAAAGGAAAACGCGGTCTATCTCTGCATCGCAAAGTCGTGGCGTTACCTAGGGGACGTTTCGGAAAGCGCGGACGGCCTGCCGAACTGTACCGAGAAGCATGAAGAGGAAAGGGCGTTTGTGGAAGAGGAGCATGTCACGCTCATTTGCAGCAACGGCAAGTGGTATCGCTACAACATCTACAGCACCATCGAATCCGACGATGTGAAATCCAGCAGTTCCGCGTCATCCGACAGCAAGTGGGAAGATTACCAACCCGAATCCTCAAGCAGCGTCAAAAGCTCCAGTTCGTCAAAAGGCTCCGAAAATTCCAGCTCGTCGAAGAATGAAAAAAAGTTCCAGCTCTTTCGAAGTTTCCGGGCATTACGACTGCTCCGTTTACAAATGCGTGACGACCGAATACCTGAACCAGGAAATGCTCGCCGCCGGCAAGTATGGCGAACTGTTGGATGTCCGCGATAGCCAGGTGTATCGGACCATCCAGATTGGGGATCAGGTTTGGATGGCGCAGAATTTGAACTATGCATCCGTAGATGGAAACATGGATTATAAAAAGGGAAGTTTCTGCTATGATGATATTGAAGAAAACTGCGACACGTATGGAAAAATTTATAGTTGGACGGCTTCGGCGGATATGCCTTCAACATATTCTACATCCACATTTGTCTCGGAAAAGAGAAATGAAGAAAAATACCAAGGAGCCTGCCCTGCGGGATACCATATTCCGCAATATGAAGAAGTGGTAACATTGCTAACCTATGCAGGAGGCGTTGATTCCTCTGATAATATCGGAAAACTGTCCTCGGCTTTTCTTTGGTCCGATAGTACAATAGCCAATATGTACGGACTTTCACTTTTGCCTGGTGGTTGGTTTACTGATTATGGAAGTTGCCGTGATGGAGGATATGGAAATCGTTTTTGGCTGGCTTTAGATACCAAACGTACAGGTGCTTATATATGGGGGTATGCTACGGATGATACAGAAGCAGGTTATCACTTTGATTCAAGAATGAATTACCAACGTTATAAATTCTCTATCCGCTGCCTCAAAGACTAACCTTGTACACAAATTAACCAATAATCCAAGAAGGTTAAGAGCCTATCCCTAAATAGCATTAACTTTTCTCAGCGCGATGATACTTGCCGCGAGATGCGGGAGTACCACGTGCGTGGTCTTCTTGAACCTCACCAGCAGCTTGCGGAACCTGTTCATCCATGAGTGCGACGCCTCGACGACCCACCTGCGGGCCTTCCTTCCGCGCCTCTTCGCCGGCGGGTATCTCTTTTTTTGCTTTTCCGAGAGGATTCGATTTACTTGACGATGAGAATCAAACCTCCTGTTCATTAAATTTGAGAAAAATTCGATACAACAGATTTAGTTGTTTTCGCAACCCTTGTTCAGACTCTGTAGAATCGCAGCGAATCGAAAGGTGTGAAACCAATTGCTCAATATCCTCTGTAATGACCTCGTTAATCTTCGGCAATTCAACTTCGATGTTTCCACAAAAAAATGAAGTGGGATTTTTTCTGATTCTATTTCTTTTGAAAATTGTACTGCTCTATTGACATCACTTAAAGTGAAAGCTTTGTTTCCTGATTTATTATAGCGAAGAACAAAGGATGCATAAAAATTTCTAGGATGTTCAATTTCTTCATCAGAGTTTACCAGCAAGTAGTTAGAATGTTATCTTTGTTCTTTGATAGGAGGGAATAACTGATAGCACATTCATCAATGAAATTGCCAAATGTGTTTATGACTTGTTGGATATTCATAGATGCTCCTTGAATTCTTGTTCGACAAGCTTGTAAGGAATACATAAAAAACAGATTGTCAATAGGGCTTGAAAAGTTCCTACATTTTTTTCAACTTTCGACGTATTGGCCAAATTGCAGAATGGCTTTTCTTTTTCTTCTTGCAAAATGACCTATAGAAGCACTCTGTGCGACGAAATTCTATTTTCCCGGTGCTTTCGCCGGTGTGTTGAGGCTTTTACTCTTTTTCTCTTTGGGCCTTGATTTGTTTCAGTTCCTGTAGGCGGTCGGCGAGCTTTTTTTCCCTGCCATATTCGGTCGGGGTGTAGATTTCGGTTCCGGCGAGCTCTTTCGGGAGATGTTCCTGCGCGGAGTAGGCGCCGGGGCTGTCGTGGTCGTAGCGGTAGCCGTTTCCGTAGCCGAGCTGTTCCCCGACTTTCGTCACGGAATTTCGGAACGCCTTTGGCACGGGGAGCGTCCCTGTCCGCTTGATGAGTGCGTCCGCTTTCATCCCGGCGAGTTCCACGCTGTTGCTTTTCGGAGCGAGCGAAAGATAAATGGCCACTTCGTCTAATCCGATAAGGCCTTCGGGAATTCCCATGAAATCGAAAGCTTCCCGAGCCGCTGTCGCGAGCAGGAGCGCGTTCGGGTCGGCAAGTCCAATGTCTTCCATCGCCATCCGAATCAGCCGCCGGAGAATGAACCGCGGATCTTCGCCGCCTTGGAGCATCCGGTGCAGCCAATAGACCGCCGCGTCGGGGTCGCTTCCGCGGATGGACTTGTGCAGCGCAGAAATCAGGTTGTAATGTTCCTCGCTCGATTTGTCGTAGCGGAGCGGCTTCTTGAACTGGATTTCTTCGAGGAGCGCGTTGTCGATCGTGTTCCGCTTTCCCAGATTCTTGGCAATCCATTCGATTTGGTTCAAGAGAAATCGGGCATCGCCGTCGGCCTGCGAAACGAGCTTCTGGAGCGTCTCCTCGGAAATTTCGACGTCCCGGAGCAGGAGCCCGCGGGGATGTTCCTTGAGCGCGAGCCTTGCGAGGCGGGAGAGGTCTTCGGGCGAAAGGGGCGCAAACAGGATGAGCTGGCAGCGGGAAAGAAGCGCGGAATTGACTTCAAATCCCGGATTTTCCGTCGTCGCGCCGATGAGCGTGACCGTTCCGTCTTCGACCGCTTTGAGGAGGGCATCCTGCTGGCTCTTGTTGAATCGGTGGATCTCGTCGATGAAGAGGATCGTGCCGCGTCCCAAATCCTCGTACGTTTTCGCTTCGGAGAGGACCGACTTGATTTCCTTGACACCGCATTCCACGGCGGAGAGCGCGACAAAGCGCTTTTTCGTGTGAAGTCGGATGACGTTCGCGAGGCTTGTCTTGCCGCAGCCCGGAGGTCCCCAGAAAATCATGCTGGGAACGTTGTCGCTTTCGACGCTCTGGCGGAGCATGCTGCGGTCGCCTAAAATCTTGTTCTGCCCCAGAAATTCTTCGAGGGATGTGGGGCGGAGCCTTTCGGCAAGCGGCTTTTCGATGGATTCGGTCATGTCTGCGCTATAAATATAGCTTCTGTTTTTTGCCTGAAATCCTACCGGAATGCTGGATTATCAAATCGTTTTTTGGGGGAGGAATTTTTGAAAATCCTTTCATTTTTGTGCTTTTGCCGCCTGATACGTGCACGTTCGGATTCATATTTCTATCTTTTGCCGTGACATTTACGAGGTATCGTTCTATGGCAGTCGAAGCCCAAGAAGCCAGTTTTTTTACAACGAAACTTGACTTCATCGTCAACTGGGGACGAAAAAATTCCCTGTGGCCGTTTCCCTATGGCACGGCTTGTTGCGCGATTGAATTCATGAGCACGGAAACAAGTCCCTACGATCTTTCGCGTATCGGTTCCGAATATGTCCGCTTTACACCGCGCCAGTCCGATGTGTTGGCGGTCCAGGGGACAATTACTTACAAGCAGGCCCCGATCCTCAAGCGCATCTACGAGCAGATGGCCGAACCGAAATGGGTTATCGCGATGGGTGCGTGCGCGACTTCCGGCGGCGTCTATGACTGCTACTGCACGGTGCCGGGAATCGACAACATCATCCCGGTGGACGTCTATATCGGCGGTTGCCCGAGCCGTCCCGAAGCTTTTTTCGATGCGATGTTCGATATCCAGAAAAAGCTTTCCGACGAATCTTACATGAAGGAGCGGAAGGAACGCGTCCGGGAACAGGTGGAGCTTTTGCGGGCGAAGACCGCCGAGGCGAAACGCGAATTTGCCGAATATTCCCGCGAGAAGGCCGAAGAAATCAAGGAAAAGGCGAATCATCTCAAGGATTCCGTTATCCGCAAGGCTGAATTTTGGAAGGAGAATCCGTAATGGTCGCATCCGATAATGTAAAGGAACCGATTGTCGCTACCCCGGAAGCGCGCAAGGCTTTTGAAGAATCCGTTTTGAAGAGCCTCGAAAAGTGGGGCGTCTCCCGCTCCGAAAAGAATCCGTGGGGGCTTACCGTTGTCGTCGGGCGTGAAAATCTGCACGATGTCGTCGCATTTGTCCGGGACGATCTGAAGCTTGACATGCTTCTCGATATCGTCGGAATCGATTATCTCGGGATGAAAAATTACGCCGGACCTCGGTTTGCGGTCGAGTATGTTTTGAAGAGCGTCTATGAGCCGTCCAAGCGTCTGGTGGTGAAGGTTTCCATCGAAGAAGCCGACCTGAACGTCCCGACGATTTCGGATCTGTATCCGATTGCGAATTGGCAGGAACGCGAAGTCTATGACCAGTTCGGGGTGAATTTTGTCGGTCACCCGGATCTTCGCCGCTTGCTGAACCATGTGGAATTTGTGGGGCATCCGCTGCGAAAGGATTATCCGGCGCACCGTCGCCAGTGGCTTTCAACGAATGATTATCTGTATCCGGCGCTGGAAAAACGTCTGGAATCCAAGGGCTACCGCATTTTGGAACGCCCGAAGGAAATCTTGCCGAACGAAGTTGAATATTTGACAGGGAGCATCAGAAAATGAAGGTTCTCACTCCTGAAGGCGAAGAAAAAAACTTGATGGTGCTGAACATCGGTCCGTCGCACGGTGCGACGCACGGATGCTTGCGCTACATTACGGCTCTCGACGGTGAAAACATCGCGGCTTCTGTCGGTGAAATCGGCTACCTGCACCGCGGGTTCGAGAAAATGGCGGAACGCGGAACGTGGCAGCAGGTCTTGCCCCTGACCGACCGTCTGGACTACTGCTCGGCGATGATGAACAATTTCGCCTACTGCCGCGCCGCGGAACAGATGCTCGGCATCGAAATCCCGGAACGCGCCAAGGTTCTCCGCGTCATCGTGAACGAGCTTTCCCGCATCGCGGACCATTTCATCTGTGTCGCTGCCGCTGCGCAGGATCTCGGTTCGACGACCGGCTTCTTCTACCTGTTCGATTCCCGCGAAATGACGATGCGCATCTGGGAAAAGCTGACCGGGGCGCGCCTCACGAACAGCTACGGGCGAATCGGCGGGCTTTACCGCGATACTTACGAGGGCTTTGAAGAAGACGTTCTCGCCGTCTGCAAGCAGGTCGGGAAGAACCTGAAGGACGTCCACGCGTGCTTTGACCGGAACCGCATTTTCCTTGACCGTACGGTCGATGTGGCGAAGATTTCCGGTGAACGGGCCGTTGCCTGGGGCTGGACAGGTCCGTGCCTCCGCGCAACAGGCGTTGCGAGCGACCTGAGAAAGGACGAACCGTATTGGGATTATGAAACTTACGACTGGAACGTGGTGACGGGAACCCACGGCGACGTCTTTGACAGGCTCATGGTGCGCCTTGCCGAGGCGGAAGAATCCGTGAAGATTGTCCGACAGGCGTTGAAGCGTCTCGCTCCGGGACCTGTGAGCGTCGAGGATCCGCGTATTCGGATTCCGTCGCACGAACGTGTCTATCAGGATATGGAAGCCCTGGCCGGAAGGTTCAAGAGCGTCTTCGAAGGCATTCGGATTCCTGCGGGCGAGTATTATTCCGGATCCGAGACGGCAAACGGGGAACTCGGCTTTACGCTGGTTTCCGACGGCTCCGGCCATCCGTGGCGGGTCAAGGTCCGTCCGCCTTGCTTTACGCAGTTTGCGGCTTTCCACGAACTGGTCGAAGGCGGCATGATTGCGGATTCCATCGCTTGCCTGTCGAGCATCAACATTATCGCGGGAGAATTGGACAGATGAGTCACGTTAAAGGCGCCATTCACGACGTTGCCAATAATACGCTTGCCTATACCCACGGCCCGATTCCTGTAGAGACTTTGCCGTCTCCGGCTGACCAGTTTGGGCGCGCAAACCCGATCCAGGCCCAGCCTTCTTGGGCGGAAATCGCTCCGCTTTTGGAAACTCCCGCCATCAAGGAACGCGTTTCGGATCTGCTTTCCCGTTATCCGGTAGGGCAGGGCGCGCTTCTCGAAGTTCTCTGGCTTGCACAGGACGCCATCGGTTGGCTTCCGAACGAGGCGATTCGCTGGGCGGCGGATGTCTGCGGATGTTCCGCGGCGCACGCTTACGGCGTTTCGACGTTCTATACGATGTACAAGCATGTTCCGACTGGAAGATTCCTCCTCCAGTTCTGCCACAATATCAGCTGCCACCTGCGCGGCGCACCGAGCATTCTCGAATATGCGCAAAAAGCGCTGAACATCAAGAGTGGGGAAACGACTCCCGACGGTCTCTTTACGATTGTCGAAGTGGAATGCTTGGCCGCTTGCGGTAACGCTCCGGCGATGCTCGTCAATGACGACTACGCGACGGATGTGGAAAACGGCGAGCTGGTCATGAAGCCCGGTGTGGGACTCACGCCCGAACGCTTTGACAAGATTCTCAAGTGGTGCTACGCCCGCGAGGAAAAGTTCCCCGGGAAAGAGCCTCCGCGCGAAGTTCTCGGCGGTATGGTGAAAGGTCACGGCGGGCATGCAGGCGCTCCCGGCGCAACGGCGAAGCCCCAGGTTTCCGATTACGCACCGCCGTCTCCGGTTTTGAACGTCGTTGCCCTTGTCGATGCGAACGGTGCGACTCTCACATGGAAAGGCGCTCCGGAATTTACGGAACTGACCGTCGAAAAGAATGTCGGCGGAAAATGGTCCGAAGTCGGCAAGCCCGGAGTCAAGGACAAGCAGTTTGTCGATCCCGAAGGACATGTCGGGGATGAATACCGGATGATTGCGGTGAGCGGAGCTCGTACGGCGAAGCCTTCCCGCGTTTCGGTTGCCAAGGCGGCGCCTCCTCCTCCCGAAGATCCTGCAACGCCGAAGAAGGTTGGTTGATCATGCAAGATTCGATGAAAGTTTGCACGGCGAATTTTGGAAAGCACGCCCAGGACATTGAAGCCTACAAAAAGCTCGGCGGCTATTCCACGATTTCGTCTTCCCTGTTCGAAATGTCCCAGTTCGAAGCGATCGACCGCGTCCAGCGTTCCGGTCTCCGTGGCCGTGGCGGCGCGGGTTTCCCGACCGGGATGAAGTGGAGTTTCGTTCCGCGCAATACGGGAAAGCCGGTCTATATCGTCGTCAATGCGGACGAAGGCGAAGGCGGAACTTACAAGGACCATTATCTTCTGCTCGAAGATCCGCACAGGCTGATTGAAGGCTTGATCATTGCCGGCTGGGCGCTCGGGGCGCGTTGCGCATACATCTATGCCCGCGGGGAATTTCTCCCGTGCATCGAAAGCGTAAACAAGGCGCTGAACCAGGCCTATGCCGCCGGATATCTCGGCGAAAACATCGGCGGTACGAAGTTCTGCTTCGATATTTTTGTCCATCGCGGAGCGGGCGCCTACATCTGCGGTGAAGAAACCGCTCTTATCAACTCGCTCGAAGGCCAGAAGGGGCAGCCTCGCTTGAAGCCTCCTTTCCCGGCTGTCGCCGGAGCCTGGGCGTCTCCGACCTGCGTGAACAACGTGGAAACGATTATGTCGCTTCCGTGGATTTTCTCGCATCCTGTAGAGGAATACACCAAGATGGGAACGCCTCGTGCGCATGGAACGAAAGTGTTCTGCGTTTCGGGAGATGTCAAGCGCCCCGGTATCTATGAAGCTCCGCTGGGAACTCCGCTCATGGAAATGCTCACGAGCGAGGAATACTGCCAGGGTGTAATCGGAAACCTGAAAGGCGTGATTCCGGGTGGTTCTTCCTGTCCGCCGCTTCTTCCCGAAGAATGTGCGACGGCAACATTGGACTACGAATGCATGGCTTCCCTGAAGACGATGTTCGGGTCGGGCGCTATCATCGTGTTTAACGATACGCATAGCGCGGTCGATATCCTGGACGTCCTCGGACATTTCTATTCCCACGAATCGTGTGGACAGTGCACGCCTTGCCGCGAAGGAACGGGCTTTGCCCGCCGCGTCCTCGATGCGATGATGCGCGGGGAGGGTCACGACGGAGACATTGAACTTTTGCAGGGAATCTCCGCGGGATTTGGCGGAACGACCATCTGTCCGCTGGCCCTTTCGCTTGGCGGTCCGCTGAATGTCTATACGCGAAAGTATCGTGCGGATTTTGAAGAATACATTGCGAAAAACCCGAATCATGCGGAATCCCGTATGAGATCGAACGTGCGTCTGGGAGCTTATTGGTAATCTTATGAGCAATCATTACAACATGCCTCATCTTCCGACAGCCGACAGTCCTCGTGTAATAATCGAGGTCGATGGCCAGAATGTGGAAGTTCCGGGCGATACGAACCTGCTTGAAGCCTTGAAAGCCGTGGGCATTGAAACGCCGCATGTCTGCTACCATCCCTATCTTCCGGTGTCCGGCAACTGCCGCCAGTGCCTGGTCGAGACGGAAGGTCCTCGCGGCAAAACGCTGATCATTTCCTGCTTCACGCCGGTGAAGGCAGGGATGAAAGTTTTCACGCCTCGTTCGAGCGAACGCGTCAAGACGGCTCGGCGTGCGGTTTCCGAGTTTATGCTCCTGAACCATCCGCTGGATTGCCCGATTTGCGACAAGGCCGGCGAATGTACGCTGCAGGAAAACTACGTGGAAGCGGGGCGCGATTCGAGCCGCCTGTATCCCGAAGTCGGCAAGAACTATCACGGAAATCCGGATCACCAGTTTTACGATACGAAGGGACAGCTTCGCGGCGGAAAGCGTGTCGATATCGGTCCGCGGGTGATGCTTGACGAGGAACGTTGCGTCCAGTGCGACCGTTGCGTCCGGCTGATGCGCGATGTCTGCCACGATGAACAGCTCCAGCTAGCGGCCCGTGGCGACAGGACTTACATCACGACGTTCCCCGGAAGAAAGCTCGATCACGAATACGACCTCTGCGTGACGGACGTTTGCCCGACCGGTGCGATGACGGCGAAATATTTCCGCTTCGAACAGCGCGTCTGGATGCTCTCGAGAACGGCGAGCGTTTCGATGGACGATTCGCTCGGCGCGAACATCTGGATTGAACATGACCACGGATTTATTTTCCGCCTGATGCCTCGCTGCAATCCGGAAGTGAACCGCACCTGGCTTTCGAATACGAGCCGACTCGCTTTCCAGGAATTTTCGAAGGACCGCTTGCCGGCGGGAAACATCGATGCGTTGAAGGCCGCTCTCCAGGGAGAAGGGAAAGTTGCGTTTGTCTTGGGAGGCTCGGCGACGAATGAAGATGCTGCGGCTCTCAAGACTCTTGTCGAAAAGTTTGGCGACCGCGCCGAGGTTTTTGTCGGGACTTTTGCCCCGGTGAAGGAGCCGGACGGCATTTCGAAGAGCGGCGATCCGGTGGCGAACCGCGCGGGCTTTGCCTTGTTCGGCTTCACAAAAACGGTCGAAGACCTTTTGAACCGGGCTTCGGAATTTAAAACGCTCGTGACGCTTTCCGCGGATCTCTGGGGAAGCGATGCGACGAAGGCGCAGAAACTCGAAACGATTCCGAACCGCATCTCGATTTCTCCGAAAAACGACCTGACCGCGCAGAAATCCGCAACGGTTTTTGGCGTGAACCATTGGTCGGAAGTAAACGGGACGATGGTGAATTCCCGCTCGATTCTCCAAAAGCTGAATGCGGCTCCTACGGCTCCCGAAGAGGCTCTCGTTCCGCTGTACACTGTTCTGTTCGCTCTGGCTGGCGAAAACGTCCGGTGCGCGGCGGCGGCTTACAAAAAGGCTTCCGAATTTGTCCCGGTGCTTTCCAAGTTCTCTTTTGACGCTATCCACAGCACGGGCGAACTGCTCGATGGAGTTGCCGTATGATGGAAATTATCGATTCGAAGACATGGATTGAATGGCTCTTGACCATTGCAAAGTTTGCCTTTGCGTTTATCCCGGTGCTTTTCATCCTGCTCCTCATTCCGTTAGAACGTCGTGGAGCGGGCTTCATCCAGGATAGGCAGGGCCCGAACCGCTCCTATGTCAAGCTTCCGTTCTTTGGAAAGGTTCGCCTGTTCGGATGGGTGCAGAACGCCTGCGACGGTCTGAAGCTCTTTTTCAAGGAAATGTATTTCCCGGCGGGCGTGAATAAAATCCTGTTCGCTCTTGCTCCGGCGCTTCCGTTTGGGCTTACGCTCCTTACGCCATGCGTCCTTCCGTATTTCGCTTCCCTGAACTTTTCGTTCGGCGATACGGTCGTGCACATTCCCGGTGCGAACGTCGATACGGATATTGGAATCCTCCTCATGTTCGGGCTTTCCTCTCTTTCGGTCTTCGGCACGGTGCTTTCCGGCTGGGCCGCCAAATCCAAGTTCTCCTTCTTGGGGGCGCTCCGCGCGACGGCTACGAGCATCAGCTACGAAGTCTGCCTGGGCCTTTCGATGATGGGAATCGTCCTGCTTGCTGGAACTTTCAACGTAGAAGGAATCGTCTCCTGGCAGGAAACCCATGTCTGGGGATTCATCGCGCAACCTGTCGCGTTCTTCTGCTTCCTGCTCGCTGCGATTGCGGAAACGGGCCGTCCGCCTTTTGACGTCTCGGAAGGCGACCCGGAACTCGTCGCCGGATACCACACGGAATACGGTGCGATGCAGTTCGGCATGTTCTATATGGGCGAATACGGTCACGTCGCCATCAACAGCATGCTGGTTTCGTTCCTCTTCTTCGGCGGTTACGCGATTCCGTTCATGACGACAGCCGAAACACAGGCCAATCTGAATGTCGTCTTGGCTGCCCTGTTCGGCATCTGTGCGTTCCTCGCCCTGGCGTTCCTGCACATGGTTTACCGTTATCTGCGAGCCTACAATGCGGGCAAGGCTTCGAACAAGGCCGTTATCAATCGGGAATATCTTCTCTACAAAATCATCGCCTGGGTTGCCGTTCCCGTGTTCATCGCCTTGGCGGTTGTCTGCGGGCTCTTTATTCACCCCGAAGCTTCCATCGTGGCGGGCGTCCCCGTTTATGGACTGGGAATTTCGCTCGGGACCGCCGCGGTACAGTTCCTTGTACTGATGGTCAAAACGGTGTTCTTCTGCTGGGTGTGGATCTGGATCCGCTGGACGCTCCCGCGCTTCCGCTATGACCAGATTATGCATCTCGGCTGGAAGGTCTTGCTGAATATCGCTTTGCTGAACCTGGTCGTGACTGCGGTCATCGCCAAACTAGTCCTGGGAGGCAACTAATGGTTCGTGTCATTAAGCACAAGCCGATGAATTGGCTGGAACGCCTTTACATCTTTGAAGCGTTCCGCGGCCTTTACACGACGATCAAACATTTTCTGCGGGGATTTTTCCGCTACGAGACTTTGCCTACGACGGGATATCCGGAAGTAAAGCCTTACATTCCGCGGGACTATCGCGCCGCGCACCGGATGATGCTCCGCCCGGACGGAACGCCTCGCTGCGTCGCGTGCTTTATGTGCGCCTCGGCGTGTCCTGCGCACTGCATCTTTATCGAAGCGGGACAGTCGCCTGACGGTCGCATCGAAAAGCGTGCAACGAGGTTCGACATCGACCATTCCGTCTGCATTTTCTGTGGACTTTGCGTCGAAGCTTGCCCGGTCGATGCTCTTCGGATGGATACTTGCGAAACGAGCTTTGTCCGCCGCCGCCGGGAAGATTTTGTCGTTTCCCTGTACGACCTGACAAATTGGGACCCGAAGGATTATCCCGATGATGCGCAAAGCCAGGTCGCTCCGGGCGGCAGCAAAAACAAGCAGGCTCTTGAAGTCTGGGGAGAAGTGAAATGCTAGCTCTGATCCTTTTTATCATTCTGTCTGTCATTGCCGTGGGGTGTTCCGTCTGCGTCTTTTTGACGAAGCATCCGCTCTATGCGGCGCTTGCCCTGGTGACGACGATGCTTTCGCTGGCGGGAATTTACGGCCTTCTCGGGAGTCCTTTCGTCGGAGCGGTCCAGGTGATGGTCTATGCCGGTGCCGTGATGACGCTTCTGATGTTTATCATCATGGTGCTGAACGGTGCGCGGGACAACCGGACGAAAAGATTTGACAAGGTTTCCGTTTTTGTCTTGATTTCCGCGTTGCTTTTGGCGGGCGTCGTGGCGACTGCGATCGGAAAATCCGCGCTGGACTTTGATCCGCAAGCGGTCCGAGGGTCTGTCTCGCTTACGGCGGGGACGCTTTTTGACATGGCTTCTAGCGGAAACGGCTATTACCTGTTGGTCCTTGCCGTAGGTCTCGTCCTGCTTTCGGCAATGGCTACCGCGGTTATTCTCGCCCGCAAACGGATCGCTTCGGATCCGGAAAATGAAACGCCTGAGGAGGTTCACTGATGCAAGCGATTTATGTCCAGATACTCGCTCTCGTGCTCTTGACTCTCGGAATCGCGACCGCCCTTTGCCGTCGGAACGTATTCTTCGTTCTGATGGGGGTGGAACTCGCCTTGAACGCGGTGAATCTGAGCATTGTAGGATTTTCAAAGACCCTCGCCGCTTCGTCGAGCGTTGTAGGCCAGGTAGTTCCTCTGTTTACGATTGCTGTCGCCGCTGCGGAAGCGTGTGTGGGACTTGCCGTCATCATCATGATTTTTAGAAATCAGGATAGTGCGGACATCGATAATTATTCCAGTTTGAGGGGGTGACCGAAAATGATTCCTCTATGGCTTATTCCGTTATTTCCGCTGGTAGGCGTTCTCGTTCTCGCACTCGTTTCGCTTGCCTCTTCCGACAGCGAAAAGGGACCGGACGAAGGTCTTGTCGGCTTTGTCGGCGTGGTGTTTCCTCTGTGCGCCTTTATCGCCACGGGACTTCTCGCCTGGAACATGCCCGAATCCGGCATCCATGAAACTCTCGGCAACTGGATGAACTCCTCGCTTCTGTCGGTGGATTTCGGCTTTCTTTTTGACGGGCTTTCCCGCACGATGCTTCTCTTCATCACGGGCATCGCGACGCTCATCATTCTGTATTCGACCGGTTATATGCACGGTGACAGAGGCTTTGCGCGGTTCTTTGCCTACATGAACCTGTTCCTTTTCAGCATGATTGTCCTGGTCCTTTCGGATTCCCTGGTCCTCACATTCCTCGGTTGGGAAGGCGTCGGGCTTTGCTCGTATCTGCTCATCGGTTTCTGGAACCGGGACCTGAACAACTGCAAGGCGGCGAACAAGGCGTTTCTCGTGAACCGTGTCGGCGATGTGGGATTCCTGCTCGGAATGGTTGTGCTGGTTTCTGTCGGAGGCTCCTCGTTCTTGAATTATGCGGACCTCGTTGCGTGGCTGCAAAATCCGGCGTTTAGCGACATGCTCGTCGAAGCGCTTCCGCTTTTAACTCTCGCGGGTGTTCTGTTTTTTTGGGCGTGCACCGCGAAAAGCGCGCAGATTCCGCTCTTGACATGGCTTCCCGATGCGATGGCCGGTCCGACTCCCGTCTCGGCGCTGATTCATGCTGCGACGATGGTGACCGCTGGCGTCTATCTGGTGGCGAGACTCTCTCCGCTGTATGTGTTGTTGCCGGGCGTGCTCTCGATGATTGCCGTGGTCGGCATGGCGACGGCTTTCTGGGCGGCGGTTGCCGGACTTTTCCAGAACGACATCAAGAAAGTGCTCGCCTATTCGACGATTTCCCAGTTGGGTTACATGTTTATGGCGGCTGGCGTTGCCGCATTTGACGTCTCCATTTTCCACGTGTTCACCCATGCTTTCTTCAAGGCTTCACTCTTCTTGGGCGCTGGCGCAATCATCCACGCGCTTGCCGGTGAACAGGATATGCGCAAGATGGGCGGTCTCCTGAAAAAAACGCCGGTCACGGCTATCGTAATGCTCTTCGCCTACTTGGCAATCATCGGATTCCCCGGATTTTCGGGATTTTTCTCGAAGGACCTGATCCTCGAACGTCTGTTCGGATCTTCTCCGGTAGCGGGAAAGGTCTTCTATGCGGTGGGACTTTTGACTGCAATTATCACGGCTGTCTATATGACGCGTCTGATGGTTCTCACTTTCCTTGGCAAATATCGCGGAAATCTCCCGGAAGACAAAATTCATGAGGCTCCGTTTTGCATGACGTTCCCGATGGTCGTCTTGGCTGTCGGGGCCGCCTTTGCGGGATATTTCTGGAATGTCTTTGCCTCTGGCGCAAACTGGTTCGAAACGTGGCTTTCTCCGGTCGTCGGAGCTGCGCAAAAGTTCGCTCATGCGGTGCATCCGGAATCTGCCGAGCCGTCGGTTCTCCTCTTTGCTCTTCTCGGTACGGCTGCGGCCCTGATCGGCGCCTTCATCGGCTATAAACTCTTTGCCCACAGGAGAATCCCCGCGGTGAAGAAAAACGAAACTGCCACCCCGGTCGGCGGAAAGGCGGACTGGACTTTTGCCTTTGACTATGTCCATGCTTGGTTTATCGCGGCTTTTGAAGGCTTTGCCTGGGTCTGTGACCGGGTTATTGATAAACTGATTTCCATTGTGCAATGGACGATCGGTTCGCTGGTCGTAATTCTCGGTGACGGTGTTCGGGCGTTTCAGGTTCGCAAGATCCGCTTGCAGGTCGGTCTGAGTGTCGCCGGCATGAGCGTCATCGCCATTGTCGCCTATTTTTGCGGAGGGCTTTTCTAATGTTGTCTCTAATAGTCTTTGCTCCGTTTCTCGCTGCGCTTCTGATGTTTGCCGCTTCGGGAAAGGATGCCCGTTCCGCATCGCGGCTTGCGGTGATTCTTTCTTCCGTACTGTTCGCTTCGAGTCTTTCGCTTCTCGTTTCGGGAGACTATGCGACATCGCCTATCGGTTGGTTCCAGATTCCGGGAATCGATGTGACGGTGACTTTTGCCTTTGCAACGAACGGATTTGCCGCCTGGATGGTGTTTCTCGCAAACATCATTACGCTTGCCGCCTTGATCAGCGCTCGCAAAATTTCGGGAAACTATCGGAATTTTGCCATCGGGATGTTTGCCCAGCTTGGCGCTTTGAACGGGACTTTTCTCTCGGTCGATGCGGTGCTCTTCTTCTTCTTCTTTGAAGCGCTCGTTTTGCCGGCAGCGCTGCTCATCGGGTCTTACGGCGGTTCCGGACGGCGTTCTGCGGCATTGCACTTTGCGCTCTATACGTTAATCGGTTCCGCTCCGATGGCTGTCGCCCTTTGGTATCTGATCTGTGCGGCCGGCACGTCTTATGCCGGTTCGGTTGCTTTGGCTGCGCAGACCTTGCCCGAATCGGTTCAGACTGTTCTTTTCTGGTGCTTCGCCGTGGCATTCTGGGTGAAAACTCCGCTTTTCCCTTTGCATGGCTGGCAGGCGGAAACATACGCCGAAGCTCCGGCAGGTTTGAGCGCGGTTTTGACCGGTTCCATGTCCAAGGCGGGCGTCTATGGATTTTACTTCTGGGTCCTCGCCATGTTCCCATCTGTCGCTTTCAAAAATGCGCCTCTTTTGATGGGAATAGGACTTTTCACGGCGATTTACGGCGCCCTGATGGCGATGCGTTCCAAGGATATCAAGAAGCTTTTGGCGTTTAGCTCGATGGGTCATCTGGGACTTGCCGTGGCGGGAATTTTTACCTTTTCGATGGAGATCTTCCCGGCTGTTCTGGTCTTGCTCGTGGGACACGGACTTTCGGCTTCGGCTCTGTATATTCTTTCCGGTTCGGCGGAACGCTTTGCCGGGAGCCGCTTGCTTGACAAAATGGGAGGCTATGCCCGGCGTTATCCGGTATTTGCGTTCTTCTTTGGCGTTGCAGGCGTCCTTGCAATTGCAATTCCTGGAACCGCAGGCTTTGTCGGGGAATTCTTGGTTCTACTTGGACTTTGGAGCGCAAGCAAGGTCGCGGCGATTGTGGCGGCTTTGGCGATCATTCTTTCCGCAGTCTATATGCTTCGCCTAATCCAGCAGGTCCTTTTTGGCGAAGGCTCGGAACTTTCCGAAGAGGCGAAGAAACTTCGATTCCCGCTTGCCGAGGCGGTGGCGACAGCTCCGCTTCTGCTGCTTCTTTTGGTGTTTGGAATTCATCCGGCTCCGATTATGCGCTCGCTGGATTATTCAAACTCTGAAGAACAGAGAATGGAAGAAATCGAGGCGGCACTCGCCGCTGCAATTCCCCAGACGGAAGTGTACGAAGAAACGGAAGCCGTTTTGGATACGACTTTGGAACAGAAGGAAGTTCTGCCTGATTCCGCTGTTCTGGATGTAAAGCAAGTGGAGGCTCAAGATGTCCGCTAGTCTTTTGAATCTTTTACCGATTGCTCTTCTTGCGCTCGGCGCCATGGTGTGCATTGCCGTGGAACCGTTTGTCGCCGACAGGAACAAACAAAAAGTTTTGCCGTGGGTGGCAAGCGCATTTCTTCTGGTGTCCGCCAATTCCTTTAATTTTGTCTCTCCGGGAGAATCCCTTTTCGGGCTCCTGATGATGGATCCTATGCGGGTGCTTCTCGGTCTTGCGGTAATCCTTTGCGCGTTTCTTGGAATCGGAAGCCTGCAGGTAACGCTTGCCCGTGAAAAATTTCCGGCGGGCGAACCCTATGGGCTCGTGCTTCTTGCCACTGCCGGTGTGATGACGATGGTCCAGGCAACGGATTTCCTTTCGCTCTTTATCGGAATGGAACTTGCCGCTTACCCGGTCTATGGACTTGTCGGTCTGCGTCGCAAGGATAGAAAGGCGAACGAGGCGACTTTCAAGTATTTCGTGACGGGAGCCGTTTTCAGTGTCATTTTCCTTTACGGAATGGCTTTGGTCTATGGCGCGACGGGAACGACGCATTTCGGTGGAAACGCTATTTCCGGTCGCGAAAGCCTGTATGCGGTGGGGGTCTTCCTCGCAGTCTTTGCTCTTTTGTTCAAGGCTGGTGCCGCCCCGGTACATTTCTGGGTGGCGGACGTCTATACCGGAGCTTCTGTTGCGGTGACTGGATTTATGGCCGCTGTCATCAAGGTCGGGGCGTTGACGGCTCTGGGTGCGCTGTGGATGCGTTCCGGGGCGGAAAAGCTCACTCCGGTGATTATTGCCGTTGCGGTCCTTTCAATGGTTGTCGGTGCATTCTCTGGACTTGTCCAAAAGTCGATTCGTAGAATCTTTGCCTTCTCTGCGGTGATGAATGCCGGATTCATCGTGCTCGGTCTGATATTTAAGGATTTGAGCGTGATGTTCTACTTCCTGGTGACTTACGCTTTGGGCTCTGCCGGAGCGCTTGCGGCGATTTCGGCGTTTAGCGGAAAGGGAGACAAGAACGAAACCTTAGACGATATCCGCGGTCGCGGTCGCAAGCATCCGCTCGAAGGCCTTGCCGCAGTCATTTGCCTGGCAAGCCTTGCCGGATTGCCTCCGCTTTCGGGATTCCTTGCCAAGTTTGTCCTCTTTACCGGCGTTGTCAAGATCGGTTATATTGCGCTTGCTGCATTTGGCTTTGTCCTTTCGATTGTCGCGATGTACTACTATCTGCGGATAGCTGTTGCAATCTTTGCTCCGGCAAAGGATGAATGCTGCTGCAAATGTTCCTGCCCTCTGACGGATTCTGACCGAATCTTGCTCCGTCTAGGCATCGTTATCGCGGCGCTTTGCCTTGCCGGGCTTTCCCTTTGGCCGCTTCTTAATCCGGTGGGACTCTTCTGATTTTTGTTAAAAGCTCGTAAACAAAGCCCGGATTCTCCGGGCTTTTTGCGTTATAGACTTTTTGATTCGAAACGCTTAAATTGAATCCGCGACAAAACCTTTTGGATGCTTGACCGATGCGGTGAAATTTTGACTGGAAATTTCGCGGCTCTCAAAATTTTATAAATTTTCCTATCATGAAGAAGTTTGTTGTTCCCGCCATCCTCTTGGTTTTGGTCGTTCTTTTGTTCGCATTTTTGAAGGCGGATCCGTTTGAACCTCGGTTGGACGGTGAAGGTTATCTGCTCTTGCGAGAAGAAATCGATGCGGCAAATGTGGAAATTTTTGCGGCGGAAGAAAATTCGGACGCGAAAGAGGCGGCTATCGTAAAACGGGATTCCCTGTGGGGCGTGCTTGTTGCCATGCGGAACCTGGAAAATGGTGAATCTCCTGTGGCGTCTCCCGAAAGTGTTGCGAAATCTCCCGATAAATCTTCGGGGTCGAATGTTTTTGTCTATGTCATCGGCGGGCTGATTCTTTTGATTGTCGTGCTGGGAGGCGTATTTTTCTTTTTGCGGAACAGGCAAGAGGCGATTACTCGACAGCTTGAAAAAATTCGGGAAGAAAACCGTTTCAAGACGCCAAAGGGCGGATTGGACGATCCCACTTTTGTCGATCGCACCCGCGTACATCGCCGTTCGATTATCGATGACGTGAAGGATTCTTCGGAAGTTTCACAGAATGCGACAGTCCCCGTGGCGGACGATGTGGAATTTGAAAATGCGAAGGGTGAAGTCGAGCGGCCCGTTTTGCGTCCGACGGCAAAGGAGCGCATCACTAGTGCAATGCAGGCCCTGTCCGATACGCTTTCCGGTCTCCGCACGCCGAAAGGCGTTCACCGCGCCCCGGAACGGGCGAACAAGTACAAGGCGCAGAGCCACAACACGCTCCAGACGGAAATATTCCCGAAACCGAATCCGAGTCCGCTGGAGATGACCCGCTTTGACCGTGAACGCGCCGACAAGGAAAAGGTCTTGCAGCTGAACCGCCGCGGGCTTACTCCGTCCGAAATTGCACGGCGAACCCAGCTTTCCGAAGAACAGGTCGAAACGGTCATCCGTATCAAGCGCGAAACCGGGGAATAGATGCGTTACCGTTTCCGCTGCGAATATCTGGGCAGCGCCTATTTTGGCTGGCAAGAGCAGAACGAACATGGGAAGACAAAGTTTGTCACTGTCCAGTCGGCGCTCGAAGAATCTTTTCGAATCGCTCTCCGCACGCCGATTGATCTGGTCGCCGCCGGCAGGACCGACACAGGTGTTCACGCTCGGGGACAGATGGTCCATTTTGACTTTGACGGCGAAATCGACTGTCAAAAATTGACGCGTTCCATCAACGGTCTCGGACGGGGAGCCGTGAAAATCCGCGAACTGGAACCTTGCGCTCCGGATTTTCATTCTCGCTACGACGCCGTTTCGCGCTATTATGTCTATACGCTTTTTACGCGACCCGTGGCGCTCCTTCGGGATTTCGGTTGGGAAATCGGACATTTGCCCGTGGATTACGAACTGATGCGCCGTGAAGCGGAATCCTTTTTGGGAGAACATGACTTTATCCGGTTCTGCATTCCGCGGAATGACGGAAAAAGTACGGTCTGCAAGCTTTCCCGCTTTGAACTGGTGAAAGTGAACGATTACATTTCTCAGTGGCATATTCTCGGCAACCGTTTTTTGCACAGACAGGTCCGCGCCATGGTCGGGACGCTATTCGATGTCGGACGGCACCGCTATCCCGCGGGAACCGTGAAGGAAATTTTTGCCGAAAGGTTTAAGGGCGAACGCACGATGGCACCGCCCCAGGGCCTTGTTCTCGAAGACGTCATCTATTAAAAAAGTCCTCGCCTATCGAGGACTTCCGTTGCAAATTTTCGGGGAACTATTTCACGCTTTTGGCGTATTCCGCGGTGTCGATGGCAATCAGCAGTTCTTCGTTTGTTGGCACGACCATTGCGAGCGGCGTAGAACCTTCCGCGGAAATGATGTGGTTGGATTCCTTGCCGTTGTCTTCGTTTCGCTTCGGGTCGATTTTGAATCCCAGAATCGCCAAGTTTTCGAGGGTCGTTTCGCGGACAACGCGGCTGTTTTCTCCGATTCCGCCGGTGAAGACCAGCGCGTCGAGACGCGGCAGCGCCATCGTGATTCCGCCGATTTCGCGGGCGAGTTTGTAGCAGAAAACTTCAAAGGCGATTTGCGCGCCCTTGTGCCCCTCGGATGCTTTCTGGGTGATGGTCCGCATATCGTTGCTGAGTCCCGAAAGTCCGAGAAGTCCGCTTTCCTTGTTCACCAGTTTGTTCAGCCGGTCGATGTCATAGCCGAGCTTTTTGTTCAGGAAAAAGAGAATCGCCGGGTCGAGCGATCCGGAACGCGTTCCCATCACAAGGCCGTCGAGCGGCGTGAATCCCATCGTCGTATCGACGCATTTCCCCGCATGGATGGCGGAGCAGGAACTTCCGTTGCCGAGATGCGCGGTGACGAGGTTCAGCTCTTCGGGCTTCTTGCCGAGAATGCGGGCCGCTTCGGCGCTGACATACCGGTGCGATGTCCCGTGGAAACCGTAGCGCCGGATGTGATAATCTTCGTAGTAGGAATACGGAATTCCGTAGAGGAAAGCCTTGCGCGGCATCGTCTGGTGAAACGCCGTGTCGAAGACGGCGAGCTGCGGAAGATCTGGAAAAATTTCCTTTGCGACTTCCATGCCTGTCGCGTGGGCGCCTTCATGCTGCGGAGCGAACAGGATGATGCTCCGGATGTAGTCGATGAGTTCCTGCGTGACAGGTTCGGACTTGATGAACTTCCCGCCGTGAACGACCCGGTGACCGACCGCTTCTATTGTATCGATAAGTTTTTGTGCGGTGAGAAATTTCTGGACTTCGACGACCGCTTCTTTGTGGGTCGGGCAGTCAAAATGAAATTCCGCCTTGCCTTCCGGGCCTTTGGCCTTGAAGTGACCGTTCACGCCGATATTTTCGACGAGACCGTTAGAAAGGGATTCTTTGTTTTCCGTATCGATGACGGCGAACTTGACGGACGAACTTCCGCAATTTAAGACGAGAATACGCATAATTGAGCCTTGATGGTTGTTTTCAGGAAAAATAGAAATTAGGATTGGGACATGGCATGCGGATTAAAGATTGTTTTGTGAAAAATTTTATCTTGAGCGTTGCCATGATACGGTTTGCAAAAAAGTTCCTAAAGGTTTTTGGCATTTTTCGTTTTGTGCTGGCGATTTTCTACCGCGGCGCTTTTATGCTTTTGCGAAAGACGCTTTACCGGGCGAAGGAACCGTTAAAAAGCAAGGTCGTCATCGTGGGATCGTTTCTTGCCGGAGGCGCCGGAAAAACTCCGCTTGTCCGTGAATTTGCACGCCGAATGAAAATGGAAAATTTGCGCGTTGCCGTGTTATGCCATTCCGCGGCTTGGGATGAATTCAAAATGCTTCGGTCGGAGTTTGGCAAATCGGTTTTTAAAACGCGAAACCGCTACAAGACCGCTCAAAAAATCGATGGAAAATTTGATGTGATTCTTTGCGATGGAGGCTTAGAAGATACGCGCTTTGTGAATGCGGATGTCTTTGTCTTGCGTTGGAACGAATCGGCGAAAAATATCAAAGATCTGATTCCCTGCGGAAAATGTGTGAGCTTAGAAAAGGATCATCCCGGATCAAGGGTTGTCCAATGCTCCCGGCTGGATAATTTGTACGAGAAAAATTCGGCAAATGATTGGATCGTGGCGTTTGGCATTTCAACGGTCCAAAACTGCGAAGGCAAATCTTTGCCCGATGGCGCGAAATGTCTGTTGATAACGGCTATCGGTGACCCGGAACGATTTGCCGCGGATGTGGATGCCGGAAAATTTACCGTTGCCAGAAAAGTTTTTTTGCCGGATCATTCGAAGCGCTTTGTGCAAGCGTTGCGGTCGGAATTACAACACGGGCTTCCGGTCGTAATGACGGAAAAGGACTGGGCGCGTCTTTCCGAAAAGGCAAAAAAAAATCCGCGCTTGTTTATGGCGCGGGAACGGGTCGTTTTCGATAGTGCGATTGCGGATTATTTGAAGGCGCTTGCCGGAGGCGCTTTTAAAAATCCGCCTTCGACGTTGTAAACGGAAAATCCCTGCGAACTTAGATACGCCGACGCCTTTTGGCTGCGGACCCCGCTGCGGCAGAATACGAAGAGCGGCTTTTCTTTGCGAAGTTCGGCTGTTCGGAGCGAAAGTTCCTGGAGGGGAATGTTTACGGAATTCGGGACTGTTCCCTGGGAGACTTCTTCGGGAGTGCGAACGTCGAGGAAAGTCCCTCCCTGCTTTTGCATTTCAATCGCCGAATCCCAGGAAACGCTTTTGTATGACGGGGACTGAGATTGGGCGAAAATCGTTCCGACAAAAAATGTCATCAAAAGGAAAGACAGAATGGTTTTCATGCTTTTTCTCCGAAAAGATTTGGTCGTCTTATGTTTAGAATCCAAGATTCTGTTTGAATTTTAACAAAGACGGATGAGGTTGTTTTGTCGCGGCAAACGGAAATAGTCGTTTCCTGTCCCATTATTCGCTCTTTGGGGGAATGAGGTGAACGTTCAAGACCGTGAATAGTTAAATTGGACCCGATGACCGGAAAGCACTTTGGCGTGGCGCGGGTTTTAAACAAGCGCGGATTTTGTTCGAGAAAGGATGCGGAAGCTCTTGTACGCAGCGGGCGTGTTTCGCTTGGAGGAAAAATCGTTCTTAATCCCGAAGCTCCGGCCCAAACGGATTCGACAATCGCGGTGGATGGAAATCTTGTCTTGCCGTGCGAACCGCTTTACTTTGTGATGAACAAACCACGGGGAATCGTTACGACGGCATCCGACGAGAAGGGTCGCAAAACGGTCATGGATCTATTGCGAGGAAAAATTCCGCAGCACGTTTTTCCTGTGGGACGGCTCGACAAGGCGAGCGAAGGAATTTTGCTTTTTACAAATGACACAGCCTTTTCCGACCGGATTCTTTCTCCCGATTCGCACATGGAAAAGGAATATCACGTCTGCGTCAGCCGATTGCCGTCAAACGAGGAACTTTCGGAAATGCGGAACGGCGTCTTGGTTCCTCCGCGGATCTTCGGAAATCCTCCGGAAAAAATGCGCATGGCAAAAGTCCAGGTCTTGCGGCATGGGCAGAAAAACGCCTGGCTTTCCGTGGTGCTGCACGAGGGGAAGAACCGGGAAATCCGCCGTATCCTGGAATGTTTTGGCATTGAAACGCTTCGGCTTGTCCGCATCCGCATCGGTCCGTGGAAACTTGAAAACTTAAAACCCGGAGAAATCCGGCAAATTTTCCCTTGAAATTTTTTCACATAAAAAAAGGACGCTTGAATGCGTCCTTCCTTGGTTTTCTTTCGAAACGTTACTTGTCCAAAAAGCTTTCTCCGCTTTCGACGCTGTTGTAGATGAGCGTGTTGATTGTCATCGGACCGACGCCTCCGGGGACTGGCGTGTAGGCGCTAGCGATTTCGTCGAGGCCTGCCTTTTCGATATCTCCGACGCCTCCGGGATGGTAACCGGCATCGATGACGACGGCGCCTTTCTTTATCCAGGCGGTCTTGATGAATTCGGGCTTTCCGACGGCTCCGACCAGGATGTCCGCTTCGCCGACGAACTTTTCGAGATTTTGCGTCTTGCTGTGGCAAATCGTCACGGTGCAGTTTGCGCCGAGGAGCATCATCGCCATCGGCTTTCCGAGGATTGCGCTGCGTCCGACGACTACGGCGTGTTTTCCTTCAAGCGGGATTTCATAGGCTTTCAGGATTCTCATGATTCCCGCGGGCGTTGCGCTGCCGTATGCCTTTTCGCCCATCGACATCAGCCCGAACCCGAGGCACGTGACGCCATCGACATCTTTTCTGCGTTCGATCGCTTCAAATGCGGCGCGTTCATCGATGTGGCGCGGAACGGGGTGCTGCAGCAGGATGCCATGGACGTTCGGGTTTTCGTTCAGCTCCTCGATCTTGGCAAGAAGTTCCTCGGTCGTCGTCTGCTTCGGCATGTGGACGGGCAGACTCTCCATGCCGACCCGCGCGCAGGCGTTCCCTTTCATTTTTACGTAGGTGGCGCTTGCCGGATCGTCTCCGACAAGAATCGTGGCGAGGATGGGCGTTTTCCCGGTGCGGGCTTTTAGCGCATCAACGCGGGCTTTCAGTTGAACTTCGCTTTCTTTGGCGAGTTTTTTTCCGTCGAGAATAAGAGCTGGCATAGGTTCTCCGTTTTTTCTCAAAAATAGTAAGGACTTACCAGTTCGGATATTCCGACGGCGATGAAAATCCACGGATAGGAAAGCGGACCCGGAAGCCATCCCGTCTTGTTTGCCGGATGTTTTTCTTCCGCCGGTCGAGTCATTTCTTCCATGAGTGTCGCACGATTTTTGCTTTGAAATCTTTCGAATTCGAGTTGTGTCCGCACGAGCCTTGACGTTCGCGTCGAGGATGAAAACAATCTGCCGTTCAATCGCATAGACAACCCCTAAATTTTACAGAACGCACCCGCGTTCCGTCTTTTACACCCAATCCTTCCGTAT
This sequence comes from Alistipes onderdonkii, assembly GCA_963656065.1. Classification (GTDB taxonomy): domain Bacteria; phylum Fibrobacterota; class Fibrobacteria; order Fibrobacterales; family Fibrobacteraceae; genus Hallerella. The sequence continues at coordinate 26,239 of CAVKGV010000020.1, forward strand.
GTAAATTTTAGGAAAACTTTTGAAAAAAGTAAAGGGCCTGGCGATTCTTTTTTACGGTTTGCTGTTAAAATTTGTCCGTTATCACATTTAAAGCTTTTGGCTCATGCCGAAGCGAAAATTCAGCGTCACCGAAAGAACTCCGGCCTGGATCCACTTCTCCGCGGTCTTGTCGAGAGGCTTGTATTCGTTGATTCCTAGCGGCAACTGCAAGAGATGTCCGTAGGAAAACGAGAGCAGGAAGTTTTCGGTAATCGTATATGTCAGGGCGAGCGAAAGCATGCAGCCGATACCCACCAGGTTTTCGGTCTGTTCGTTGTCATCGGAATCGACATGCAGATAGCTGACCGTGGGCGAAAATTTCCCTTCGAGAACCATGTAGCGCTTCGAGATAAATTCAGGCCCGACGCTGAGCAGCGACCAGACGGCTCCGTAGAGCGCATCGTCCGAACCTAGGGCAGCCGGGCTCACGATGACATATTGCGGAATTAAAATCATCCAGAGCGGTGCGAGATGGACTTCGCGCATCGTGTTGAGGTAGCGCCTGTATTTGAGCGGAATTTTCTCCTTGTTGTCCTGGAGCGTTTGCGGGGTGATGACTCCATACGGGGCAAGATTGAATCCTGTATGGAATTCTCGGCTGGCAACGCCCGGAATCCAAAAAAGGGTCGGTCCGATGCCGGCATTGAAAGGAACTTCGACATGCGTGACGGGTCGGGCCGCATACAGGGAAACGCTAAATGCGGTCAAAAAAAAGAGCAAAATTATTTTTTTCATTTTAAAGTTCCTAAATTAGATTTCAAGTCACGGGTATTTCCAAAAGTCTATATCGGGTTTCGCCCAAGGCGGCTTTTGGTGATGCTTTTTACATCGAGGATTAAAATATGAAATTATGGACAAATAGTATTTTGGCTGCGGCGGTTTTTGGAACATTAGTCGCGTGCTCTAACTCTCCGAAGCCGGAAACGGCCCCGGCAAATGCTCCGGCTCAGGATACGGCGGCGGTCGTTCTTCCGAAAAAGGATACATTGGTAACGTCGAAGGACCGTTACAGCTATGCGCTCGGCATGGATATGGGGCGTGCGATAAAGAATGTCGATGCGGATATCGATAAGGAACTTTTCTTGAAGTCTCTTCGCGACCAGATTGAAGGCAATCCGCTGCTTCTCACCGATTCCCAGGCGGACAAGGCCTTGCAGGAACTCGTTCTCCAGATGCAGGTGGAACGCGAAAAGAAGGCCGCGGCTGCGGCAAAGGCCGCTCTGGACTCCCAGAAGGTCTTCCTGGAAAAGAATAAGACCGTGGAAGGCGTGATTGCAACGGCGAGCGGACTTCAATACAAGTATATCGTCAAGTCGTCTGATTCGACAGCGAAGTCTCCGAAGCTCACGGACAAGGTTCGCGTCCATTATGCGGGAAAACTTCTCGATGGAACGGAATTCGACAGCTCCATCAAACGTGGCGAGCCTCTCGAATTTCCGGTGAATGCGGTGATCCAGGGTTGGCAGGAACTGCTGACTCTGATGAAAGTCGGTGAAAAGGTCGAAGCGTGGATCCCGAGCAATCTGGGCTATGGCGCAGACGGCGCTGCCCCCGTGATTCCCGGAAACTCCCTGCTGGTGTTCCAGGTGGAACTTCTCGACATCGTGTCGGAGGCTCCTGTCGCAGCGGATTCTGTAGCGGAGGCTCCTGTTGCGGAAGCGAAAGCGGACAGCGTTCCTGCCGTAGATCCCAAGAAGGCGAAGGCGGACAGCATTGCCGCGGTAAAGGCTGCGAAGAAAGCCGAGCAGGACAGCATCGCGCAGGCGAAAAAGGCAAAGCAGGATAGCATCGCCGCTGTCAAGAAGGCGAAGGCGGATAGCGTTGCCGCGGTAAAGGCAGCGAAGAAGGCTGAGCAGGACAGTATCAAGGCTGTGCAGAAAGCGAAACAGGACAGCATCGCGCAGGCGAAAAAGGCAAAGCAGGATAGCATTGCCGCTGTCAAGAAGGCGAAGGCGGATAGCGTTGCGGCGGTGAAGGCGGCGAAGAAGGCTGAGCAGGACAGCATCCGGGCCGCGAAGAAAGCGGAACAGGACAGCATCAAGGCCGTGAAAAAAGCCGAGCAAAAGGCGAAGCAGGATAGTGTCAAGGCGGCAAGAAAAGCGAAACAGGACAGCATTGCCGCCGCCAAGGCAGTCAAGAAAGCTGTAAAGAACGCCATTAAGGCCGCTGAATAATCGGTTCGGCGATTTAAAAATGAAAAAGGGCAGGTTTTGAACCTGTCCTTTTTTTTGTGCGAAAATGTTTTAGTGCTCCGCACGTCGAATGGCGTCGAGCATTTCCTTGACCGCTCTATCCATTCCGACAAGTACCGCTCTGCCGATAATGCTGTGTCCGATATTCAGCTCTTCGATCCCGTCAATGCTTGCAATGTATCCGACATTTCGATAATTCAGTCCATGTCCGGCGTTTACGCGAAGTCCGTATTTGCGGGCGAGAACCGTCATGTCTTGGATGGCGGCGAATTCCCTGTCAACATCCGCGGCGGATCCCAAGTCAAACGCGTTTGCAAAATGTCCCGTGTGGAATTCGGCAAAGTCCGCTCCGATTTTTTTTGCGGCCTTGACCTGATCCGTGTCCGGGTCGATGAACACGCTGACGGCGATATCGTTATTCTTGAATGCGGCAACGGTCTTGGCGAGATCATCGATTCGGGCGGCGACATTTAAACCGCCTTCGGTGGTAACTTCTTCCCGATGTTCCGGAACGAGCGTCACCATGTCCGGCTGGATGTCGATGGCAAGCTGGATCATTTCCGGGACTGGCGCCATCTCCATGTTCAAATGCGTCGTCACGATTCCGCGGAGCAGTCGAACGTCGCGTTCCTGGATATGCCTTCGATCTTCGCGCAGGTGCGCCGTGATTCCGTGGCAGCCGGCCTGTTCTGCTAGAATGGCCCCGGCGACAGGATCGGGTTCGCGAATCTTGCGCGCTTCGCGGATGGTTGCAATGTGGTCGATATTGACTCCGAGTTTTGCAGACATGGCTGCCTCCTATTCGGTTTGGAAAATTTGGGACATAGGAACGATTTCAGTCCCTTGGGAAAGGGCTTCGTCTTTCAGGTTTTCAATCGCTGTGAAAGATTCTTTTGAAAGTGGCAACAAGAGAATAGCTTTCCCTGAACGCAGAGCCGCCTTCAAAACCTTTGAAACGTAAATTGCATGCGTCATCCGGGAAACGTCAAGCGGGGATTCCGCGCGGCATTTTATGTCCATGCTTTCGCAGACTTCGAGTGTTTTGGAATAACGGTTTGACGAAAGATCCATGAACCAGAAATTTTTTTCTTTCAGCGGACCCATTACGGCTCGTAGCAAAGCCTTTTGCTCTACGGCGCGGCTTCCCTGTCGCGTAGCGACTCCTTGGGCGCTTGGAAGGCTTGACATCGCGTCCGAAACGAGTTCCCGAATTTCCGCATCGGAAAGATGAATGCGGATGGTTGATTTGGAAAGGCTTTTTGACTGGAGGACTTTGTCTTCCATCGGAATCCAGATGACGGGCGTGTAATTTTGCAGCCGCCCCAGGTCATCTTTTATTGAAGGCTTTTCCGCAGGAGTAATCAGCATCGAGTAAGGGTAGCTTAATTTGTTCAGATCTTCGACATACTTTGAAAGTTTTTGGCTTGCGTAGAAACCGACTGCCAGACGGGACGTTTTGTCGTTGAAACTATCCGCTACTTGCAACTCGACCCGGAATGTGTCCCCGAATGGCACGGTGAAGTCAAAATTTGCCGAGGCGTTCCCGTTTTGACGGGTGAATTCTTCCATATAGAGGACTTTCCCGCCGAATTGATTCAAATGTTTTTGGGCGCGCAGCAGATAGTTCGGCATGGAAATTCCGCGTCCGACTTGCCAAACGTCCCTGGCTTCTGTTTTCTTTTTGGGCAAAACCTTAAGGACCGGAATTTCGTTCCGGAGTTTTTCCATATAAGGTTCGGCATCTGCTGTTTTCGGAGCTGCTTCTAAAAGCCCGGTCGCGTTCAGCGTGTTTGACAAAGCTTCTTCATTTTGCCATGCGACAAAAGCTCCCGCCATGACAATCAGAAAGCAAAGCAATGCAATGATGACGTTCTTGTTTTTCATGCGCAATAAATATAGCTACATTAAAAAGGCGATGCCTATTCTCTGTGCTCTGGTCGGCGCCACCGGCGTAGGAAAAACAAAAAGCTCCCTTGCGATTGCAAAGGAGTTCCACGCTGAAATCATTTCGATGGATTCGCGCCAAATTTACAAGGGATTTCGAATCGGAACCGCTCAGCCGTCCAAAGAGGCTCTTGCCGCAGTCCCACACCATCTAGTAGATTTCCTTTCTCCCGAAGAAAGATTTTCCGCGGGAGACTTTGTGCGTCATGTCAAGAATCTTCTCGAAAAAAATCCGACGAAGTCCTATATCCTTGTCGGCGGAACGGGGCTTTATCTACAGGCGCTTACCGAAGGGCTTGCGGAAATTCCGAAGGTCTCCGAGAACGTTCGCGTTGAATGCGAACGAATACTTGAGCGCGAAGGAACCGCGGCGTTTTGCGAAAAGATCCGCCAAATCGATCCCGAATCGGCCAAGACGCTTTTGCCGCAAGATCGCCAGAGACTGTTGCGCACGCTCGAAGTGTTTTTAGAAACCGGACAAAAATTTTCCGAGATCCGAAAAAAGCGTGTCGGCGGTATCGGCGCGCTTAAAACTTTTTGGCTTTCGAAAACACGCGAAACGCTCTATCGTCAAATTGATGAACGCGTCCTGCAGATGGTCTCTGACGGCTGGAAAGAAGAAGTTGTTAATTTGTACGAAACCGTTCCAATGAAAGCTCCTGCATGGCAGAGCCTCGGCTATCGGGAATGGGCGCTCTGTCTTGAAGGAAAGCTCAGTTCAGAAAGCGTCATTGAATTGGTGCAGAAAGGTTCAAGGCATTATGCCAAACGGCAACTCACGTGGTTCCGGCATCAAACTCCCGCTGAAATGGTGAATTTCGATGATGGGATTGAACCGGTTTTGCAGAAAATAGCCGGGGAAATCAATCGTTAAAGCTGCATGGCGCAAGGAATATTGCCAACGCGAAGACTTCGAAGGTCCTTGCGTTTAACTCTCTAGGCTGTTTCCGCCTAAACGGCGTAAGGGATGCTTCTTCAAAAGTCCACAGATTGCGCATGTTCCTTTTTAGGCCGACAAAGGACGCCTTCAACGTAATCTTCAACCCTTTCTTTCCTTGCGATGAATTTATACCAAAGGAATCTTGATGGCCGTGGGCTATTTCCTTCCTGACTGTGTGTTTGAACCACAAAAAAACAAATCTTTCCCATAAAAGAAAAATTTGCAACAACTCCTTGTGGTTCAAGGGATTGCAAACGATTTAGGTATCCAAATGACGCTTAAGTTAAACCGTCGAAAAGTCATTTGTGAAATGCTAGGGTAAATGGGCGTTTGGCCTTTATCTATGGGGCTTGCAGGCGATTTGTCCGTTTCTAGCTGCAGGGCTTTATAAAAAAGAACGCTTGATCTGGATTGAATGATCGAAGGTCTTCCGACAAAAATCATGGAATTTGAGGCTTTTGGGATAGATTGCTTTGGCTTTGAGGGAAAGAAAGTGTCCAGAAAACGCTTTTTCGAGGTGAAAACGGATGCTTTCGAAGGAAAAATCTTGAATATATCCGTCCGCATTAAAATTTTTTTTGAATAAATGTGTTGATTTGATGTTTATAGATTGGGAGCAGTCCGTTTTCA
>CAVKGV010000021.1:0-27392 GCA_963656065.1 Alistipes onderdonkii
AGTAGCCCGCCGTCCGGGCAGTCGCCTGTCCCGGAGACCGGGACGGGGGTTGAAATGTTCCCGACCCGGCCTGTCGAGGCTTCGGGTGGGAGCGCTCCCTGTTCGGGCACCGCTTGCGCGGAGACCGGGACGGGGGTTGAAAGTTGCCCTGCCGGGGCTGTGGCGCCTTCGTCGTTCGGCGCCTCCCCGTTGCCGGAAGAGGTCCCCGGCAGGGTGGTGTTCTTGCGCGGGCGTCCGCCGCGAATTCCGTACCCGGCGAACTTCTCGCGATTTTTTTGGATCCGCGCGAATGCCGAGGCGACCATTTCAGCGCCGAAAGAGATTCCGTCCGGGTTCCTATTCTCGAAGTCGTCCATCGACTGCCGAACATCAGCGACGATTGCCGCATCGTCCATCTTGCGAAAATGACGGACAAAGTCCTCGAAGTACAACTGCGCCCAGAAGGAGTTCCGGTTCATTTTTTGACTACCCGCGAATGCTCGTGTTCGATTGCGAGAGAGATCGTTTCCGCCTGGGAGACCGATACTCCCATCTTTTCGCTGTAGGCCTTCCGCAGTTCTGCGAGTCGTTCTTCCGAGCGCCGGAGTATCGGTTTTGTGACAAATTTTTCGTCCATAATGCCTCGCATTGAATTTGCGATTCTGATTAATTTCTTTACGAAGAATAAGTAAATCTTTTGCGATTGTCAAGACTTTTTCGCATTTTTTTTGCGATTTTTTTTGAAAGTGAGTAAATCCGTTTATATTTCGCAAAAAAGGAGAATTGGAATGGATTTCTTCGCTTCATCGAAACTGCTGCCGGTCGTTTCCGCACCGAAGAATTCCGTCTCTACGCCAAGAAATCCCGGATTCCCGATGCGGCAAAGAACGCAGGCGGGAACAAGCAAAACCACATCAAGGAGGGACTGATGCCTTCATTCGAAAAATTTCTCCTTCGCACGGGCCGGAGCAAGGCCGACCTTCTCCGCGACCTTGGCCAGGATCCGAAATCCAGCCTGATTGCCGCGTATGTTTCCGGTCGCTCCATGCCGTCGTACGAGATGTGCGTCAAATTATTGAACGTAGGGATGTCCATCGAGGAACTTTTCGGCACGGAAATCTGGGAAAACGTCAAGACCCAGGCGCTCATGGAGACCGAGAGCCTGGACCGTCTTTCCGACGAACAGTGCCGCCGGATTGTCGAGATTGGGCTTGCGGCAATCCGGAAAGACGGTCGAAAGGATTGAGGCGCAGGGCCTCCAGCCCGCGGGCGACGATGCGCCTGCAGCATTCTTCGAATTCGCTCATTTTGATAACCTGTCGGGTTTCCAGAATAACCCGATGGGTTATTTCAAAAACCCTATTATAAATAGAAGTAAAAGTACAAGTACTCTTTAATTTGAATACTCTTCCTTAAATAAGGAGTAAGTATATTTTGGGGGTACGGGGGCCTTTTACCGGCCTTCGCGTTCCCTCCGCACCGCCTCCAGCGTAGCCAGGTAATGCCTCAGTCCGCTTTTCGGGATGCGCCACTGTCCGTTCGCCTTCCGGCTGGGCTTGATGCCGGCTATCACGCCTTCCCGCAGGAATCTCCTTATCGTCTTCGCCGAATACCCGCTCGCCATGGCGAGCTCCTTGGGGGCCAAATACACCTGTTCCATATTGACTGCGGTTTCTTCTTTGTTCTCCATGTGAGTCTCCCGCCATGGACCTCCGCGAACATTCATGGACGGGCATGGCATTTTTTAAACCTACACAGCTTCGGGAAAAAAAGGGAGGTCCAAGACGGACTTCGTTGTCCCCTGACGTCCCGTGGACGAAAAATGCGCATCGATGCGCATATATTCACGATACGCGCGGCGATGTCGCCGCATGAAAAAAAACGGAGGGGCTTTATGGCCACCTATACGGAAAACAACGACGCCTACTCGTCGAAGGGAGTGGGGAACGCCGGGCTCGCGCTCGGCATCATCGGGACATCTCTCGCTTCGGGCATTCTCGGCGGGAATGGCCTCGGGGGACTCTTCAACGGCAACGGAAACAGGGCCGCACTTGCTGCCAACGATGCCGTGACTCTCGCCATGGCGCAGAAGGATGCGGAAATTGCGCAGCTCAAGGCGGACAAGGCGACAGACGCGAAGCTCGTCGAAGTCTATAAGGACCTCCGGGCGCTCGACAAGGCGCAGGATGCCGTGATTTCGAACCTGAAGGACCGCATCGCCGCCATCGAGACCGCTGCCCCGCTCCGCGAGCAGATCGTGCTCGGGCAGGTGAATGCGGTCGCCCAGACCGTCGCATCCGCGAACGCGGCTATCCAGTCGCAGATGGCGGGCATCCAGGCGACGCTCGCGGGAATCACGAAGACCATCGTCCCGGCCACGGCGGTATGTCCGCAGCCGATGCCGCTGCTCAACTCGTGGACCGCCCCGACGACAACCACGGCTTCGGCCTGAGGAGGCCGGCATGGTGACTTTCGAACAGGCGGCGGAAGGAACGCTCGCGTTCGTGGCTGAGGACGTACTGCCCTCCATGCCGAACGGGCCGCGCAAGTTCGCCGCATACATGGCGCTGGGGGCGCTCAGGCGGGACCCCGGCGCGGCGCTGAAACCCTACGCGCCGTTCCTGAAGATGTCGGGCATCCTCTCCGAGGACGGGACCGGCGTGGACGAGGAGCGGCTGGGGGACGCGCTCGGGGAGGCGTTCGGCAAGATGCCGAGCGTTGACTTCCTGGGCTTCACTTTCACCGAGGCCGACGCCGGGCGTCTTGTCCGGCGCGTGGCCAACGGAGGATGACATGGAAGAACTGATGGAATTCGCGGAGCGCGCCTTCTCGGCGCGTCTCGACGGCATCAGGCGGGAGACGGCGCGCAACGGCGGCGAGTTCTCCTGCCGGGACCAGCTGGAGGAGACGCTCTCGTGCGTCCGCGGACTCAAGACGGTGGGGCGAATCCGCGAGATGCGCGAGACGCCCGCCGCCGCGAGACGGTAGAGGGAAGCGGAGGCCCGGAGGGATTTTCCTTCCGGGTCTTTTTTTTGCATCCGCAGTGGCAGGATTGCAGAAGTGCGTCAGAATTGCGTGGAAAGCGCGTTTCTACGGCTTTTTCGGCTTGTCATGGGTTTCTTTACTACCCTGTCGAGAAAACGGCTTAAAATGGTGTTTCCGTTGAATTTGACGACGGTCGCCTGCGTCTGGTTTCCCAGGCCTTTTCGACTCGCTTCCTGACCAGTTCGGGATTCTCCGTTTCCGAAATCCGGATGCCAAGCATGGATGTCACCGCGTTCGCATATTGGATCGCGCGGTATTCCGGGATGGTCCAGTTTCTTTTCGTCTGCGCGCTTCTGGATAATGCGACAAGGTTTTCTTTCGTCAGGTCGAGCCTGTCGCCGTTCAGAAAAATCACCGCGGTTCCTTTTGGAGGCGGAAATCCGTTATACTTCTCGTAAAGAATGCGCGCGAGGCTTTCCCGTTTTCCAGTCGTCGCCCTCCATTGCCATCTGGACCACACAAATCTTCTGCCGCCATACTCGATAAATTCGCCAAGCCGTTTCGTACTTGGCCTGTTGCGGCAGATTCCGCGCCTAACGCCGATATCCGAGACTGTCGCGTATGAAACGCCGAACTCCCTGGCAGTCTCCCGGACCTTCCCCGTTTCCGCAAGCCTTCCAGCTATCCGTTCGCGCAGCTCCGGGGAAATCCTAGAGGCGCATTTCGGATTTTTCGGCGTGTATCCGCATCCGAGATGGCTGGCGCGAACACTGCAGGCCGTCCTCGAGCGTCCGGGAACGGGTCTGTTCTGCCGGAGCAGTGCGTCCTCTTCCGGCGTCCATGCGTTCCGCGTCATCGCCACTCTTCCGCTGTCGGTCCGTAAATTTCGGATTTTGTCCTTTTCTTGGACTTTTCTTCCGCTTCGTCGGATATTTTCGCTTCAAGGCGTTTCGCCAATGACCGTTCGTCGGTTTTTTCCACCTGGGGCTCGAGATATTGCAATCTCGCGCCCCATACGCCTTCGCGCGGAATCGCCTTTACCGTTCGAATGAAGTCCGTCTCGGCCTTCGCCGCATCGATGACTGTACGCCCGTTGAAAGCGATGGCGTTCGCCGTTTCCGTGTCGATTTCCTTCGCGGAAAGTTTCTTCATCGTCTCCAGCAGGATACCTGTCACCTGTCCTATCGCGCTAATGTTTTCCATTTTCTTTCTCCGTCCAGTCAAGTAGTGTATTGATCAACGTATCCAGCGATATACGCGCTGTACCGCCGGAAGCCAGCTCCATTTCCGCCCTGCGACGGTTCAGTCGCGCCATAGTTTCGTTCTTGACCGTAATGTTCTTCAGGTTCCTTTCGGCCATCAGGCATTTCCCTCCTTCTTGTTCTGCTTGTAATAATTCAGGACTGCGGCGACGATTGCTGCAAAGAAATTTCTTGAAACGGAAACCGCCGGGAATGTCTGCCCGTTTTTATACATCCCGAAAGGAAGGCGGACTTTCAGCTTTCCCCGGTCATCGACGACGATTGCGTTGTTGATGGTCAGAAGCGAGCCGATGCTTACGCCGCACTGCATGAGCACCCCGTTTCCGGGGAAAGTCGGCTTGAATATGGATATTGGTTGCATCTTTATTTTTTCTCCGTATTTGAGCAGTTTTCTTTTTCTTCGAAGTCCAGAATGGCCCGGACTGTCGCCACCAGAATTTCTTTGGAGATGTCCTTTCCCGTATCGACAGGACAGATTTCGATGGCGAGTCCGTGCAGCCTTTTGACTCCTCCGAAACACGCGACGAACTCCCGGCAGTCGCCATCGCGAAGTCCGAGGATGCGGACCCCGTTCGGGTCGTCGTTCCTGCTGACCTTGACGCTCCCGGCGATTTGGCGCGAGGGAGACCAGACTCGCGCCCGTGTCGTGATCTCGCACGGCACTTGCGATACCACGTCCTTTCTCGGGGCGTAGGACGGCTCTTTCGCCTTCTCCCTTTCCCATTCCTCGATTTCGGCGGCTGTCGCCTCGTGGAAGATGTCCTCTCCGGGGATGATGGCGCATCCGCCCCACGTCCCGTGGATCTGGCCCATGTCGTCGATACGCTCGACGGTCCCGATGCGCCCGGTGTATGCCGGTTCTCCTTCCATACAATCGATTTTCAATACCTGTCCTTCGCGCATTGTTTTCTCCTTTTTCGTCTCCTATGTTCTTTCCATAGCGATGAAGCTGTTTCCTTTTTTTGTTTCTACCAGGAATCCGTTGCAATCCTGGGTTTTCCGATAGACGCCCACGATGTCGGAGAGCCTCGCGGACTTTTTCACGTTCTTCTTCACCCAGCGCCATGCGATACTGTTGCACCGTTCGCCGAGCTTCTTGTCGAAGGTTTTGCTTTCGTCGCGCCGCTCGTTGCGCTTCTGCTTGATGCTTTCAAATTCCTCCGAGGAATCGGTATACCAGTCGTCTGTCGCCCGGTAGAATTTGTGCAATTCCAAGATTTCGCCGGAACGGTTCCAAATCGTCGACTTCCCGGCATTCCCGGCGAATCGGATGTTGACGATTTCCACAAAATGGTCCCAGATAGAATCCATGCCCGCTCTTAGCAGGACGCGGATTACGTCGTCGCCTTTCTGGAGGTCCGTCTTGGCGATTTCACCCTGGGTCCCCATCATGGACTCGATGTGAAAAATCCAGCCGTCCTGGAGCAACCGACAGACATTCCCGGTAAAGATTCTTTTTATTTCGTCGAGCTTCATTCTAGGCCTCCTCTTTCTCGCGGATGACAATTCTTGCGGAACCATTCGGTGTTGCGTTGTTTTCCTTAATCATATTTTTCACTCCTATCGTTTGTTTACCACAATGTACCACTTATTCTGCATAAAGCAAGTCCGTTGTTGGAGTCTTTTTAGTTGCTTTTCGTAGTAAAATAAAGACAGCTTTGTATAATGTTTCTACGCTTTATCCGGGAATGAAAAAGACCGTCCCGAAACCGGTCCGGGACGGTCTCCGTATGACAGAAAATGTCGCTCGGCTATTTGCCTTTTCCGGAAAATTCTTCAAGGCGCTTTTGAAAGCTGGCAACAGCCTTCCTTGCGCTTTCGTCCAGTTCGTTCTTTTTCTTTTTGGAAAAGTCGCGCCAGTAGGAAAGCGGCTCCATGATGTCAAGCAGGCTGATGTCAATGTCCCCGGGCATCTCGTAGTCCTCGAGTGCAAGCGCGTATTCGTTCGGTGCGTTCTCGATTTCGATGTCTCCGCACGTCGGAAGCCTGTCTTCGGCCACGTCGTCCTTCGAGCGTTCCTCTCCCACCATTTCCTCCTCATCGATGAACCGCATGAGCTGCCGTTGCATGACATTGTAGAGGCGTTCCGTGATTTCGAGGCGCTCCTTCATCAGGCGGCGGTCGCCCTCGGAAAGTTCGTTCTTTTCCGCATATCCGTCCGTCGAAGCCTGCCGGAGACGCCAGATGCGATTTGCGACCAGCTGGAGCTCGTGCTCGAGAACGGTGATGTAGTTTGTCATTTTTTTTTCTCCTATGGATGTAAATTCCCACTCTCCCTATGCATTTTGAGGCTTGGGTTCGACGGTTTCGCCTTTGACCGAAACCTCGCTCGTGCCGCCGTTCAGGACGAGGTTCTCGCGGATTTCCTTCGGCGTCATTGCGCCCATGTCGTAGAGCGTCCGGCAGAAATCGGACTTGTCCTTCATAAGTTCCGCCTTTTCCTTGCTTGTCGGCTGGTCCAGCGGACCGAACTGGAAATCATGCGTCCCCTTTTTCCCTTCGTTCCGGTTCCTGAATTCGGTAACCATCTCGACCATTGGTTCGTAAAGGCACTCTGCACGCCATTGTTCCACGAGGTCGTTATATTGGCGGATATCGCCGTCGTTCGTGGACGAAAGGCCGGAGACCATGTTGCCGAACAAAATGGATACCGGGATTCCGGTAAGTGCGGACGTGTATGCCATCAGCATCTTGATGGATTCTGGCACGTCGCTCATCGAATGCGACTTCATCTCGAAGGAGTCCTCCTTGTCGAGGAAGACGGCCCGCATCGTGGACATCCCGAGCTTGGTGAGCGACATTCGCGAGCGTACTTTCTGCTCGCCGCCTTCCGCCGCTAGCATCGCGGAAAACCCGTTCATCGAAAATACGGACAGCCCGTTCTCCTGCAGCATGTTCGATATAGCCCCGAACGCTCCGGGCAATTTCTTGAGTCCGATGTTCGCCATCTCCACTTCGGAAGCCCCGAAAACATACGTGTCTATGTCCGAATCGAGCAGGTCCGGGATTTCGACTCCGCGGAAAACGTGGCATCGCGATGCGTGGATGTCCATCGTCTTCCCGTTTCGCAGGATGACCGGGAAAATTTCGACCTTTCCGAACCACCGGTTTTTCGGGTCGTCGGAAATGTCGCTTTCCGCCAGGTTGACACGTCCCGGCGTATAGACGCGGTAGCCGGCAACTTTCGCTTTCGGCCCGATTTCCTTCGAAAGGTCCGCCGTTCCGTCGCCTTCGAAAACCGTAACGACAAGTGCGCCTCCGAACAGCCGCGACCAGGTCCCGGCCAGGCGACAGGCCTTGAAAAATCCCAGTCTCGACATTTCCTTGAATGCCGCGTCGTCCTTGTCGTCGTTGATGACTATCGGGTTTTTGAGCGCCTTCACCGCGGGACCCTTCGCGATATTCTTCACGATGCCGTCTTTCACGTATTGCGCCGCGAGAAGGTCGTAATTCGGGCGGAATACACCCGCACGAATCAGGGTGTGCTCGTCCTTGTCCATGCGGGCGTCTCCGAGGCCCGTCACCAGGTTGGCATATGCGCCGTCTGCTTCGAACATGTTCATAGGCAAAAATCTAGATGCGGAATCCGCGGAATTGCGGTTTCGGTAAAATCATTGCGAATTTCACAGGACATCCCACAGCGAAAATTCCGCCATCGTCTGCGAAAGAGCCTGAGTCGTGGCGTCCACCCGGTCGTCGTGCGCGGCGTTCGGAAACTTCGTCAGCTCGTCGATGTAGTCGTAGGCCCATGGCGCTTCCTTCGGGATATGGACGTTTCCCGCCTGGAACAGCGGGCTTACGGCGTGCGCCCGCGACACCTTGGATTCGGTCGGGTTCACCGGGATGACGCCGGAAACTTTCTGTCGCACCATGTCCATGACGGCCTCGCCGTTCGCCTTGGCTTCGACGTATTTCGCCGTGGCGTCAGGGTATTTCTCCGTCATCAGCAGCATCGCCTTGAGTGATTCGACGAATGTCATTTTCCCACAAACGCAGTCGAGCAGGTAGAAATCCGGCCCCTTTTTTCCCCACAGGAGCCCGCAAACGTTGTCCGAATGGGCGGCCGCCTTGAACGTGAAATCCCAGGACTGGAACTTCCGGTCGAACCGGACGGGAATGGTCGCCGAATCGTAAAATCTGAACCACTCGCGTTTGAAGATGTTCCCGGATGCGACCATCGGCGACTGCATGTATTGCGCCGCATACGTTTCCGGGTCCGCGGACTTCATCCGTTCCAGCATTTCCTTCGTGTGCTTTTGCGGCCACAGCGGCGACCCGTCCGGATTTTCGGCGGGCATGGACAGAAGCTCCCAGTCCTCGCCGGAACCGCCGTCGAGGAGGAATCCAGCCAGGTCGTGATAATGCAGCCTTTGCATGATGACGACGACGGGCGTCTTTCCCGGGTTGTTCACTCGGGACTGGATCGTGTTCGTGTACCTGGAATTCACCCGTTCCCTTCGAGTCTCCGAGTTGCAGTCTCCCGCCTTGAGAGGGTCGTCGATGATGATACAGCCGCCGAATCCGTCCGCCGGGCTTCCAGTCCCCGAATAGACGCGGTTTCCGAAGTCGCCCGCGCCGAAGCCAGTCACGGGTGCACCCGTCGAAACTGCATAGAGGCCTCCTCCGCGCTCGGTGTACCACTTTTCCTTCGAGTCCGTCTTTGGCGAGATAGCGCATTCGGGAAACAGGTATGTGAACGCCGGGCACTTGAGAATGTCGCGGATTGCGTCCGAATTGTCCTTTACGAGCGAATCCGCGAACGAAAGGTGCATGAATTTTCCAGAAGGGCTGTTGGCAAGGCACCAGGCGATGAACAGCTTCACGGCAAGCTGGCTTTTTCCGTATCGGGGTGGGATATTGATGATAAGGCGGGTGCATTCTTCCGCGGCTACCTCCTTCATCTTTTCGCAGATCCGGTGCAGGTGCGGCGCCATGACGAATTTCCGCCGGAAAATCTGGAAAAAGAAGAATCTCGCGAAAAATTCGAAGTCGGTCAGCAGCTTCGTCGTGAGTACTGCCCGGACATCCGGGTCCAGTCCGTTCTCGAAGTCGAGGTCTAGCAACCGCCCTCCAGCGCATCGCTGATTCGCTTCACATTTTCCGGCGATATGGTAGTGTTCTGCTGGACGTTGATGGGGTTCCTTTCACCGCCGAGCGCTTCGGGTGACTGGTCAAAGTGCATCCCGGAAAGCCGGCACATCTCGATGAACGCCTTGTAGTTCCCGTCCTTCAGCGCCTTCTGGATGATGGTGAGGAACGCCACCTCGCCGAATGTGGCCTTGCGACCGAGCCGGTATCCGATGACTTTCGCCGCCGCCTTCATCCTGTCGGGAACGTCCATTTTCGAATTGAGAATGTCCCTCCCGCACTCGATGATAAGGCTCCGCCTCTTCTGGTTGATTTTCCTCTTTTCGACTGCCTTGGCCTGCATAGCCACGGCCCGTCCGGGGTCGTCCTTCGAGAACGACCTCAGGTTCTGCAAATTGTATTTCGATTCCATTGTTCGTCTCCTTTTTCACGCAGGCGCGGCTTTTTCCCGGTTTCCGCCTCTCGCAATTTGCCGCATTTTTCACGCGGAAGGGTCGTCATAGCAGCGACAATTGCTCCGGCTGCCTGTATGCGCGGGGCGTCCTCGGTGACGCGCTTTTTACGAACATGTACGCCCACGGAGGGATGTCTCGCTCGGAGCGGTCCTTCGATGCGCACTCGATCATCCAGCGGATATAGTCCTGGTAGTAGATGCGGATGTTCCCCTTGTCTCCCTGCCGCATGGCCGGGAGCCCGTTCCTTATCCACGAATAGACCGATGTCGTCGAGACGCCCTCCTTGTAGGCGAGCTCCTTGGGCGAATAGTATCCGACGTCCGGTTTTACGCGTCGCGCCTCGGCGGGGTCGGCGACGATACAAAAAAGCGTCCTGTTCTGCATACATGGACAAAATAGTCTGTGAATCCCCCGCCACGCAAATCGAAAAAGCGACCCTTCAGGGGGTCGCTTTTGCAAGGATTAATTCACTGTGCAGAATGTGCAAATTCGGCTATTCGGCGAGGTCGCGGTCCTTGAGGTGGTCCCGCATGTCCCAGCTAATTCCGTTCCCGTGGGCCTCGAAGACGGCCTTCCTGAATCGGAATTTCTCGAATTCGGGCAGGAACGCCTCGTAATCGGACTTGATGCGCGACTGGAGCGAGTAGCGGTAACCGGAAAACTGGACGCCGGAGCAGCCGTTTCCGCGGCATTTCACCGTCACGTCGCGGGCCATCATGTCGTAGGCCGTCGCGGAAACCCACGCACGGCGTATTCTCGGAAAGACGGATTCTTGGACTTTCGGCAGGTTCTTCAGGAGCTTGCTTGCCCCTGTCTCGACTTTTTCCGTCCGCATCTTGACGACTATTTCCGCAAGTTCCGTTGGCGCTTTCGCGAGGAAACCTGCGTATTTTTTCGCGTCGGCGTAACCCGGCTGTTTGTCATTCAGCATCTCGGAAAGCTTTTTTTCGTACCAGGCGAGTTCCCCGAGCGCGTCTTCTTCGGTGTAGGCCTTTTTCTCCGGCTTCGCCTTGGTCTCGGTCGGCAGGACCTGCGGCGCTTCTTGCCGTTCGGACGGATTTTCCCTTTCCCTTTCCCTGTCCTGCATCCAGTCGATGACCCAGAACGAGCCGACGAAACCTGCGAACAGGGCGATGACGATTGCGGAAATTATCTTGCCCATTTGAACCTCCTATGGCTTGGGGTATGGACAAGCTAGAATAATTCGGTGAAATTAGTCTTTCCGACAGCGAAAAGGACGGTATCCAATCGGTGAAAAAGCGAAAAATACATGCTATTCCCGCTTTTTCACCATTGCGTTATTGATTCATCTTTGAAATTTACCACTCTCGCAGCGGACGGGGCTTCGGCTTTCGCCCTGTATCCGGAGTCGTCGACATCTTCCGCCATGCAAGAGAATTTCGGATGGAACGACATCTCGCTCGGTCTCAATCTCGTCTAGGCATTTTCATCATTCTTCCCTTTCATTGCTTTCAGTTCCGACCAGGGGACTTTGATGCCATCGTCCCTGAGCAGGTAGGCTTCCTTTTTTGTCAGATTTATCCATCTCTCGACGATTACGTCGCAGAATTTCGGATCGAGTTCGCTGGCGAATCCGTGTCGTCCGGTCTTCTCGCAGGCGATGATGGTCGTGCCGCTGCCGCCGAATGAATCCAGGACGTTTTCCCCGTCGTGCGAGGAATTGCTAATTAGCAGTTCGAACAGTTCCACAGGCTTCATCGTCGGGTGCAATTTGCTCTTATTCGGTTTGTCGAATTCCAGTACGGTGGACTGCTTTCTGTCGTCGATAAAGTAGTGTGCGGCCCCGTCTTTCCATCCGTACCAGCATGGTTCAAGACGATTCTGGTAGTCCTGACGACCTAGGACGAATCTGTTTTTTACCCAGATTAGGTATTCCTTCGGCATCCATCCGGGAACATTTTTGATTGCGTTGCAGAAATTCACCACTTCGTTGCTAGCGTGCCAGATGTAGAACGCACCGCCAGGCTTGAGTGCCGAATCCGCGGCGACAAATGCATCCGTAAGGAAGGCGAGAAATTTTTCCGAGTTCATGTTGTCGTTCAGAATTGTGCGATTTTTCTTGGTGCCTCCCTTGTAATTCACGTTATATGGCGGGTCGGTCAGGTACAGGTCGATTCTGGAATCACCGCATAGGCGTCGAATCGTAGATTCATCGCAGGAGTCCCCGCAAACGAGGCGGTGCCCTCCGAGAATGAAAAGGTTGCCGGGTTCGGAAACCGGATCCACGATTTCTTCGGCCACCTTGTCCGCATCGAAATCGTTGTCGTCCCCGGTCGGCTCGTTGGCATCCGGAAGGAAGCCGAATGCCGACATGTCGAAAATATTCGAAAGGTCCCCCAGTTCGTTTCCCAGCAGCTCCATATCCCATTCGGAAAATTCGCCGACCTTGTTGTCCGCAAGGCGGAACGCCTTGATCTGTGCCTCGGTGAGGTCGTCCGCAACGATGCATGGGACTTTCGATAGACCGAGCTTCTTGGCCGCCTTGTAACGAGTATGTCCGGCGACGATGACTTTTTCCTTGTCGATGACGATGGGAACCTTGAATCCGAATTCTTTTATCGAGTTGGCTACGTATTGGACCGATTCGTCGTTCCTGCGCGGGTTCTTTTCGTAAGGCTTCAGTTCGTCAATCCCGAACTCGTGAATTTGCTGCATATTTGCAACTCCTAGGGTTTGTTCCCGGCAAGATAGGTTCCGAGTGCATGAAATGGAAAATTCGGCAAAATCCTTGCAAATTAAAGTAACTGAAAAGACTTCTTTCGACCGCTTGCTAATTCACGGATAAGTTGTACATTATGGGAAAACGCAAAAAGGAGTAGAAAATGAAAAACTATACGGTATTCGTAACCGACAAGCGCGCCAATGAAAAATTTTTCTTCAATTCTGAAGATTGCGGAGGGTATTCGTCCAAGAAAAAATTTGTCGCCGAACTCCATTCGAACGGCTACACCGTTCACCGTTGCGAAATCAAGGAAATCTATGATTACGTTCTCGAAAATACGAATTGCGAAAAAGTGGACTACGAGGCTGCTCGCCTGGCTTACCGGGACGGCAGGCTGGACGGGATTTCCCGCGAGGATTTTGCCGAATATCGGGAAAAGGCAAACGAGGTATTCTTCGCGAAAAACGACGCCAACATCTCTGTCTCTATGACGCCACCATAAAGATACCACTCCGCCCGGAAGGCTTGTAAATAAAGGCTTTTTCATCAAGCCGCGGACTCATAACCCGCTGGTTCCCGGTTCAAGTCCGGGAGGTCCCACGAACCCCGCCAAATTTCGAGAATTTGGCGGGGTTTTTGCCTTTTTGGGCAAATTTCGGGGAATCTTGCCGCAAAAAATCCGCTTCAGGCGTTTTTGTTTTGGGTAAATCTAGGGACATCGCAAGACACGAAAACCCGCAAAGTTTTATCTTTCCCGTGCAACAAACGTGCAACAGTTGCGGAGGATTCCATGGGAAAGATGCCGACCTACACGATAGTCCAGCGGGCGAAGTACCGGGGCGACCAGACCTGGTACTTGAGGACATGCGAGAACGGAAAGACCTCTTACCGGAGCCTGGGGACGGATAGAAAGAAGGAGGCGCAGGCTTTCCTGGACAGGATGAACATGCGCAGGTTCCTGCCGGATCTTCCCGGGACCGGGGATGCCCGGATGGACGAAATTGTATCCGGGTGGCTGGAGAAGATGCGGGCGGAACATGGGACATATTCGCCGACTTTCGTCGCCTACAGGTTTCGGATCGCCCATTTCGCGAGGTTCTGCTCGGAACGCAAGATAGATCGCTATTCCGATATGACCCCTCTCCAGGCGGAGCGATTCGCGGAATACGTATCGGATCGGGTCGCCCCGAAGACGGCGAGGGAAATTCTCAAGCTCGCCCGAAACTGCGTTTCGTGGGCAATCGATGCGTACAATCTTCCCGGACGCGATGTTTTCAGGGGGACGAAAACCCCGAAGGTAAGGAAGACCCGTGTCGAGTTTTGGACGTGGGAGCAGATTCGGGCCATCCTGTCGAATGCCCCCAACGACGGCATCCGTGCGCTCTGGGGGCTGATGGCGTATGCGGGGCTGCGCTGGAGTGAAGCCCGGAACCTGAAAATTGGCGATCTGGACGGAGACACGCTGACCGTCGTCGAAGGGAAAGGAGGGAAGACTGCCGAACTTCCCGTTTCTTCCGTCCTCCGTCCGCTTCTTGACGCGTCGATTTGCGGGAGGAAGGAAGGGCTTGTAGTCCCGAAGGAGGCCGTCCCGATGCGGAGCGACAAGGCCATGAAATACCTGCAGAGGGCGGTGGAAGCCGCCGGGATTCCCGGCGGGCATGTGTCGCACCACAGGCTCCGCCATTCGTTCGCCTCGGAACTTCTGCGCAATGGGACCAACCCGCGGGCGGTCCAGGAGCTGATGCGGCACTCCTCGATAGACACGCTGTTCGACCACTACGCGCACGTGTTGCGCAGCGACCTGAAGGACGCGGTGGAGGGCATCGGGTAGGCTTTCCGCCTTTTTAGGGGTTTTTGGTCGTATTTGGCGGGACGCCATCCCCGGCGCTTCCCGGGTCGTATATTTTCGGGGATGAAATTCAAGACGAGGGACTATTCGGAATTCCCGGTGCAGGCGCTTCGGCGCACGCCGGAGGGCTACCTGACGGGGCGCGTTCGCGCGACCTGCTCGGGCGTGTTCCCCTACCTCGCGGACGGGGGGCGGACGGTGAACCGGCTGCGCCCGGACTCGGAGGTCGGGGACGCGGAATCGGTGCGCTCGCTGAACTCGAAGCCGGTGACGCTCCGGCACCCGGACGAGGACGTGACCCCGGACAACGCGAAGAGGCTGCAGGTGGGGTTCACGGGGACGGACGCGGAATGGGACGGCTCCTACGTCTCCGTCACGGTGACGGTGACCGACCGGGAGGCGATAGCGGCGATAGAGAACGGCGAGGTGGCCGCGCTTTCGTGCGGCTACAGCGCGGACCTCTCGGCGGACCCGGGGAACTGGCGCGGGAGCGCCTACGACGAGGTGATGTCCGGCATCCGCTACAACCACCTGGCCCTGGTGAAGGCGGGGCGGGCTGGCGACGGCGTGAGGTTCCGGGTTGGCGACAGCACCCTCGTGAAGAGTTTTTTCAACAACGACAGCAACCACGGCGGGAAGCCGGAGGGGGAACACATGAAGACGATGGTCATCGACGGCGTGCAGTGCCAGGCCGACGAGGCGGTTGTCGCGCGCGTCCAAGAGCTCGAGAAGGGGCTGAGGGACGCACGGGACGAACTCGCGGAAACGAAGAAGGGACTGGACCGCGCGACGGCGGAACGGGACGCGGCGATCGCCGAGAACGGGAAACTCAAGGAGGCGCAGGTCTCCGACGCGGAGATCGCCCGTCTCGCGGACGAGAAGATCGCGCTCGTGGAAAGGGCGCGCTCGCTCGGCTGCGACTGCAAGGCGCAGGATTCGACGGAATCCATCCGCAGGGCGGTCATCGGCAAGGCGTTCGGAGACCTGGACCTCGACGGGAAGAGCGCCGACTACGTGTCGGCGATGTACGACGCGGCGGTGGCGTCGCTCGGCAAGTCCGGCAAGCCGGAAGCGAAGGGGTCTCCCCTCGCCCCCGACTGGTCGCACCTGGGCGACAACGCGGAATGCGACCCGGAAGCCGCCTACCGCACGATGTGCGAAGGCATCAACGGAAAAAGGAAGGAGGGCTAGGACATGGCCGACAACACTACACTGGGACGACCGGGACTCCTGTTCCCGTTCGTGAACCACTCGGTCGAGACCGGGATCATCCAGGAGGACGTGGACTCGGAGGGCGGTTTCGCGCTCTGGGGCAAGAAAGGCGAGCCGGGCAAGGTCTACGCGACGAAGCCGGCGAGCGACGGGGTACTGCTTGGCGTCTGCCAGCGGACGACGGTCTGCGACGGATACTCGGAAGGCGACGCGGTGAACGTCGTGAAGAAGGGCCGCGTGTGGGTCAAGGTGAAGGGCGAGGTCCTCGCCGGGCAGCCCGCGAACATCGACGACAACACGGGCCTCCCGACGTCGGCGGCGACCGCGGAAAAGGCGACGGTGACCGCCATCAGCGGCGGCGTCTTCAAGTCCAACGCGGCGGACGGCGCGCTCGCCGAGCTGGAAATCGCATAAGGAGAAGCGGAAAATGGCATTCAAGGATTCGGATATCGTCAGGCTGAAGAGCCTGTTCAACCAGATAGCGACGGAGACCTACGGGCTGGAGCGCGAGGCGCTCGACGCGACGAAGTTCATCCCGGCGCAGGGCGGGGTCGGCCAGTGGGCGGGCTCGTGGACGTACAAGGTCCTCTCGGAATTCGGCGTGGCGAAGTTCATCGGCGACTACGCGGAGGACCTGCCGCCGGTAAGCCGTGCGCTGGAGCTCCGCACGGTGCTCATCCGCACGATCGCGGACAGCTACGGCTACAGCGAGGCGGAACTGATGACGTGGCTCGCCGCGGGCGTGGACGTCTCGCGCGACGACGCGGAGACCGCGCGCCGCAAGATCGACGAGAAGGTGGACGAGGTCCTCCTCCTCGGGGACAAGTCCGTGAACATCGAGGGCCTGTTCAACAACTCGAACGTGAGCGTGGCGACAATCGAGGCCGGCGCGACGTCCTCCGCGACCGCCTGGAGCGGCAAGACGGTGGACGAGATCGTCAAGGACGTGCAGGCTCTCGTGGACGCTATCTACAAGGGATCGAAGAACACGGTGAAGGGGGACACGCTGATCCTCCCGCACGCGGCGTTCGCGCACGTCTCGACGACCCGCGTCGGCGCGACCGACAGCCGGACAATCCTCGAGCACCTGAAGACCGTATTCGCGGCGCAGGGGATCGCGAACTGGTACGAGTCGGCGAAGCTCGACACGGCGGGCGCTTCGGGCAAGACGCGCGCGGTTCTGTACCGCAAGGCGCCGAACGTCGTCGCCTACGTGCTCCCGGTCCCGTTCCGCCAGAAGGAGGCGCAGGAATGCGCTCTGCACTACAAGGTGCCTTGCTACGCGCGCATCGGCGGGACCGTCGTCAAGAACATCAAGGGCGTCGTCTACGCGGACGGCGTATAGCTTTCACTCTCCGGTGAGGCGTCCGTCCGGACGGGCGGGCGCATGCCGGATTTTTTTTTGCCGGAGAAAACGCAAATGATAGTCATCAACAACACCCGCCACGCGGTGATCGCCGGGGACGACGTCCTGCTTCCCGGCAGCAACACGGTGGCGAGGCTCGACACGGGACGCTACCCGCTGCTCGCCGACATGGTGGAGCGCGGCGAGCTTTCCGTCTCGGAAAAGCCGACGGAAAGCCAGGCGGTGGAGGCGCTCCGCAAGGCGAACACGCAGGAGGCGGTGGACGCCATCCTTTCGGAGACGAAAGGGACGGCCCGCGTGCGCAAGGCCGCGGCGGAACGGAAGTCCTACCTCGACGATTTCGACGCGGAGGTCCGCGCCGCCCGCGACCGGGAAAGGGGCTGACCGTGCAGGGCCTGACCGACAGCGAACGCGAGGAACTCGCGGGCTACCTTCCGCCGGAGACGGCGAAGAGCGCCCGCCTCGACGCCTGGGTGAGGATGGCGATGTTCCGCGCGGGCCGAGCCGTCTTCGGCAAGGCCTACGTTTACGCGCTCTCGCTGCTCGTGTCGCACCGCGCGGCGCTGGAATCGAGGGGAAGCGACGGGGCGGCGGGTCCGGTGTCCTCCGTGAGGGAGGGCGACCTGTCCGTCTCTTACGGGTCGTCCGGGAACGCCGGGGACGGAGACCTGTCCTCGACTTCCTACGGGCAGGAATACCTGTCGCTGCTCCGGCAGTACAGGCCGAAGCCGGGCCTTACCGGCGGCGCGAAGACTTGCGGAGGCTGCGGTGGCTACCCTGCTCTGCCGTTCGTTTGAGGCGGTGACGGAATCCGCCCCGTCCTACGCCCCGGACGGCTCGTACGTCCCGGGGACGTTCTCGGTACGGAAGGTCCGGGGGACGGTGCAGCCGATGTCCGGCATGGAGACGGTCCCCGCCGTGGCGGCGTCCCGCAACACGGGGACGGCCAAGGTGTATTCCTCCGAGCGGCTGGAGTTCCGGCGCGAGGGGGAAAACGCGGGCCGTGGCTACGTCAGGCTGGGCGGGGCGCTCTACGAACTCGTGGACGAGCTTCCGAACCAAAACGGCCTCATCGACCACTGGAAATACATAGCCTGCCTCGTGCCCCCGTCGCAGGTGCCGGAGGCGCTGAGATGAGGACGGACGGGATAAGGGGGGCTGTCTGCTCGTTCTTCAACGGCCTCGAAAAATTTTCGGGCTGCCCTTTCGTCAAGTCGCCCGCGAACTCCGCGGCGCCGGTCGGTACATACATCGCCGTCCGCGTCGAGGGCGTGGAGCAGAGCGGCTCCATGACGGGGCCGCCGCCGGGCGAGGGGGCGACTTTCGCGTTCCAGCAGGTGGCCACGGTCTCGCTTGTCGAGGTCGAGGGCGACGGCGACTTCCTGCGCATGGCGCGGGACGCCATCCAGACGCGGGCTTTCCGTGACGCCGCGGCGAAGGCCGGGTTCACGGTCTGGGACTGGACGTCGGTAGTCCCTGTCGACACCTTCGACGGGGAGTTCGTCGTCCGGCAATGGAGATTCACTTTCACCGCGAACTTCGCGGACACATTCACGGCGGACGTCCCGGCAATCGGGAGCGTCGAGCCGATAACCCTGAAGGGAGGATAGGACGATGGCGCAGATTATCGACCAGATCGTCAAGATAAGCATACAGGACTCGGTCTCCGGCGTGACGACGACCGACGTGAACACGGTCGCGCTCGTCGGCGCTTCCGCTTCCGGCACCGCGGCGAAGGCGGTCGCTTCCGCGGAAGGCGCGGAGACGGAATTCGGGTCGGCTTCCGAACTCGCGAAGATGGCGAAGGCGTTCTTCGCGCAGGATTCGCAGCCGTCCACCGTCGTTTGCGTCCCGGCTGGCGACGACGCGCTCGCCGCGGCCAAGGCCGCCGCGAAGAGCTTCGGATTCTACCACGTCGTCGCGGACGGCATCGCGAAGGACAAGCTCGCCGGCTGGCAGGAATGGCTCGCCGACGCGAAGAAGGTGCTGCACGTGCAGGTCTCCGACGGTTCCGGCTACGAATCGCACGGGAACGACCGGGTCGCCGTCTACGTGCACGGCGCGGAAGGCGAATACCTCCCGGTCGCCATAGTGGCCCTCCGCTGCGCGGCGGATTCCGCGCGGGGCACCTTCGCCCACAAGAGCTGTTCCGGCATTACGCCCGACGCCTATACGGTGGAGGGATACAATTCCGCCATCGACGGCGGGCTGAACGTCTACGCGGAGGTGGCTGGCGAGGCGCGCCTCTTCATGGGGACGACCGGGAGCGCGACGGACTTCATCGACCAGGTCGTAAAGGACGACTGGATCCGCTTCAACGTGCAGGGCCGCGTCTTCCGCCTCCTTGGCGAGGCGAACGACGGGCACGGCGTGAACTACGACGACGCGGGAATCGCGGCGGTCGCGGCGGCGGTCTCCAACGTGCTGGCCCTCGCCGCCGACACCGACCACCAGTACGTCATGGAGGATTCCTACTCCGTGAGCTACAAGCCGTATTCCTACCTCAAGGAAAACTATGCGGACGACGTGCGCAAGCGCAACCTGCCGCTGGTTTCGGGCAGCTACGCCCGGATGAACTCGATCCACACGGTCCGGCAGGTCACGCTGCAGGTCACGCTCTAGGGAGGTTAAAACATGCTCGGAACATACGACCATACGAAAGTAAACATATCGCTCAACGGAATCTCGCTCACCGAGTTCAACGGCGACGTGACGATCGAGAAGGAGGGCGACGACTGGGAGACCGTGGAAGGCTCGAACGGGGCCGTCGAACGCTCGCGGATGAACCGGAACCTCTACACGGTGACTATCCCCTTCATGCAGACGTCGAAGCAGCTCAACGCCGTCGAGGGACTCCGCGTAGCGGACCTCAGGACGGCGGCGGGACCTTTCCCGTTCGCCATCACGGACCTCAACGGCGCGTACGTGCTGATGGGGCAGGCGTGGATCCGCAGCATGGGGACGGCCACGAAGGGCCGCTCCACGACGGCGCGCAGCGTGGTGCTCTCGGTCAAGTCGGAACTCGCCTTCGAGGGGGCGTAAATGCTTGGGCCGTTGAACTTCGAGATGGGCGGGGAGAGCTACCAGCTTCTTCCGCACACGGGCTTCCAGGCTCTGGACCTGGACCGCAAGGTTTCGGCCCTTTTCGGTCGCCTCGCCGCCCGGGTGTCCGTGGAGGCCGAGCCGGGGACGCCCGCCTTTTCGGCTGCCTTCTTCGCCGCGCTCGGCGAGGCGCTGGAGGCGTACACGCCTTCCGAGTACCGGTGGCTCGTCGAAACGACGCTTTCCCGCGTCACGGTGACGACGCCCGGGAAGAAGAATTTCTCCCTTTCCACGGCGGACGCCGCGGCGGAGCATTTCGCCGGGCGCTACGCGGAACTCTACAACGTCCTCTTCAGGGTTTGGGAACTGGACCGGCTTTCCCCTTTCGGGGCGGCCCGGGAGGCGGGAGGGGCTGGGAGCTGAACCCGTCGAACCCGGTGGTCGCCGCTTTCACGTCGGAAGAGGAATCGGACGGCGCGCGCATGGGCGACATCGGGACGCTTTCCGGGAGCGCGCTGGACTACGCGCCCGCTTGGGCCCTCGCCGACAGGGGGATACCGCTGTCGGACATCGAGGCCGAGTGGACGTTCGACCGGATGGCGGCGTTCTCCGACTACGCGAGGATGAAGTCCGACTACCGGAGCGCGTGGACGGAGTTCTACCGCAGGCAGGCCGAAAGCCGCCGCAAGGGAGGATGACATGGACGACAACGGATTCGTACTCAGGGTAAGGCTCGACTTCGGCGAGGCGACGCGCCAGCTCCGCGAATGGAAGCGGAAGAACCTCGACGCGGCGCTCCCCGTCGCGGGCAAGGGCGGCGCGATGTCCGGGAAGGGCGTCCCCTCCGCTCCGGCGGACCCGCAGGATTTCCGCCTGATGGGGCGGCAGGTACGCATATCGGCGGAGCTTTTCGGACGCCTGAACGCGTCGCTCAACGCCCTCGTGCGGAACGGGGGCGCGCTTTCGCGTACCGGGATGCAGGCTTCCGCCCGGGCGGCTTCCGACGGGCTGGACCGCGTGGCGGGAAAGACGGGCAAGGTGGCGGCGGCCCTGATGGCGTTCCCCGGCGCGACGCAGCTCGCGGCGATGGCCATGCGGCCCGTCTCGAGGATGATGTCCGCGGGAAGCGAGGCCATCAGGCTTTACAACGTGCAGAAACGCGCCGAGACCTCGGCGAGGCAGATCCTCGCCAACTCCGGCATGGGCGAGGACGCCTTCCGGGGAATCCGGGAGCGGGCCGGGGAAATCCAGGGAAGGACGATCTACGGCGACGAGGCGATGATAGCGGGGGCCGCGGAGCTTTCCACCTACGTCAAGGACCCGGAACTCCTCAAGCGGATGATGGGGACGCTCGCGGACTACGCCGCCGGGATGACCGGCAACTCCGAGCTGGACACGCGCCAGATGACCGACCTCGCGACCGGACTCGGAAAGGCGATGTTCGGGCAGTACCAGGCGATGAACCTGAAGGGGTTCGACACCTCGGAGCTGAAGGCGCTCGACGAGCGCGAGAAGAAGGGCGGGAAGGTGACGGACGCGGAACGCCTCGCCGCCCTGGAACGCGCCGTGGCCGACTACCGGGGGATGGCGGAAACGTTCGCGGCGACCGACGAGGGGAAGATAATCCAGGCGAAGAACGCCGTCGGCGACATGAAGGAGGAGATAGGCGGCGAGCTGCAGCCCGTCGTGGCCATGTTCACGTCGAGCCTCTCGCAGGGACTGCCGAAAGCCAAGGCGGCGGTAATCGACGCCGTCCGCGTCGCGCAGCCCGCGCTGGAACGGCTCTCGGAGAGGATTTCCGAAATCGACTGGACGGGGATCGTGCAGGCTGTCTCTTTCGCCGCGGAGGGGGCGGTCGGCATGGCGGAGCGCCTCGCCTACGCCTTCCGCATGCTTTCCGGGAACGCGGACGCGCTGAAGGCCGCCGTCTCCGCCGTCGCCACGGCGGTGGCGGGGGTGACCGCCCTGAAGTTCGCCGGGTGGCTGGGGAACGTCCGCACGGCGGTCCTCGAGGCGGCCTCCGCCGCGAGGCTGATGAGCGCCGAGGTGCTGAAGTTCGGGGCGATGAAGATAGCGCTCACGGGCCTCGGCGCGGCGACGACGTGGGCGGTCGGCAAGATTGCCGAGGCGGCTCTCGCCATGTGGGAACTCGCGGGCGAAAAGGGGAAGGATCGGATGCGCGCGCAGGGCTACGCCGAGCACGGGGCGGACTACGCCTCCCTCGTGGCGAGAAGGCGCGAGTGGAAGGAGGCGAGGGAAAAGGCAGGGGACGCGTACGGCAGGGTCGAATCCGCCACGCGGAGCGTCGACGAGGCGTACGCCCGGTACGCCGCCGCGGCGGAAAAGGTCCGCGACACGGACTACGGCGAGGGCGTCGCCGGGGGCGGCATCTCGGAATCGATGCGCCGGGAGCTGGGATGGAAGGTCCAGGCGTCCCGCGACGGCAAGGCCGGCGTCACCAACAACAGCATCGTGAACTGCGGGAACACCGCGATAACCAACAACATCAGCACGGACGTGAAGGACCTCGCGGACATCATCCGCCGCACGGTCGACGAGGTGATGACTTCGCACCTCACGGTACGGACGGGCCTCGAGCGGATGAAGGCGGTGAGCCTGTGATAGGGTGGATAGAGAAGATCGCTTCGGAGTTCGGGGACCGCCCGTCCCCTTCCCCCGTCCCGGCCTCGCTCTTCGCGACGGCGGAATCCCCGGGCTTCCCGGACGAGCGGCTGCCTTTCGACCTGATGGTCTCGGAGAGCCACTCGGCGGAGTTCGAGATAGCGGAGCATGCGGTCGAGGACGGCACGCGGGTGGCGGACACGATAGTGCCCCGTCTCCGCCGCGTCCGGGTGACCGGGATGTTCACGAACCACCCGCTGGGCGGCGGCAGCCTCTACGTGGATTCGGACGGGCGGCGCCGCGAGCGGGACCCGGACACGGTGAAGATCGACGGTCGCGAGGCGGTGACCAACACGGCCCTCTCCCGCTGGGAGGCCCTGCGGAAGCTCGCCGCGGAAAGGCGGACCGTGAGGCTCGTCACCGCGCTGGAGACCTACGGCGACATGGCGATAGAATCCGTCTCGGCCAGGCGTTCCGGGAACGACGGCGAGAGCGTCACCTTCGAGGCGACGCTCAGGGAGATAAGGACGGCGAGCCTCCGGTGCGTCCGCGTCGAGGGGATCTGGGACCCGCGGGAACCCGGAACGATGGACAGGCCCGAGAGGCGGGCGATGTCGAGGAAGAGGAACGGAGGCAAGGTCAGCGCGGAGGAGGCCTCCGCCGAGGAGGCCGGGCGCAGGATAGCCGCCGCGACGAACGGCGAGACGGCGGGAGGCTAGCATGTACAGGATACCGACAGAGACGGGCGGCGGGGCGTACCTCGCCGAGAGCGTGAACCTCGGCGGCGTGTCGGTCGCGATACGGCTCCTGTGGAACGAGCGCGACGGGCGCTGGTTCGCGGATTTCGAGAGCGTGCACGGGAAGAACTGCGGGGTCCGCCTTGTCCCCGGCTCGCGTCTCCTCGCGTCCTCGAACCGGGCCGCCCCTGGCGGCGATTTCGCCGTCCTGCGCCTCGTTTCGGACGGGGCGTCCGCGCCGGGGTTCTCCAGCCTCGGGACGGAATGGGGGCTCTTCTACGTCGATCCCGGCGACGCGGAAATTCTCGCGGGATACGGGGCGCTATGAGTTTCGGGAGGGTAGTCAGGCTTTACGCCGGGAAATTTTTCGAGGGCAACGATCCCGGGGGCGACGCGCTGGACCTTTCGGCGCTGGACATCGACTTCGAGGCGACGCGGGCCGTCACCTTCTACGACAACTGCGCGACGGTGACGGTTCACAACGCGTCCCCGTCCACAGTCCGGCGGCTTACGGACGGGTGCAACTCGCTAGTCCTGCAGGCGGGCTACCGGGACGGGGCGGTCGGGAACATCTTCGTCGGGCAGATAGCCAGCGTGGAGACGCGCCGGGACGGGGCCGGATACGCGACGACCGTGGGCTGCGTTTCGTCGAGGGGAGCGTTCTACCAGCTTTCCAGGCTGCACGTGTCCGTCTCCTTCGACCGCGGGACGCGCGTCCGCGCATGCCTCGACACCCTCTGCGCCTACGCCGGGATAGCCCTGCGCGCCGGGTTCTCGGACGACATGGAAAAGGGCATCCCGTGGGACTTCGCCGCCTCCGGGACGTTTCGCGCCGTGGCGAGGCAGTTCACGGAGTTCATCCTGTGGCCCTACTTCAAGAAGAGGATATACCTCGACAACAACGAGCTGATCGTGATGGACGGGAAAAACTCCGTCGGGCTGGAGGACATCGTCCTGGACCATTCGAGCGGCCTCCTTTCCGCGACCGCCCGGAGGGACGAATCCCTGAACCGGGTGAACTTCGGCGACGACCCGGAGTACTACCTCTTTTCCGAGAGGGAGGGCGAGACGGCCGAGGAGTACCGGGGAAAGAAGCCCCCGGAAGCCCCGGGGACGATATACAGGCCGAGGGAGATAGAGTTCAGGGCGCTGATCACGCCGCGGATAGCGCCGAACGTCTTCGTGCAGGTGGACAGCTCGACCGGGTCGGACTACGATTCCGTGACGGCGGTCAGGGGGCGCTTCGTGGTGACGCGGTGCGTCTTCCGCGGGGGCAACGCCGGAGGCGACTTCACCGTGGAATGCGAGGCCCGGGAGGCCGAACCGCTTCCGGGAAAGGGGGCGTCCGGTGCTTGACCTTGTGGAACTCGCGAACGAGACCTTCGATTCCAGGATGGAGGACTTCGAGACCGCCGTTCCGGGCGTCGTCGAGAGGGTGAACGCCGACGGGACGGTGGACGCGAGGCCGTCCATACGGAACGTGCTCAAGAACATGCAGCTGGAACCCGCGGACCCGAAGACGGGCCGTCTCCGCCCGGCGAAAGGGGTTCCCGTGCTCTGGCCGGGGACCGCCGCGGCGGTGGCCAGGTTCGAACTCGCCGAGGGCGACCCGGTGCTCCTCGTGGCCTCGAGCCGGGACCTGCGTACATGGAAGGAGGGCGGGTGGGCGTCCGACGCGCCCTACTCGCCGCCGTCGTTCGCCGGGAACGACATGAACTCCCTGCTCGCCGTCCCCCTCCGCCTCGAAAGGCACGGGACGGCGTCGCCGAAGACCGTCGTCACCGTGAAGAGGGACGGCTCGGTGAAGGTCGAGTGCGGGAAAATCGAGCTTGACGCGGAAAGCGTGAAGATATCGGGGAAGCTGGAGGTAGGCAAGGGGGTCAGGGCCGGGGGAGAGGTGACGGCGAACGCGGACACGCTCCCCGTGAACCTTTCGACGCACACGCACGTGACCGCCGTCGGGCCTTCCGACCCGGGCAAGGGCTAGTCGCGGTTCAGCGGGCGCAGGGCGCGCTCGCGCCGCTCGCTATCGGAAAGGGACGGCCTTTCCTTGGGCGGCTGCCCTATCCCCAGTCTCGAAAAGACGAAGTGCACCCCCCTGCACACGGCGTAGAAGAAAACGCCGAAGAGGACGGCGGGGACTATCCCTAGGCCGAAAAGCACGCCGAGGAAAAGGAGTACGAAAATCCCGACGGCGACGCCTATCAGTACGGCATCGATTGCGGACCCGAACAGGCCCAGTGCTGCGAAAATCGCGGGGAATCTCATTTGGCGCCTCCCATGTTTCTCCTTTCCAAGATACACTAAAAACGTTCCGCGCGGTCCCCCCTTTTTCGTGATTTTTGGGCGTCTTTCGGAAATTCCGCCCGGAAAGGGTCTCCGGTGGTATCTTTTCACGGATGAACGACCTGCGACTTTCCCCCTCACACGACATCTTCCTTTCGGGCGACCGCATCGCGCGCTTCCCGAAATCCGGCGACAGGGCCGCGGCGGCCAGCGTCGGACAGGCCGCGCTGTGCATGGCGAAAACGGAGGAGGGCGAGGCGTTCGCCGATCCCGGGGAGGGCATCCCCTGGTTCCGCTCGATCCTCGGGCTGCCGGAAAGCCACCTCGACGTGGCTCTCCGCATCGTCCGGGAGAAGCTGGAGGCGGTCCCGGGCGTCTCCGAGTGCGTCCGGCTGGAGCTTTCCGCCGGGCGTGGGTCGCGGTCCGTATCGGGCCGTTTCACCGTCCGCGCCGGGGGCGCGCAGGACACGGAGGTTTTCTAGATGGCGATCGGGGCGGCAGCCTTTTCCGCGGAAAGCGGAATTTCGGTAAAGAGTTTCAGGGAGACGCGCGAGGCGCTGGCCTCGGAATTCAGGAGGACTTTCGGCGACGCGCTCAACACGGCGTCGTCAAGCCCGGACGGGATGCTGATAGACATCTTCGCCTACGCGGCCACCGAGGCCGCCCAGACGGTCCAGGCGGCGATGGCGAACCTTGACGCGGCGACCGCCGAGGGGGTTTTCCTCGACCGCATCGCGGTGATAGCGGGGCTTCCAAGGCGCGACGGGGAGACCGACGCGGAATTAAGGAAAAGGATCGGCGAGGCGGCCTATTCGGGCCTCGCCACGTACGACGGGATGCTCACGTATCTGGGGAAGCTGGTCGGGAACGTGTCGCTCTCGGCGAACGACGAGCCGTACGCGAAGGACGGCGTTCCGGGTCATTCCGTGGCGGTCCTCGTCCCGGACACGTTCTCGCATACGGACGCGC
Organism: Alistipes onderdonkii; assembly: GCA_963656065.1. GTDB lineage: Bacteria > Fibrobacterota > Fibrobacteria > Fibrobacterales > Fibrobacteraceae > Hallerella. The sequence continues at coordinate 26,536 of CAVKGV010000021.1, forward strand.
AGGGGAACGACGACACGGACGCCTTCGTGGCGCAGGCCATCTGGCGCTGCAAGCCGGCGGGGATAAGGACATGGGGGACGGTCTCAGCGACCGCCACCGACGCCGCGGGAAACCAGCACGAGGTCCGCTTCGAGAGGATTTCCGGGAAGCCGCTCTCGCTCTCGGTCGTGATTACCGAATACGACGAGGAGAGGCTTCCCGACGACTACGCCGACCGCATCAGGGCGGCGCTCGTCGAATGGGCGAAGGGCGAATACTCGCCCGGAAAGGACATCATCGTGCAGAGGCTCGTCGGGCCGGTGTTCGACGCCGCGGAAGGCGTGGAATCGGTCAGGATCGCCGCCACGTTCGGCGGGACGACGAGGACGGACGGGAGGATTCCCGTCCCGGCATGGAACTACGCGACGCTCGACGCCGCCGACATAGGGGTTTCCAAGGCATGACGCGGCTGGACCTGTGGGAAAGCGCGAGGGGTCTCGTCATCGGGCAGTACCGTTCAAGCGCGAACCTGCTCGCCGTCCTGAAGTCGGCCGTAGGTTCGCTCCAGGGGGCGGAGAATTCCGCGGAACGGGTTTCCGACGCCTTCGACCTTTCCGCGGCCGCTGGGGCGTGGCTGGACCTGATAGGGAAAATCCGGAACGTGGGGCGCAAGCCCGGCGAGACGGACGGCGAATACCGGTCGAGGATGGAATACCTCTTCAAGGACGACACCGCGGGCACCCCCGACAACGTGGTTTCGAACGCCTCGGACCTTTCCGGCGACCCGTCCCCTCAATACACCGACGAAAGCCCGGCGACGTTTTTCGTCTATACGCCGGGAGGGCGGCAGCTCTTGCGGAAACAGGTCCAGAGGCTCG
>CAVKGV010000022.1:0-26160 GCA_963656065.1 Alistipes onderdonkii
TAATGGCGATTATCGGACATATTGCTCGGGATTCCCTGATTCCTTTTTTTCTGTAAAAATACGAGATGCTCGGCTGATAAAAATCTACCTTTCCTTTGATGAAGTACTTCAAGTCCCTTTTTGCTTTATTGCTGCCCATTTTGGGTGTGTCTTTTATTTTTGGATGCGCGGCGTCTCGCAAAATACAGACGGCGAATATCCTTGGCAAGTGCGAACTGGAAATTTCCGGCGTTTCGCTGGATTCCGCACAAATCGATTTGGATAAAATTTTGGGCGGATCTTCTCTTGGAGGATTTGTTCCGAACCCCAAAACGATTCTTCTGATTCAAAATATCGCAAAAGGTGTCATTCCGGATAGTTTGGGAACTCTTTATTTTGCCATTCACGTTGCCGTGAAAAATCCTTCGGAAGACACGCTTTGGTTGCGTTCGGCAAACGGATCCGTTTTCTTGGATTCGCTCGTTTCGCTTCCCATTGCCTTTCGGGATTCGGCAAAGCTTGCGCCCGGAGTTTCGTCCGTCGAATTTCACACGCACCTGCTGATAGGCCCGGTCCTGATGAAAATTCTCGCCGCGGAAACGATTCGCTTTTCTGGAGACCTGGAATTTTCGCTTTCCCCCGCTGGCGAACCGATTTCGTTTTCTGTCGCCAAGGAAAAGAAAATCCTGCCCGAAGATCGTACCGCTTTCATCGACAAGTCCCGGACGGAAATTCTTTCGATGCTTACCGAGGCTTGGGCTTCTACAATCAAGCGTTAAATTTTCTACCTTAGCAGTGTGAAAACTTTAATCCGCAATACCGTTCTCTTGCTCGTGCTAGGCGCGGTTTCATCCTTTGCGCTTGACCGCATCTGGGATGCCCGCTACACCTTTGGACCGGAATTTCTGACACGGGACCGATTCTCGGCTGGCGGAGGCTTTTACACGAATTACGAAGAGGACGGCTACTTGCCGTTAAACATACAGGTTGCCATAAATGATTTCTGGGAAATTGGAGGGAAACTCCTTTTTGAAACGGAAGATGATTTGGAATCTGTCCAGACTTATGTGGACGTTGGCGCGAAGTACCGCGTCTTCGAATATTCGACGGTCGGAGCGGACTTCCTCATCGGCGTAGGAAATCACCGCGGCGCGGGCCTTGTCTTTTCCTATGCGACGCTCCAACCTCTTTCTCGAATTTTTTCGACCCTTTACGAGGCGCGTATCGGCTTTCTCGACCGTGTCGTGAGCGACGGCGGCCTTGCGACGATCGCCTTCGGGGCTACCCCGGAGTTCAAATTTACGGAAGCCCTCCTTGCGATGATAGGGATAGAGGCTTCCGGAAGCCTGGGAAACATCATGGACGACTTTATGGTCGATATCGTGCCGCGGGTCCAAATCGGAGTCCTCCCCTACTTTCACGTGGCGGCGGAAATTTCCATCGGAATTTTGCAGGAAAAGAACAACGACCGCATCCGAACCGGCATTTACGGAATTCTTGAATTCTAATTCCCCGAAATTTTAAAACAAAAAAGGGCAAGCTTTTGAGCTTGTCCTTTTGGTCTTTCCCGGATTATTTGACGATGAAACTTCCGTCCTTGTAATCGACCGTGCAAGGAATGTCGGGCTTGATATCCCCGGCGATGATTGCATGGGACAGTTTCCGTTCCACTTCGCGTTCGAGGAACCTCTGGATGGGACGTGCCCCGAATTCCGGGCTGTAGGACTTGTCCGCGATTTCCCGAAGCGCTGCATCCGAAGCCTTGACGATATAGCCTTCGCGTGCTGCCCGTTTCGAAAGATCGTCGAACTTGAGTTTCGCAATCGAGAGAATCTGTTCCTTGGAAAGATTCTTGAATACGAGAATCTCGTCGAGACGGTTCAGAAACTCGGGCCGGAAAAATCCCTTGAGGCGCGGCATCACGTCATCTAGCGTAACTTCCTTTTTCGGGCTTTCGGCAAACAGATCCGATCCCAGGTTGGAAGTCATCAGGATAAGCGTGTTCTTGAAATTTACCGTGCGACCCTTGCCGTCCGTCAAGCGGCCATCGTCGAGGACTTGCAGAAGCGCATTGAAAACATCGGGATGCGCCTTTTCGACCTCGTCGAGAAGCACCACGGAATAAGGTTTGGTCCGAACCGCTTCCGTCAGCTGCCCGCCTTCTTCGTAACCGACATATCCCGGAGGCGCGCCTATTAGGCGGGATACGGAATGCTTTTCCATGTATTCGCTCATGTCGATTCGAATCATTGCATTTTCGCTGTCGAAAAGTTCTTCGGCGAGAGCCTTGGCAAGTTCCGTTTTTCCGACGCCTGTAGGCCCGAGGAAGAGGAAGCTTCCGACCGGAGCGTTTTCCCGGGAAAGTCCGCTGCGGTTCCGCAAGATGGCTTCGGCGACGGCGGACACGGCCGCATCCTGCCCCACGACCCGCCTGTGCAGACGCTCATCGAGATGCAGAAGCTTTGCGCGTTCCGTTTCGCGAAGGCGCGTCACCGGGATTCCTGTCCAGCGGCTCACCACCTGCGAAACGGTTTCTTCGGTCACTTCTTCGGTCAGTTCTCCGTTCTCGGATTCCTTGCGGGCTTTTTCTTCCAAGTCGGCGACTTCCTTTTCGAGTTTCACTATCGTGTTGTACTTGAGTTCCGCGGCCCGGTTCAAGTCGTAGCGGGCTTCTGCCTGCTCCATTTCTTCATGCGCCTTGTGAAGCCGTTCCTTGGCTGTTTTCAACTCGTTGAGCTTTGCCCGGCGCTCCTGCCATTTTGACTGCATCGCGGATACCGCCGCCGATGTCGTCGCCAGTTCTTCCTTGAGCTCCTCAAGACGCTTCTTGCTCTTGTCGTCGCTTTCCTTGGCGAGAGCCTTCTCTTCGATTTTCAGCTGCAGTTCCTTGCGCTGCAAGTTGTCCAAGGCTTCGGGAACCGTGTCGAGCTGGGTCTTTACCGTGCTTGCCGCTTCGTCGATCAGGTCAATCGCTTTGTCGGGAAGGAACCGGTCGGCGATGTAGCGGCTCGAAAGTTTGACGGCGGCGACCAGCGCATCGTCGTGAATCCGGACGCCGTGATGCGTTTCAAAACTTTCCTTCACGCCTCTCAGAATGGAAATCGCTTCATCCTGGGTCGGTTCCGTAACCGTCACCGGCTGGAAACGCCTTTCGAGAGCGGCGTCCTTTTCGATGTAGCGGCGATATTCCTGCGTTGTCGTCGCTCCGATGCAGTGGAGTTCTCCACGGGCAAGCTTCGGTTTCAGCATGTTTCCAAGATCCATGCTGCCTTCCGTCTTTCCCGCACCGACTATCGTGTGCAGCTCGTCGATGAAGAGTAGCGTATTGCCGTCTTCTTCGAGCGCGTTCAAAACATTTTTCAGTCGTTCCTCGAAATCTCCGCGGTATTTCGCACCGGCCATCAAAGCCGACAGGTCAAGCGAAAAAAGTTTTTTCCCTTTCAGCGCATCGGGAACGTCGCCCTTGTAAATTCGCATGGCGAGGCCTTCCACGATAGCCGTCTTTCCGACGCCGGGTTCCCCCACCAACACGGGATTGTTTTTCGTCTTTCGCGAAAGAATCAAGATCACGCGACGGATTTCCTCTTCCCGTCCGATAACCGGATCGAGCTTGCCTTCTTCGGCGAGCGAAACGAGTTCCCGCCCGTATAGCTTGAGCGGGGATTCCTCCTCGGCGACGGCGGCGGCGCTCATCGGATCGGAAAGCCATGTCTTCACGACTTCCGCGCTTCCGAGCGCATCTTCAAAGACTTTCGCCACTCGCCGTTCTTCGGCGAAGCGCATCAGCGCGATCAGCATATTGCTCGGGCTTGCCGCCTGGGACGTTTGCCGGCCTTCCTGGATTGCCGCCCGGAGAACGCGCGACAGGTCTTCGTCGGGACGTCCGGCATCCGGATTTATATCGGCTAGCTTCGGAACGGAATCCAGAAACGGAGCGAGCTTTCCTTCCATTTCCTTGATGTTCGCCTTTTTGGCCCGATACAGATTTTTCAGCCGGGCGTCCGGGGCTTCCAGAAGCCCATAGGCCAAGTGAACTACGCCTAGATAGGAATGGGATTTTTTGTCCATCAATTCTTGGGCTTTGGCAAGAACCTTTTCGGACTCGTTTGAAAATTCAGACATTTAAACCTCCTTGCCGAATTCGGCAGGTATTTCAACCGCAGGCTTAAAAGCAAAAAACGTGCCATTTTAAAATACTCTAAAAAATCGAAAATTTGACGGGCCCGACCGAATCGGTTTCATTTTGAAACAGCCTTTTGACTCACGGGAGTCTTCTTTTGCAAAAGGACGAGCTTTCTCAAAAAAAATCGCATTCCGCCTTTCCGCCCTCGATGAATTTTCTACATTATGGGCAGTAAACGAATTGCGGAAAAATCCGCATTCACAACTCACAGAGGTAAAAAATGGCAGTTTCCTACAAGACCCTCGGTTTGGTCAATACCAAGGAAATGTTTGCGGACGCGATGAAGAATCATTACGCGGTTCCGGCGTACAACTTCAACAACATGGAACAGATGCAGGCGATTATCCAGGCTTGCGTCGAGACCAAGTCCCCGGTAATCCTCCAGGTTTCTTCGGGTGCTCGCAAGTATGCGAACCAGACCCTTCTGCGCTACATGGCCCAGGGTGCGGTCGAATACGCCAAGGAACTCGGACTTGCCGAACCGCAGATCTGCCTCCACCTCGACCACGGTAACTCTTTTGAACTCTGCAAGTCCTGCATCGACATGGGCTTCTCTTCCGTGATGATCGACGGTTCTTCCCTCCCCTACGAAGAAAACGTCGCGCTGACCAAGAAGGTTTGCGATTACGCTCACGCCCAGAAGGATTATGTCACCGTTGAAGGCGAACTCGGTGTTCTCGCCGGCGTCGAAGACGAAGTTTCCGCCGAAGAATCCCACTACACCCGTCCGGAAGAAGTCATCGACTTCACCAGCAAGACCGGTGTCGATTCCCTTGCCATCTCGATCGGAACGAGCCATGGACGCTGCAAGTTCAAGCCGGAACAGTGCACGCGCAATGCGGACGGCGTTCTCATCCCGCCCCCGCTCGCTTTCGACGTTCTCGCCGAAATCGAAAAGAAGCTCCCGGGCTTCCCCATCGTTCTCCACGGTTCCTCTTCCGTTCCGCAGGAATATGTCCGCGAAATCGAAAAGTACGGTGGAAAGATTCCTGATTCCGTCGGCATTCCCGAAGAACAGCTCCGCAAGGCTGCAAAGTCCGCCGTCTGCAAGATCAACATCGACTCCGATGGCCGTCTTGCGATGACCGCTGCTATCCGCAAGGTCTTTGTCGAGTCCCCGAGCGAATTCGATCCGCGCAAGTATCTCGGACCGGCCCGCGACGAGCTCAAGAAGATGTATGCCCGCAAGAATCGCGAAGTTCTCGGTTCCGCGGACCGCCTCCCGTTTGCGAAGTAATTCGGACGGCTGATATTTGTTCCTTTGGGTCTCGTACATTTTGTGCGGGACCTTTTTTTTGAGATCTTGAAAATGAAAATTTGCCCTCATTGCGGAGCGGAAATTCCCGACAAGGCGACCAGTTGCAAGGAATGCGGAAGTGATGCGCAAACAGGCTGGTCGGAAGGCGCCGAACACGCTGACCTGGAAATGCCCGATTACGATGAAATCTTAGAGAACGAATTCGGCTCTCCGAAAAAGAGGGCTTCCCGCATCGCGATGGCGGTTGTCGCTGGATTTGTCGCTCTGGTTCTCTTGGCTACTTTCATCTTGTAGCTAGAGCTTTTTTTGAATATTCTTGATTTCCGCAACGATTTGGTGCGCTTTTTCAAAATCAAAGTCGTCGATAGACTGCCTGAGTTTTTTTAGAAGGTCGCTTATCTTGGAATCGAACCGGATGCCTTCGACCACTTTCAAAGCGACCCGGCAATCCATCGGGATGGAGTCCTGTATCGCAGGTTCTATCATGTCGAGCATCTTGGCTAGCTTGTTTTCCGCATTCGGATCATCGACAAGTTCCTCGTCCTGTTCGCCGATAGCAGCCGCCGCAAGAGGAATCGCTTTTCGGATTTTTTCGACCAGCTGTTCGAGGAAATCGTCTAGCCTGTTCCGTGGCGCGGTCTCCAGTTTGGCGTCCCTGGAAGAAATCTGGAATTCCAGCTTCGCGGACATTTCCTGCAATTTCGTGCATCCGATGGTGCCGGCGATTCCCTTGAGTGTGTGGGCCATGCGGACAGCCGATTCGTTTTCCCCGTTTTGGATGGCTTCGAAAATTTTTGGAATATATCCGTCAAAATCATCGACAAACCGCCGGATTACCTTGAGATACAGGGGTTTGCTGCCAACCGAACGGTATAGCCCGAGTTCCGCATCAAAATAGGGGATGCGGTCGAAGGCGGCGAAAAACGGATCTTTGGCAACCATTGGCACGACAGGGTTTTCTTCGGTCCTGGGCTCTTTGTCCGGGCTTTTTTTCTGTTCAAGCCATTTGGCAAGTTCCGCATAGAATCTGGCGGGATCGATAGGCTTGGTGATGTGGGCGTTTAGGCCTGCCGCCAGGCTTTTTTCCTTGTCGCCCTGGAGGGCGCGCGCGCTCATCGCGATGATGGGGATGTTTCGCTTCTTTTCTTCGGGCATTTGGCGAATCGCCTTTGTCGCTTCGAAGCCGTCCATGATAGGCATCTGCAGGTCCATGAGAATCAGCGCGTAATCATTTTGCTTGACGGCCTCGACGGCTTCCTTGCCGTTGGATTTTACATCGACATCGAGGCCTACACGGTTCAAAAGCTCGATGGCGAGTTCCTGGTTCAAAGCGTTATCCTCGACCAAGAGAATGTTTGCCCGTTCAAAGCGATATTCCGTATGGGCTTTCGGCTTGTGCGCCTTGCTGTCCTCGATCACGCGGAATCCGAGAGCTTCTTCCAGGGTATTTTTCAAATCCTTCATCAGGAAGGGCTTTGGCAAAAATCTCTTGAAACCCGCCTCGACGGCTTCCTTGAAAATTTCCTCGTCGTTTTGCTTGAAAATCGCGACAAGGGGCGGCACGCCTTTCCCCGAATCAGCGAGCTTCTTGGCTAGGACCGGAGCCGGCATTTCTTGAAGATTCCAGGCTATCATGATGCAGTCGTAGGATTTTTGTGCGAACATTTCCTGGAATTCGTCCACGTTGGAAGCCACCGCTGCGTTTATTTCGAGAGTGCGGAAAAGTGTTCCCAGGATATTCCGGGCTTCGGAATTTTCGTCTAAGGCGAGTACGGATTTTCCCCGAAGAGGGGAAGCCCCCTTGTTCTGCGGACGGACAATGACGTCGAATGTCGCCGTAAAGTAAAATTCGCTGCCTTCCCCGAAGGTGCTCTTGACTTTGAGTTTTCCCCCCATCAGTTCTACCAGGGAGTGTGATATGGCGAGTCCAAGCCCGGTTCCGCCATATTTGCGGGTCATCGAATCGTTTGCCTGCGTAAAGACGTGGAACAGTTTCTTGGACTGTTCTTCGGTCATCCCGATTCCGGAGTCGCAGACGCTTGTGTAAATCGTCGCCTTGGAGTTTTCCAGGTTTGTGAGCTTCATTCTCAGGATAACCTGTCCGCGTTCCGTAAACTTTTCCGCATTGTTGATCAGGTTTGTCAATATTTGGCTCAGGTGCAGCGGATCCCCGAAGATTCGTTCGGGAATGTTCGGGTCGATATCCGCCAAGAGTTCGATAGGCTTGCCCGTAATCCGTATCACCGCGATGGAAAGCACGTTTGATACGGTTTCCCGGATAGCGAAAGGAATATGTTCCAGCTTCTGCTTTTTCGCTTCGAGCTTTGAATAGTCCAAGATGTTGTTGATGATGCCGAGAAGCGATTTCGCTGCATACGAAATCCGGTCGATATAGTGTTCCTGTCTCGGCGTGAGTTCCGTCGCAAGGGCCAGGTCGGACATTCCGATAATCGCGTTCATCGGCGTGCGGATTTCATGGCTCATGTTCGCAAGGAAAAGGCTTTTCGCCTTGGTCGCTTCCTTGGCTTCCCTTTCGGCTTCGACAAGAGGCGTGATGTCCGTAATGAAGAAGAGGTAACCCAGACTGTTGGAATCCTTTGAACGCAAAATGCAGCCCTGGCCGTGGCACCAGAGCTGGGAGCCGTTTGGCAACGGCAATTCAAAATTTGCCGACCAGATGTTTCCGTTTTCGAGCGATTCCTGCGGCATGTCCAGGATGTTTTGCGGAACGCCGAGCGTTGCGAGGTCATCGTATGACTTGCCGAGAAGCGAGGATGTCGGACAACCGAAGATTCTTTCTATACATTTGGAAGCGTAGATGATTTTTAGGTCGTTGTCGAAGATTAAAATCGTATTCTGGGAAGACGACATGATGGCGTCTAGGAAAGAGTCCTTGCGAACCGCCGCCGTTTCGTCGGAGACTAGGAAGAGGTAGCGGATGGAAGCGTCATCCTCGATGAGCAGGTTAAAGGAAATGTTCCACCAGAGAATCTTTCCGTTCTTTTGTTGCAAGACTATCTGGTACTGACCAATTTCGCTTGTTTGCGGCGGAGCGTTTTTTTGCGCATTGAGTACAAAGCTCTTGAATTCCGGATTCGGGATTATTTCCCAGAGGGAAGTTCCGAGCAGGTCGCGCCAGTCCGAATTGCCGGTTACCTGGGCGATGCTCGTGCTTGTTCGCAGGACGCTGAACTGGTTGTCCGTCAGGATAAGCGAGAAATACTTGCTGCCGAGTATCGCGTCGAAAATGGTGCTAGAGCTTATGCTGTCGGTCAAGTCCTTGGAAACGATTTTCCGGAAAAGGATGCGGCTTCCAGCCAGCGAAACGATGATGAGGAAAAAGACACATCCCCCAGCAAAGAGGATAAAGTCCTGGGTCTTCTCGCTGAGAAGCGACTCCGTCTTGCTCTGGGGCGTGATGTGTACCAGGTGCATCGGAAGCTTTGACAGCGGCGTCACGATTGCCGTATAAGCCTTGCCGTCTTCCGAAAAGCGGTAATAGGTAGCGTCGGAAGTCTTGAGCGAATCCGTGTCAAAAAGCGGACCGGTCGCAGCCAAAAGGGTGCGGACGGAATCCAGCGTGATTTCCCCGAGACTCGTCTGGTAGGGAAAGTAGGTGTAAATGCTGTCCGTTTCGCTGTTTACGAGCATGGTCACTCCCCCGCTTTCCTTGGAAAGGGAGGTCATCAGGTTGCGAAGTTCGTTGACATCGATGTCTTCGGCGACGATTCCCTGGATTTTGTCCCGGCGCTTCCAGACCGGTGCGGAAATTGTCAGAACGCGTTTTTTTGCACCGTGATTATACGATGGACCCGAATAGGCCAGCCCCTTGTTTCTGTTCGGTTCGAGATACCAGGACTTGGTTCGGAATTCCGGATGGATCGGGTCGCGTTTAAAGCCTCGCGAACTGATAAAGGAACCGTCCGGTGCCCCGTAGTAGATATCGACGGTTTTTCGCCGGTGAACTTCCTGGGAAAGGGACGAGCGGATTCCCGTGTTCGATTTGTTTTGGAGATTAGGGCGCCAGTTTTCAAAATGTTTGGCATACGATAAAATTTTTTGTTCCAGGGATACGGAAATTTGCTGCAGGGTCTTTCCGGATTCCGCAGACGCCGATTCAAAGAGAAAAGAGCGCATGTATGCGGTAAAGGCAAAAAAGCAGATAACCATGGCTATCAGGGTTGTAATCGTATAAACCCAAATAATCTTGGAACCCAGTTCCCGCATGGAGCCGCTGTTTGTCAATCCACAAGTCCTTTATAGATTTCGGGAAGTTCATCCGAAAAAGTATCGAATGCCTTGATAACATCCGGATCAAAATGCAAACCGGTTGCATTATGGATAATGGAAATCGCTTCGGTATGGGGAATCGCCGGTTTGTAAACCCTCTTGGAAATCAGCGCGTCATAGACATCCGCCACGGCCATGAGCCGGGCTTCAAGCGGAATGGCTTTTCCCGAGAGCCCGTCCGGGTAGCCGGAACCGTCCCATTTTTCGTGGTGGCTCCGGGCGATATTTGCCGCGATGACCACCATTGGATTATTGCCCAGTTCACGCGTTGCCGAAAGAAGAACCTTGTAGCCCAGCTCGGTATGCTTCTTCATTTTTTCGCGCTCTTCGGAATTGAGAAGTCCGGGCTTTCTCAAAATATCGTCCGGGATTCCGACCTTTCCTATGTCGTGCAGCGGCGCCGCAATCGCATATTCTTCAATCGTTTCGTCATCGTGAAAAATGTTCTTGTACTTTTCGTCCTTGCTCATCGCCTGGGCAAGTTTCCGCACGATGATTTGCGTCCGTTTCAAATGCGCCCCGGTTTCGTTGTCCCTAAATTCCGCGAGAGCCCCGAGACTTGTGAGCATCACCTGCAACGTTTTTTGCAAATCTTTTGTTTTCTGGGAAAGTTCCGAAGTGCGCTCATCGACAAGTTCGGTAAGACGATCGCGCGTGAACTTTCTTTCGAGCTGGTTCCGTATCCGCAGCTTGAGCAGTTTGGCGTTGAACGGCTTCGCGATATAGTCATCCGCTCCGAGCGAAAGCCCTTTCATTTCGCTATCGTTTTCCGCCTGGGCCGTGAGGAAAATGACGGGCGTATTTTCACATCCCGGGATTTCCTTGAGTTTCTGGAACGTTTCGTAGCCGTCCATTTCGGGCATCATCACATCGAGAAGAATCAGATCGAACTGTCTGCGGTGGGCCAGTTCAAGCGCCCGCTTTCCGCTCAAAGCGACATGCACGCTGTAATTTTCCTGTGCCAAAGAACCTTCGAGTACTTCGATATTCGACTTTGTGTCATCCACGACGAGAATTTGCGGCTTCCGTTGGTCCATATGGGAATAATCTATCTTGATTTTGAAAAAAGCTGATGGCCGAAACGTTCCAACATGGAATAAACTTTACAGATCCTGGATGACCATGATTCCGCTGCGCTCGATTTTCGGGAAAGGCTTCATCCCTTCGCCTCCCTTCCCCTTGTCGAGGATTTCGAGAAGTTCTCCGTCCGCCGAATAGAGATGGAGTTCCCACGGACCGGCCGGCGCATTGAAATATCCGGAGTTCTTTTGGACATTGCGCTGGAAGCTTCTGTTCAGGCGATCCAGCACGCTTCTCGCCTGCACCAGGGAGACATCGGAAAGGGTCCAGCCGATGGGGCTGCCTCCCATATCGAAAACCAGGACGGCGTTTTCGTCGGTAGGCTCCTTCATGGTAAATTTCCAGCTGAAATCCTGCCAGCTTGTCGAAAGGTCCAGGAAACGCCCGTTCGCATAGGGGACGTAATCCTTGGTCGCCCGCTTGATATCGACATTGAGCGTTCTAGGCTTGTCCGCCTTGGCCCGCATGCTGAAAATATAAGTGATGCCGTTTCGTAATGGAAGCGTCTGCTTGAACTGCAGGTTCCACGTCTCCTTGCCGGGTTTTAAGATGGAAAAATGGATTTTTCCATTCCGTATTTCCGTTTTCGCTTCGCCGCCCCAAAAATCAGGCGTCCAACCGTCGAGCCCTTCCGAAAAGTCGCTGTTTGAAACCAGATTTCTTCCGCGATCCGAGGCGCCCGTGGAAAAGTCTCCGTTCTGGATAAAGGACGGGATTACGCTCGTGTTCTGGATGCCGAGCGGGCTATCGACGCAGACTTCCCTGCCCCATTTTACCAGTGTATTGAAGGAACCGTGGGTCGTCATGTCCATTTCCTGGCTGTCGAAATTTCCCGGTCCCCAGCTCCAGGCGAGCCAGCCGATGTCGAGACGTTCCGCTTCCGCCATGATAAACCTGTACGGAATTTCTCGGGCTCCGCCGACGGCGACGGGTGCAAATTCGCCGATAATGAGAGGGACGTTCTTCGCGACGGATTCTTCGAGGACTCCGGTAATCCGTTCCTCGACTGTTGCGTAGCCGGTCTTTTTCGGGTCGTGCTTTTCCGAGGGCCACCAAAGATGCAAGTCGAACAGCAGATTGTGCTCGGGATCTTCGGCAAGGAGGTGCGGTCCCTGTTCCAGGATGTTTTTGGGGCTCTGTCCCCAGTTGTCCGCATCGATGATCAGCGGAACCCGGATGCCCGCGGCGCGCATCCTTGTTACTGCGGCGGCATAGGCGTTATAGAAATCCTCGCCGGACTCTTCTTCGCCTCCGACCTCGTTTCCGATGTTTACCAGAATGTATTCCTGGTGATCGCGAATCATCCGGAGCGATTCTTCCCGGGTCCAAAAGGTGACCAGTTCGGGAAGACGTTCCCAGCGCCCCGTCGCGTCGTGCAGCTCGACTATCGGAATCATCGAGTTTTCGATGCTGTCGTCAACCAGGCGATACAGGTCGGATATCCGACCGTGCATGTTCCAGACAATCCGTACGCAGTTCGCTCCGGTCTTTGCTATTTCGGGAATGGACTTTCCTTCGCGATCCGTCCAGATAAACATGTGGTTTACGCCGCGAAGTACCACTTTTTCGTTGTCCTTGGTATAGAGAAAGCGTCCTTGGACAAAAAAGCCTGGCTTTGATCCGTTTGCTGATTCCATATCAGTCCTTTCGATAAATCGTTTTTCGTTCCCTTTCAAAATAAGAAAAACAAAAGGCACGGTAAATAGTCAACCGCGCCTTTTATCAAAAATTCAATGCTTTAGGGCTTAATTCCGCACTTGCGTGTCGAATGCGTATTTCGTCCGGTAGTAGCTCAGCATTTCGTCGGCACTGCGGAAAGCTCCTTGCTTGATAGCGCGCCGGATTTCGGGATCGGTCCGCACCATCTTGCGGAGCCGTGTATCGACGTCGCGGAAAAAAAGATCGTTCGAAGCCAGGTCAATCTGGTGTTGGCTGTAATTTAGGTGGTAGCGGCGTTCAAGCATCTGGAAAAGTTCGGTCTGGCACTGGTTTTCCGGCGGGTTTTTCTTGAGAATCGGGCTGTAGCACTGGGAAATGTAGGATTTCTTCAGATTGACTATCATGTGGTCGATTTTGGGAATGTTGCGGGAACTGTCTTCGTGAGAGGCGAGTTCTGCTTTAGGAAGGGTCGAAGAACAGGCCGAGACCAGAAAAACAAGAGTCGCGATAGCCAAAAAACGAACGATCATGGATTCTCCTTTAAAAACGCCAACCCAATTCGTTGCCAAAGTTACCAATTTTTACCCGAAAAACGAATCTTAATTTGTAACATTTCATTTACCGGAATAATACCAAGTGACGGGACTCACAACCCGGTAGCGAACGTTGCCCAAGTGTTTGTTTCCCCGCCTGTCGATAAGCCCGGTTACGATGTGTACGTGCGGACCTGTCGTATGTCCCGTCGTTCCGACAGTCGCCACGGGATCTCCCTGCATCACGTTCTGTCCGTCGAGATAAAGAAGCTGGTCGCAGTGCATAAAGAGGATGACCCGCTTTTCGCCTACGATTCCGATGACCGTTCCGCCGCGTTCGTCCTTGAATGTCCACGCCTTTCCGCTAAACGGGGAAAGGATCCGCGCTCCCGAACGGCTAGCTACGTCCCACGCCGGATGCTTCCTCTCTTTCTCTGTCGCCTTTTCGTTGTAAAGCTCCGTTACATAGGAAACCGAGTCCCCGATGATTTGCGTAAAGAATTTCCAGACGGGAGCGATGGAATCGTAATCGGGGTTTTTCAGGTTTTCCGGGATTGAAAAGCGAATGGAAGTTCCCTTTGGCGGAATGTGAAGTCTTCCCGTCTCCCAGGAATTTTCGGAAAAACCGTTTTTTAGGAGAGTCTCTTCGACATAATCCCGAAGAGTCCGTTCCGTGGTGACTAGCGCGGCAAAGCGCCCGACGGCATACCGGGCGATTCGCTCGAACGGTTCCGAGCCGTCAAACGTGTAGTCAAAATAAGGGGCTTCCGAATAGAAGGCCATTTCCGACTTGATGTTTCTCGAAAGGGTCGGGCCGGAATCCACGTCCGAAGGAATAAAAAAGGGAACCGCCGCCACAAGCAGGCACAAGGGAAGGAAAAACTTGCGGAAGATGCGCGCCCATCCGACGACGGCGTTTTCCCGGAGAATTTTCGCTCGGAGAAGTTCCAAAAAAATCTGTGCGGCTTTTTCGCTTTCCTGGGAAATTTTCTTGGCGGACGTCCAGCCGGAAAGCCAGTTTTTCCCGATCGACTGGGTGATTTTCGGAAATTTTTTCCGGTTTGGTTTCGGAGCGACCCACCATAAAAAACCGGGGCTAAAGGGGGCTACCGCTTCAAGTTCCGAAAGGATTCCGTTTTCGACCGGGCTTCCGTCTTCGGAAATGACAAGGACCATCCGCATCGAAGCGAGCAACGCGGCCGCATCCCCGTCGAGATTTTCGGGAAAGCGGACAAAGACATAGCGAAAACCTTCTTCCTGTTGGTTTCGCAAGTTTTGCAAAAAAGCCTTTCCCGCACCGAGGCTTTGGCTGTATTCCGTAAAAAGGAAAGGCGCATCCCCGGAAAGGGTGCGCACAAAATTTTCAAGAAATTTTTTAACATCGCAAGATTTCGAACAGACGATTCCCACGAGCGAGCCCTGGGAAATCAAGGATTCGAGAACCTCGCTACGCATTTTGGCTGAAAGCCCGGACGGTTAGACGGCAGCTGCTTTTTTTGTAAACAGCTTGCAGGCGCACCGCGGGTAAGTATGCGTCTGGGGAGGCGCGACGATAAACTTTTCGATGGCCGTGTAAAGTTCTTCCGACGATGCGTTGGGTGCGATAACCACTTCCTGCCCGCGGAGCGAACTGCGACCTTTGAGCGGCTCGAAGCGATGGCTGCGGCTTACCACGGCGAGAGGAACCGTTTCTAGGATCGGAAGAAGGCCGAAATAGCGGAACAGGCTGAAATTCTTTTGCCAGGTGAAACGTTCAACGAGAAGTCCAAACGTGTCCTCGGGAAAACCTTTTGCCTGCAAGAGGCTTTCTCCGGACATTGTCACCAGTTCGTGATTGGTCGGGAAATTGTTTACAAAAGAGGCGTTGTCCCCTTTCAAGTAGATTTCGTCGCAGAGAAAGACAAATTTCATAAAGAACCCGTTGTTGAACAATTTTTAGACAAGATAGTTAAAAAAAAAAAAATTGTCATCTGCGTATTGGCGGGCGTCTTTTTCCCGGCAAGTCTCGCCGGCAAGCGTTTCTCCATTTTTTTTGCAGTAAATCGTCTTAACTTGTTGCCAATCAATCACTTAACGAAAAATTGACAAAATTTTTGTAAAAAAGTGCGGCATTCGTCTGCTGAAAATTCGGGGATTTTTTTTGAAAATACCCAAAAAAGTAGTATCCGCATATCTTGAAAACTTTATATTTGGTGATGAAAGTCACTTTTTGATTTCCAAAACGGTGATTTGGATGGCTAGAGTGTTTTGGCAGGGCAGACCGCCCTTTGCGGTTCGGTTTTGCCGAAAGGTCTTAGTGGAGATCGTAAATGAGTAGAAAAAAGTCACGTTTACCCCTGTTTTTAACGACAGGACTGTTTCTTGTTTCCTTCGCAATCGCGCAGGATGCCGCACAATCCGAGGGGGCGGTTTCCCAGGCAAAGGAAAACAATCCTCCTTCCCTAAACGGCATTCCGGGAGAATCCATTCAGGAAGGCGGCAAGTTTGCCCCGATAAAGCTCGACGACTATGTCGATGATCCGGAAGACAAGCCGGCGACGCTTCGCTGGAAAATCACGGGTAACAAAGATCTGATCGTAACGGAATCCAACCGGGTCGTGACCATCAAGACTCCGGACCAATACTGGAACGGTTCGGAAGATCTCACATTCACCGTTACGGATCCGAAGGGCGCTTCCAGCTCGGAAACGGTTACGTTCACGGTGGAATCGGTAAACAATCCGCCGGAAGTTTCCAAGATTCCCGACCAGACCGTCGATGAGGGCAAAAAGTTCACCCCGATAAAGCTCGACGACTATGTCAAGGATCCCGACCATCCCAAGGACCAGATTTCGTGGGAATATGAATTGACTCCGATTGCGAAGGAACAGGCGGAAGGAGAACTTTCCGTCGAAATTTCCAAGGACCGTATCGCAAACGTCGTCATTCCCGATACGAACTGGTACGGCGCCTACAAGATTACGTTTATCGCAACGGACGCCGAATACGCTTCCGACAAGACGTCCGCCAATTTCACGGTTCGCCCGGTGAACGATCCGCCCATCGTTCAAAAGGCGCCGGATCAGGTGATTAACGAAAAGGAACAGTTCGAAGCGATAAACCTTTCGGATCTCGTGAGCGATGTCGATGACGATGTTTCGACTATCAAGTGGTCGGTCGAAGGCGGCAAGGACCTGAAAGTCAAGATTGACAAGTACAATGTCGCGGAAGTCATTATTCCGAACGAAAACTGGAACGGCCCGGCGGAAACGTTCACATTCACGGCGACGGATCCGCACGGAGCGAAGGCGAGTTTCAAGACATCGTTTACGGTAAAGTCCGTGAACGACCCGCCCGAATTTGTCGAACAGATTCCGGACCAGGATATCCAGGAAAAGTCGCAGTTCAAGCCGATTGAACTTGATAAATATGTGAAAGACATCGACCACAAGTTCGAACAGCTGAAGTGGGAATTTTCGGGCAACAAGGACCTCAAGGTCCAGCTGAACGGCAAGGTCGCGAAGATCCTGATTCCGAACGCACTCTGGAACGGTTCCGAAACGATTACGTTCAAGGTGACGGACCCGGAAGGCGCGTCGGCGGAAACCCAGGCTAATTTCACGGTGGAATCCGTAAACGACCCGCCCAGGTTTATCAAGCAGATTCCCGCCCAGACGATTGACGAGAAGAAGCAGTTCGCACAAATTAAGCTCGACGAGTTTGTGAAGGATGACGACCACAAGAACTCGGAACTTTCGTGGGAAGTCGATGTGAAGAGCGTCGGCAAGGAACATCCGACGGGACCGCTCAACATAAACATCGATGACAAGCATGTCGCCACGGTGGAAATTCCTGATCTATATTGGAACGGTTCCGCGGTCGCTACGTTCAAGGTGACAGACCCGGAAGGCGCCGAAGCGCGTCAGGAAGTCAAGTTCACCGTCCGCTCCATCAACGACTTGCCGGTGTTCAAGAAAATCCCGGACATGACGATTGACGAAAAGACGGAATTCGACCCGATCGTTCTCGACGACTACCTTTCCGATGCGGACCACGACCTTTCGCAGCTGAAAATCGCCGTTTCGGGCAACAAGGAACTGAAAGTCAATGTTGATAAGAACCGCATGGTGACCATCAAGACTCCGGACATCAACTGGAACGGTTCGGAATCGGTCACTTTCACGGCAACGGATCCGGAAGGCGGCAAGGCCAGCACGACGGTCAAGCTTACGGTCAAGTCCATCAACGATCCTCCGGTCATGACGGACATTCCCGACCAGACGATTAAGGAAAAGGAACAGTTCAAGCCGATTGAACTCGACAAGTTCGTGACGGATATCGACCACGCAAAGAATCTTCTCAAGTGGACGATTACGGGCAACAAGGATATCAAGGTAACACTCGACCCGAACCGCAAAGCGACCTTTACGCTTCCGAGCAAATACTGGAACGGCGCCGAGGCGATTACGTTCAAGGTGACGGACCCGGAAGGCGCGTCCGACGAACGCACGGTGAACTTTACCGTCGAATCGGTAAACGATCCTCCCGAATTCACGAAGAAGATCGCCGACCAGACGATCAAGGAAAAGGAACAGTTCAAGACCATCAATCTCGGTGAAATCATCAAGGATCCGGACCACAAGCTCACCGATCTGACACTCGACATTTCCGTCAAGGCCGCTCCGGGTTCCCCGAAAGGCACGCAGCCGGAACTCCAGGTGAATGTCGATGCCAAGATGGTCGCAACGGTCGTCATTCCGAACAAATACTGGAACGGTTCGAACATCATTACGTTTACCGTGACGGACCCGGAAGGCGCAAAGGCGACCGCTTCGGCGACATTCACGGTTATCTCGGTGAACGATCCCCCGGTGCTCAAGGAAATCAAGTCCCAGACAATCGAGGAAAAATCCCAGTTCGCCCCGATCAATCTCGCCGAGCTTACAAACGACCCGGACCATCCCTTTGACAAGCTCAAATGGACGATTACGGGCAACAAGGATTTGAAAGTCAATATCGACAAGGCGGGAACGGCAACGGTCGTCATCCCGAACCAGCTCTGGAACGGACGCGAGAACATCACGTTTACCGTGACGGACCCGGAAGGCGCTTCCGCCAAGCAGACCGCCGTCTTTACGGTCAACTCGGTGAACGATCCCCCGGTGATGAAGGATATCCCGAGCCAGACCATCAAGGAAAAGCAGGAATTCAAGCCGATTGAACTCGACAATTACGTGAGCGATCTCGACCATCCGAACGCCAAACTCAAGTGGACGATTACCGGAAACAAGGAGCTCAAGTACAAGATAGACCCGAATCGCGTTCTGACCGTGCTCATCCCGAACAAGTATTGGAACGGTTCCGAAACGTTTAATATCGAAGTTGCGGATCCGGAAGGTGCGAAGGATTCCCGTAAGGTGACATTCACGGTGGAATCCGTGAACGATCCCCCGGAATTCGTCAAGAAAATCAATAACCAGACCGTTGACGAGAAGAAGCCTTTCGCCCCGATCAAACTCGGCGAAATTGTCAAGGATCCGGACCACAAGCTCTCCGATCTCACGTGGTCGTTCAACGTGAAGCCCGCTCCGGGCGCTCCCAAGGGATACAAGACGGGACTTACCGTAAACGTCGATCCGAAAATGCTCGTTGCGACGGTGACGACCCCGAACAAATACTGGAACGGCGCGGACTTAATCGAATTCACGGTGATGGACCCGGAAGGCGCAAAGGCTACCCAGTCCGCTCTCTTCACGGTCCGCTCCATCAACGATCCTCCTGTCCTGAAAAAGATCAACGACCAGATCATCATGGAAAAGGAAGAGTTTAAGGATATCAACTTGGCGGAACTCGTAAGCGACCCGGACGATGCGTTCAAGACGCTCAAGTGGACGATTACGGGCAACAAGGATTTGAAAATTTCCATATCCAAGGACGGCATTGCGACGATCAAGACTCCGAACAAGCTGTGGAACGGAACGGAAAAGGTGACATTCGCGGTCTCCGATCCGGCCGGAGCCTCTGCCCGCCAGACGGTCCAGTTTACGGCGAAGTCCGTGAACGATCCTCCGGTGATGAAGGACATTCCGAGCCAGACCATCAAGGAAAAGCAGGAATTCAAGCCGATTGAACTCGACAATTACGTGAGCGATCTCGACCATCCGAACAATAAGCTCAAGTGGACGATTACCGGAAACAAGAGTTTGAAGTTTACCATAAGCCCAGACCGCAAGGTGACGATTACGACACCGAACAAATATTGGAACGGCAAGGAGACGGTCACGTTTACCGTCGTTGACCCGGAAGGCGCGAAGGATTCCCGCACGGTGAACTTCGAAGTGATTTCCGTGAACGATCCTCCGGTCTTTGTGCACGAAGTCAAGGACCAGACGATTGACGAAAAACAGCAGTTCGCCGTCATCAAGCTCGACGACCTGATCCAGGATCCCGACCACAAGAAGACAGATCTCCAGTGGAGCTTCAAGGTCTCCGACGCTTCCGCAAAGCCCGCTCCGGCAAAGGCGAAGGGGAAGAAGGGAAAGAAGGCCGCATACGAAGAAACCACTTCGGTGAACAAGAGCGGTCTTACGGTCGAAATCGACAATTCCCACAATGCGCGAATCGTCATCCCAAACAAATATTGGAACGGCGCCGCGAAGATTTCCTTTACGGCAACGGACCCGGAAGGCGCTTCGGCGACTTCGACAGCTCTTTTCACGGTCCGTTCGATCAACGATTTGCCCGTGATTTCCGACAAGGCTCCGACCGGCGAAACGATCCGTGAAGGCGGAAAGTTCAAGACGATTGACCTTTCGACCCTTGCGACAGACCCGGACCATCCGTCGAAACTTCTCAAGTGGAGCTTCTCCGGCAACCGCCAGTTGCAGGTGGTGCTCAACAAGGACAATACAGTCCAGGTCAAGGTTCCCCACTCGCAGTGGCACGGCAAGGAAACGATCACCTTTACGGTGACGGATCCGGAAGGCGGCAAGGCTTCGCACAAGATGGACTTTGTCGTGACCGAAGTAAACGATCCGCCCGTCATTTCGAAGATTCCGAACCAGAAGATCAAGGAAAAGGAAACATTCAAGCCGGTTTCCCTGGATGATTATGTCAAGGATCCGGACAACAAGCCTTCCGAAATGAAGTGGACCGTTTCCGGCAACAAATACCTGAAGGCGGAAATTACTTCGGCGAGAAAGCTCGTCATCTCCGCTCCGAACAAGTATTTCTGGTGCAAGCCCGACACGATGACTGTGACCGTCAAGGACCCGAAGGGTGCTTCCGCGACGACGACAGTTGTCTATGAAATCACCTCGGTGAACGATCCTCCGGTGATGAAGGACATTCCTGGCCAGACCATCAAGGAAAAGCAGACGTTCAAGGATATTCCGCTGGACAATTACGTGCACGATGCCGACCACCGGAATAACCAGCTCACCTGGACGGCTGTCGTCAAGAAGGCTTCCGCTCCCGCCCCGGCTCCGACAAAGACCAAGGCGAAGAAGGGCAAGAAGTCCAAGCAGAAAGAAGCGCCAAAGGTAGAAGAACAGAAAACGGAAAATGACCTGACGGTTACGATTGACGACAAGCGTATCGCCCATCTGAACATTCCGAACAAGTATTGGAACGGAAAGCGGACCGTCGTCTTTACGGTGACGGACCCGGAAGGCGCCAAGGATTCGCGCAGCGTCGATTTTGAAGTCGTTTCCGTGAACGATCCTCCGGTCATGAAGCCGATTCCCGCGCAGAAGATCAAGGAAAAGGAACACTTTGCCCCGATCGATCTGCTCGCCCTCGTAAGCGATCCGGACCATCCGACATCGGCGCTCTCGTTTGAAGTTTCGCAACCGCGCAGCCTCAAGGCTTCGATCAATGCGAAAAAGCAGCTCGTGGTGACGACACCCGACAAGTATTGGAACGGTGCCGAAAAAATCACACTGACCGTGACGGACCCGGAAGGCGGCAAGGCGACCCAGCAGGTGCTCTTTGAAGTCACGCCGGTAAACGATCCGCCGGTTATCAAGGCGATTCCGAACCAGAAGATCAAGGAAAAGGAACGCTTCGAACCGATTGACCTTTCCCGCTATGTCAGCGACCCGGACAATCGTCCGAACGAGCTGAAATGGAAAGTCTCCGGCAACAAGAACCTGAAAGTCGAAATTCGCGGCTCCCGCATGAGCGTGGCGACCCCGAACGAATACTGGAACGGTACCGAAACATTGGTTCTCACCGTTTCCGATCCGGCTGGGGCAAGCGCCAGCACGAAGGTAACATTTACCGTTACCCCGGTGAACGATCCGCCGCACTTCAACAAGGTTCCGGTCCAGCAGATCAAGGAAAAGGAAGAATTCCAGCCGATCGACTTCTCGAAATTCATCGTCGATCCGGACAACAAGCCTTCGGAAATGCGCTGGACGATCGATGACGGCGAACCGGCGACGAAGGACAAGCGCGGCCGCATGGGCAAGGCGAAGCGTCCTACGGTGAAGCATCCGCTCGCCTACGATCTCTCCGATGCCGGCGTCCTGACCGTGACGATTCCGAACAAATACTGGAACGGCAAGGACAAGATTACGGTGAACGCCTACGATCCTTCGGGTGAAAAGGCTTCGATCAACGTGGACTTCGTCGTTATCCCGGTAAACGATCCCCCTGTCCTGAAGAAGATTCCGGACATGGTGACGAATGAAGGCACCAAGTTCAAGCCCATCAAGCTCGACCAGTTTGTGACCGATCCGGACAACAAGCCGCACGAACTGCGCTGGTCCGTAACCGGCAACCGCCATCTCGAAGTGATGATTACCGGTGGACGCGAAGCGATTGTCCGTCCGAGCCGCGTCGATTGGTTCGGCAAGGAAGCGATTACGTTCATCGTCAAGGATCCTGCCGGAGCGACGGCCAAGACGACCGTGAACTTCGAAGTGAAGCACGTGAACGCAGTCCCGGAAATCCGCCCGATTCGCGACGTAACGATGAAGGAAGATGCGAACGGAGGCGTTCTGGCGACGCTCAAACTCGACACGTATGTGCGCGACCGCGACAACAGTTTCAGCGAACTGAAGTGGACCATCACAGGCAACAAACAACTGCTCGTGGAACACGACAAGGCGAGAAACATTGTCACGATCAAGCAGCCGCGCGAAAACTGGAACGGTCCGACGGAGACGATTACGTTCAAGGTGACAGACCCGGAAGGTGCTTCCGCCCAGACGTCCGCCAAGTTCACGATTATCCCCGTGAACGATCCGCCGGTTGCGATGTCGCAGTCCTACCAGACGCGTGAAGGCGAAGTCCTCAAGGTGAACGCCAAGGACGGTCTTTTGAACGGAGCGTATGATCCGGACGGAAAACTCGATGCGAAAGTTTCGCTCGTCCGTCGCCCGCAAAACGGAAAGGTTGTCATCAACGAAAAGGACGGTTCGTTTGTCTATACGCCGAACAAGGGATTCTACGGTCTCGACGAATTCGGCTTCAAGCTGACGGACAAGGAAGGCGCCTCTTCCAAGGTTGAAACGGCGGAAATCAACGTGAACTTCAAGATGAAGGACATCCGCGGAGGCGCACCGGCTGCAGAACCGAAGTCGTCTTCGTCGGCAAGCGACGACAAGAAGAATAACGGCAAGCGCCGTCGCCGCTAACGATTTTCAAAAACTTTTCAAAGCCTCCCCTATCGGGAGGCTTTTTATATATATTGGGAAAAAAAATGAGAGGAATCCTTATGAAAAAGTCCTTTGTCCTTGTCGGAATCGCTATTGCCGGAATGCTCTTTTCCGCCTGCTCTTCATCTAGTTCTGGTGAAGCTTCCCTTGCCGAAAAATGCGCAAACGGCGTCACGGAAGAATGTCTCGAAGGCGCAACGTGGAACATGAACGCATTCTACAATTCAACGGACGGCGAAACGTTTACCGCTTACCAGAAGCTTTCTACTCCTTCGACACTTGTGTTCAACAAGGACAAAACCTTTAGTTTGACGTATTCGACGGATGTGGCCGTGAACAGCGAGAATATGTGCCTTGGCGACGAGGAAAGCGGCAACTGGTCGCTTGCCGGGAATGCGCTCACGATGAATTTCACTTTTGGATGCATTCTCGGTGCGAGCTCCGAGACGGTAAGTACCACGCTCTCGCTTCTCACGGTGGACAGTCTTCCCGCGCTGAACTTTGGAGTCAACAAGATTCACCAGACCGGTTTGCCGGGCTACGAAATTTTCACGGGCGTTGAAAAGTAACGCAAAAGAATTTCACAAATCAAAGGCTCCCTTTACCGGGAGCTTTTTCGTTTGCTAGATTTGCGCATTATGGAAATGGAAACACGTTACAATTCGAAAGCCGTCGAGGCCCGCTGGCACGACACATGGGACAAGAATAACGATTTTGCACCGAGCGGAAAGGGAAAACCGTTTTCCGTCGTCATTCCGCCGCCGAATGTCACGGGTGCGCTGCATCTGGGACATGCGCTGAACGATACGCTACAGGATATTTTGGTCCGCTACCGCAGAAAGACAGGTTGCGACACGCTCTGGATTCCGGGAACGGACCACGCGGGAATCGCCACGCAGGCGGTCGTCGAAAAGAGGCTCTTCCAGGACGAGCACAAGACGCGCCACGATATCGGTCGCGAAGCCTTGGTCGAACGCATCTGGAAGTGGAAAGACGAATACGAGGCCCGGATTACGAAGCAGCTGAAAAGTCTCGGTGTGAGCTGCGACTGGAGCCGCCAGCGCTTTACGCTCGACCCGGTCTGCGCCAAGGCGGTTCGCTTTGCGTTTTTCAACCTTTTCAAGAAAGGGCTCATCTACCGCGGAAAGCGGCTCGTGAACTGGGACACGAAGCTCCAGACCGCGGTCGCCGACGACGAAATCTATTACGAAACGGTCAAGGGCCATTTCTGGACGTTCAAGTATCCGCTAGCGGACGGTTCGGGCTATATTCCGGTCTCGACGACGCGTCCCGAGACTATCATGGGCGATACCGCGCTAGCTGTCCATCCAAACGATGAACGCTATAAAAAATACATCGGCAAGATGCTGAAAGTTCCTTTTGTCGGACGCGAAATTCCGGTGATTGCGGATGCGATCCTGGTCGATATGGATTTCGGAACCGGTTCCGTAAAAGTCACTCCGGCGCATGATCCGAACGATTACGCCACGGGACTTCGCCACAAGCTCCCGATGATAAACATCATGAACGATGACGGCAGCCTGAACGAAAATGCCGGCGAGTTCAAGGGGCTCAAGGGACAGGCGGCTCGCGATGCGGTTGTCGCCGGGCTCGAAAAGCTCGGGCTTCTTCTGAAAGTCGAAGATCACGAAATGCAGGTGGGACATTCCGACCGTTCGAAGACGGTCATCGAACCGTATCTGAGCGACCAGTGGTTCGTCAAGATGGACTCCCTTGCCGAAAACGCAATGGACGCGGTGAAATCCGGCGAAATCAAGATTATTCCCGAACGCTATGCGAACAAGTATCTGGACTGGCTCGCGGAAAAGCGCGACTGGTGCATCAGCCGCCAGCTGTGGTGGGGACACCGCATCCCGATTTGGCACACGGACGCTTCGGAGGAAGACCTGAAGAAGACGTTCGGTTCGCGGGAAGACATTTATTTCTATCCGGCGCAGAACGGAGGCTTTCTCGTGTGCAGCCGCGAAGAGAATCTGGATGAGAACCTGATTCCGGGGCACAAGCTCGAACAGGAAGCGGACGTTCTCGACACGTGGTTTTCGAGCGGGCTTTGGCCGCACAGCACGATGGGATGGCCGGACAAGACGGAAACGCTTTCACGCTACTACCCCACTTCCGTGCTGGTGACGAGCCGCGATATCATCACGCTCTGGGTCGCCCGGATGGTCCTTTTCAGCCAGGAAAACATGGGCACGGTTCCGTTCCACACCGTTTACATCCACCCGAAGATTCTCGACGGCAACGGGCAGACGATGAGCAAGTCCAAAGGCAACGGCGTCGATCCGATGGACATCGAGGAAAAATACGGCACGGATGCGCTCCGCTTCGTGATGGCGAGCCTCTGCACCGACAACCAGGATGTGCGTCTGCCGGTGAAAAAGGAAAAGCAACCGGACGGGCGCGAAATCAATACGTCGGAAAAGTTCGAAATCGGGCGAAACTTCTCGAACAAGCTGTGGAACGCCTGCCGCTTCCTCTACCCGCATCTCGAACAGGCCGGTGCGCTCTCCAAGGAAATGCTCCCGATGGATGCGAAACTTTTCAAGCTGGAAGATTTCTGGATTCTTTCGCGCCTGAACTCGACGATCCGCGATGCGACCCGGATGCTCGAACAGTTCCACTTTGCGGAACTCGCCGGCTTCCTCTACCGCTTCGTCTGGGACGATGTCTGCTCTAGCTATCTCGAAATCAAGAAGTCGGTCATCAACCGGGAAACGCTCGATGCGGAAAAGAAAAACGCGATGGCGATTCTTTCGCATGTCCTGCGCGGCGTGATAGACCTTCTGCACCCGGTGATGCCGTTCATTACCGAAGAACTGAACGCGACGCTCTTCCCGGGTTCCGAGCGTGTCATCCACAGCCCGTGGCCCAAGGCGGACGAGAAATTCGTCAACCTGGATATCGAGAAGAAGTTCGACCGGGCGTTTGCCGTCGTTGAAGCGCTTCGCGGGGTTCGCGGCCGCTACAGCGTAAGCCCTTCGACAAAATTAAAAGCCGTGCTCAGCGTCGATGATTCCGCAACGGAATCCTCCATCAGGGAATGCGCTTCGATTATCACCGAACTCGGCGGACTCGAATCGCTCTCTATCGCAGTAAAGGCTCCGAAGCCGAAGTTCAGCGCAAGCGCGGTGGTTCCGGGGGGCGAACTCTACATCCCGCTTGAAGGGATCCTCGACCCGAAAGCGGAAATCGCCCGCCTCGAAAAGGAAATCGAAAAGGCGAAATCCTTTGCGGCTTCCATCGAACGCAAGCTTTCGAACGAAAAGTTTGTGAATGGCGCTCCCAAAGCGGTTGTCGATGCTGAAAGAACGAAGCTTTCGACTCAGCGGGACATCATCGCAAAGAACGAAAAGGCGTTGGACGAACTGAAGTAATCGGGATAAACGCGCAAAACGCAAGCGCATTTGTATATGGGCCTCGGGCGATTTCCCGAGGTCCATTAAATATCTATTTTTAAATCGATGAAAACAGCACTGATAACGGGCATCACGGGCCAGGACGGCTCGTATCTCGCGG
>CAVKGV010000023.1:0-15457 GCA_963656065.1 Alistipes onderdonkii
TGGATCCTATCGCTTCGCGTTGCTCCGCTCCAGGATGACAGAAGAGCGTTCATGCCCGATGTCATTCCACTCTCCACTCTCAGCTCTAATCTCTGACATTGATCCTATCGCTTCGCGTTGCTCCGCTCCAGGATGACAGAAAAGCGCTCCCGTCCGCCGTCATTTCACTCTTCACTCTCCACACTCCACTCTAATCTCTGACCGTTCACTGCGGATATGCGCAGCAGCGGAACGAAATGGACGGGTCGGTATAGAACGCCGCCGCGCCGCGGTAGGGGACTGTTTCGCCGGTGAAGAAAACGGCTTCGGTGCGAATGGGTTCATACGCCAGGTCTCCCGCGAGATCTTTGAGCCAGGAGTCGCCGCCTTTGCGGTATTCGGAAAGAGGCGCATAATCTTCCCCGAGGGAATCGCCTTCCGGCGACGAAACTTTGAAAAACTGGACGGAATCTTTAAAGTCCTTGATCGTCAAAAGCTTGTAAAGCGTGCGGGACGTATCTTGCACAAGACTCGTGTCAACCTTGGAACCTTCGCGATAGAGATAGACCGTGTCTTGCGTGTAGGCGACGCGCGTGCGGTTCGGGATAAAGTATGTGGTGCACTTGGAAAGCGATTCGCGGGATTCTCCCGTGTAATAGACGTAACTCGATCCGCGGAGCAGGTGGGGAAGCGTGTCGGGCCCTACGACCCATTCCTGGAAGCCGCCGGATAGGTTGCGGATGCCGTCCGGACTGACGCAGAGTTTGTTGCGTTTGGAAAGGTCGGTCGCCGAAGTGGAATCATCCGTTCCGACGCCGCAGTTCCGGTAGAGAAATTCCGCTGCGGAAAAATCGGATTCCTCGATGACTCCATAGGACGCGCGCCCTTGGGCAAGGCAAGCCGCTTTCCAGTCTTGCGATTTGCAGAGCGACACGTCAAATCCCGATGCGGAAATGGCTTGGCAGGCGGCGACCGCTTCGCTGAAGAGAACTTTGTGGGCAAACGAGGAATCGTCGTTCAAATGTTCGAACTTTTCGATGCAGAATCGCGTCGTATCGCTTGTGCGGACGGGGACAAATCCTTCCGGGCAGTTGAGATCCGCCTCCGGGCCTTTCGTAACGGCAATCGTATCGGTCAGGGCCTTTGAATAATATCCCGAAGAATCGATTGCGCGGATTCGCAAAATGAGCGTGTCACCGGGAACCACCCAGCGGATCGTATCGACGACAAATTCGCCCGTTGCGGAAACAGCCATCGAGTCGCCGTCTTTTTTGTAGGAAGTCCGATACTTTTCGTCCGAAAGTCCGCCTGCTCCGCTAGCCTTTTCCCAGGAACCGCCGTTCCAGATTTCCACGTCGTAGCTTTTGACATTCCGGTAGCAGAAACCTTCAAAGCAATCTCCGGGAATGTGAAGAACCGAATCCGCCGTGATGCCGCTCGAATCGGAAAGCGGATCGACGCTGCGCGGCCAATAGACTAGTACCCTGTTCGATTCCAGAAAGGCGCTTGTCGGATCCGTCGTGTCGGGGCGCACCCAAAGCGAGTTCCCCATAAGCGGAGCGATTCTGTCTGTCGTCATGAAGAGCTGGTTCGTTTCCACGGAACCCGTGCCGGAAACGTTTCCCGCGGAATCCCAGGCGATGATTCCTATCGTGTAGTTGCTTTCCGGGTAAAGCCCTTCCACGACCATGCGGTAACGGTTCGCGCTGTCCGAGGAAAAGTCGAAGCCTTCCCCGTCGATGACCGCGAGTCTCAGGTAATTTTTGCTTCTTGATGACGTCGTATCGATCCAGAGGGAGTCGCTCGTGTAGCGGAAACGGTGGTGCCGCAGCCAGAAGTCCGTGCCTGTCGAATCGGTATTTCCGTCGTGAGCGATGCGGACTTTTGCGTTCCGGATATCCTGGCTCGAATCCTCCGCCCAGAGAAGGATGTTGTAGCCGGCGATTTTTCCGGAAAGGCTTTCGGGCGCGTAATAGTCGTATTGGTCGGTGGGGCGCGCCCAGTCGATGGCGACTCCGGTGGTCCACGAAGAATCGGTTATCGTGACAAGTGCCGGCGGGATGTCGTCGCCGAAGTGGACGTAGATGTGCTGGACGTCGCCCGATTCGTCTCCGTCGCCGTATTCGCTCCAGATGGCGATGGCGAGGCTGTCCCTGTGAAGATATTCCTTGACGTGTTCGGTCAGGTCGAGCGTATCGTAGAGCTTTTCGGGATTTTCAAAAGGAATCTTGAGCGACTTTTCCGTGGCGCCGCTCGGAACTTTCTTGGTGGAATCTCCGACATCGAGCGTGTCTATCCAGACGTGGAAACGGAGCAGGTTTTTCGTTTCGATGGGAATGCGCCAGCGCATCTGGTAGCAGGAACTGGTCGTGTCGCTTTTGGATGCGCAGCTGCGGAGGATGGAAAGATCCTGGACGGCGCGTTCAAAGCGGTAATCGTCGCCGTTCGAACTGTCGGAACAGGAGACGAAAAATGCAGCCATGAAAAGCGGCAAGAGTCCACGGAAAATTTTCATCGGTGCTAAGATACAAAATTTCCGCCCGGAACCAGGATGCTCTAGGCGGAGAAGGCTACAGCGAAAGAATCCTTGCGATGTTCGTGCTGATGAACGGGCAGATTCCGGCGAAGAGAACGCAGACCGTGAGGGCGATGACGCAGAATTTTTGTCGCGGGCGGACGCTCAGCGGAGCCAGTTCCGGATTTTTCGGCAGAACCCAGGCGCTCTTGACCAGTTGCAAGTAGTAGTAGAGCGCGATGACGTTGTTGATGCAGGCGAACGCGACGAGGAAATAGGCTTTCGACGTGGCTGCGCTTTCAAAGAGGAAGAATTTTCCCACGAATCCCGCGAGCGGAGGAATTCCGGCGAGACTGAACGCGGCAACGGCTAGGGCGACGGCGAGGCTCGGCGATTCCTTGGAAAGTCCCGCCAGCGAATCGAAGCTTTCCGGGCGGTGCTCTCCGATGATCCCGAAGACGAAGAACGCGAGGTAATTGGAGAACGCATAGAGCAGGAGATAGAAGATGACGGCAGTCTTCGCATTTTCCGGTGAACCGACCAGCGCAACGAGAATGTAGCCCGCCTGCGAAATGGAACTGTAGGCCATAAAGCGGCGGAGGCGCGATTGCTTGAGAGCTCCGAGGTTTCCCGCGAGAATTGTCACTCCGGCGAGGAGCGAGAGAAACGGGATGAGTTTATCGTGAATCCCGGCGAGCGGTCCATAGACGAGAGCCGCGAGAAACGCGATGGCGACCGTCTTGCTCGTGACCGCGAGAACGGCCGTGACCGGAGTCGGCGCTCCTTCATAGACATCGGGCGCCCATGTATGGAACGGAAAGAGCGTGAGCTTGAACCCGATTCCGCAGAAAAGGAACAGGACGGAAATCCAGAGCAGCGGATCGACCGGGGACGAAGCCACAGCCTTCGCGATGATGTCAAAGTTCAGGCTTCCCGAAAAGCCGTATAGGTAGCTGATGCCGAAAAGTTCAAACGCCGAGGCGACACTCCCCATCAGGATGTACTTTGTCCCGGCTTCGGAACCTTGGGGATCGTGCTTGTTCCAGGCGGTGAGAGCGTACATGGGAAGAGTCGCGAGTTCGAGCCCGAGGAAGAGCGTGAGCAGCTCGTTTGCCGAGATGACCGTGAACCCTCCGAACGTGGCCGCGGCGAGGACCGCCGAGAATTCGGAAAACTGGTGAAGTTCAGGCTTTCCGTCTGCCGGATGGTCAAAGTAATCCTTGGCGAAGAACAGCGCAAGAAGCGTTCCCAGCACGAGGACTTCGCGCATCAGGATGCCGAAACTGTCGATTTTCCAGTTGGAAAGATAGGTCCGGGTTTCGCCTACGAGAAGCGCGTTCAAAAGGACGAACAGCGCGACAAAAAAGACGATGGAAAGCCGGAACGGCAGTTCCTTTCGGCTCGGGAAAAACTGACGCAAGAGGATGAGTGCGAAAGGAAAGAGCAGAAGCAAAATGTCCGGCAGAATCAATTGAGACATTTCTTACCTCACAAAGTTTGCATAGATGGGGGCGATAGCCGTATCGAGAAAGTCCGAAATCCAGCCGGGGAACATCCCGATTCCGAAAAGGCAGACGAGGATGGTGACAAGCGCTATCTTTTCTGTCAGGTCCGCATCGGTGAGAGACTTGAATTTCTGTTCGTGGATAGGTCCCGAAAGCATCCGGTTCGCCGTCTGCAGAATATAGACCGCGGTGACGGTGATGGAAAGGATGCCGAGGATGGTAACCACTCGGACATGGGGAATCGGGCTCTGGAAGCTGCCGATGAAAATCGTCGATTCGGCGATGAAACCCGAAAGTCCCGGCAGTCCTAGGCCGGCAAATCCTGCAATGGTGAACGCAACGCCGAGGAACGGCATCACCCGCATGAGACCGCCCATCTCGTCGATGTTACGCGTATGCGTCCGGCTGTAAATCATCCCGATGCTTGCGAAGAAAAGTCCGGTGAGAAATCCGTGGGAGAGCATCTGGAGGGCCGCTCCGCGGAATGCGAGAGGCGTCGCCGCGGCAAGTCCGAGGAATATCAGCCCGAGATGCGAAATCGAGCTGTATGCCGTAATGTATTTGAGATCCCTGTGGCGGATAGCGATGAAGCAGGCGACTGCGACGTTGAAAATCACGAGGTAGGCGATGTAGGGCAGGTAGAAACGGGCCGCTTCGGGCATCAGGTAAATGGCGACGCGCAGACAGGCGAACGGTCCCATCTTCATCATGACGCCCGCGGCGAGCATCGAAACGGCTGTCGGGGCGGACGAATGTCCGTCGGGCGACCAGAAATGGAAGGGGAAAAGCGAACCGGAAACGGCGAATCCCATGAAGAGCATCGGGAATGCCCACATCTGGAAGTTCATCGGGAGACGCACGTCGGCGAGTTCGAGGATGTTCCATGTCGAAGCGCCGCTTTCGATAAAGATTCCGAAAAGCGTTGCGAGGACCATGGCGCTTCCGAGGGCGAGCGTGAGCGTGAGCTTCTTTCCGCCGTAATCCTTGTTGCCCGTTCCCCAGCCCGCAATCATCAGATACATGCAGAGCGCTTCCATTTCGTAAAAGATGAAGAAGAGTACAAGGTCGAGGCTCATGAAAACGCCATAGACCGCGGTGCCGAGAATCTGCATCAGGGCGAAAAATTCTTTCTGCTGGTGATCAATTTTCCAACTGGCGAGCATCCCCGTAAAGACGATGACCGCCGTGAGGAAAACAAGCAAAATCCCGAGCGCATCCGTTCCCACGATATAGTGCGCGTGAATTGCGGGAAGCCATTCGAAGTCAGTCAGGTATTGGATGAAAGGCTTGTTTCCTGTCGGGGTGCCTAGCGGCATTGTGAGCCTGTATGTATAGGCGACAAGCCCCGATGCGATGGCGAGAGCTATTCCGGCGGAAGCGAGGTGAATCCGCTTGATGGCGCGTATGTGGGTGCGCGGAATCGGGACGCAGACAAGGACTGCGAGGAGCGGAATTATCCAGATGAGGTTGAAAAGAATCGTGCTGACCATACGATGCCCTTAGACGGGAAGCCCGCCGAGATAGCGCCACAGGATGACGCCGACGATAAAAGTCCCGATGTAGATGAAGAGGTTTCCCGTTTCAAGTTCCCGGACAAGAGTTCCGCCGAACTTGATGAGACAGGTTGTTCCCGTAACGATTTTCCCGATGACGAAATCTTCGAAAGCCCGGGCGGTCCGTGCGATGCCGCCAAAGACGAACTGCCGGACGAATGCGTAATAGCCTTCATCGAAATAGAACTTGTTGTAAACGGTCCGGTAGAGCGTTCCGCGGTTTGTCGAATCGAGTGCGCGGGAAACGTTCGCCTTGGGACTTGCGTAGAGAATCCAGGCTATAGCGATTCCCAGAATTCCCGCGGCGGATGCGATTATCGGGATGCAGGAACTTGTCTCTCCTGCGAGCGAAACCGTTTCGGCGCCGAGGAATTTTTCAAACATCCCTTTGCAGAGGAAACCGCTTGCGAGAGACGGAATGGCGAGACAGACGATGGGAAGCGTCATCGCGAAATCCTCGTGGACATGCCCGGCCTTGACCGCTTCGCTGCGCGGGCTTCCGTGAAATGCGAGGAAGAAGAGACGGAACATGTAGAAGGCGGTAAGCGCGCTCGTGAAAAGTCCGACGGCGAAAATCACCGGATGGCCGTTCTGGAGCGCTCCGGAGAGAATCTCGTCCTTCGAGAAGAAGCCGGAGAACGGCGGAATTCCCGAAATGGAAAGGCAGGCGATGAGAGCCGCGAAATAGGTCCACGGCATTTTCTTGCGGAGACCGCCCATCTGGTCTAGATCGTTTGTCGAAACCTGGTGGATGAGGGAACCCGCGACGAGGAACAGCATGCACTTGAAAAATGCGTGGTTGAAGACGTGGAACGATGCCGCGGCGGTTGCCGAGACGCCGAGTCCGAACATCATATAGCCAAGCTGCGAGAGAGTCGAATAGGCGAGGATCCGCTTGATGTCTTTTTGTGTGCAGGCGATGACCGCCGCAAACAGCGCCGTAAACGCTCCGACGAATCCGACGATTTCGAGCGTGCCGTCACAGGCGGAGAAAAACGGGAAAAGCCTTGCGACCAGATAGACGCCCGCGACAACCATCGTCGCGCTGTGGATGATAGAAGAAACGGGAGTAGGGCCTTCCATCGCATTCGGAAGCCAGATGTGGAGCGGGAACATGGCGCTCTTGCCCCAGCCGCCGATGAACATCAGCACGGAGCCGAGAATCAGCGCATCCGAAATTTTAACTTCCCAGAAGCCGAGCGAAACCGAACCGCTTGTCATCTGCGGATTTATCGAGTTCAGCGTGCCGAAGTCAAATGTTCCGGCGACGACGCATACGATGACGATGCCCAGAAGGAAAAAGCTGTCCGCAAAGCGCGTGACGATGAAAGCCATCTTTGACGCGGCGACCGCCTTGGGGCGTTCATACCAGAAGCCTATCAGAAGATAGCTCGCGATGCCGACCAGTTCCCAGAAAAAGTACATCTGGAACAGTCCCGTGGCGACGACCAGCCCGAGCATCGAAAACGTGAAGAAGGAAAGCAGCGAAAAGAACCTCCCCTCGGCGCGGTCCTCCCGCATGTATCCCAAGCTGTAGATGTTCACGAAGAACGAAATCACGGCGATGACGAAAAGCATCATCGCGGAAAGCGGGTCGAGAAGGAACGCCGCGTCGGCGGTCAGTTTATCCGAAAGGCTGAAAAATGTGAATTTCCACGCAACGATTTTTTCCGGGGCGGCGGACAGGAAGTAAGAGGCGACCAGTGCTACCGCGTAGAGCATCGAAAGCCCGCTCAGCGAAACCGAAAGGGCGCCGGCGGCTTTCCGATGGTTTCTGCAGAGGAAGAGCCCGTTTACGAGAAAACTCACGAACGGAAAAATCAGGATCCAGTAGCTATGGGAGATTAGGAATTCATTCATGGATATCCCTCAGCTGGTTGATGTCGAGACTGTGGTGGCGGCGATACATGCTCACCACGATGGCTAGCGCAATCGCCATTTCGCAGGCGGTAATCGCGATGACGAATAGACTGAAAATCGATCCGGCGGTCGCATCCGCGGCCTTGAAGTAGGCAAAGGAAATAAAGTTCATGTTCGCCGCGTTCAGCATGATTTCTATCGAAAGGAGCATTCCGACGATATGGCGTCTCCGCAAGAGCCCGAAAACTCCGATGCCGAAGAGGACGAAGGAAAGGATTAGACAGTGTTCGAGAGTCATTCTTCCCCCTTGAATTTTCTAGCGACGGTAATCGCGGCGACGAGGGTTACGAGCAAAACGAAACTCACCAGTTCAAACGGGATGATAAATCCCGACGGGTCGGTGGAGAGAAGCCTCAAAGCGAGATTCGGCAGGGAAGCGTAGTCGCTTGTGGCGGCGGCTGTCGCCGTTTCGATCCCGTTCGCCTTGAAGAGAAAGCGCACCATGGTGAAAAGAAGCCCGCACGAAATCGCCGCGGCGATAAAGTTCCTGGGCAGCTTGATGTTGAATACCGTTTCCCCCAGATGGCTCGTGAGCAGAATCGTGAAGACGACGAAGATGACGACGCCTCCCGCATAGACCATGATCTGCGCCATCGCGAGAAATTCCGCATGGAGCATCAGGTAGAAAATCGCCGTCCCGATGAACGAGATGATGAGAAAGACCGCGCTCCGGAGCAGGTTCTTCGCCGTAATCGTCACGATGGACGCGACAATCATCAGGAGCGCGACTGCGTAAAAGGCTAAGTCCGTGAAAAGGGCGTCGGATATTAAGCTCATTAGGCGCGCCCCTCCTTTTGGTTGAGTTTCATTTCGAAACCGTCGCGCGACGTGCGGGACAGTTCAAAATCCTGGTTCATCCGGATTGCTCCGAACGGGCACGCTTCGACGCATAGCCCGCACTGTGTGCAGGAATCCAGACGGTAGATGTATTTGCCGAGAACCTTTTTCCCGG
The DNA here is from genome assembly GCA_963656065.1 of Alistipes onderdonkii. Taxonomy (GTDB): domain Bacteria; phylum Fibrobacterota; class Fibrobacteria; order Fibrobacterales; family Fibrobacteraceae; genus Hallerella. Next base: position 8,425 of record CAVKGV010000023.1, read on the forward strand.
CGATATTCTTTGTCGAAAGGACGTTGATGGAGCCGTTCGGGCAGTTACGCTCGCACATCCCGCAGGCGGTACACTTGTTCTCGCCGTTTTCGTCCTCGATCATTTCGAGACGTCCGCGGAATCGCGGATACATCTTCAGCGTCTTGCGGTTTTCCGGATACTGTTCCGTGACGATGCGCTTCGGCTGGAAGAAATACTTGACCGTGACGGAAAAGCCTTTGAGGAAGCTGACCGATCCGGCTACCGTCTTGAAGTAACGCTTGAACGCATCCTTGGCTGAAATTTTCTTTTCGCTCATTTGACTATCCATCCGAGAGAGACCGCGACCGCTCCGAGAACGAGGAGGAGAAGGCTCGCCGGCAGCATGAATTTCCATTCGAGAGCCATCAGCTGGTCGATGCGCGGACGCACCAAGGTCCAGCGGATGACCATATAGACCCAGATCATCGTAAAGACTTTCGCGAAGAACCAGATGACGCCGGGAACCATGCCCAAAATTCCGTCGATTGCGGGAATACCGATGCACGGCGGGAAATAGCCGCCGAAGAAGAAAACCGTGGCGAGCGAGGACGTCGTGACCAGGTTGATGTATTCGCCGAGATAGAACATGGCAAAGGACATCCCGTTGTATTCGGTGTGGTAGCCTCCGGTGAGTTCCTGCTCCGCTTCCGAAAGGTCAAACGGGGCGCGGTTCAGTTCGGCGGTCGAGCAGATGAGAAAGAGGATAAAGGCGAGAATTCCGATGATCGGAGCCTTGAAAATCCACCAGTCGAAAACGGTTCCCGCCTGGCTGAGCGTGATTTCCCGGAGGCTTGCGGAACCGGCGAGCATCACGATGAGGAGAAGGATCATCGCATACGAAATCTCGTAGCTTATCATCTGGGCTCCGGAACGGAGTGAACCGAGCAGGGAATATTTGTTGTTCGATGCCCATCCGCCGATGAGAATCCCCAGGATGCCGAAACCGTTCACCGCAATGATAAGCGGGACCGCGACGGAAACATCCGCGACCTGGAGCGTCGGGCCGAAAGGAATCAGGGCGAGGCTTACGAACGGGGCCGTGAGAAGAATCATCGGGGCCATGTAGAAGAGAAGCTTGTCCGCGCCTTTTGGCGCATAGACTTCCTTGAACATCAGCTTGATGGCGTCCGCAACGACCTGGATGCTTCCGTGGAAACCGAGACGCATCGGTCCTAGGCGGCACTGGATGTGGGCGCAGACCTTGCGCTCCATATAGACGAGAACGATTGCCGCTCCGAATGCGACTGCGCAGACTCCGCAGATGCAGAGAATCGCATTGATGAGATAGGCTAGCTCCGGGATGGGAACGTTCGCCCGGATGAAGTCGCCGATGGGATTTGTAATGGAAGGTGTCATTGCTTACCTATCGATTTCGGGAATGACCGGGTCGAGCGTCGCCATAATCGTGACGATATCTGCAACCTTTTGTCCTTTGACCATGGTATTCAGGGCGGCGAGATTGGCAAAGCTCGGACCGCGCGTGTGGATGCGGTAGGGCTTGTCGCCGCCGTTTGCGACAACGTATGTCGCGTAGAGGCCTTTCGCCGTTTCGGAAGCTGCGTAGTAGCTTCCGGCTGGAAGGCGCACAGGTTTTTCCTTGGAGCGATACGGACCGCTTGCGGGAAAGCGTGCGATGCACTGCTCGAGGATTTTCATCGACTGGTGGATTTCCTCGATGCGCACGAGATAGCGCGCATAGCAGTCCCCCTCGGAACGTACCGGGACATCGAAGTCGAACGTGTCGTAGATGCTGTAAGGGTTGTTCTTGCGGACATCGTAGCGGACTCCCGAAGCCCGCGCCACGGGACCCGAGCAGCCGAAGGCCACCGCCTCTTCCTTGGAAAGGAGCCCCACGCCCTTGGAGCGTTCGAGCACGATGAGGTTCGTCGAAAGGAGCCTTTCGTAGTCGTCCATCGTGGGCTTCAGATGTTCGAGAAAAGCCTTGACCCGCGGAATAAACGCGTCCGTCACGTCGAAGCGCGAACCGCCCGGTCTGAAGAAATTGGTCGTTAAGCGCGAACCGGTCTCCTGGTCAAAGATATCGTGAATCATTTCACGTTCCTTGAAACCGTAGATGAGAGGAGTCTGTCCGCCGAGGTCGCCGCCGAAGCAGCCGTAAAAGACGAGATGCGAAGCGATGCGCCCGAGTTCCGCCATCATCACGCGGATATATTCGCCGCGTTCCGGGACTCCGATGCCCATTCCCTTTTCGAGCGCAAGGCAAACGCCCAGATTGTTCTGGATTGCGGTCAGGTAATCCTGCCGGTCGGAAAGGTGGATGTATTGGACGTAATTCTGGCTTTCCGCCTGTTTTTCGAGCCCGCGGTGGATGTAGCCGAAATGGGGAACGACTTCGATGACCGTTTCGCCGTCGAGACGGATCTGGAGACGTAGCGCACCGTGCGTACTCGGATGCTGCGGACCCATGTTGATGTAAAAGTCTTCGCTGTTCGGGTCGTGGAATTCTTCCTTGAAGCCGGGGAGAAGGAACGGGGAAAAGTTCTTTGCGAAAATCATGCTTCCCTCCGGATGATGTGCGGATGGGTAAAGTCCTTGCGGAGCGGGAAACCGGGGAAGTCCTCGTCGAGGAAAATCCGCCGCATGTCGTCGTGACCGTCGAATGAAATTCCGAACATGTCATAGACTTCGCGTTCCTTCCAGTTTGCGCCCGGATAGAGTTTCGAAAGGCTCGGAGCCTTGGCGAGAACGCTTGTCGCGCGTTTTTCTTCGGGAACCGAATCGTCCTTCGGCAGGGAAAGCCGCACGAAAAATTTATGCCCGAATTCCGTACTCATCAGCTGGGCGACGACATCGAAATGGTCCTTCCAATCAACCGCGGTGACGTCGATTAAAAAGTCGAGCGATGTCCGCGGATCGTTCTTCAGAAATTCGACGAGCGGCAAATAGTCTTCTGCGGAAACGTTCACGTCGAGCGGCGTATCGCTAGGAAGCGCCCCGAGCGTTTCGTCCTCGGAATCCTTCGCTCCGTAGAGCGAAATCGCCGGAAACTTTTCCCTTGCGATGTGGAAAAGCTCTTTTTGCGAAAGTCCCTGCTGCTTGCGCGGGCTGTAGGGGACTTCGGGAAAGTTCTCTTTCGGGACCCGGAGTGCCTTGTAGCCGGACTTGTAGTCGGGATTTTCCTCCTTGAACTTGGCGCGGGCCTCGGCGAGCTCCTCGTCCTTGATCTTTTCGAGCGCTTCCCACGCCTTCTTCGCTTCCGCGTAGCGGTTTCCGAGGTCTTCGGTGTCAAGCGCGCCTTCATGCCAGGGAGAGCGGCACGTTTCCTTCAAAATCTTGTCGCGCAGGGTGAGCAGTCCGTGGAACAGCGCTTCGGGTCGCGGAGGGCATCCCGGGACAAAGACATCGACCGGGATGATGTTCGCCGCGCCGCGTACGACGGAATAGTTGTCGTAATAGAACGGTCCGCCGGAAATAGTGCAGGCTCCCATCGCGAGGACGTATTTGGGACCGGGCATCTGTTCCCAGAGCATCTGGACCGCCGGAGCCATCCGTTCGGTAATCGTTCCCGCGAGGATAAAGAGGTCCGCCTGTCTGGGGGAATCGCGGAAAACCTCGGATCCAAAACGCGCGATATCATAGCGCGCCATGGAGCTAGACATCATTTCGATAGCGCAGCAGCTCGTCCCGTAGGTGAGCGGCCAGAGGGAATTGGCGCGGGCCCAGTTAACCACGTAATCGACTGCGTTCACCAGATATTTTCCACCGGGAACGGGATCGAGAATTTTTGGCAGGTAGTTGATTATTCCCATTTGAGAATTCCTTTTTTCCAGGCGTAAGCGAGACCGGAAGTGAGCACGGCTAAAAAGAGCACGAGGTCAATGGCGACGAGGACGGGCGAAAGGGACGTCTTTCCGGCGACAATCGGTCCGAATTCGAGAAGAACGGGGAAGAGGAAGAGGGCTTCGACGTCGAAGACCAGGAAGAGCAAAGCAAAAAGGTAGTAGCCGACCTTGAACTGGATACGGGCGCTTCCGACGGTCTGCATCCCGCATTCGTAAGGCGCGAACTTGTTCTTGGTATCCTTGCTCCGGTAGCCGAGAAGCTTTCCGAAGATGATGGCGCCGCCGGCGACGACCGCGCCGAGCACCAGGAAAAAAATCAGGATGAAATATTCAGAGAGTTCCATGGGCAATTTCCTGTGAGTTCGTCTAAAATCCTGTCAGTAAAAATGTTGGACTTCCTGGAGCGTTCCGAACAGCTCGTTTCCGATTTCGAAGCGTTCCTTGATGTGCGCATGAAGGTCGCGGAACTCCTTTTCGGTCGCGAGGTTCAGTGCGTTCAGGTTCTTGTGCATGTTTGAGATGAATCCCGAGACGTAGGCTCCGCTTTTCTTGATTTCCATCTCGGAATCCATGTTCTGGAGTTCCTTGTCCGTCTCGATGCGGGAAATCAGGTAGCGGGTCGTCGATTGCAGCTCGCTCAGGAAAAACACGAGCAGGAGCTCTTCCTGCAAAATTCCGCGTGGATTGTCGGAAGAATAGCGTCCGATCTTTTCGATTTTCCCGAAGAAGACGGAGGCCTGCGCATATTCGAGGCACGCTTCGAGCGACTTCTCGCACGTGCTGACCTTTTCTCCGATGGAGGCGAACCATTCCCGCCGGTTTTTCACGTCTTTTTGCATGATGACAGGCGTAAGCGCGCTGAACGCGTAAAAGACTTCCTCGTAGCGGCGGTTCCGCATCCGGCAGTTGAACGCCCGGTTCCTGACCGTTTCGTCTTCGACGGGATGCGCTAGCGAGAGGGTCATCATAGGCGGTGTACCTCGCGGACTCCGGGAATCTTTTGGATGGCTTCCATCAGATGTTCGAGCAGGTCGCGCCGCGCGATGCGGAACACCAGACGGATGCGCCCGGACTTCTTGGCGGAAACGACGCTCATGCGTTCGATGAAAACCTTTGCTTCGGTAAGCTCGTTCAGGACATCCGCAGTGATTCCCTTGCGGTCGTCCGTTTCAATTTTCAGGTGGACGAAAAATTCCTGCTTCGAATCCTTGTTCCATTCCATCGAAATCCGTCTCGATTCCGGGACCTCTGCGAGTTTCGGGCAGTCCTTTCGGTGCACTTCGATGCCGTGCTTCGGGATGAGGGCTCCGACGATCGATTCGCCGGGAATGGGGGAACAGCAGTTCGCAAAATGGATGAGCAGGCTGGATTCGTTCCCGACTTCGACGGGGAGTTGCGACTCGTCCGCCGCGTCCGTGACAAAAAGTTTGACGGGCGAGGCCGGATCCGCTTCCCGGAATTTTTCCGGATGGATTTTCTGGATGAACTTTTCAAGTTCGGAAAGTTCCATGTTGCCTTGGCCGAGCCTGTCGTAAAATTCCTCGACGGTTTTCACGCCGAAAAACGCGCAGATCTCTTCCGCTTTCGGCTGTTCCTCGGGCTTCTGGATTTTGAATACCCGGAGTTCGCGAAGCCAAAGCTCCTTCCCGAGCGTCTGGGCTTCCTTGTCGATGCTTGAACGCATCCAGCGTCTCAGTTCCTGCTTCGCTTTTTCCGTCCGGACGATTTCGAGCCATTCGGGCAGGGGATTCTGGTTGTGGCTTGTGAGAATCTGGACGGTTGAACCGTTCGGGACCGCGCTGGTCGCGCTGATGACGTCGCCCTTGATGCGCGCCCCGACGCAGTGGAGGCCGAGTTCCGTGTGGACGGCGAAGGCAAAGTCGATGATCGTGCTGCCCTCGGGAAGCTCGATGGAATCCCCCTTGGGCGTGAACACGGTGACGCCTTCGTTTTTCAGGTCCATCCGGAGAAAGTTCAGGTATTCGACGGAGTTGGGAATCTCCGCCTGGAGCTTTGCTAGCCTGTCGAGCCATTCGAGTTCTTCGCCGCTTCTGCCCGTTTCGAGCTTGTAGGCCCAGTGGGCGGCAAAGCCTTTTTCCGCCGTGAGATCCATGTCCTTTGTGCGAATCTGGACTTCGACCATCTTGTTTTCCGGCCCGATGACCGTCGTGTGGATGCTCTGGTAAAGGTTCGGCTTGGGCGTTGCGATGTAATCCTTGAAAAGTCCCTGGATTGGCGTCCACAGGTTGTGCACGTAGCCTAGGGCGAGATAGCATTCGGGAATCGTTTCCACGATAATCCGGATGGCGAATATGTCGAAAATCTCGTCGAGTTTACAGCCGCGGCTCAGCGTTTTTCCATAGATGCTGAAAATGTTCTTGGTGCGCCCCTGGATCGTGCAGTCGAAATCTTCGAGCGCCATCTTGATCTGGAGCGGCCCGATGACGGATTTGATGTAACGCTCGCGCTCTTCCTTCGTGGAGAGCAGGTGATCGACGATTCTTTTGTATTCGACCGGGTTCAGGTATTTAAAAGCCAAATCCTCCAGCTCGGACTTGAACTGGTAAAGGCCGAACCTGTGGGTGAGCGGCGTGTAGATGTCGAGCGTTTCCTGGGCGATAACCTTGCGCTTTTCGGGCTTCATGTATTGGAGCGTGCGCATGTTGTGCAGGCGGTCCGCAATCTTTATCATGATGACGCGCGGATCTTTCGCCATCGCATTGATGAACTTTCGGTATGTCTCCGCCTTTTGCTCGATTTTGTTCCCTTGTTTCTGGGCGGCGGAAATTTTTGTGACCGCATCGACCATGAACGCGGTGTCTTCCCCGAACCTGGTCTTGATTTCCGAAAGCGTATGCGGGGTATCCTCGACGACATCGTGCAAAAGTCCCGCGAGGACAGAAGACGTGTCGAGCTTCATGTCGGCGATGATTTTTGCCACTTCGTAGGGATGTTCCGTGTAGGGCATTCCGCTTTTCCGGAATTGTCCCTTGTGCGCTTCGGCGATGAATGCTACGGCACTCCGCAACTTCTGCTCGTCTAGGGCAGGATTCTTCTTCATGAGCACTTGGATGATGTGCTCTTGGGCGGGTTGTAGCATTTCCGTCGGCATGTTCCAAATTTACCAAAAAAAGATGGGAACGATTTGAAAATTTACTGTTTTTGCGAAAAAGAGCGAAGAAAAGCTGACGAAATGTTACGTTTTTGTC
>CAVKGV010000023.1:15827-21262 GCA_963656065.1 Alistipes onderdonkii
CTAATTATAAAGTCATCCGCCGTCTAAAAAAATTGCTACATTATTGCCCGAAGCAATTTTTACATTCGAGGTAAAAGATGAACTACTTCAATACGCTCCCTCTTCGCAAGAAAATCGAAGAACTGGGTCATTGCCGTTTCATGGAAGCTTCCGAATTCTCCCGCGGAACCGAAGCTCTCCAGGGCAAGAAAATCGTGATCATCGGTTGCGGTGCCCAGGGGCTCCACCAGGGGCTCGACCTGCGTGACAGCGGGCTTGACGTTTCCTACGCTCTCCGCGACTCCGCTATCCAGGAAAAGCGTGCCTCTTACAAGAACGCGACGGAAAACGGCTTTAAGGTCGGCACTTACCAGGAACTCATCCCGACTGCGGACCTCATTTGCAACCTCACACCGGACAAGCAGCACCACAACGTGATTCCGCAGATCATGCCGCTCATGAAGAAGGGCGCGGTCCTTTCCTACAGCCACGGCTTCAACATGATCGAAGAAGGCCAGCAGATCCGCGACGACATCACGGTCATCATGTGCGCTCCAAAGGGCCCGGGTTCCGAAGTTCGCGCCGAATACGTCCGCGGTTTCGGTATGCCCTGCCTCATCGCGGTCCAGGCGGATCACGATCCGGAAGGAAAGGGCTGGGACTATGCGAAGGCTTATGCGGCGGGTCTCCATGCGGACCGCGCGGGCGTCCTCGAAAGCTCCTTCATCGCCGAAGTCAAGTCCGACCTGATGGGCGAACAGACGATTCTCTGCGGAATGCTCCAGACGGGCACGCTCCTCGGCTTTGACCACATGGTCAAGGAAGGCATCGAACCGCACTATGCGGCAAAGCTCCTTCAATACGGCTGGGAAACGATTTCCGAAGCCTTGAAGCACGGCGGCATCACGAACATGATGGATCGTCTTTCGAACCCGGCGAAGATTCGCGCCTACGAACTTTCCGTGGAACTGAAGAAAATCATGACCGACCTTTACCGCAAGCACCAGGATGACATCATTTCGGGCGAATTCTCCTCGACGATGATGAAGGACTGGGAAGCCGGCGACAAGGACCTTCTCACGTGGCGTGAAGAGACCGGCAAGACCGCGTTTGAACAGACTTCCGCTTCCGAAGACAAGATCACGGAACAGGAATACTTTGACCGCGGCGTCCTCATGGTGGCGATGCTCAAGGCCGGTTCCGAACTCGCGTTCGAAACGATGACCGCTTCGGGCATGAAGCCGATGAGCGCCTACTACGAGACATTGCACGAGATTCCGCTGATTGCGAACCTCATCGCCCGCAAGAAGCTCTACGAGATGAACCGCGTCATCAGCGATACCGCCGAATACGGCTGCTACCTCTTCGCGAACCGCTGCATTCCGCTTCTCCAGGACTTCATGAAGCAGATCAAGAAGGAAGATCTGGGCGAAGTCTATGGCGCGGGCAAGGGCAACGGCGTCGATAACGTCAAGCTCATCGAAGTGAACAAGGCCATCCGCCAGCACCCGACCGAGATCATCGGGGCGTGGCTCCGTGCGCGCATGACCGGCATGACCGAGATTGCTGTCGCTACCAAGTAATCGATCCTTTATTCTGGAAAGGCTCCGGCGCAAGTCGGAGCTTTTTCTTTTGGAAAATTTTCCGGTTGTCCCGGGACAACGCATTTTTGGGGAAAGCCGCGCGTAACGTTTTTCCGGATTTAGTTTGGAAATGTCAAGAAAGGAGAAAAAAATGCGGATTCTCGTCTGGATTGGAATTTTTGCCGGCATTTCCCTGGCGTCGCTTTTCCCGTCGGAAGTGGTGACGCTTCCCGTTTCGTCAAATTACGGCGGAGGCGATACGGTCGGATCGGAACTGGTCGCTCCGACATACAATCCGGGAGAAGGTCCGGGCATCTGGATTGTCGCGGACGGCGGATACCGTCTCTATGTCAACGGGGAACTTTTGAAAGAAGACGACCAGGCGGGTCGCGTCGGATTTGTCCCCTATACGTTCTTGCCGGGAGAAAACGCGGTGAGCGTCGTCGCCGTGAACGGTTCCGGCGCACCGGGCGTCCTCGTGCAAATCGACGAACTTGAAAAATCCTACTACTCGGGCAGTGGCTGGGTTTCCAAGCCGGCGGTCGGAAATTCCGCGTGGAAAGAAAAGGGGCGGGACCTTTCTGCGTGGGGAGGTGCGACGATTTTAAATTATTCCAACTCGAAAATGCCTTCCGGCAGTGAACTGAAAGGCTTTGCGGAAAACACGGAAGCGAAGTGGATCTGGACGGGAAGCGAAACGGATTCGGTCGCTGTGCTGCTTTACACGTTCCATGTCCGGGCGGAAGGCTTTGGCGAAAACACGACGGGCGGCGCGGACGGCGAAGTCGTTGTGGCGACGGATTCCGCGAGCGTGCGCAAGGCGCTCCAGTCCAAGGGGGCGAAGACGATTCTGATTCCCGAGGGAACCTACGACTTCCGGATTTTTAAAAACGCGGTGACGGACGCACAGGCTCGCGGCTGGACGTGGTGCAAAGGCTCTTGCGGAGCGAATGACAAAAATTCGGGGAACACGTTTTACCGCATTTCGTTTACGGCAAATTCCTGCAGCGGACTTTCGGAAAACGTAACCCAGGTAAGCGAATCCGAAAACCTGATGTCTTGGAACAACTGGATTACGACCAGCGCGGACAAGAGCCTTGTCGGAATGGGGCGCGGGGCGAACCTCCGCGGAGCGGCCATCAATCCGCGTTCCTACGAAAACGGCCACAACAACATCTACCGGAACCTCGCCCTGTACGACGTGAACCCGCACCTCGTCGAGGCTGGCGACGGACTGAGCGTTGACGGCGCATCGGACGACCGCGTAAAAAATTTCTGGGCGGACCACATTTCCTACAAATGGATAAGCGACGGTTTCGACATCGGGGACGTTTCCGGGGCGACGGTCAGCTATCTGGACTACGACGGTTCGAGCGAATACAACTGCTGGGGCTACGATCCTTACATGGCGCTCGTGCAGAATGCGGAACTCACGTATGCGAACGTCTATTGGCACGAGACTTACGGGCGCGTCCCGAAGGCCGGCGGAAATTCGCGCGTGCACCTTTACAACAATTACACGTCTTACAATTACTGGACGGGAGCCGCGGTGAGCGGTGACAACTCGTCGAGCTACACGCAGATGCTCTACGAAAACAGCTACCTGGATCAGATGAACTATCACATCGTCGATGTCGGAAATTACGGCTATCTGGACTTTACCGGGAACACGGTGAAAAACAGCAAGGGCTGCTATTACGTAAACGGCAGCTGCACTTCGACGGCGCCTTCGGCAAATGTCTTTTCCCCGTCATACTCTTACGAAAAGCGGAATGTCGAAACGCTTCCTACCGAACTTCCGAATCTCGCGGGCGTCGGCGGAAAGTGGGGAAAGATGCCCGAATACGACCAGCCTTTTGGAATTTCTCCGCTAGCGGCAGATGTCCGGCTCGAAGCGTCTCCTCTGACAAATTCTGTCACGCTGTCGGCTTCGGTCAAAAGCTCGGGCGGGGCGAAAATCCAGCGCGTCGATTTCTACGTCGGCACGGAACACGTCGCTTCGAAAACCGCGGAGCCTTACTCGGCGGATGTTTCGGAACTTTCGGCGGGAACTTACAGCGCGATAGCGGTTGCTGTCGATGCGAACGGGCTTCAGGGCGTTTCGGCTCACTGCACGTTCCTCGTTTCCGGCGAAAAAATCAAGACCGTGGCGACGCTCACCAAAAACGGTGCGGGACCTTCGAACCAGGAAATTTCCATCGGCGATACAATCGTCCCGTTCAGCTACGTCTGGGCGAATGCTGCGACGGTTTCGGTGGAAGGGCTTCCCCGGGGAATCCTCGTGCGCATCGATTCTTTGGATTCGAGGGTTTCCATCTCGGGCGCGCCGCTCGAAGCGGGAGAGTTCACCTACACGGTTTCGACGGTCGGGGCGGATTCGAACGCGACGGTTGTCCGCACGCTCCGCGTCAAGGATTCGGACGGAAATTTGCCGACGGCGATTTTTTCCGGGCGAAATTCCCTGCCGGAAAATGTCGCAAAATATCGGGTGTTCGATATGCAGGGACGGCTCTTCTTTGAAGGAAAGGCTTTGCCGAAAAACATCTCCGCGGTCCGCTCGGTCGTCGTCGGGTATGGCGCATCGGGGAAAATCCTTATGCGAGTCGTGATGCGCGGAAAACTTCCCCCCGCAAAATAATTCTACATTTGGGGCGAAATTCTTGAAAGCCTAGAAGAGGTTTTATGATAGAAACTCGCCCAGAACTTGAAAAACTTTCCGACTACGTTCCCGGAAAATCCATCGAGGAAATCTGTGAAGAATACGGTCTTTCGGGCGCGGTGAAGCTCGCATCGAACGAGAACCCGCTCGGACCTTCGCCAAAAGCCTGCGAAGCGTATGAAAAAATCGCTCCGACGCTCCATCTCTACCCGCGCGGAAACGCTCCGCACCTGCTCGCGGCTCTTGAGAGAAAATTCGGCGTGAAAAAATCGCAAATCGTTCTCGGCAACGGCTCGGACGAAATCATCGACATGGTGGGCAAGGCGTTCTTTCGCCCTGGCGACGAAGTTGTGGGAATTCGCGCGACATTTTCTGTCTATCGCGCAACGGCACTTCTCTACGGTGCCAAGTTCGTCTCCGTCTCGGAATCCGAAAAAAAGGTTCCGCTAGAAGCCTACATCCAGGCTCTCACGCCGAAGACCCGCGCAATCTTTCTCTGCAACCCGAACAATCCCACGGGCGCCTATTACGCGGAGCGTGAAGTCCTCGAATTCCTCGAAAAGGTCCCGTCGGATGTGCTGGTCTTTATCGACGAAGCGTATTCGGAATTTGCCACGGCTGCGGACTATCCGAGGCTCGTTCCGCAGCTTTCGAAATTCCCGAACCTGATGCTCAACCACACGTTCAGCAAGATTTACGGGCTTGCCGGGCTGCGAATCGGCTACGCCTTTTCGAGCGAAGAAGTCATCCGCGCGATGTGGAAGGTGAAGCCTCCGTTCGACGTGAACCTCGCCGCCCAGGCCGCCGCCGTCGCCGCGCTTTCCGACGACGAGCATCTCCGCAGGACGCTCGAAATGAACGCCCGGGGAATCCGCGAAATCACGGAAGCCTTTACGGGTCTGGGATTCAAGGTTCTCCCAACGCAGGCGAACTTTCTCTGCATCCGCATCGGCGAAAAATGCGCCGAACTGGTGAAATTCCTCGAACGGAACGGGATGATCATCCGCTACCTGAAAAGCTTCGGGCTTCCGGAATGGGTCCGCGTCACGGTCGGAAAACCCGAGGAAAACGCATTGCTCGCCAAACTCGTCAAAAAATGGAAGACGCAAAATGTCTGAAATCGGGGAACTGTTGGAAATCGCGGAGCGTGCCGCGAAGAATGCGGAGCGCGTCATCCTTTCGCACTTTGAATCGGACCTTTCGGTGGAATGGAA
>CAVKGV010000023.1:21599-25619 GCA_963656065.1 Alistipes onderdonkii
TCCGAAGGTCTCGCCCTTTCGGGAACCGTGAACACCTTTGAATCCGAGGGCCGTGCGGAATTTTTCGAACGCTACCGCAAGTCCGCCGCTCTCTACCGCGGCTGGGGTGACTGCTACGGCTACTTCCTCGTTGCGACCGGTCGTGCCGAAGCGATGGTCGATCCGGTAGTTTCTCTCTGGGACATCGCCGCTTTTCCGGCGATCTTTTCCGAAGCCGGCGGAAAGTTTTCCACGCTCGACGGCGAAACGCGCCTCTTCGACGCGGACGGCAAGCCTCTCCGGGAAATCCACGAAGGCTATTCGGCGATTGCGACGAACGGGTGGGATTTTAAAAGTTGCTAAAAATATTTGCGTCTCCGCTGTAAAACGGGAGAATGTTGTTATATTTTACTTCGCTTGAATAGGAGAAAATCGGAAAGTAAAATGATAAACTTTGGTGCACAGATCGGAATCGGTGAAAATGAACGGACCGAATTCAAGTACGCTTTCAACCAGGAAACGGAGGAAAGCGTCTGTGCCTTTGCGAACAGGCGGGGTGGCATGAATGTAGATGATTTGCTGAACAACCGTTATCGTTCCACTCTTCGCAACAAGGCGATAGCGAATCATTTTCATCAGCTGGGTGAAATTGAAAAGTTTGGCTCGGGTGTTACTCGCATTATCCGGCTTTTTTGCGAAGCGGGCTTGAAGGCTCCGAAGTATGAAACCATAAGCGGCGGAATCAAGGTGACTGTTTTCGCTCGTAAGGGAAAAAATAAAGTAGTGGATAAATTTCCGACGGAAAACAAAATTCTCGGAATCCTTGAAAAAATTCGGGATGCAAGGTTGGCGATATCATGATGCGGACCGGTTTTTCCGATAGCTATGTTCGCAAGATTCTCGCCGGACTTTGCAAGTCCTGCAAGGTGGAACGCCGTGGAAGCAGAAAGACGGGCGGATTCTATTTGGTAAGCGCGCCCGATTTGCGGGGGAACCATGAGACTTGAAAAAATAGAATTGAGCGGATTCAAGTCTTACGACGAACGCTTGCACGAATTGGAACTCGGCGACATAACGGTAATTGCAAAATGCTCGCACTTTGCCGAGTGGGTTGGAAAATGGGAGGGTTGCGCGTTTGTTTGATTTGTCAATCACGATTGTAAGCTATAATAACAAGAGGGTTATAATTGAATGTCTTGAATCCTTGCTTTTGTATGAAAAGCAGAACGGACTGACAATGCAAATTTTTGTCGTGAATAATAGCCAAAAGGAGTCGTGCCTCGATTTAGCGGAAAAATTTCCGGTAAAAGTCTTAGAACTGAAAATGAATAGAGGTTTTGGTGGGGGGCACAATGCGGTAATTCCTTTTCTGGATAGCCGCTATCATGTCGTTTTGAATCCCGACATCATCTTTCACGAGCCTGTATTCGGTAAACTTGTCAAACATTTGGATGAAAATTCCCGTATTGGAGCCTGCGCTCCGCTGATTGTCGATGACAAGGGAAATTTACAGGAGGTTTATCGTCGGGAAATCACGGTGTATGACTTGATATGCCGTTATGCTCCGTTTCCGCTGTGTGCTCTGCCCGGTTGCCAAAAAAGGCGCCGCTTTCACATTATGAGAAATGTTGACAAAAGCGTTCCTTTCGAATGCGAGTTTATCCAAGGTTCGTTTCTGGTGATTCCGACAACTCTTTTCAAAAAATTAAATGGTTTTGACGAAAGATTTTTTATGTATGCGGAGGATGCGGACCTCTGCAAGCGAATTCGCCAAATGCACAAAACCGTGGAATGTTTCCCCGAATGCAAGGTTGTACACAAATGGGAAAGAGCCAGTCACAGGAGTTTTAAACTTTTCCGAATTCACGCTGTTTCGCTAGCCAAGTATTTTTGTAAATGGAAATTTACACGGGGGGGTAATTGGTTAGTTCCTCCGTATATACGTATTTCGTTTGCCTCATATACTCCAAGAGGGATTTCTTCGATGGAGTGGAGGCTTGCGGGATGAAGCAATATCCTCCATATAGCTTCCTGATGAGTGTTTATAGTAAAGAACAACCAAACTATTTAGAAGAAAGCTTGGATTGTATTTTTTCGCAGACAGTACTTCCAAACGAAGTTGTGTTGCTTGAAGATGGCCCTTTGTCTAAGGATTTGTACTCTGTGATTGAGAGTTTCCAAAAAAAGTGGCCTGCCCTTTTAAAAATTTTCTCTTTTGAAAAAAATAGAGGATTGGGACCCTGTTTGCACGATGGAATTAATCTTTGCAAAAATGAACTTATTGCAAGGATGGATTCAGACGATCTGTGCGTCCAAAATAGGTGTGAAAAACAGTTAGAAAAATTTTTGGAGAATCCCGATTTGGACGTGGTTGGGTGTTGGGAAAATGAGTTTTGGAATTCTAAGGAAAAGCCTTTTGCTTGTCATAAAGTTCCCGAGCTTCATAATGATATTTTTAAATTTATGAGGAAACGCTGCGGCTTGTTACATCCGACCGTTATTTTTAAGAAACAGGCTATTTTAAATGCCGGAAATTATAGGTCGTATTATCTATTTGAAGATTACGACTTGTTTGTTCGAATGCTTCTCTCCGGTGCGAAGGTTTATAATATTCCAGAAGCATTATATTTTTTGAGAGTTAATCCAAATTTGTTTCAGAGAAGAGGCGGTTTGAAATACGCCAAAACGCTTTTAGGTTTTAAATACGATTTATGGCGTAAAGGATTTTTCTCTTTTGGTAATTTTTTTATCGGAGGCTTTGGACATGCATTTGTTTGCCTGTTGCCTAATTCATTGAGAGTTTTATTTTATAAGATTTTTTTGAGGTGAATATGGCTGCTTTTCGGGTTATCTATCTAGTTGCGGATTTAAGGCGGGTTGGGCCTACAAATCAAACCTTGAATATTATTTGCAATGCAAATGACTCTTTGGAAGATATTCTTGTCTTGACATTATTTAAAGAACCTTCGGATTCCCTAAAACCTCTTTTTGAAGAAAAAGGAATTTGCTGTAAATCGCTAGATTTGAACCGGAAAAATTTTATTTTAGCAGTGTGGAAATTTCGAAATTTCATCCAAAATAATTCTGTATGTCTAATTCATTCCTATGGTACAAAGCCGGATATTTTGCTTTATCTCACATCGAAAATTTGTCAAGTAGAATATATTTTGACTCAACGCAACATTCCTGTTGAAGATTATCCGCAACGAATGAATCGTTTTGTTGGCAAAATACTAGCGCAAATACATACATTCGTTTTAAAACATTCCAAGCATGTCGTTACTTGCTCTAAATATCTATGTGAAGTAATGAAAACTAGATATGGCTGTTCGCAGATTATTCCTATTCAGAATGGAATTGACTTGAATCGATTTAAAAACATAGACAAGAAATTATCTCGGAAAGAGCTCGGATTTGAAAATGAGGCTTTTATATTTATTTCTACAGGGCTTTTTTTGGAACGAAAGCACAATGATGAAATTATCAAAGCTTTTTTGAAAATGAGGCAAAAAAATGCAAGATTGGTTTTGTTGGGAGATGGTCCCTTGTTTGAAGAAATGAAGGCTCAATATGCAACCGAAAAACAGATTTTTTTTGCCGGAAAAGTTGCAAATGTTGCCCGATACCTCTCTGCGGCGGATTGCTTTGTTTCTGCTAGCGATTCAGAAGGGTTGCCGAATGCGGTATTAGAAGCTTTGGCTTGTCAGGTACCGGTGATACTTTCGGATATTCCTCAGCATCGGGAAATTTTGGAAGAATTGCCAAATTGCGGAACATTGTTTCCTGTGAGAAATATTAATGCTTTAGCTGCAGAAATGGAGCTAATCATTGCTTCTGGACAGAATTTTTCAGGTGATATGAGGAGAACACTAGAAAAATCATCATTTTTTGTGAAGGAAATGGGGCGAAAGTATAAAGAATTTTATCAGGAAATGCAAAATGAAAAATAACGGACAGTATATAGCTTTTGATTATTTAGCTATTCAGCCTACAATTTTCAGTCCTTATCATGGCGGCGGGAAGTATGGTATGGTTATGCTT
>CAVKGV010000024.1:0-23084 GCA_963656065.1 Alistipes onderdonkii
AGGGATGAGTTTCCCGGTCCGAAAGATTAAACGCTTCTCGCCGGAATTTATCCACCAAAAAATGTGAAAAATTTTGGAAACAAAATTTCTCGAAACAATTCCGCTTCCAACCACCCATTACTCCGGGCACAAAAAAAGCCCCGAAATTTTCGGAGCCTTGAAGTCAAAGCAAAAGCTTTTACTTTTTGAATCCCAGCACGAGCTTCCGACAGTCTTCGAAGAAAGGATTCGAATCATGCGGACCGGGCGCCGCTTCCGGATGGAACTGCACGGCTATCATCGGAACTTTTTTCGAGCGGAATCCTTCGATCGACTGGTCGTTCAAATTCACATGGGTCACTTCCAAAACATTCGGGTCGATGGAATCTTCCAAGACCGCAAAGTTGTGGTTCTGGGAAGTCACCATCACGCGGCCCGTATCGAGAAACTTCACCGGATGGTTTCCACCGTGATGTCCGAACTTGAGACGTCCCGTCTGCGCGCCGCTTGCAAGCCCTAGAATTTGGTGACCGAGACAGATGCCCATCACGGGAACCTTGCCTAGAATTTTTTTCGCATTGTCCATGGCGCCTTTCACGCCCGCCGGGTCTCCGGGTCCGTTCGAAAGGAAGACTCCATCGGGATTCATCGCGAGAACCTCTTCCGCAGGCGTATCGGCGGGAACGACCGTCACACGGAAGCCTTGCATCCGCAGGTTGCGGAGAATATTCCGTTTGATGCCGAAATCGTAAGCCACCAGTTTCAGGTCCGCTGCGGGGAGCTCTTCCGGCATTCCGAATTCGCCGAGGAAATCGTCCGAAAATTCGTACTTTTCCTTGCACGTGACCGTTTCAACCATATCTACGCCGTCAAGACCGGCCCAGGCTTTCGCCCTTTTGACACCTTCGTCCGGAGAGACTTTTCCCGATGTGCAGATAAAGCCTTTGAGCGTTCCCTTTTCGCGGAGAAGAAGTGTGAGCGCCCGCGTATCGATTCCCGCAAGAGCCGGAATTCCAAACCGTTTGAGCGACGCCGTGAGGCTCTCTTCCGAGCGGAAGTTGGACGCTTCGTTTATCTGCTGCACGAGCAGTCCCGCCGCCTGGAATTTTTCACTTTCCATGTCCGCGCGGTTCACGCCGACGTTTCCAATCTCCGTTTCGGTGAGCGTCACGAACTGCCCCGCATACGACGGATCCGAGAGAATTTCCTCGTAGCCGGAAAGCGACGTGTTAAAAACAACTTCGCCGAAGGAATCCACGGGAGCGCCCATCGAATAGCCGAAAAAGACGCTGCCGTCCGAAAGAGCGAGGAACGATTTGCGTTCCCGTTCAAGTTTCCATTTTTCTTCTAGTGTCATAGTCGTTTTCCTTCTTAAACGTTCACTTTCGGAGCGTGACGCTGGTATTCCTGGATGGAGCAGACTTCCACGCCAAAGCGTCCATCGCCTGATTCGCCCTTCATGTCTTCGAGTCCTTCAATGGTCGCTTCGAGTGCATCGAGCGTCGTCGTAATCGGAATTCCGCGGAGAATACACGTGGAGCGGATTTTCGCTTCGTCCTTTGCCGCCTTCGCTCCGGGCGTCGGCGTGTTCACGATCCAGGCGAGATCCTTTTCGTCTATCAGGTCGAGAACGTTCGGGCGACCGTCCGAAATCCGAAAAACCCCGTGGGTCTTGATGCCGTGATTGCGGAGAACAGTGCTCGTTCCGCGGGTTGAATAGATTTCAAACCCGAGCTTCACCAGTCGCTTGGCAAAAGGCACAACCGCTTCTTGGTCCGCATCCTTGACGCTCAGGAAGATGTTTCCCTTCATCGGGACATAGTTGCCCGCACCGACCTGGCTCTTGATGTAAGCCATCGAATGGCGATAATCGAGCCCCATCACTTCGCCCGTGGATTTCATTTCCGGAGAGAGAATCACATCGACTCCGGGGAACCTCGCAAACGGGAACACGGCTTCCTTCACGGCAAAATATTTCGGCGTGAACAGCTTCGTATATCCCAGATCCTTGAGCTTCTTTCCTGCCATCACCAGCGAGGCGAGCTTTGCAAACGGGATACCGGTCGCCTTCGATACAAACGGGACCGTGCGGCTTGCCCGCGGATTCACTTCGATGACATAGATGTCGTTACCGTGGACGGCGAACTGGACATTCATCAATCCGACGACATGAAGTTCCCTGGCAAATTCAATCGCGAGTTTCCGCAAACGTTCCTGGATTTCCGCGGAGAACGTCGGAGGCGGAATCGTGCACGCCGAATCCCCGGAATGGATGCCAGCAAGTTCGATGTGTTCCATGATGCCGCAGATTTCCGCAGTCTCGCCGTCGGAAATGCAATCGACATCGCATTCCGTTGCCTGTTCCAAAAAGTGATCGACGAGAATCGGACGGTCCGGGGAAACTTCGAGCGCTTCCTCTTCCATATACTTGCGGAGAGATTCTTCGTCGTGGACAATGCACATCGCGCGACCGCCGAGGACAAAGCTCGGACGGGCAAGCACCGGGAAGCCGATTTTCTTCGCAATCGCCACCGCCTCGTCCGCGGTCTGCGCCATTCCCGAAGGCGGCTGCAACACGTGCAATTTGTTTACGATGTCGCCAAAGAGCTTACGGTCTTCCGCGGCGTCGATCATCGCCGGAGACGTTCCGATGATGTGGACTCCGTTTTCTTCGAGCTGGTTCGCCAGGTTCAGCGGAGTCTGTCCGCCGAACTGCACAATCGCACCGTCACACTTTTCATGCCGGTAAACGTTCAAGACATCTTCGAGCGTGAGCGGTTCAAAATAGAGTTTGTCGCTCGTATCGTAGTCCGTCGAAACCGTTTCCGGGTTCGAGTTCACCATCACCGTTTCAAAGCCCGCCTTGCGAAGTGCAAAGGACGCGTGGACGCAGCAATAGTCGAATTCGATTCCCTGGCCGATACGGTTCGGACCGCCGCCGAGAATCATGATTTTCTTTTTTCCCGATGGTTTTTCGTCCGGACGCATTCCCGTGCCGTCGCCGAGCTGCCCCGCAGTCGGATTTTCAAAACGGTTGTCGTCATCCCGGTAAACCGAATACAGATACGGCGTGTAGGACTGGAATTCCGCGGCACATGTATCGACCTGTGCAAAGCTCGGAACGACACCGATTTTTTCGCGGGCCGTGCGGACATCTAGCTCCTTGGCGTTCAAAATCCAACCTATCTGGCGATCGGAAAATCCGAGCTTCTTCGCCTCGCGGAAAAGAGACTTGTCCTTCGAAAGATTTTCGAGCGAGCCGGATTTGCGAATTTCGTTTTCGAACAAAGTAAGCTCTTCCAGTTCGCGGAGGAACCACTTATCGATTTTGCAGATGTCATGGATTCTATCGACCGACCAGCCGCGCTTTAACGCTGCACGGACATAGAAGATTCGCTCGGCAGATGGCCGTTTGACTTCGGCTTCGAGCCTTTCGTCGGAAAGTTCCTCGAACGCATGATCCTTGCCGTCCGCACCGTAACCCGCATGTCCCGTTTCAAGCGACCGCATCGCTTTCTGGAACGACTGCTTGAACGTGCGGCCAATCGCCATCACTTCGCCGACGGACTTCATCTGCGTCCCGAGCGTCGTGTCCGCACCGGCAAACTTCTCGAACGCAAACCGGGGAACCTTCGTCACAATGTAGTCGATGGAAGGTTCAAAGCAGGCGGGAGTCACCTTGGTGATATCGTTCAGGATTTCGTCGAGCGTATAACCCACGGCGAGCTTTGCCGCGAACTTCGCAATCGGGAATCCAGTCGCCTTGGAAGCGAGAGCCGAGGACCGGGAAACGCGCGGATTCATCTCGATGACGACAATCCGACCGTTCTTCGGGTTCAGCGCAAACTGGACATTCGATCCGCCCGTATCGATTCCAATCTCCCGCATCACGGCAATCGCCGCATCGCGAAGTTTCTGGTATTCGCGGTCGGTGAGCGTCAGGGCAGGCGCAACCGTAATGGAATCTCCCGTGTGAACGCCCATCGGGTCGAGGTTTTCAATCGAGCAGACGATGACGCAATTGTCCTTGTGGTCGCGCATCACTTCGAGTTCAAATTCCTTCCAGCCTTCGATGGATTCCTCGATCAGGACTTCGGACGTCGGGCTGTAGTAAAGCCCGCGCTGCACGATCGTTTCAAACTCTTCCTGGTTGTGCGCGATACCGCCGCCTGTCCCGCCGAGCGTAAACCCCGGACGGATGACGACCGGCCAAACGTCGAGCTTCTCGCGGGCGGCAATCGCCTCTTCGAGCGTATTCGCCGAAATGCTACGCGGCATATCGAGTCCGATGCGTTCCATCGCTTCCTTGAAAAGTTCACGATCCTCCGCCTTGTTGATGACATCGGGACGCGCCCCTATCATCTCCACGTTATAGCGGGAAAGCACGCCTTTCTTGTGAAGCTTCATCGCAAGATTCAGGGCCGTCTGCCCGCCGAGGGTCGGGAGCAGCGCATCGGGACGTTCGCGCCGGATGATTTCCGTAAGGGCCTGTGCGGTCAGAGGTTCGATATAGGTTCGGTCCGCAAAATCCGGGTCCGTCATAATCGTCGCCGGGTTCGAGTTCACCAGGACGACTTCGTAGCCTTCGGCCTTGAGCGATTTGCACGCTTGCACGCCGGAATAATCGAATTCGCAAGCCTGTCCGATGACAATCGGCCCCGAACCGATAAGCATTATCTTTTTGAGATCTTCACGTTTTGGCATAGTACCTTCGCTTGAGCTAAATCGGCGTAATTTTAGAAATTTCTATCCACGAAACAAAGGGAAAACTTTTATCTTTTTGAAAGTTTTCAAAAGGACTTCAAAGTCCCTTAGGGTTTCTTTTCCCGTCGGAAAACCGCATAACTTTTTCGGCACCCTAAATATCATTTTTGTCACTTTTCCTCCGCCAGAAAATCGGGAAATCAAAACAGGAAAGAAACTCCCGGTCGGGTTTCGAAAAACGATAAATGCTAAATTAAAAGCATGATTTGGAAACTCTATATCCTTTGGCTCATCTCGTTTCTCGCCGGCGTCGTCTTCGTTTGCGTCCTACCCGGCGAAGCTCCGTCCCCTTCCGTCCGCTATCTTTTCCTCGGCCTCTGGGGCGCCATTCTCGGGGCGCTGTTCAACGCAATAGCGAACAAGAAGCCGACAGAAAACGAAACCGGTTTTTCATCCGAGCCTAGCCGAAATCTTCCCGAAACGGAATTCATCCCCATCGTGAACGAAGCCGCCAACGCAGCCGCACCGGCGGCTTCCGCCGAACCTAAAATTCTCTCCCCGGAATTTCCCGACGAAGACTGGATAGACTTCAGCCACGAGCTTTTGCGCAACCGTCCGTTCCCGGAAGTCATCCGCAAGCTGAACGAACTCCTGCCGAAAATTTTCAAGAACGCGTCCGGCGTCCTCTATATGTATAGCAACAACCAGTCCGAACTGCACCAGATTTTTGCATTCGGTGAAAATACAATCAGCGACCCGGTCATCGTCCCCGCGGAATGCGCAAGCTTCGACAGTGCAAAAATCGTCGTCGCCGATTATTCCGATCCGCAGCACGTCAACGGTTGCACGCATCTGCACCACCGTCCCCAGGGATACTCCTTCTGCGCACCGATCGAAGGTCTCGAAGAGCATTTCGGAATTCTTTCCATCCAGGCCGACACGCTTCCGGAAGGCGAAACCGCCGAAACGTGGAAGACGAAAATTTCCATGGTCGCGACGACGTTCGGACTTTTTGTCGCCAACCAAAACCTGCAAGTACGTTTCAAAACGCAAAGCCTGCGTGACCAGCTCACCGGCCTTGTAAACAAGCGTTACATGGAAGAAGCCCTGATGCGCGCCATCAGCGAAGCACGGCGCCACGGCACACCAATAGGCGTGATAATGCTCCACCCGGACAGCCTCGGAGAGTTAAAGGACCAGCACGGGACTCACGCCTCGGAGCAAATGCTCTGGGAACTGGCCCAAAGGCTTCCGCGCTATATCCGCACCGAAGACATTCCCTGCCGCTTTGCCGAAAGCACACTCTGCGTTCTCTTGCCCGGCGCGGACCGGATTCGCACAGAGCAGCGCGCCGAAAAGATACGGCACGAAGTCGAAAACCTGCAAGTCGCTTACGGCAAGCTCGTGCTCCAGACAACGCTCAGCCTAGGTGTTGCCACGTACCCCGAGAACGCGAAGACATCCGCCGAACTGGTATCCGCGGCAGAGCAGGCGATGCACCAGGCGGAAGCCCTCGGAGCGAACCGCGTTTGCACATCCCAGACGGCTCCAAAGCAGCAGTAAATTATTTTCCCAATTGTTCATCCAAAAACTTGATCGTTTCCGCCAAGGCAAAATTTCGGGCATCCCTTTTTGAAAGATACAGATCGTGCATCCCGCCTTCGACTTCGAGAAGGGTGACGTTTTTTCCGAGACCCGCGCCATAGCGACGGATGTCGTTTACATCGAGAACGCCGTCGCAGCGAGAGTATGCGTCCGTCCAAACCTTTTCGTCAACGCTGCACGAGCCGTGCATCACGAGAACGGGAACCTTGATTTGCAAACCTTTCTGGACATCTAAATGCCCACGATGGATCGCCCGAATCCACCGGAGCGTTTTCGGCGGGGCGATAAGAGGCTTTAGGCGCAAGTCATAATCCCACTCGCCTTTTTCGATTTTGTGAAGGCTCATTCCGTAATTCGGATTGGGAGATTCGTCCAATTCAAAATCGGGGAACCATTTTGCAAGAAACGAAACCGCGGGAACGGCGACGTTTTCCACAAACGCATTCATATTCATGTCCAAGAAGGGACTGTTCAGGACAACGGCAAAAAAATCTTCGCCGTGATTTTTCGCATCCGCATACAGGGAAACAATCAGTCCGCCAGTGCTGTGTCCGATAAGCGCAATAGGAAAATCCCCCGCCATTCGCTTCGCCATCAAGACCGCCGAATCCAACTCGGGAAAATACTCGCCGACGGAATCCGCAGAGAAAGCACTTTCAGATTCCCGCAGGGAACGCCCGTAGCGATGCAGGTCGATAGCGAAAAACGCATAGCCCGCCGAATCGAGCTTTTCGGCAAGTTCACGCTGGAAAAAGTAGTCGTTGTAGCCGTGGACATAGAGAACTATGCCTTTGCACCGCTGCGATAGGGAATCAAAAGGATAACGGATGAGCGTCGCCGGATGTTCCGAACGAATAGGGTAGATGGCAAAAGGCTCCCCGAGAAGCGGATCCGTCTGGATTTTTTCATCCGTCACCACAGGCGTAACCGAAGTTTCCGTTTGCTTTTCACAAGCGCTGAAAAAAATCCCAGCCAAAAGCGCCGCGAGCGCAAATTTCCAAATTTTCATTTTATTCGAGAATCGCATTTTCATCAACATATAAAATTGTTTTCCCTTTCACCCGATATACCTGACAATTTTGCAATGTGCCACCAATCCTTTTGCTATATTTGTCAAGCTCAAATCAAAACGAGTGAACAAGCAAGAAACAAAAGGTTTATCTATGTCCAATCTAAATGAAGAAGCCCTCGCCTATCACGCCAGCGGAAAGCCCGGAAAGATCGAAGTCGTTCCGACTAAAGCGCACAGTACGCAGACCGATCTCGGGCTCGCCTACACGCCCGGCGTAGCGGCTCCTTGCCTCGAAATCGAAAAGGACAACAACAAGGCCTACGACTACACGACCAAGGGAAACCTCGTCGCCGTAATTTCCAACGGAACCGCGGTTCTCGGTCTTGGAGACATCGGAGCGATCGCCGGAAAACCCGTTATGGAAGGCAAGGGTCTTCTGTTCAAGATTTATGCCGGCGTTGACGTTTTTGACATCGAAGTAAACGAAAAGGATCCAAAAAAGTTTATTGAAATCGTCAAGGGAATCGCCCCGACGTTCGGAGGCATCAACCTCGAAGACATCAAGGCTCCGGAATGCTTTGAAATCGAGGACGGACTCAAGGCGGCACTTGACATTCCTGTTATGCATGACGACCAGCACGGCACGGCCATCATCAGCAGCGCGGCACTCGTAAACGCTCTCGACATCGCAGGCAAGAAAATTGACGAAATAAAGCTCGTAGTAAACGGAGCGGGCGCAGCAGCAATCGCCTGTACAAAGCTCTATCTTTCCCTCGGCGTCAAAAAAGAAAATGTCGTCATGGTCGATAGCAAGGGCGTCATCAGCAAGTCCCGCAAGAACCTCACGCCGCAGAAAGAATTTTTCGCTACGGAACGCACCGACGTTTCGACGCTCGCCGAAGCGATGAAAGGTGCAGACGTGTTCCTCGGGCTTTCCAAACCCAACATCCTCACCCAGGAAATGATCCAGTCGATGGCAAAGAATCCTATCGTGTTTGCTCTTGCAAATCCCGTGCCGGAAGTTTCCTACGACGTGGCGATGAGTTCTCGCGAAGACATCATCTTTGCAACGGGCAGAAGCGACTACCCGAACCAGGTGAACAACGTCATCGGTTTCCCATACATTTTCCGCGGAGCCCTAGATGTCCGCGCAACAGCCATCAACGAGCACATGAAGCTTGCAGCGGTCCGCGCCATTGCGGATCTCGCGAGAAAGCCCGTGCCGGAAGTGGTGAACATCGCCTACAACTCCGAACGTTTCTCCTTCGGACGCAACTACATCATCCCGAAGCCGATGGATCCGCGCCTTCTCACCGACGTTTCGATAGCCGTTGCCAAGGCGGCAATTGAAAGCGGCGTGGCCCGCAAGACAATTACCGACTGGGACGCCTACGCCGACAACCTCCGCGACATGATGGGATATGACAACAAGCTCATCCGCGGATTTGAAAACATGGCGCGCAGCAACCCGAAGCGAGTCGTTTTCGCCGAAGGCGCAAGCGTGAACATGATCCGCGCCGCAATCCAGGCAAAAACGGAAGGCGTTGCATTCCCGATTCTTCTCGGAAACCCGGAGCGCATCCGCGAAACGGCAGAAAAGGAAAAGCTCGACATCGCTGGCATCGATATCGTAAACCCGCGTTCCGCGGACGAAGCGGATCGCCGTCTCAAATTCGCCAAAATCTACGCAAGCGAAAACGGCAGAAACGGAGTCACCACCGAAAAGGCTCGCGACGATATGTTCGAACGCAACCATTTCGGCATGATGATGGTGAAAGTCGGCGATGCGGACGCCCTGATTTCCGGTTCCAATTCGCGCTATTCCACGACCATTGAACTGGCGAAGGAAATGATCGGTATCCGCGATGATTACAAGCACTTTGGAGCGCTCCACATTCTGAGCACCAAGAAGGGAACATTCTTCCTCGCCGACACGCTTGTCAATCGCGACCCCGACACGGAAACGCTCGTCGATATCACAAAGCTCACCCACGATGCGGTACAGTTCTTCGCCCACGAACCGGTAATGGCGCTGCTCAGCTACGAGAACTTCGGGTCCGATGAAAAGATGCCGAACGGTTCCGCAAAATCCGTCCGGGAAGCCGTGGAAATTCTCCACGAGAAGTATCCGAATTACGATGTTGACGGGGAAATGCAGGCAAGCGTCGCCTTGAACAAGAACCTGCGCGATGCCAAGTATCCGTTCAACACGCTGAAAGGCAAGGACGTGAACACGCTCATCTTCCCGTGCCTCTCTTCGGCAAACATCACTTGCAAGATGCTCCTCGAAATGGGAGTGGGCGAGTCCATCGGACCCGTGCAAATGGGCCTCAAGAAGCCGGTGCACTTTACCGACGCAGACGCATCCGTCCATGACATTTTCAACCTCACCGTCGCCGCCGTCATCGACGCCATTGTGCAGGAGAAAAAGGACAAGGCGAGCGTCGCAAAATAAATCGAAAGTTAAAACGTAAATTTCAAAGAAGCCGTCCGCAAGACGGCTTCTTTTTTATAAGTCCTTTTTTTATATTTAGCACAAACTAAAAGGCTTTCCATGAAAAGAAAACTTCTATTCGCAATGGTCCTGTTGCTTTCATCCGCGGCATTTGCCGGAGATTCCTCGTCCATCTACACGAAAATTACCGACTGGTACAGCGACAATCTGAACTACGGGACTATCACGCTTCTGATGACCGTGGAAAGTTCCTTCATCCCGTTTCCGTCCGAAATCGTCGTTCCGCCTGCCGCCTACAAGGCTCTGCAGCCGGACTCCGGCCTGAACATCGTTCTGGTTGTCCTGTTCGCCACCCTGGGAGCCCTTCTCGGAGCACTAATCAACTACTATCTCGCCAAGCTTCTCGGGCGCCCGATTATCTACAAGTTTGCCGATTCCCGCATCGGTGCGATGTGCCTGCTCGATTCAAAAAAGGTCGCCCAGGCCGAAGATTTCTTCCGCAGACACGGAGCGATTTCCACATTTGTCGGCAGGTTCATCCCGGCAATCCGCCAGCTGATTTCCATCCCTGCAGGCATCGCCGACATGAAGCTTTCGACATTCGTCACGTTCACGGCTCTCGGAGCGTGCCTCTGGAATATCGTCCTTGCGCTGTTGGGAGTATTCGCCCACGGACAGAGCGATCTCATCCAAAAGTACAATTCCGAACTTTCGATGATTCTTTTGGGACTTGCCGCTATCTTTGTCTGCTTTATCCTGTACAAGGGATTCCGCAAAAAGCGCCAAAAGTAATTTCAAAATCTGAAGCGCGCTTTACAAAAATCCCGTTAGAAGTTGCAATTTTCCACGCAGCGGTTCCGCGAGAACTTCGCCGTGTGCACAACGATTCCCTTGTTGTACTTGTGATAGACACCCTCGCGGACTCCGTTCACAAATTCCATGTCCTCGGAAACCAGTCCCTGTTCGTTAAACATTTTGGCGACGCCTTGGACCCGGCCGTTTTCATAGCGGAATTCCGAACGCAGCGTCCCGTTTACGTCCCAGCTTTTGGAAACGCCTTCCAGCATTCCGATTGAGTAAAAATCCTGGCTTTTCAGCTTGCCGTTGTCGTAAAAAGTCTTGGATTCGCCGTGTTCTTCCCCGTTCGCATAGTGGATTTCCTGCCACAGCGAACCGTTTGCGTAAAAGCTCCGGTAGATGCCGTCGAGTTTTCCTTCTTTGTAATCCGCCTCGACTCCGACCTTTCCGTTCGGATAATACGACACAAAACGCCCGTCCCGAACTTGCGAACCTTTTTTTACCGTATAGAGTTCCTGCAAGTCGCCGTTCCCCGAAAGGACGCGGACCGTGTCCCGCTCGGCGGCATTCGCCACGGCCAACGCGACAAGGCTTAACAGCACGATGTTTTTTAGTTTCATTTCTTCATCCTCGTTCTTTTTCAAAATTAGAATGTATTTTTTGACTGCCTATGCGTGTTACGTTTTTAAATCCGCCTTATTTCCCCATGTTCAGCCGGGAATCCCGCAGTCCATGCGTCACCAAGTCGAGCACACTCTACTGGCCAATGTTCTTGAGCTATGCGGCGGGAACCGTTGAAGCGGACGGCAACGAGGTGCAGCTTATCGACAGCCCGGCGATGGACCTCGATCTCGAAGCAACCGTTGCGAAGATCCGCGCCTTCGGACCGGAACTCATCATTGCGAGCACGAGCACACCGAGCATCATCAACGACCTTTCCGTCATCAAGACGCTCAAGGTACTCTTCAATGTTCCCACGGCAATCATGGGAACGCATGCGACCGCGGAACCGCTCGAAACGCTGCAGACCGAGCCGAACCTCGATTATGTCATCATCGGCGAAGCGGACTACACGGCGCGAAATCTTGTGAGACATCTCCGCGGAGAGATTTCAAGGCCGGCGGACATCGCAGGTCTCGCCTACCGCACACCGGACGGCGGAATCGACTTCCAGCCCGAAGGTCCGAAGATCGCAAACCTCGACGCGATTCCGTGGGTGAGCAAAACATACTACAAGCACCTTTTTTCTTGCTACAAGCGTTATTTCTACGGGGCGAACCTCAACCCGATCGTGGTGATTCTTTCCGGACGCGGTTGCCCGAACCGTTGCAGCTACTGCGTCATTCCGCAGACGCTGAACGGACACGTCTTTCGGATGCGGTCGCCCAAAGATGTCGTCGATGAACTCGAATTCATCAAGTCGCACTTTGAAGACCTAGGCGAAGTTTTTTTCGAAGACGACACATTTACCGCCAACCACAGACACGTCCAGGAGATCTGCGAAGAAATCCTGCGCCGCAAGCTGAAGATTACATGGAGCTGCAATGCCCGCGCCGACGTGCCGCTCGAGCTTTTGAAATTGATGCACCGGGCCGGCGGACGCGAAATGTGCGTCGGATTCGAAAGCGCAAGTCCCGAAGTTTTGCAGAACATCCACAAGGGCGTGAAGAACACGGACAAGGCGATTGAATTTATGCGGAACGCTCGCAAGGCGGGATTCCTCGTCCACGGATGTTTCATGGTCGGAAACCCGGGCGACACGGCGGAAACGCTCCGCATGACGCTCGACTATGCAAAAAAGCTGAACCCGAACACGGCGCAGTTCTACCCGATTATGGCATATCCCGGAACCGAAGCCTACAAGGAAGCGCTTGAAAGCGGCGCACTCGAAAGCCGCGATTACAGCCAATGGCTCGACAAGGATGGATTCCACCGCACGACGATTCACCGGGGAAACCTTTCCAGCCAAGACCTGGTCGATTTTTGCGACAAGGCTCGCCGCGAATTTTATCTCCGCCCAAGCTACATCTTCCGGCAGGGAATCATGGCGATAAGAAACCCGAAGGAACGTTACCGGGTTTTCCGCGGATTCCACACGCTTGTCAAGCACCTTTTCCGCAAGCACGGAGAGCTTGCCGTGCGGCAGGCTCCGACGAACAAACGATAGATTTCGAAAAGTCGCTACTTAATTTGTATGCGATGCGTTTCTGTTCCGACTTTGAGCAGATAATTTCCCGAAGCGGGAAGTTTTATTTGGGCGCTGTTCAAAATATTTCCGTGCGAAACAATCTGGCCGAGGGAATTGAATACGGCAAAATCCACAGGCGAAGCGGAACGAATCCGAATAAAAGAATTTTCGATTCGGATATCGATATTTTGCCGGATCCGCTCCGGGAAAAGAGCTGTCGTCATTACGGAATAGGGCAAAAAGAACGAAGAATCGCTCACCTCGTCCCGAATTTTCACCAAATAATCCCCGAATGCCAATTGGCAAAAACCGTTTTCAACAAAGATCCGGTTAGCGCATCCCGGATTGAAGCCTCCATAGACGCAATCATATTGCGGCAGTAAAGCCTTTTCCTCCTTGACAAGAACCGAATCCTTGGAATAGATCGAATAATAGACGGGATAACGGTTGAAATTGATTTTGTGACAGGCCGGGACAAAATCTTTTTCAAGGCAAAGTTTTTTCAACGGGCAGTTCTTTCGAATGTCCTGCAAATACACGATTCCCGGATCGCCGTAAAGCTCCTCGCCTTTCGAATAGCAGGAGTAATTCAAATCCGGCACCAGGAACAGGGAATCGACATCTTCCAAACCGAAAGGCACCAAGTCCGTTCTGCCGAGCGCAAAACCGTTCTTCCCTATCGGAGACAAGCGCAATGAATCGCTTTTTCCATAAAGAAAAAATCCTTCCGGACGATAATTCGCTTTTTTCCAAGTGTAACGGAACCAGCCCGGAAAAGCCGAATCATCCGGCAGCATTTCCCAAGAATCTCTGGAATCTTTCGCATCGACAATCACAGGCGTTTCGTCAATCCAGTTCTTATCGTCTGGAATCAGTACAAACAAAGTAAATTCTTTGTCGCTCAAGAAAAAACCTTGTTCTTTTCGGGCATCTTTCGCGTAAAATCCATCATAATAATCCGAATCTCCAAACCGAAAACTTTTTTCCGGAATGAAAAAGACGGAATCCCGATACGAAAACACAACATGAAACAAAATCTTTATCGGAATAGCCCGCAACGTTTCCGCCGGAAATCCGCCGCCCCCGACAGGTTCCAAGAACAGCGAATCAGAATTTTTGTAAATGAAAACGGAATTCGGCAGGGAATCCCCATCCCATGTGTAACGGAACCATCCGAGCGTATCGGCGGACATGGCAAGCGGCATCGCCTTATTTTCACTTTCAACGACAACAGGCGTCGAATGAAACCAAGTTTCCGTATAAGGCGGCAGTACAAAAAGCGTTTTTTCGGAAGCGGTAGCAAAAGAGGCAAGAATAGAAAGACCGATGAAAATTTTGGACATAGGATTACCTTAATAGCATAAATATAAACAAAAAAAAAAATTTTCAACCACACCATTTCAAAACAAAAGGCCCGCCACGCAGGCGAGCCTTTCAAACAAATTCACTTTGACTTTTACGCGATTTTCGCAAAAGCCTTTTCGAGCTTTTCAAGGGCCTCTGCGCATTCCGCTTCGCTCACGTTCAACGGTGGAAGCATACGGACGACATTCCCCTTTGCGCTCAGCACGAGCAGCCCTTCGGCACGGGCTGCGGAAATCAGGTCGCCGACAGGCTTCTCCGCCCGCATCGAAACGCCGAGCAACAGCCCTTCGCCGCGAACATTTTCCAGAAAGCCGAACCTCTCAACAATTTTCGAAAGGCCTTCGACGAGCTGCGCCGAACGCGCCCGAATGTTTTCCAAGAATCCCGGAGCGGAAATCTGTTCGACGACGGAAAGCCCCGCTGCACAAGCGACAGGGTTCCCGCCAAAAGTTGTCCCATGGTCACCCGGGCGGAGTTCATCGGCGATTTTCTGCCGCAAAAGGACCGCGCCGAGCGGAAACCCGCCGCCGAGAGCCTTGGCAAGCGAAACGAGATCGGGAACAAGCCCGTACTTTTCGCAGCCGAGGAAAGTTCCAAGCCGTCCCATTCCCGACTGGACTTCATCGACGATTACGAGGCATCCGAATTTTTCGCGCAGAGCGTGAATCGTCTGGACCATCTCCGAAGAAAGGGTCATCACGCCGCCTTCGGCGGCGAGCGATTCGAGCATGATCGCGCACGTGTTCCCATCGACTTCAGCCTTCAACGCTTCTACGTCGTTCCACGGGACATGTACAAAGTCACCCGGCATATTACCAAAGCCTTCGCGGATAGACGGCTGTCCCGTTGCGGACAGCGCCGCAAAAGTGCGCCCATGGAAACTGTTCACGAACGTGACGATTTTCTGGCGGTTCGATTCGCCCTTGCGATAAAAATATTTCCGCGCGAACTTGATGCAGCCTTCGTTCGCTTCCGTT
The DNA here is from genome assembly GCA_963656065.1 of Alistipes onderdonkii. GTDB lineage: Bacteria > Fibrobacterota > Fibrobacteria > Fibrobacterales > Fibrobacteraceae > Hallerella. Next base: position 15,084 of record CAVKGV010000024.1, read on the forward strand.
CCCGAATTGCAGAAAAACGCTTTGTCAAACTTTGTCAATTCCAGAAGCTTTTCCGCCAAGCGAATCTGCGGGTAGTTCGGGTAGAGGTTGCTCAGATGGATGAAACGGTTCGCCTGTTCCGAAATCGCGGCCAAGATTCCCTTGTTCCTGTGTCCCAGTCCGTTCACGGCGATGCCCGCGACAAAATCCAGATATTTGCGCCCATCGGCATCGAACAGGTAACTTCCGGAACCTTCCACAAAATCCACATCCGGCTTGCCGTAAAGCGGAGCGATGACCGCCGCATCTTTTTCCAAAAGATTTTTAAGCGATGATTGTTCCATAATTGATTTCTCCGTTAATTTGTTTCACAAAGGATTCCGCGTCTTTCCACCCGAGAATGTGAATTTCGCCGAGCCCGCGTTTCAGGGCGCAGACGCTCTCCCGGACTTTCGGAATCATGCCTCCGCCAATCGTTCCGTCGGCAATCAAGGATTCGACCGCAGCTCCATCGAGATTCGAGATCAGATTTTTCTGTTTGTCGAGAACGCCCGGGACGTCGCTCACGAGCAAGAATTTGTCGGCTTTCAGTGCAACGGCGAGTTCCGATGCAGCCGTGTCCGCATTCACGTTCCACGCGATTCCGTTTCCGATGGAAATCGGGCTTACCACGGGCGTCCAGCCGCCGGTCCAAAGGTCCGTGACGATTTTCGGATTCACCCGAACGATCCGCCCGACCTGTCCAAGGTCCGCGCCACCGGTCCGCTTTTCCGCTTCGAAGAGTTTTCCATCGACGCCCGAGATTCCCACGGCCGACGCTCCGAAATTTTCAAGCATCCGCACGAGCTTCTTGTTCACGTGCCCGGAAAGGGTCATCTCCACCATTTTCATGATGCCCGGAGTCGTCACGCGCAAGCCTTCGATAAATCGCGGTTCTTCGGAAAGCAGCGCGATATTTTCATTGATGTCCTTGCCTCCGCCGTGGACGACCGCGACCCGAAAACCGAGAGCGGGAAGCCGAGCAACAGAGCGGGTAAAATCCAGCAGTTTCGCCTCGTCTATGGCAAGGCTTCCACCGATTTTCACGACGACCGTTTTCATTTCTCGATAAACCTCTATGTTTTTTAGCTCAAATTTATTTATATTCAAGGAAATGTTTCACCCGAATGTTCTAAAAGCACCCTTTTGGAACGTTCACAACAACACGAAGGCAAATCTATGGCAATTAAAAAAGTTTGGCTGGACGAATCGAACGACGAGTGCGTTTCCTGTGGCGCCTGCGAAGGCACCTGCGACGCGGTCTTCAGCGTTCCCGACAAGATGCAGGTCAAGGAAGGCGTCGACTATTCCCAGTATGAAGACGACATCAAGGCTGCGGCGGAAGGCTGCCCGGCTCAGGTCATCAAGTACGAATAATCTTTTTCCATCTCTCCTTTGAACGGGCGGCTTTCGGGCTGCCCGTTTTTTAATCGGAGAGTAACGACGGGTTAGCGAATTGCGTTTTCAATATCCTTAAAACGAAATTTCTTTCAAAAAAAAAAATAAAACCATCCGAAATTTACTCGATTTTACAAGCAAATTTCAGACGATTCCTTGGCGAGTGCGATTTTCAAAGCAAATCTTGAACGCAGCAGATGGAGTTTTTAAGACATCGATTGTCCCGTGTCCGATTTTACACATATCCTATCTTGGAAACTGAGACAACGCCCCTGCGCAAAACTGTTATACGAAAACTGTCGTAGGCAAATTCCTTTATCTGAAATTTTCCAAAATCAAAAGACCTCCCGTTAAATTCGTTGAAACGGAACGGTTCCACCTGAAAAGACTTTATCCCTAATTCATCCAAGACTTCCTGCGGCAATTCATAGTTTTGATCGACAAGTCCAAACATGGTAAATCCGGTATCCACACACAAGGAGAGTATCGCTGCGCCGCCAGCATTGCAGGCAAACGAACCCAATGTCGCTCCGATGAAGCTTCCCAGCATAAATCCCAGGCAAGGCAATACACACGAAGCCAAACCACCGACAATCAATCCCGAAGAAGAAACGACCATATTCTTGATCAGGTTCAAAGCCATTTCCTGCCGGTCCTTTTGACCGCACGCCACGCGAAAAGCATCGCCAATCGTTTCCATCGTCAGCACGGTCAAGGTCGCAATAACGCTCGGCGTTAAACTTTTCATCGCGGCACCCAAAAAGCCCGCTTTGCAAGCCGTCGTAATTCCCGCTGCTACGGAACCTCTTATAAAGCCAAGCGATGCGCCGTCTAATGCAGCCAGCCCCATTTTCTTGAACTGCTCTGGATTCAGCCTTCCTGTTTTCACTAAATAGGAAATCGTTTTCAATACTTCCGGGGCGAGCTTCATCACCGTTGTGATAACGGCAGCGGTCTTCCCTGCCTCCATCGCCTGCTTAAAGACATATTCGCATTTGACGATTTCTTCTAACGACACGCCATATCGCTTTAAACATTCCGCATCGACATCTCCTTTTTGGGCCTCTACGGTTAACTTTTCAGAATCCGGTCTCGACAAAGGATGCGATTCGACACCTTCTCCATCACGAATACGGTCATCGAGCCGTTCAAGGGTTTCTTGATATTTTGCCGCCTGTTCCGGTCTGTTATAAGCCTCCTTGTTGTATCTCTTTTTTAAATACTCCGCCGCTTCGGAAAGTTGGTCGGACGGAACAATCCGCCCCTGCCCTTGATACAAAGATAAGTTCGGATCCTTGCCTCCCAACTTCTTTTTATTCAAAAAGTCTTCCAGCGAATCCATTCCGCTTTCTTTGAATCGTTCATAAATCGTTTTCGCCTGTTCCTTTCCACTCTCTTCGCCTGTCTTCCAATATTTTAAAACCATAGTCTTCGCCAAAATTTGTCTCGATGTCAACAGAAGCCATACGATTACTTCTGAGAGCTTCTGCGTGATGTGTGGATTCCGCCGCTTTCGCTTCAATATTGAAAGTATGAGCGTGCCAATATTCAGCGACATCTCCCTGGAGCTGTTTTGGCCCCGAATTTTTGCGCCTCAACCCAAAGACGTTCAACTCTTTAGCGAAAGAATCTATCTCTTCTTCGACACCGGAGACATATCTGGATGCGCCATGAGCACCATCCATCACGCCGATGTTTTTTTCAAAAAAAGAATAGCCGTCTTGAAAAGAAGACCTAGAAGACATTTATCAACTCTCCATAAATTTCGACAGTCCGTATAGATACGTATGCAGGGCTAACGCATAGTTTCTTTCCTTGAAGTATTGGTTTTTCATTTTAAAATGCCGGACTAGAGCCGCAACGCCGACCGGAATAACGCCACCCAAAAGATACAAGGGAAGCCCGATGGCAAGACTTTTTATCACGCCTAAATCAGAAATGCTCTTCTTGAACGATGCCTGGTCCTTTTTGGCAAATTCGACAAACTGCTCATATTCTTTCTTGTCATAAGCCCGCGAATCAACGAACATGATCGCCCGCATTCCCAGCCATCCAAAAGTCATCCCGTATTCGGAAAATTCCGTTTTGATATGGGATTTATTCTCTTCGATTAGCTTCGCATCGCCCAAGATAAGAACGTGGGTGTCTGAAGAAATTTTTGATAATGTGTCGCGATATTCTTTAACGCTCCACATGGCAGCCCGGATAGAACCGTCCTTTGTTCCCACAGCGGTTCCGTCCGGCTTGTCGTCCTTTAAACCGATAAGCTGAATCAGGTAAGAAGCATACTCGGCGGTATCCTTATCGTGCACAATGATCAGTTCTTTCGTTTCCTGTTCAAACATAAATTCTCCTTTTACAGGTTTGCTGAATTCTTGGACAAGCTATTTCGCATTCATCCGGACGGAACGTTCCCCGACGCGAACGATGTAGCTTCCTGCCCGAGGCGCGGAAATCGTCATCTCCGGGCTTTCGACGCGGCCCTTGGCGAGAACCTTTCCCTGCAGGTCGAAAAGCGCATAGGATTTGCCGACCGGCGCGGCGTGAATCTGAAAGTTCCTGCCCGAGGCGGTGACGCTCCACGTGGGAGTGGGGAGATCTTTACTTCCTAATCCAGATAAATCTGAATAGACTGCAGTAAGCGTTCTTTCTTTGGTAAAAATTGTTTCAGGTGAAACTTTGATACCGCTTTCATCAAACCACCCAGAAAATACTTTCCAAGGAATTTCAGGAGCTTCTGGAAAATCAATCAATCCTTGAAAATTTGAATAACGAACCAAAGAAATCAAATAAACCTTGAATATCACCTTGTAAATAGGTTTATAATCCATAGAATAAACAGGATTATGTGTTGAATCTGTAAAAATAGGATAGCCAATTCGTTCGCGTCCCCATATTCCGCTATTTGTATCCGTACCATTTGTTGTATTTAAAATCCAAGCAAACCGGTCTGACTGCATATCAGCGGAACTCAAACCTATAATGCCTACATCTACGGAATCATATTTGTTCTCTGTTGAGTTATCAGAATTGTAAAAACAATTAACAATTTTTCTATAAAAGCAACTAGACCTAACCCCGCAAACACCTACAACTGTACTATAACTATTATAAAGTGCAGCCGAATCAGAAGAAATTCCACCAACAAGACCTCCAGGATTATTTGCATAAACCTGTTCAAAATTTCGACAATTTGCAATAACGCCATCTCCATGCAATCCAACAATTCCTCCAGCCATAGAAAATTGGCTAGAAGAAAACTCCATGACCTTTCCATTATTTGTACAACAAGATACAAAACCATGATTTTGTGCAACAATACCACCACTACCACCAATAGAGCTACTAGAATCAGAAATCATGCCATTATTTGTACAACTAATCACAGAACCATTACCATTATTGAAAGTAACGATGCCAGCGGCCAAGACACCAGAAGAACCAGAAATTATGCCATTATTCGTACACTTAATTACAGAACCTCCATTGTCATAAACAATGCCGGCACCACGAACAGAACCCCTATTTGTACAATTAATCACAGAACCCTTATTGTCATCAACAATGCCAGCCCCCCAAAAAATAGAACCGATGTTTATACAATCTATCACGACTCCTAAATTAGCACCGACAATGCCCCCTACAAAATGACCTGTGTATTCATAATTTTTATTGATCAAACCGCCATTCGTACAACCAACTATTGTCCCTTTATTAAGCCCAACAATACCTCCGCTCCAAACTACATCTTTTGTAACATTAATCAACGATTTTGTCGATTTAATATTTTTTATCATAGATTCTCTACCTGTCACTCCAAAGATTCCTGCAGAATGTAGTCTTCCAGAACAATACAATCCATAAATCGTATACCCAAAGCCATCAAAAATCCCATTAAACATTCCTGTAGAATCATTACCAATCGGCTCCTTACCTATCGGCGTCCAATTTACGGAACTGGTCTTGCTTGTATCATCCATAAACTTGATGTCGTTTACCAAAACGGCATTGATCGTTGATTTTCCACCATTCACCTGTTCGGCAAACCAAGCCAGTTCCTCAGGACTGGAAATCTCGTAAAAGACCTTCCCGTCAATCTCCCTTGTATTTTTCGGTTCGCTAGACGAACCGTCCCAGTCCGCAAAGGCGGAAGCGACAAAAACAACTAGCAAAAAAATTAAAGTTTTCATTATATTGCCTCCTGCTTTTACAATAAAGTAATCGAACGAATAGAAACTTCAACATATTTTTTGCAAATCTTATCTATTTTCAATTGCAAAAGAATTTTGCACCCACCTTTGAGCTTTACTTCTTTTAGCCACGAGAGACTTCCTTTTATTTTCAACTTTTTTTCAAGCGGTAACAATAGCGCCAAAGAAGCATTTCTTTCTTGATTTACAAACACATTATACGTTTTCTCCTTTTCGCCCTCTTTCTTTTCCAACCGGTATCCGTCCACGCCGCGAACCGTCGCATTCCCGTCGGATGAAACCGTTTCCACATAGCATTCAATCTTGTAAACATCAGCCATCTTCATTCTCCTTATTTGTAAAACTGGTCAGCGCTTTTTCCGTAGAACCGCGCGAAGTAGTCGCTCACGCCGTCCCAATCCGGGTAAATCACATCGACTGTCCGAGCGAGCAGCTGCAGCTCACCGCGGATATTATCCTTCGCCGAATGCGGAATCCGAACTTTCCGCATCCGGATCTTTTCTTTCTGCTTGCTGCTTTCGAGCGTCGCCAGATGATGCTGGTCGCCTTTTAGCCCAAAGAGCAAGAAAGCGCCCTGTTGCGCCTTGATCCGCGGATTCGTGAGAAGCGGGTGTACGCAAAAGACAGACGACAGGTCGTCCGCATTGATCCAGTCCAGAAAATACGGTTTCTCCGCCTTGATTTCGTGAAGCAAGTGCTGCACGGCATCGTCCTTGTTAAACTCCTTCCGCTCTTTTCCGTGAACCCGGCAAATTTTTTCAATGTCCAAATCGTCATAGTGCGAATAGACCGCCAGGTTCGACACGACGCTCACCGCATCGGAATGGTAGTTCTTGATGCTGTTTTCCGGGACTTCATAAACCAAAACGATTCCGTCTCCGCTGTCGTCCTTTCCTCCGCGAGGGTCCAGGTAGAGCGCAAAGAAAAGCGCAACAAGAGGGTCGAGCGAGATGTCGAGAATTCGCGTCGGGATGCCGTAATGCTGCATCATCACCAACTTTTCGAAGGTCGATTTACAGTCCAGAAATTCGTCCGTCAGCCGTCGCTCGCATTCCCGGAAAAGTTTCGCTTCGTTGTGCCCTTCCAGCCAGTTTCCGCGACCGATCATCGCCTGTCCACTTGTCGCCCCGTAATCCCTAGATTCGCCGCGGTAATAGTAGCGTACTTCCGAGCGATAACCGCACAGGCCGCTTCGCTGGTAGCCTTTCAAGCACTCGATATACTCGGCGACAGAACGAACCTCTTCCATCTTCATCCTTCGCAAGCGGGTCGGCAATCTTTTTAAAAGATAACGGACTTTCCGCTTACTTACTTTCTAAACATAAGAAAAAAAAACGTTGTCAAGAAATTTTTGAAAATTCACCGGAAAAAGTGATTCGAGATACGGGTGGTAGGGATTAGGGAGAAGGGAACAGGGAATAGAATGGGAAGCGGGACTCGGCGGGAGGGATGATGGGCGTCTGAACGATCTTTTGCCGCAAAGCGACTCTTTTCCGCCTAGCGGCGAAGATGCGCCTCCCCGGCGAGGGGCAAGGTAGGGGGACCTTTCCGAGTTGCGAAAGGCCAAGGTCCCCCTTCCTTGCAACCACCCTGTCATTCTGGAGCGGAGCGATAGAATCAGCCACGCTGAGTCAGAGCTTAGAGCTGATTCTATCACTCCCTTCGGGAGTTCCAGAATGACATTGGACCGGGATTCTATCGAGATCTTCGACCTTTCCAGAATGACGGTGCACAGAGAACAGCCCGCTCCGCGGACTACGCCCTCATCCCTAACCCCTAGAAACGCATTTTCAAAATCCAAAATTTCTACATTTTTACCACTATGACTGCGCAAGAACTTTTCGACCGACTGAAAAAAATCCAACCGGGCGCCGTACTTTGCAGCTACACGCTCGAATACTGCGAAAAGCTGATTCCGATGATCAACGAAATCAACGAGCTCAAAAAAGAGCGGAACGCGGTAATCCTCGCCCACAGCTATGTCGCGCCCGAAATCGTTCTGGGCGTCGCCGATTACGACGGGGACAGTTTCAAGCTCAGCCAAGACGCTACCAAGGTGAACGCCGACATGATAGTCTTCGCAGCGGTCCGCTTCATGGGCGAAACGGCAAAAATCCTGAACCCGGACAAGACGGTTCTCATTCCGGGGCCGCTTTCCGGTTGCAGCCTCGCCGACAGCATCACGGGCGCAGAAGTCAAAAGCCTCCGCGCAAAATATCCCGACCACACGTTTGTCTGCTACATCAACACGACCGCGGACGTGAAAGCGGAATGCGACGTTTGCGTCACCAGTTCCAACGTTTTCAAAATCGTTTCGAGCCTCCCGAACGACAAAATCGTTTTTGTCCCGGACCGCCTCATGGGCGAGAACCTG
>CAVKGV010000025.1:0-22775 GCA_963656065.1 Alistipes onderdonkii
CTGCCCTCGGCTATCGAAATGGCAGAACTCGCATTCCTTTTGTTCTTCGGTCATGGCTAATCCTCCAGTCCCATGTAGTCGGCGGTTGGTTCGTGCCATTCCTCATCTTCCCACTTGCGGATGCGCCAGTCCTTGTCGCTTGTAAATTCCTTGAGTCTTATTTCCTTGTATTTCATCGTGTTTTCTCCTGAAAAAAAACGGGCCTCCGGCGGCTGGCGGCGTGCCGTGTCGTGGATCTGCCGCCATCGGCCCGTGCCGTCGTTTCCTAGTCGAAGAGGCCCTCTTCGGGGGCGGCGTCCGTTTCCGCGGCCTTGGGCGCTTCCGCCTGTTCCTGCGCCTTCGCCTCGGGTTTCCTCGGCGCCGGGGCCTTGCGCTTCGCCTGCGCCTTCTCGGCTTCCTGCTCGCGCTTCGCCCCGATGACGGACGCCCACGAGGTCTCGCCGTCGCGGAGGGCGGAGAACGTGCCGCGCAGCCCCTGGAGTTCCGCCGGGGAAAGGGTGTCGAGCGAGTGCCCGACGTATTCCTTCAGCTCGTCGGCGGGGACGCCCATCTGCGCGAAGGAATCCAGGACCAGGCGTCTCGCGAGGTCCGGGTCCTGCGCGTCGCGGTTCGCGAGGGTCTCGCGGACGACGTGCAGCGCCTCGTCCACGATGTCGCCCGGCACGATGCGGAGGCCGAGCGTGCGGACCGCCTTGGAGACCAGGGCGTTCTGCTTGTTCAGGATGTCGTCGTCGGTCGCGTGGAGTACGAAGACCGGCTTCCCGAAGCTGTTGGTCCTGATGCGGACCGGCTTCTCGCCGTCCGGGCAGCGGCTGCGCTCAACCGTCTTCGACACCGTCACGTCCTGCGAGTAGTAGGTGTTGGTTTCCAGGTCGGTGACGGCCACGCGGACGACTCGCTTCTCGGTGTCGTCGTGGAGGGTCGCCGTCTCGGTCAGCACGTTCCGCATGTTGCGGAGCGCGGCCTCGACGAAGCGGATGCTCGGGCCCTCGATCCCCTTGCCGACGGGCTTCCTGTAGATGGCCACCGCGGCGAAGCTCGGGCGCCTGGCGTCCCGGAGCAGGTCCTGCCGGAACCTGTCGATGTCCCTCGGGCGGGCGAGCGCCATCTTGTAGCGGGCCTCGACTATCGCCTTCTGCTGCGCGGCCATCGCGGCTATCGCCAGTTCCGCCGCCGTCGCCTGTGTCTCCTGTGCCGCCGGGAGCTGTCCCCGCGCGGCGTCCGTATTGACCATTTCTGTCGTCATCTTGTTTTCTCCTTGGTTGTCATCTGAGGACGAAGCGGCGCACGCCCTTCTTCGTCCGGGTGTTGAGTTCCAGAATCCCGGCGTACGCCGGGTCGGACGCGAAGGACTGCGCGACGGCTTTCCAGTCGGTCTCCGTCCCGTCCTTCGAGTTCTTCCACGTGCATACCCCGGGTATCGCGGACGCTTCGCCCATGCGGGCCTTTATGGCGTTCGCGTGCAGGTCCTTTTCCTCCCTGGCCGCCCTCTCCCTCGCCGCCGCCTCGCGGTAGCCTTCCGCATGGGCGAGGATTTCCGGCGTCGCCTCGGCGGTCGCGTCCGGGTCGCCGTCGGCGAAGCGGGACTTCAGCCACCCGGTGTCCGCCTCGCACCCGGTCGGCTCCGGCATCTCGCCGGATTCCACCCTTTCCCAGAACCTGTCCGCCTCGGCGGCGATTCTCGCTATCAGCCCGTCGTCGCGCATGACCTGGTAGATGCGGAACTCCTGCCCGGAGAAGAGGACGGCGAGGTGCGCCATGGGGGCGCCCGTCACCGCCATCTGCACGGCGAGCTGGGTCCGGTAGTAGTCGGGGATCCCGTCCGAACCCTCGTCGCCCCATTCCGGCCCCTTGATCCGTATGTTCTTTGCGTCCACCGGGCATCCGAGGTCGCGGTTGAACCCGTCGAGGGACGCGCCCAGGCGCGGGTATTCCGGGGATGTGCGCAGCTCGTAGGCGTCGCAGTATTCCATGTCGCAGCCCTGCACCTCGGCGTAGCGCTCGAGGATGCTGCGCTCCAGCTTCTTGCCCCAGTACATGGCCTCGGTCTCCGGGACCATGTCGTCCTCGCCGCGCTTGGATCGCCACACGGAGAGCGGGGACGACCATTTCGAGATCCCGAGGATGGCCGCCGCGTCCGTCCCCGTGACGAACTTCCGGCGCTTTTCCAGCCACGCCCGCTTTTTCGATTCGTCGATTACCGGCATCGCTATTTCTCCTTGACCGTGAATCTTACGTGCGGGATTTTCCCCCTGTAGATTGCGAGGCATATCCCCTTCGCCATGTCCTCGTCGCCGAGGGTGTATCCGAGGATTGCGGCCTTGAGTTCCCGGCAGGCCCGCTTCAGCTCGTCGTCGGTGGCGGGCTTCGGGGTTTCCGGTTCCTGCGCCCTCGCGGCCTCCGCCGCCCTCGCCCTTTCCACGGCCTCCCGGCGCGCCTTCTCGGCCTCGGCGGCCCTGCGTTCCGCCTCCTCCTGCGCCTTGCGCGCGGCTTCCAGTTTCCGGGCCTGTTCCGCTTCGCGGCGTTCGGATTCCTCTTTCGCCATGCGCTCGGCCTCCTCCCGGATTTTCCGTTCGCGCACGATGCGGTCGGCCTCTTCCTGTTTCGCCCGGAGTTCCTCGAGTTCCCTCTGTTCGGCCTCCCTGCGGAGCGCCCTGTCGAGCAGCAGCCCCATCGCGTTGAGCTGTCCCTGCATGGCCTTGCGGGCCGCGTCGAGGCTCTCCTTCCATTCCGACGCGTTCGCCGAGTCGAGCCGCTTCTTCATCGCGTCCATGGCGAGGCGGATCGAGTTGGAGTCGAGGCCGTCGAGCGCCTTGTACTCTTCCGAGATTTCCGCGATTTTCGCCGTCCGGGCGTCGATCTCCGCGACCGGGGCGAGGATTTCGTCCTGGAGCGCCTCCATGTCCCGGCGCCACTTGCGGCGGTTCTCGTCGATGACCTTCGGCAGGGCCTTTAGTTCCGCCACCACGTCCTTCCCGCGCTCGTCCACGCGGGCCTTCACCGTCGCGATGTCCCGCGCCGTCTTGCGGATGAGCGCCGCGCCCTCCTTCGTCAGGGGGTCCGCCACCATCGCCCGCGCCTTCCTCGCCACGAAGGCGAACAGGGCGTCGAGGCCCTTGCCGTCCGCGAAGAACTCGCGCATCCGCTCTGGCGCCCTCACGACGAGGTCGAGCTGTTCCGTCACTTCGAGGGCCGACGTTTCCGCCGCCTTCGTTTCCGTCCTTGCGTTCATTTTCTCTCCTTTGCGTTTTCCGCGAGTTTCCTTTTCTTTTCCCATTCCCCGTAGATGAATTCCTTGGAGTATCTCCGTTCCTCGCGCCTTGCCGCGATTTTCGCCCCGGCCCACGCGGCGATGCCGCCCAGTGCGAAGATTCCCGTGAGGACGAATATCGTCGCCACCTGCGCGCCCGTCATCCTTCCCCCCTCGGCGTGAGCGGGCAGTAGGCGAACGCCGTCGCCCCGGTCCCGATTTTCGCTTCCACCGCCTCGGCGAACGTGCCGATTCCCCACGGCTCCCAGCCATTCTCCGTCTTGAGCGAGATGATGCCGGTTTTCGCTTTCTTCGTCGTCGCGTTCATCACTTGCCTCCCTTGGCTTGTTCCGCCCGGTACTTTTCGAGGACGACTTCCTCGACGTGCTCCCGGAGTTCCCGGGTAATCGGGAAGAAGATGCTCCGGTAGTCCTCGCCCTTGTAGAACGGGTCGTTCGGGTAGCTGACGTAGAGTCCGCCCTCGCCCTCCACGACCCGGAGCTGGTTGAGCGTGAGCTGGTCGTTCAGCGTCACCGCGGCTATCGCCCTGATGCGCCCCGTGTCGATCCCGTCCTTGAAGATTCCGACCCAGACGCGGGTCACCGCGAGCGTGTCGTAGGCCCTGGCCTCTTTCCTTGTTCCTGTCTTTTCCATTGTGTTTTCTCCTGTTGGTTGCCTGGTTGAAAATTTCCCTTTACGTCCTGACCTTGCCGCGCCTTTCCGCCCAGTCCTCCAGGAAGGACTTCCTGAACCACACGCGGGAGCGCGGCTTGTGGCGGAACCATTCCAGGGGCGGCCTGAGCAGCCCCCGGGCGGACTTCGCCATCATGATGTCGAGCGTCGAGCGGCAGCAACCGAGGTATTCCGCCGCCGCGTCCGCGGAGATGTATTCCTCCCCGGCGATCGTCTTCTTCGTTTCTTTCATGTTTCGTTCTCCATGTTCGAGATTCTCTTCTTCACGTAGGCCCTGCACGCGGCCTTCCAGTTCCTGATGGGCCTGCCGTCCCTGTCGAGGCCCGCCCGGTCGCCGTAGGTCATCTCCCACCACTCCCGGCACAGCATCTCGTGCAGGCAGGCGTCCGACGCGAAGGCGTACAGCTCCTCCAGCGTCGGGGGTTCCGGCCTTTTTTCCGCCCCGGGGGAACGGCGGACGGTTAGCAGCCCGTCCGCCCCCCGCTCCGAACCGCCTTCCCGAATGGATTTTCCGTAGGAGCTTTGCATCTTGCTGGCGGATTTACCGGGGCGCTTTTGAAAGTCGGCGGAGACGTTGCCAGATTCCGGAACATCCCCTTGCGGGGTCAAGTTGTCCACCGCGCCCTCGCGGGTAGCGGCGTCTCCGCCTAAGGTCTGCGCGCGGACGGTGGTAGCTTCTCCAGCGTCGTCCCAATCCTCGCGGGCATGGGCGTCCGCGCGCTCTAAGTTTTGCCCTGCCGGGGCTGTGGCGCCTTCGTCGTTCAGCGCCTCCCCGTTGCCGGAAGAGGTCCCCGGCAGGGTGGGGTTTACCAGAACCTCCAGATTCTGTTTCTTGCGGGCGGCCCGTTCGCGGGCGACCCGGGCCTTGCCACCCTTGGAACCGGCCGAGCGCTTTCCGTCGATGAACGTTTCCGCTTCGGCGAGCAGTCTGTCGGCGAATGCCGAGCGCCCGGCGCGGCGGTACAGGAGCCCGTCGTGGAAGTCCTTAAGCCACCGCTGGCACGCTTCCGCGTCGCCAAGGATGTCGCAGACCTCGTCGCCGAACTCACTGAAGACCAGCTGCACCTTGTTCACCGCCATTTTCAGTCCTTCTTCGTCCCGAACTGGGCCATGACGGCCTCGGAGATTACCGCGCCGAGGCTCATGCGGATGCCCTGGCTCTGCCGCCTCGCCCGTTCTTCCTCGGCGGTCCTTGCCGCCACCTGGCTTACCGACACCGCGCGTGATTGCTGTTCCATTTATTCTCCTTTTGTTTCATAAAAACTATGATACTTTCATAAATATAAACACTATTTTCATAAAAATCAAGCGGTTTTATAAAAAAAATTATGGTGATAGTGGAAAATCTTAGATTAGAGGTATGAAAGCAAAGTTTGATTACGCTCAATTCGCATTTAGAATGCGCTATAAATTACGCGAAGTCGCTTCAAAAGTCGGCGCTTCAACGAGTCTTGTTGGGAATTGGAATTCCGGCGTTGCCGTTCCGAGCTACGAAAAATTGGCAAGTCTTGTTGAGCTGGGGATGACCGCTCAAGAGATGTTCGGCAAGGAAATCGGCGACCTTCTCGTAAAGAACAGCACGAAGCCCGAATCGGACAGGGGCGAGATAATGGCCGCGGTGAAGGCGGCGCTCGCCGATCTCGGGGGGAGGTGATGGACATCCGCGCTTTCCGCAAGAGGGTCCGGCTGACGGGCCGGGAACTCGCCGACAGGCTCGGTGTGGACCAGACCGCCGTCGTCGCGTGGGAAAAGGGCCGGAGCTTCCCGAAGTACGCCATCTGCGCGGAGCTAATCCGTCTCGGCATATCTCTCGACGAGCTCTTCGGGCCGGAACTGGGCGCCATGCTCGCGAAGAACGGGGACGCGCCCGCCGTGCGTCTCGACCGGGACGAGGTGAAGGCCGCCGTCCGGGAGGCGCTCCGGGACCTGCTCGGGAACGCCTAGCGCCTCCGAGGACCTTTTCAGAATCAGTTCCAGCGCCCTTGCCGGGTCCGCCTTCCCCTGGACGGCCCTCTTCGCCGCCGTGTAGATGTAGGCCATGCAGGCCGTCGGTTTTTCCATCGTTTTTCTCCTGTTTTTCAAGCACACCTTAAGCACTGCTTGAGCTGTGCTTAGGCACACCTTAAGCCATTACACTCCATCTCACTCCATTTCATTCCATATATCTATAGTACCCTCTACTCTACTCCTCTCTTCTCCCTCCTTGTACGGTACGCGCGCGTGGAAAATGCGCGCATTCCCGTACCGGGCGCCGCGCGTGCGACGCCTCCGGGGAAAAGGGCGGGGCTCGTGGAGGGCCGGGTTCCTACCCTCCCGTCTCCAGCCCGTCCAGGAAGGCGATCGAGACGAACCACGTCCCGCATATCTTCTTCCCGGGTATCTTCCCGCCCCTCAGCCACCGCCGCACCGTCTCCGCGCTCATTCCCAGCCTCTCCGCCGCCTGCTTGGGGCACGTCCACCTGACCTTCTTCTCCGTTTCCATTCGCATAGCCTCTTTCTTTCGGTGCGCAGGGGCGGGGGCTTCATCGTCCGGGTCCCGCGGACCTTACCGGACAATATCCGACTTTACGGAAGCCTACGCAAGCCGTTCGGACGGATTCCGTCAGCGTATCGCAAGCGGCAGCGAGAAGTAGCCCCCTGTGCGGAAAGTCGCGCGCCCGCGCATTCCGTCGCATATGTGGCTGTTTTCGATTTTAAGGCGCCTCCAAGGCGGTTTCCGCCTTTCCGTGAACAAAGTTCCGCCTGTGGCATAAAACGCCTTCAAACCGCCATTAAAACGCGAAATCCGGTTTTCTCCCGTTTTCCCGTAAACTTCTCGAAACCTTGGGAAAGTTTTGTTTACGTTTGTAAAAAATCGTTAAACTTTGGGAAAACCCGTAAAATGTATTGACAAATTGTAATACAGAACCTATATTCAGGGCATGAAATTCATCGACCACGCATTCGGACGCTTCGACGAAAGGACGTTCACCCCGGAAATGGCAGCAAGGCTCGTCCGCAGGAAAGCGCTCATCCGTCGCTCGAAATCCAACCCGAACCGCTATATCGCCATCGGGAAGGCGGACGGGAACGTCTGGGTGGTCGTGCTGGAAAAGGACCTTTACACGGTCGTCACCGCCAGAAGGGCGCACGACGACGAGGAGAAGCTATGGTATTCAAGGTGCTCGAAAAACCGAAAATGACGGACGAGGAACTGGCCGAGTTCAACGCCAGCCTTGCGGACGAGTTCCGCGAAGGACTCGAGGACGGCTCCACGGTCGTTTCCGACGGGTCGTGGGAAGAGACGGTGCGCGCCATCAAGGCGAAAAAGGCGCGAAATGCCTCGAGGATGACGTCGTTCAGGCTCCCGGTGTGGGTCATCGAGGGGCTGAAGCGCAACGCGGCCAAGGGCGGGGTGAAGTTCAGCGAGTTCGCGATCGAGACGCTCTCCAAGGCGGCCATGTAGGGGCATTCCATGTATTGTGCGGATTCCGTGAAGGTGGAAAGCGAGGACGATGACGGATATACCCGCCTCGAGGACTGGGACTGGTACAAGGAGATTTCCGCAAGGATGACCCCCGGCGACACCGTCAAGGCGGGCCGCGGCCTCCGCGGGTGGACGCAGAAGACGCTCGCGGAAAAGCTCGGCGTCTCCGTCCAGAACGTCTCCGAGATGGAGCGCGGCGTGCGCCCCGTCTCCCGGAAGATGGCCGCGAAGCTCGGCGAGGTCTTCGGCATGGACCCGGCGGCCTTTTTCAGGTTCGGCTGACCCCCGGACGGCCTTTAATCGCGATTCAAGCCCCCTTTCCGGGGGCTTTTTCCGTCCCGCGGGGAAATGGCGGGGGTGTCGCCGAAGCGCGCTTGAAGCGGACTTTTCGGCGTTTTTCTACAGTCTTCGACAGCCTTGCACAGCGGAGGCCCCGGAGGGGGCGGGAGGGGCTAAATTCATCCGCATGGTGACGAGGGACTATTCGGAATTTCCGGTTCAGGCTTTCCGGCGCACGCCGGAGGGCTACCTGCAGGCGCACGTGCGTGCGACCTGCTCGGGCGTGTTCCCCTACCTCGCGGACGGGGGGCGGACGGTGAACCGGCTGCGCCCGGACTCGGAGGTCGGGGACGCGGAATCGGTGCGCTCGCTGAACTCGAAGCCGGTGACGCTCCGGCACCCGGACGAGGACGTGACCCCGGACAACGCGAAGAGGCTGCAGGTGGGGTTCACGGGGACGGACGCGGAATGGGACGGCTCCTACGTCTCCGTCACGGTGACGGTGACCGACCGGGAGGCGATAGCGGCGATAGAGAACGGCGAGGTGGCCGCGCTTTCGTGCGGCTACAGCGCGGACCTCTCGGCGGACCCGGGGAACTGGCGCGGGAGCGCCTACGACGAGGTGATGTCCGGCATCCGCTACAACCACCTGGCCCTGGTGAAGGCGGGGCGGGCTGGCGACGGCGTGAGGTTCCGGGTTGGCGACAGCACCCTCGTGAAGAGTTTTTTCAACAACGACAGCAACCACGGCGGGAAGCCGGAGGGGGAACACATGAAGACGATGGTCATCGACGGCGTGCAGTGCCAGGCCGACGAGGCGGTTGTCGCGCGCGTCCAAGAGCTCGAGAAGGGGCTGAGGGACGCACGGGACGAACTCGCGGAAACGAAGAAGGGACTGGACCGCGCGACGGCGGAACGGGACGCGGCGATCGCCGAGAACGGGAAACTCAAGGAGGCGCAGGTCTCCGACGCGGAGATCGCCCGTCTCGCGGACGAGAAAATCGCGCTGGTGGAAAGGGCGCGCTCGCTCGGCTGCGACTGCAAGGCGCAGGATTCCTCGGAATCCATCCGCAGGGCGGTCATCGGCAAGGCGTTCGGGGACCTGGACCTCGACGGGAAGAGCGCGGACTACGTGTCGGCGATGTACGACGCGGCTGTGGCGTCGCTCGGCAAGTCCGGCAAGCCGGAAGCGAAGGGTTCGCCCCTCGCCCCCGACTGGTCGCATTTGGGCGACGGCGCGGAATGCGACCCGGAAGCCGCCTACCGCAGGATGTGCGAAGGCATCAACGGAAAAAGGAAGGAGGGCTAGGACATGGCTATTCCAGACGAAGACTTCACCGAGACCGTGGGGCTGCCGGGACTGATGTTCCCGTTCGTCCCGCACTCGATCGAGACGGGGCTCATGCAGGACGGAAAGGAATCCGGCGGGGGCTTCCCCGTTTACGGCAAGAAGGGCGGGGGCGACAAGGCGTACGCCTCGTTCCCGCAGGTCGCCGACTCCACGAAGGACGACGGCTCGACCAAGGACGACCCGGACGGCTACCTCAAGGGCATCGCCGTGCGGACCCGGTTCGACTGCCACGACGAGGGCTACGCGAAGGGCGACCACGTGAACGTGCTGAAAAAGGGGCGCGTGTGGGTGCGCGTCCTCGGCGAGGTCCTTTCGGGACAGCCCGCCTACGTGAACACCACGAACAACGGCATCACCGCCGCGGCGACCGGCAACACGGCCATCCCGGGCGGCACCTTCAAGACCAGCGCCGCGGACGGCAAGCTCGCGCAGCTGGAAATCGCATAGGGGAGGAAACCTAGATGGCATTTTCGGAAAAACAGAGACTGAGCCTGTTGCGCCTCTTCGCGGTCGTCGCGACGGAGACCTACGGGCTGGAACGCGAGGCGCTCGACGCGACGAAGTTCGTCCCGGCGCAGGCGGGAATCGCGCCCTGGATCACCTCCTGGGCCTACAAGGTCGTGTCGGAAGTCGGCATGGCGAAGTTCATCAGCGACTACGCGGACGACCTGCCGCCGGTGTCGCGCCTGATGACGATGAAGTCCGTCGGCATCAAGACGATCGGCGACAGCTACGGCTACTCGGAGTTCGAGCTGCAGCAGTGGCTCACCGCGGGCGTGGACGTGTCGCGCGACGACGCCGAGACCGCCCGCCGCAAGATCGACGAGAAGGTGGACGAGGTCATCCTCGTCGGCGACGAGGAACAGGGCGTGACCGGGTTCTTCAACAACGAGAACGTGACGGTCGTCGCGTCCGCCGCCGGGGCGTCCGGCAAGACGGCGCTGAAGGACAAGACGGTGGACGAGATCGTCGCCACGGTCCAGTCCTGGATCGATGCCGCCTACGCGATGAACAGGGGGACTATCACGCTCGACAGCGTCATCCTTCCGCATTCCGCGTTCAGCTACCTCGCCACGAAGCGCGTGAGCGACTACGACGGCACGACAATCCTGAATTACCTGAAGACGCTCTTCGCGGCGCAGGGCATCGCGAACTGGTCGGAAAGCCGCAAGCTCGACGGCATGGGCGGCAACGACACGGACGGCAAGGCTACCGACAGGGCCGTATTCTACAAGAAGGCGGCGAGCGTCGTCTCCTACGTGCTCCCCGTCCCGTTCCGCCAGAAGGAGCCGCAGCAGCACGCCCTGCACTACATGGTGCCGTGCTACGCGCGCATCGGCGGGACCGTCATCAAGAACCCGAAGGGCATCATCTACGCGGACGGCGTGTAGGAATTTTTCTCCTGGCTGGAGGGGCGCGGGCATCCTCGCGCCCCTTTTCCTAGGGAAGGGACAGGAAAGATGAAGAAGATTTACCTGAACAACACGCGGCACGCGTTCTCGTTCGGAAAGACGCTGCTGCTCCCCGGCTCGAACGCCTGCGAGGCGATCGACCCGAAGCTCTACCCGTCGCTCGCGGCGCTGCTGGAATCCGGCGAGCTTGAGGAGACGGCGGACACGGCCCGTGCCGCCCGCATGGCGAACACGCAGAAGGCGGCGGACGCCATCGCGGCGCTCGGCAGGGGCGACGCGAAAACGAGGGACGCCGTTTCGAGACGCAAGCGGCAGCTCGACGAGCTGGACGGGCAGGCGGAAGAAGCCTCGAAGAAGACGGAACAGGCGGAGGGCTAGCCCAATGGCGCTTTCACCGGAGGAACGCAAGGAGCTGCTCTCCTACCTTGAGGACGGCGTGGCGAAGGACCCGCGGCTGGAATCGTGGATTTCGGGCGCGTCGTTCCGGGTGGGCCGCTGCTACTTCGGCAAGGCCTACGTCTATGCGCTTTCGCTCATGGTCTCGCACAAGGCCGCGCTGGCGGACCTTGCAGCGCAGGGGGCTTCCGGCCCGGTGACGTCCAAGCGCGAGGGCGACCTTTCCGTTTCCTACGGGAACGGGGCTTCCGACGGAAGCGACCTCTCGAAGACCGTCTTCGGGCAGGAATACCTGTCCCTGCTGCAACAGTACAGCCCGAGCCCCGGCGTGACCGGGGGCTTCTGCACGGGAGGGTTCGACGGTGGCGACGCTGTTCAATCGCTCCATTGAGGCGGTGACGGAATCCGCCCCGTCCTACGCCCCGGACGGCTCGTACGTCCCGGGGACGTTCTCGGTACGGAAGGTCCGGGGGACGGTGCAGCCGATGTCCGGCATGGAGACGGTCCCCGCCGTGGCGGCGTCCCGCAACACGGGGACGGCCAAGGTGTATTCCTCCGAGCGGCTGGAGTTCCGGCGCGAGGGGGAAAACGCGGGCCGTGGCTACGTCAGGCTGGGCGGGGCGCTCTACGAACTCGTGGACGAGCTTCCGAACCAAAACGGCCTCATCGACCACTGGAAATACATAGCCTGCCTCGTGCCCCCGTCGCAGGTGCCGGAGGCGCTGAGATGAGGACGGACGGGATAAGGGGGGCTGTCTGCTCGTTCTTCAACGGCCTCGAAAAATTTTCGGGCTGCCCTTTCGTCAAGTCGCCCGCGAACTCCGCGGCGCCGGTCGGTACATACATCGCCGTCCGCGTCGAGGGCGTGGAGCAGAGCGGCTCCATGACGGGGCCGCCGCCGGGCGAGGGGGCGACTTTCGCGTTCCAGCAGGTGGCCACGGTCTCGCTTGTCGAGGTCGAGGGCGACGGCGACTTCCTGCGCATGGCGCGGGACGCCATCCAGACGCGGGCTTTCCGTGACGCCGCGGCGAAGGCCGGGTTCACGGTCTGGGACTGGACGTCGGTAGTCCCTGTCGACACCTTCGACGGGGAGTTCGTCGTCCGGCAATGGAGATTCACTTTCACCGCGAACTTCGCGGACACATTCACGGCGGACGTTCCGAAAATCGAGAGCGTCGAGCCGATAACCCTAAAGGGAGGATAGGACGATGGCGCAGATTATCGACCAGATCGTCAATGTAAGCATCCAGGATTCTGTCTCCGGCGTGACGACGACCGACGTGAACACGGTCGCCATCGTCGGGCGCGCTGCAAGCGGGAACAACCATGCCGCCGGGAGGTATTCCACGGCGAAGAAGGTCGGCGAGGACTTCGGGACGGGTTCCGAACTCTATGCGATGGCCGTCAAGTTCTTCGCGCAGGATTCGCAGCCGGATTCGGTGGTCGTCGTCCCGGCGGCCTCGGTTTCCGACGCCCTTTCCGCGGTCAAGGATGCCGCCGAAAAATTCGACTTCTACCACGTCTGCCTCGCCTCCGGCGATTCCGCCGTGAGCGCGGCGGTCCTCGAGAACTTCCAGGACTGGCTCGCGGACGCGAAGAAGGTCCTGCACGTGCAGGTGGCCCCGAGCGACGGGAACGCGACGGAACTCTCGCTGATGGGAGACCTTTCCGGCTACGGGGCGGACCGCGTGGCGGTCTATCTCCATTCCGAGAACCTCGACACGGCGGACGACGGGACCGCCTCGGGCGAGTTCCTGAACGTGGCGCTTGTCGCCCTCCGCTGCGCGGCGGATTCCGCGCGTGGCACCTTCGCCCACAAGACCGTCTCCGGCGTGGCCGCCGACGCCTACGGCCCGGATTCCTTCCGGGAACTCACGGACGCCGGGCTGAACGTCATCGCGAAGGTCTCCGGCGAGGCGCGCGTCTTCTTCGGCACGACCTGCGACTCCTCGACGTTCATCGACCAGGTCGTAAAGGACGACTGGATCCGCTTCAACGTGCAGAGCCGCATCTTCCGCCTCCTGGGCGAGGCGAACGGCGGGCATGGCGTGAACTACGACGACGCGGGAATCGGGGCGGTGGCCGCCGCGGTCCTGAACGTCCTCAATGTCGCCGCCGACACGGACCACCAGTACGTCATGGAGGATTCCGCCTCCGTGGACTACAAGCCCTATTCCTACCTCAAGGAAAACTGTGCGGAGGACGTGCGCAAGCGCAACCTGCCGCTGGTTTCGGGCCGCTACGCCCGGATGAACTCAATCCACACAGTCGTGCAGGTGTCCCTGCAGGTCACTCTCTAGGGAGGTTTTCAAGATGTCTATGTTCAGGACCTACGACCATACCAAGGTGAACATCTCGCTCAACGGGATTTCGCTCACCGACTTCAACGGCGACGTGACGATCGAGAAGGAGGGCAACGACTTCGAGACCGTGGAAGGCTCGAACGGAGCCGTCGAGCGTTCGCGCATGGTGCGCAACCTCTACCGCGTCACGCTGCCGATGATGCAGACTAGCCTCCAGATCAACGCCATCGAGGGGCTCCGCGTCGCGGACGAGCGGACCGCGGCGGGACCTTTCCCGTTCGCCGTCGTGGACCTCAACGGCGCCTACGTGCTGATGGGCCAGGCGTGGATCGAGACGATGGGCACGGCGACCAAGGGGCGGCAGACCGTCGCCCGGAACATCGTCCTCTCCGTGAAGGCCGAGGCCGCCTTCGAGGGGGCGTAATCCATGAAGCCCGTGAACTTTTCGCTTTCCGGCGAGGACTACCAGCTCCTGCCGCACACCGGGTTCGAGGCAGTGAACCTCTACCGCAAGGTGAACGGCGCGGTGGGCCACATCGTCGCCGCCTTCGACAGCAAGGCCAACCCCGGCTCCGCCGGGTTTTCCGCCATCGCGAGCGCGTTCTCGGAAATCGGCGAGGACGAGTTCAAGTGGCTCGCCGGGACGACGCTTTCCCACGTCACCGTCGTGACGCCTGGGAAGAAGAACCTGTCGCTCCGGGACATGGACGCCGTGGCGGACCACTTCGACGGACGCTGGGCCGGGATGTACGAGCTGATGTTCCAGGTGTGGAGCCTGGAGAAGATGCTCCCTTTCGAGATGTCCCCGGAGACGGGGACGGATGGGAGCGGGACGGGACGAACCGCTACGTAGCGGCTTTCATGGGCGAGGACGAGGCGGACGCGGAGGCGCTGGGCCATGTGGGCACGCTCTCCGGCGCCGCCTCCGACTACGCCGCGATATGGCGCATCGTGAACGAGGCCCGCGTCCCGCTTTCCGACATCGAGGCGGAATGGACGTGGGAACGGATATGCGCGTTCACGGCCTACAGGCGCATGTGTGGCGACTACGCCAGCGCGTGGCGCAAGTTCTACGAAAGGAGACACGATGGCTGACGAGAACTCATTCGTCCAGAAGGTGAGCTTCCGGGTGGACGATTCGGAGGTCGAGCGCGCGTTCGGGAAAATCGAGCGGCGTCTCGCCGACCTGAGGCGTTCCGCCCGGCTGAACGTTTCCGCAAGCTTCGAGAGGGGGCTATCCGGTTTCGCCGGGGGCGTTTCGCGCGCTTCCGGCGGATCCGCCGTGTCGGCGCTCGTCCTGAAGGAGCAGCGGCACGCGGCCAAGAGCGCGTCCGCCCTTGCCGTAGCCCTCGACACGGCTTCCCGGAGCGTGGAGCTGTTCAACCTCCGCCTCGCGAAACTGCGCGTCCCCGCTTCCGGCGTCGCGGCCACGGCCGCCGCTCAGGGAGGGGCCGCGAGGGCCGGGGGCATGGCGGCTCTCGGCTCGATGGTGCCGGGCATCGTCGGGGGCGCCCTCTCGCTGGGGGCGCTCAAGTCGTTCGCGTCCGGCTCGATCGCCGCGTTCAACACGCAGAACCGCGCCGAGCTCCAGTTCCGGCAGGTGCTCGCGAACAAGGGCATGGGCGGCGCGTTCGACGACATCAGGCGCTACGCCGGGGACATCCAGGGGCGGACCATCTACGGCGACGAGGCGATGCTCGCGGGGGCGGGCGAACTCGCGACATACGTTAGCGGTCCGGAATCCATGAAGCGGATGATGGACCTGCTCGCGGACTACGCCGCGGGAATGACCGGGGGCGGCGAGGTGGATTCCCGGCAGATGACCGACCTCGCCACGGGTCTCGGGAAGGCGATAGACGGGACCTTCGACAGCCTCCGCAAGAAGGGGTTCGACACCTCCCGTCTGGAGGAACTCGCGAAGATAGAGAAGGACGTGGAGGCGGCCCGGAGCGGCGAGAGCGTGTCGGAAAAGCGGGCGCAGGAGATAGCGGCTAGCGTCCGGGCGTTCGAGGAGATGGGCGGAGACCTGGAGTCCGCGAAGATAGAGGCTCTCTCGGAATCGCTCCGCGACTGGAAGGGCCTCGCCGAGGAGTTCGCAAAGTCCGACGAGGGGAAAATCATCCAGGCGAAGAACGCCGTCGGCGACCTCCGGGAGGAGGTGGGGCGGAGACTGCAGCCCGTGATGGCGAACCTCGCGGAAAGGATTTCCGAGAGGATGCCGCAGCTGGAACGGGTGTTCCTCTCGTTCGGCAAGGCCGCCGGGAACCTTGTCGACGCCCTCGCGGACCACGCCGGGGCGATCGGGAACACGGTCGAGGCGTTCGCTCGGCTGCTCGAACTGCTCACGAAGATGCCCGTGGCGGTCGGCGGTTTCGCCGTCGCGCTGAAGGCGCTGCGTGCGAACGGGGGCATGGCGGCGGACGCGAAGTCGCTAGCCGGGGCGCTGGACGGACTCAAGGGGTCGCTTTCCGGCCTCGCCAGGGCGGGGATGTGGGGAGCGATCGCCTGGGGGATCGGGCAGGTGCTGGAACTGGGCGACGCCGCGGTAAAGCTTTACAGACAGAAGGGGAAGGAACGCGACATGAAGCAGAATTTCGCCGCCGGGGAGGCCTACCGGACGACGCTCAACGACAGGCGGAAGAAGTGGAAGGAGGCGGTGAAGCTCGCGGGCGACGCCTACGGCAAGGACCCTAACGCCACGCGCATGGTCTCCGAGGCTTTCGACGAATACCGTGCCGCGGCGGAAAAGGTCCGCGACGGCGGGCATTCCGGCCTCTCCGCCGAAATCATGAGGGAACTCGGCTGGGCGGAAAGGCCCGCCCCGGAAAGGGAGGCCGCGGCGGGGGCGAAGAACGCGAGGCCGGTCATCAACATCAGGCAGACGAACAACATATCCACGTCGTTCGACGACTTCGGGCGGCTGGTCAAGGAGAACATCCGCGCGCTCGCCGAGAGCGCCCTCACGATACGCGCGGGGTCCGACATCATGAAGGGGGCGGCGGTATGATAGGCTGGCTGGACAGGGCCTTCGACACGACGCGCGAGGACAACCCGCCCCGCATCGTCCAGTCGTCGCTCTTCTTCCGGGACGAGCGCTTCGGGCTTTCGGAACTCCCCTTCGACCTGCTGATAGACGAGAGCCACCGCGTCGAGTTCGACATCTCCGACCACGCGGTCGAGAACGGCTCGGCGGTTTCGGACCACGTGCAGGAACGCCTGCGGTCCGTCGAGGTGACGGGCTTCTTCACGAACTACCCGGTGGGCGACGCTTCAGCCTACGTCCGGGACGGCGAAATCCTCGAGGAGGCGGACGAAATCGAGCTGGAGGGGCGTTCCGCCGTGACGAACGTCTCGCGCGACGACAGGCTCGCCCGGCTCAAGGCGATAGCCCGGAGACGGGAACCCGTGCGGCTGGTGACCGCGCTGGAGGTCTATGACGAGATGCTCGTCGAGGAGCTTTCGTTCGACCGCGGCCCGGACGACGGCGAATCGGTCCGGTTCAGGATGCGCCTCCGCGAAATCCGAACGGCCACGCTGGAGACCCGGTACGTGGACGGCGTGTGGGAGCCGCCCGAGCCGAAGTCGCAGGCGACGGACGCCGGGAAGAAGATGTCGAAGCGGAAGAAGAACGGCAAGAGGACGGCGACGGAGAAGTCCGCAGCCGAGGCGGCAAGGCGCATGGAGGCCGCCCTGTCCAGGAACACTTTCACGGGGGCCTAGTATGCTCGAAATTCCCATAGAGACGGGCGGGAACGCCCACTTCACGCAGACGGCGAACGTCGGGGGCGTCTCACTCGCCATGCGTTTCCTCTGGAACGGCCGGGACGGCCACTGGTTCGCGGACTTCGAGAGCGCGGACGGGAAAAATTCGGGGATAAGGCTCGTCCCCTACACCCCGCTGCTCGGTCCGAAGAACCGCTGCCTGCCGGGCGGCGACCTCGTGATAATGCCGACCGCCTCCGGCACGGACGCGACGCTCGGCTTCGGGACGCTGGGGACGGCGTTCTCGCTCGGATACGCGACCGCGGAAGAGGCGGAGACGCTAACGGCGGCGGTGCTCGGGACGTATTCCGGGAAGGGGGGCTGACGCATGGCTTTCGGACGCGCCGTGAGGCTCTACGCGGGGAATTTCGAGAAGGGGAACGTCACTGACGGCGGCAGGGAGGCGCTCGACCTTTCCGCCCTCGACATCGAGTTCGACGTGACGCGCTCGGTCGAGTGGTACGACAACGAGGCGACGATCACCGTGCACAACCCGTCGCCGTCCACGGTCGCCTCGCTGATGGGAGAGGGGAACTCGGTAATCCTCAAGGCGGGCTACGACGACGAGGGCGGACCGGGGAACATCTTCGTAGGGCAGATAGCGCTCGCCGTCCCGCGCCGCGAGAACGGGGACGTGTCCCTGACGCTGACGTGCCTTTCCGCGCGCGGGGCCTACTACCAGCTCGCCCGGCTGCACTGCGCCTTCGCGTTTTCCAGGGGTTCGACCGTCCGGGAGTGCCTCGCCTCGCTGTGCGACTACGCCGGGATAGTGCTGCGCGCCGGGAACGCGGACCTGCTCGACGCCCGGCTGGAATGCCCGTACAGGCATTCCGGGACTTTCACGGACGTGATAAGGGACTTCACCGAGGTAATCCTCTTCCCGTTCCACCGCGTGAAGCTCTACCTCGACAACAACGAGCTGATCCTCTTCGGCCTCGACAACACGATAGCGCTGGAGCACGTGGCGCTCGACCGGGCGCACGGCCTCCTGGAATGCCGGGAGGAAAGGGACGAGCGGCTGAACAGGGTGAACTTCGCCGACGACCCCGCCTACTACCTCCTTTCCGGGAGCGACCAGGAATGCCCCGACCCGAAGGAGAGGCCGTCGAGGAACATCGACAGGGTGCGGAAGATTCGGGGCCGCTGCCTGATGAACCCGGCCATGGTCCCGAACTGCTTCGCCATGGTGGATTCCCGGACGGGCGACGGCTACGATTCCGTCCTTGCCGTCACTGGGCGGTTCCTGGTGACGGACTGCCGCTACACGGGCGGCAACGTCGGGAGCGACTTCACGATCGAGTTCGAGGCGCGCGAGGCGCCTTTCAAGGGGGTAGGCGCATGAGCGGTTTCGCGGGGCTTTTCGACAGCTTCTTCGATTCGAAAATGGAAGGGTTCGAGACGGCGTTCCCGGGCGTCGTCCGCAGGGTGAACGCCGACGGCACGGTGGACGTGACGCCGTCCGTACGGAACGTCCTGAAGAACATGCAGGTCGAGCCGGACGGGAAGGACGGGAGGCCGCTCCCTGTGGAGGGCGTGCCCGTGCTCTGGCCGGGGACCTCTTCCGCCGTGGCGAAGTTCGAGCTCGCCGAGGGCGACCCGCTGCTCCTCGTGGCGTCGAGCCGGGACCTCCGCGAATGGGCCTCCGGGGGCGAGGAAAACGGCCCGTACACGCCGAAGTCCTTTTCCGGCAACGACCTGAACGACCTGGTGGCGATTCCCGTCACCGCGGGCAGGGGAAGCCGCAAGACGACCGTCTCCATAGCGAGGGACGGGACGGTCAAAATCGAGTGCGAATCCGTGGAGCTTGACGCCGGGACGGTGAGGATTTCCGGGGAGCTGGAAGTCGGGAAGGGCGTCAGGGCCGGGGGGAGCGTGGAGGCGGACGGCGAGGTGACCGCGAACAGGAAAACCCTGCCGGTAAGCCTTTCGACCCATACGCACGTCTGCGCCGCGCCCGGAACCCCGTCGTCGCCGCCGAGCGGCTGACATTGGAGCGTCTTCGACAGTCTGCTATAACGGGTGCCGTCCAGCCCCTTTTCGGGCGTAATTTTACCCCGATGAACGAGATGCGGCTTGACGAAAGGCACGACGTTTCCCTTTCCGGGAACTCGATAGCCCGTTTCCGGGATTCCGGGCGGGAGACCGTCCGGGAGCGGACCGGGCAGCTCTGCCTGTGCCTCCTCCGTACGGAAGAGGGCGAATCCTTTATCGACGGGACGCACGGCGTTCCGTGGTTCGGCAGGATTCTCGGGCTTCCGGTGCAGCACCTCGACGTGGCCGCCCGGATCGTCCGCGAAAAGCTCGCCGCGCTGCGGGAGGTGAAGAAGGTCGTCAAGGTGACGCTCCGGGCCGACGGGCGCAACCTGGGCGGCTCCTTTTCCGTACAGGCGTCCGACGGTACGGTCGCAAAGGGGGATTTCTAGATGGCCGACTCGGCTGTGACGCTCGACGGGAGCGGTATCTCGATAAGGAGCTTCCGGGAAATCCGGGAAGCGCTGGTGGAAAGGTTCACCGAAATTTTCGGCAAGGACATCGACCTTTCGCCAAGCTCGCCGGACGGGCAGCTGCTCGACCTTTTTGCGTATTCCTACAGCGACGTCGCGGAGGCCGTACAGGGCGCAGCCGCTGCTCTCGACGTTTCGAGCGCGGAGGGGACTTTCCTCGACAGCCTTGGACGCCTGATGGGGATTTCCCGCAGGGACGGCGAATCGGACGAGGTGTACCGTTCCCGGCTGCTTTCCGCCGAACAGACGGGCCTCGCCACCTACGACGGGATGCTTACCTACCTGCGGAAGAAGATAGGCGCGTCGGTCTCGCTCTCGGCGAACGACGAACCCTATGCGGACGCCGAGGGGATTCCGGGCCACTCGGTGGCCGTCTATGTCCCCGACTCGCTTTCCGGCGTCCCGGACGGCGACATCGCGCAGGCGATATGGGAATGCAAGCCCGCCGGGATTCGGACTTTCGGAAGTACCGTGGGGACGGCCACGGACATCGTCGGGAACGCCCACAGGGTAAGGTTTACGCGCATCGGCGCGACGGACGCCTACCGCGTCAGAATCTCCATTACGGAATACGAGGAGGAGACGCTCCCCGACGACTATGCCGCCCGCGTGGCGGAAAGCGTCGCCGAGTGGGCGCTGGGAGAGTTCACGCCCGGCAAGGACATCATCCCGCAGCGGTTCGTCCAGGCGGTCTATCGCGTGCCGGGAATCGACACCGTGACGGTGGAGGTCTCCGCCGACGGTAAGACGTGGACTTCCGACCGCATCCCCGTCCCCGCGTCGAAATACGCCTCGTTCCCCGAGGAAGACATTTCCGTATCGAGGTCCTGACGCATGGCCGTTTCGAGAAGGAATCTCTGGGAGACCGTCCGGGAACTGGTGCTCGAGCAGTACCGTTCGAGCCCGAACCTGCTGGGGATGATACGCGCGGCGGTCGGCGAGGCGATGCAGCCCGCCGAGGACGCCGCCTGCGCCTTGCAGGGGATAGCGGACATCGGGGCCGCTTCCGGCGAGTGGCTCGACGTGCTGGGAAAGATCGTCGGGTCGGCGAGACAGGCCGGGGAACCGGACGGCGACTACCGGGCGCGGCTTCTGGCCCTCGCGAAGGTGGACAACGCGGGCACGCCCGACAACGTGATTTCGAACGCCTCGGACCTTTCCGGGGATTCCGCGCCGCGGTATCTCGACGAATGCCCGGCGACGTTCTTCGTCTATACGCCGGGCGGGCGGCAGCTCTTGCGGAAACAGGTCCAGAGGCTCGCCCCGGCGGGGGTGCTAGGGCTTCCGGGGGCGGCGATCGTCACCGCTGGCGGGCTTTTCCTCGCGACGGCGGGCGGGAAGAGGATTCTCGCCGCGGCAAGCGACGACGATGCAGGGCTGGAATTTTTGGACGCGGAGGACGGGACAGGGCTTTTGACCGAGACGGGCGACGCGCTCGTGACGGAGGGATGAATGGCAGACAAGGGAATACGCATACTGGAACTAGACGAGGGGAGCCTCTCGGCGCTTCGGGAAAGGGGCTACCTGCCCGTATCCGTCGAGGGGAAGACCTACCGGCTCGCGCTCTCGGAACTTGCGGACGGGGGCGGGACGAAAATCTACCACGAGCTGAAATCGCACATACCCATCGGCGAGCTTGCGCTCCGCTACGAGCCATACGGGAAGAACTTCTTCCGGCTTGTCGCCCTGGGCGAAACGGAGACGGAGTACGGGACGCTCATCCCCGCGAAACTCTTCGACAAGGAAAACGCGGGGAAGTTCCTGCGGCTTTCGCAGGGAAGCGGTCTCGACCTGGAATTTGCGGACGCCCCTTCCGCGGACGGCAAGGTCCGGGCCACGGCGGAAAGCGTGGCGGGCTACCTCTCGGAAATCCTGAAAGCCGACACGGACAACGTGGAAATCAAGACGGTAGGAAACGAGGTCCGCATCGGGCTGAACCTCACCGGGGAAAGCGACCCGAAGCTCAAGACGGTGGATGAATCGCTCATCGACGCGAACACTTCGAACTACGGCGGCTACTGGGGCGACATGCCGGAGTGGGGCGGGACGAACGCGAACGTGATGGCCTACCGCGGAAAGCGGACCTCGGACGCACAAGGGTCCTTGACGCGGGTGCGCTTCGCCCTCACCGGATCTTTCGGGAGCGGCAACCCGATCTTCCGCATCGGCGTCTTTTCCCTTTCCGGGACGCTGCTCGGCAGTTCCGACACGATGCGCTTCGACGGGACGGAGTTCGTCGGGCAGGAACACGGCGACACGATGGAAGTGCCCTCGGACCGGATGGCGGACGGCGACATCCCGCTGCACGAGGAGACGCCCGGCTCGCTCGCGATACGGCGCAACACGCGCTACGTCGTGGAGCTTGTCTGGTGCGGTCTCCAGTTCGCCGCCAAGACGCAGAGCGGTAGCGGCGTCACGAGCAACTACGCCTTCGACTACACGCTCGAGAACAATTTGCAGACGACCTACGCGGGGCTGAAATGGTGGGACGGGACGGACGGGAAGCAGCAGGCCCAGTTCGTGCCCTACCTCTCGTTCGGCGCGGCGGACATAGGGGGATAGGATGTATTCACGGAAGGAATTTCTGGAATCGACGGACTGCGCGGAGCAGTCGCTTGCTAGGGCGAACAGGGGCCTCGACTGGAACTACGCGATAGCGCGGCGTCTCGACCGGGACCTGCACGAAAGGCTTTTGGCTTTCACGGCGGAACAGATGCTTCCGTTCGCTCAGATACTGCCTCTCGTAAGCTCGGGCTACTTCGACACGGCCCGTTCCCTCGTGCTCGCGGCGACGGTCGGGGACGAGCTTTCGGAAACGAGGGAGTGGCTTCTCGGTGCGCTCGCCGAGGCCGACGACACCAAGGAATCGGAGGGATAGACAATGCCTGAAAACATAACCACGGTCCCGAACCTGCCGGAGGCTGGCGACCCGTCGCTTTCGGACCTGCTCTACCTTGTGCAGGGCGAAGGTTCCGACCGCGACAGGAAAGTCACGCTGGAAAGGCTCCGCGACTTCGTGCAGTCCGTGTTCGGGAAAATAACCTGCACGGGCCTGACGGTGGCGAAGGGCGGGACGCTCGCCCTGACTGTCCACGACAGCCAGGCGGGTGACATCACGCTCGAAGTCAAGCCCTATTCGACGCCGCAGGACAAGACGTACCGCGTTTCCCTCAGGGGGAGCCTTTCCGCCCTCCGCTTCGCGCAGAAGTGCCTCTTCGAGGCGGGCGCGGAGGTTTCCGGCGGCATCAAGGCGGATTCCATTGAGGGGACGAACCCGGGGAGCGGGAACTCGAAGTACCTGGTCCTCGGCAACACGACGGTGACGGGCGACCTCGACGCGAAGGGCAAGGCGATGCTCG
>CAVKGV010000026.1:0-20742 GCA_963656065.1 Alistipes onderdonkii
AGGGATGAGTTTCCCGGTCCGAAAGATTAAACGCTTCTCGCCGGAATTTATCCACAAAAAAATGTGAAAAATTCTGAAAATTTTTAGATACAAAATGGCTTGGGATAAGCGTGCAAAGTCCCGGAACTAATCTTCGTAATTTTTACATTTCACAGAAAGCGGAGAACATGATGAAAAATTTTTGGAAATCCATGCTCCTTTTGGGAACCTTTGCCTTGGCGGAAGACATGACCGCTACGACGGCGAACGGCTCGGTCGTGATTTTGCACGATAACGGTCGCTGGGAATACTACAGGAACAATTCCAATGTGCGGGATATCCGGGAATCGGCTATTCCGAAGGACATGCAGACGACGGTTTCGATTGAATACGAGGACGCGGTGAAGTTGCAAAAGGATTTGCGGATGCGTCTGGAGGCGGACGATGTTTCCGAGAACGCGATTCGCGACAGCCTGCGAACTCTTCCGGCCGGCGGAATTGTACATTTTTGCGTTCCCGAGGAACAGGTGCACCGTGGAAATCCCCGTACTTTTACCTACACTGTCTGGGTCGGGAAAAAGCAGGTTTACCGATCTCCTGTTTCGGAAGCGGATGCGGTTCCTTCGGAAACAGCCGGCGTTTCGTATCTGCATTCTGTCCCGCTGCACACCAAACTGCGCGGTGAGCATTTGAAAGCCCGCGTAGAAGACGGTTTCGGTTCAATAGATTTCGATATCCGCTGATGGAAAATTATCGCTTTGCTGTTGTCGATGTCGAGACGACGGGCGGAAGGCCCGGCTGGGCGCGCATCATCGAAATCGGAATCGTTCTCGTCGATGACTGGAAAATCACGCAACGCTTTGAATCGTTTGTGAAAACGTCAGAGGAACTTTCCCCGTTCATCCAGAATTTGACGGGAATCACGCCGAAGAAATTGGAAAACGCTCCGACTTTTGATGAAATTGCCCGGAAAGTGGCGAAGCGTCTCGACGGGCGCATCTTTGTCGCCCACAACGTCGCTTCGGATTATAGTGCGGTCTCTTCGGAGATGAAGCGTTCCGGTCTGGATTTTTCTCCGGAAAAGCTTTGCACGGTCAAGCTTTCGCGAAAAGTCTTTCCGGGACTATCCAAGTACAGCCTCCACGATTTGACTTTGTTGCTCGGACTGCCGGATTTTGAAAGTCATCGGGCGCTGAACGATGCGATTGCCGCTGCGCGAATTTTGCTCCTCGCGCATGAACGTTTCGGTTCGGAACCGATTGAAGAACTTCTCCGCGGCGGGAAACGTCCGGCTGTCTATCCCAAAGGTTTTGACGACCGGAGAATTTTCCAGATTTCGCAAAAGCCCGGTATCGTTTACTTTGTCGGGAAAAGCGGAATTCTCTATGCGACTGCGGCGCGAAATTCCCGTGCTCGCGTACTGGAAATTCTTTGTCACCGGAAGAGAAATCCGCTCAAGGGGCTTTTGGAAGGAATTGCGGATATCCGCGTGAAGGAGCTCGGGTCGGAAATTCTAGCGAGGCTCTGCCTGGAATCGGAACTTTCAACGGCTCATTATCCGTGCAATGCGGAACCCGCTAGAAAGCCGGACATCGGAGCGCCACTTCCCGATATGGCGGTGTTCCTTCCAGGCAGGTTCCCCGGCGACCGCGGAGTCGTGATCGTCTGCGGTGGCAAGGTTCTCGGCTATACATTTGTCCGCGAAGAGGAAAGCTACAGCTTGCATGATGTCTTGGACCGGCTCACTCCGTTTCACCAGACGGAAAATCTCGTGCCGATTTTGAGACCGGCGCTGGATAAGAACGGGGTGCAATTTATAAAAGGGAAAAAATGAAAAAGCTTCTACAATTCTTTGGTCTAATCCTTTGCTGGTGTTCAATCGATAGCGAAGAATGAGGAAAAAACTTTCTTTTCAAATGTTGTCCGTTTGTGACGAATCGAAGGAAGAAAGTTTTTTGGGGATTGAGCTGTTTTTGAAAAAACGGAAGGCTCTGCCGATGCCGAATTGAAGATATTTTGGCAATGTGGGATGGATTCCTATCTGGTTGCTAAAAAGAAAGAGGATTCGCTGTTCATCAATGGAATCAAATTAAAAAGAGAAAACCACGTGTATTTGCTTGGCTCATCTTAACGTGACGATTCCGGAGGAATATCTGGACGCAAAAATTCTTGTGTTAAATGAATTGCGTTCGCGACCGATTAAAATTATCTATCGGGAGTGATTTCCCGATAGAGGCTATTCCTTTTTCTTCGCGAAGCGGCGTCCCTTGCCGGGGATGCGCGGCGGAAAATCGAACTTGATCTTTCCGGTAGTCTTGTCGAGCAGAAGATAGGCATCGAAAAGACGGTGCGTCTTGGCGGAGCGAAAACCCTGGATCAGGTCTGTCTTTTCTCCGGTGAGGAGCTTCTTTAAGTCGGTGACGGAAATTTCCTTTCCGAGAATGATTTTGTTCAGGTGAAATCCCGTTTTCGCTTTGTCGAGATAGCTCTTTGAAACATAGGCGGTGAGCGTATCGTAAACGGGGCTTCCGTCGATCGGTGAAATTCCGAGTTCTTCGCCGAGTTCCGTTTCTCCCGGAGAATCGTCGTTGTCGAAAACGAACTTGACCTTGTCTTTTTCGAGAACAAGCCCGGCGGAAAATTCCATACCGCGCTTGGAGCGGAACCCGGTCAGGGGACCGATTTTTCCCTGCGTGAGAAGTTCCACGATTTCTTCGCCAGACATCTTTCTTCCGCCGAGAATTTTCCGAATCTGGATGCCGTCTTCGGTTTCGTAGCGGGAAACGCTTTCGAAGACTTTCTTCCCGTTGACCGGGCTGAATTCGGCTTCTTTCCGGGTATCCTCTTCCTTGAAGTTCCGGATGTTGTTCACCATCTTGGTGGTCAAATCCTCGATTCCCTTCATAAATTCGGAGCGTGTTTCCTTGCCTTTTTCGATTTGGGAAAGCTGGTATTCCCATTCGCCGGTGAGTTCCGGGCTTGTGAGGTTTTCGATTTTCATCGCCCGGGCGATGTGGATGAGCCCGAACGCCTTGCTGGTTGGGACCAGTTCCTTGCCGTCGCGGATCATATACTTGTCGGAAATGAGTTTTTCGATGATGGCGGCCCGCGTTGCCGGAGTTCCCATGCCGCGGTCTTTCATGGCGTCGGCGAGTTCGTCGTCCTTGACTAGCTTCCCGGCGTTTTCCATCATGGAAAGGAGCGAGCTTTCCGTGTAGCGCGGCGGCGGGTTGGTCTTCTCGGCGGAAATTTCAAATTCCTCTCCGAGTGCCTTTTCGCCTTGGATCGGTGCGATATTCGCCTCGTCGTCGGATGTCTTTCCATAGACTTCCTTGAAGCCGGGGAACTTTAAGATTTTCCCTTCGGTGAGGAATTTTTCGCCTTCTATTTCCGTGATGCGCGTCGTGTTCAGGTATTCCGCGGGCGGATAGAAGACCGCGATGAAACGCTGGCAGATCATCGTGTAGATTTTCATCTCCGCTTCGGTGAGCGACTTTATCTTGTTGCCGGTCGGGATGATGGCGAAGTGGTCCGAAATCTTGCTGTTGTTGAAAATCCGCGGATCCTTTTTCACCCAGCCGTTTTCGAGAGCCTTGGCGGCGAATTTTTCGAGATTCCCCTCCATCGTGGCGAGCGTCTTCTTGACGGTTCCGACGTAATCCTCCGGCAGGGCGCGGCTGTCGGTCCTCGGGTAGGATGTGAGCTTGTGCCGTTCGTAGAGAGCCTGGGCGATGGAAAGCGTCGTCTTGGCGCTGAATCCGAATCGGTTGTTCGCTTCGCGCTGGAGAGTCGTCAGGTCGTAAAGCGGTCCGCATTTCTGGATGCTGGGCTTTGTCGTTTCGGAAACGGTCCCTGTTTTCCCGTGACATTTTTTGACAATTTCATCTGCCTGGTTTTCGTCCCAGATTCTGTCCTTGTCGGATTTGAGTTCGGGATTGAACCATTTGCCTGCATATTCGGAGCTGCCGGATTCGAATGTCCCGCGAATCGTCCAATAGGGTTTCGATACAAAGGCGTTCCGTTCTTCTTCGCGGTTCACGATCATTGCGAGAGTCGGGGTCTGCACGCGTCCGCAAGGGGTGAGCTGGAAACCGCCGAAACGGCTGTTGTAGGCGGTGAGTCCGCGTGAGCCGTTGATTCCCACGAGCCAGTCCGCTTCCGAGCGGGACAGAGCCGCGTCGAGAAGATTCTGCATTTCTTCGTGCGTCCGCAGATGTTCGAAAGCGTCCCGGATGGAAGCCTGCGTCATGCTCTGCATCCACAGGCGGAGAAGGACCTTGTCCTTGAGACCGGTCTTCCCTTTTTCAAATTCCAAGATGTAATGGAAAATCAGTTCGCCTTCCCGGCCCGCATCGCATGCGTTGATGATTGTCCCGACATCTTTTCTGCGGATGAGTTTTCCCAGAGCGGTAAGCTGAGACTTCGATGTCGGAATCGCTTTGAGTTCGAATGTCTCGGGCAGGATGGGGAGCGTATCCATTGTCCAGTTTTTGTATTTGTCGCTGATTTCTTTCGGATCGCAGAGCGTGACCAGATGTCCTAGCGCCCAGGAAACAATGTAGGCGTCGTTTTCGAAATGGCTCTTTTCCTTCCTGAATTTTCCGCCGACGGAAATTGCCCGGACGAGGTCCTGCGCCACGCTTGGCTTTTCGGCGATAACAAGGGTTAATTTGTCGGTAACTGTCTTTTTGACCATTGCTAACCTTTCCATTTAAAATGTCCGGCTACTCCGAAGAGAACGGCGAATACGGTAAAAGGGGCGTGCACGATTTCTACGGGGAGGAACCATTTGAATAGCTGTTTCTGCCGGAAGATGCGAAGACCGCGAAGTTCGATACAGGAATCCCCGACGAGCTTGACAAAAAAGCCGAAAATCGTGGCGAGAAAAATTTTGAAGCTGAAGAAGGAGAGAACGTATCCGAGCGAAAGCGAACAAAAGAAGAGGAATACCATTACGAGCAGCGCGACCGTCTTTGGCGCGTAGTAAGTCGTCTTGGAAGCCCAGCGTTTCCGCTGTTCCCAAAGTTCGGGCAGGGTCTCTTTCCCTTGGGTTGTTACGAACGCTTCGGGGTTTACGGAATAGCGAGCTTTCCACGGAGCCTCGCGGACGAGCTTTTGCAAAAGAAGGTCGTCGTCGCCGCTCTGGATTTTGGAAACGCCTTCAAATCCGTGGACGTTTTCGAAAAAGCTGCGCCTGTAGGCGAGATTGTTTCCCGTGCTGGTGATGGGCGTTCCCATGGCGAGCGCACCCGTTCCCGCGATTCGGTAGGCAAGCGTTTCGACGGCCTGCATATTTAAAAGCCAGTTGGAACGTCCCTCCGGAAGTTCGATGTAGGAGTGTCCCGCGACAAAGTCGATGCCCGGTTCGAATTCCTTGACCATGGCGCGGATCCATGTCGGAAGAACCAGGCAATCGGCATCGGTGAGAAGGAGAATTTCGCCTTCGGATGCTTCGACGAGTTTTGCAATGGCGTTTTTCTTGGCGCTTTCCCCGTCGGAAAGTTTCGTGATGGTGACGACATGAATCCTGTCGGGAAATTTTTCCGCATATTCGGCAAGAATCTGTGGGGTTCGGTCCGTGGAACGGTCATCGGCAATCCAGATATCCCAACGTCCCTTGTAACGCTGCTTCATCAGCGAATCGATCGTTTTCGAAATGCTCGATTCTTCGTTCCGTGCCGATACGAGAATGCTGACCGACGGAAGCGGGGTTCGGATGGAATTTCCCAGACGGACTTTTCCGAGCGCATGGAACAGGCGCACTTCGAACGCGGCATAAAAAATCGCCGTGACGACAAGAAGGGAAATAAACGCATATTCCAGGACAATGAATACCATGTTTTTTCAAATGTAGCTCAAGAATGATTTTCGATGCGGTTTTCGAAAGGGAAAATGCTTGTCTTTTTGGGAAAAAATTTTTGGGGCATTTTTTCCCGAATCTTTCTGACCGGGATTTTTCTACCCGGAAAAGCTCACGTCCCGGGTATTTTTTTTGCTCATTTTTTGGTTGCGGATGAATACTTTTGAAAGAAAAAGGAGTCCTATATGATAAGGTCTTTTCCATTTGCCGCTTTCGCGGCGACGTCTTTTGCGGCTTTTTCTCTCTTTGGCTGCGGAAGCGATTCGTCGAGCAGCGCTCCGGAAGAAAGTGAAAATGTATGTGGCGATTACATCGCCTATGAAGACGGTCTGGGAAATACGCATTGCATGGATGCGACGGGGGCAGTTGTCTATTCAGTCCTTTCCGACGGAAGTATCGTGTATGCTTCCGGGACCTCTTCTGCGGTTTCCGATACGATTCTTGTCGGCAGTTCCTCGTCGGCTGCGGAAGTTTTCGTGTGCGGGGAAAGTTCCGCTCCGGTTTCCATTGTCGGAAACTTCTATTTCTACAGCGACGCGAACGGTTCTTATTATTATGACGTTTCGGATGCGAGCTGCACAAAAAATTACCTGAACGCGGCTTCGTCGAGCTCTTTTGCGGCGGAATCGAGCAGCTCCCTGAATACGGTCGTCGTCAGCTCCTCTTCGGTCGTATCGAACGGCAACGATCCGACGCTGATTTTTGACGGAGCGAACCTTTCGATTGGAAACGACAACCTGTGCATCGATACGTCGGGAACGGTTGTCTATATCCGCTGCGCGGGAAATTACAATCTGATGGGATCCTCCGAAAATTTTGAAATCCTTGTCTCGGCGGACACGTCGGCGAAAGTGTATCTGTATCTTGACGGCTTGAACCTGAAAAGCCCGAACGATGCGGCTATCTATGTGCAAAGTGCGGACAAGGTTTTTCTCATGCTCACCGACGGATCGGAAAATTTCCTCGAAGACGCTTCGACGAGAACGATTGTCTGGAATTACACGAATGCGGACGGTGAAGCGAAATCGGATACGACGGGAGGTGTCGTCTATTCGAAAAAGGATGTGACCATCAAGGGAAGCGGAAGCCTGACCGTGACCAGCGCCTGTGCGGATACGAGCGTCTGCGGAAACGGAATCCATACGACGAAGGACCTGAAAATCAAGGATTCTCCGAAAATTACGGTTTCGGCGAAGAAAAATGCGCTCAAAGGAAAACGGTCCGTGGAAATCGAAGGCGGTTCGCTTGCGATTACGTCGAGCTATGGCGACGGCATCAAGTCGGACGAGGATGATGCGGAAAAGCTCGCCCAGGGAAAAGGCTTCGTCAAGATTCTCGGCGGAACATTTGTCATCACCGCGGCGGATGACGGAATCCAGGCGTCGAATTACGTGCTTGTCGCGGACACTCTCGGGACGCCGAATATTACGATTACCGCAGGAAGCGGCGTCGCGAACACATCGTCGTCGGATAACGGCGGCGGAATGGGACCCGGGATGGGTGGAAACTGGGGTTGGTCCTCTTCGAGTTCGTCGGATGATCAGAGCGTGAAAGGCATCAAGGCGGATTCCGCGGTAAACATCTATGCGGGAAATTTTACCATCAAGGCAGAAGGTGACGCGGTCCATTCGAACCATGTCGTAAATATCGACGGAGGCTATTTCGAAGTTTCCGGCAGAAACGGCATCCACGCGGACGATACCATCAACGTGAATAACGGAACGTTCCTCGTGACGTATTGCTACGAAGGCTTTGAAGGCTACATCATCAACCTGAACGGCGGTTTTACCAGCGTCTATGCGACGGATGACGGATGGAACGCTTCGTCGGGAAACGAGCAGGTGGGATATCTCTATGTGAACGGCGGAACGCACGTGGTGTATGCCTCGGGCGACGGTCTCGATTCCAACGGAGACTTCTACATGAACGGCGGTGTCGTTTTCGTGCAGCAGTCGAATTCCGGCGGAAACGGAATTCTCGATATCGGCGACGGAAATTACAAGCTGGTCTATCAGGGTGGAATCCTTGTCGGAACCGGAACTTCGGACATGTCCATCGGAAACCAGATCCAGGGAACATATTCCGGCTACGTTTCGCTCGGAGCGAGCGCGGGTGACCTTGTGACGGTTGCCGATGCGAGTGGAAATGTCGTCGCCGCGTTCAAGCTTTCCTCGAAATCGGCGGCAAGTGCGGGGCTTTTCATGGTGCCGAACAGTTCGAATTATTCGTTCTATGTCGGCGGGACGTTTAGCGGAACGCTTACGGAAGATGTGGGTGCTACGGGAATCTCGTATGCGACAAGCGGACAGGTGAGCGGCGGAACGAAGAAGACCGGTTCGAGCTCAGGCTCAGGCTCGGGCTCGGGAGGACACTGGTAAAAAATTTAACGGTTATTCGTTTTCGCGATCTTCTTTTTCCCTTTCGATTTCGGAAGGGAAAATTTTAAAATATTCGCGTTTTTTGTCTTCGAACAGCTGTAACATCCGCTCCTGTTCGAATTGTTCCCGGTCGATGTTCTGCATGTAGAATTCGTTTGTACGGAATTCGTGCTTGGTCAGAATTTCCTTGAACTCTTCGGAAAGGTCGATTTCGTCCCACAGGATGAACATGGAACCGATTGCGCCTTCTCCGAAGATGCTCACGTCAAATCGGATAGAATTTGTGGAAGTCGTATCGACGTTTGAAATGCGCGCCGCTTTTTGCGGACGGAAAATCACCGGGTCGTTTGCCGCAAGCAGAGAAGAGGCGCCTACCGTCAAGGCGAGGAACAGAGCTTTTGCTTTCATAGGGCAAGAGGCATCCAGGGCTTGACTTCGGTCGATGTTTCGGAAAGCATGCCTGCCCGGGCGCGCCGGATGGCCGCCGCCGCGATCATCGCCCCGTTGTCGGTGCTGTTATAGGGAGAGGGAAACGCCAGGCGAATGCCGTGGCTTTCGCAATAATTCCTTAGCCGTTCACGGAGAAGCCCATTGGCAGAAACGCCTCCGCCGACGATCAGCGTCTTCATCCCGGTCTTTTTCAATGCCCAGATGGTCTTGGAAACGAGAATGTCGATGATGGCGTCTTCAATCGATGCGGCGATATCGCCCAGATTTTCCTGGATAAATTCCGGAGTGTTGGCTTCGACATAGCGTCTGACGGCGGTCTTTAACCCGCTGAAGGAAAATTCCCCGTTGTCTTCGCCTTTGAGCGCTCTCGGGAACACGTGGAAACGTCGGTTCCGGCCTTTGGCGAGCTTGCCGATCGTGGCCCCTGCCGGGTATTTAAGCCCGATGAGAATCCCGCTTTTGTCGAAGGCTTCGCCGGCTGCATCGTCTCGCGTGCGACCGAGTAGTGTGTAGCGGAAACCGGGTTCTTCGAGAACCAGCTCCGTGTGTCCGCCCGAAACGGTGAGCGTCAGGTATGGAGGGGCAAGGTCGGGCTCCGTGAGCCATGCCGCGGAGAGATGCCCTTCGAGATGGTTGATGCCGTAAGCGGGAATGTTCAGGTCGCGGGCAAGTCCGCGGGCAAAGCTCGCTCCGACGAGGAGAGGTCCCATGAGGCCCGGTCCGCGGGTAAAGGCGATCGCGTCGATGTCCCGGACGGAGATTTTCGCCTCGGAAATCGCTTCCCTGCAAATCGTCGTAATTTTTTCGAGATGGGCGCGTGCAGCGACTTCGGGGACGACTCCGCCGTAGAGCGCATGTTCCTTGATTTGGCTGTAGAGCGGGTTGGATAGAATTTCCAGAGGGTCATCGCGCAGAATGGCGCAGGCCGTTTCGTCGCAGCTCGATTCAATGCCTAGCCAGATCATTTTTTCTCCTCCGGTTTCTGTCCGAGTGTCTCGGCATGTTCCGGCAAGGCTTCTGCCTTTGCGGTGTCGAGCGGTTCTCTTTTTTTCAGGTAAAATTTTTCGGGATGGACCTGGAAACTTTTGATGTCGTTGTAGATTCTGACGGTCGGTTCAAGGCTATCGACATCTTCGATGGCGAATCGGTTGAACTCGATGAGGAGCAGGATTGAGTCCCGCTTCATTTCGGAAAGGATGCCTTTGCCGCCCGAAACTTCTACCGTCGCAAACGCCGGTTCAAGCGAATATTCCGACCGGTCGTATTTGCCGATGAGACGGACGGGAACTTTTTCAAACGAAGTGCGGGAAAGCGGCTGGACTTCAACGAAAACTTTCGCCGTGTCGGTACTGGGATAGACGTATGGCGGAAGTTTTGAAAAATCAAAAGGCACGGAAAAATTCTGGTTCGTGTCGAGATTCGTTTTGGAATACTCTTGCGTAGGAATTTCGAAAATGCGGGTGAGCTCTTCCCTTGCCCCGGCGACGGTAATCGTATCCGGATCCGGCTGGGGTGTCCCCACGATCGTGTAGCCGTCCTTCGCTCGGAAAGTTCCCTTGAGATGCACGGGGATCACGCGGGAAATTCGGGTGTCGATGTTTATTTCTAATGCGGCGATCTGGTTTGCGCTTTCATAGCGAACCGCCGGAAATTCCGGGGCGACAAAGTTTTCCTCGGATAGGATGATGCGTTCGAGCCCGAGTTCCGCTTCGTGAAGATCAACGACTATCTTCGCTGCGTTTTCTCCTGCCCCCTTGAGGCG
Organism: Alistipes onderdonkii; assembly: GCA_963656065.1. Lineage (GTDB taxonomy): Bacteria > Fibrobacterota > Fibrobacteria > Fibrobacterales > Fibrobacteraceae > Hallerella. The sequence continues at coordinate 10,430 of CAVKGV010000026.1, forward strand.
TATGAGATCGATTGCCGTGCCGCGTACCGTAACCATAATTTTCGAAGCGGGCCTCGATGCGATGGCGAGATTTTCCGGTAGCCGCGTAAAGACGAGGGGCAGTTCTATATTGATCTCCGTCGTGCGCGCGGACACGACATAAAACCAGATGGCGATGCCAAAAATGCATGCGACGATTTTTAATCCGATGTGCTTCATCTCTCTTTCAAAAATAGTTATAAAAAGTTATATTCGTTTGCGTGCTGAACCAAATTCGATATTTAATTTCAGAAGCGTTTCGCGGTTGGAAGGAACATCGCACGGTCGTGTTTCCGTCCCTGGTAACGATTTTTCTCTGTTCGGTTCTTTTGGGACTTTCCGGAGCGTTTCTGCTAGGTGCTTACCGGCTTTCAAGCGTCGAAGGAAAACTTTATCGCATCGAAGTATTTTTGAAGGATTCCGTTTCGGAAGATTCTGTGCGCGCCTTGCGCGAAGAGCTCCTGAAGTTCAAGGAATTCGACTCGGTGGTCTATAAAAGTGCGGACGAGGCGATGGAGGATTTTAAACGGCGATTTTCGGAAGAGATGCTTTCCCTAGTCGATGGAAATCCGCTTCCGGCATCGTTTTCCATGACGCTTTTTCCGCGTTACCGGGAACCTTCGATTTTGCACGCTTTGGTGCTCGCTCTCGAAAAGAATCCGGCTTTTGACGTCGTTGAAGCTCCAACGGTTTTTGTTGACCGGATAGCCGAGTGGAAATTTGCCCTCGTCTTTTGGCCTATCGCTACGACCGCTCTCATTTTTGTGACGCTCTTCCTCATCATCGGGAACGCCGTGCGGCTTTCCCTTTTTTCGCGAAAACTTTTGGTGGAAAACTTGAAGTATGCGGGTGGTTCCGCTTTTTTCATCGAGTTCCCGTTTCTTCTCGAAGGAATCATGCAGGGAGTCTGCGCTAGCGGTCTTGCCGCCTTGTTGCTCGCCTTTGCCGAAAATTCCCTTTCGCGGGAAATTCCCGTTCTTGACTTTTACCTCGGCGGCTACAGGTGGCTTCTTTTGCTTGTCGTCATTGCGGTGACGCTCGTCTCGGTGTATTCGAGTTACCGTAGCGTCCGTGGATTTTTGAAGCACGATGCGACGGAAAACTAGGCCATGAAATTTCGACTGCTCCTGATTTCTTGCCTGCTTTTCTTTTTGGGTAGCGGTCTGTCGCTTGCGGCGAAAAAGACGACGGCGGGGGAGCTTTCGAGGCAACGTTCGGAACTTAGGAACTTGGAAACGAATCTTGCGAAACAGCGGAAGCGGATAAGGCTTCTCGAATCCGAGGAAAAGGGAGTTCTCAATACGATTGCCGTCCTGGATGAAAATTTAAACCGCACAAAGGAATATGTCCAGCTTTTGTCGCGAAACGAATTGACGGTAAAAAAGTCCCTGCAGGAAATCAACGGGGAACTGGATTCGCTCGACATTGAAATTTCCCGGCGAAACGAAGCGATGAAAAAGCGGATCCGGAAGCTTTACATCCACGGCGGAACGGGCGTCTGGAATGCCGTCTATGCGGAGATCAAGGGGGAAGTCTCTCCGGAACGCCAACTCTATTATGTTGACCGGTTGCTTGCGCGCGACCGTGAACAGGTTGAAAAACTGTCCTGGCTTTTGCGGGAACGTTCGCTCAAGAAACGCGAAGCGACCAGCCGGCTTTCGGAACTTCACAGCCTGCAGGCGAAAAAGGCCGCGGAAGAGGAAGGTTTAAAATCCCAGATCCAGACGCAGGGAACGGTTCTTGCGACTGTGCAGAAAAACAAGACCCTGCAAGAGCGGGCTGTCCAGGAAATCGAGCGGAACCAGAAAACGATGCTTGCGCTGATCCGAAAACTCGAAAAAAAACGCGAACGGGAAATCGCCGAGGCGAAAAAGGCAAAACAGCAAAAGAAAGCGAAAAAGCCCGGCAAGAAAATCGCGAAGCTGCCGCATGTCCCGGTGAAACCGATAGGCCCGAAATGCATGCCGCTAAACGGAGAAATCATCAGCCAGTATGGAATGCACGAACATCCCGTTCTGCACATTATGACGCGTAACTTAGGAATCGAAATCCGCGGAAAGAAAGGGGCGAAGGTTCGTGCGGCTGCGGCGGGAACGGTTGCCATGGTGACGGAAATCGACGGTCGCGGACCGTCTGTCATCATCGAGCACGAAGGGGGCGTCTATTCCGTCTATGGTCACATGAGTGAAATTCGTGTCCGGGAAGGCGAACGGGTGAAAAATTGCGAGGATATCGGAACGGTCGGCGATATCGCTTCCTTAAACGGAATTAAATTGTATTTCCAATTGAGCGAAGGAACCGATACGGTCGATCCTTTGAAGTGGTTGAAAAAGAAATGAAAAAATTTTTTCTCGAAGGTCCAAAGTCCCAGCAAGGCGCGCGCACGCTCCTTGAAAATGCGCTTGTCGAAAACCGTTTCCCGCAAGCAGTCCTGATCGAAGGCGTCCGCGGAATCGGTAAAAAGGGACTTGCTATCGAGCTCGCGAAGACGCTCTCCTGTACGGATAGCGAACGGGTTCCTTGCGGAAAGTGTTTAGGCTGCAAGCTCGCGATGGATCCGGGAAATGTACAGGGCTGGGTGATTCCCCTCGAAACAGCCGAAGCGAATGCGAAATCCGCAGCGGATGTCTCGGGAACGTCCAAGGCGAAAACCGTCGAAGAAATCAAGTCGGAATACATCGCAAAGATTTTTGAAAATCCTTATTCGGTTTCCGTCTTTTCGGGAATTTCGCAAATTTCGGTGGAGCAGATTCGGAGCATGACGTCCCAGTTCTCAAAGGCGAGCGTCGGGGTCCGGACAGTCATCATCGCCGAAGCGGACCGGATGAATGAAGCGGCGGCAAATGCCCTTTTGAAAACGCTTGAAGAAGTTCCGACAAATACCTACTTCATCCTTACGGCTTCAAACGGCGGAAAGCTTTTGCAGACAATCCGCAGCCGTTGCCTTTCGCTCCGCCTGCCTGCGATATCTTCTCTCGAAGTCGAAGAAATTGTTCGGCGAATTTCAGATGGAGAAGTCTCGCCCGATGCGCTAGGAATGGCTCAGGGTTCTCCGGGAATGGCGTGCCATTACAATGAAAATGTCGCGGAACACGAAACGCTTGCCGTTGATTTCTTGAAGGACAGCGTCGAAGGAAATTATTCGGATTTGTTTTTTGAACTGGACAAAAATTTTCCGAAAGGTCCTTCGGCGGCAGAAAAGGCGGTGACGGTCCTGGATTTTGCCGGCTTTCTCGTTGCGGACGCCCTTCGGATTTTTTCCGGCGAGCCTGTACGGATGCCCGAACAGCGGAAAAATTTGGAACAAATGAACTTGGGTCGCTTTGGAGCGGAAGCTTTGGAAAAGGCGATTCTTGACATAAACATCGCATCGGAAAAAATCGCTAACCGTAAAAATTCGGCAATTGTCGCCCTCCAGACTTTGGCGATTGGACTTTTTGAAGGATACAAGAAATGAACGCGGAACTTCTCGCCTCGTCGATAGCCTGTCGCCTGGATATTCCGCATCTGCTGGCCCGGATCCTGGTTGCGAAGGGCTGCGCGTCGGTTGCCGACGCCTATGGAAAAATTCACAGCGTGCCCTCCCACGTTCTCGATCCGCTGTCATCCAAGACGCCGATGCGCGGAATGAAAGATGCGTTGGACTGGATTTTGCAGGCGAGGGATTCCGGCGAAAAGCTCTGTATTTTTGGCGATTACGACATGGACGGTTTGACGGGAACGGCTCTCCTCAAACGGGGACTTTCCGAAATAGGGATCGATGCTTCATGGCGATTGCCGTGCAGACTTGGTTCCGGTTCCGGCTACGGGCTTTCGGTGGAAACTGTCGGGGAAATGCTTTCCGACGGCGTCAAGTATCTTTTGACCGTCGATACGGGAATTACGGCAAATGCGGAAATCGAATTTGCGCGCTCCAAGGGAATGCGTGTAATGGTCATCGATCACCACGAGCCTTCCGGAGACGGGCTTCCACCGTGCGATGTCCTGCTCGATCCTTGCCAGGACGGCTGCCTTTACCCGAACAAGTCGCTTTGCGGCGCGGGCGTTTCGTACAAATTCATCGACGCTCTTTTTAAAAAGGAACACAAGGGCTCCGCGGAAAAGTATCTTGACCTGGTCGCGCTGGGAACACTTGCCGACTTGGTCGAAATGACGCCCGAGAACCGCTACTTGACCCGGCGCGGGCTTTCGATGCTTTTGGAAAGTCGCTGGCCCGGAGTGCGGGAGCTTTGCCGCCGCCAGCTGGAAAATTCCCCCTATGTCGGCGGGCAGGACGTTCTCTTCCGCATCGCTCCGCTGATGAACGCTCCCGGTCGGATGGACAAGCCCGATGCGGCGCTGGATATCCTGCTTTGCGACAATGTTTCCGACGCCCCGGAACTTTTGGGCAGGCTCTTCAAGTATAACGAGCTTCGCAAGAAAACGGAAGCGGATATTTCGCGGGTCGCTATCGACCTGGTCAAGAAACGCTATGGCGAGAAAATTCCGCATGTGCTTGTCGTCGAGGGGAAATCTTGGCATCCGGGTGTCATCGGAATCGTGGCGGCGAAAATCGCGCAGACTTTTAACCGCCCATCCGCCGTCCTTTCGCTCGAAAACGGCATAGCCCAGGCTTCGGCCCGGGCCGTTCCCGGCTTCAACTGGCACAAGGCCCTGTTCGAAGTCCGCGACCTGTTTCTCCGCTGGGGAGGACATGCGAACGCTGCGGGTTTCAGCATCCGCGAAGAGAACATTCCTGTCTTGCGGGAACGCTTGCAGGATTTAGCCGTGGAGCAGAACTATCCGGACTGTGGAAATATCCATGAAGAAATTTCAGGCTATGTCCCGGCGGCGTTAAACGAAATCACCCCGCGCTTCATGCAGGCTCTCCAGGACTTAGAACCGTTCGGCGGAAAAAATCCCTACCCGGTTCTCTATGCGGAAAATGTACAGGTCGATCGTCTGCGCGAACTGCGCGGCGGACATTTGCAGCTCAAGCTTTCGCAGAGCGGGAGTCCCCAGTTCTCGGCGATAGCCTTCGGAATGGCGGATGCGAAAAAGCAAATCGAAAAATCCCGCAAGACGGTCTCCCTCTATTTTGAACCGATCTGGAATGTCTATAACGGCCAGCGGACCATCCAGCTGCTAGTCAAGTCGTTCGGAAAGTAAACCGGAAAATTACTTCGCGTTTACGGAACGCAAAATCTCAATGAGCTTATCCTTGCACTTGTCGATAAGGACAAAGGCTTCGAACATCCGGGCCTGTCGCCACTTCTTTTCGTATTGCTCTTCCCAGTTGATGGCGACTTCTTCGGGATTCTCCTTTCCCTTCTGCTCTTCGTTCCGGTACCAGACTTCCTTGTTTATTTCCTGGATGAGGTCGGCCATTTCCGCTGCGGGCTGTAGCGAGCCGCGGACAAGCAGATAGGCGCGCAGATTGTCGAGCAAAACGCTGTCGCTCGGGTCCGCGCTGTCTTCCTTGGAAATAGCCCAGACGCGGTTCTTGTGACGTTCGGCAAAGCCTAGCAGGCGAAGTTCAACCTTGGAAAGTTCGCCTTTTTCATATTTCGCTTCGACCGCTTCGCGCGGATAGTAGATGGAATCTGGATAGTATTCAATCATAGTTCTTGTCGGGTAATGCCCGGGGCGGGATTTGAACCCGCACGGCCTTGCGGCCAAGGGATTTTAAGTCCCCAGTGTCTACCATTCCACCACCCGGGCAGGTGTGACGCAGATAAATATACAAAAAGTGCGTCAGAGGCGTTCGGCGAGAGCTCTTCCCTGGGCGATGCGTGCGGACATTCCGATGCCGTCGATTCCGTTTCCGCCCATGAGGATTCCCGGATAGGCCTTTTCGATTTCGGAATACGCCTTTTGTCGGAGGGGCGTTTTGAGATCGTATTGGGGAATCGCTTCTTCGTGGCGGGAAATTTCAAAGAGGTCCGGTGTGAAATTCGGAATCCGCAGGATTTTCTGGATATCTTTGCCGACCATTTCCTTGAGCGCTTCGTCCGTCATGTCGAGAAATTCCGGATGCCGCAACCCGCCGATGAATACGGCGAGAAGGGCGCCGCCTTTGGGACAGCGGTTCTCAAACAGCGAGGACATGTAGAGGATGCCGAGAACGTTACGCTTTTCCTTCGACGGCATCAGTGCGCCGAAACCGTTGAGCGGAATTCCTTCCCACTTGTTGAAGCCGATGGCGAGTTCCGCCACCTTGGCGTAAAGGACCTTTTCCGCGTCCGGGAAATTTTCCCTGGCAAACGGCAACGCTTCGAACGTGTGGCTTGAACCTGCCGCGTAGATTACCCTGTCGAACGGTCCGAAATTTTTGCCTTCCGAAAGAATCTTGTATGAGCCGTTTTCGGGGACGATGACCGGCTGTGCGTTCAGCACAAAGTTTTCCTTTCCGATCGCGTCTTCGAGATGCCGGATGAGAACTTCCAGTCCGCCTTTGACGGAAAACGTTTTCTTGGTCGCCTTTTTCGCACGTTCCGGTTTCGGCTCCTTCATCTTCTGGATGGAACCGCGGATGAAGCTCCCGTACTTCTGCTCGAGATTGTAAAGTTTGGGCAGGGCGTATTTGGGAATCATCCGGTCGGGATTTCCGGCATAGACTCCGGAAACAAAGGGATCGACCGCATAGTCGAGGACCGATTCGCCGAGGCGCCGCCGGACAAGCGAAGAGAGCGTTTCGTTCGGATCGGTTCCGGGTTTTCTGAACGGTTCGAGCAGGATTCCGAATTTATCCTTGAGCGAAAAGAGCGGCGTGAAAAGCCCGCTGGCAGGTCCGGATGGCAGGGCGTGCAGAGCGTTCTTCTTGAGGATGAAGCGGTTTCCCGAAAGGCTCGGGGCCTCTTCGAGGAGATGCAGAATGTTCAGGTCTTCGAAAAGTTCGACGACTTCGGGCAGACTGACGACGCTTGTGCTTGGGCCAGTTTCGTAGGTAAAACCGTTTTTCTGGAATGTCCGGATGACCCCGCCGACATGATTTTCCTTTTCGAACATGGTGACTTCATCGCCATTTTTTTTGGCGTAGAACGCCGCGGAAAGTCCGGTAATTCCGGCTCCGATAATCGCAACTTTTCTCATGCGGAAAAAGATAGAAATTGGATGTTGGTTTATTTAGGGACTAGGGACACGGGAAGAGGTCATTTCCCGGATTTCCTTTCCCATGTCATTCTGGAGAGGCGAAAGCCTCGATAGAATCTATGCGAATTTTGCAAAATGTTTGAAGATAAGCGTAAATCACCCAAGCGTAATTTTTGACATCGGCGGTTAAATAACCTATATTCTTTGCCACATAAAGAGATTTGCTCTTGTTCCGAACTGAAAACTTCGACACTTTTCAAGACCCGGTTCAAGGCGAACGCTCACGTCTGCCTCTACCTTTTAGAGGCATCGCTTTGCAAAAAAAGCCTAGATGGGCAAAAGCAAAGCCTTTCGGTAAAAGGGGAAAAAGTCGCTAGACAGCTCCTTGTCCCTTTCATTATATTCCGCAATTCATTTTAACTACTATCCGCTGATGTCGGTTTCCTGGATTCTCTCAACTATCAACTCAATTCTAATTTCTCGGGATGGGTTAAATGAAATACGGAAGGATGATCTGACTGTTCATATCGAGGACGCCAACTTTGGCAACATGTTCGGAATGCGAATTAACTGTTTTCCTTGAACACGAACACGGTGGATGTCTTTGGCTTTGTGTTGGCGATTACACCAGATTTTCTGGATTTAGGTGACGGCGGAAAGTCTACTTTTTGGAGTGACGCATGGAATTTACGATTGAAAAATCTATATTCGTTAAAAGAGGATTATGTTTTAAAGAATTTCCCATGAATTATACAACTGTAAAACCATTTATAAAATGGGCTGGCGGAAAAAGTCAGCTGCTTCATGAAATTCGAGCAAAATATCCAGAAACAATCGATAAATACTGCGAACCTTTTGTTGGCGGAGGAGCGGTCCTTCTTGATGTGCTTGCAAACTGTCACCCCAAGGAAGCGTTGATCAATGATATAAATCCTGCTCTTACAAACACATACTTGCAAATAAAAAATAGAGTAGATGAACTGATCGAAATGCTTGCTAAATTGCAAGAAAGTTTTTGGATGAAGAATGAGGTTGACCGCAAGACGATGTATTTTTCCAAACGGGATCGCTTCAACGATATAAAAGTCAGTTGTGAACGGACAAGTCTTGAAATGGCTGCGTTGTTTATTTTCTTGAACAAAACCTGCTTTAATGGTTTGTATCGGGTTAATAGCAAGGGACTTTACAACGTTCCGATGGGGGCATACAAAAAGCCCCCTATATGCGATGCGGAAAATCTGCGACTGATTAGCGGTTTATTGAAGAATGTGCAAATTCGATGTGGCGATTACAGCAAGTGTGCAGATTTTATTGATAGTAATACTTTTGTCTATATCGATCCGCCTTACCGTCCGCTAACAGCTACGGCTTCATTTACTTCTTATTCAGAAAACGAGTTCGGAGACAGACAGCAGATTGATTTGGAAAAATTTATAGAAAGAATATCGACGAAAGGTGCAAAGATTGTTGCAAGCAACTCTGACCCCAAGAACAGCGATGAATGTGACAGTTTTTTTGATGATTTATATTCAGGTTATACGATTATGCGAGTCTCTGCGAAGCGTATGATAAACAGCAAAGCTTCGGGCAGAGGAAATATCAATGAATTGTTGATTTGTAATTATTAAAGGAGGAAAATATTATGTCAAATCGTGACTTTGACTCTTGGCTCTCAAAATTCCGTAGCAGCATTGCAAACTATGGATATTACATAGATTTTGACAAGGTGTATCGTAATGTCAACGATATAAAGGTAGAGCTTAACATTCTTAATTCTCTTATTGGTTCAACAGATATAAAAAATGATTTTAAGAATATCATTACCAAGTACCCTGAGACATTGAAGTGTATTCCTATTCTGTTCGCCGTAAGGGCAAACGAGATCTACGCTATTGACGGCGATGGTGAGTTTTCGTATGATTTCAAAAAGGCTAATTACTCTCCGGAACAGTACGCAGTATTTATGCGGAAAACGGGGTTGTTTGGACTGCTTGAAAACCATATAATTCATACGCTCGTTGATTATGTTACTGGTGTTGAAACTGGTTTGGACTCAAATGGTCGCAAAAATCGCGGCGGTCATTTGATGGAGGATTTGGTCGAGAGCTTTATCGTTAAGGCAGGATTTGTTAAAGGCGAGACCTATTTCAAAGAGATGTATATTCATGAAATAACAGAACTGTGGGGTATTGACCTCTCGGCGATCTCTAACAGCGGCAAAGTAGAAAAGAAATTTGACTTCGTTATCAAGACTGACAAAAGCATATATGGAATTGAAACAAATTTCTATGCCAGTGGCGGATCAAAGTTGAACGAAACAGCTCGTAGCTATAAGCAGATAGCACAGGAAGTTGCTACCATAGATGGTTTTGAGTTTGTATGGTTCACGGATGGACAAGGCTGGATAAGTGCAAGGCACAATCTTGAGGAAACATTTGATGTCATGGAGCATCTTTACTCTATTGACGATTTGGAACATGAAATATTTAATCAGTTGATATAAGAGGTTTTGCCATGATAAAAAATGGAAAAGGTGGAGGAAACACAAAAACTGGATTAATCTTTGAAGGTAAAACTGATTTGGGAACTTTTCTTTCCGAACAAAAGGGATACGAGATTAGATTAATCACTGAGAATGTAAGTTGCAACGGAATAAAACAAAAAATTTGTGTGAGGACTGTTTTCTTTAACAACGAAAAAGTTGCTGAACTCTACAAGAAAAATGAGATTTATGCATCGTTATTGAAGAAGCTTAACATCAATTGGAAAATGCAAATTTCTAAAAAGCTTTTACCTGATGATAGCATATTTGTAATTATTAAAAACACGGTATATATTGTCGAATGCAAACATCAGCAGGTCGGTGGAACGGTTGATGAGAAACTCCAAACCTGTGATTTTAAAAAGAAAGAATACAAAAAGCTATTTTCCAAGGCAAATATAGATGTCGAGTATATCTATTTGCTGGATGATTGGTTTAGAAACTCCAAATACAAGGATGTGTTGGATTACATTCATAGTGTCGGCTGTGACTACTATTTTGAATACATTCCGCTATATTGATTTGGATTGCCTGTTCCTAAGGAGAACGAGGATAATAATGTCTAAAAAAATCATTAAATGGCAACCCGACGATTTTGAACTTGAAATGACCACACACTGGTCATTTCCCAAGCGTGGCGACTGGGCTACCCACGATGCGAAATGGCGCGGTAACTGGTCGC
>CAVKGV010000027.1:0-19600 GCA_963656065.1 Alistipes onderdonkii
TACGTGAAACTGCAGGATGCGTATGTAGCGGAAAACGGCACGCATGTAGGAAGCTGGTTCGACATCGGTTACCTGATGAACAATTCAAGCAACTTCTATTATTGCAACAAGGATGCTGGCGCTTGCGCTACTGGCGATAATACGGATGGCTATGCGGGAACCAAAACGGCAAAGAACACGCCCACGGATTATGTCGCATCGTGGAACGCGACAAACATCGCCACGCTCAATGACTGCGCCGCAAATTCAACTTGGGTCTTGACAACCTCACAAAATGGATCCGAAGGTGGAATCGTACTTTATAAAGCAACCGTTACAGATGGAGATAACGGAACGTGCGACATCCTTACTCCGAATTTCAAGAAGCTCAACACCAAGTCAGGCACCTAACTTTTGTCATTATTTCAAAGAAGCTCTCTTGCAAAAGGGAGCTTTTTCCATTTCCCAAACAAGTAAAGTTTCGCACGGGAAATCGGCAACGTCAGAGAATCCAGCGGCAATTCTTCCAAGAACATTCGCCGGTCGCTCACGACATATTTTATTTCCCCGGATTCCAGGAGCCTTCGGTAAGTTTCCGGTTTGCCCAGCATTTCCGTAGCGATAAAACCATAGTAGGGATATTCGAAAGGTTTAGACTCGACATCCGGTTCGTCAAGAATCCGCGCCACGCGCCGTCTCGTTTCCAAAAAACGTTCTCTCGATATGGAATTGAATGAGGTTGCGCCGTAATAAGTCGCGCTCATGTATTCAAATGCGGCGCAGTTTTCGCAAGAATAAAGCATTTTGCCGTAATCGTTTTTTATGATCGATTCAAAAGGAAGCGCTTTTCGTCTCAAAAAAACATCCATTTCGTCAAACGCTGGCTTTGATTTTCCGAAATTACTTTGATAGAACAAAACGGACGCGATAATCCCGAGACTGAGCGTGTAAATGATTCCGAAAGGCCGGAATTTCCTTTGGGAAAGTAAAAAGACGACAAGGACAGAGAAAAGGATGAGAAAGCTTTGCGGCCAGACAAGGACGAGCGTTTCCAGCGAAATTCCTCCGTTGAATTCAAAATCCGAAGACAGCAGGATTTTCAATGTCGCGGCGAAGACGGAAAAAAGAACGCAGGCGACAAATAGAGAAAGCAAAATTGGATGGACACGGAACAATCGGGAAATCCGCTTCGGCTTGACGGTTTCTTTTCCGAAATAGCCCACAGAAAAGATCGCAAAAAACATCAACATCCATTGGATGCGCCAGGATTGGGTCACGACCAAGAAGACGTTCTTGAAAGCGAGGCCCGCAAAATCCCAATAGGCGGCTATTGCAAGGACAATCAGAAAAGAGCGGAAAAACCGTCGTTCTCCGGGAAAAAAGATTCGCCAGGCAAGGATGAAAATAGATGCGGAAACGGCGAACCGGATCAAATCCAAGGCTTTTGGATAGAATTCCGTGATGGAAGCCGCCCAGACAGAATCGTATGTGGCAAAGAGAGAAACATCCAGAAGCCCGTTCAACGGGAACAACAAAGACAGGACGGCAATCGGGGCAATAGACTTCGGGTAAAAGAAAAAGAGCCAGACGGGAAGTCCCCAACCGGCAATCAGCGGGTGGCAAAAAGTTCCCAACAAGAAAAAGACGAGGGACATCCACCGTCTTTGCCGCGATAGAAAAGCGAATCCTAGAATGGCAAGAGCCTCGGAAATCGTCCGTGCCGTGCACAGATATTCTCCGATACAAACCCATTGGCCATACGAATACTGGATCACCGCAAAAAGGACGAAAATCGGGAAGACATTTGCCGTCCACCGGCGAATAAAAAACAGACAAGCAAAAATCCACAATCCGATTGAAACCGTTGCCAAAAACAGGGCGGCATTATAGGAACCGAGGAGCAGAATCAGAGGACGATAGAAAAGAGAAAACAGGCTGAATGTGTCTTGGGAAGTCCCGATGAAAAACAGATCCCCCGAAAAATGTTCTGGAGAAATCCCATAGATGGCGTTCTTTAAGTACAGCGCGGCATCTCCGATTATGCCTTGGTAGGGATGGGCTAAAAAGAACGCCAGAATGCAAACGAAAAAACTAAGCAACCCATACAAAAATTTCTTTTTCTGTTCCGTCATACGGGCAAATATAAAACAAAATCTGAACGGCAGCAAAAAAGACCTTTCCAAAGAAAGGCCTCTCTTTTAATTGAATCGGTACATTTATTTGATTGATTTGAAATTTGGAGTCAACACTTCACATTCTCCATCAGTATCGTCAGCGAGAGCCGGAGTGTAAGTCACTTCACCAGCTGCTTTGCCTTCTGCGACGGTCATAGTCCAATGGAATTTGGTTCCGTCACCAGTACAACTGTTCAATTTAGCTTTGTTTGCAGCTTTCCATCCGATAAATCCTCCTGTGCTTGCTTCTTGATTGGACGCTCCGGTTTCTTCTGAGTATTTGAAATTAGTTGATTCAGATTCACCATTCCCGGATTTACTTTTAGTCTCTTCGCCGGGACCGGAATAACCGATTTCAAACCAGTTGCCAAGAAGATTTCCTTTTTCTGCGATGTAGGCGTTCTGCAGTTTCACGTAAAAATCTTCACTCCAGCCTTCTCTGAAAACTCTTTTATTTATAGAAAATGAACTTCCTACAAAAAATAATCGTTGAAACTTGCCATTTCCACATCAGGGCTTTATATCAAGCAATCCCGTCCCCATTTATTTTTAATTTTTCGGCATGATCAATACGACCCTTTGCTATATCGAACAGAACGGTTCCTACCTGCTTTTGCACCGCGTCAAGAAAAAGAACGACATCAATCACGACAAGTGGATTGGAATCGGCGGAAAGTTCGAAGAAGGCGAAAGCCCCGAAGACTGCGTAAGGCGCGAAGTTCTCGAAGAAACCGGACTCGAACTGCAAGGACCGCGGTATTCCGGAATCGTCACTTTCCAGAGCGACGAAATGGCGGAAACCGAATTCATGCACCTTTTCCATGCGAAAAAATTTTCGGGAAAAATCCGTGATTGCGACGAGGGCGTTTTGGAATGGATTTCCAAGGAAAAGTTTGCCGAGCTTCCGCATTGGGACGGCGACCGGATCTTTCTCACGCTTCTCGACAGGGAGTTTCCCTTCTTTTCGCTAAAGCTTTCCTACAGGAAAGGCGTTCTTGTCGAAGCCCTGCTCAACGAAAAGCCGGTCCGCGTCGAGGATTTTTCCTTCGGGTCGCAAGCCTCTTTTCCGACGATGCGCCGCAAGGACCGCCAAATGTCGCGGAACGAAGCCGAAGACATTTTAAGAACAGGCGAATACGGCGTCATATCCATGACAAATTCTGTCGGATACCCATACGGTGTCCCGCTGAATTTTGCCTTTGACGGGGAAAGGATTTATTTCCACGGCGCCAAGGATTGCGGCGAAAAGTTTTCCGCTTTCGAGCGGGATTCCAAAGCCTCTTTCACCGTCGTCCGGAATTCCAAGGTGCATCCCGAGCAGTTTTCGTCCGCATTCGAAAGCTGCATCGTTTTCGGACGCGTCAGAAAGGCGGAAGATCCGCGCTCAGGCCTGCGAAGGCTCATCGAAAAATACAGCCCGGAATTTCTAAAAGAAGGCGAAGCGTACATCGACAGGGCGATTTCCCACACGGCGGTTTTCCAATTCGAAATCGAAAATATCTGCGGCAAAAAGCATCTCTGAAAATTATATTGGGTTTATAAAACTTTCTCCGACTTTCCTGCCGGAATCCCGTGCGCCCGGAGCGATTCTCTCTCTCAGTTTTTAAAACTTTCCCGGACGACGCGGTCGTATGTGTCGAGGATGGCTGCGGTCGAAAGGACGCCTTCGATTTTTCCCGAAGAGCTTTTCACATAGACTTCGTTCAGGGAATGTTTGAGCATAAATTTCATCGCCGTGTGCAAATCGGCACTCGCCGGCAAGAGCGGTGACCGCGAGACGCAATCCGCGACAAGAAGTACGGATGCAGCGCCTTCAATCGAGACGATGTTTTGCAAGGCAAGACTCCAGTCCAAGATTCCCAGGTACTTTCCGTCCTCAAAAACAGGGTAGGAGTGGACGGACGCCGAATCGACATGTTCCATATTGAACGCATCGATTTCCCGCTCCGCTTCGTGAAAGGTTTTTGACGCCGACAGGATAAGCACTTGCGTTTTTTGCATCACCGATTCGACGGGGATTGTACGCAGCAGATCCGGATCCATTTCGAGCCTGTGGACCGGAGACGCGAACTTGTTCAGGACCTGGCTGCGGTAGATGCTCCACTTGCGGCTAAAGGCGACATGGACGACCGCCGCTATCATGATCCCGGGCAAGAGCTGGTAGCTGCCCGTCATTTCGCAGACCATGACGACTCCGGCGAGAGGAGCCTTGGCGGCACCGGCAAAGAAGGCTCCCATCCCGACAAGCGGCATCGCTCCGGGTTCCCGCAAAATTCCCGGTGCAAGCGTTTCGACGGCGACGGCAAACGCAGCCCCGATGACGCCTCCCAGAAAGAGCGACGGACCAAAGACGCCGCCCGAGCCTCCGCTTCCCACGGTAAAAGAAGTCGCCAGAATTTTCGCGAGGACAAGCCCGAGAAGAAATATCACGGAAGGAGCGCTCGCCGGATCCACCAGACGGGTCATGCTTTCCACATAGTCCCAGGTTCCGCCCATCGCCTGAGGAAATCCGATTCCGATGATTCCACACAGAATGCCGCCGATTGCGGGCTTCAACCAGTTCGGCGCATTCCACTTCGAAAAAAAATCCTCGACAGCGTAATAGCATTTCACATAAACAAACGACAGCGGCACGCAAATCAATCCGAGTATCGCGCAGAAGAGAAGTTCGATTCCATTGGCAAAATAGAAGTTCGGCACGTTGAACGTAGGAGCCGTTCCAAACACGCTGGAATACACGGCAAACCCGACGACCGAAGCGACAATCGACGTTCCAAAGGCGCTACTTTCAAAGTCTTCGCGGTAGAGGATTTCCACCGAAGTCAGCGCGCCCGAAAGAGGCGCCTTGAAGATCGCACCAAGACCAGCCGCCATTCCCGCAAGTCCGAACTGTCTGCGGACCGCACGAGGCATCTTGAAAAGGCGACAGATCAAAGCGGCGATACCCGAACCGATTTGCGAAACGGGACCTTCATAGCCTGCGCTGCCGCCACTGCCAAGCGTAATCGTGCTGGCGATTAATTTCACGGGCGCAACGCGCTTTCTAAGGATCCTGCCGTGATGATGAAAGGCATAAATGGAACGATCGGTCCCCTGGCCGGAAGCCTCGGGAGTTTTCGTCACGACAAACAAGAAGAGTCCGCAAAGAAGCCCGCCGACAGCCGGCGCCGCATAAAGCATCCAACCGGTGAATACATTATGTACAAATAAAGAAGTATGTTCCAGGAAAAGCCGAAAGACGACGGCGACGCCTCCCGTCACGAGGCCGATAAACGCTGCGAGCAGAATTTTGGGAACGTAGGAATTGACGATGAACAGCCGGGATAACTTTTTCATCGGAAGCTACTTGCGCTTGCGCCACACAAAAAGGACGCCGGCGACCGAGAGGACAAAAATCATCGCGATAATCCAGAACGAATAGGGATTCTCCGGCCCCAGCCCAAAGGGAAACGCCACGTTCATTCCGAAAATACTCGCGACAAAAGTCGGGATAGTAATCGCAATCGTGATGACATTTAGCGTTTTCATCAAAGCGTTCATGTTGTTGTTCACGACGCTCGCCCGCGCATCCATCAACGAAGCAAGAATGTTCGCATAGATTTCCGCCTGTTGCAGGCTCTGCCGGTTTTCAATCACCACGTCGTCCAGAAGCTCGCGCTCGTTTTCGTCAAAATGCATCCCGCGCCCCATCTGCAGCTTTTTCAAAAGGGCCTCGTTTGAATTTAACGCGCTGACGTAGTAAATCAAGCCTTTGTTCAGCGTGAACATATATTGCAGGTATTTATTGTCGAGCGTATTCTGGAGCTTGTCCTCCAACTCGTCACTTATCCGGCTGATGATTTTCAAATGTTCGTTGAAATGATAGACGGAATAGTTCAAAAGCTTGATGACAAATGTATTCAGGCTGTCGATTTTCGAAAAGCGCCGCGGATCCATCAACGGAAGTTCCGCATCCGAAAGGAGCAGCACCCAATCCGAAAAAAGGAATATCCCGAAAGATTCCACGCGGAATTCGAAATTGTCCGCAGACGTGTAATTTCGCGGTTTCTTAAAAACTATCGTGATGAAGTCATCGTCATATTCCACACGGGAAAGCTCGTCGTTATCGAAAGCAGATGCGATCGTATGCTCGGCGATTTCATACTTCTTCACCAGAGCGCCCCGCTGTTCAGGGCTCGGGCTTCCCATCAGCACGATGTCCGCGGAATCTTCGTCCTCGGCTTGCGTGATGCGGCCATTCTCGATTTTATAGTACTTGTGCATACGAGCCTTCTTGAATGATGGACGCTTCGGGTTCGCCCCAAAAATAAAAAAGACCCGGGACATCGCCTAGGTCTTTCGAAAATTATTTGCAAAAATTACACGATACGGCGGACGCGGGAATTGAACCACACGACAAACGGCGAGCAGATGAAGATGGAAGAATACGTTCCAACCAGCACACCGAACGACATGACGATACCGAAATCGCGAATCGAGGAACCGCCCATCACGGCAAGGATGATGCAAACGAAGAATGTCGAGATGGACGTGATGACGGTTCGGCTCAAGCACTGCGAAACCGAGGCATCGACAAGTCCCGAAAAGTTTGCGGAACCGTGCATGCGGACATTTTCACGAATGCGGTCGTAGTTGATAATCGTGTCGTTTACCGAATAACCGATCATCGTCAAGAGCGCAGCGATCAAGGCTCCATCGACCGAAAGTCCCAAGAGGGAAACCAAGCCGATAGTGATTATCGTATCGTGAACCAAGCCGATAATCGCTCCGAGACCGAAGCCCAGACCGAGCTTTCCAAACCGGAACCAGACATAGAGACAGATTGCAATCCAGGCGAAGATGACCGCGAGAATCGCGTTGAAGCGCAGTTCCTTTCCGATCGTTGCCCCGACATCGTTCTGGGAAAGGATGTGGACATTGTCGTCGGAATCGATTGCCTTCACGACATCCTGACCCTTTTCGCTCTTCACGGAAACCTCGTAAGCGTTCTGGATGGACGTGCCACCCACAGAGCGAACCGTTCCGTCGGTCACGTTGAACTTGGCAAGGACATCGTTCAAGTCCTGGATATGATCCTTGGAATCGTTGTATTGGACGCGGAAAACGGTACCGCCCGTGAAGTCGATGCTGAAATTGAATCCCTTGAAAATCGCAAGTCCGCAAGCCGCAAGAATCAGGATGGCGGAAATCGTCCCGAAAACTTTCGCCCGGTTGACAACCGAGATCTGCGCATTGTTCAACGCGGAAATTCCATTTCCAATCGAAATCGTATTCGAATCCTGCTTGGCAAGCTTTATGTCGAAAATGGCGCGTGTCACCGTCAGAGCCGTGAACATCGAAGCCGCGATACCGATCATCAATGTGAGACCGAAACCCTTGACCGATGCGGAACCAACCTTGTAAAGAATGAGTGCCGTGAGGAACGTCGTCAGGTTCGAGTCGAAAATCGCGCTAAACGCCCTTTCGTAACCCTTGGCGATAGCCATGCGAGCCTTGTTGCCGTCGCGGAGTTCTTCGCGCACACGTTCGAAAATAATCACGTTTGCGTCAATAGACATGCCGGCAGTCAAAATGATACCGGCAATGCCCGGGAGCGTCATCGTCGCATGGAACACGGAAAGCACGGCGGCGGTAATCAGCGCGTTGCAGATAAGGCCCGCACTGGCAACAAGACCGCCAAAGCGATAATACATAATCATGAAAAGCACGGTAATCAGAAGACCAATCAGGGCGGATCCAAATCCGGAGCGGATGTTGTCGTCGCCAAGCGTCGCACCAATCGTGCGACTTTCGATAATGTTCATCGGAGCCTTGAGCGCTCCGGAACGAAGGACGACGGCGAGACGGTTCGCTTCCGCCATATCGTCAAGGCCTGTAATCTGGGCTTCGCCGTTCGGGATGCGGTCACGAATGACCGGGGCGCTGATCACCTGGTCGTCGAGGACAATCGCCATCTGCTTGCCGATGTTCGCCGCGGTAATCGCACCAAAACGTTTCGGACCGATGCCCGCAAACTTAAGGCTCACGGCGACTTCACCGGAATTCGTTCCGTCACTTACACGATACGGACGCGCATCGGAAACATATTCACCGCTCATTTCCGCACGGCGCTTGAGCAGATAGAGCCGCTTGGCCTTGACCGAGGATCCGTTCATTTTTTCAAGTCCCGAGCCCCAAGCAAAGACGACATCATGCGGAATGAGGTTCTGCACGGTGCGGTCGTTCAAGATTCGCTTCACCGTTTCGATCTGTTCCTGGGCGACAAATCCGCCGTTTCCAAAAGACATATACAGAGCGGAAAGGGCGACTCCCTGGGAATTTTCGCTAACTGTCGCGCTGTCCGACTTCAAAGAGGAATCCGTCTTGCTCGCCGCATTGCCAGCAAAGAGTTCCGCATCCGAAATTTCCTCCGCCTTTTCAACGGGCTTCGCCGAATCGCCAGAAACCGCCGCCGCGTTCGAGTCCGCAATCGCTCCGCGGTTCACCAGATAGTTGTCGATGACCGAGACGACCTGTCCGAACTTTTCCTGTTCCGCAAGAATCTTGAATTCGAGCTTTGCCGTGCTACCGACCAGGCTCTTCGCCGTGGAATCGTCCACGCCTGCAAGTTCAACGATAATGCGGTCCTTGCCCGACGGGGAAATCAGCGGTTCGGAAAGACCGAACTGGTCCACGCGGTTCCGCACGATTTCGAGGGACTGCTGCTGGATGTCCTTGATGTCTTCGCTTTTCAGGCCCTTGCCGTCGATCTGCAGCGTAATGCTTGTACCGCCGGCCAGGTCAAGTCCAAAGTTCACCGCCTTCGCGGCAACCTTCGGATTTTGCTTCACATATTCCTTTTTCGCCTCGCCCGTCTTGGAATGGACGCGAATCGAAGGAATGATCGTGTAGCACGAAAGAAGTAGGATTACGAGGATGATAAACTCGCGAAAACCGAATATTTTTTTCTTCATCTGATCTTTTCCTTAAAGGCGTAAAAAACCTAAAGTGCCATCCAAATTTAGTAAGAGAGAGTCCTTTTGGTGAGAACTATCCCACCTTTTGCCACGAAATAGCCGGCCACATTTTCGATTGGCATCCGTTTTTTCTCGTAAACGATTTCAGTCCGCGCCGAAATTCCGGACAAAGGGACCGATCCGGGAAAGCCCAGACGAAGTTCCACGACCGTATTTTCATAAGTCCGGCAAACGAGAATTCCCTGTCCTTCGGGACGGATCAAGAACGTTCCGAGCGTCATCGCGGCTTCACGCTTGCGAAAAGCCAACAGGGTCTGCACCAGACGGAACATTTCGGAATTTTCCGCCTCGGGAATTTCCTGCCAAGGAAAACAGCGCCGGTTGTCGGGATCCTTGCCGCCTTCCATCCCGATTTCGTCGCCATAATACAGGGAAATCGCTCCGGGCAGGCACAGGAGAAGCGCACAGGCGAGAAGCGCCATCGATGGATCTTTTCCCGCGAGAGTCCACAAGCGAGCCGTATCATGGCTTCCAAAAAGGTTCATCTGGATTCCGAAAAGGTTCCTTTCAAAAAGCGCCTGAAACTTCTTGCAAAATTCGGGAAGTTCGAGCGTCCTGCCGACAGCTCCCGTCGTATCCCCGGTCGAAACCGCATCCGCCGAGCGCATTCCCTGGGGAAAAAGGAAGTCCAGGGCAAGTTTTCTCACCGGATAGTTCATCACGCCGTCGAACTGGTCGCCGGCAAGCCAACGCGAAGGCTCTTCCCAGATTTCCCCGACGATATACGCTTCCGGATTTATCCTCTTGACCCGCAAGCGAAACTCGCGCCAAAAATCGTCATCGTCGATTTCGTTCGGGACATCCAGCCGCCAGCCGTCTATTCCGCGACGCAGCCAATATTCGGCAACGCGCATCAGGTAGTCCCGGACCTCGACATTGTCCGTATTGAACTTGGGAAGCGGCGACATTCCCCACCAGCATTCATAATTCGGATGCTCCGAGTAAGCCTCGACCGGAAACGAACGGATGTGGAACCAATCCTTGAACGGTGAAGCCTCGCCCTCTTCCATCACGCTCAAAAAGGGGAAAAATCCGCGCGAGCAGTGGTTGAAGACCCCGTCGAGAATCAGGCGCATTCCCCGTTGATGAATTTCGCGCACCAGCTCGTCAAAATCGTCAAGCGTGCCCAGCACGGGATCTATCTGGAAATAATCGACCGTGTGATAGCGATGGTTCGCCGCGCTCATGAAAATCGGGCAGAGGTAAATCGCATTTGCCCCGACCCGCTGGATATAATCGAGATTTTCCAGAATCCCGCGGAGATTTCCCCCGCAAAATCCGGAAGTTTCCGGCTTTGAACCCCAATTTTTAAAATGCCCGGGAGCCGAATAACGCGGACTGCGCGCAAAACGATCCGGGAAAATCTGGTAAAACACAGCGTACTTCACCCATTCCGGGCAGCAAGACCGTTCCATTGATTTGTTCATACAGAGATCACACGAGCGAACGTTTGGCGCGTTCATCCGTCAGGCTAGCGATTTCGCGGATAAGCGCCACATTTTCTTCTAATTTCTCGATCGTGCACGGCATCCGATATGTCCAGTTCTGCGGGCCGACAGTTCCCGGCGTATTGACGCGTTCGTCTTCGGGATTTGCAGGCGAAAGGCGCGCGCTCATCGCGAGAAAATCCTGGAGCGGCGGAATGCAGAAGAGACTGTTCGCCTTGAAAATGTTCCGAATGAGCATCTTGACCGTATCCGGCGAAAGGGATTCCGGAGCGGGTCCATCCAAATGCAAATGGCTCGACCAGAAATGGTTCTTATCAAAATCCTTTTCTTTCCAAAGTCCAAGCAAAGTCGATGTATCGTGTACGCTCGTCGTTGCAACGGAAAGTCTCGGGTATTCCGAAAGCTCGTAATACGGTTGGAAAGGTGCGTCCCAGTTGCGCGACCAGCGTTCCACGCGGAGCGAATTGATCCGAAGTTCCGAAAGGACTTGCGGAACGCAGCGCGGCACCGCCCCCAGATCCTCGGCGCAGACCGTCATGTCCGTCGCATGGGAGAGAACGGAAAGCAGCTTCTTGCCGTTCGCATACCACAAGGATTCCTGCGCGGCTTCGTTCGCCCGGATTAAATTCCGTAGCGTTTCCTGCTCGCCTTGCGGAAGCGTTCCGAGCACCGGAGCGTTATACCAATACCAGAACGGATAGAACTTCCCTTCGGGCGTTCCCGGCACAAAGACGCGGTTCCACAAGACTTTCAGGAGCCCGTCTTTTACGGACTGTTCTTCCCCGGAATCGATGATCGCACTTTCGGAGCGGAACGTTTCCTTCAAAACATATCGGTCGCTCGTAAACGGCAAAAGTTCAAAATACTTTTCGGCACAGGCCTCTGTCGCATCGCCCAGAAATTCCCGAAGCTGTTCCTTCGAAAAATTCGGGTTCTGCAGATAGCCGATCGTTTCCTTTTTGAAGCCCACCGCGGTAAGTTCCGATTCCGTAAGCGGAATTGCCGGAGAAAAATGTCCAAGGATTCCCGTCCGCTGGTTTTCCGGGATGGCCCAAATCCGGAAAAAGCCCAGAACATGGTCGATGCGGTAGGCATGGTAAAATTTTGCGGCTTCAGCAAGACGATCGCGCCACCACTTGAAATCGTCCTGTTCCAGAACATCCCAGCGGTATGTCGGAAATCCCCAGTTCTGCCCGCTGTAGCTGAACATGTCCGGCGGAGCCCCGGCCCGGTCCGAAAGCGAAAAATACTTGCGGCTATACCAGACATCCGCGCTGTCCTCGTTCAAAAGAATCGGGATGTCTCCCTTCAGACGGACGCCGTTTTCGGTAAGCTTGTCGGACGTCACCTTGAATTGTGCTTCCGCTTCGAATTGCATCCAGCACTGGAACATGGTGTCCTTGTGCATCTTGCGGAACAGAGCGCCCACACGCGCCGGCGACGGGTTTGAATCTTCCGTCCAGCTTTTCCAGCTCGCTTCCTGATTCTTTTCCTTGAGGACCGCATAGACCGCATAGGGTTTCGCCCACGGATTAGCATCGATCCACTTGAGGAATGCGACGTTGTGCTCCAAAAGTGCATAGCGCGAATCGAAGATCTTCCGAAGGATGACCCGCTTCTCCCGCGCGATCTCCTGGTAGCGGACTTTCGGTTCCGCTGCATATTTCTCTTGCAAGGCCGTGATTTCCGGCATGAAGCTTTCCGCTCCGATGATAATCTGCAAACGGATAAACACCGGGTTGAGAGCAAAGGCGCTGCGCGCGCTGTAGGGGGAAGATTCATAACCGGTATCGTTCACCGGGAGAATCTGGATAATATTCAACCCGCATTTCTTCGCCCATGCGCCGAAAGGCACCAAGTCCAAAAATTCGCCAATGCCGACGCTATCCTTGGAACGCAACGAAAACAGGGGAACTGCAACACCGCTCTGAAAACAGGAAATATCACCATATCGCATGCTCCAAAGATATATTCAATCTTTGCAAAAAATGCGAATTGTGGCTAAAAAATAAAAAACGAATTTTTAAATATTTTCGGGAAGCGGATTTTTACGCGGACGCCCGCGCTTGCGCTTCACGGGAGCTTCGGGAATTTCCGATGCAGGAGCCTCTCCCAGCGGAGAGTTCGGCTTAAACAGGGAATTCAGGTCGAGCTTTTGCGGAGCTTCGGGATTTGTAAGCGCAGCGTGTTCCTCGGCGACACGTTCCATCGCAGCCCGCTTTTTCGCCAGCTCGCGTTTACGCTTCATTTCTTCCACGGCGCGTTTTTTCGCTAACTCATCCTCGGAAATAATCTGCGTTTTGGCGGCACCGAACTTTGCCCCGCCAAACGAACCGACAAGCACGCGTCCCGAACTTTGCCTCGGCGGAAGCGGAGCCGGAGCGGGCTTCGGAGAAAGCGCAAGCGGATCCTGCGCCCCGACCGGTTTCTTCATCTGGCTCGGAACAAAAAGCGTTTTCCGCGGAGCGGGCGTTGCCGCCGTGCGCCTTGCGGTCTGCGAAGGCACGTTTCCTTCGAAATCGGACATTTTCGGCATCGGACGCGAAGTATGGGCAATCCGGTCCCGATTTTCGTATTGTTCCATCAGACGGCGGAACTTCGCCTGTTCCCTAGCGAGCTTTTTCGCGGCACGCTCCTTCTTGGAAAGGCGAAAACGGTCGCGCTTTTCCGGATCGACCGGATGCAGTGCGAGGATTTCTTCATCGGAAAGCCCGCGCAATTCGGGAGGAACTTCTATCACGGGAAGATTTTCAATTGGAGTATTCATGTTCATCAAAATGTTCGGATGATTCTCAGGGTTTCTCCAAAAATTCATTTACAAAAATCAATAAGGAAATAGCAAGAATTCCAGCGGAACTTTCCTTACCAAAGCAATTTTTAGAGTTGCCCTAAATTCTAAAACCGGCAGAACAACATTTAAATTAAAAAAATCTATTTGTCAAGACCTAGAAATTCTTGAAATAGTGTTGTATTTTTTACGCAAATGCTCCGATTCACACAAGAAATTCTTCTAACGCTCCGAGCTCGCTCAAATGAAGAAGAAGCGCGTACGATGTCAAAAAGCATGCGCGACTCCTTTGACTTTCTCGGAGTAAGCATCATCAAGCGTCGAGAAGCCACTTACCCGATTTTCGACAAGTATCCGCCAAAGAACGGAGACGAACTCGCTGCAAGGGTTTCCGACATGTGGGCAC
Source organism: Alistipes onderdonkii (assembly GCA_963656065.1). Lineage (GTDB taxonomy): Bacteria > Fibrobacterota > Fibrobacteria > Fibrobacterales > Fibrobacteraceae > Hallerella. Next base: position 13,812 of record CAVKGV010000027.1, read on the forward strand.
AACCTTATCGCGAAGTCCAATACGCAGCGTGCGACTACCTGTTTAAACACAAGGCTCTTCTCGGTGGGCAGCACCTCAACTTTCTAAAAACGCTCATCAAGACCCGGCCGTGGAAAGACACGGTCGATACGATAGCAACAAGCATTCTAGGCAATCTCGCCTGGAGAATTCCGCCGATCCGGAACAAAATCGCCACATGGATTCGCGACCCGAACATCTGGGTCCGCCGCAGCGTCATCCTTTTTCAGCTCCAATACCGCGACCACACGGACTGGGAACTGCTCAAGTCCTGCTGTCTGCACTGTGCAAAGGACGACAACTACTATATCCGCACGGGCATCGGGCAAGCGCTTTCCGAATACGCTCGCATCAACCCGAACGAGGTCCGGCATTTCGTCATGGACACGGAACTTGCTCCGCAGACATCCCAAGAGGTTTTGCGGAACATCTAGCGAATAAACTCTAGAGGCGAAGTTCGCCCTTTTGCCAGTCGTAAAACATCCGACAGTCGTCTCGGTTGTTCAGCACCTTGCAAAGGCTGTCGGGAAAGTGGATTTTTCTCCGCGATTTTTCGATCGGGCAAATTCCGGGTATAATTCAAGACGGAAAATCCAAAATCGTTTCGGGCGAAGAAATCGAAGACGATTTCTCTAACGAATCGCAGGTACGATGACCAGAGCCTTTTTGCCGGGCTTGACGTTCGCCGTAAACTCGTAACGCTCGACAGTCCCTCCATTCCGGTTCGTCGAGAGGACGGTTACTTTGTGCACTCCCGGTGTCGCCGGGACACGCGCCATATGGACATCGTGCGGGAGGAAGAGCGCAACGCGCAAATCGGCCTGTTCCAGCTGGGCGGCAGCGACGTCCGTGCCGATACTTGTCACGAGATTCAGCAGGACATTGTTCGTTTCCATCTGCTTTTTGGCGGTCTGCGCAGCGATAGTCCGGGTGAGAACGCGAACCGCGGTCCGTCCGAGAGTTACGGCTCGCTCGTCTTCCAGATTCTTGACCAGATTCTTTGTGTTGTCTAAAAAAACTTCCGGACGATAACCCAAGGGCTTACCATCCAGCAAAATTTCAAAATTATCTACGCGATACGGAACATCCTTGCGCTCCGGGATTGCGATAGTGACAGAAAAAGTCGTTCCGCCGTGGCTTCCGATAGCGGTCGCCGGGAACGGAATCGTCAGGCTTTCCACTCTTCCCGACTGCGGATTCTTTCCCATCACGTTCAAAATACCGCCGCGTACGTAAGTTCCCGAGAGCATCCATTCCCCGAGAATCGCGCTGTGGCCCGCATAGCCGATGACGACGATTTCGCCGTTTGCGTTGTCGACATACATCGGGACTGTCTGCGAAACGTTTCCGTTCGGAAAGTTCAATGCCGAAATATCGCTTGCGCGACCGCTCTTTTCGAGGCGGTTCACAATAAACGCCTGCGCTTCGGCAGGGAGCTTCGTCGGTTCCTCGGAATAGGCCTGGACCGTCTTGTAATAAGAAATCGCCGCATTGTCCGTCTCGCCGCCCATTTCATATACCAGAGCTATCAGATACCGCAAGTATCCGGCATCGTTTGTTTTCTTGTCGCTCTTCTGGTACAGTTGCTGCAAGGCGATATCCGAAGCCCGCGCCTCGACAAGCGCCCCGTCAACATCTCCCATTGCGAGATAATTGACGATATTCATTTCATAAAGGGAAAGGATTTCAAAAGGTCTCGCCCGATACGGACGGACATTGTCGTTTGTCAAGACCGATGCGGCCTCGTTGGTGACAGACTTCGTATAAAGATCGTCGTAAACCTGCTTCGCCTTTTCGAACTCGTCGGCGCTTTTCCGGTAATTGCCATCGTAGTGGTAAAGGGTCGCCAGGTCAAAGTGATAAAGAAATTCCGAATTGGAACCGTAAAGTTTTTTCTGATTTTTCTGAACGGCATCAATCGCAGCGGAAAATCCGCCATTCGCCATCGGTTTCGAAAGTTCCTCATACCGAGTCATCGACTTGTTGGCACAAGAGGCAAAAAGGAACAGACAAAGAACTAGCAGAGAAAAGCGGATTTTCTTCATGGCGAATACCGATTACATCTTGACCGAGCTTTTACTCATATACTTCTTGATTTTCTTGTCTCCGATCCAGACGGTCTTGTGCGTCTGGATATCGACGAGCTGCAAGTCAATCTGGTAGAAGACGACCTGTTCGCCGCCTTCCTGGTCAACGATCGAGTTCAGGCTTCCCGTGAGCATCAAATCCGCACCGATTTCCTGGCCTGCTTCCTTGCGGGTTTCCTCGGTCGCATTTCCGGACTGGCTCGCGAGTTCCGCGCGGAGTTCTCCGCGTTCTTCGGCGTTAGCGACGAAATCGACCTTGCCCGAATTGATGAGAGCGCGTTCCATATCCTTGATAAAGGTTTCCACGTTGATGTGTTCGTGGCTCTTGTTGCGGACGCTGCCGATGACGACAGTCGGAAGTTCGCCGTTCTTGTTCTGGAGAAGCTTGTCATACCAGGGACGCGCGATGCAATCCTGGATCATCTCTTCCGCGACAAGGCGGGAATCCGTATCGTTCCACTTCCCCGAAAGATCGACTACGGAATCCGATTCGATGCGGGTGACCTTTTTACCGCCGCTAGCGCAAGCCACAAAAGCCATCGCCAAAGCAGAGAGAGCAAAAATTCGCAGAATTTTAGACATAGATATCCTTCTGTTAAGTTTTGATTTCCGCTCAATATAGAAAACATTCCATCCGGATAGGATTTTAAGCGCATCATCCGAATGTTTTGCAATTCCTAGTAAAGCGCTTTCTGCATTTGTTAATTTGCTACATTGCAGAATGTTCTGCGATTGGAGATTCAATATGAAAAAATGGATCCTTTTTATCGGTTCTCTGGCCATAACGGCTTTCGCAGGCGAAGGACGTCCTGTCTATAACCCGTTTTCGAGCTTTGGGATTGAACTCGGCGCATTCAAACCTGTAAACGACTCCTGGAGCGACGAACGTTCGGCATTCGGCGAAGTAAACTTCATTTCGAACTTCCAGCTTCTCCCCTATACAAGCATCACGGGCGACATCGGCTACTCGTTCCCGGGAAACGGATTTAACGTAAAGCTCGGTTTGCAGCAGATGCTTCTCCCGACAGGCATCACGCCGTTTGTCGGTGGCATGGCGGGCGTGAGCATGCTTCCCGAAGACGACATTCTCGACACGTTTGGCGACCGGTTCGGACCGACCGTAGAAGCCAACGCCGGACTTTACCTTTTCCGCGAATCGTTCCTCTCGTTCCGCATCAAGGGTTCCTACCAGTGGACTTTCGCAAAAGAAACCGAACACGGATTCGGCATCTCGCTCGGAATCCTGTTTGCCAATTCCCGCCCGGGATTAAAAGCCATCGACGTCAGCAGATGAGACTTTCCACCCGCGGACAATACGCCCTTGAAGCGCTTCTGAGCCTTGCCACGAGAGCTTCGGAAAGCCCTCGCAGCATCCATTCGATAGCCGAAGAGACAAAGCTTTCGGAAGGCTACCTGGAGCAGCTTTTCATTCCGCTCAAGAAAGCGGGATTCATCGTCGGAAGCCGCGGCGTGCAAGGAGGATACAGACTTTCCAAGAAGCCGGGGGAAATTTCCGCGTATGACATTCTATGCAAGATGGAGACGTCGCTCCGGTCCGTTCCCTGCCAAAGCGACGGCGAATGTCCCCGCAAGGAACACTGTGAATCCAAAACCGTCTGGGACAAGGTAAGCGGCACGCTCGAAGCCACTCTCAAGGCGATTTCGCTCGAAGACCTTGCGACCATTTACCGCGGCGTGGAAGGTTTTGTCGGATGAAAATTTCCACCAAAGGACGCTACGGCATACGGTTTCTGATCGATATCGCAGAACAGGGACCAAATGCGCACACGACTCTTTCCGAAATTTCCGAGAGGCAGCAGATTTCTCCGACTTATCTCGGGCAAATCGCTGTCGTCCTAAAGCTTGCGGGATTCATCCGCTCAATCAAAGGTTCGGGGGGAGGATTTGTCCTCGCCAAGCCACCATCCGACATTCACCTCGACAGCGTCCTGGAAGCCTTGGAAGGCGACCTGAAAATCGTCGAGCCTCCGCTCCCAACTGTCGAAGAGACTCCGTTCCGAAAGGCTCTGCGCGTCGGACTTTACGACAAAATCGACGAAGCGCTTTCCGCGGTCCTAAAAAGCATCACCTTAGACAAACTCGTTTCCAAAAAATCCTCGGGATATATGTATTACATCTGAGGGAAATTTCCGGCAGAATCGAGTGGTTGCGATTTTACCGCAGCTTTCGCACAAGGCGGAAGCCTTTGACAAATGTCCTCTTCATATAGGGCGTGCACGTCTCGACGACATTTCCCTCTGCATCAAACTCTCCGATGCAGATTTTCTTCCTTTTGCTCGCCCTGTAGCCGACCATGCCAAAAAACAAGGAACACACCGGGCTGCGGTCATATTTCAAGTCCGTCTGGCATTCCATCATGTGGTAATAACGTCCTGATAAGGAGCGTTTCAAAACATATTCCAAAGCGTTTCCATAGACATCGTACAAGCCATACGGATTCGGCGCCTTTTGTCCCGACGGACGGCAAAAGGCAGAGGCCGTATCCCCAAACTGTTGTTCGTATTTGACCGCTTCTCCAGACAGAGAATAATCGTTGCCCCAGAAGAAATCCCCCGAACCTCCCGCGCGCTGCAAGGCGGCCCATTCTTCAAAAAAAAGGCGCCCGATAGCCATTCGCAGAAGTATCAAGTACAAGGACTAAATTTCTCCGCTCGGAAATGTCCAAAAAGGGAAGCCCGCTTTTTTCCCACACATCCTTTAGCAAAAGCCTGTACACGGGATCTAGGCCATCACGGGCGCTGCGAGCGTTTGCCAAGCGATATATTTCCGAGGTTTCCATGGGCAAGGAATTTCGGTCAAATAGTTTCCGTTCATCGATGAAATCCATGTCCTTTCCTATCAAAGAGTCTGTTTCTGCCGAGCCTATCAACCATTCCGCATCGCCCACACGGAACTCCGTAGCATCGACAATCAAATCATAAGAGAAATTTATATCTCTATATCCCGATTCCGGATTTTGCATCTTTCGAAGCGGAGCTTCCTTCCCCTCGAAAAAACGATGCGTCCCTTGCGAAAGGGGGACGATCTTTTGCCCGACAAGAATCCAGCTCGTATCCGCGGATTCCATTCTCGAAGTGTCCGAAACATACAGGGCAAAAATACTCCGGACGAATGGATCCGTAAAGACGCAGAAGCAGTTTGACGAATCCACCTCGGATGGAATTTTGGCAAGCCAAACGCCTCTGCTCGACGAATCGGACGGGCAAATTTTGATGTGTTCATTTTTTTCCGCCTCATACCACCTTGTTCGTCCAGTTTCTAAGGCGGGAACGGGCCGTTTATATTCCGTCGGTTGTTTGTCCGCAGTGCCTTTGCGAAGCACAAAATAGGCGCCTTTCCCGAAATTCTCGTAACCTATTTTTGCCACGCCCTCTGTTTTCCCGACAAGCCTTCCCTTCGCATCGAACACAGCATTGTACTCTTGCGCAAAGATTTCGTTCAGCGCAAGAAAAACGAAACAGATAAAAATTCTCATCAGTCAATTCTCCACATTTCAGGGTCCGCACAGCTTTCTTGAATGTGTATATTTCTTTCTGTAAAATCAACAATTGATGGGCAAGACCCGTCCAGGGCCCCGTAAACAAAAAGTGGAGTCCCCACATCCTGTTTTTGGTCTTAACACAAACAAAAAACAAAGGACAAACATGGAAAACTCCGAGAACA
>CAVKGV010000028.1:0-15671 GCA_963656065.1 Alistipes onderdonkii
CGAGCCTCTGGACCTGTTTCCGCAAGAGCTGCCGCCCTCCCGGCGTATAGACGAAGAACGTCGCCGGGCTTTCGTCGGTGTATTGCGGGGAGGGGTCGCCGGAAAGCCGCATTGAAGCCACGATGACCGCATCCGGCGTCCCCGCGTCATACGAACCGCAGGCCGCGACGAATCGCGACCAGAGACTGTCGTCGTCTTCGCCGGTGGTGCGAGCGATGTTGATCAGTCCGGCTATGTAGTCGAGTTTTTCCCCGGTCAGCTTTTCGGAAATGTCGAAGACTTGGCCCAGCTCGATTCCGTCGTTCTCGACGACCTGTAGCTTGTCCACGGTAGCCTTGAGTCCCCCCAGCCATTTCTCCGAACCCTTGAACTGTTCGAGGACGTACGGGGAGACTGTGTCATCCCAGTGGTTTTCCGGCGTCATGACGCTCATGCGGAAACTACCGTGATGGATGAAGCGTCCGGGATGACAGCCGTCTGCTCGGACGAGATGGGGATGGGGGAGGATGTCCAGTCGGAATCCGTGGCTTTCTTGACTTTTACCGCTGCATCCTTGATGCCGGGTATGCCGAGGAGCGACGCGCCAAGCCGGAACGGGATGACATCCTTGCCCGGGGAAAATTCGGACTTTGAAAATGCCAGGAGCTTTTCCTGCACGGTCGCATCTCCGGGATAGGCTTCCTCCCCGTAGATGGAGATTTCGACAGACACGAGGATGTCGACGTTTTCCGGGACGGAATATCGCATCGTGAATTCCTGCCCGCTTGCCGCCGTCGCCGTGCCTGAACGGTTCCCCGATGACCTTATCCCCGCCGGCTTGCATTCCCAGATGGATTGGGCCACATGGTTGGCCGTGTCGTCGTTCCCTTCGGAGTCCGAATGCGAATATCCGGTCGGGACGGTGACCCGGAACGAGTGCCCCGGGATTCCGTCGTCGTTCGCATTCGGCTCGTCGTTGATGGCGAGACCCACCATGGGAGAAACCTTGTCTCTCAGATAAGTCAGCATTCCGTCGCCCGTAGCGAGACCCTGAACATTTGCCGCATCCATCCTTGACCGGAGCGATTCGTCCGTTTCACCGTCGCCCCTCTTGAGGCCGAGAAACGCGGCGAGGAAATCGAGATATTCGCCCGATGCAGAATTTCGGTTCATGTTGGAAACGATCGATTTCAGCATCTGGGTGACGCTATCGATGGTCTTGACTTCCAGATCCACGTGGTGACCGTCCGGTGATGTCTCGGACAGGTCGATTTCCTGTCCGAAAGTCGCCATCCAGTCGTCCTTGATTGCCTTGCGGATTTCCTGGAACCCGAGAAACTTGATTCCGCCGTCGTCAAATGTGAAAAGCTGAGCCATCAGAAATCCCCGCTTTCGATACTTCCGTCGGAAAGGCGTAGCGAGTAGGTTCCGGATACGTTCCGCCCCGATGTCCTGACGGTCATTCCTTCGACGCTATCCACTCCTTCCACCTGGAGTATTTTTTCTTTCAGTTCCGCCGCAATTTCGTCGGTGAAGTTGGCCTGGTTGCCGAGTATGTCGTCGAACCATGGGATGCCTGCATCCCTGTTCGTGAAGCATTCGCCCTGGAATGTTCGCAGGACGGTTCCGACAAGTCGCATCGTCCGTTCCCTGAATGTCGTAGCCCTGGCGATCCGGAATGTCCCGTCGCCGTTCGGTTCGGTATAGATGTCGTTTTCCCTGTCGAGAAGCCTTCCGTTCATACCCCGAATATAGGCTGCGGAAGGATTGCATCGAGAAAACACTAAAATTCTTGCAAAAATCAGCTTCCCGGCGTCGGTGGGGAAGATGGACCGACGGCTGTCGAGTGGATGTGCGAGGAAAGGTGGACGGCCGTAGCGTCGATGAACGTCCCCGCGGCTTCGGTACATTTCGCACACACATCGTCCGTCGCGAGCACCTTGCCTTTGATGCATAAGTCCGCCTCGGAGATGATTTTCCGTCCGGAAGCGGGAGTAAAAACAATGTCCCCTTCCTCCGTTACGCGAATTTTGGCAGAGCATTTTTCCGCGTAACGGACAATCGGTATTGCCACCAGGTCGTTGAGCGAAAATCCGGCACAGGATGAAGGGACGATGTCGTCCCCTCCCTCTTTCTTCCATTTTTCGGAATCCCTGGAAAAGGCGACGAGCAGGACATGGTCGCCCGCTTTGGCCGGGAACGAAAACTCTGCGTTTCCGCCTCCGATTTTCATCAGCGGGACGCCTTCTATCGCCGGATTTTCCAGGTCGAAGACTCCGTTTCCGAGAACTTTCCTGATGACCGGGCGACAGTTCACCGTGCCGTCGCCGTTCGCCGCTGTGACGACCCCGGGAATTACCGTTTCCACGTTTTCCGCATCGAAGTTCCGCATTTCGCTTTCCGCCGGCCTGTAAGCCGTTTTACGTGCCGACCGGGCACTTTATCGGCAAAAGAATAAAAAGCGCCAGGACAGGCCTGTTTTTTGAAAATTGTTGCAAAACTAGACCCTCTTCTCGACAGCTTTTCCGGTCAGCGAAAAGTTGCCTCCGAAATTGTCCCCGGCATAATGAAGTTCGGTGACGTAGTACTTGCCTAGGACCGATAGCGAATCTTTCCCGTCCTTGCGCGCGTCGATGTGTATCGGCGAGCCGATTTGAATCCCCGGGTTTATCAGGCACTCGAAATCGACCTCGTTCAGCGGCTCGACGGAAGCTTCGAGCTGTTTGCTCTTCCACACGTCCGGGTCTCCGCTCGACTTGAGCCCGATGTAATATTCCATGTTTTCCGAGAACGCATCCTCGGATGACTGGAATTTTTCGTCCCTTCGCGGCTTTGCCGAAATGAGGCCGGTCGAATAGTCAAGATAGACGGTCTCGAATTCCGCGTTGCAGTCCCGGTCCAGGTATATCATCTCGTTGTTGGAGATGATGACCTTTCCGCCGATGGGGCGGAGTCGGCGCCTGACAAATTCCGACACCGCGTCCCTGACGTTTCCGGTAGCGATGTATCCGGCGTCAAGCGTTCTTGACTTGAGCACCTCCGCGCCGGAAAGCGGGACTCCTACGTAATCGGCGATCCCCTTGAGGACGGCGTAGTAGGATTCGCCTTCCCTGAAAAATTTTGTAAAGAAGGTCCGCTGGAGCCGGTATTGCGCGCCTCTCTGTGAATTGCATACCAGGACGAGTTTCTGCGCGGTAGGGTCGTCGTCTTCCGGATATGCCGACGCAATCTGCCCGACAAAGACTGTGCCAATCATCCTGTCGTATCCCGCCTTGAACAGGACCGCGCAGCCGGAATCCATTATTTCCGCCGCCGTTTCGCGGTTCGGCGAATAGATGGTGAACGTGGCTGTGTCCTTGTAAAATTCCGTGCTGCGCGTTATTTCGAATTCGTAATGCAGGTTGTCTATCAGGTAGCCCGATGTGGATGCGTTCGCGCCGTCCTTGAAAATGCCGACGTAGAGTTCCGTATTCCTGTTGAACGCCATGCCCTTGTCAAGCATCCGCATCGAATTCCTCCCATTCTTCCGGCGTCCCGTAAATCAGCATCCAGTCCGACCCGAGATTGTCGTACGTAATCCGGTCTTCGGCGAGACGGTTCATCTTCAGGACCCGGAAATCTCCGGCGAGCGTTGTCCTGTTTGCCGGTCCCAGAAGAGGGGAGCTCTCGACGAGCTTTACCGAATGGTTCGCTCCGTAGGATGTGACGAAATCCGAATACCAGTGCCCGTCCCGGTGGTTCCAGGAGACGAGAAAGTCGCAGACGAGTTCGCCCAGGTTCACGTTGAAACTCTGGACGCTTGAAATTGAAGGGTCGAATGGGATGGTTTTCATTTTGTCACTCCATGGTTTCGATGTCCATCAGTTCTTTCAGCTGGTTTGCCGACAGTTCCTCCGCGGAGCGTTTCCCCGCTTTGGCCTTCGAGGCGGCTATGCGGTTCTCGACGGTGGACATGTCGTCCGGTTTCCATACGTAGTCGGAAACGCTGGCCTTGAGCGATACGATGTTCACCTCGCGGAGCGTTACGGAAAATCTGATGGCGTTCCCGCTCGATTTGTCCCTCTCGTATTCGATGCCGGTGATGACCATTTTCGGGTAGATGTCCAGCGAACAGACGAGACGCACCGGTTCCTTTTTCTTTGCAAGTGTCCGCAATGCTTCCAGTTTCTGCAGCGCGGTGTTGGCGACAGATGACTGTACATCCGTCGATGCGTAGTCTTTTTCGAACGTCACCTTTTCCGAAGAGGATTTTCCGCCTATCCCATGGTTGGTGAACATCCCTTCCACGGATACTTCCTGGAGTTCGCGTTGTACGTGGTCGGAAACGGTCGCCCCGTTTTGCAGCGGGTGTTCGCCGACCTTGAACGCCAGTGCGTGTTTTTCGGATATGAACAGGTCGAACGGGAGCCCCGCGATTCCCATCGTCTCCGTCTTGCGGAAGAACAGCGATGCGGGGATAGTCTGGGCCGTTTTCGGCTTCGTGCCGTCGAAAAAACTCGCCAGCTTGTTCGCGTATCCTATCATTTACACCCCCCTTGCCAGGGCGATTTCCTGGTTCCTCTTCATTTGCGATTCGATGAGCGCCCGGACGCTCTGGTTCAGCATAATGCCGATTTTCTGGAGGTCCGCGGCGACGCTCACGTTCTGCTCGATATTCGTATTGTTGAACGTGTTGTAAAGTTTCGTATCGCCTTTGCCGTCCTTTTGAGCCTGTGCCTGTGCGGCCTCTGCGGTCGCCCAGATGTCGAAATACGAGCCCTTGTAACGATTCTTGGTGAGCCTTGTCCCCTGGATCGCGTCGAATTTTCTTCTGTATGTAGCCTCGTCGATTTTCCCCGCCTTGAAGTCCCGATACGCCTCGATCATCTGGTCGTTCGCTTTGCTTATGACTTTTTCGTCTTCCTTGCGAGCCTTCTCTTTTTTTTTCTGGTCCACCCACTGCCCGAAAGCGTCCGCGAGGTTGACGATTTGCTGCAAGCCCCACGTGATCCCGGCGATGGCGACGGTCGTTCCGGCAGCGGTCTTGGAAAGGTTGCGGAATGCGCCGGAAAGACCTTCGTCCCCTTCCATGTCTTCCATGAACTTGGCGAGGCCTCCGAGAATGCCTCCCATTTTTTCCCCGTCTCCGAATATCATCTGATTGAACGCCTGCGAAAATTCTCGGACCTTTTCCACGGCCATATAGACGAGGAGCATCTTGAACGCGTCCTTCAGCTCGACGATCTTCCCGACAGCTTTCGCGACTGTCCCGCCGAAAGACACTATTTTCGGGACTATCGAGGCGACCCATTTCCCGAAATTGAAAAGGTTCCCTAAATTGGCGGCGAGCGTATCGGCCATTACCGAGAACATGTCGCCAATCTTGTTGAAAAGCTCCTCGATGTCCGGCGCATGTTCCTCGATGGCGGTGACGAGCTTGTTGAATACCGGATAGAGTTTTTTACCGAGGTTTTCACGCATGTCGCCGAGTGCGTTGTTGAACCGGATGAGCGCGGAGGAATCCAGCCGGTTTACTTCTTCGGCCAGGCCTTTCCAGTCGCCGAGCGATTCCTTGAGCGCATCCACCTTCATCTGCTCGGTCACGCCGCCCAGCTTGCGTATCTGGGCGATTTCCTCGTCGCTGAGCGCGTCCCCGTATTTTTTCCTGTCCTTTGCCGTCCACTGGCCGTTATTCTCCACGATGGCGTCCAAAGCTTCGAGTTTCGACGTGTCGAACCCTTTCCGTCGCATGGCTATATAGTTGCCGTCATAAGCCATTCCGAGGCCCGTGGCGAGGCTTTCCATCTGTTCCGGGGACACTTCTCCGCCCCCGGTCATTCCCGCTGCGTAGTCCGCCAGAATGTCCATCATCGACTTGAGTGAATCCACCCCGTTCACGTATGTGGAAAGTTCGCCGGCTCCCTTTATCATCGCCTCGTCGCCGTAGATAGTCCGGCCCTGGATTTGACCGGCGTAATCCTTGATTTCCTGGAAATTTTCGAGCGTCCCTCGGTTCTTCATGACGCCCTTGAGCTGGTTTTCCGCGCGTTCTTGGGTCGAGTAAATTTCCATTGATTCCTTGCCGAACGACCAGACCTTTTCAAGCCCGTTGCGGATCGCGTAGATCGACAGGAATGACTTGGCGATGTCGCCGATTCGCTCCTTGAAGTCATCCATGCCGGACAGCCCGTCTCGGAACGTGTCGTTCAGGCCGTCCATTGATTCGCGCATGTCGTCCGTCGCCGCGGCGGTGTCCGAAATGGCGGATTCTACGGACCCGAAACGCGCATCCACGCGTTCCATGAGCGATTCGAGTTTCGTCAGGAACTCGGCGTTCCCGCCGAACTTGAAGTCCAGTTTGAATTCTTCGGATAGTTCTGCCATCTATGCCTCGCTTGCGGATTCGCGCTTCATCTCGAAGTACGGGTTCCAGATTCGCTTGTAGTCTCCCTGCATTTCTAGGAACGCGGAGGCTAGCCGCATTTCCCCGAGCGTCCAGGAATCCACCTCCGGCAAGGGAAGCCGCAGACAGCAGACAAGTCGCCAGAAGGGTGCCTCGCTTGCCAGCCTCCCGGACATCGAGCCTACGTCGCCGAGTCCTTCGGAATCCTCGTCGTCGTCGGAAAGCATTTTCTGCACGACCGGGTTCGCTTCGTTCAGTCGCCAGTGCCGGAGGTCTTCATCTTCGCAAAAGGGGTAAGTTCGTAAGCCCTCCACAGTTCCAGCAGGAATCCGTAGAGACCGTCCAGGTCGCCCTGGAACAGGTCATAGACGTTATCGGTCGTCACCCTGACGCTTTTTTCGGCGTCGGTCTTCCCGATGCGGACAACGTTCACGAGCGTCCTTTCGAGAAGTCCGTCAAATTCCTCGTCGCTCATGTCCGAAAAGGAATGCATGATGCGGAGAACGAATTCCTCCTTGCTCGAGTGCGCCCCGGCGAACTGTGCGGCGATCGTTGTTACCTTCCGGTCAAGGTGGCAGGCGGCACGGCCCGTCACCGGATAGACCTGGTACCTGTAGCCTTCGTGCTCGATTTCCTTGAACTGTGGTTTCGTTTCTTTTTCCATTTCTTTCTCCCATGTTCGGTACCATAAATATGCGGAAAGCGGCCTCCCGGGAGGGGAAACCGCTAAATCTTTACAAATTAGTTCTCGCTAGTTGCGGACGAGGCTCGCCTGGTGGTAGAAAATGGTCTCGAATCTCTTGAATGAATTGCGAAGATTCTGGAACGCCTTGTCTAGAACGGGGGAATGGAGGCTCATGTTCCATTTCATCTGGTTCATTTCCTGGACAAAGTTCCGCATCGATTCCACGTCGGCAATAAGACGCGTATCTGTCTCTTTCCTTTCGGCCTGTCGCAAGTCGTGCTTTTTCCCCGGGTTCTTTTCGTTACCGAAAGCGCCCCGAGAATCCGTAGCATACTTCGCCTTGATTTCTTCGTACGTCATTTTTACGCTCCTTCGTATTCGGCTTCGAGTACGACTTTGAGAGTTACAGTCCGCGCCGGCGCGGTCTTGGTCCGGGTCGGCTTTGCGATGCTCGTGACGGTCGCCGTGCCGAGCAGCTTGTAGTTCCTGTCGATATCGACCATTGCGAACGGGAACGGTCCCGCATTGGTTTTCCGGTCGGCAAGGGATGCGACGGCGAAAATGTCAAGCTGCGGGCTCGTCGCGTGAATCGGCAAGGTAACCGTCGCGAGATGGTTGTCAAGCAGGTTGCGTTCAACGTAGCCGTTCTGTCCCTCGACAAATTCCCAAGCCTCGCCATCGGCGGACACGGTTGCATCGCCATTCAGGTCGGTGATTGCCGCGCCGTTGAACGAGATCTTGAGGTGCTTGTAATTCCATGTTTTTGTTGTTGCCATGATTCCTTCTCCTTCCTACGCCAATACCTGGAGTTCCACGGTCTTGACGGTATGGATGCTTGCGAGAACTTCGAACTGGACGCTGACTTTCGGGAGGTTGCGGATTTTCCTGTTCTTCTCGTCGATGTCGTCGAATTTCGGGACGGAAATTTCGACGGATCCGTCCAGGACGTATCGATGCTCGTTGTCCGCGGCGACAGCGAAGATGTTCGTAATGGCCGCTTCCACGCCTGCGATGCCGGCATCGTTGTAATCGAGCCCGTCGCCGTTGTTAGCCTGTCTGAGCAGGTCGAAAATCTTTTCCTGCGTGCGGAACTTGAGCCAGTCCTTCTTGATACGTTCGTCGATGAAGTGGCTCGGCGCCGTTTCTCCGTCGGCTGTATCGCTCTGCGCCCCGGTTGACCCCCAGAACGTGTTTGCGACGCCGCCGGCGACGGCATAGATGTTCATGCTCTTCGTCTGCGCGTCCTTGAAATTGGCAAGCGTGAAGCTGTCCGCGGAAACGGATGTTAGCGACTTGAGCGCCCATGTCCCACGTGCCGGGTCGGAAGCGCAGCGGTTGGCCACGAGTGCCGCCGCAAGGCTGCGTCCGTTCGTCTCCGAATGGAAATAGACTGCCACTCGGTCGAACGTCTTCGCCGCGTCCTTGGCTAGTTCCCCGAGCGTGGCGGATGCGGTCGCCCGGTCAGTAAGTTCGAGATGGGCGAGCCGGAAGTTTGTATCGCACCAGTCCTGTAGCGCGCCGACAAGTGCCACGATGGCGTCCTTGTCCTTGGAATCGGAGCGGAGAATCACATGGTAGAAGTCGTTCCCGCTTTCAAGCGCGTCGTCGAGCGTGCCCCCGATATCCTCGTCCGTAGGCGCGGCGGTGACCGGGATGCAGACGAGCCGGCCCGGGTTGCTTTCCAGGAAAAACGCTTCGGACATCTTCGAAAGTCCGCTTTTTTCCGCAGTCTTCGGGGCGGTAGAATAACCGTCGTCGTAAACCGTCCGAACGCCGTCCTGGCTATACTGGATGGAAGTAGTCGCGTCCGTCTTGGTCGGAATCCCGACAACGGCGACGGTGTTTACCTGCGCCGCAGTCGCGGAAGCGGCCGCGTCGGAAACGCGCACTTTCACGATTTCGTCTATAAGTCTGTCCATTTTATACCTCTGCCTTGAAGGCCGTGTCGTTTAGTTTTCCGCAGACGCTGTTCATCCGCGGCGCGGCATGGGCGATGCGGTCGTAGAACTGCACGTCCACCGTCATGGTCCGCTGCTCGATCCAGAACGCCCCGTCCTGCGACGAGTTGTCCGTGATGTCCGAAATGTCCCACACGGCGAATCCTCCGTCCGAAGTGCCGCCGAATGCATCCATGACAAATTCATCGAACTCGTCCGTCTGGAGCAGATTGCGGATTTTCCGCAACGCTTCGCCGTCGCCTTCCACCTCGTAAAGCTGGACCGTGGCGACCTGCATGAATTCCTTTGATTTTTTTTTCCCGTTTGCCGGTCCGGGAACGAGTTTCTCGCCGACCTGTCGCACTCCGCCCATTGTAATAGAAACGTAGCTCCCTTTCGGGGCGGGATTGTCTGAAGGCCCCTGAATAGCCTTGATGCCGTTCCCGTTGATAAAACGGCAGATGGCCGAAAGGATGTCCTGGCGCGTCATTCGAACGCCTCCAGAACTGATTCCGGTACTTCGGATGGCGGAACCATCTCGGCCACGTACTTGTAATGTCCGATATTCGAAAGGTGGGTATATACCTGTTCCGATACGAGCTGGTATATCCGGCTTCCGAACTTGACGTAGCCTCCGTCATTTCCTCCCCTTGTCGAAGGGGTTAGCTGTTCGGAGGAATAGACGTCGATGTTTCCGGTATTCCGCGTTCCCGTGATGGCGGCTATCCGTTCCTTGTAGGTTGCGCTCTGGAGCGTTCCCTGGACGGTTCGAACGGAAATTTCCGAACCGTGGACATAGTTTCCCGATTCGTCGTATGCGCCGTCCGAAAGTTCGGCATACCTGAAGCTCATGTTCTTGAAGACGGTCGCCATCAGATGCCTCCCGCCTTGAATCCGAAAGCTCCGGTCAGGCCGGGAAGCGGTCTTTTGGAATGGAGCAGGTTCAGGTAGTAACGCCCATAGACGGTCTGCAGAAGGTCGTCGTCGGTTCCGCTCCCGGCGGGGGAGTAGGAGACCGAAATGCCCCCTTCAGACTTGGAAGTCAGGGACCCCACCTCGTCGCCGTTTCCTCGCGTTTCCAGTGTCCCGATGTGGGATGCAAGGTAGGAGAGGGCTAGCGGATAGGAATTGCCGAAATAGGCGCGGTCAATGCGCAGCGCGGCCATTTCTAGCCACACGTCGGCGCGTTCGGACTCCAAAATCACGGACGCCATGAACCGCTTCGCCTTTGCGATGTCTTCCGCTGTCGCCGCCATTTTTCCCTTACTGGGCCTTCTTTAGCTGGTCCTCGAACTTGTCGAGCTTTTCGTCGGCTTCGGTCGTGTCGATGCCCTTGAACGTCTTCTTGAGCCCCTTGACGACATCGCGCGTGTTCGCGTTCTTTACGGCTTCCTTCTTGGCCTTGTCGTCCATCTTGGACGAATCGCCCACGGAAATCTGGTCGCCTTCGATGAACGACTTCGCGGCGGCATCGCTTTCGTCGAACTTATCGACGAGATTCGTTCCTGGGACAAGAAGCGTCCCGTCCGCGTAAATGGCGTGTTCTGTCTTGTTGATGACTACTTTCATTGTTTTTTTCTTCCTATGGATTTGGGTTCTATTCTGGAAAAGTCCAACGGGGAACCCCCGCCCCCTTGGCCGTTCAGGCGTCCGGGAACGGAGGCGACCCCATAGGAGAACGGGAATTCTTGCTAGACGCCGTCCATGTAAACGCCGGTCGTCGGGCGGCGCCATACGCAGCCGGCGGTACGGGCGATGCAGTTGAAGATGACGGACAGGCCCACATATTGGGCCGGGAGGACGCGGAACACCACCGGGACGATGGAGAACACGTTCTCGATTCCCTTCTTGTAAAGAAGCGCGCGGTCCGCCTTCTGGCCGGAAACGGTGCCGACATCCTTCGCGGAGTTGCAGCATTCCCAGTTCACGATGCCTTGCGGTGCGAAACGGTCCTTGAGCGCCTTGAGGAATGTCACGTCGGAATCCACGCCCTTGGTCCGGTTCGTGAGCGAAACGTAGGCGTCGCGCGGGATCTTGATGGTGTCCGCCTCGACTGTCCCGGCACCTCTTGCACCCTTGGTGGCGGCGAATACCGCATCGACCATCGTCTGGATGTCCGCCGTGATTTCGTCGAGCGTCTTGTCCTTCCATTTCCGGGACTTGGACGTGTCCGAGCTTTCCGCGGCGACGGTGGTCGTCACGTTCGGGTTGTTGAGGAGACCGAGAATGCCCCAGTCCTTGTCGCCGACATAGATGATTTCGTCAATCTTCTCGTCGATCTTGCGACGCGCCGTGCGGGCGTCGTCGGATTCGAGAGGAATTCCGGCAAAGGCGCAGGAATCGAGCTCTTCCTGGGTGAACTTGTAGGAAGCGCCGACCGGGTAGATTTCCACGGTCTGCTTCTTGTATGCCAGGGAGACCGGCGGGAGTTCCTTCGCGTCGGCGGCGATGATCTTCGCCATGCCGAGTTCCGAAACGGTCTTGATGGTATAGGTCTGTGCGCCCTTGTTCACGCCGCCCTTGAGCGGTGCGGACATGATTGCATCGAGTTTTTCGCGGGGAAGCTCGTACGCTTCCTTTTCAATCTGGTTGAAGTCGCGACGGATGGAGTTCAGAGCGTTGTCGTCGAACTGGTCGAGAATTGATGCCATTTTTGTTTCCTCCTGTTACTTGAGCGCCACGATGGCGTAGGAACCGCTGGTGGCGGAAGTCATGAATTTTGCGTTTGAGACGTTCTTGAGCGTGGTCACGCTGGAGTCCGCCTTGACGAACGCTCCGCTGGTATTGATGGCCACGTCGTCTCCGGATTCCACGTCGCCTCCGACCTTGACCCAGGTCATACCGGTGACGATGACGGAAATCGGGGTTCCGACCGGGTATTCGTCGCGCGTGACGAGGCGCTGTCCGATTCCGAGGAAGTAGCCCTTCGGGTTGTCCTTGGTGGAACCGTCGGTTTTCGTGGAGTCTTCTACCTGCGGGAATGTCGCGTATCCTTTCGCGTCCTCTCCCTTGATGGCGAAGACGGGGAAGCCGCCTTCGGATTCGAAGTCTTCCGCCGCGCAGCGGGAGACGCTGGAGTATGGCTGGTCGGGAAGGACCAGGCCGGGAGCCGCTACGCTGCGGCCATATTCGTTCGCTTCAAATGCCATGACTAGGCCTCCTTCTTGTCAAGTCCGTTGGACACATTGTAGAGCTTTTTCCAGAGCCGATCCTCGGCGCTGTCGTTCTGGGCTTCCGCCGTGTCGCGCGTGTTGCGCTTGCCGTCGAGCTGGGCCGCAGCGGAGACTTTTCCGGAAGCGGGCTGGTCCGCGGCGTCGGCGATTACCTTGCTCGCGGATGCGAAAAGGGCGTTGATGGACGCCTCGTCCTCGATTGCGTCGAGTTCGATATTGTCGAACGCCGCCTCGATGACCTTGCGCTTCAATTCTGAGACGTCGTCACTGGCATTGCATTCGATGCCAGCGGCGCGTGCCGTATCGAGAATGGCGAGCTTCGCGTTCACCGCCTCGTCAATGAGGCATTCGTCAATTTCGCCTTTCGCCTCGTCGAGCTGTCCCTGCAGGTCGGCGACCTGGCGTTCGAGTTCGTCGTTCGCGGCGAGCACGGTGTGGATCTCTTCGAGCTTCGTGGAGGCATCCGCCTGGGCTGCCTGCAGTGCCTCGATAACCTTTTCGTCGGCCTGGTAGTCAACGCCGTCGAGTTGGATTGTCTTCATGGATTGCTCCTTTTGCTTGTGAAAATTCCTGCCGTCGTTAACCACGACGGGTTTTCCGGACGGTTCTGCACCGTCCTCGTGTCCTTTCTTTTTTTCGTGCTTTCCTTCTTCGAGTGTAAAGTCGAAAAGGTCTTCGGCCTCGGCGGAATCGCCGACCATGAACCGGACCTGGTCCCCGGCGCGTCCTTCGCGGACGAGCGCGATATGGTTGTAAACCATGTCTTTCTGTTCCTGTTCGTGTTTCGAACCCTGCCAGACGCCCGCGTTGTCCACGACGTTGCAGCGGTAGCCCATCGAGATGGCCTTGACCTCGCCTTTTTCGATGGCTTCCACGGCATCCTTGTTGGTGACGGTGACGGTCACCCAGTTGTTCAGTCCGTCGAAGCTCGCGTCGTTCGCGCTCATGCCGACCTGGTATTGGTCCACGTTGTCGAGCGATACGGGCGTATTCGGGTGCCGGAGAGTGACCGGTTTGCAGTTGATGGAATCGGTCGCCTTCTTCACCTCGTCCACGGAACGGAGGCGACCGACAAATTTGCGGTCATCGCCGAGATAGCGGAAAACGCCCGCACCGGTGACGCAGAGCCTTCCCGTCAGGTAGCCTTCCGGCGTCTTGTGGAAGACCGAAGGCGAAAATTTTTGATAGTCCTGTTGGAACATTCTGTTTCCTCTATTAATCCCAATTTAGGAGGCTTATTTGCCGGGTTGCCGAAATCGTCAAATTCTTGCAAATCGAAAATTAGATGCCTTTGGCAATCGCGTTGAGTTCTTCGGTCAGCCGGATGATTTCCGAGTTCGTCGCGCCGCCCTTGGAAGCGCGGGAGATGCGTTTCGACACCGCCATGGAAAGGTTGCGGCTTGCCGCATCGAGCCTCTCGACAAGCGCGGCAGTCTCCCTTTCCCCGTCATCCGGCTTCGGCTCTGGTGCTGGCTTGCCGTATTTCTTCTTGATTGCCGCCAAGGCTGCCGCAGTGGCGATGTTCTTTGCCGCTTTTGTTATCGTTTTCACAACTGTCGCCATCTTATTTTACAGTTTCTCTAGTTTTCGCCAGCATTCCGTTTAGTTCGTCGATAATGCCCTGTACGACTTTCAACTTCCGTTCCTCTTCGGAAACGGAACGCAAAATGTCCTTTTTCCAGCTCTGTGGCAGGTAGGATTCCTCCTTTTTCGCATCTCTGGCATTTTGCTGCGCACGGAAAAGCAGCGAACGGACATTTTCCCGCGTAGTTTCCACATCGAAGACTATCTGCAAGGAATCGGTCCCTAGATACTTGTCTCTGATTTTTCTAATCGAGTCCATTTTGTGTCCTTTTTTAGGCGGTTGCAAGGTTTCACCCGAACGGCTGGAGGCTAGTATTCAAAAGATTTTGCACTTAATGCGTTTTTGCGAATGTTCGCATGACGTTTTTCCGGTATGCGTCGTGCTTGTCCTGGTTCTTCACCAGTTCGCGCTGCTGCTGCTCCGGAGACATCTTTTGAAAGGCGTTGAAGGTCGCGGACACGGCGTTCCGGAACGCCTGCTTTTCAGCCTGTTTTGCGCGCCACGAGGCTTTGAAATTCCTGGGGTCCCAGACGCGTACTGTCGCCGCCCATTTTTCGAACGGGATGTTACCTTTCGTCTGGCTCATCCAGAACTGTTTGATTTTGTCGTCCGGGTGCCCCATTCTGCGGTATCCTTCGAGGTTTGACAGCTTTACAGGTTCCGGCCTGCGGTCCATTAGGTATTTGGTGCGTAATTCATCGATTTTCATGGCAAAAAAAATACCCGATGGATCGAGTCGGGAGGAGTTTCTGACAAATTCTTACAAATTTCACTTTATCTCGAAGTCCACGGACCGGATGAGCGTCCCGGTGTTCCATAGCGGGCGCGAGCTTCCCTTCGGTTCGATCTTGAACGGTTTTTTCGTCTTCGGGTCGGCCATCCAGCCTCCCTCCACCGTAATCTTCGCGTTCGGCGCGTAGGCGTTGGAATCCTTCATGGAGCGTTGCAACTGGCCCTTGGCGACGATTCCGATTTTCCGCATGTCCACGTCCGGCCCATCTCCGCGTATCACCTCGTCCATGACGACGCGGTGCAGCGGTTTCATGAACTTCCCCTTTAAATTCTTTACGAAGTCCCGGGCGGGAATCGCTCCGTATTTGTGGCCGGATTTGTTTATCCCCCCTGCCCTGCCGTAATTCATCACCTTGGCGATTGTGGCGAGGCTTGCCGCCTTCCGTCCCGGTCCGACCGTGTTCTCGTCGAAATTGGAGACGAATTCGCCCTTGCGTTTCCTTCCCTTTTTCGCGTTTGCCGCAAGCGCAGCTTTCTTTGGCCTCGCCCTGGGCTGTTCCTTCGCTCCGTCCGCCCATCCGACCATGACTGTCTTTGTGGCTAGCTGGGCGGCCCTCGCCTTGAGCGATTCGAGCCGGTAGAGGAATTTCAGGATGTCGCTCATTTGGCGTAGAACTTGGAGACGGTCTTCATCGTTTTCGGATCGTGGAGCGTCGCCTTGTCCCATTCGATGCCCAGCGACTTGACTTTCGGGAGTAGCAGGGATTCCTTGTCGCTATCTACGGAAAGCGTCTTGACGACCCTTCCCTTTTTCCAGACGCGAAGTCTCCATTTCTGCGATGCCATCCCGGTAACCGTTGATGGATTCTTTTCGGACGGGTTCGGTGCGGACAAAGCCTTGGCCTCCGCGCTTTTCTGGTTCTGGTTCAGCGCGTGGTTGTAGGCGAACAGGCGTGTCGCCTGGCCGGTCTTCCCCTTCAGCAGGCGCTCGTAGGCGATGGCCATGCTGCGGGCGTTCTTTTCGGCGAAGCTGCGTGCGTCAAGGCAGTAACGTAGGTAGAATCTCTCGATGTCCATACGGAAAAACCTAGCCTTTTCGGTACGTTCCGCCGGGAAATCCGAAAAATCCTTGCAAAAAAAACGGTCTTTGCTTGCTTTTTGCGAAAATTAGTTTTACACTTATATGAAAAGGAGTAGA
>CAVKGV010000029.1:0-15538 GCA_963656065.1 Alistipes onderdonkii
GGCTTAAAATCTGATTTGGAACAAACTATTTTTGCGAAAGAACCTTGACACTACCACTTGATATCGTTCGCCAACTGCGCATTAATAGTCGTCTTTCCCGCATTCACCTGCGCAGCAAACCAGGCCAGTTCCTCGGCGCTTGTAATCACGTAAAACGTCTTACCGTCGATTTCCTTTGTGCTTTTAGGCTCACTCGTAGAACCTGTCCAATCCGCCGCACAAAGCGAAGCAGTCAAACAAAAAAGCAAGAAAAAACATTTGAACATTTTCATACCGTTCCTCCTTAAAAACTGTCTTTATAGATGCAGAGGGTTTCTTCTATTTCCCTGGCTTCCTTTTCTAGGAAAATCCAAGCTTTTGCCACCCCTCCCATAAAGAAAGCACAGGCAGCCAAAAGCACTGTTGCAAACAGAAGTAGATTCAACCTTTTTCATTTTTTACTTCTTGAATTATTCGCCTAACTCACCCGCAATTCGTTTCCAGACACAGTGTGGATAAGGGATTAAAGGTTTAGAAAACCCCATCGCCGGATTGTAGGGGAACGAAGCGCCATCGGCCTTATACGCATTTGTATTGTTATAAGAAAGGGATGTTGCTTGATCTAGCTCATATAAACCCAAGAAAACATAACCCGTTTTAAATTTTCCAATGATCAGCCGCTTTACAGGTTCATACTTAATAACGTAGGGAGGGTGGCCCCCGGGCGTAGGAAAATCGCAGTGATTTTCAAAATCGTAAAAACGTTCCTTAGGATTTCGAATTTCATGAACAATTGACGTGTCGGATGAAACAATCCACTGGTCGTCATTCCAATAAGCCTGGGTTTTCGCCTTGCTAATTCCCTCGAATTCGTTCCATGGAATAGTCACTTCTGTTTCGTTTAATAAAAAACGTTTATTGTAAAATACATGTTTAGCGCAACACACATCGGGATGTTGGGGTAAATGGGGAATAAAGGCACCAAATAGAGAAAATTTTACGCCCCAGCACTGTTGCATTGCGTTTAGCAAATCTTTAAACGATGCAAATCTATCGCCAGCTTTCATCAGAGTCTCCTTTTTATTTGAGAAAGTAACTAAACAGAAAGCAGTTCAGCTCTTTTTTGTTTTCACCGGAATGTCAAACTTGACGCCCAGCACGCAACCTTGCGCCAGCACAAAGT
This sequence comes from Alistipes onderdonkii, assembly GCA_963656065.1. GTDB lineage: Bacteria > Fibrobacterota > Fibrobacteria > Fibrobacterales > Fibrobacteraceae > Hallerella. The sequence goes on from CAVKGV010000029.1 coordinate 1,163, forward strand.
CCTTCAGCCGTTCCCAGCCCTGCCGGACGACTTCCTTCGAGAAATCCTTTTTTCCTTGGAAACCGACGCCCTGGGTTTTATCGTCAGAAAAAGAAGCCCCGTCAAAGAAAGACTTCAACAGTTCCGCATCCAGTTCAATCCGACTGAACGCACAGTCCGCCGATTCGGAATAGACCTTCGCCGGACTAAAGGAATACATTTCGTTTTCGCTAAACATTTTTCCTTCGTAATAAACGCATTCGTCGTATGAATCAATATCCATAAAATCGACGAGAAGATAGTTGCAATAGTCCTCGTAATCGGGTATTCTCTTAAGGTCGTTTCTGTCGCTATATTTTATCGGATATTTCCCGACCACAAAAACCGTATCCAAGAGGAATTTGTGGTTCTTGTACGCCCCGAAAAGGATGATGGAATCCTCGTCAAGATTCTTCAAACAGCGACGGAAAGGGATAGAATTTTGCTTGCAATAGGAATACCGGAAGCATTCCCCGAACACAAACGGGTCTATATTCTGGCAACTTTTTTGTCTCCGCAATTTCCCGGCAATTTGTCTGCAGACAGTTTGCATTTGATGGGTTCGATAAGCCTTTGGGGATTCGCGTCTTTCCCAAAATCCTTCACGACGAGGGCTTTCGCTTCCCATTCGCCCCAAAACACGAGGTCGCCGACATTTTTTTGATTGCCAGCATCGACAAATTCGCCGTGGCTTTTGATAAAGTTTCGGGAATGCGAACCCGTTTTCCAAGCCTTATATTTTTGTCCGGAAGACAAGCCTTCCCATATAAAACTTTCCGGGGTCTCAGAACCCGGATGAAAGAACTGGACAATCTTCGGCATTTTTTACCTCGCTGTATTTTAGTTTTCTTCGGCTTTTTGAATCAGTTCCAAAATCTTTTGACCATATCGAGTCTCGAAAGCAATCATTTCGTTTGCAAGTTTCGAAGCGAAACCGGAAATTTCTTCCGGGGTATTGGACTCTGGAATCGACAACCGACACCATTTCAAAGAGGCCAACCCTTTGCCTTTTATATTTTTCAATTCTTCATCGTTCTGGAACAACAGATCCAATTTTTCTCGAAACTGCTTGCTTGTCTCGCAATGAAAGCATACTTCGACAGAATTTTTCAATCCATTAAATTCATAATGAATATGTTTTCCCCAAGAAAATTCTCCGGTATCGGGAATCTCGCTTTTGGAGATATACTGCAGGTAATGAAAGAAGTCATCATCTTTGTAAAATGCCAGTTTTTGCTGGTTTTGCATGCACTTTTTGATTTGCGCCCAAAGATTTTGATAGAAACTTTCGCTCATATCAGCTCCTAAAATTGATTGTAAATTTGCTCACGGTACTTTGCACATACGCACAAACACCGGCAACCGCACCAGCGGCAGTCGTCTTGACGGAAAAACTTTCGAGAATTTTACAGGGAAATGTTGTTAGATACGCACAAACAGGGATTGGACTACTGCACAGACGGGCAGCCCCCCCCCCCCAGTAACATTCATGCCAAGATTTCGAGCTAACGATGCCGTATTTTCACAACGTTTGTTGCCTTTGGCTAAGCTCAAAATATCCATTACATAAAACATCGGTTCAAATATACACTATTTTTTGCATAACATTTAAACAAAGCTGATTTTTTTTGAATTTTATTCGTCGCCATTTCATGTATCTTGAGACAGCGAATTTCAAAAAACCCACAAGACGACAGGTCGCTCCGCTCCAGAATGACGATACACGGAAAACGATTCGCTCAACTTGTCATTGCCGGGCTTGACCCGGCAATCTCAATCCCATATAAGGGATTCCCCGGTCAAGCCGGGGAATGACATTATAGAGGTGCACGGGAATGACATCATCCTGCGTCCCTTGTCCCACTCAACTCGTCCCAAAAGTTTAAACGTCTGCAGAGCCACTTCCCCAATCACTCGCCCCCAACTAAAAACCCCGCGATTCCAAATCAAGCCCTAGAATTTCGCCCTTCGATATTCCAAAAAGCGCACCGAGTATTCCGCGCGACCCTTGCATCCGGAGCGAACCGCCGTCGCATAGCCGAACAGCTTCCGCAGCGGGAGTTCCGCGACAAACGAATGCAAGACGCCGTTTCCGCCGACCGAGACGATTTTCCCTTCGCGGGCCAAAACGTCTCCGCCGAGAAGCCCCGCATATTCCGCCGGGCATTCGAGCGAAAGCTCCATGTAAGGTTCATACAGGCAAATGTCCGCCGGGTGAACGAGCTTTGCCACCGCATCCGCACAGGCTTTCTTGATCATCGGGACCGGAGTGTTTTCGACCGCGGAAAATTCATCGATCAAAAATTCTATCCCGACGAGCGCGCCCTTGCCCAAAATTCCGACCGAAGCGCTTTCCGAAATCGCCGACTGGAGTCCCGCAAGAACATCCGCCGAAAGTTTTTCCAGAGCGTTTCCCGCAAGCGAAACCTTCGTCGAATTTTCGGAAAGTTTCTTGGCGGTGAGCGAAAGCTTCACGGAGAAAGGCCCCGCACAGAAAGAGTTTTCCACCGGAGAAAGCGAACCTTTCAAGCGTTCCTGCCACAGCACGTCGGGATTTCCCGCCCGGACATGGCAGCCGAATTCCCGCTTGAGCCGTTCGAGAATCACTTCCAGCTGGACTTCGCCGACCGTGTGCAAGACCCAGAATCCGGCTTCGGGATGCGGCGTCACCCGGACAGACGGATCCATCCGGCACAGCAACCGGAGATTCCTTTCCACCGAGGAAAAATCTTCCGTATGGATGCATTCAAGATGCGTCTGCAAAAGCGAGTCGTAGCGTTTCGGCAAAACGTTTCCCTTTTCAACCGTCCCGTCGATGGCGATTCTTTCCCCGAGCGAAAGTTCCTTTGCCGAGCGGAGCGCATAGATGTCACCTGCCAAAATCCGCGGAACCGGTTTAAGCGCCGAAGCCTTCAAACGGAAAAATTCAAAGCCGTCGGGCCATTTCGCCTTTTCAAGATTCGCCATGCCGCGGAATAAGGAAATTTCCCCGTTCCCCTGAAAATGTCGCAACCGGACGACTTCGCCCAAGATATTTTTTCCGAACTTCGGCGGTTCCGGTAAAAAGAACGAAAGCCCGGTCATCAGGCTGCGCACACCGAGATTCTCCTTGGCGGAACCCGCATAGCAAAGCACATACTTGTCCGAAGTCGCGAGAGCTTTCAGTCCGCGCACAAGCATCTTGGGAGGAACGTTTTTCCCGTCAAGCGCAAGCGACAAAATTTCATCGTCGAATTCGGAGGCTGCCTCCACCGCTTCCGCATAGGCGGATTCCCACTTTGATTTCGCCGCGGCATCTCCAATCGCTTCGGGCTCTTCCCTGCCATCCGAAAGCACGAGCCGCGTTCCGCTCACGACATCGAGCTCGGAACGAATCTTCCGTTCGCCCCGAACTTCGGCAAATTCCGGAACGGAAAGCAGCACGGGCCGCGCACCGAGATATTCCTCGATAGCGATCAGCGTCTCGTCAAGCGAGCTTGTCGAATTGTCCAATTTATTGATGAAAACGATTGTGCGGACACCGCTCTCCCGCAATTTTTTCCAGGCGGAAAGCGTCTGCGTTTCCACGCCGTCCGCCGCAGAAATCACGAGAACCGCCCCATCCACTGCCGACAGCGCCATATCGACTTCGGCGCCAAAATCCACATGCCCCGGCGTATCGATAAAATTGAACCAGATCCCGCGCCATTCAAAATGCGCCACGCCCGATTCAATCGTAATGCCGCGTTCCCGCTCCTCGGGCAGATAATCCATCGTCGCCAGGCCGTCTTCCACGTTTCCCGGGAGACGCACTTCGCCCGCAGTAAAGAGGATCCGCTCGGAAAGCGTCGTCTTGCCCGCATCGACGTGGGCGAGAATCGCAATGTTTCGAATCGGCTGCATGGTTTCCTGCCTGGCAAATTTTCGGTTTTTGTTTGAACAAAAAATGGCCGTTTTGAAACGACCATTTTTTAAAAGCGGAACAAAAACCTACTTGGCCGCGACTTCCGCCTGGTGCTTCTTGGAGCGGTGGCTGTTCGGAATCCACTCGTCCTTGTGCACTTCGGGAATATCGTCGAGCAGGCGGAGCGTATTCGGTTCCGTCGTATGGTCGAGAACCTCGGCAGGAGTTCCCTGGTTTACGATTTTGCCTTCGTGCATGATGAAAATCCGGTCGCTTACGTAGTTGGCAAGCCCGATGTCGTGCGTCACAAAGACGACAGTCATCTTGAGCTGGTCCTTCAGCTTGCGAAGGTAATCGAGGATGTTCGCACGGACGCAGGCATCGACCATCGAAGTCGCTTCGTCGGCGATCAAGACCTTCGGACGGAGCGCAAAGATTCGGGCAAGCAGCATACGCTGCATCTGTCCACCGGAAAGTTCGAACGGATACTTTCCTTCGATGTCCGCCGGGGTGACGTTCACCGCGAGAAGACCTTCATCGACGCGGCGGCGAACCTCTTCTTTCGAAGGCTTATCCTTGAGGATGTTCAGGGAATCTTCGAGTTGGGAGCGAATCGTAAAGAACTGGTTGAAACAGCCGAACGGATCCTGGAACACCGACTGGACTTCGTTCCAGTGGTCTTTCAGATTCTTGATCGGGTGCCCGCGATAGAGAAATTCACCGCTCGTCGGCTTGTAAAGTCCGAGCATGATCTTCGCCAATACGGACTTGCCGCAGCCCGAACCGCCGACAATCGAAATGAACTCTTCATCGTAAATGTCGAACGAGACGTCGCTCACGGCGACTTTCAGGTTCTTGCCTGCACCGAATTCCTTCGAAACGTTCCGGGCGGAAAAAACGACGGGCTTATCAGTTTGCATAATCGCACCTCACATCACGACCGCCGACAACGCGGAGGTTCTGGGAATTTTTCTTGCAGTCTTCACACGCCACCTTGCAACGCGGAGCGAAGCGGCAACCGACAATCTTGTTTTTGAGGCTTGGCGGAGCACCTTCGATCGCCACCGGATGGCGGGAGCGTTGGCTCGCTTCCGTGCTGAGCATCGCCCCCATCAGAGCCTTGGTGTAAGGATGGCGCGGATCCTTCACGACCTGTTCCGCGGTCCCCTTTTCCACGATTTCGCCCGCATACATAATCGCGATATTGTCTGCGACATGGTAGAGCAGCGGAAGTTCGTGCGTGATGAAAATCATCGTCGAGAAGATTCCCTTGTCGAGAAGGTCGAAAATCATCTTGATGACTTCTTTCTGCGTGGAAACGTCGAGCGCAGAAGTCGGTTCGTCCGCAATGACCATCTGCGGGTTGAGAAGCGTCGAAATTCCGATGACAGAACGCTGGCGTTCACCGGCAGTCAGCTGGATCGGGTACGAGTTCAAAACGCGCTTCGTGTCCATTCCGAAAAGGTCGAATCGTTCGCACAGGCGGTCATAAATTTCCTTCTTGTCCAAGGACTTGCCCGGCCGTTCGTGCGCCGCGATAACGTCCGCAGCGATATCCTTGATCTTGCGGACAGGGTTCAGCGCATTGAAAGCACCCTGCGGAATCATGGAGACTTTCTGGGCAAGGACATTCGCCCGGATATCCTCGATGGAGCGGTTCATCAGAGATTCCATCTTGTCGCCGTTCTTGACGCGGACGTCGCCGCCTTCCGGATAGAGAGGCGGGATGCACATTCCCATGAGGCCGCTGACGAGCGTCGATTTTCCGCAGCCCGATTCCCCGGCGATACCCAGGATTTCACCCTGCTTCATCGAAAAGGAAACATCCGTCACAGCGTGCGTCTTGTCGCCAAAACGTCCGAGATAATAGAGGCTCAGGTGTTCTACTTCAAAAACATTGTCTGACATAGCTACCTCTTACTTGCGAAGACGCGGGTTGAATACGCCTTCCATCGACGTATTGATGAGATACAGAGCGAACACGGTCAAGGTGATGACAAGCGTCGCCGGGAGGAACGCAATCCAGATACTGTCCGAAAGCGCACCGTTATCCTTCGCCTGGTTCAGGATGATGCCGAGCGACGTGGAATCCAGAGGACCGAGACCGATCATCGAAATGGACGCCTCGGAAAGGATTCCCGAAGAGACCTGCATGATAAAGACCATGAACACATAGGAAAGCAGATACGGCAGAACGTGCTTGATGACAATTTTCAGAGAACCGGCTCCGTTCATGCGGGCAAGAGCGATATGGTCCCGGCTGCGGAGCGAAGACGCCTGGGCGCGAACGGCACGGGCAGACCAGCTCCACGAAGTGAGACCGATGATGAGACCGATGAGCGTGAGCGAACGGCCTTCCTTTACCGCCGAGCTGATGAGAACCAGGATAACGAACTGCGGAATGACGATAAACAGATTCGTTCCCATGTTCAGGATTTCGTCGATCCAGCCACCACGGAAACCGCCGAAAAGCCCGATGAAAACGCCGATCGTCGTCGCGATGACACCCGCAATCAAGCCCACATACAGCGAGGAGCGGAGACCGGCAATCAGGAGCGACACGTAGTCGCGGCCCAGATGGTCCGTTCCCAAAAGATGTTCCGCACTCGACGGGGCATAAGGTCCCGCCACAATATCACGCGCATTGATATCGACGTGATAGAACAGCGGTCCAAAAATCGCAACAAAGAGCGACAGGAAGAAAATCCCGACACCGATAACGAACATCGGCGACTTCATTAAGTTCTTGAGAAGTTTCAGCATGTTATTTACCTCCCATCTGCAAACCGGCCTTGACACGCGGGTCAAAGACAGCGATCAGGATATCCACGAGGAAGTTGGCAAGCAAGACGCAGGTCGAAATCATGAGCGTGCAGCCCTGAATCGTCGCATAGTCGTTCTGCTGGACAGCAGTGAGCATCGCCATGCCAAGTCCCGGATAAGAGAAAATCATTTCGGTAATGAGGGCACCGCCGACCATCGCGCCGAGAGACTGGGCGAGACCGGTGAGCTGCGGAAGCATTGCGTTGCGGAACACGTAGCCGATGATCTTTCCTTCGCGGAGACCGAGCCACTTCGCATACTTCATGTAATCCGTACCAAGTTCATAAATCGCCATGGAACGCATACCGGTCGCCTGGCCCGAAGCGAGAATCGGGAAGCAGGAGAAGAACGGGAGCACGTAATAGTATCCGACGGACTTGATGAACGCCCAGTTGAATCCCGGAATCACGTCCATGCCGTAAGCATTCATCGCCGGGAACCACCCGAGAGTAATCGAGAACAGCGCCACCAGAAGCATACCGAACACAAAGTAGGGAATTCCGTTCAGGAACATCGCCACCGGGAAGAACACCTTGTCAAAGATTCCGCGCTTGTAGGCGGCGTAGGCTCCGAGAAGGTTTCCGAAGATCCAGCCGAGAACGATTGTCGGGAACTGGATTGCGAGCGTCCACGGAAGCGATTCCTTGATGATTTCAAGAACGGGCTTCGGATATTGGCTGTAGGAAAGTCCAAAGTCTCCATGGAAAACGTTGATTACGTAGGAAATGAACTGCGAAAATCCCGAAGCGAGGCGCGGCTTGGCTTCAGTCCTCGGATTTGAATTTTCGTCGAGAACAGGCTTGCCAGTCGCATCGAGAACGGCGACTGTATCATAGATGACGTTCCCCTCGTCGGAGAGTTCGACCATTCCAAAAGCCTTGAGCAACGTTTCCTTTTTCTGCATCGCCTCTTCCGGGGAAAGTCCCTGGGCAGCCTTGCCCATGACAATATCGACCGGGTTGTTTTCACCGAGGCGCGGGAGAGCAAAGTTAATGGCGATAGCGACAATAAATGTCAGGAAATACCAAAAACCTTTTTGCAGGACATAACGAAGTGTAGGGTATTGTTTCAGCATTGTCCGTCCTTATTTACTGAGCTTTAAGTTCCAAAGGATGTTCGTACCATAGGCAATCCATGGAAGCTGTTGCGGCGCATAGGGATTCTTGGCGTTCGGCCAATTCGTCCAGACGCGGTCGCTGTATTCGTAATACTGTTCCGGCAGGTAGGCAAGCGGAATCGAGACCTGGTCTTCCATAAAGATGCGGTTCAGCGTGCGGTAGGCGGCAGCGATGGAATCCTCATCCGTCATCAGAGGAACGTGGGCGAGAAGGCTGTCAACTTCCGGACGGTATTCCGGGGTTCCCGGCTTGTTGTAACGTCCGATGTTCGTACCGGCCCAACTTCCAAGAGGCGCCCAGTCGCGCGAAGACATCACTTCGTTGAAACGGCTCCACGGGAGAGACGGAGTCACGTCGGCCTGCGGCTTGTGCATTACCAGGTCAAAGTTTCCCTGTCCCATCGCCGGCCAGTAGGACCCGCCATCGACAAAGCCTTCGCGGATATCAAGTCCAGCCTTGCGCATGCTTTCAACGGCAATCGTCACCATCGCTTCCCAGTCCGTCCAACCGTTCGGGCTCGTGATGAACATCGTCTTGACGCGTTCGCCCTTTTCGTTTTCCATATGGTCAAGCGTTCCGTCTTCGTTAAAGACCGACTTGTAACCGGCGCGCTTGATGAGAGCCTGGACGGAATCAATCCGTTCCTGCCCCGAAAGATTCAGCTTCACACCGTATTTTTCGCAGTCTTCCTCGTTGATATACTTGCCTTCGATATTCGTCGGCATCACGAGTCCCGGCTTCAATTCGGACGTGTAGTTCGAAACCGCAAACTGGCGAATGGCCGCATAATCGACAGCCGTCGCAATCGCCCTGCGGAAGAACTTGTTGTCGAGAGGCGGACGAAGCGTGTTCATCATCATCATCGGCATTGCGCCAGACATGAAGTAAGGCGGTTCTTCGAGCCACGCATGGACTCCCGCACCAGCCTTGTGCCAAATCCGCGGCACGAAACTCATCGACGCATCGAGCGAACCGTCGCGAAGAGCGATCGTACTATGCTCGTTCGACTTGTAAATCGGATGGACGATATACTTCGGAGCGGGCAGCTTGCCTTCGTGCAAAGCGGCATTGCCCCAGTAATCGTCACGACGCTCCAAAATAATCTTTGTCGTCGAAAAACCGGCGAGATTATACGGTCCGGAAACAACCGGAGACTTTCCGTCCGCCGGGTTCACGTCTAGCTTCAGCTTCTTCACTTCTTCGACCGAATTGCCGTGTTCCGCGATAAGCTTGCTGAAAATATGTTCCGGAACGATGCGAATCGCCTGGAGCAGGTCCTTGATGGAAAGCGGATTGTTCCGTCCTTTTTTATTGACCATGAAAGAAAGGCGTTCGATTTCAACGGAATCCCCGGCTGCACTAACAGAAGGAATCTTTTGAACGTTTACGCCCGTAATCTGTTCCGACGTATTGACGGCAACACCCGAATAATGGTGCCCGAGTTCGAAGATAAACTTCACGTCCTTCGCCGAGACCGGAACGCCGTCGCTCCATTTCGCATTCGGATTCAAATCGACCACGATGCTGTCGTTATTGCTGAGGCTATCGACAAGCGTTCCGAGCAACGGTTCCATCTTGCCGTTCAACGTATTATACGTAATCAGCGGTTCATACATCAAATTGAAACGACCGCTGACCGGCCACGCCGAGCTCCAGCTTTCGGAAAGAGGGTTGAAGGATGAGGGGGTTCCCCACTGCTGACCGGAAAGATACAGAGTCTCTTCTCTCGGCAAGGAATCGGAGGCTTCGGCCCCATCGGGACCTCCGGAACAACCGACCAAAACGCCAAAACACGCCGACAAGGCGACTGTGCCTCTGGCGACCGTTTTTAAACAATTCATCTATAGTCCTCTTGATTTTTCGGCACAAGAAAGTCCAGTTTAAACTTGACGTGCATAATTTACATTTGTTTTGCGAAAATGCATCCGATGTAAACTTTTTTTCATCCATTATCGGGGCATTTCCAGTTCAAAACAAAAAAAGGTTCCCCGAAAGAGGAACCTTTATTCACAAAAATTTCCGATTACTTGTTCTTGCGCGGATCGCCTGCATAGACGGCGTTCTTGCCGAGTTCCGCTTCGATAGCGAGAAGACGGTTGTACTTGCAAACGCGGTCCGTGCGGGAGAGCGAGCCGGTCTTGATCTGGCCCGCGGCAGTTCCCACGGCGAGGTCAGCGATGAACGTATCTTCGGTTTCGCCGGAACGGTGGGAAACGATCGGGGCATAGCCCTTTTCCTGGGCAGTCTTAATCGCTTCGAGGGTTTCGGAGATGGAACCGACCTGGTTCACCTTGATGAGAATCGCATTCGCGATGCCCGCTTCGATGCCTTCGTTGAAAATCGTCGGGTTCGTCACGAACAGATCGTCGCCGACCAGGTTGATCTTCTTACCGAGATCTTCGGTGAGGACCTTCCAACCGGCCCAGTCATGTTCATCGAGACCGTCTTCGATCGAGAAGATGGAGAACTTATCGACGAGCTTTTCATAGTACTTGACGAGCTGAGCACCCTTGAACGTCTTGCCCGAGGACTTCTTGAACGTGTAGGTTTCGCCCTTGTCCCACTTGTCCTTGATCTTCTTGTCGCAGAATTCGGAAGAAGCGACGTCGAGAGCGATCTTGATGTCCTTGCCGAACTTGTAACCGGCAGCTTCGGTCGCATCCTTGAGTGCGGTGAGAGCCTTTTCGAGGGTCATCACGCCGGTGATCTTCCAGCCGAACTTGTTCTTCGGGTCCTTCTTGATGGCAACGCCCGGAGCGAATCCGCCTTCGTCGCCGACGGTCGTTTCGTAACCGGCCTTCTTCAGGACGCTCTTCAAGGCATGGAAAATTTCCGTCACCATCTGGAGGCCCTTCGCAAAAGTCTTTGCGCCGACCGGAGCAATCATGAATTCCTGGAAATCGATCGGAGCGGAAGAGTGCGCACCGCCGTTGATCACGTTGCACATCGGGCACGGAAGCGTCATCTTCTTCGTTCCGTGGAGCTTCGCGATATACTGGTAAAGCGGCATGCCGGCTTCCTTCGCAGCGGCAACGCAGACAGCCATCGAAACGGCGAGGATTGCGTTTGCACCGAGAGTGTCCTTGTGCATCCGGTCACCGTCGAGTTCGATCATCGCATCGTCAACGCCCTTCTGGTCAAAAGCGTCCATGCCCGCGATTTTCTTCGCGATTTTTTCGTTCACGTTCTTCACGGCCTTGGTCGTGCCCTTGCCGCAATAAGCCTTTCCGCCGTCGCGGAGTTCGCAGGCTTCGCGTTCACCGGTAGAAGCGCCGCTCGGGACCTTCGCAACGCCTTCCACGCCGGATTCGAGAGTAACAATCGCTTCGACAGTCGGATTTCCACGGGAATCCAAAATCTGACGAGCCACAACAGACTTGATTTTAGCAGCCATATTTTTGCCTTTTGGTTAGAGTGTAAAAATCTATGCGAAGAATATAGAAAAAAATGTGGACAAACGGCAGACACGATGAGCGGAAAAACATCCGGCAGAGCCGTTAACTTATCCGAAAAACGATTTCGATTTAAACCTTGGCAAAACATTTTTCGTCGCACAAATCGGACATCAAAAAGTTTCCGACGAAGCCATCCAAAAATCCGTCGAAGACTTGCCCCCGCCCGCATCAAGAATGTCCTCATCGACAAGGAACTCGTCGAACTCCGAAAGGACGGTCTTTACATGACCGACCCCATGTTTTTAAAATGGTTCAAGAGGCTTTGAACAAAGCCTCGTTTTAACGCACCATTTTTTAACTAGTTGGAGTCTAGGAGACAACGAACGGATTCGCCTTCAGCCTTCTCACTCCCAGCAAGCCCAGCGTAATTCGGATCCTGTTTCAAAAAACCTAGGCTATAGGCTCTGCTATCAGCGTACTCGGTACTAGACCAAAAATATGCCCCGGAACCTTGGCTAGTGCAGCGGCCTCCATAGTTTTCACCGCTATCCTTGAAGCCGGCAGGCAAAACAGAAAACCCTAAGGAATCAACGCCATTGAGGTCACTCCCATACCAACTGGACCAACCGCTGGTAGATTTTAACATCTTGCCGGCAACATCTTCGCCCCCAACCGTTTCAAGCAATATTTCCCATTCCGATTTCGTCGGCAAATGCCACCCTTCAGGGCAAGCTTCCATAGCAGCACGCCAGAGGTAAAGGCGACCATAGCCTATAGTACACAAATAGCTGTTTTCCACCGCTGCGTAATTCAGGTTCTCCGCCATCCAGATCTGTTCGCCGATTCGAACCGTCCGGTAAACCTGCTCATCACGCGGATCTTCAAAGAATCCGTAAAGCCTTTCATTGTGACAGACGCTGTCCTTCGGGTTGTAGCTTTTTCCGTTACAAAAAATGTAAGACAATTCCTCGAAACAGAAACTTTCCGTCGGGTCGAAAGTTTTGCCTCCGCATAAAGAGATAATCGAATCTGCATAGCAAAAGTTAGAAGCCGGATCATAAACCTTTCCGCCACAGAAAGCCTTGTACAAAGTAATCGAATCTTCTCCGCAGATTTGCATCACGGAACCGTCACCGTTGTCGGAGAAAGTGCAGTTTTCGCCAGCGAGACCGTCCCGAAGCGTTCCCACGATATCGCTCCCGCAGATAACAAGGTAACCAACGCCCGAATCGGGAAGCGGAGATTTCTCAACCGTGCAAGATTTTCCCTCAGCGCCTGCTTCGCCGTTTTCGCCTTCCAATCCGTCCTTTCCGCTGAAAACAACTCCGACCGAGTCTTCACCGCAAATAATCTTGTAACCCGAACTGTCCCCCAGCGATTCCGCAAAACAATGAGCCTTTTGAGCCTCTGAAACATTCTTCCAAGCGGAATCCACACAGACATAGACCGCATTTTCCTTTGATGCAAACTTTATCTCGCCTGAACGTTCTTCGTTGCATTTTCCGAGCGAGTCCGCAGACGCTACGACTTCAATCCCCGGATTTGTCGATTCGGAAACTTTCGTCACATCGTCACCGCAAGCGGTGAGTAACATTGCTGTTAAAACGGCAAGCGGGAAAAGTTTGAATATTCTCATCGGAATTTTTCCTTTTGATGATTGGGTTAAAAACTTGGCTGGCAGATCCGCTGTACTTTTTCCTGATTCCTATTTCCTACCATTTTCTTAATCCTTGACACAGCGGACAGACTGCGCGAAATCCTTGGTAGTGCTGCTGTACGAGTCAAAGCCTGGGAGAATGAAAGACAAGCGCAGGCTATAGGCGGAATCCGCCTCGCTGATTTTCGATGAACTCCAAAAATATGCGTAAAAGAGCTTTTCTTTGAACTTTCCGCTTTCCCGATAGCCCGCCGGAAGCCCCCTGAAGTCGAGCGCATCCGATCCGTTGCAGTTTCTATCAGACAAGTTCTCAAACCAGCCGATTGCCGATTTCAGCGCATAGCCCACGGAATCCACCTTTCCACCGAAAAGAGAATCCGCCACGAATGTTTTCAGCAGTTCCCATTCCGCCGTATCGGGCAGATGCCATCCCTCGGGACACACGCCGCGGACTGGATATGTCGGGGAACACATCGTACCATAGCCGCAGCCTGTCGTCAGCGAGTCCATCGCTGCAGCCCACGTGTAAAGGCGGCCATACTCGGCACAGTAATTCGCAGAATTGTTGTAACAGAAGCTCAAGGTATCCGGCATATAGGCATAATTCAAGTTTTCCGCCATCCAAGTTTGTTCGCCGATTTTGACAATCCGGTATGCCTGTCCATCGCGATTATCCTTGAACGTATCAAAAAGTTTATTATCGAAGCATTTCTTGCTAGACGGATCATAAACTTCATCAGCACATTTTTCATAAAGAGAATCCTTGTAACAGAATTGCGTTTCAATGTCAAAGCGGTCGCCACCACAAAGCGGATAGAGAGAATCCGCGACACAAAAACTTTCCGCCGGACTGTAACGCTTGCCTCCGCACTGCGGAATAATGGAATCTTCAAAGCAGACATTGGAGTCCGGATCGTAAAAATTATTTCCGCAGAAAGCCTTGTACAAGGTAACCGTTACTCCACCGCAGTTTCCGGTCACGCGGCCATCGCCGTTGTCAGTAATCGTACAGCCTTCGCCTATGCGACCGTCCCGAAGAATTCCGACGGAATCCCCCTCGCAAACAACCTTGTCCCCAAACTGTCGGAAAGGGGTTCAACCGTGCAAAATTTTCCCGCCTTACCAATTTCTCCATTTTTTCCGTCAGGGCCGTCCTTTCCGTTAAAAATCACAACGACCGAATCGCCGTCGCAGACGATTTTGTAGCCCGAACTGTCTCCTAGGGATTCCGCAAAGCAAGAAGCCTTGTAAACCGCGGACACATTTTTCCAAACAGAATCCGCACACGCATAAATTGCATTTTCCTTCTGCGCAAACATCATTTCACCAGAGATTTCTTTGGTGCATTTTCCAAGCGAATCCGCGGAAGCAACCATTTTCAACCCGGAAGTTTCTCGCGTCACCTCGGTAACATTATCACCACAAGCGATAACGTATATTGTTTTTCGCAAATTCCTGCAAGGTGGTAAAAAATAGGATGTT
>CAVKGV010000030.1:0-14657 GCA_963656065.1 Alistipes onderdonkii
CGCCGGGAAGGCGGCCTAGTCGCGCCGCGACAAAAAGCCTAGACGTGCGAACGTTAAATTCCCGCTTCCCGCGAATTTAAACGTCCACTGTTCCAAGCTCTAAGATCTATCCACTAAGCTCTGAATCCCGGCAAGTGTAATAGAAGAAACTTGCAACTTTTTTGGAAAATTCGCAAGCCTTTTCCGTTGCCCGGTTTCTTTCTATCTTCCGCGTAAACAAAACTAAACAAAGTTCCCTTTTCACGAGGAATGCCATGAAAAAGCAAGTCATCGTTTCCCTGTCAGCTGTCGCGATCGGAACCCTCCTTTCGGCCTGCGGCGACGACGTCACGAAAGTCACGAACGAAGTTTCCGGCATGGAAGTTGTCGCTTCCGCGGACTCGCTCGGCAAGTGCGAATCGTCAAATATCGGCAAGACGGTTTTTGCATCGGATGAAAATGCTGCATATATCTGTGCGGATTCTGGCTGGGTCCCGCTGTCTAAAAAACAAGAAGATGTTGTCTGCGTTGCAGAACAGCTCTCCGACAGCTCGGGTTATAAAATTGTCTGCGGCGGGGACTCGGTCGGCGTCGTCAAGAACGGTTCAAACGGGGAAAACGGTTCGGACGGCAAAAACGGCGAATCCGGTGAATCCGGCACATCTTGCACGGTGGAAAATCTTTCCGACGGCTCGGGCTATAAAGTTCTCTGTGGCGGAGATTCCGTCGGTGTTATCGTGAACGGTGCGACCGGCGAAAACGGCGCGGACGGGAACGGCTGCTCGCTCACCGACAACGGCGACGGAACCGTTACGCAGGTCTGCGGCGAAGACTCGGTCACGCTTTACAAGGCGTTTTGCGGAGGTTCCGCTTACGATCCGACGAAAAAGTTCTGTCTTGCGGATTCCGCCTACGATCTCTGCGGTTCAAAAAGCTATGACGTCACTTCGAGCTTTTGCGCGAAAGATTCCATCTATGATTTGTGCGGTGAAAAGGCTTATGACCCTTCGACAGAATTCTGCGATTCCCGTAATGCAACCGTTTACGGCTACGCCAAAATCGGCGAACAAACTTGGATGGCAGAAAACCTGAACATCGAATACAACGAGGGAACGGCCAAGAGCTATTGCTACAATAACAATGCGGATTCCTGCGCCAAGTACGGTCGCCTTTACACGTGGTCCGCGGCGATGGATTCCGCCACCGTGTTCAGCGAGGACGGCAAGGACTGCGGCAATGGAACAACGTGCTCCGCAACAGGAAATGTCCGCGGCGTGTGCCCCGCGGGCTGGCACCTGCCGAGTAACGGGGAATGGAATACTCTTTCGAACTACGTAGCCGCCAACACGACTGGCGGGGTGGACTCCGTCGGCTACGCGCTGAAATCGGCAAGCGGTTGGAAAGATGGCGAAAACGGTTCGGACGCATTCGGCTTCGGAGCCCTCCCGGCGGGTAGCTACAGCAACACCGACTCCTTCCACGATATTCTCACACTCGCAAACTTCTGGAGCTCTACGGAGACCAACTATATCACCGCCCCCCACTGGTTGCTAAGCAACGCCTTGAAAATGCTCAACAATAAAAAATCTGACTTTGCGTTTTCCGTCCGCTGCGTCAAGGACTGATCAGAGTTGAGAGTGAAATGACGGCAGACATGGATTCTATCGAGGTCTTCGACCTCTCCAGAATGACGGCAAACCGAAACCTCTGAAAAAAAGCGTGGCCATGGGGGTGGTTGCAAGGAAGGGGGACCTTGGCCTTTCGCAACTCGGAAAGGTCCCCCTACCTTGCCCCTCGCCGGGAAGGCGGCCTAGTCGCGCCGCGACAAAAAGCCTAGACGTGCGAACGTTTGATTCCCGCTTCCCGCGAACTTAAACGTTCGATATTCCAAGCCCTAAGCTCTCTTAACTAAGATCTGATTTAATCCCCGATAAGCTCGATATGCAGATGCTCGCCGCTCTGTCCGGCATTTTCCCACAGAACGCGGAAACGGCTTCCCAGCTTGCGTCGAATCGAAAGGACCAATCCGGATCGCCTCTCGCGAGGAACGTCAAAAAGCCGAAAGTCCAAAGCCTTGTTGTAGTAATGCTTGGAAAAGCGGACATGCCAGGCAAAATCGTTCGCGCTGGTAATCGTCGGACGGTAAGAATCCCCCATCACCCGGTGAAACTCGGCGACAGCGACTAGACCCGCCGAATCCAGCGCCGGTTCAAGCTTCCCCGTCTGCACACCGGGCTTCTGCGCCGTCCGCTTCAAAAGCAAAGCATGAACATCCCTTGCGCCCCATTCCGCACAGGCAAGCGATACAGCCAAAAGGCTCATCGAAAAGAACCTTTTCATCCATGCAAAAGATAGATTTTCCATTCGCGTTTTATTATCTTATTGAAGACTGGAGAAAAATATGAAAAAAGTTTTCTACTTCGCGTCGGCTTTCGCTCTTTTGTTCCTCGCTTCCTGCTCGACAAAGGAAAAGCCCGTCTTTACGGGTTTCTGGCAAGGCGAAGACAACATGATTTTCGAAGTGTTCCAGACCGCGCCCGGCGAGAACCGCTACACGATCCGCAACATCAACGGGGATCTTTTCGCCCACATCGAAGGCGATTCCGTCCTCACGGGGACAAATTCCCTCGACATGCCTTTTTCCATGCGCGTCAAAAAGGATTCCGCTTTCTACCAGTTCGGGACAATCGTTTCCACGTACGCCCGCATCGACGAAGCGTCTTACCGGGAACAGTTCAAAAAGCTCACCCCGGCTAGCGCGGAATAGCTTAAGCGGCGAGCATCGAAACCAGCGTTCCCGCGACAACGATCGAAAGCATCAGGTTCAAGAAAAGCATCGTCCGCCGCACGATTTTCAGGAAAGACTCCTGCCAGGAAGGTCCGCGGATGTTCCTGTATTCCTTGAAGCCCAGAAGCACGCTCAGCGCCCCCGTCACCACGAGCATCAGCGCCCCGACAAAAAAGCCTTCCCGAAAAACGAGGATGCTGATCCATGAGCCGAGGATCATGGCGACGATTCCGATTACGATTTCGGCGAGATAAAGCTTCCGATGCATAGAACCTCAAAAAATTAAAGGGAGAAAAGCCCTATCAGGGCGATGCGCGGGTAGGGAGAAACGAGCGGTCCGTTGAGCGGCCAGCTAAAATCCAGGTGGTTCACAAGCCCCGAGACGGATTTTGTCATCGCGAAGCGAATCCCGAAACCGGCGATATACGTCAGATCGTCCGGTTCGAAAAGGTGAACCTTGGATGCGGTTTCCCCCGCCTTGAAGAAAGCCGCGAACACCGGAGCGACCGTCCCGATTTCAAAGTGGGGAAAGAAGCGCTCCTCGACCTGCCCGAAAAAGCGGGCCTGCCCTGTATAGAGATATGTCGGAAACCCGTAAAATTCCTGGTTCTGGAGTCCGCCGAGCGAAAGCTGCCTGCCGTAAGCGGACCGCTTGAAGGCATCCATGTAGCCCGAAATTCTCGTCGAGAACCATTCGTTCGAACGCCAGATGTATTCCGCCGAAGCGAACTCGTAGATGTCGCGCCGAGAATCCGAATTAAAATAGAAATGCGACTTCGCGTTCAAAATGAGATGGTGCGTCCGGGAACCTAACGCCAGGTAAATTGCGTAATCGAGCCGGGCGTCGTCGTCCATCGCCCCGAGAGACTTCCAGTTCTTGGAAATCCCGAGCTTCACGGAATAGCCCTTATCGACATCTTCCGTCCACTTCGCGTGTTTAAAATTGACCAGGCGGTCGTAGCGGATCCGCGAAAGAGTAATGCTCGCCCCGAAGCGCGAATCGAGCATTTCGGGAATCCAGTCCTCGACCGAAGCAGAATCCACGGCGGAAGGCTCGTCGTCCAAGAGAAAAATTTTTCTCGAAACCGATGCGTAGGAGCGTCCCAAGCGGTGGTAATCGTAGCCCAGTCCCAGGTAAATCTTGAATTCCTCGCCGCCAAAGGAATGTCCCAGGCGAAAGCTCGCCGAATCCTCTTCGAGGCGCTTCACCCGGAGAATCTCGTTTCCGTGCTTCCGGTTGAATTCCGGCAAGGATTCTCGTGCGCTGTCCGCAACCGAAACGTTCACCGTTCCCGTCGGAAGCTTCCCCGTCCAGTAATACTTCGCGTCCGACTTGTTCAAGTATCCCGCTGCGGTATAGGCCCATTCGTTCCTGCTCCGCGAAAGGTAAGGCCTGTACATCGTCGCGTAATGCATGTAGCCGTCCGTGTTCCGCGAAATGGACGCTTCGAACACGTTGTGCCGAAAGAAAAAATTGCTGTTGTTGTAAAGCCCCATGAAGCGGTCGCGAAACTCGTCGTGCGAATAATAGACGCCTATCGTCTGGCCGAATCCCAGGAAATTGTTTTCCCAAATCCCTATCCCGTAGTAGAGCGGGCCGTCGCTCGGACGTTCCACCGAAAGCGGAATCGTGAGGGTCCACGTATCGCTCGTCTTCACCCGGACGATGTTTTTGCCCGACGGAGAAACTTCCCGCGTAATGTGCGCATCGGCGATATAGGCCTGGTTCCGCAGGTTCTTTTCGCTCTCGATGAGTTCATACAAATTAACCGAATCCCCGACATCAAAGAGAACGAGTTTCTCGACGACCGACTTCCGCGTTTCGATATGGATGACGTTTCCGACCGCATAGACCAGGCTGTCCGCCCACGAATAGGCCTTGGAATCGTCAAATGCATCCCCGTTTTCCACAACGATGGAATCGACCCGAAAATACACGAGCGAATCCGCCGAAGGACGCATGAGAACATCATCAAAGACAGGCGTTCCTGCAAACGTCACCGAGGCCAAAAAGATCCAGAGCATCCACTTCACGGAAATTCAACCATCATCCGGTAAATGGACTTTTTGCCCAAAGAGGCGAGTTCCTTCGCCGTCGCCTTTCGCACGACAAGATTTTTCGCCGTCACGCCCGCCTGGGCGGAAAGAGCCTTGGCGAGTTTTTCGCGGCGCAGTCCGGAAAGCGTCTCCATCCGCGCGAGAAGTTCCGCATCCGACGGGCGGGTCCACGTCAGGGCAAAAGCCTTGAACGCATCGTCCGCGGCATCCGTTTCGAGCGCCGCCTTCCTATCGACCGGGGTGAGCTCCGAGCGTCCCGTCATCTGCCTGTAGAAGTCAAGCTTTTCCTCGTCTATGGCAAACGCTTCCAGCTCCCCTTCGGGACGGAACGCTTCGACGATGGTAAGGACCGCGCCGGGCTTTTCCGAAAGGATGCGCGTCCAGTCCGAAGCGATTCCGTATTGTTCGCTCGAAAAATCGTCCGTGGCGACGTCAAACGGGAAATCGCTCGGAGCGGAGCCGCCGAACAGGAACTTCGCCGGGGAAAGCGCCACTTTCACCATCAGGTTCATCACCGTCTGCCAGATAATCTTCCCATACGAAAACTTCGGGTCGCGGAGATTTCCCTTCACGGGAACGTCAAACGCGATTTTTCCGTCCTTGTCCTTGAGGATGTAGAGCGCAACTTTCATCGGCACCGTGTATTCCGGCTTCGCCCCGGACGGCTTGTCCCCGACAGTCAAGTTGTAGATGTCGATGTTGTTCCGGCTGTCAATTTCCCCGTCGCGGATGAGATTGTCGGACGCAAACCCGAAAGCGCCGGCCGTAATCGGATAGCCCGTGTAATGTTCCGAATAGACGGAGAAATCCTTCATCGAAACGTTTTTCACCGAGACGTTCGCGCCCAAACGATTCGCATCCGCCGGATTGAACATGGCGAAGGCCTTCACCGAGCCTCCATGCGGAAGGGAAGCCCGAAAATCGACACGCGTCTCCCTGTCGAGCGAGACATTCGAAGCCGCCAGCGAAATTCCCGAAACGGCATAGCGGAAGCCGCCCGGAACCGTATGGTCCTCCAAGGCGAAACGCGTATCCGCAACGGAAAATTTTTTCACCAGCAGATAGGGAAGCTTCGCCGGAGCCGCCGAATCCGAAGCCGGAGATTTCTCCGTAACGGCAGCCGAATCCGAAGCCGCTTGTCCGGATTTCTTTTTCGCAAGCAACGCTTCGACATTGTTCGAATTTTGGAACAGGTCGAAATGGGCGGACGCGCCGCGGACCGAAACGGAATCGACGACAAAGCGGTTCTCCTTCAGGTTCGCCTCGGCAATCCGGATTTCGAGCGATTCCACGCCCATCGTCTTCCCGGAATTTTCCGTAAGAACGACGCTATCGAGCTGAACCGTTCCCCGTGCCGCGGAAGCCAGAACATCGTTCACGTTTCCCGAAAGCGAAACGGCGACGCCGACCGACCCCGAAAGATCCTTGAAATTCAAGGCATCATCCAGGTAAGGCTTCACCGCCGACAGGGAAAATTTCGAAAGGGCGACGTCCAAGGAAAAATCCCCGCTTTCCATCGCATAGTCGCTTTCCATGTGCAGGGTTCCGCCGTCCGCAAATTCGAGGTTTATGCCGAGCGACGTCTTCCGGTTCGAAAAATAGACCTCGGGAATGCGCAGCGAAAAATCCCGGATGCCGATATGGGAATTCACCCCGTTATCGTCATAGAGGATGTTCCCCGAAAGAATCGCAATCTGCCGAACGGAAATTCCGAACGGAAGCGCATTCGAGCCCGCGGAATCTTTCTTTTCCGCAGGAGCCGTCGCCGAATCCGACGCAAAGCGCCCGAGGATATCCGAAAAATTGAAAGCGTCCCCGTCTTTCTGGATCCGCACAAAGGGAGAATCCAGGCGCACTTCCGAAAGGGCGATGTTCCCCGAAAGAAGCTTCAACGGATCGGCGTTGACATAGAATTCCCGGAATGCGGCAAAAGTCGTCGAATCGTCCTGTTCAAAAACGGCAAAGCCTTTGACGGACACGGCAAAGCGGAACGGGTTGAACGAGACGCTCTCTATCTGGACGCGCCGCCCGACAAGTTCCTTCGAATGGCTTTCGACATAGCCCCTCGCGATTCGAGGCAAAAAAAGGCACAGGGCAAAAAAGAGGACGCAGAGGACAAGCGCACAGATTCCGATGATGCGAAACGCTTTTTTCATATTTCACGATTTCTCGAAGATGAATTCTTGGATGCCGCCATGGAAGGAAAGATAGAAATCTAACGCGGAACCTTGATTTTCAAAATTTCGCCGGCTTTCACCTTCGTCGATTTCTTGCTGTTCCATTCGACGATTTCCTCGATCGATACGCCGTATTGCCGGGAAATGTCCCAAAGCGATTCCCCGGAAACGACCGTATGCGAAATAAAGTTTTCCCCGACGGATTTTTTCGGGGCCGCGGAATCCTTGGCAGGCGGATTTTGGGAAGCCTTCGACACCGCGGGCTTTGAATTCCCCGAAGCGGAAGAATCCGAAGATTTACCCGGCGACGCGACATAGAGGATGTCTCCGGCCTTGATGTTCCCGGAATCGTCTAGCCCGTTCCACTTCTTGAGACTAGAAACGGAAACGCCGAACTTGCGCCCGATGGCGCTCAGGTTGTCCCCCGCGCGAACCTTGTACTTTCGCCCGGATCGTCCTGTTTTTTCGGACGGCGAGGCGTTGCCCGGAACCGTTTTTTTCGACTTGGACGAATAGGCGCTTGACGGCAGCGGAATCAGGAGCGTCTGTCCCTGCCGAATCCGCGTATTCTTCAAATGGTTCGCCAACTGGATATCCTTCACCGAAACGCCGTACATCCGGGATATCTTCCCCAGGTTTTCCCCGGTCCGCACTTTGTGATACTGCCATCTTGAAAAGGACTTTTTGTCCATCTTTCCGTATGCGACAAGGAAGGAATCCCGGGAACCTTCGGGAATGCGCAGCACGTAACCGCTTTCCTTCGGCGGCGTGCACCAACGACTGAGTTCGAGGTTCAAATCCTGGATAGTCTTGGTATCGACACCCGCCGCCTGTGCGACCTGGTCGAGAGGCATGAATTCCACGACCGTCACCGTATCGAACGGCATCAGCTCCCGCTTTTCCACGGTCATCCCGTAATGCTCCGGATAATGCCCGATAGTCATCGCGGCGAGGATCCGCGGCACATAGTGCATCGTCTCCTTGGGAAGCTCTAAGTCCCAGTAGGTAACAGTCTGCGTCGAATCCCAGAGCGAATCCGCCTTCACGTCCCGAATCCGCCGACGCACGCAGCCTTCCCCGCAGTTGTAGGCAGCCATTGCCATAAGCCAGTCGCCGAATTCGTCTTTCAGCCGCTGCAGGTAGCGGAGCGCCGCAGTCGTCGAACGCTCCGGATTCCGCCGCATGTCCATCCAGAAATCCTGGTAAAGCCCGAAGCGTTTTCCCGTCGCCGGGACAAACTGCCAGATCCCCGCCGCTTTCGCCCGGCTGTAGGCCTTGATCTTGTAACCCGATTCCACCAGCGCAAGATAGATCAGGTCGCGCGGCATCCCCATCGAATCGATTTTCGCATAGATCATCTCATCGAAGGCGGTTTTCCGCGAAAGCGAAGCCTCGGTAAAATCATGCGCCCGAGTCGTCATATAAAGGATTTCCTGCATCACGCGGTCGTTGAATTCCACGGGAAGTGAAAATTCGGCCCGGTTGAGCGTATCGAGGAAGCTCTCGATTTCCACGCGTTCCGCACTGTCGAGCGGCGGTTCGTCCAAATTGTCGAGCCCGGCATCCTCGAACTCGTAGCGTACATACGTTGAAGCGTCCTCCCCCATTTCGAGAATTCCCGGATAGACTTCGTCCAGCGCAGCGATGATTTTTTTCGGCATGTCCCGCCGGTAGAGGGAATCCTCCGGCCTAGCGAACGGCGAATAGAGAGAGTCGTAATTTTCCTCGACCAGCTTCTTCAGCGCAAGATCCAAATGATGCCGTGCGACAAGCCAGTCCTCATCCTCCATCGCCTGCAGGGCGAACTGGTACTGCTGCCACGATTCCCGCGTCTCCGCTTCCGGCGAAACCCAGTCGCTCATCGCCCGCGAAACAAAGGATTCCTCCGCTTCCGGAGTATAGGGCGCACTTCCCGCACACGATACGCAAAAAGACATGGCTGCGCTTGCAGCCAAAAGTAAAATCCCCCTTTTGAGGGAAAGAATCACGAATCGTAGTCCAGGTCTTCCGCGTAGTCGTTCCAGATCTGGTTCTGGTGACCGTTGAACGTAGGCTTATCGAAATTCACCTCGTCGTCCAAGTTCTCGTCCTCTTCCTCTTCCTCCTCTTCTTCCTCCTCTTCGCTAGACAGGGGAACGGAAGGTTCGATGCCTTCGCTCTTGGGACGGCGTCCGCAATACAGCGTTTCGGATACTTCCAAGTCCAGATTCTTCTTCACGTTCATCTTGTACCTCGCTTTTATTTACCCAAAGCGCTGTTCACGCCGAACCAGATGATTCCCGCAGCCGCGAGCGCAAGGATCATCGTCGCATAGATAAGGATTCGATTTACCCGGTAGGCCTTCTGGTTCTTGCGACTCCAGAAAGGGCGTTCCGGGCGTTTAGCGTTTTCAGCACTCATAACGCAAATATACACATCAAGAGGGAAAAAACAAGTAGCGACAAAAATTTTTTTTGCCGGGAAAAAACGGTTATGCTACCAATTTGTAATGTCTTCCTTCGCCGTGTGCGTCGTGTGCACAGCCTGCGTCCCGTAGTAGATGAGTTGCGCCGTCGGAAGGAGCATCTTCGCGACGCGGTTCCAGCGGGCAAGGCCTGTCGCATCGACATACACGATGTCGCCGGGCAAAAGGGAGAACTTGTCGCCGAAGACAAGAGCCATCGGATTTCGCGCGTTCAGGTGGTAGATGTCGATAGCGTCCGCAGACTCCGCCCGGATGACGTAGATGTTCTCCGCCTTTGCCGATTCCGCAAGAAGCCCGCCGCCCGTTGCGAGAGCTTCCGAAAGGGAAAGCTTCCCGTCCTTGAATTCCAGTGCCTGCTGGTTGCGGACCTCTCCCATCAGATAGACCTTGGATTCCGAAGCCGCCGGCACGCGGATCGCGTCGCCGTCTTTCAGGAGCACGTCTCCCGGACCGAGCCCCGCCGCATAGGGCGCGAGCAGGTTCAGTTCATAAGCCTTGCCGTCGCGCGAAAGTTCCACGCGGGAAAGGTTCGCCTGGGGAGTCGCCCCGCCGCACCGGTTAACGGCTTCGAGAAGCGTCACCGGGACATCGTTCAGCATGACCACGCCCGGCTTCGACACGGAACCCTGGACATAGACCTTGTGCCTCTGGCTCTGCAACAGACGGACATCTATCTGCGGATTGTTCAGCACTTTCGAAAGGCTCTGCACGATTTCCGCGCGCAGCTCGGCAACCGTCTTTCCACTCACGTTTATCTCACCGACATACGGGTAGAACATGATGCCCGATTCGCTCACCAGCTGTCCCGTCGCATTGTCGCTCCGATACGAACCGAGCGGGCTTGTCAGTTCGGGATGTTCCCAGATCACCACCTGGACAATGTCGAAAGGTCCGAGGCGATAGGATTCGGGCTTGTAGGATAGAAGCTCTTCCGGCAATGTCGCGACGGAAGACGTTCCGGAATTTCCGGACATCGTAGCCAAGGTCCTCGCGTTGATGCTCTGCAAGTGGACCTTCGCCCCCTGGAAATCGGCCAAGGTATCGATAGCGCCTTCTTCATCGGCGGATTCGTTCAGCGTCATTCCCGGAGCGAGGAAGCAGCCGGAAAGAGTTGCCGCATAGACAGCCAGAATCAAGCTCAGCAAGGAAAATTTCATCGTGAAAGACCTCAACAAAACGTATGCGTAAAATATAGGAAATTCAGAAAACGTTTCCATTCCCCGCGAAGAAATTTTAACAGACAAAATTCTATATATGGGAAGTATGCCAATCCTGCCCGTTTTCGCAAGTCTCGTCGCAGCTTCGCTCGCCCTGCTTTTTTCCCTGAACATCGCCAAGGCTTCGCCCGAAAGGCGGAAACTCTATCTCGTACCGGGCATCGTCCAGCTCTTCGCCATATCGATAGCCCTTGCCCGCGGCGGCATCCTCTCCGGATTCTTGCCCGCGGAAATCATCACCATCTTCAGCTACTTTTTCAGCCTTTACCTCACCTACTCGGCAGCCGTTTCCCTGGCGACTTCCGACAAAAAGATTTCGGCGCTCTGGAGCCTTTCCGCCATTTCGTTCTGGGTCCTCGCGATCTGGGGGTGAGAGATTAAATGCGGCCGTCTATGTTTTAGGGAATGAGGGAGTAGTCCGCGGAGCGAACCGTTTCCGCACACCGTCATTCTGGAGAGGTCGAAAACCTCGATAGAATCCCGTCCGACGTCACTCCACTCTCCACATTCCACTCTCAGCACTCAACCCTCATACCGAAAAAGCGAAAAGCCTCCGCGTTGCGGAGGCTTTTCGTAATTCCGACCGAAATCAGCCGACGAAGAACATTTCGCCGTAGCCGGGAACCGGCCACTGGGAATCGGGAACGATCCGTTCGAGCGCATCGACGAACTTTCGCACGTCGGTCATCGCTTCGAGTTCCGCCTTCGTTTCGCCCGATTCAACAGCCTTTTCGAGCTTCTCGATTTCCTGGGCGAGGCCTTCGACATTTTCCGCGGCGGACTTTGCGAGGCGCGAAACGCCCGTGTGGACAAAGTCGGTCAGGGAAGAGCAGGAATCGGCGAGTTCCGCGGCGTAGGAAATTCCTTCCGGAAGGTACATCGTCTTCGCCATCGTGAGCGCACAGTTCGCTTCGAGCGCGATAATCGTCTCGTACTTTTCCTTCTCGACCACGTAGCGGCTTTCGAGTTCCACTTCGGAGAGAACTCCGTAATCCTTGTAGAGCTTCACCACCTTCGGATCGCGATACGCTTCGATAGCTTCGAGCGTCGTCTTGAGGTTCGGGAGACCGCGGCGTTCCGCTTCGGCCTTCCAGTCGTCGCTGTAACCGTTGCCGTCAAAGAGCACGCGCTTGTGTTCCTTGATTTCCTTCTGGAGAACGCTCTGCACCGCGGAGTTGAAATCCGTTCCCTTGGAAGTGAGAGCTTCGATCTGTCCGATCACATCATCAAGCGCCCAGGCGACGATCGTGTTCAGCGCGGTATTCGGGGTGGAGCAGCTCTGTTCGCTACCCACGGCGCGGAATTCGAACTTGTTACCGGTGAAGGCAAACGGGCTCGTGCGGTTTCTGTCCGTCGCATCCTTCGGGAGCGGAGGCAGCATGGACACACCGATTTCGATTTCGCTGCCCTTCTTCGAAGAGGAAGGCTTGCCCTTTTCGAGCTGGTTGATGATATCGGTGAGCTGTTCGCCGAGGAAGATGGAAATGATAGCCGGAGGCGCTTCGTTCGCACCGAGACGGTGGTCGTTGCCGGCGCTCGCCACGCTCGCACGGAGCAGCGGAGCATAGGTATCGACGCCCTTGATGATGGAAACGAGCACGGTGAGGAACTTCGCGTTCTCGTGCGGCGTCTTTCCCGGAGAGAGCCAGTTCTTGCCGTCCGGACCGGTGATGGACCAGTTGTTGTGCTTGCCCGAACCGTTCACGCCGTCGAAAGGCTTTTCGTGGAGAAGGCAGACGAGACCGTAACGTTCGGCAACAGTCTGGAGGACTTCCATCGTGAGCATGTTGTGGTCGGAAGAAAGGTTCTGGTCCTCGAACACCGGAGCGAGCTCGAACTGCGCCGGGC
Organism: Alistipes onderdonkii; assembly: GCA_963656065.1. Classification (GTDB taxonomy): domain Bacteria; phylum Fibrobacterota; class Fibrobacteria; order Fibrobacterales; family Fibrobacteraceae; genus Hallerella. Next base: position 12,532 of record CAVKGV010000030.1, read on the forward strand.
TGACTTCGTTGTGACGGGTCTTCGCCGGAACGCCCAGCTTCCAGAGTTCCTTATCGACTTCCGCCATAAAGGAAAGCACGCGGCTCTTGATCTTTCCGAAGTAGTGGTCTTCGAGCTGCTGGTGACGCGCCGGGCGGACACCGAAAAGCGTGCGGCCGGTCTGCATCAGGTCGGGACGTTCCCGGTAAAGTTCCGCATCGACGAGGAAATATTCCTGTTCCGGTCCGAGAGTCGCGAACGGACGCTTGTCGCCTTCCACGCCGAAAAGTTTCGCGACGCGATAAATCTGCTTGGCGAGAGCCGCCTGCGAACGGAGCAGCGGAGTCTTCTTGTCGAGGGCTTCCCCGTGGTAGCCGTAGAACATCGTCGGGATGCAGAGGACCGCGACGCCGTCATTGTTCCGCTTGATGAACGCCGGGCTCGAAGGATCCCACGCCGTGTAGCCGCGGGCCTCGAAAGTCGCGCGGAGACCGCCCGATGGGAAGCTCGAAGCGTCCGGTTCGCCCTGGATCAGTTCCTTGCCGCTGAACGAGGCGACGATGCCGCCCTTGAAATCCGGATTGTAGAAAGCGTCGTGCTTTTCGGCAGTGGTGCCGGTCAGAGGCTGGAACCAGTGCGTAAAGTGCGTTGCGCCGTGTTCAATCGCCCAGGTCTTCATTCCCGAGGCCACCTCGTCCGCAATCGACGAATCAAGCGCAGAACCCGTCTCCATTGTCGCGAGAAGGCTCTCATAAGTCTTGTGCGAAAGATACTTGCTCATGGTCTTCGCATTGAACACCAGACTTCCGAATTCTTCTTGAATACTCACGGTAAACTCCTTATGGTTTTGTACCCGGACCTTTTGCAAAAACCGTGCCAAGAAGCATTTTGGCGAAATTCGGCGATTTTGGCAGGCATCCGGGATCAAAAACCACTTTTTTGTCTCTTTTTGTCAGAAAATATAGCATTTATGTCGTTTTGTCACGAGGAACGTCCAAGCCTGTCGGGGTTCAGCGCGAGAAGTTCCGGCAAGACAAAGAGACCGTCCTTCCGCACGAGAACGTCGTCCATGTAGATTTCCCCGCCGCCAAATTCCGGCGTCATGACCAGCACCAGGTCCCAGTGGATAGCCGAATGGTTCCCATTATACGCATCCTCGTAGCACCTTCCTGGCGTAAAGTGGATGCTTCCCGAAATTTTCTCGTCAAAAAGGATGTCGCAGATCGGGCGGCGGATAAACGGGTTGAAGCCAAACGAAAACTCGCCCACGTAGCGCGCCCCTTCATCCGTATCGAAAATCGCGTTCATCGCATCCGTGTCCGAAGAAGTCGCCTCGACGATCTTACCGTCCTTGAAAACGAGCCGGATTCCCTCGAAACGCTTGCCCTCGTAGAGCGTCGGCGTATTGTAAGTAATGACGCCGTTCACGCTTTCCCGCACCGGAGCCGTATAGACTTCCCCGTCCGGAATGTTCATCGTCCCGCAGCACGGAACCGCCGGAATCCCCTTGATGCTGAACGAAAGGTCCGTCCCCGGAGCCTTCAGACGCACCCTGTCCGTCCGGTTCATCAGATCGATCAGCCCCTGCGCCGCCTTCCGCATTCCCGGATAGTCAGCAAGGCACGCTTCGAAGTAGAAGCCCTCGAAAGCTTCCGTGCTCATGCCCGCGCTCTGCGCAAGCGAAGGTCCCGGCCAGCGGAGGACGCACCAGCGAGTCTTGTTCACGCGCCAGTTCAGGACCGGATTTCGGATCGTCCGGTTCGCCTGCATCCTGTCTTCGGAAACGTCGGAAAGTTCTACAAAATTGTCACTTCCGCGGATCGAGATATAGGCCTGCATCTGTTTCATCTGCGCGAGATCGTGTTCCGCGGCGATTTTCAGCTGCTCGTCCGTCGCATTCTGGAGCAGCACCCGGTTCACCGCGCTTGAAAACGTCGAAACGAACGGCCTTCCGCCGACTTTCGCCACCGCCCGGATCAGCGCCACGGAAATCTCCGCCGGAGCGTCCGTCGTCTCGATTAAAATATTCTCGCCTTTTTTGAGGGCAACCGCATCGCGGACAAGCATTTCCGCAAGCTGAACGATTCTTGAATCCATCGTATTACCTTTTGAAAATTCCAAAAGCCAATGTAGAAATTTTATATATT
>CAVKGV010000031.1:0-14005 GCA_963656065.1 Alistipes onderdonkii
AACATCCTATTTTTTACCACCTTGCAGGAATTTGCGAAAAACAATATACGTTATCTGAATCCGGCGAAAACGGCCCATCGTGCGTCGTGGAAAATCTTTCCGATGGCTCGAGCTACAAGGTCATCTGCGGCGGGGATTCGGTCGGCGTTGTCAAAAACGGCGTGGACGGGAACGACTGCTCGCTTGCGGACAACGGCGACGGAACCGTTTCGCAAATTTGCGGAGCGGATACGATCACGTTCTACAAGGCGTTTTGCGAAGGTTCCGTTTACGACCCGGAAAGAGCCTTCTGCTCTGGGGATTCCCTCTATTCTTGCGGCGGAAAGGCTTACGACCCGGCAGCGAAATTCTGTGCGGAAGATTCCATTTATGACCTGTGCGGCGGAATGACTTACGATCCGAAGGATACCAGTTGGAAATGCTATGGCAGGAAACTCATTGGGCAATTCACGGACTCTCGAGACAACCAGACTTATTTGACTGTCAAAATCGGCGAACAGGTCTGGATGGCGGAAAACCTGAATTATGCCTATTTGGTGAAAACAGCGAACATGGATTCTTTGAGTTTCTGTTACGACAATTCTGCAGATTCCTGCGCCAAGTACGGTCGCCTTTACATGTGGTCCGCGGCGATGGATTCGGCTGCGGTGTTCGGCGATGACGGAAAAGGTTGCGGCATGGGAACAACATGCTCCGCGACAGGGATTGTCCGCGGCGTGTGTCCCGCGGGCTGGCACCTGCCGAACAACGAGAAATGGGAAACGCTTAAAACGTTCGTCGCGGAATCCCTCTTTGGCGGGAATACGGACTCCGTCGGCTATGCGCTGAAATCGGCAAGCGGCTGGGATGATAACGCTAACGGCTCGGACTCATTTGGCTTCGGCGCTCTCCCGGCAGGAATTCTCTACGACTACGTAAACAACCAAGGATTTTCTTTCTTGGATATTCGCTTCAGCGCGAGCTTCTGGGGCTCTTCGGAGACCGGCGCGTACTACGCCAACAACTACAATTTGGAATTAGACCATTCAATGTTGCGGTCGGGCAGCAATGTTAAAAATAGCGCTCTGTCTGTCCGCTGCGTCAAGGACTAGTCTGAGCTTAAAACTGAGAGTGGAGTGTTGAGAGTTGAGAGTGGAGTGACTTTTTAGCGAACTTTTCCTTCTAGCGGTCATCCTGGAGGGAGCTATGCGACCGATAGGATCCAGATCAGAACTTATAACTGAGAACTTAAATCTGAAAGTGGAATGACATCGGACGGGATTCTATCGGGTTCTTTGAACCCTCCAGAATGACGGTGGACATGAACGTTCTTCTGTCATCCTGGAGCGAAGCGGCGCGGAGCGATAGGATCCAATCAGAACTAAAAGCTGAGAGTGAAGAGTGGAGTGTGGAAGGTTGAGAGTGGAATGATGGCGGGCATGAACGTTCTTCTGTCATCCTGGAGCGAAGCGGCGCGGAGCGATAGGATCCATGTCAGAGCTTAAAGCTGATTCTATCACTCCCTTCGGTCGTTCCAGAATGACGACGGATTCTATCGGATTCTTCGAATCCTCCAGAATGACGATAAACCGAAATTTCTGAAAAAACAGCGTGGCCATGGGGGTGGTTGCAAGGAAGGGGGACCTTGGCCTTCGCAACTCGGAAAGGTCCCCCTACCTTGCCCCTCGCCGGGAAGGCGACCTAGTCGCTTGGCGACAAAAAGCCTAGACGTGCGAACGTCTAATTCCCGCTTCCCGCGAACTTAAATGTTTGCTGTTCTAAGCTCTAAGATCTATTAACTAAGCAACTCCCTTCAGTCGTTCCAGAATGACCGCGGGCGGGATTCTATCGAGGTCTTCGACCTCTCCAGAATGACGGCGCACGAAAACGGTTCGCTCCGCAGACAACTCCACTCTCCACATTCCACCCTCCACACTCAGAACTTAAACGTTCACTGTTCTAAGCCGCGAACATGGTAAGTGCGATGGATGTTTTTTTTGCAACTTTTTTGAAATATTCGCAGATCTTCCTCCTCAGCCGGTTCCTTTCTATCTTTTACGTAAACAAAATTAAACAGAGCTTTTTTCCCGAGGAATGTCATGAAAAAGCAAGTCATCGTTTCCCTGTCAACTGTCGCGGTCGGGATCCTCCTTTCCGCTTGCGGTGACGACGTCACCAAGGTCACGAACGTGACAAACGAAGTTTCTGGCTTGGAAGTTGTCGCCTCTGCGGACTCGCTCGGCAAGTGCGACTCGGCAAGCGTTGGCAAAACGGTTTTTGCTTCGGATGAAAATGTTGCCTATATCTGTGCGGATTCGGGCTGGGTCCCGCTGTCCAAAAAACAAGAAGATGTTGTCTGTGTTGCAGAACTGCTCTCCGACAGTTCGGGCTATAAGATTATTTGCGGCGGAGACTCGGTCGGCGTCGTCAAAAACGGTTTAAATGGCGAAAACGGTTCGGACGGCAAGGACGGAGAATCCGGCGAAAACGGCACATCTTGCACGGTAGAAAATCTTTCCGACGGCTCGGGCTACAAAGTTATTTGCGGTGGAGATTCGATCGGAGTTGTCAAGAACGGTTCGAACGGAGAGGACGGTTTAGACGGCGAAAACGGCAAAAACGGAGCGGACGGGAACGGCTGCTCGCTCACCGACAATGGCGATGGAACCGTTACGCAGGTCTGCGGCGCGGACACGATCACGCTCTACAAGGCGTTTTGCGGAGGTTCCGTTTACGACCCGAAAAAAGCCTTCTGTTACGAGGGAACCGTTTATTCCTGTGGCGGAAAACCCTACGACCCGACAGAGAAATTCTGTGCGGAAGATTCCATTTATGGCCTGTGCAACGGAAATACTTACGATCCGTTGGCAAAATTCTGCGATTTCCGCAATATGACCATTTATCCCTATATCGTAATCGGCGAACAGACCTGGATGGCGGAAAACCTGAATTACGCCTATTTGGTGAAAACAACGAAACAGGATTCTTCGAGCTTCTGTTACGATAATTCTGCGGATTCCTGTGCCAAGTACGGTCGCCTCTATCTCTGGTCTGCGGCGATGGATTCCGCCGCCGTATTCAGCGATGACGGAATAGGTTGCGGCATGGGAACAACATGCCACACAACAGGAAATGTCCGCGGCGTGTGTCCCGCAGGCTGGCACCAGCCAAGCTACGAGGAATGGGAAACTCTTGAAACGTTCGTCGCGGAATCCCTCTTTGGCGGGAAAACGGACTCCGTCGGCTATGCGCTGAAATCGACAAGCGGCTGGGATGAAAACACTAACGGTTCGGACGCATTTGGCTTCGGCGCTCTCCAGGCGGGGCTTCGCACCGAGGGCGGATATTTTATTCGCTACTACGCGGGCTTCTGGGCCGCTTCGGAGAACAACACAGAGACCGCCTACAACCGGGTTCTGCAGAGCTATTCCACTACAAGTACGTACCTTTTTTACGACAAGGACATCGCTATGTCTGTCCGCTGCATCAAGGACTAGTCTGAGCTTAGAACTGAGATCTGAGAGTAGAATGACATCGGGCAAGGATTCTATCGGGTTCTTCGAACCCTCCAGAATGACGGTGGGCATAAACGCTCTTCTGTCATCCTGGAGCGAAGCTTTGCGGAGCGATAGGATCCATGTCAGAGCTTAGGTATGAGCGTGAAGAGTTGAAATGTTTTTGTTGCGAAGCGGCCCTTTTCCGCCTCTCGGCGGATGTGCGCCTTCCCGGCGGGGGGCAAGGCAGGGGGACCTTTCCGAGTTGCGAAGGCCAAGGTCCCCCTTCCTTGCAACCACCCCCAAGGCCACGCCGAGTCTGAGCTGAGAGCTTATAGCTGAGAGTGAAGAGTTGGATGACGTCAGACGGGATTCTATCAAGGTCTTCGACCTCTCCAGAATGACAGTGCACGGGAACGCTCTACTGTCATCCTGAGTACAGAACTTAGAGCTGAGTGTGAAGTGTTTTTTTGGAGCGAACTTTTCCTTCTGGCTGTCATCCTGAGCGATAGGATCCATTTCAAAAGAAACGCTGAAAATGGATTCTATCACTCCCTTCGGTCGTTCCAGAATGACGGTGAACGAAAACGGTTCGTTTCAAATTCCCGTGTCCCGCTTAACTCATCCCGAAAACTTAGACGTCCACGGACTACTCCCTGTTCCCTCATCCCTACTCCCTAGGAGCTTAAATGTCTGCGGTTCTAAACTCTAAGACCTAATTGTCAAAGCTCCACGTAATCCCGTAAAGGAACCGGACGCCTTCCGGACGGTAACCGCTCGCCGGCTCGTAAAGGCTGTGGTTCAGGTTGTCGATTCGCGTGTAGAGCGAAAAGGTGAGAATCCGCATCCGCGCTTCGAAATTCAGAGCGAGATAATGCTTCAATTCGACAAGTTCGAGCGCATCGTCTTCATTCGTCTGTATGTCGTAGCGGTTGCCGAACCAGGTAAAGTCAAAGCCGATGCTGACGCCGAGCCTGTCCTTGACAAATTTATCCTGCCAGCGAATGTAGCCCTTGTAATAAAGGCTTGCCACGTCAATCGGTCGGTTCTGCTTGGACAGTGCCTGTTCGCGTTCCAGATAGAATCGCCAGTTTCCAAGTCCGAATCCGACAGAAACATACCAGTCGAGCGCTTCCGCGTTTTTCAGGTTTATCCACTGGTAAGCGCTTTCAATGGATTCGAGACCGTCGCCGGAAACCCACCGCTGCTTGATGGGAGAATTCGCGTATTCGTAGCGAAGCCCCGTTCCGTAAAAGATTCCTCCGGCATTCCATTCCATGTCTCCGGTCATGCGCAGCCGTTTTTCGGGTTGTAGCGCATCGTTCGGATAGGCGTAACGACCGCGGTTGAAAAGCTTCAGTTCATCGACATCCGGAAACCGGACATCGTTTTTGAATGTTCCCTTCAGCGCGACGTGCCAAGGAAGGTGAAGAGTCAGATATCCGGAAATCATCCGTCCCACTTCGACGGAATCGAAAAGGTTCGAGTTGCGAAGCGCGCCTCCTTGGAACCGGAAATCAACGAAGCGGAACGTGTCCGAAATTTCCAGGTAATAAAGTTCGCGGTCCTGCTTAAACCGGGAATTCGTTTCCGTAAATTCGTATTCCATGCGAAGCGTCGGATGGAGCGGAACCCGAAAAGCGATGCCGCCGTCGCCGTTTACCGTCTCGTAGCCGACCTCGTCTTTCACGCCCAGCCATGTCGTATCCTTTCGCGGCTTTCCCTTCGCATCGACCGTATCCCGGATGCTTTCAGGAAAATCCACCAGGCTGTCGTATTCGATTTTATGCGTTCCGCTGTAAATGCTCGCGCCGATTTCCAGCACGTTAACGGGACGGATTTTTCCTCGAAGCCCGTAGGAAAACGAATTCAGGTCCGTCTTGAAAGGGCGCTTCAGATAGGTGATGCTCGAATAGTTCGTTGAATCCTGGATAAATCGGTAGGGCGGCGCATCGTCGTTTTTGACAAGCAGGTAACCCAGGCTCGCCGAAATTTCCCCCCGAGGAAGAAACCACGTAATAGCCGGCTTGAAATGCATCGTACTGGTCGAAAGGTTCCTGCCCGAAAAGGGAATCTGCGACGAATCTCGTCCGAGCGCAAAGAAGGGCTGGTGCGTCACGTCCTGGTAGCGGAACTCGTCCGATCCGCCGTCGGAATAGCTCGCCATGCCGATGTCAAGCTCGATGCTGTCGAGAAGGAGCCTCTGGAAATCCAGGCCGAAAGCGTTCCCGTTGAAAGCGTAGCGTTCCCAGAGAATCCGCGTGACAGGCGTATCGACCGGAATGCCCCGCGCAAAGTTTTCCTTCATGACGCCGTTCTCGCCGAACATCGAAAGCTGCGTCGCATCGTAGGAAAGCGGAAACGTGAAAATCCCGGCGAGTTTTGACGGCAAGCGCCTCGACGGAGCGGCAAGTCCCATCGAGCGAAATTCCAGGTCGGGATTTCCAAACAGGGAAGTCCCCAGCACCCATTCCGCCTTCTGGCCTTCTAAGTCGTATGTCCTCTCCGCAACCTCGCGAAATTCCGCGCCTTTTCGTGCCGTGCTTAACTCCTCGACGGCAAACACCGGGGAAAGTGCAACAAGTAACGTGACAAATATCGCAAAAAAGGGCATCGGAATACTCTTGAAAAGAAAAAATAGCTATTTTATCGGAAAACAAGCGAGGCTCTACATGTCCGTACTCAATGTGAACGAAAAGGATTTTGACGAAGTGATCAATTCGGGTCGCCTGGTGCTGGTCGATTTCTGGGCGACATGGTGCAGGCCTTGCCAGATGATGGGACCCGTGATGGAAGATCTCGCGTTGGAATACGACGGGAAGCTGGTCGTCGCCAAGGTGAACGTTGACGAAAACGAGAATCTCTGCAACCGTTTCGGCATCACGAACATTCCGAACATGAAACTTTTCAAAAGCGGCGTCGAAGTCGGGAATATCGTCGGAGCGGTTCCAAAGGCGACGCTTGTCGCGGCCATCGAAAAGAACTTTTGATTCTTCGATTTTTTTGCATGAAAAAGTCCCGAGAAATTCGGGACTTTTGTGCTTGATGTTAGGCTATCCGTTTGTCGCTTTCCGGACTTCTTCGATTTTTTGAAGGACCGCGCCGCTGTCGAGCGCGCGGAGCGCCATTTCGAAACCTTCCTTGAGGGACTTTGCCTTTCGGGCGGTGTAAAGGGTCGCTCCGGCGTTCAGTGCAACCGCATACCGAATGGTGGAGTTTCCTTTGCCGTTTGCCAGTTCGAGAGCCGTCTTCGCATTTTCCTCTCCGGTTCCGCCGCGCAAATCTTCATCGTTCAAAGCGGGAATGCCGAATTCCGACGGTTCGAGAAGATATTCAAAGGACTGGTTCTCCTCGTCGATTTCATAGACATGGGTCGGAACGCTCGGAGAAATCTCGTCGAACCCGTCAACGCTTGAAACGACCAGCACGTGTTTCGCCCCGAGCAGCTTTGCCGCTTCCGCCATCGGCTTTAAAAGCTCCTTGCCGTAGGCTCCGAGCATCAAGTACTTCGCGTCGGCAGGGTTTGTGAGGGGGCCAATCAGGTTCATGATGGTGCGGACACCGAGCACCTTTCGGACCGGAGCCGCATAGCGCATCGCGCTGTGATAGACCTGCGCGAACAGGAATACAAAATTCGTTTTCCCGAGAACTTCTGCCGCCTTTTCGGGGGAAAGCCGGATATTGAATCCCAGGCCTTCGAAGAAATCCGCCGCTCCGGACTTGCTCGAAACGGCCCGGTTGCCGTGCTTCGCAACGGGACATCCGCAGCTTGCGCAGATCAGTGCGGAGAAAGAACTGATGTTGAAGCTGCCCTTGCTGTCGCCACCCGTCCCGACGACTTCCGCTACGTCGCGCGCCTTGTCAAAGGGAAACGGGGTCTTTTTCCGGCTGAGCACAGCCGCGCAGCCAGCGATTTCCGAAGCCGCAGGACCTTTGACGGCAAGCGCCGCGAGAATCGCCGCGGTCTGCCGTTCGTCGAGCATCCCGTCGGTAAGCGTCTCCATGAAAAGTTCCGCCTCTTCCTTTTTCAGGTCCTGCCGCAAAATCAGCTTGTTCAAAATTCCCGAAACGGGAAGCGCCTCCCGCCGATAATTGAGGAATGCACGGAAAAAGGCTTCGCCGTCCTTTGCTGCGATAGATTCCGGGTGGAACTGCACGCCTTCGATATCGAGAGTCTTGTGCCGAATGCCCATGATGTCGCCGTCCTTTGCGCGGGCGGTGATTTCAAAATCATCCGGAAGCGTCTTTTCGTCGATAACGAGACTGTGGTAGCGCATGAACGTGCCTTTCTTGCCGATGTTCCGGAAAAGGCCGCGGGCGTCTAAATCCATCTCTTCCGCGATGCCGTGCTTGATGAACTTCGCCTGGACGATTTTCGCCCCGAACGCGTAGCCTATCGCCTGGTGACCGAGACAGATTCCGAGAATCGGCAGCTTGCCGGCAAAGTGACGGATAGCTTCGACGGAAATGCCTGCGTCTTCGGGACGTCCCGGTCCCGGGGAAACGATTAGGTGCGAAGGAGCAAGCTTTTCGATGTCCGCAACGGAACATTCCCTAGAGCGGAGAACCTTGACCGGTTCCGCCGTGATGCTCGTAATCGCCTGGTAAACATTGTATGTGAAAGAATCGTAATTGTCGATGATGACTATCATGAATTTATCCTCGTAAAGTTTTACTTGTTTCTCGCTTCGACGACCTGGACCATCGCACCGAGCTTTTCGCCCGTCTCTTCCCATTCGCGTTCCGGATCCGACGCATAGACGATTCCCGAGCCCGCCTGGAGTGTCCAGACGTTTCCCTGCCGTAGCGCACAGCGGATAGCGATGCAAAAATCGAGATCCCCGTCCGCATCGAGATAGCCGACCGCTCCCGCGTAAAAGTTCCGCTTTTCCCTTTCGAGCGAAGACACGATTTCGATGGCGCTAATCTTGGGCGCGCCGCTGACCGTACCCGCCGGAAACGCCGAGCGCAACACCTGGATGGGCTTCAGATCGTGCCGCGTCTTTCCTTCCACTTCGGAAACCAGATGGATGACATGGCTAAAAAGTTCGCATTCCATGTTGCGCGTGACCTTGACCGTCCCGGGTTCCGAGACGCGCCCGAGATCGTTTCGCGCAAGATCCACGAGCATCAAGTGCTCTGCGCGTTCCTTCGGGTCGCCCAGAAGTTTTTCTTTCAAAAATTCGTCTTCCGCGTCGTTCTTTCCGCGGCGGCACGTTCCCGCAATCGGGCGGATGGAGGACACGCCGTTCCGCGAACGGACAAGGCTTTCCGGCGAGGAACCGACCAGCTGGTATTTTCCAAAATCGATGTAGAAAAGGTAGGGCGACGGATTCAGCGTCCGCAGCCTGCGATAGACGTCGAGCGCGGGAATTTCCGATTCGAGCTGCAAGCGGCGGGAGGGAACCGCCTGGATGATGTCTCCGGCGACAATCCGCTTTTTCAGCTCTTCGACATAGTGGACGTATTCGTCATGGCTTTTCTTCAAGTCCGTAAGGACCTTATACGGATAATCGTCTTCCGGTTCTTCCAGATAGGAAAAGTCGAGGTTCGAAAGTTTCTTGCGGATGCCGCGAATAGCCTTGTCCAGGTCAATTTCATGCTCGCTGTAATTTAGCCCGAACACGTGGAGCGTTTCCGTAAAATGATCGAATACGATATAGACATGTCCCACGACGAATTCGGATTCGGGAATTTTCAGCGAATCTTCCTGGCGGGAAAGGCGAATCGTGTCGCAGCGCGCGCAGAACTCGTAGGAGAGAAAGCCCATTCCGGAAGCGGGCAGCGGAATCTTTGCCGGTTTCTCGTTTTCGGAAGCGATGCTTTCGAGCGCATCGAGAATGTCCTTTGCCGGATAGGGCTTGCGGATTCCTTCGACGACCAGGGAAACGCCTTCGGCGTCTTCGATGACGTGAAACGCTTCTTCCAGCATAAGGATCGAGTAGCGGTTTGCGCCTTGAGAAAAGGAGGCCGATTCGAGGATTGCCTTCGCCCCGAGCTTTTTGGCAAGCGAAAAGGGCGTGTAGCGTTCCCCTTCGAGGGTAAGATAGATGCTGTCGGTTCTTTTGGTCATGTTTTTCCTTGGGTTAAAGTTTTTGTGCACAAAAAAAGGCTCCGAAAAGACGGAGCCGCTTGCCATGCACGATTATCTATAAAAGATCAACACGCGAACTCCGTTTGCGAAGTACGCCACCACCAACCGTTCATCATGATGCGTGCGTGTTTCATTTCGGAAAAGAAAATAAAAAAGCTTTGAAACCGTGGCAACGGGAAATCTGAAATTTTTTTTCGTTGCCGGCGAAATTTTCGACAATTTTGCAGTTTAGAATGATATATTGTGGGAAAAACTCCGAGGACTTTATGCAACCCAACCTACCGCAAGTTTCGCCCAACATCCAGGCAATTCTCGAATCCAAGGGCTTTACCGCAGACGCCTCGTGGACGCTTGCTGGGTCCGCAGGTTCCTTTCGCAAGTATTTCCGGGTTTCCGAGGGCGGGAAAACGGCGATTCTCCAGACGAACCTGACCGCCGACGAGGATTTCAAACGCTTTGTTTCGTATGGAAAGTCGTTTACCTCTTTCGGGTTTCCGACGCCGGAAATCTGGGAAGCCGACGAAGTTTTTGCCCAGGTTCTCATGCAGGACATGGGGGAAAACACGCTACTTTCCCTTGTCGAAAAGGATGGGAAACCGAATCCCGGAAACATCCGGATTCTCTACCCCGCAACGATTGACGCCTTGCTCAAGTGGCAAAAGGGAAGCGCGAAGTTCTTTCTTTCACGCCCGGACATCGCGGCGAGACGTTTCGATTACGCGGCGCTCAAGTGGGAAACCGATTATTTCCGCACCAACTATCTGCAAAAGAAAAAAGACATAACCGAATTGCCCCAAGCGGTGGAAAACTTTTTCGCAACGCTCGCCTGCATGGTCGATACGCATCCGAAAGTCCTGATGCACAGGGATTTCCAGTCGCAAAATGTCATGGTTCGCGCCGATTCGGAAATCGGATTCGTCGATTTCCAGGGAGCGCGCCGCGGCTCCATGTTCTACGATATCGCTTCGCTCCTGTGGGATCCCTATGTCGAACTTTCCGATGAGCTGGTCGGGGATTTCTTTGACGAATGGTATCAGGACTATCCGCTCTGTTCGCAGTCCTTCAACAGGGACGACGCCTGGACGCTCTTTTTGCAAGCGAGCCTCCAGCGCCTGATGCAGGCGCTCGGCGCATATTGCTTTTTGAGTACGGAAAAGAAAATTCCCGGATTTGAAAAGTACATCAAGCCGGGAAAGCGGCAACTCTCCCGCGTCCTGGAACTTTACGAAGCCCTGAGCCCTTCGCGGCACGAGGCCATTCATTTTCTCAAGGATTCGCTAGGATAGTCTCAATCTGCCAGCGGATATGCCTTTCCATGGCATTGCGGGCGTCAAAGTGCAGGTTGAACGCTTCCGCAATCTTTTCGACGGAGAAGAGCATCGGCTTTTCGGACCAGCCCAGATCCCTCTCTTCGATTTTTGCCGCGCTTTTCTTGCCCGTCAGGCTTTCATATTCGGCGAGCATCCTTTCGGCGATGCTTTTCCACGAGATCCAGTTCGTTCCTAAGCCAAGGAAAATTTCCTCGTCGAAATCGCTGTCGAGCAGCTTGTGGAAAAGCTTTGCCTGGGAAGCCGCATCGATAAACTGCGTACCGTCGTTTTTTATCAGATGGATGGCGCTTCCCTTCACGATGGACCGTGCGATAAGCTCGAAACGCCTGTCCGGTTGGGAAACGCCGTCGCTATCGCCGAACGCGGGGCTTCCAAACGTGTAACCCGGACGGATGATGTTCCGCTTCATCGAGTTCCCGCGAAATCCCAAGACATAGGCTTCTCCGGCGGCCTTTGTCGCCCCGTAAAGATCGACGGGGAGATTTACGACATTTTCATTCATCACCGGGCGGAATTTTCCCATCGCGGCCGTACTCGACGTGTAGATGAATTTTCGGCATCCGGCCTTTGCCGCGGCCTGCAAGACTAGAACCGTCGCCCGCGTATCGTTTTCGAGCATCGAAAGGGGAGTTTCGCCCCAGCCGAAGGCGATATGGATGCACGCTTCGCAGTTTTCGAGCCCTCTCGTAATCGTTGCCGCATCGTAGATGGTCCCTTCGAGAATCGTCACGTTCGGATGGCGGGAAAGGGTCGGAATTTTATCGGGATGCCTGGAAAGAATCGTCAGCCGGTGTCCGCTTTCTAGAAGCTCCCGCGCGACATAATGCCCGATGAAGCCCGTTCCGCCCGTGATGAAAATCTGCATGTTCCAAATCCTCGTTTAAGGGTGACTTTTTCAAACTAATATTCTTTTCGTAGAGGGGTTCCCCGGAATTTGTAAATCTTTGGAGACCGAGGCGGTTAGGTGATCCGCTTTTGCACGGCCAGGATGACGGCTCCCTGGATTGCCTGGAACAGGATTAAAATATATCCGAGCAAATGTCCGGCAAGTACTTTGTCTGCAGGCAGTCCGACTATTCCGGCGTAAAGGGTTACCGTAATCCACTCCCGAACACCGATGCCGTTGAGCGATATCGGCAGCATGGTGATAACAACCGTGATGGCCGTAAAGACGACAACCAGCCTAAAATCCAAGGCAATTCCAACGGCTTTTAGATATCCATACGATGTCGCAAAGACGAGAAGCTGGAGCCACAAAGAGTCCAAAAGGGAGAGAAAAAATTGTTTCTTGTGATTCCTATAGACAAGTAGAGATTTTTGCAGTTTCGACACGAAAGCCAGACGACCTGAAATGAATTTTAACGAGGTAATCCTATCCGAAAAGCAGCAGAAGGCGAGAGCCGCGGCGGTTAGGAGCAAGGCGGCAATCATCCCGAAAATATACGGCGCGGGCAGTGAATAATGGAAGCACACCCACGGAAGCGAGAGGAAAAACAAGAGAAACAGCATCAAGAGGCCTTGGATCCGCGAAATCAAAATCGCCGCCACGGAATTAGCCGTTTGCCGGAACCGTTTTCCAAACGCCAATGTCTTGACGACATCTCCGCCAAAACCTCCCGGTAAAAAAGCCGTAAAAAAATATCCGATGGCGATGTAGGCATAAAAGGTCCTGAACGGAATTTGTTTCCCGCCTTCAAGAAGCAGGCCTTTCCAGCGGTTTGCCTGGATGAGCATCGAAAGGAACGTGAAAAAAATCAACAACAGGAGCCACGACAAAGTATTCCGGTTCCAATTGGCGCAGATTTCTTCCAAAGGAATCTTGTAAAAGATACAACCGATGCCCGTAACACTGATAAGCAACTTGAGAAAAAAAACAAGGCGCTTCTTTTGCATGGCTATTGTCCACAGACCTGTTTCGCCGCGGATAAAATCATCTGGCTGGATTTATCCCAGTTAAACGTCGCCGCCCATTGGATATACTCCTCGGTTTTCTTTTGTCCGTTTAACGCTTTCGATAGGACTTGCGCCATATCGCTTGAATCGGCGGGATTGAAATAGTAGGCCAAGTTTCCGCCTACTTCCGGCAACGAGGATGTATTGGAACAGGCGACGGGAGTTCCACAGGCAAAGGCTTCAAGGACGGGCAACCCAAAGCCTTCATAAAGCGATGGCAGGACAAAAAGATTGGCAATGTTATACAGTCCAACGAGATCTTCCGGAGAGACGACGCCCGCGCGAATCACCAAGCCGGAAATTCCCAAATCCGCTTCGTTTATGCTTTCTCCCCGGCCGCTAAAGGATTTTCCCACAAGGATCAATCGACAATTTTCCCGATCCGGCATCTTTGACAGAGCTTCCAAAAGCTTGAATAGATTCTTGTGCGGTAATAAATTTCCAACATAGAGCAAAAGATTCTTGTCCCTGGGAATCGAAAATTTATCGTAGAGGTAATCGATTTCCGACGGTGCCTTTTTTTTGAATTCTTTGCCGACTCCCAAAGGGGCGACGGTGATTTTTTCGGTCGGCGTATGAAAAAAGCGGATGATGTCACGCTTTGTGCTTTCGGAATCCGTCAGGATGTGATCGGCCTTTTTGCAGGCAATCCAGAAGATGAATTTAAAATACCAGCCGACAATGCGCGAAGGGAGAAACTGTGGATAAATAAGATGGGTCAAGTCGTGAATCGTTACGATGAGCTTTCCCCGATAAAACAGAGGAACGTTGCAATGGGGAACATGCAAAACATCCGGCTTTAATTTTCTTAAAGCCCGATAGGGAAATGAGAGCTGCTCTTTATAACCGTAAATCGAACAGTCAAAGGGTAAAAATTCAGCGAAGCGGCTCTTGTAGGGTTCCAGATTTTCTTGTTTTCCTAAAGCGATGGAATAGTTCACCCGCGGAAGCCATTCACGAATGCATGTACCTATTCCGGAGCGATCAATCATCCGCGCATCGATAGCCAATTTCATAAAGTCAGATTTTCCCTTCGGCGAGAAGTTTCATGTCGCTCACGACCATGCGGCGCACCAGTTCCTCGTAGGAGATTTTCGGTTCCCACCCGAGCACCCGCTTCGCCTTCGACGCGTCGCCCACCAGGAGATCCACTT
>CAVKGV010000032.1:0-13353 GCA_963656065.1 Alistipes onderdonkii
CCGCACCGTCGGCGCCGGATCCGTAACCGAAATCATCAAGTAAGGAATAAAAATGCCAAGAGAACTTATTACGCTCGAATGCACCGTTTGTCATCAGCGTAACTATGATTGCGACAAGAACAAGCGTCTTCACCCTTCCCGTGTGGAGTACAAGAAGTACTGCCCGTTCTGCCGCAAGCATACAGTTCATAAGGAAACCAAGTAAGGAAGGTTTTTAGGTCGGTAGCTCAATTGGTAGAGTCACGGTCTCCAAAACCGTTGGTTGGGGGTTCGAGTCCCTCCCGACCTGCTTCCTTCCTTTCGGAGTCATGATATGCAAAAGATTCAGCAATACATCAAAGAAGTTATCCAAGAGATGAAAAAGGTTACATGGCCGACTCTTGAAGAGCTGAAAGGCTCTACTTTGGTTGTGATGATTTTTAGCGTTATCATGGGAATCTATATTGCTGGGATTGATTTGGGACTTTCCTTTCTCGTCGATAAACTGTTAGGACGTGGGTAAATCATGGCGATGTTATGGTATGCAGTCCATACGTTTTCCGGTCAGGAAAGCACGATTAAGAAAAATTTGGAAATGTTGATTGAACGTGAAGGCGTTCAAGACAAGTTTGGACGGATTCTCATTCCGGAGAAGGCCGTTCAAGTCAATGTCCGAGGAAAGCGCAAGACGGTGGTCCAAAAGCTTTTCCCGGCTTATTTGATTATAGAAATGGAGCTGGACGAGCTCACCCAGCACCTGGTAACGTCCATTCAGGGGGTTACCCATTTTGGAGGAACCAGTCGCCAGAACAAGGCGCCGATTCCTCTGCGTCAGAGCGAGGTCGATAGACTGCTTGGCGTCGAATCTCAAGATGCCTCGCAGGATGTGATCCAGAATCCGTATATTGTCGGGGACAGTGTTGCCATTAAGGATGGTCCGTTCAAGGGCTTTATCGGTTCGGTCGAAGAAATCACGGAGAAAAATAAACTCCGCGTGATGGTTTCTGTTTTTGGCCGTTCCACGCCTGTCGAATTGGGATTTAACCAAGTGGAAGCCGCTTCCGTATAGTGTTCGGTTCTGAAATGGAGAAATAACGTGGCTAAGAAAATCACAGGTTTTATTAAGCTTCAGATCCCCGGCGGTGCTGCTAACCCGTCTCCTCCGGTGGGTCCTGCCCTGGGTCAGAAGGGTGTGAACATCATGCAGTTCTGCAAGGCGTTCAATGCCCAGACCCAGAACGAAAAGGGAATGATCATCCCCGTGGTCATTACGGTCTATGCCGACAAGAGCTTTACTTTCATTACGAAAGTACCTCCTGTTGCAGTCCTCGTCAAGAAGGCTGCCGGCATTGAAACCGCCTCGGGTGAACCGAACCGTAAAAAGGTCGGTAAGATCACTAAGGCTCAAGTCAAGGAAATCGCTACGCAGAAGATGCCGGACTTGAATACAATCGACATTGAAGCCGCAATGCGCATGGTTGCGGGCACAGCACGCTCGATGGGCGTGGATGTAGTCGACTAATCAGGCAGACCTTAACCCTATTTCTGACAGGAAACACCATGTTCAGAGGAAAAAAGTATAAGAAAGTTGCTGAAGCTTTTGACCGGACTCAATCGTTCGGTTTGGAGCAGGCACTTGAAATTCTTAAAAAATCCGAGGTTAAGTTCGACCAGACTGTCGAGCTTCATTTCAATCTCGGTGTTGATCCCAAAAACTCCGATCAAGCTGTTCGTGGCACGGTTGTGTTGCCGAACGGTACCGGTCGTCAGGTGCGCGTTCTCGTTTTCTGCAAGGATAACAATTTCCAGGCAGCGAAAGATGCGGGCGCTGATTACGTCGGTGGCGCAGACTTGGTCCAAAAAATCCAGGAAGGTTGGCTTGACTTCGATGCCGTTGTCGCAACTCCCGACATGATGCCGGTGATTAGCAAGGTGGCTCGCGTGCTCGGCCCTCGTGGTTTGATGCCCAGTCCGAAATCCGGAACAGTGACGATCAACGTCGCCCAGACCGTGAAGGAACTCAAGGCCGGTAAGATTCAATACCGTGTCGATAAGGGCGCAAACATTCACGCTCCGATTGGCAAGCTCTCGTTCTCGGAATCCCAGCTCGTTGAAAACGCGAAGGCTGTGATTGATTCCGTCATCAAGAACAAGCCGCAAACCTCCAAGGGCACTTACATCAAGTCCCTGTTCATTACGGCTACCATGACACCGAGCCTCAAGCTCGATATGAGCCTTACACGATAGGAGTTAAACAATGAAAGCTGTAGTTAAAAAACAACAGAAAGTTGATTCCATCGTCAAAGCTTTTGAAGGTGCTGCGTCGATTTATCTTCTCAACTACGAAAAGATTCCCGTAGAACTCGACAACAAGCTTCGTAAGGATCTCAAGTCCAAGAATGTCAAGTACATCGCTGTCAAGAATACGCTTTTGAAGAGGGTTCTTGAAAAGATGAACGTCACGGGCTTGGATGAAATGCTCAAGGGCGCAACTTCCGTTATGGTGGGTCCTGCTGACGATCCGATTCTGCCGGCGCGCGAAATCGAAAATTTCCACAAGGAAAATCCCGATTTCCTCGTCGCCAAGAGCGTTTACCTCGAAGGTAAAGTCAGACCGGGAACCGATGTTGTTGAACTTTCCAAGATTCCGGATCGCAAGGGTATGCTTGCCCAGTTGGTCACGATCATTCTTGGACCGGGTTCCACAATCGCGGGCCAAATCAAATCCCTCACGGAAAAACTGGAAAAGGAACAGGCCGGAGCTACCGCCTAATCCCCAACACAACCACTCACAAACAACTTTTTCAAAACGGAATAATTGGAGAAAAACATCATGGCAACAGATATCAAGGCTATTGGTGATCAAATCGCGGGTCTCACCCTTCTCGAAGCCAAGCAATTGGCGGACTACCTCAAGGAAGCGCATGGCATTGAAGCTGCCGCTGGTGGCGTTGTCGTCGCTGCAGCCGCTGCTGGTGCTGCCGCTGAGGAAAAGACCGAATTCGACGTTGTCCTCGCGGAATGCGGTGCTAACAAGATGGCGGTTCTCAAGGCTGTCCGTGCCATCACGGGCCTTGGCTTGAAGGAAGCTAAGGAAATGGTCGAAAAGGCCAACAGCGTTGTGAAGGAAGCCGCTCCGAAGGCTGACGCCGAAAAGATGAAGAAGGATCTCGAAGACCTTGGCGCCAAGGTCGTCCTGAAGTAATGTCTTCAGTTCTTTAATTAGAACACTCCAAATGCCTGCACGCTTGTGTGGGCTTTTGGTGTTTTTCCCGTGTTCAAGGTTTTTTCACTGGATGAGGTTTTTAAATGACGGAGCGAAAGAATTATTCCTCCAATAAGTTCCAGTTGGAACTTCCGTATCTGGTCGAAGTGCAGAAAGCTTCTTATGACCACTTCCTCCAAAAAGGCGTTCCCCCTGAGAAGCGTCTCAAAGTAGGTCTGGAACGCGTTTTCCAAGACATTTTCCCCATCACAGACATGAAGAGGCTCTTCGCGCTGAAGTACGAAGGCTACTTCTTCGGTATTCCCAAGTACAGTCTTCGCGAATGCCGTGAACGCGGTCTAACCCACTCCATTCCGCTGCATGCGAATCTTTCGCTCCAGGTCTTTGAGGAAGACGGAGAAGATCGCAAGCTGAAGGAAGAAATCAAAAATGACGTCCTGATTTGCGAACTGCCTATCATGACGGACAATGGAACGTTCATCATCAACGGTGCGGAACGCGTCGTCGTTTCCCAGTTGCACCGTTCTCCCGGCGTGAGCTTTGACGAAGAGTTGCTCCCCAACGGACGATCCAATTACAAGAGCCGTATCATCCCGCATCGCGGTGCGTGGGTGGAATTCAATACGGACGGCGATGTCCTTTACCTGATTATCGACCGCAAGAAGAAAATTCCCGCGACAGCGCTTCTCCGCTGCATCGGTTTTGAAACGACCGCTGAAATCATCTCCCTGTTCTACAAGGATCTTGAAAAGGTCACCCTCTCTGTTGGAGACATGGACCAATATTATGGTCGCATTGTCGCCGCTGATGTGATCGATACATCTTCGGGTGAAGTCATCCTCGACGCGAACCGCGTGTTCGATGACAAGTGCGCCGCTCGCTTGACGGAAAGCGGACTTTTCGAAGTCTCGTTCCTTGCCAAGAACGAAGAAAATCTGCTGATCCACAACACGCTTCTCGCCGACAAATGCAAGACGAAGGAAGATGCTCTGAAGCTCATCTATTTTGTCATGCACCAGTCCCAGGAAGAAGCTCCGAACATGGCGACGGCTCAAATCGCTTTTGAAAGCACGTTCCTCGACGATCCGCGCAAGTATGATCTGGGCGAAGTGGGACGTTACCGCTTGAATGCGAAAGTCTATACGCCGGCGATTGAAAAAATCCTGTCGGAAAACAATCTTTCAAAGCCTTCTCTCAATACGATGACGATGACGGAAGCGGACTTCCTCGGCATCATCGAATACATGGTTGGGCTTTATTGCGACCTTGACGGCTACAATCTGGATGATATCGACCATCTGGGCAACCGTCGTACGCGTTCCGTCGGTGAACTTGTCGCGAACCAGCTCTCGGTGGGACTTTCCCGCATGAGCCGAGTCATCCGCGAAAACTTTACCTCGGGCGATAACGAAACCCCGACGCCGCGTGACCTGGTGAATACGCGAACGGTGAATTCCGTTGTGCAGGCGTTCTTCTGTTCGAGCCAGCTTTCCCAGTTTATGGACCAGATGAACCCGCTTTCCGAGCTGACGCACAAGCGCCGCCTTTCGGCTCTCGGTCCGGGCGGTCTTTCGCGCGAACGCGCCGGCTTTGAAGTCCGTGACGTTCATTATACGCATTACGGTCGTCTTTGCCCGATCGAAACGCCGGAAGGTCCGAACATCGGTCTTATCAACTCGCTCGCTACGTTTGCCGTGGTGAACCATTTCGGTTTTATCGAAACGCCGTATCGCGTTGTCGGCCTGATGGAGTTCAAGGACTCCAAGGGAAAGTCCTGCTATTTCCCCGAAGAGAAGTGGCATTTCGGACTTTACAAGGGCTTTGTCCGCGAACCGCGTCTGTTCGTGCAACTCGAACTTTCCGCGAAGGAAATTGCGGAAGTTCGCTCGAATCTCGACGGTAACCAGCGCGTCCTGTTTGATTCTTTTGTAAACAAGGTCTTTGAATTTAAGAATGCGGACGGCTCCAGTTACTTTGTTCGCAACGGAACCCCGCTCGAGGCTTTCTCCGGCAAGGCGGATTATGTCCTTGTCTCCTCGATGCTCTATGAGGTTGTTTCGTCTTTCATCGTCTATCTGACTGCGGACGAGGAAGATGCGTTCAACATCGCTCCGGCGAATACGGCTCTGGTCGCCGCCGCGTTTGACCCGTTGTTCGATTCGATGCTCGCAGACGCTTCTACGGAAGAAGAGAAAAAGGACGTTTCCGACCGTCACCAGCTCGCCGCCTTTGCGGAAGATTTTGTGATGGTTCGCGAAAAGGATGAATACCCGCTCAAGGCGCGTGTCATCCCGGGCGGTGAAATTGACGATTCCGGACGCTTTGCCGAAGGCTCTGTCCCGAAAATCGACGTAAACTCTTTGGATGAAGAGTCTGTCGGTGCCCGCATCGATTTGATGGACGTTTCTCCGCAACAGATTATTTCGGTCGCTGCCGGTCTGATTCCGTTCCTCGAACACGATGACGCTAACCGTGCCTTGATGGGTTCGAACATGCAACGCCAGGCTGTTCCGCTGCTCCGCTCGGAAGCTCCTGTTGTGGGAACGGGCCTTGAACGTCGTGCCGCATTGGATTCGGGAACGGTTGTTCGTGCAAAGCACGAAGGGCGCATCAAGTTTGTCGATGCGACGACCGTTGTCGTGGAACGTGGAACGCTTGACGCTAATGGCGAATTCCAACCGCTTGAAGGTCTCGGCGAGAACTTTGAATTCCTCGATCACGAACCGATTGACGAATACAAGCTGCGCAAGTTTGAACGTTCCAACCAGGATTCCTGCATCAACCAGAAGCCTGTGGTGAATGTCGGCGATTTCGTAAAGAAGGGCGATGTCCTTGCTGACGGCGCTTCGACGGATCACGGCGAACTCGCTCTCGGAAAGAACATTCTCATCGCGTTTATTCCGTGGAACGGTTACAACTACGAAGACGCCGTTATCGTTTCCGAAGAACTTGCTATCAAGGACGCTTTCACGTCCATCCACATCGAAGAATATGAAGTGGAAGTTCGCGAAACGAAACGCGGACCGGAAGAACTCACCCGCGAAATTCCGAACGTCGGCGAAGATGCCTTGAAAAATCTCGACGAACGCGGAATTATTCGTGTCGGTGCGGAAGTCCATGCTGACGACATCCTCGTCGGAAAGGTTACGCCGAAAGGCGAAACGGAACTTTCTCCGGAAGAACGCTTGCTCCGGGCCATCTTTGGCGAAAAGGCTGGAGATGTCCGTGATACGTCGCTCGTCGCGCCTCCGGGCATGAAGGGCGTCGTCATTGAAACGCGCGTTTTCAGCCGCAAGGACCATAACGACAAGAAGAGCCGCGCTGAGGACCAGGAAAAGATCAACGAAATCAAGGAAAAGTTCCAGTCCGATATTGACAAGATCAAGAACACCTGCGCAAATGCAATGCTCGGGATGCTTGTCGGCAAGACTTCGGGGAACATCGTTGATTTCGATACGCATGAAGTCCGCATTCCGGAAGGTTCGACCCTTACGGAAAGGATGCTCCGCGGCTTGGATCTGCTGTCGCTTGCCCCGTCCTCGGTTTTTGTCCGCGATGACGAAGATATCCAGGAAAAGGCTTCCAGCCTGCTCTCGGTCGCCCGCGAATCGGTCGATCGTCTGACTCGGACGATGGAAAAGGAAATCGACAAGGTGACGAAGGGCGATGAACTCAAGCCCGGCGTTCTCCAGACGGTTAAAGTCTATATTGCAAAGAAACGTCGTCTCTCTGTGGGTGACAAGATGGCCGGTCGCCACGGTAACAAGGGTTGCGTTTCAAAGATTGTGCCGGTCGAGGATATGCCGTTTACCGAAGACGGACGTCCGATCCAGATCCTCCTGAACCCGCTGGGCGTTCCGTCCCGTATGAACGTCGGTCAGGTTCTCGAAGTCCATCTGGGCTGGGCAGCAAAGGTTCTCGGCATGAAGATTGCGACGCCCGTATTTGACGGAGCATCTTTTGATGACATCGTAGGCGAGCTTGAAAAGGCTTACCAGAAAATGCCGATTGTCGATTACAAGATGGATCCTGAAAATGGGCACATCATCGGCAAGGCGAAACTTTACGATGGCCGTACCGGCGAAGCTTTCCTGAATCCGGTAACGATCGGCTATATGTATTATCTCAAGCTCGGACACTTGGTGGAAGACAAGATCCACGCCCGTTCGATTGGTTCGTATGCGCTTGTGACGCAACAGCCGCTCGGCGGAAAGAGCCAGTTCGGTGGACAGCGTTTCGGTGAAATGGAAGTCTGGGCTCTCGAAGCCTACGGTGCCGCTTACACGCTTCAGGAACTTCTCACGGTGAAGTCCGACGATGTGATGGGTCGTTCCAAGATTTACGATGCGATTGTCCACGGCAAGAATACGCCGGAACCGGGAATTCCCGAATCGTTCAACGTGATGATTCGCGAAGTCCGTTCGCTCTGCCTTGACATCAAGACTATTGGAGAAAAGTAATATGTCAGAAGAAACTTTCGATTATTCTGAAAGCAATAATGGTGAAGTTTCCATTCACCTCGCTTCTCCTGAATTGATTCGTCAGTGGTCTTATGGTGAAGTCACCAAGCCAGAAACGATCAATTACCGCTCTTTCAAGCCGGAACGCGACGGTCTGTTCTGCGAACGCATTTTCGGACCTGTCAAGAACTGGGAATGTAACTGCGGCAAGTACAAGCGGATTCGCTTCAAGGGCGTCATTTGCGACCGATGCGGCGTGGAAGTCACCCATTCCAAGGTGCGCCGTGAACGCATGGGGCACATTGAACTCGCCATTCCGCTTGCCCATGTCTGGTTCGTCAAGAACCAACCCTGTGTGCTGGGCGCCCTCTTGAATCTGGACACCAAGTCGCTCGATAACGTCATCTATTACGAGAAGTATATCGTTCTCGATCCGGGTGATACGGATTTGCATCCGAATGAACTCATCGACGAAAACAAGTACATTGACCTCGAAAGGGAAGGACGCCATTTCTCGGCGAAAATGGGTGCTGCCGCTTTGAAGCAGCTTCTCGCCCAGGTTGATTTCGTCCAGCTTTCGGATGAACTCCGCGTGGAAGCCCAGTCCAAATCCAAGACGAAGCGTGACGAGGCTATCAAGCGTTTGAAAATCGTCGAAGCGTTTAAGAAGTCCCAGATGGACGACTTCTATTCCTACTACGAGAATCCGGAAAAGAAAAAGAACAGCGATATGCCGTGGGCGAAGGAGCTCGCCGAAAAGGTCGAAGACTTCAAGTACGGTGTTATCGGTTCCGATGGAGAACGCAAGGGCGGCTACGCCGCAAAGTGCGATGGCAAGGAATTTGACCTGCTCGATGCCCTGTGCGAATTCCGCCGGATGTATCCTGCGCAGGCGAAGAACCTTTCGAACCAGCCTGAATGGATGATCCTGGATGTGCTCCCGGTGATTCCTCCCGATTTGCGTCCGCTGGTTCCGCTGGATGGCGGTCGCTTTGCGACTTCTGACCTGAACGAGCTCTATCGTCGGGTCATCAACCGCAACAACCGTCTGAAGAAGCTGATCGATATCAAGGCTCCGGACGTGATTCTCTGCAATGAAAAGCGGATGCTCCAGGAAGCGGTGGATCAGCTGTTCGATAGCGGTCGTCGCACGGCTCGCGCCGGATCCAACCGTCCGCTCAAGTCGCTCTCCGAACTTCTGAAGGGCAAGCAGGGACGGTTCCGTATGAACCTTCTCGGAAAGCGCGTGGACTATTCCGGACGTTCCGTCATTGTTGTCGGACCGGAACTGAAGATGCACCAGTGCGGTCTTCCGAAACGGATGGCTCTCGAACTTTACAAGCCGTTTATCATCCAGCGACTGGAAGAAGAAGGCATTGTCTATACGCTCAAGGCGGCAAAGAAGTATGTCGATGCAGAACGTCCGGAAGTCTGGGATATTCTCGAGCAGATTATCGAAGACCATCCGGTGATGTTGAACCGCGCACCGACCCTTCACCGCTTGGGTATCCAGGCTTTCTATCCGAAGCTCATCGAAGGCAGCGCAATCCGTTTGCACCCGCTCGTCTGTACCGCTTTCAATGCGGACTTTGACGGCGACCAGATGGCCGTGCACCTTCCGCTTTCCTTTGAAACTCAGCTCGAATGCCGAGTTCTCATGCTTTCGTCGAACAACATTCTGCATCCGGCTTCCGGTCAGCCGATCGCTGTCCCGGGACAGGATATCGTGCTTGGACTGTATTACATTTCGAAGCCGCGTCCGAACCGCAAGGGTGCCGGAATGCGTTTCTACGATTCTGCCGAAGCTCTCCGCGCTTACGGAAACGGTGTTATCGATTTGAATGCCGAGTGCTATCTCCAGCTGCCTGCAGGCCGAAAGGTCTATATGGGTGCGCTCGAAACGGACACTCCCTGCCTCACGGAACAGCCGGACGATAACGGCAACCGCGATGTCGTGGCGAAGGCTGGTCAGAAGATCAAGTTCCTTACGTTGAAGGCTCCTGCACTCATCAAGACGACGATGGGACGCATCATCCTGAACGAAATCATTCCGAACGATGTCGGATTTGCCAACGAGACTTTTGGCAAAAAGGTCATTGCGAAGTCCATCGACGATCTGTATCGTCGCACGGGAAACCGCGTAACGGTCGAATACCTCGATGACCTCAAGGCTCTCGGTTACAAGTGGGCCATGATTTCGGGGTCGTCTGTGGCGATTGCGGAAATGATTATCCCGCCCGAGAAGCAGAAAATGCTCGAAGAGGCGACGGAAAAGGTCAACCGCATCCGCGAACTTTACGAAGACGGCGTGATTACCGACGGTGAACGTTATAACCAGATAATCGATGTGTGGTCCAAGACGACCAGCGACGTGGCAGCCAAGCAGTGGGATCTTCTTTCCCATGACCGTGACGGTTTCAACCCTGTCTATATGATGGCGGATTCCGGTGCCCGCGGTAGCCGTGAACAGATTAAGCAGCTGTCCGGTATGCGCGGTCTGATGCAGAAGCCGACCAAGCAGCTTGGTGGCCAGGAAGTTATCGAAAACCCGATTAAGTCCTGCTTCCGCGAAGGCTTGAACGAAATGGAATACTTCATTTCGGCCCACGGTGCCCGTAAGGGTCTTGCCGATACCGCTCTGAAAACGGCTGACGCCGGTTATCTGACCCGTCGTCTGGTCGATGTGGCGCAGGATCTCGTCATCGTCGAAGAGGACTGCCATACGAAAGATGGCATCGATATTTCCGCCTACAAGGACGGCGACGATACCATCATCTCGCTCGAAGAACGTCTCTTGGGACGCGCTCCGGTCGAAGATATCGTCCACCCGGTTACTGGCGAAGTAATCGTCAAGGCTGGCGAACTTGTCACGGAACGGGATCTTACGAAAATCTCCGCTACCGGTCTTGAACATGTGAAAATGCGTTCGGTCCTGACTTGTGAAGCACGTAACGGCGTCTGTGCGAAGTGCTACGGACGTATGCTAGCTTCCGGTCGTCCGGTCGATCTGGGCGAGGCTGTCGGCGTTATCGCGGCGCAGTCTATCGGTGAACCGGGTACGCAGCTGACGTTGAGAACGTTCCACATCGGTGGTGCGTCAAGCCGTCTGACCGTCGAAAATTCAAAGAGCGCTCCGGTCGATGGTCGGATTGAGCTCGATAACGTCAATACGCTCGAACATAGCGGCAACAAGGTCGTGGTGAGCCGGATGGGCGAACTGGTCATCTTTGACTCTACCGGAATCAACAAGGGCCGTTGGCAGATCCCTTATGGTGCGACGCTCTATGTGAACGACGGTGATACGGTCAAGAAAGATGCCAAGCTCTTTGAATGGGATCCGTACACGCAGCCCGTTCTCAGCAACGCTAGCGGTAAGATCCAGTTTGTCGATTTGATTGAAAATACGACATACCGTGTCGATAAGGACGATGTGACCGGTGTTGAGACGTGGACAGTCATCAGCGACCGCCACGGCAAGCATCGCCCGGCTATCAACGTTGTCGATGGAAGCGGTGAACGCCAGGGCGTTTACTACCTGCCGGACGGAGCCATTCTTACGGTTCACGAGGGCGACAATGCGGAACCGGGCGAAATCCTCGCAAAGCTTCCTCGCGCAGTCGGAAAGACCAAGGACATTACCGGTGGTCTTCCCCGTGTCGCAGAGCTTTTCGAAGCGCGCATTCCGAAGAATGTTGCTGTCATCGCCCCGGACGATGGTATCGTTTCTTACGGCAACGAAGAACGCGGCAACCAGAAGGTTATCATCACGAACGGTAAGAAAGAACTCTCGGTTCTCGTCCCGCGCGGACGTCACCTGGCGGTTCTCGAAGGCGACCGTGTTCGCAGAGGACAAAAGATTTGCGACGGTTCCGTAGATCCGCATGATATTCTTCGCGTGCAAGGTCCCGAAGCGGTGCAGCGTCACCTGGTAAACGAAATCCAGGCGGTTTATCGCTTGCAGGGCGTGGCCATCGCCGATAAGCATATCGAATGCATTGTCCGCCAGATGATGCGTAAAGTCAAAATTTCCGATCCCGGGGATTCCGATCTCTTGCAAGATGAAGAAATCTCCAAGGCGCGCTTGCGCGTGAAAAACGATCTGTTGAAAAAAGAAGGCAAAAAGGAAGCTTCGGGCATTCCGATGCTCCTCGGTATCACCAAGTCTTCGCTTTCGACGGATAGTTTCATCTCCGCGGCGTCCTTCCAGGAAACAACCAAGATCCTCACTCGTGCTGCTATTGAAGGTAGTGTGGATCCGTTGATGGGGCTTAAGGAAAACGTCATCATGGGGCACTTGATTCCTTGCGGAACGGGTGCGCGCCATTTGCGTGACGTTGTGGTCATCGATGCCGATGCCGAAGAGGAAGCCGCTCGTGCTGCGGCGGCCAAGGATCGGGACGGCGAAGGCCAAAGCGGCGGTGTCGATTTTACGATGCTGGATGCCGGTTCCGAAGCTTCGGAAGATAATGGTGAAAATCCCGAATAATCGAGAGGTAAAACTTGAAATTATTCGAAAAAGAACTATATTTGGACTTCCAAAATTAGGGAAAAAGAAAAATGCCTACTATACAACAGCTCGTCCGTAAGGGCCGCGAGAAAATTCTCAACAGAACCGCTTCGCCGGCTTTGAAGCAAAGCCCGCAAAAGCGCGGTGTCTGCACCCGTGTCTATACCACCACGCCGAAAAAGCCGAACTCCGCTCTCCGCAAGATTGCGCGTGTCCGCCTTTCGAACAAGATGGAAGTGACCGCCTATATCCCAGGTGAAGGTCACAACCTCCAGGAACACTCCATCGTTCTTATCCGCGGTGGTCGTGTCAAGGATGTCCCGGGTGTTCGTTACCACATCATCCGCGGTACGCTCGATACCCAGGCTGTGAACGGTCGTAACCAGGCGCGTTCCAAGTACGGCGTCAAGAGAAAAGCTCCGGCTAAGAAGTAAAGGAAGGGCTCTATGTCTAGAAGAAGAAAGACCATTCACAAGCACACCATTCCGGATCCGCGTTATCACTCCGTTCTCATCACGGAACTCATCGGTGTGGTCCTTAAGCAGGGCAAGAAGACGATTGCGGAACAGATCGTTTACACGGCTCTCGACATTCTGAACAAGAAGGTGGAAGGCGAAGGCTCTCCGCTCGAAAAGTTCGAAGAATGCCTCGAAAACATCAAGCCGAAGCTCGAAGTGAAGTCCCGTCGCATTGGCGGTGCAAACTACCAGGTGCCGATGGAAGTCGCACCGGATCGCGCCAAGGCTCTGGCTCTTCGCTGGCTGCTTGACGCTGCCCGTAACCGCAACGAAGCGAACATGGCCGAACGTCTTGCTGCAGAACTCGTTTCTGCCAAGAACAACGAAGGCAATGCCGTGCGCAAGAAACAGGATGTGCACAAGATGGCCGAAGCGAACCGCGCCTTTGCGCATTTCCGCTTCTAATCTCGTTTAATCCTTTGTTTTGGAAAAAGCCCTGCTGCAAAGCGGGGCTTTTTGTGTGAGTCGATATTTGTATTTGTATTTTTTTATTTAATTTAAAAGAAATCAATTAAATTTAAAAGGAACTTTTTTTGCAGGATGATTGTTATGACTATAAAAAGAATTGGCTTGTCAATTGTATTTTTCTTTTGCATTTTGGCTTGTGGGGTAGTGTCAAGGTTCTTTCGCAAAAATAGTTTGTTCCAAATCAGATTTTAAGCC
>CAVKGV010000033.1:0-13117 GCA_963656065.1 Alistipes onderdonkii
TAGGGGGACCTTTCCGAGTTGCGAAGGCCAAGGTCCCCCTTCCTTGCAACCACCCCCATGGCCACGCTTTGTCTAAACTTAGAACATCGAACATTTAAATTCCGAGATTCAGAACTTAGACGGCCACAAATCTCAGCTCTAAGTTCTCAGCTCCAAGCTCTGACCGGATCCTATCGCTCCGCGATGCTACGCTCCAGGATGACAGAAGCACGTTCATGCCCGACGTCATTCTGGAACGACCGAAGGGCGTGATAGAATCAAAACTTAGAGTCGCGGACATTTAACCTCAGGAACAAACCGGCCCAATTTTTATCTTTTCCCCCATGAGCCAAGAAAATTCAAAAGACTACACCCGTTACCGCGAACTCCAAGCGCAACTCAAGGCGGCAAGCGAAGCCTATTACAAGGAAGGTTTTTCGCCGATGAGCGACCAGGATTTCGACTTCGGCGTCAAGGAACTCGAAGCGCTCGAAGCGTCCCACCCGGAATGGCGCACCGGAAACTCGGTCACCCAGGAAATCGGGAACGACCAGCTCAACGACTTTGCCAAAGTGGAACACCGGATTCCGATGCTCTCCATTTCGAACGCCTACTCAAAAGAAGAAGTCGAGGATTTCATCCGGCAGGCGACCGAGCGTGTACCGAACGCCAAGGAATGGGTCTGCGAGCGGAAAATCGACGGAATCAGCATGTCGCTCACATACCAGAACGGGATTCTGGTAAAGGCCGCTACGCGGGGAAACGGATCTGTCGGCGACGACGTGACCGCCAACGTAAAAACGATTGAAGACGTTCCGCACAAACTAATCGGTGCGCCTTCAGGATTTCTTGAAGTCCGCGGCGAAGTCTATATGGAATTCAAGACGTTCGAATTTTTGAACGACGAACTCGAAGAACGCGGAATCCAGGGTTTCCAGAATCCGCGGAACACGGCATCGGGAACGCTCAAACTTAAAGACCCGAAGGAATGCGCCAAGCGGAAACTGCGGTTTCTCGCCTACCACATTCCCGAAGACATCGGAAATAAAAAGCATACGGAAAACCTGACATCGCTCAAATACTTCGGATTTCACACAAACGAATTCTGGGTAGCCCACAGCGCCGAAGAAATCATGAAAATTGCCGTGCAAATTCTCGCCGGTCGCGACGCGCTCCCCTACCCAATCGACGGCATGGTCATCAAGCAGAACGACCTTGAACTCCAGCGCGAACTGGGGACAACCGCCAAGAGCCCGCGCTGGGCGCTCGCCTACAAGTTCAAGGCGGAACGCGCCTACGCAAAAGTTCTATCCATCGATTTTCAGGTCGGGCGGACGGGACGCATCACGCCGGTTGCAAACCTCGAACCGGTGCGTCTTGCGGGCACAACCGTCAAGCGGGCAACGCTCCACAATTTCGACGAAATCGAACGGCTGGGCATCCGCGTTGGCGATACGGTAGGCGTCGAAAAGGGCGGAGAAATCATCCCGAAAATCATCGAAGTCGATCTGTCCAAACGCCCCGAAGGAACTTGCCCGGTAGAAGTTCCCAAGCTTTGCCCCGTATGCGGAACGCCGCTCACGAAAAACAACGGACTGGTCGATCTGCGCTGCGAAAATCTCCACTGCAAAGCGAGCGTCCAGAGGCTCTTCGAACATTTCGTCTCCCGCGAAGCGATGAACATCGAAAACCTGGGACCGTCGCTCATCGCGGAACTCCTCGAAGCGCACAAGATAGAGAACCTCTCGGACATTTACCGCCTGAAAAAAGAAGACCTCGAAAGCCTCGACCGGGTAGGCGAAAAAAGCGCAACGAACGTCCTCTCGGCAATCGAAAAAAGCAAGAGCCGTAGCCTCGAAAACTTTCTCTTCGCCATCGGCATCCGCTTTGTCGGACGCACCAAGGCGCGCATTCTCGCGAGGCATTTCAAGACGCTCGAAAGGCTCGAATCGGCAACGCTCGAAGAACTCACCGTAATCCCGGACATCGGCGAACGCATCGCCCAAAGCGTCTATGATTTCTTCCGCAACGAAACATTCCGCGAAGAAGTCAAGCGGCTTGTCGAAGCGGGGCTTCCGACGGAATTCAAGGGAGAGGTCAAGGATCATTTTCTCGGCCAAACGGTCGTTCTCACGGGAACGCTCCCCACGCTCGACCGGAGTTCCGCGCAAAAACTCATCGAAGAAAATGGAGGAAAGGTTTCCAGTTCGGTGAGCAAAAAAACGTCCTGGGTCCTAGCCGGCGAAGCGGCCGGTTCAAAGCTCGAAAAGGCAAAAAAGCTCGGCATCGCCATCCACGACGAAGCGTGGTTTCTCGGCGAATTATCTAATTTGGAATCATGATGAAACGAACATTCATTCCGGAAAATTTCAAGGCGGACGACAAGACTCAGGTCACCGAATACTACCAAAAACTACTCCAGGAAGACATTCCCCAAAACGCGAAATCGCTCCGCGACTGGATTCTCCGTTGGAACGAACTTTCGACGGTCCTTTCCGAGGTCAGCGCGCGCCGCTACGTCGCCATGACAAGTCACACGCAGGACGAAAAAATCGCCAAGGCCTATATGGAATTTGTTCAGGAAATCGACCCGATCTGCGAAGATTACGGAAACAAGCTCGAACGCAAGATGATGGCGCACCCGAACGTCACCGAACTCGAAAGCGAATTCGGCATCTACTTCCGCGAAGTCCGCACAAGCCTTGACCTCTTCAACCCGAAAAACATCCCGCTTTTCACCGAAGAAAGCACCGACATCCAGGACTACCAGAAAATCACGAGCACGATGAGCGTGCAATACAAGGGCGAAACGAAAACACTTCCGCAGATGTCCGCGCTTTTCACATCGACAGACAGAAACATCCGCGAAGAAGCGTGGAAACTTGTCACAAACCGCAGGCTAGAAGACAAGGAACGTCTCGACGCAGCATTCGACAAGCTGTTCAAGCTACGCATCGAAATCGCGAAAAATTCGGGCTACTCCGACTACCTCGATTACATTTTCAAGGCGAAATCCCGCTTCGACTATACGCCCAAGGATTGCCGAACTTTCCACGAATCAATCGAAAAAATCGTCCTTCCGCAATTGAAGGACATCTACCGGGAAAAAGCTTCCGCGATGAAGCTCGAACGCCTCCGCCCGTGGGACACCAAAGCGGACGCCCTTTCGCGCGAACCTTTGAAGCCCTTTCAAAACGGATCGGAACTCATCGAAAAGGTCGGTCGGATCTTCGACAGGCTGTCGCCCAAGACTTCCGCCTATTTCCACACCCTGAAAGAGGAACATCTTATCGACCCGGACAGCCGGGTGGGAAAGGCTCCCGGCGGCTACCAGATAGGTTTCGAGGAAAGCGGCAAGCCTTTCATCTTCATGAACGCGGCGGGAACCGACGGAGACATCTACACGCTTCTCCACGAAAGCGGGCATTCCTTCCAGCAGTTTGAAGTGGCGAAGCTCCCGCTTACCGCATACCACGACGTTCCTTCCGAATTCGCCGAAGTTTCGAGCATGAGCATGGAACTCATCGGCTCGACGGACCTCTCGCCTTTCTACCCGAACCCCGAAGACGCAAAACGCAGCCGGGCGAACGAGCTCGAAGAAATCATCTGGCTTTTCCCGTGGGTCGCCTCCATCGACGCTTTCCAGCACCTGCTGTATTCGCACCCGAACCACACCGCAAGCGACCGCAAGGAAATGTGGCTTTCGATCATGGACCGCTACGACGCGGGAGTTGATTATTCGGGATTCGAAGAGGCGAGAGCCTACCTGTGGCAAAAACAGCTGCACCTTTTCGAAGTGCCGTTCTACTACATCGAATACGGAATCGCGCAACTCGGAGCGCTCCAGGTCTATGCGAACTTCCGCAAGAATCCGGGAAAAGCCTTGGCCGATCTCTTTGCCGCCGAAGCCCTCGGTTCGAGCCGCCCGCTGCCCGAACTTTTCGCCCGGGCGGACATCCGCTTCGACTTTTCCTCGAGAACCATCGAACCGCTCATCCGGAACGTTTGCGACGAACTGTCCAAGCTTCGCCGTTAAGCGGCGCTTTGAACCTCGGACATTTAAGTTCCGAAATCCAGAACCTAGACGTCAGCGTCTCTCAGATCTCAGTTCTAAGCTCTGACATGGATCCTATCGCTCCGCTCCAGGATGACCGAAGAGCGTCCCCGTTCACCGTCATTCTGGAGGATTCGAAGAATCCGATAGAATCCCTTCCGACGTTATTCCTCTCTCAACTCTCCACACTCCACTCTAAGTTCTCAGCTCTAAGTCCTAGGCTCACCCCACGCACCCCGCTCCTAATTCCTAACTTTCCTTCCCGAGGTCACTATGCACATTGGTCAATTTGAATACGCCCGAGTCGAAAGCCAAAAGCCGCAAGGCTTCTACCTGGAAGTCGAAAGCGGAGGACGCGTCCTCTTGCCGACATCGAAAGCACCACAGGACTTGCGGAAAGGCGACGAACTGGAAGTTTTCATCTACGTCGATAACGACGGACGTCCCATCGCGACAACGCAAAAGCCCTATGCAACCGTCGGGGAATTTGCCGTCCTGGAAGTCAAGGATGTAAACGACATCGGCGCGTTTCTCGACTGGGGCTTAGACAAGGACCTGCTCCTCCCGTACAAGCAGCAGCTCGGAACGCTCCGCCCGGGAGACCGCTGCGTCGTATTCATCCTCGAAGACGAGCGAACCGCCCGAATCGTCGCCACGGAAAAAATCAAATCCTTTATCGACCGCGACACGCGGGACCTGCACATTTCGCAAAAAGTCGATCTGGCCGTCTATGACGTCGCACCGGACTTTGTCGATTTTCTCATCAATTACCGTTATTCCGGCAGGCTGCACCTCGACCCGACCAACACGGACACTTTTGAAATCGGCGACATAGGCGAAGGTTACATCCAGAACATCCGCGAAGACGGACGAATTTCGCTGAGCCTGAAGCCTATCGGCTACCATGCGACGATGGACAACGCAAAGACAATCATGCAAAAACTCGAAGAGGCCGGAGGCTCGCTCCCCTTCTCCGACAACAGCACGCCCGAAGAAATCCAGCAGGAATTCGGCGTTTCGAAAAAAGCCTTCAAGAAAATCATCGGCGGACTTTTCCGCCAGGGCCGCATCCTGATAAACGAAAACGAGATTCGGCTCGCGCCCAAAAAAGAAACTCGGCACTTTTCAAAGAAGCCTTCCTTCCGAAAATTCCGTACAAGGTAATTCCGCATAAAGTAATTTCATACAAAGTTCCGGAGTTTTGATGCTAAAGTTTCAAAAAGGAATCAATCTAGGCGGATGGCTTTCCCAGTGCGATCATTCGCAAAACCGCTACGAGACATTCATCACCGAGGAAGACTTTAAACAGATCGCCGGCTGGGGCTTTGACCATGTGCGGCTTCCCTTCGACTATGAACTTCTCGAAAAGGACTCCGGCGAAACTCTCGACGAAAACTTCAAATACCTGGACCGAGCCGTCGCGTGGGGAAATTCGTACAAATTAAACGTCATTCTCGATTTGCACAAGACAATCGGCTACGATTTCAACGACTTCGGGAACTCGGAAAAGAACAACCTTTTCCAAAGCGACTTCGCCAAGGAACGTTTCCAGAGCCTTTGGGACCGCGTTTCGGCTCGCTACGCAAAAGCCCCGAACGTCGCGTTCGAACTTTTGAACGAAGTGACCGACCTGTCCTTCATCGAGCCTTGGAACGAACTGATTGTCCGGGCCGTGGAAACCATCCGAAAGAACGCCCCGGAAACGCCGATCATCTACGGCGGCGTCTGCTGGAACAGCGCGACATACATCAAGAATCTCGTTCCGCCGCCATCGTCGAACATCATCTACACGTTCCATCTTTACGAGCCGCTGCTCTTTACGCACCAGAAAGCTCCCTGGGTCAAGGCTCTCGACAACGGAAAGGACATTCCCTACACGACGGACATGGAATTTTTCCGCAAGAACTCCGAATGTCTGGGGCTTGTCGGGGAAAACCTCTGCCGTTCACGGGCGAGGACGATGGGACCGGAATTTTTTACCGAATTTCTGGCCGACGCCATCGAATACGCAAAGCTTCAAGGAGTTCCGCTCTACTGCGGGGAATACGGCGTCATCGACCGGGCGGATTCAAACGAAACGGTCAAATGGTTCCGCGACGTGCAGGAAGTTTTCCGAAGATTCGACATCGGAAACGCCATCTGGAGCTACAAGGAAATGGACTTCGGCCTAAACGGCGCGCATTACGAACCGCTTCGGAAATTTTTGTTCGGGACGTAAAACTTCACCCCATCCTTGCGATAAGAGCATTCACCATCGCATTGATTTCATCCGCAGACAAATCGATTTTATTCGTAGCCATGGAATTTCCGCTTGCCATTTCGTGGACATAATGCAGCCAAATTTTGTGAAATTCCTTTGACAATTTAAACGCGCTTTCTTTTGTCGTTAAAGAAGTCGCCTGTTTCCAATTTAGATGTCTGCGATCTACCGTCTCATAATATAACCGAGAGACAAACCACGTATTCCCCATGGTCTTTAGATACTTAGTTCCGTCAATAAAGTAAAAGACAATTTTTTTTAGCTTGTCGTCTTTCAAGATTTCGTCTGTCATTTTTACCTCGTTACACAAAATAACAAATGTCGCTCGGCAAGCGACCAAAAAATTTGCGGCTCAGCCTATCATTGGGTAATTCAAATTTCAACCCAAAGGTTTCGCCATGAAAAAAGTCAAAATTTCTCTTCTCGTGTTTATTGCCGTTATGGGAATCGCTTTCTCAGGATGTTCCCAAAAGGAGATTTTAAAATGCATCGAGGAACATCCGGGTTGCCGCTGGAACTGCGAAGCGCAACACAGCTTCGCGACGGACTGGATTCTAGAAAACGCCGCCAACGAACGCTCTTGTCATTGGTAAAATTTCAGACGAAAAAGTTAAAACGGCAAATCGTCCTCATCTTCTTTCATATAAGAATCCACGATGGAACGAACTCTTTGCGAAACCTTGATTTGACGCGAAGAAAGAAGTCCTTCGTTAAAAACCGTTTCAACCAACGAATATAGCTTGTCCCCTTCTGTTACATGGACGATTTCTAAAGCGTCATCTCGTTGATTATTGACAAAATAGACATCAAAGCCCTTTTTCTTTGTGCCGCAATCCTGTACTTGGGTTACGAACAAAAACATCTGGTTCATATCGCAGAACAAACTGTAATCCCCCAAAAGATAATCCGGATTGAACAAAGATTTATAATAATAAGAATCAGCTCCATTGGACGAATAATCAAACATCATTAATGGATGATTGAATTGGCTCTGGCGATTTTCCAACATGTTTTTTGTTTCCGATGTCCAAGAAAGGATTCCAATTCGCGTGTCTTTGATTACTTTTTCAAAAAAAGTCCGAAAATAATTTTCATTTGGCGTCAAGTTTTGGAGATTGCAATTCAAGAGTGTATCAATAGCTATCTTATACCTATCCGACGCCCACAGAAGCAAATCCATCAGCGGCATGTTGGGATTTTCTTCCGTTCTTGAAATTCTGGAAAGATAACCCTGGCTTACACCAGCGGCTTTTTCTATTTCACCCGTTTTATCTCCTTCCTTATTTGCCAGGAAGCGAAGGTTTTGCAAGAACAACAATTTGTTCACATTTTTCATATTTCACCACTTTTACGAATAAATATAGATATAATTTCTAAAAATTGAAAATTCTTCATAAAATAGCTTGGATATTGAAATATTTCTGACTATATTTAAAAAGGTTGCGGCTACCAAACGCAATAAAACTTCACCGCACATCGGGAATCTTCCGAATAGGCAATTCAAGATTCTTGATGCGCACAACGCGCCTTGGCGCATAGGAATATATGAAGAGCAAAGTCTTCAGAAATTCTTCGCTCTTCTTACGCAACGACTTTCCGGGAGTAGGCCGTTGGCAAATTCCCCTTGTCAAAAAGCAGAAAATCGATTTGGGGAATTTAAACGTCTTGTCATACAATAATGTTCGAAGCAATGATTTGCCTCTTTTTCACTCTTTTGGGGTGCATTTCTTTGTGGATGACTATCGCTTTGTTCCAGTTTACGAAAAACCGGAACCCTGCTATGCCAAACTGAAGCCTTACAGGATTTTATTTGCCCCCGATTTTTCTCTTTACCGAGAAATGCAACCTTGGCGCAGAATCGAAAGCATTGGAAAAAGTCGCTGGTGCGGAGCTTTTTGGCAAAGCAAAGGCTCCCATGTCATTGCAACGATTAGCTGGAGTTCACCCGAAAGCTTCGAATACGCTTTTGACGGTGTGGAAAAGGGCGCCATCGTAGCAATCGGAATGATCGGCTGTAAATCCAGCAAATCGAGTTTTTTAAAAGGTTTCTATGCCATGCAAGAAAAAATAGAACCCAGCCACATCGTCTGTTTTGGTTCTCCTTTTCCCGAAATGCAGTCATCCAAACTCGTCGTTATCGATTATGTAAAATCGTGGAGGGGATAATGGGCGGAAGAGGAACTTTTGCGGCAGGGAAAGAAGTCGATTTCACATACAAGACCGTCGGCTTTATCGAAGGGGTAAAGGTTTTGGAAGGCTTGAACGGCAAGCACGCATTGCCGGAGGAGTCTCACACTAGCGAAGCGTACATCAAGCTAAAGCCAAGTGGAATCTTTCATGAAATGCGAATATACGACAAAAACCATGAAACCTTAATGGATATCGCCTATCATCGAGAGCTGAAATTAGAGCCTTCAGGAAAAGACATTCTTCACATCCATAAATATGACCCCGGATTTAAAAGACATAACGCGGAACCTATAACCAAGGATATTTACGATAAATATTCAAAATTTTTAATTGGAGTCAAACATGATAAATGGTAATTATTCGGAGTTCCTAGACAACCTCTACCACGGCGACGAATTTTGGATCAAATACAAAGGCGTCGTTTATTTTATCGAAGGATGGTATGAAGATTCAAAATGTACAATCCAGTGTTCATTGGTAACAGAGCAATCATTAAAGCTGCTATATGAAATTTCTGCAGGCACAATGCTGGAATGCGCAAATAAATTTTTAAAGCAACCCTTGTTTGAAGGGAAAACGCTCCCTGAAATCGAACAAGAAACAGAATGGGTCGATACGGAGCTCGGTTAAATGATTGACGGAGATTACAGCGAATTCCTAGACCATCTCTACCATGGCGACGAGCTTTGGATTAAATACAAGGGAGTTGTTTACTTTATCCAAGGCTGGTATGACGAAAAGAAACCGCACCCATGGGTAATGGAATGCTATACGCTTGCAACCGATCCGCTGACCAGGCTGTTTTACACGGAGGAATCGTCGTCCATGCCAGAATGCGCCAAAAAGCTTTTAGCGCAGCCTTTGTTTGACGGAAAGACGCTCCCTGAAATCGAGCAAGACGTGAAATGGGTAGATGACTACTTGGGATGAAAACTGCCCGATGCTACCAACATCGGGCAGGGCTTTCGAAAAATTCAGGGAATCTTCCGAATAGGCAAAGCTTAATATAGAAAAGCGACAAAGATTGTGTCAAGCCTCTAAAATTCCAGTTTGGGGAGTGCCGTTATCACTAAAAACTTATATAATTTCAAATCCGCATCCCGTGCATTTTTGTAATTTTGGAAATCATGATCGAATCTATCCTTTTGGGCCTTCTCCAGGGCCTCGCCGAATTTCTCCCCGTCTCTAGCTCCGGGCATCTCGTTCTCGGAAAATCCCTGCTCGGTCTAAAGGACGCGGGCATGTTCTTCGACATCATGCTCCACGCGGGAACGCTCCTCTCCATCTTTGTCATCTTCCGGGAAAAAATCTGGAACATTATCAAGGGCTGCGCGCTCCGCGACAAGGCGCAACTCAAGGAAGCGGGCTATATCGTCTTAGCGTCGATTCCGACAGCAATCATCGGGCTTGGTTTCAAGGACCAGATTGAATCGCTCTTTGAAAACCCGAGATTCGTCTGCGGCGCGCTTCTCTTCACGGGAACGCTCCTCTTCGCTTCAAAATGGGCAAAGACCGGTGCGAACCACCCGGAAGAACCCGGCAAGGCGATGAACTGGTGGCGCGCGCTCATCACGGGAACGGTCCAGGGAATCGCCTGCATCCCGGGCATCAGCCGCAGCGGTTCCACCATATCCGCGATGCTCTTCATGGGAACGAACCGCAAATACGCCGGCGAATTTTCCTTTCTCATGAGCATTCCGGCGGTCGGCGGCGCCGCGCTTCTCGACCTCGTCAAATGGATCAAATGCCAGACATTCAACCCGGTAGAAAAGCCCGAAATGATCGTCAAGTGCGCAACGAGCGGCTCGTTCACCCCGGAACTTCTCGTCGGGATGGCTGTCGCCTTTGTCGCCGGAATTTTCGCACTCAAATGGCTCATGAACTTCGTCCAGAAGGGAAAGTTCCACTACTTCGCCTACTACCTGTGGGCGGCGGGAATTTTGGGACTCGTGTTTATTCGATAAAAAAGGATTCTATAATGCAAGCAATGTTCAAATTTGCAGCTCTTTTGGTTCTAGTAGCTCTTATCGGTTGTAAATCTACCGAAGAAAAACTCGCCGAGAAAATGGTCGCCTGCGACGGAGACACCTGCAATGAAATTATAAAAGAAATTGTTCAACTTCCCCTTGAAAAACAGATTACTGTAAAACAATTGATGATGCTCGACACAACGTATCAAAAAAAGATACAAAAACAAGAAATTGAACAAAAAACTGAAATTGTTTTCTATAACGCAGAAAGTTACATCAAATTGCAAGCAGCGGTATTTGTCGAGACAGGCAAAACAGGCGATTTTAAATGGATAGGTTTTCATGCCGATTCTAACGATGGTTTCTTTATAATGGAAGGCAAAGACAATGCCTTTGAAGCAGTAAGTTATATAGAACTTGGAGAATGCCCTGCGCAAACAATCTGGACAGTCAAACCGGAAATTTCTAACAAGAACTTGAACTTTAACTGTTCTATCATTAGCGATAATGAAGATGCTTGCGCAAAAATTTCAGAGAATTTTCTAGCACTTTGCAAATAGAATATTCCACGCGAAAAAATTACCCATGGCGAATTTACCTGTTTTCAAGACAATAGAAGAAAAGAGATCGGCATTCAACTATCAACAAGCGAATTCACTTGATGAAGTTCTAAAAATTTTAAACTCAGCCACAAACACAAACAGCCAAATCTATTTTCGTGGACAAGCAAGCGGCTCTTGGAAAATATATTCTTCATTGCAACGAGAATGGATAACTAAAGACTTAACTAAAGCCTATCCCAATGGCTACAAAGACTTCATCTCCCAATTACTTTCTTTTGCAAAAAACAACTACGAACTATATTTTCAAAAGAATTGCCCCATCTTGACCGACATTGGAATTTTGGCAACAGGTCAACATTATGGGATGCCCACTCCTTTTATTGACTGGACTTCTGACTTTAACATAGCGCTATACTTTTCATCCCTTGGAAATGAATATTGTACAGACATCAAGACCGAAAACTATTTTTCAGTCTACTGGCTATCGGTAGAAGTCTGTTCAAGACCCGGAGAACAAGAACTCACTCGGTTTTCTGAATTGCTGAAACAACACCGCGACTCAGAAATCAGAAAAGATATCGAAAAAAAATTTGGTGCTATTCCAGGCACAGAAATCAAGAGCGTAACAAAATTTGAATTTTGGAGCGATATTCTATTGTGGATGGAAGCATCCGATGATCAGTGGATGAAAATCGCCAATCCTCGTTCTAATTCACAAAAAGGCGCATTTCTCTATTCGCCGGAGGCTCAAAATTCCTTAGATAACATTTTTGATGGTATTTCAGAAACAGATTTTAGCAAGTCATCGGAAAAAGAACACGACTTATTCTTTTCCAAAATCAACTGCCTAGATATCCATAAATCCGTTCTGCCAAAACTGCGAAAATACTTGACAGAAAAGCACATCAATAAGAAAAACTTGGGTTTGAACGACGAGACTTGGGGTGCCCAACTATATCTAGAATTTAGAGCCAGTTAATTTCAAAAACAATCGCACAGGCACAAACATAGACCATATAGTCCCGTTTCTTTCGCTGATTTAAAATGGATTTTTGAATGTGTATATTTCTTTCTGTAAAATCAACAATTCATGGACAAGACCCGTCCAGGGCCCCGTAAACAAAAAGTGGAGTGACGCAGTTCTCTTTAGACAGACATTTTGAACTTATCGGGGACTGTGTTTAAAACAAGACAAACCGAATTCCCAAAAGAACAACCATCGCATTACTAGATACCCTTTCTTCCCGTAGCATAGGTGTCCCAAAAGATAAAAAGCAATCAACCGCAAAATCATTGTCAAGAGAATTTCCGAAACGCCATCCTAATTCCAGTCCATTCGTATAAGCAGGCGTTGACCACCATAATTGAGCACTATCTTCAAATTTATAAACAACCTTAGAAGAAACATTTATCAACAAAAATGGTCTTAAATAAAATTTCCATCGTTCTGGTCCAAAAGCTAGCGCTACAGCCAAATTCAATCGCGTTCCTTCAAGAGCAAGTTTTTTATGATTTTCATATACAAATCCGAACGAAGCCGCAGGACCAAAATTGACACGTCGTCCCCAAAGCCATTCAAGTCCCAATTCACCTCCTGCACTTGTGCTTTCTGCCGTTCCTCCTCCAAATGCAGCCAATTCCAACGATAGGTTATTCGGAGTTGTTTTTTTTACGCATAGTTCCGATTCAACATCATATTCGAATCCAGAATAACAGGAAAATTCATACGGAGAGATTTTGTGAGCATTATCCGGGATCAAACGACAATCCTGCAACGTATTATCAGAAAAGATCCAGTGAGCCCCATAACAATGGGCTTTTACACAACCGCCATACTTTTCAATATAGCCCGAATCGCAACTTTGATCAAGTAAATTAGGGTCGTCATAAACCCAATGAGCGTTTTCCTTTAGCTCGATGCAACGCTCTGCATATTTGTTCCATCGAGCGAAACCGCCACAACGGTCAACAGGTTTTATACAAACTTCATCAATATTGATAATGCAAGATCTTTTCTGTAAATTCATGCACAAAAAGCGGATTTTCCCACCCCCGTCCCGGTCAAGTACGCTTTTTCTTCCATCCATTCCTCGTGCCGTTC
>CAVKGV010000034.1:0-12849 GCA_963656065.1 Alistipes onderdonkii
AACATCCTATTTTTTACCACCTTGCAGGAATTTGCGAAAAACAATATACGTTATCCGCAGACTTTACACGCTTGCCGTTTTACCTGCGAAAATCCTGAAAATTTT
This sequence comes from Alistipes onderdonkii, assembly GCA_963656065.1. Lineage (GTDB taxonomy): Bacteria > Fibrobacterota > Fibrobacteria > Fibrobacterales > Fibrobacteraceae > Hallerella. Next base: position 106 of record CAVKGV010000034.1, read on the forward strand.
TTAACCCGAATCGATTTACTTGGCGATGAGAGGGGACAGTATGTTCTTAGATACATTCCCTTTCGCATTCAGCACCTTTTTCAAATATCGAAAATGTCATTTATTGTCTCAATCATGTTGTTAACTTTTCTTTTATTGAATAAAAGGATTTCATCATGAACCACAAAGATAAATTCAACGCCATACAAGAAGCGCTTAAAGAAAACTATGAGCCTAGCGATGAAGAAACATCCGTAATCCTTGAAAAATACTTGATGATGAACGGGCGTTTTTCTCTTTGCGGATCGACATACAAGAAATTAACTCTTTGTGTAGATGATGAGTTTAGCATTCTTGACAACATCACCTACACTTTGGGTATTCCCCTTAAAAATGGAATGTTATAAGTTTAGCCTCATTTAGCAAAGCAGGATTATCAGGGTCTTTAATCCTAATATCTTTAATTTCAAGATTTTCTGTCTGCGCAGCCATCCGAGAAAAATATTCTCTATTTTCAAAGGTTTCCCATTTACTTTTTCTGATAATGCACATCATAGAAAAGTTAGCCTCCTTTTTGTTAAAGACATAAGAAAACACTTTCCACGGATTTTCTATACCCCACATTCCTCGCACTCTCATATACGTTATTCCCAAAGGATCCACCTTATTTATATGTCCTAATTCCCGAGATTCAGAAAATTCTATTCCAGAAATTTCTTCCACTCCTTGTTTAATAGCTTTCTTTAATCGAAGATAACAAGATTCATTTGCACAGAAATCCATTCCATAAACCATCGAAAGAGCCTTTAATTTCCCTCCATTCACATAACCTACAATATAAATGATATCCTTTTCATTCCAGCTTTCCGCATTTCGACAAGCCTCGGAGATCATTGGACTTGAGCGAAATAACTTGTACTTGGGGTGACTACTGTTCAACGCCAATGAAGCATTGGGTGTTTCTATTTTCTTTACCTCAATGGCATCCCCATTTTTAAGCATCGCATCAGGCGGATTTGAATTATTGCCTAAATAAGAAAATACCTTCTGTATTTCTAACAAACGAGATTCTCCATTTTTATCAAATGTTCCGACAAACATATCTTTAATAAATTCTTCAAGGCCATCCCCTGCATTATTGGCCCTATTGTTTCCCTGGCTATTTGTTAAAAGTATATTGTTTTTGTAATTCACCATATTTAAAACGGCGTCAATAATATTACTCATCCCAAATCCTCTCTGATTTTAGCAGCCATCGTAAAGGCTAAATTTACAGGTACGGCATTACCTATCATTTTGTATCCTACTGAAACATCCGTATAGATAAATTTGAAATTATCGGGAAAAGTCTGTATCCGAGCACATTCACGAACACTTAATCGACGATATTTTTGTTCATATCCAGGAGCAAAAATGAATTTGTCCTTATCGACTTTCACCATTTTAGGCGCATCGGGATGTATCGGTGCCTGCCGACCGCCCGCTTGAATTGTAAAAGAAGGTTCCTCCCAAGAACGAACCCGATTCCTAGACATAAAAATCGGAGACCAATCTCCAATCATATATTCATGATTATTAATTGAAAGATTTAGATTCGCTTTATTTTTTTTCAAAGCCGGAACAGCTTTCGGCAAATCTCCAATGGCATCCCTTAGGGTCAATTTTTTACCGCCCGGTTCAGGAAATTTAAAGAGTTTTTTCAAATCTTTTCGATACCCTACAATGATTACACGCTCCCTGTCTTCGGGTACATTGTAATTGTTGGCATTTACCAATTTCCAACAAATATTATAGCCCGCATCAGAAAAACTTTGTAAAAATCTATCAAAAGCGACAATGTGTTTATTACTCAAAATACCCGATACGTTTTCCGCAAGAAAGAACTTTGGTTGTTTCGCCTCAAGAATTCTAATGTAATCAAAAAAAGTTTTCCTCTTTGATCGTTTATTCCGCGACCTGCTCCTGCTTCACTCCAACTTTGGCAAGGCGGTCCCCCTATTATGCCGTCGCAGTCAGGAATTTCATCCACCGATATTTCAGTAATGCTTCTACGATCTAAAACCGTTTTTGGAAAATTGGCTTCAAACGTAGCCCAAATGCTTTTATCAAATTCATTGGCCCAAACAGTTGAAAAGCCTGCTTTTTCAAACCCCTAATCAAGCCCGCCACACCCGGAAAACAAGGAAAGGACTTTTATCCTTTCTGATTTATTTTTCTTCGCCAATCTTCGTTCCTCGCGTTAAAGGTGAACGAGTCCACCCTCGATCGGAAACGAAACCGAGATTTCAAAAAAGCGAAAGAAAACGCCAGCGAACGCACAAGACATATGCGCACGTAAACTCGGACGCAAAACGAACGCAATACGTCCAGAGTTATCGCCTACAGAGAAGCGCAAACGTTTGTCTTATTCTTGTTTCTGAAAGTGTCGAAGTTTCAAGAGAGAATGAGAGCAAACCCGGCAAGAGCTCTACTTGCCACATTTACCCACTCGTTTTTCAAAAGGAAAAAGGCGTGAATTGAATGCATTTACTCTCTTGAGGCCTTCGACTGCCCGAACCAAATAAACGCAAACAACTCACGCCCCCAAAGGTCGCATTGTTTGCAAGCGTTACTTGCACAACAAAACGATGTTGCCCAAAATAATTCGGCAACAAGCGTGAGCGTCGCCTTGTTCTCGATTCATGAAAGTGTCGAAGTTTCAAGAGAGGACAAGAGCAAAACTCTTTATGTATGCAGAGAATATAGATATTTTGAAAGGCTCAGCGAATCACCCACTCCCCGATTGTCCGCCTTTCCGCATCAAAGCCCACACCGATTTTGTACAGTTTTTTCGGGGAACCGTTTGCGGCAAGCGTTGCCGAATACGGAATCAGGTAACCCTTGCCGTCAATCTGCTTGAGCGCATCTTCGGCGGAACCGTTGCCATTCAGCTTGAACTCGAACACGTAAACGGCGTCGGCGGTTTCCACGACAATATCCGCTCTCCCGGCGGCGGACTTTTCTTCGCAGCGAACGACGTATGGCGTAATCAAAAGGAAAAGGCAATAAACAACCGTCTTGTAATGCAACTCGTTCTGCTTTTCCGCATCGTATGGAATCCGGCTCAGGTAAGCCCTCGTGATTTCAAGGACCCTGTCGATATCGCCGGCCTTAAAACCTTTGATGATTTCGCTGGCCACCGTCACGTAGGCAATGCCCTGGTTCCCGTAATACGCGAGCAGGCTTCGTGTAAAACCTTCCTTGACCTCTTCATTCGGAAAGGCGAGAACGTAGGGGGAAAATTCACCGGCGTTGTATTTCTTGATGGTCAGGTATCCGCTCTGGTAGAGCATCGGCAAAGGATCCGTGGCCGTTTCCGTCGGTGCGTTGAACATTTCTTCGTCCGCCGGAAATCCTTCGACAAAAGACTCGGGATCCATCTTGTAGCGGCAGACAAGTTTTGTCAAAACCGTCGGCGTGCCTGTCGCGAACCAGTAGTTGGTAAGTTCCCCGTCGTTCAACGAATTTATCAGGCTGAACGGATTGTAAATGTCTGGCGAATTCTTGCTGAAATGGTAGCCGTCGTATTTCTTTTGAAGCGCGGCGCAGGCCCTTCGTATGCCAGACCGTTCTTGTCGGCGAGTGCCTGGATTTCGGGCTGCATCTGGGCGAGAAGTTCTTCCTTGGTGATGCCACAGATGGCCGCGTAGTCGTCATTCATCGTAATGACTTTTAAATTGTTCAGTTCGCTGAAAATGGAAAGCTGGCTGAACTTCGAAATTCCCGTGAGGAACACGAAGCGGAGGATTCCACCCATGTCCTTGAGAGGGCTGAAGAACTTCCGGATTTCCTCTTTCAGGGTCTGCTGCAATTCCGGCTTGTCCAGGCTGTCGAGAAGCGGCGCGTCGTATTCATCGACAAGGACGACCGGCTGCATCCCGGTTTTCCCGTATGCGGCTTTCAGAACGTTTTCGAGCCGGACTCCCCAGGCGCGGCTGCTCCCAACGGGAAGCCCGTATGTTTTCTCGAATTCGGAAAGCTTGTTCTGGAGCGTATCCGCGAGACCCGAAAACAGCTCCCGGCGGCCCTCGAAATAACACTCCAGCGTGCTGACGAGAAGGGACTTCCCGAATCGGCGCGGGCGGCTCAGGATGCAATAATCGTTTGTATGCGTTAATTGATAGACAAGGTCCGTCTTATCGACATAGTACTTGCCTTCCGTTCGAATCTTCGCAAAATCCTGGGCTCCGATGGGGAAATTTTTAAGAGCCATGCCGACAATATAACAAAAGGAAAAATGGAAGACTCTGTCGAATTTCAATTCAAACAATCTGCAATAATTTTTCTAAATTTTGCGCAAAATAAATGAGTACCTGAAGTACCCAAAACAGGATATCCAAAATGGATCAGAACAAAATCAGAAACATTGCAATTATCGCGCATGTTGACCACGGCAAGACGACGCTCGTCGACCAGATTCTCAAACAGTGCGGAACGTTCCACGAAGGCGAAGAAGTAAATGAACGCGTCATGGATTCCGGAGCAATCGAACGGGAACGCGGCATCACGATTCTTTCGAAAAACGCAAGCGTAAACTACAAGGGATATCATATCAACATCGTCGATACGCCGGGGCACGCGGACTTCGGCGGGCAGGTGGAACGCGTTCTCGGCACCGTTGACGGCGTGCTCCTGATTGTCGATGCCTTCGAAGGCCCGATGGCCCAAACGCGCTTCGTGACGCAAAAGGCGCTTTCGCTCGGCCTCACCCCGATTGTCGTCATCAACAAGATAGACCGCGACGGCTGCAACCCGCACAATGCGCTCAACAAGGTTTTCGACCTTTTCTGCGAACTTGACGCGAACGAACAGCAGCTCGACTTCTCTTGCGTCTATGCTAGCGGACGCAAGGGCATCTGCCGCAAGGAAGTTTCCGATCCGGACGGCGATCTCCGCATTCTGATGGATTTGGTCATCGACAAGATTCCCGCGCCGAAGGGAGACCCGAACGCCGCGCCGCTTCTCCAGATAAGCACGCTCGAATATTCAAGCTTCCTCGGACGAATGGCCGTGGGACGCGTCCAGCAGGGAACGTTCAAGACCGGCATGACGGTCGCCCAGAGCTTTATGATGGACGATGATTCGGCAACCCCGAAAGTCAAGAACATCCGCATCCAGAAGATTCTCCATTACGAAGGCATCCAGTCCGTTCCCATCGAAGAAGCGGGTCCGGGAGAAATCATCCAGATCGCGGGCCTCGAAATGTTCGATATCGGCGACACACTTTCATCGGTCGATAAGCCGGTCCATTTGCCGCGCATCCATATCGACCCGCCGACCATCTCCATGCTCTTCACCGTGAACACTTCCCCGCTCGCCGGCAAGGGCGGCGGAAAGTTCCTCACCGGAAACAACCTCGCCGAACGCCTCGAACGCGCCCACATGGCGGACCCCGCGCTCCTCGTCGAAAAGGCGGACGGAGCTTCGACGTTCAAGGTTTCGGGCCGCGGCATCCTGCATCTCACGATTCTCATCGAAAGCATGCGCCGCGAACTTTACGAGTTTACGATAGGATCTCCGCAGGTCATCTTCCAGAAAGATGAAAACGGCAAATTGCTCGAACCTGTCGAAAAGTTCAAGGTCGAAGTTCCTTCGGAATACAGCGGACCCGTGATCGAGGAACTCGGACGGCGCAAGGGCGAAATGATCGACATGAACACGGACGAGAACAACCGCGTAACGCTCGAATACAAAGTCCCGAGCCGCGGACTTCTGGGCGTCCGCTCCAAGCTGCTCTCGCTGTCAAAGGGATATGCCGTTTCGCAGTCGATTTTCCTCGACTTCGAACCTTACAAGGGCGACATCCCGGCCCGCACAAACGGCGTTCTCATCGCCAAGGAACCGGGACCTGCGGCAAGCTATGCGCTCTCCAAGCTCGAAGACCGTGGCGCGCTCTTTATCCCACCGGCGACGGAAGTCTATCCGGGCATGATCATCGGCGAGCACAACCGCACGACGGACATCATCGTGAACGCGACCAAGGGAAAACATCTCACGAATATGCGTTCCAAGGCCTCGGACGACAACATCCAGCTGACGCCCTACCGCCGCATGACGCTCGAAGAATGCGTCACGTTCATCAACGAAGACGAATGCGTGGAAGTGACTCCGCAGGCACTCCGCCTGAGAAAAATCACGCTCGATCCGCACAAACGCAAACAGGAATCCAAGTCCCCCGTCGAAGAGGACGACGACTGAGAAAGCCGTTTGCATACAAATTAACTTTCAAGAGAAAAGTTCCCGTGGATTCGCGGGAACTTTTTGATTTTTCCAGGTTCTTATAGCGGGAAAATCCTATTCGTAAATTTCCATGTAGGCGATTTCGGGACGCGCCCCCAGCCGCACCATCTTGAACCGCTGCGCATTCGGATAATACGACCAGACCATCCATTCGTTCGCCATGTCCGTCCGCTTCGTCTTGAGCATAATCGGCTTTTCACCGCGGTAAAAATCCGACTTGTGCGGAATCATGCGTTCCATCGGGCGGTATCTGTGGACCATTTCACCGCAACGGCGTTCGATGATTCCCTGCGAATCCTTGCTCCAGGTGATTTCGACCGTACAGTCTTCCTCGTCACGAATTTTTTCGCAGGACGCGGGACCCTCCGGGCACCAGGTGAACTTCTTGAAAGAGGCGCGAAATTCCCTGTCGCGGAAAACTTCCGCCCGGTGGCGGTATTCCGCATAGCTTTCGTAATTTCCCGAAAGAGAGGCGGCTTTTGAATTGTATTCTTCGCAGCCCTTCTGCGCCACCCGGACCTTGCGTTCGAAAAGATCCACTTCCAGATTGCAGCCCGGTTCCGAATAGGAGAAGCGCGTGTGCCCGGAGATATTTCGGGCAGGGATATTCCCCATTTCGATTTCCGCCCGGTCATTTTCCGGACCGTTCTGGATTCGGATGTTGAACTTTTCCGGCGAGTTCGGGGATTTCGAAAGCACCACGCGCCCCGTCGCCGAAGAATAGACTCCGCTTAAATCCTTGGCGCGTTCCTTGAACCGGGAAAAGTCCGCGCGACGGACAAAGCCTTTTTTGGCGAACTTCGTCTTCACCGGGATGAACTCCGGCGGTTCCTTCGGTTCGACGTTCACGTATTTCACGACACGTTTTTTCTTTTTGGAATTTTTCTGCTTGACATATTCCACGACCTTCTTTTTCTTGGGAGGAATCGGCAGTTCGACGACCTTGTCCGAAGCTCCGAGATAGCCCAGGACGCGGGACTTTGGATTTTCCTTTTGGTAAACGGGAAGCGTTTCTTCGGCAAAAAGAAAAACGGCGGACAAGAAAAGGAACAATAAAAATTTCGGCATAAGGAAGAATTAAATTTTTTAAAGGACGAAAGATGTAAAAATTTGTTTCGACGAAATTGGCAGTCAAAACGGGAAGAGGGATTAGGGAGTAGGGAGTGAAGAGTTGAATGACGGAAAACATAAACGCTCTTCGGTCATCCTGGAGGGAGCACCGCGACCGATAGGATCCATGTCAGAGCTTGGAGACTTTTGTTGCGAAGCGACCCTTTTCCGCCTCTCGGCGGGAGTGCGCCTACCCGGCGAGGGGCAAGGTAGGGAGACCTTTCCGAGTTGCGAAAGGCCAAGGCCCCCTTCCTTGCAACCACCCCCGTGGCCACGCTGAGTCAGAACTGAGAATGGAGTGGCTTTTGAGCGAACTTTTCCTTTTGGCTGTCATCCTGGAGGGAGCACCGCGACCGATAGGATCCATGTCAAAGCTTAGAGCTGAGATCTGAGAGTGGAATGACATCGGACAGAGATTCTATCGGGTTCTTCGAACCCTCCAGAATGACTGTGTGCGGGAAAGGTTCGCTTCGCGGACAACTCCACATTCAACCATCCACACTCAAAACTTAAAAGTCCGCGGAGAAAATATCAGTCATCCGTACTCGCCGCGTTCAGGCGAATGTCCGGCAGATCCTTGACATAGACGGAAAAGCTCCAGCCCGCGGCAGGTCCTGTCGGCGTCCACGTGAAATCGATTTTCCAACAGTGCAAAGTCCGGTCGAACGTAAACTGGTGCGACGCAAAGCGGCCCTCGGTATAGCTGTAGCGGGTCGTATAGGTCATCGACCAGTTCTCGGTCGGATGGAGCGAAGCGGAAATTCCCGTCGAATGGGAAACGTTGTCCCGGAAAACCTTTCGCCCGACCCGCGTACTCGAAAAGGAATAGCGGTAATCGAGGCTTGCCGACCAGGAATCCTTCTGGTATTTTCCCATCTGGGACGGAAGCCCGGAATTGAAGCTTCCCGACCAGTTGAACGTTTTCGACAGATCGTAACCCCAATAAGTGAGTTCCGGTATCCGGACCTTGTTCGGGTCTTCTTCGAACTTGTGGTAGAAGCTATGCCGCGTTCGGATGGTAAAGAGGTAGTTGGGCAAGACCTGGAACCCGAAGGACGAGCTGATATCCGACCACTGGAGCGAATCCGCCGCAAAATTGTAGGACGTCGAATGGGATGTCGTCACCAGCCGGCGCGTCCCGTAGGTATCCTCAGAAGTCGTCGAATCCGTGCCGTCCTCGGACTTTCGCGTCCGACCGACCGTTTTCAGATACTTGATGTCGAAATCGTTCGAAAGGGAAAGCCCGATCGCTTTTTGTTCCGTCTGGTAAGGCGTCTGGCCCAGGAGCGGATGCTTTACAAAATACCTGTTCGTGTCCATCTTCGGCGCGTAGGTATAGGAAATGCTCGGCGAAAGCACGTGACGAATCCCCGTAAAGCGACCAATTTCCGGCATCCAGATTCCGTAGAGCTTCGTGTCCGCCGTCAGGCTGTAATTGTGGTTATAAAAGAACTCGCCGTATTCGTCCTTTTCCGGGTTGAAGCCGTTGCGCTGCTTGCGATACTTGGCGGAATCGTTCGGATTTATCCAGCGGTTTCCGCTCCACATCCCCGTGAAAGTCGCTCTCGGCGTCAAATTGATGACGTTGAAAAGCGAGCCCGAATAGTCCAGGGAATAGGTCCCGAGATAACCCGCATACCAGGCGACCGTATCGATATCCCGCACGGTATCCGGAGCGACCTTTTCGTATAAATTAAAACGGTTCGTAAAGGAATAGTTGAACTTGTCGAGAAAGGATTCCTCGCGCACCTCGTCCTCGTCGCGTTCAAAATCAAAAAGCTGCCCGCTCATGCGGAACTGGATATCGGGAATCTGGCGTTCCTTGTTGCCCGTCACCAGGTTATACTGCTGAGACGCCTTCAGGGTGAGGCTCTTGTTCGTACCGAACTTTCCCGAATAGGTCATCTGGGCATTCGCCTGCTGGTTCAGGATGGTTTCCGACGTGAGACCGTTATCCTGTCTGACTCTCTGGCTCGAAACGAAGGATCCCGAACCGGAGAGGGTGTGCTTGCCGTCGGGAGTCAGGTTCTGGTTGTGGTTGAACGAAATATCGTAACCGCTGTTCGCAAAATCGAACTGTTCCAGATAGCTCGTGTAAGTGATGTTTCCATCGAGGCGATACCGCCACTTGTAGCGAATCGTTTCGGAAAGCGTCGTCTTTTCAAAGCTCGCCGACGAGCCTTCGACAATATCCCCCGAAGTCGTCGCATCCCAGTAATCGTTCGGCGCATAGTAAAATCCGACATTCTTGATGTAGAAACCCTGCACCTGATCGCCGCCGAATTTCGGCGTCAAAAGCCCCGAACGGCGCCCGCTCTTGAGAGGCGCGACAATCATCGGCAAGACGGCGACCGGAACATCCGCGATGTTCAAGACCACGGGCCGCGCCGTCACGCTTTCCTTCGGCTTCACGACCATCCGCCTTCCGTAGAAATAGTAATGCTGGTGCGTCGTATCGTCGCATGTGCTGAAATCGCCTCGCGCTATCAGAAGCCGCGTATCGGGAAGCCTCCGCACTTCCATTCCGTTCAGCTGGTTATTGTCCTGAAAAGTCGTCGCGTAATAGACTTCGCCCACCCGGGATTTCATGTTGTACTTCATCCGGTAACCGGCCAGGGACGAATTTCGCGTTTCGCGCAAAACAGGATCGCCGCTCGCCTGCAAGACCTGATCCTTCTGGTTGAAAAGAATCGTATCCGCGTCGAGCGTCACCGTCCGGTATTTGAGCTGGGCCTTGTCGTTCAGGTTGAAAGTCGAAGCGTTCACGTCGTATTGCAAATCCACGGCATGGTATTCGACCGTATCCGCAAGCGTCGAATCTCTCGGCCCGCCGAACCAATCCGACGACGAATCCGCCGAAGTGGAATCGGGTATTTCGGGACGATCCGGAAGCTCTATCCGGGTGAGTTCCTCCGAAAAAGCGAGCGAAGCCAAAAAGAGTACCCATGCGAACAGGCACCCGAAAATTTTCGGCATTTTCGAAAAAAACATCACTCGCCAAAAATAGAAAAGGAAAGGCTCCTGCCTTTACAGAAGCCTTTGCGGGACCAAACAGAAAAGCCGTTAGCGAAGTTCAACCGAAACGGCGGAAGCGGCATCGTTCTGGTCGATGTGAACGATATAGCGGCCCGAAGCGGTCCCCTTGCCGTTCCAGTCAAACGTCTGCGAACCGGCCTTCGCATCTTTTCGGAAAAGACGCGCGACAACTTCTCCGTTCGCGCTCACGATACGAATCTCTGTCGGGCCTTCCGCACGAAGGTTCACCGTTACCTGTTCGCGGTCCATCTGCTCCAAGGAGCCGGCAGCACGAACCGCCCGGGACTTCACCACCGGCTTGTTTTCCACATTCGAATTTTCCACCGACACAGAAGAAAGCTCCGCTACGGAGACGTTCATCGAATCGGGAATCACGCGACCGTCCTTCATTACGGAAAGAAGCGTATAATCGTTTGCAAGCGATTTGCGCGCAACTTCTGCGATTTCAGCCGGCGAATAGGAATCCTGCTTATCGCCATACCAATCCTTCACATCGTTTTCGGCAATTTCGTTCACAAGGATTCTCGCACGGCGAAGGGTAACGGAAAGCGTGTCCTTTTCGCGAAGGACGGAAAGTTCCAACGGTTTTCCGACCGTTCCGCGGAGGATGTCCTTGGACATGTCGAGGGAGTTCCCCGCAAGCGACCTGCCATCGACAGCGAGAATCCTGTCATCGGTTTCAAGCCCGGCCAAAGCCGCGGGTGACCCCGGGATGACATCGACGACGCGGACCCCGTTCGACGTCGCATAGATGGTGACGCCGATTCCGCCAAAATTTTCGCCGGCAAAAGCCAATGCGGCAAGAGCCAACGCCGACACAGTCAAGGCAAACTTTTTCATTATTTCTCCTTATCCAAAAATTCTCTTACAAATATACTTTCCTTTTAAGTAAAACGATATTTGTCCCGAGAAAAAGGTGCTTTCTGCCCGAGGAAAATGTTTTTAATTGTCCCTGACACAGCGAACCGACATCGCGCGATCTTTGCGGTTGTTATTCGTCTCCAAATTCGCACTGCCGCTGAACAGGTAACGGATGAAGGCGTTATCCGCATTTTTCCACGCAGAACTCCAGAAACCCGCACTTTTGAGAAAAGCGTCCGACGTCCCGTCGGCAAAAAGGTCTCCCGCCGGAAGCGCATTAAAGCCAAATGCATCCGAACCATCGCCCGGGATATCTAGGACAGCCTCCCAGCCGTTTGCGGATTTCAGCGCATAGCCGACGGAATCCGCACTGCCGATTTTTACAGCGACAAAATCATTCAAAACACGCCACTCCGTCGTGTCGGGCAGGTGCCATCCCTCGGGACACACGCCGCGGACATTTCCTGTTGCGGAGCACGTTGTTCCATAGCCGCAGCCTTTTCCGCCATCGCTAAATATCGCCACGGAATCCATCGCCGCGGACCACGTGTAAAAGCGACCATAGATTTCACATTTTTCCGGATCCCCGTCAATGCAGAAACTGGTCGAATCCTGGTTTTCGGAATTCGGGTAGGCATAGTCCAGGTTTTCCGCCATCCACGCCTGTTCACCGATTACAACGTAGCGATAGAGTGTCGTATCCCGAGAATCGCAAAATGTCGTTGAAGGGTCATAAGTATTTGCACCGCAGAAGTCATAGGCGGAGTTTTCCGCACAGAACTGCTTTGACGGATCGTAAGCCTTTCCGCCGCAAGAATAGAGAGAGTCCCCGAAGCAGAAGGATTTTTCCGGATCGTAAACGTTTTCTCCGCAAAACGCCTTGTACAAAGTAACCGTATCCGCGCCGCAAACCTGCGAAACGGTTCCGTTGCCGTTGTCCGCAAGCGAGCAGCCTTCGCCGTTCTTGCCGTCCGAACCGTTCTTGACAACGCTGACCGAGTCTCCATTGCAAACAATCTTATAGCCCGAACCGTCGGAAAGCTTCTCCGCAGAGCATTCCGCTCTTTCGGATTTGCCGGACAGCGGGACCCAGCCCGAATCCGCACAGATATAGGCTGCATTTTCGTCCGACGCGAAAACCGTCTTGCCAAGAGCCGCCGCGTCACACTTGCCGAGCGAGTCTGCAGAGGCAACGACTTCCAAGCCGGAGACTTCGTTCATGACTTTCGTGACATCGTCGCCGCAGGCGGAAAGAATGATTCCGACAGCAACAGCCGACAGGGAAACGATGACTTGCTTTTTCATGGCGATTCCTCGTGAAAAGAGAGCCTTTGTTTGAATCTTGTTTATAATGATAAAAAATAGGGAGGCTTTCAAAAAAATTTTGCGAGTTTTTGGCCACAAAGCAAACGTTTAAGTTCGCAGGAAGCGGGAATTAAACGTTCGCACGTCTAGGCTTTTGTCGCCAAGCGACCTGTC
>CAVKGV010000035.1:0-12410 GCA_963656065.1 Alistipes onderdonkii
TCCATCGTATTACCTTTTGAAAATTCCAAAAGCCAATGTAGAAATTTTATATATTAGGCATTGCGCAAAATTAGCCAAATTCGCAAATGACTGTGTTTCCGCAGCAAACAAGATCATCACCAAAGGACAGGAATGCTTCCAAAGGGGAAAAAATGCCTAACGCAAAAAAAAATTCAAAATACGAAAGAACTAACCCTAGGGAAAAAGCTCAAATCGATTTTAAAATAGGCATCCGACAGGCCCGACAAATGATCCGTCACCGGCGACGCAAAAGCCTTCTCTTCACCGCCCCCAAAATACGGCGCACTTTATAGTAAACTTTTTTCAGCGGTCCCGGGTAGGGGCAAAACTTTCGGATGAGTTCGTCTAACGATTTGGAATCCAGCTCGGCAAAAAATTCCGCCCTTTTCGGGTGCGGCTTGCTCGAACGGACGAGGCACGGATTTCCCGCGATCGCCATTTCCAGTTTCGATCCGCAAGACCGAACCTGCAGGGAGATTTCACCGAAAAGCTTTTCGCCACGTTCCGTATTCAGCAATACGACAGAAGTTCCCTTGTCGTCATCCATCTCCGGGTGAACCGAAGCGATGTTCCAGTAATCGCCGAGCGTGATATCGGCGATGCGAGGGAGCTTTCCATAACGGCAGTCCGCACAGGAATCGTTCAGGCAGAGGTTATGCAAAAACACGCGCATGAATTTATCTTCGCGAAGCGTTTTAAAAATTTGAAAACAGTCTCCATGACTGTATTCAATGGCGCAATGCGCCATTGAAAACAGTCTCCAGCCGTTCCGCTTATCGCGAAAACGGCTGGACAAAATAGAGGCAGAAACGCACGTTTCCGTTTCCCGTATATACTTTTCAAAGACCTTGACGCTCGGCGAACCGTGGCAGATGATATCCACCGTCGTCAAGTTTTCAAAACTTTTACTTCCCAGCACCGAGTAGAGAGCCGCCACCTGGCACGGCGTCCCCGAAAAGAGCACCTTGCGCCCGGCACGCAAAAGCGAGCGAACATCCCGATAGATGAATCCGGCATCCGCCTGCACATATTTGGAACCGCGAAGCTTTCCCAAGTCCGCCTTGTTTTCAACGACGATATGCCCGAAATGCGCCTTGCCCAGCTGCGCCACCCCGACGACGGCACCGCCGTCATCCAGAACCTTTTCCGCAAGCACCGAAAAGATTCCCCCGCTCGACGAGGCCAGCCGAATCGTTTCATCGGTCGCATAGGCGGCAAAAGTCTTCGGTGATTCAAAGGCGCCGTTCGGATTCGTGACATTTTTTGTCCAGGGACATGCACGCTCGCAGGCTCCACATTCGACACATTTTTCGGAATCGACGCGTGGACGATAAAAGCCCTTTTCGTCAAGCGTCATCGCAATCGCGCCGCGAGGGCAGACATTCGCGCAGGCTGCGCAGGAGGAACAGTTCGGGACGGGGATGGTCATTTTACACCCCCAAAAGAAGATGAGTGAATTTGGATGAAAGCATTCTACAAATGAATAATAAAAAATAAGATCCGACAAGAGTCAGAACTGTACAAAGAATCCATCTAATTGAAGCGAATTGAATTTCTTCCATAAAAGGCGTTACTTTAGCTAAAACAAATAAATGAACTAGATATATTCCAAAGGAGTACTTTCCCAATTCTGTAAACATCCTATATGCTGATGAGTTTTCTTTGCATGAAACCAGCAACAAGGCTTTCTTATGAAAGAAAAAAATATCAAAAGAATGTTCACAATAAAAGCAGAAAACTTTTGTCCAATTCCGGTCATTGAGTGAGTATTCGTCATAATATAATTCGACTCAAAGAGAGAACAAACCAAGCAAAAAATCAACGCCGGGATCAACAGTTTAAATTGCACTTGAGGAAGACCTTTTTTCTGGAAAAGGATTCCCAAACAAAAAAAGAATCCCCACATAAAAATATGACCCGCATATATAATTAATGGCAACGTTATCCCTTTATGCAGGGTTAAAAAATAAGAATAAAACAAAAGCCAAAACGCCCCTGAAAAAAAGAACAAAACAATGAAAGATCTCAAATTCTTTTTTATCAAAGGGAGAAGCAAATAACACTGGATGATAACGGCAACGAAATAGTAAACCGAATAACTACATGAAAAAAATTTCACAAAAGGTACAGCAGAAGTCCCGGCATTCAATTCTCTATACAAAAAAGGAATCGAGCAGAACAAAACGGGAATGTACACACGAGAGACTTGGTGTTTTAGAAAAAGTGCATACCCTTTCCAATCTACCATTATTTTATCAGCTAAAAAGAATCCTGATATTACCAAGAATATCGGGACTGCAACATTAAAAATATTCCTAATAATCAGTACTAAACAATAAACATTCGAATAAGAGTAACAATTACCAAAGCTGTGAATAGCTACAACCATTACAATGGCTAAGCCACGAAGTGCGTCGAAATATGAAATCCTTTTCGGCATTTTACCTCGTCAATACAATTTTGAAACATAGTTCCGAATGTTTTTAGATTACACATGGATAAATTGAGACAATATAATTAATAATAGCGACGATATGAACTATAGCTCCCAAAATCCCCGCTTTCATCGACAAAAATGCTCAATGATTTTTTCAAATTTTCCATCTCCACAAAAAAATGGCGGGACAGTCTGCCCGCCGATTAGGGTGAACCACGATCTTACGACCAGTTCAAGTTTAATATAGATATATTTTTTCGTAAGGTCAAGATTTTTTTCCAAAAATTTTCCGAATAGGCTTTGTCACCAAATCCCTTTCGTAAGCGTTCATCGAACCAAAATAGAACAGGGGCAGATAGACAAGCAAATACGCAGCGATTCCAACGCACAAGAGAAGCGGTGAATCCAGCGAAATTTTTCGCAACGCAAGAAACGAAACGATAACCAACAGGACCGGCACGACGCTCATCTTGAAAATTTCCTTCCAGAAAGCGACGATATCAATCTTCTGCTTCACCTGGTAATACACGTTCATCACGATAATCTGTCCGAGGATCAAGGCTCCGGCAATCGCACAGGCACAGCCAAAACCGCCGTAATATTTGGCCAGCGGAATTTGCAAGGCGAGCGAGACAAGCGAAATTCCCAGATAGAGCAGCGAGCGGAACTTCATCTGGTTCCTAGCCTGGAGAATCGTAATCCCCAAATTCTGGATCAGCGGCACGGTCAGCGGAACAAAGAAGAGCAAAGCGATTCCATACGCATCGCGGTAGCCAGGCCCAGCCCAAAGTTCAATGAATTGCCGTCCAAACAAAAAGAATCCCGAAAGCACCAGCGCCAAAACGCAATACTGGACGCGACCCGTCCGGATAAAAAGATCGCTCACCGCCTTTTCGTTCGAAGACTTGGAAACCATTGCCGTGACCTTCGGCAAAAACACCCCGCTAATCGCCGTCGAAAAAGACATATACATATGCTCCAACTGAATCGCCACGGCAAAAACCGCCACGGCAGCCGTCCCGACAAAGGCGCCCAGAACAAACTGCCCCGTACTCCAATAGATTCTATCCATAATCGCATTCAGGAAAATCCAGAACGAATAAATCGCCACTTCCTTCAAGAAGCTCCAATCGATTTTTCCGAAAGTCATCTTGATATTCAAGAACTTTTTGCAATAGAAAAAATTGGAAGCGAGTGTACACAAATTAAATACGGTCGTCACCACGACCAGCGCGACAGCCTTGTAGCCGAATTGCAAAAGCACGATCATCGTACCCGTATTTAGAACAATCCGAACAATCGCCACGACCTTCTGGAAGACAAAACGTTCGTACGCCGTGATGATGGAACCAAACAAGCTGAACGGAAAAGTGACGGCAAGATTCAGCACCATCAAAAAGAGCATCACCCGCACGCGCGAAAGCTCCCCCGCCGTCATCGCCCCGTCGAAAATCAGGTCCGTATTGAACGCCAGCACAAAGCCCAACGCGACCGCCACCAGGCTGATTCCGCAATACAAAAGGAAAAACATCCCGAACATCTTGCTCTGTTCTTCGGTCTTCCCTTCCGCCCGGTATTTCGCCGTATAGCGGACAATCGCATTTCCAAAGCCCAAGTCGAGAATCGTCAAATAGGCGACGACCGACGCGACAATCGAATACATCCCATATTCCGACTTACCGAGCATCCGAAGCAGATAAGGCGTATAGAGCAACCCGACCAGATTGTTCAGGCCGAGAACGACATAGGAAAGAAGCGCGCCGAGTTTAAGCTGGGAAGGCATGGGATTTCGTATTATCTAAATTCAAATTTTCAGGAAAAGGCTCGTGAAGAATCGAAGCCGCAATGACATGAAGCCTGTTCTTGAAAAAGACAAAACTCGGAGCGGAAAGGATGTCCCAATCATAGTTTTCAATTTTACCGGAAAGCTTTGTATAATTCTCTTTTTCCGAACAGCCAAGCGCATCGGCTAAAACTTTTTTCCCTGAATTTGGACTGTTGTCCGACCCCGGTAAATTTTCGTAATAAGACTTGCGAGCCGCATTCTTATCGACGATACAGAGCATCCACGATTCGCTTCGGGTCTTTGGAACCATCGGAACATCTTTTCGAAAATCAGCATTGTCAAAGCCTGAATGCATTGCGGAAATCAAGGCTTCGTAGTATTTATCCCTATTTTCATTTGAAGAAAAATCCATATCCTTAAAGTAAATGGCTCCACAATCAAGCATCATTTTTACCTAAAGAAGCCAATTTAGAAGATAAATCAATCAGGTCAGTGTCCCCCATCGCTTCACCAGGGCCATAATCGATCGTTTGCAATTTCTTTCCGGGCTCAGAAATGTTCAATTTCCCGGATTCAAAGCGATACTCTACACTTCCCTCTTTAAGCATTTCCGAAGTACAGCGCATTTCCCGCGTGTTAAATTTCGCCCGCCAATACGCTTGTTTCTCGCCTAAAGTAGTATCAAGTTCCAAATCAATCGAGTACTTTCGTTCACCGCCAATAGTCAGCAATTCCGTCACATTACTCAACCCTTGATCGCTTACCCATTGTCCGACATTTCCGGTCATTAACGACTTTATAAAATCAATGAGCTGTAGAAATGTTGTCTTGCCAGAACCATTGATTCCTATCAAGCATGAAAACATCGGGATATCCCGCAATTCAAAATCCGCCAAGGACTTGAAATTTCTTACAGCAACCCGATCAATTTTAAAAATACTCATGCCATAATTATAAAAAATTAAAAGCTTGTCATCCTGCCCCAGCCAGAAAGCAACAAGCGCCACGAAGGCAAAAAAAAAGACCTACTCAAGGAACACTTGCGAATCCCCCGATCCCTGCACGCACACCGAATCATAATCGACGGGCTCCGACGCGAGCGGACGGATAATCCGCTTCCGCGAAACGTCAAAATCATCGGAAATCAGGCTCTTTTTCGGATTATAGTCGGCGTGATTTACCCGGGCAAGTTCCAAAAGCATGTGCGGCAAATCGTCCGTCACAAACGGATCGTGCAAATGTCTCCGGATTCGCGATTCGTCGTCAGGATAGTTTTCTTTCCAGGAATCGGAAAGCCAAATCATAAAGGGAACATCCAACTGGGCTTGAAGTCCCTGCGCCCCCAAAAGATGGAGCCCGCGGGAACGACCGACGTGATTTCTGAAATCGTACGCTTCATCGCCGTGGTCCGCAAAGTACACAACCGCAGCAATCCGGTCGCGATACATTTGGATAATCGAATCAACAATGGAATCGTTGTAAACCGTCGCATTGTCGTAAGAAGCGACATAGCGCTTTTGTTCTTGAGTCAACTCTTTGCGATATCCGTAATCGTTTTCATTAAACTTGGCGCGTTCAGGCGGAAAACGCATCGCAGGATTCACATGCTGCCCGTATAGATGAATGATAACCAAATTCTGAAAATCCGATTCCAAAGAGTCTCGCTTTGACATGTAATCATCGAGAAGTTCCCCGTCGTATTGGAACTTTTGCGAATTTCTGTGGGAGAACAGTTTAGGCGCAAGCTCGGGATGGTTAAAAAATCCGCAAGACGCATCATAGGTACTCATCCCAACTGCCGGCACGAACTGGTTGCTGTAAAAGACGACATTGTAACCGGCCGACTTGAATATTGCCGGGAACAGCGGCGCTTCGCTCCATTCGCGCGAATCGTCCATGCTCGACAAGGAAAGGAAAAGCCTGAACGCAGAAGATGTCGCATTGATAGGCGAAATGACGTTGTCAAAGACCGAAAGTCCCGGTAAACGGGAAAGTCTCGGATTCGTCTCCAGCGGGTAGCCGTACAAGCTCGAATGATGCCGATTGAAAGATTCCCCGATAATGACGACAACCGTCTTCGAAACGGAATCCCGCGAAAACGCCTCGACATTTGCATTGGTCTGTACGCAAAGTCCAAAGTCATTCCGTTCCTGCAAAAATTGCGAAACCGCTTCAAAGACGAAGAACAGCGGCGACTGCATCGCTGCCGAATTGTTCGCACGATTCCAGTCTTCCCGAAATTCTAGCGAATAGTATCTGGCGTTGTTCAGCAAAACGCACAAGGCTAATAGAAGATAGACACTTAGAGCGAAGCGACAGGAGCGAAGCGACAGGAGCGAAGCGACTATCTTCTTTGCGAAAAATTCCACAACGGCAAACAAGATCATTACCGCGCACAAAGCGAAGAACTTGCCGTTCAACACATAGACTGTAAAAAATTCGGAAGTCTCCTGCGGATTCGTCTCTTCGATCAGCTGAAAGACATTCGCATTGGTGTGACAACCAAAGAAGAACATGAGGAAACACTCGAAAAAGAAAACGCCATAAACCAGAACATGCGAAATTCCCAACCAGGCAAGTTTAAACGGACGCCCGACACGGCCCAAAAGATGCGCAACCAAGCAAATCAGGAAGACCGCCGCCGAACTAAAGAGCAGATTGCAGAAGACATAGAAAAGACTTGCCACGGAAATTTCGCGCGTCCAGGAAGGGGCCCACACCAATACCGTCAAGAAGACAAAAGTTGCCGGGCATTCCAAAACCGGACGGGAAATCGCATCGGATAAAAATTTGAATAGTCTAGACATTTCTCTTACCTTTTTCTTTTGGAAAGATAGGAATATGCAATGCCGCAATACTCTTTAAATTCCCGATTCACAGAAATATCTGCTCGGTATTTTTCCACTAATCTAGATTCAGGAACTTTTTTTAATCCCCTACGAACACCATTAAGAACAGCAAGCCGATTATTTTTCAAAAATGCAATATTCAGGTTAAGGATACTGGACAACTGTCCATCGAAGTCTTTATCCTTCGAATGAATTTCGCCACTATGAAAATTATAAAAGATCTGCAATCTGTCGCCATCCTGGGCAGGGTTAAATTTTAACCGATATCCATTTTTGGCGACATCACAAGTCTGCTCGGATTTTGCGACATTTTCACGGCGACAAACAGCCAACATATTTCCAAAGTCCAAGTCCAATTTAGGATCCAAGCTTTGAGGCATCCAATGTTCAACAGTGCAGTTTTCTTCTCCAATCCGACTCATGCAATAAGCACAAACAAAGCCCTGTTCCCGAAGGAGTGCTTTTTTCAAAGCAGACTTGCAACCAACGTCCATCCCGTCATAGCGAGCATTGGGAGTAGCCCGAAACCGAACAAGCTTAACCGGTTCCTTTTGTTTTTTTATCTGAAGCATCTCCATCACCTCACGCTTTCAAGATACGTACGGGCCTCGATGACCGAAGGAATTTCAGAGACCTCGTTTTGGAGACTTTCGATTTTTTCTTGCGCTTCCACATAATTTTCAGAATCAATCAGCTGATAAATTTTCTGCAATTCGCCTCGAACGTATTCGTTCTGGCTCAGCACCGAACCGTTTTTTCCACACATCATCTCGTCAACAACTTCACTAGAGGAAAGTCCGAGACTCCGCTGCGGAATGCGCCATCCAATATTCCCGTTTTCTTCCTGTTCTAGCAACAGAATGTTTTCAGCCGGAACATCTCCCAAAATTTGCGGGGAATGCGTCGTCAAGATAAACTGGCAATTCGAAAAAGTTTTTGTAAAATGAGAAACGACATCACGCTGCCAAGCCGGATGCAAGTGCAAATCGATTTCGTCTATCAAGACGATGCCTCGCCCTTCTAGCGGATTTCCCAGATTCCCACTCGCCATCGAGAGCCTTCGCGCCAAATCGCCAACAAGCGCAATTAAACACTTTTCCCCGTCAGAAAGATCATCCATACGAACAGTCTTTCCATCTTTATCCATTTCCATCCGAAGAGGCAACCGTCGAACGGTCAAGTTTTCGTAGCCCGGCAAAAAGCCGGCAAGAGCCCTTCGAATAGACTCTAGAGACTTGTCCCTATACCCGGGATTTTCTTTCCGGTATTCATTTTCGATATCTTCCTGATTCCGGAACCATTCAAAGAAGATCCGAAAACGGGATTGACTTTGCAAGTTATCATCAAGAGCGTTGAGTCTTTGAAAACTGTGTGTCGATCGAATTCGCAAAGGTATATCGATAATCGCCCGATCAACCGGATAGTACACAAACAGAGGAACAGATGTTCCATCAGGATTTTCATCCAACGAGTTCTTTACGAAAGTCACCCACTCGTTGACCATGCCAAGATCTGAACGTTCCGTTTGTTTTTTATCGGCGATCAAACTCCAAGCATATTCCCTATTTTCGTCTTCAAGCGACACGAATAAACTTGCGCCATTTTCTCCATAAGACACGTCGGATTTCCTGTTCAAGCTAATCCCATTCGCCTTAATATTGCACAATCTTCGAGAAGGCCACGACAACAATTTAGAGAGCGCCCCTAAAATTGTAGATTTGCCGACACCATTTTTACCGGCAAGCACCGTTAATTGGGAATTAAACGGGATTTCATTCTTTCCGTAAAAAACTTTATAATTATGGAGAACCAGTTTAGAAATGTGCATAGTTCGTATAAAATAGAAAAAATCAACTAAGGTTCTTTTTTGATTCCCCCAGCGCGTTCCTCAGCCAGTTTGCCGAATAGGTCCGCCAATCTTCGAGAATCGCATCGACCTTTTCCCAATCGACCGGAGCGTTCAATTTTTGCAAGACCTCTTCGCTGGATTCCTCGCAAGTCAGAGTGCGATATTCCAACCCAGTCTTCCCGAGCAATGTCGCAAAGCGTTCGTTCATCCCCTTGCCGGTCGAACGATTGGGAATCACCAGGAATGGCTTGTGGAAAAGAATGCAGAACACGGCGCAATGGAAAGAATCCGTCACGATAAATTTCGCATTGTCGATATTCTGGAGCCACTGGGTAACGGACGGAAGCCGCCACCGCCAAGGCTTCGAAAGCCAAATTTCCCTATTTTGCGGCAGAAGGATACTTTGTACAGCATCGGGAATGACTTCGCGGATGCGATAGACAAACGAAAATTCTTCTTCGATGTTTTCATAAGGAAATTCCTTTCGATAGAAATCCCCCTTGTGCAAAATCGTCGGGTCGCAAACGCAAACGACATTCTTCAATCCAAGCGATGTCAAGTAAGAAACAGCACTTTCTTCTCGGACGCTGATGGCGTCAAACCGCTTAAGCATAGGAAGGACCTTTTGCTCGAAAGGTTTGGGCCATTCTTTCATGCCGAGGGAAGCGGCATAGGAGATACGCTTGATATTTTCTGGACCAAATCCGAGAAAATAAATCTGTTCCTGCTGAGAGATAAAGCCAGGATTCCAGATTTGATCAGAACCGGCAATAAAAGCGGAAGCAAAAGAAAAATCAATTAAATGAATTTTCCTACATGAAGTAAAGCGTTTAGTTTTAGCAAATCGATTGAATTCAGGAAATTTTTTAAATCGAAACGGAACCCTAAGTCTGTATTTTATTCCGCGGATAATTGCGATAAATCGCCAAAAAAATGGCAATTTTTTTTTCCCGCGCAATCGAACGAAATATTCAAAACCAGGGAAAAAATCTATTACAGTTGTGTTAAACTTTTTGCAAAGCGCGAGCGCTTCCAAATAAGCTCCATAATTTGCCCCATAGTGAAAATTTACAGAATAACGCATAATTCTAAATTTCCTTAGCTATTCTTTCAGTATGTTGTATCCAATGCAATTTTTAGGGGAAAAGAAGCATCAAACTCTTCTGAGATATAAAACAATACGATAACCTCCGTAAAGATAAGACAATTCACCTATTTCCGCACAATTTTTGAGCGAATATTCTCCATAGTATATTTTATTTTTCATTTAGTTTCTCTCCTTTTTAGCATTTTTTTTATCCGTGTCCGCAAAGCTAGATTCGAAACAATGAAATATCTCCACATAAAAAACTTCATTTTCAAAATATCTCTCCACATAGTTCTTTGCTGATTTGCTGAAAGAGAATTCAAAACCAAGTTTATTTCAAGAGCTGTTGAAGATATAGTAGATTTATTCAAATGAACTAATGATTTTTCATGCTGTCTATAATTATACATTAGTCGAGGACATTCTCTAGCAACTTTGATTTTTTGAGCAATTCTGACATTCATAATCCAATCCTCTCCTTTAAGTAAATTAGCAGGAACATCAAAAATGTTAGATGACAATAGTTCTTTTTTTATTAATTTGCAAACCGGCCCCAGACAAATTCTCCGCCGAATCAATAAAGATAAATACTCTTTGTTATTATAATCTTTATTCTGATTCAGTAAATGTTTTGAATATAGCGGAGCAAAAACAACATCAACATTAGTTGAATAAGAATACAAAGACGTTAATAAATCAGGACTTATTGTGTCATCTGAATCAACAAAAACAACCCACGATCCCAACGCTTTAAGCGCTCCATTTTTTCGCGCAATTGAAGCCCCTTGGTTTTTTTGATCTAAGATAACAATATTAGAATATAAAGAAGCAAGCCTTTGACAAATTTCCAAACTATCGTCTTTCGAACCATCATTTACTAAAATCACTTCAAAATTAGAATAGTTTTGCAATTCTAGACTTACAACACACTCTTCAAGAAATCTGGAAGCATTAAACACAGGCACAACAATTGAAATTTTCTCATCTCCATTCATATTCACAGAATTCCCAAAATTTGTGATGTATAAGGATAGGTTTGGTTAAATCCTTTTATAACAAAATAGTAAAACCAGAAAGAAACAAAATACACAAACAATAAACTTACCGTTATTATTTTTCTTTTCGACACGGAAACAAGTGCAGGAAACAATAAAATCAAGCTCCAATTAAAATAAACAACTATTCGCGAAACATATTCCCCCCCAAAAAAACCTATTTGAGAAAATAAAACACCAGCCAAAGTCAATACCATAAGAGATTTTTTTTGTTCATATTGAAGGAAAACACCTTTCCAATTATTAAAGGCAACAAGAGCAATCAATAAAGCCAAACAAAAACCAGAGATATTAAAACTCTGCATAGAAGCTTGAGAAGTCTCAAAATAAACAGTGTAGCGCCTAGCATCCATATTAAAGAAAGGAAAAAAACTATCAATCAATACGTTTGCACCACACATACAAACAAAGATGGCTAGACTATAGATAAGAAGCATCTTTGGTTTAGTTTCTTTTTTCATCAAATAGTACAAAACAAAAAAGAATATTGCTATTATCGCTGAATGGTGCATTGAATAAGCCAACAAGCAAGTCAAAAAGAAAAAAAATATCTTTTCTTTAAACAAAAATGAAATTGCAACTAAAATAATCGCAGCGGCTAAAGATTGTCGCATCATATTAAAAGATGGTTGAAAAAATAAAAATAAAAAAGCTGCATAGCCAAGGCCAACATATTTTCGATAACCAGAATAAATCAAAGCAATTAAAACCAAAGAACAGATTATTGCAGCCAAGCAAAAATAGAAAAATTCAACATTTTTAAATATTTGAGCAACAACAAAATTAAAATAAATATACCCCTTTTCAATCCAATTTTCCCATCGAGTTTCTAAATGAAGAAAATCTTGGGATTTAGCCACATCCAAAAACAAAGAATCTCCATATACGGATCGATCAACACCTATCGAATAATCTCGCATTCCAGCAAAAAATGCAGGGACAAGAACAGCAACAGCACAACAAAACACCTTAAAAAAGTGTTGTTTACACCGAATTCCAAATTCGCAAAGCGAAGACGAAAAAACATATAAAACAAAATAAAACATTTTAACTTTTGATAATAAAATTCACAGCACCTTGCAAATCAACTTGTTGACGGTTGAATACTTTTTTATATTGAGATATGGCGTTCAATCTCAATAAATCGTATACATTGGGATCTAATATTTTTTTTATTTGTCTCTCAGCATCTATCGGATCTTTAGGATTAAAATATAAAGCGGCATCTCCACCAATTTCAGGAATTGATGTTGCATTAGATGCAACAACAGGTGTTTCCACCGCTAAGGCTTCTAAAATTGGATAACCAAACCCTTCGCTTAAAGA
>CAVKGV010000036.1:0-10469 GCA_963656065.1 Alistipes onderdonkii
GGCTTAAAATCTGATTTGGAACAAACTATTTTTGCGAAAGAACCTTGACACTACCTTTTTCCAATCATAAATCTTAGCTAGGCTCCATGAAACAGGATAAGGAACATCGCTTCCATCGATAGACTCGTCCGTGTGTCCAAATGCAGGAAAACCTAATTCATACGCCGTCGCACCTTGTGCGCTACAAGACGCATCTAAGACATTGGTCAGACAATAAGACATATCCCCATATTGGTACTTATTGCCCGAATCATCCGTCAAAACCCATCCAATAACAATTTCAAAAGTTTCGCCATTCAAATTCTTCGTTTCCACGAGCCTTTCGACCAACCAATACGGCAGACCTTCAATCCACCATCGATTTCCGTCAAAAATCAATTTATAGCGAACACCCTCTGCGGTAATCAAGTAATAAAAATCATCTAAAAGACTCATCGAATGGTTATTTTCGCTAACGATTTTAGCAAAACCCATAGACCAACCTAAACCAACCCAGCCTGTTGGACTTATATCGTTACGATTTTTGACATTCTGAGAAACATTGCCCGAATAATTCAAAGTAAACGAGGTGGAGACTCCCCCAGCCGACAGCGTTGCAAGAGGGACGCTAAAGCTAACCGTTCCCGATAAAGGGTTGATACCACCATCAGGGGACATATATTTATTGAACGCATCGCCCGTTTCCACAGATTGCGAAAACACAATAGAGCAGAGTGCAAGCAAAATCTGTAGGATTTTTGAAAGCATCCTGTAAATATAGTTACGACAGACGACAAAGATTGTAAATTTAACTTAACTCGTGTCCATATAAAAAAGATTAAAACAAATAGTTTTCCTAAACTAAATGTGGAGCCGTTTTCCATAAAAGCAGTCTAAAAACGGCTTAAATCAAATATCCAAGCCTTTTTCTCGGCCGGTTATTCAATTTTCACTCAATCCGCACCGTGCTCCCCCGAGCGGTACGAATGAGCGAAGTAGTAGTTGACTACCAGTTTTTCGGCAATTCTTGCGTGATCGGGAAAGAAAAAATTCCATTGATATTCAACGCCAAGACGAAAAAAAATCCCGGCTTTCCCAACGCAAATTTATAAAGCATTAATCTTCACATGAATGGACATGGCCCATCAAGCAGGCAGAATTTTTCCGTTAAAAGCTATATTTGTGCCCAAATCAAGGGTTTTCGCTTATGTATAAAATCGGTTTTGACAACGACGCCTATCTCAAGATGCAATCCGAAAAGATTGCGGAACGAATCGCCCAGTTCGGCGGAAAGCTCTACATGGAATTCGGCGGAAAACTGTTCGACGACTTCCACGCGTCCCGCGTCCTCCCGGGATTCGCTCCCGACAGCAAGATCCGGATGCTCGAAAAGCTGAAGGACAAGGCGGAAATCATTATCGCGATTCATGCAGGCGACATCGAGAAGAACAAGGTCCGCGGCGACCTCGGCATCACTTATGACATGGACGTTTTGCGGCTCATCGACGCGTTCCGCGATTACGGGCTTTACGTGAGCAGTGTCGTGCTGACCCGCTTTGAAAACCAGGCGAGCGCAATTGCCTACCAGAAAAAGCTCGAAGACTTGGGACTGAAAGTTTACAGGCACTACCCCATCGCCGGATATCCATCGGACATTCCGCTCATCGTGAGCGATGACGGCTACGGCAAGAATGAATTTGTGCAAACATCCCGTGAACTGGTCGTGGTGACGGCGCCCGGTCCCGGCAGCGGAAAGATGGCTGTCTGCCTTTCGCAGCTCTACCATGAAAACAAGCACGGCGTCAAGGCGGGCTACGCCAAGTTCGAGACATTCCCCATCTGGAACATTCCGCTCAAGCATCCGGTGAACCTCGCCTACGAGGCCGCCACCGCGGACCTGAACGATGTGAACATGATAGACCCGTTCCATCTGGAAGCCTACGGGAAAACGACGGTGAATTACAACCGCGACGTGGAAATTTTCCCCGTCCTGAACGCCATATTCCACCGCATCATGGGAAAGTCGCCCTACAAGTCCCCGACGGACATGGGCGTGAACATGGCGGGAAACTGTATCATCGACGATGCCGCGGTCAAAGAAGCCGCCAACGCGGAAATCATCCGCCGCTACTACAATGCGCTATGCCAGGTCCGAAAGGGCCACGCCGAAAAGGACCAGGTCTATAAGCTGAAGCTTGTCATGGAACAGGCGCATATCAAGCCCGAGGACAGAAAAGTCGCCGTCGTCGCCGAAAAGAAGGCGCTCGAAACGAACGGTCCTGCGGTCGCCATCGAACTTTCCGACGGAGCGATTGTCACCGGCAAGACCACATCCCTTCTCGGAGCGTGCTCGTCGATGCTCCTCAACGCGCTAAAGCACTTGGCGAAACTCCCGGACGATATGCAGCTGCTTTCGCCAAACGTTATTGAACCCATCCAGAATCTCAAGACAAAGCAACTCGGGCACAAAAACCCGCGTCTCCACACGGACGAAGTCCTCGTAGCCCTTTCCGTCTGCGCACTCTCCGATGAAAATGCAAAGCGCGCCCTCGAAAAGCTCCCGGAGCTGAAACACGCCGAAGTCCATGCGAGCGTCATCCTCGCCCAAGTTGATGTCGATGTGTTTCGCCGCCTGCGGGTAAACCTCACGACCGCTCCCAAATACCAGACGGCAAAGCTCTACCATGAGTGATGCAGGACGCGAGGAAGAAGGAAAGTTTTTCTAGGAATCCTGCGACTATGGCCGACTATTCGATGTACAGATTCTTCCACGGCGAGAAGGAATGCCCGGAAGACGTTCAGCGCCACGTGTTCATGGCGTTCCGGGACTGGCATTCCGCCACGTCCTTAGACGGCCTATGGGAAGCCGAGGCCAATTTCGAACGGCATTTCCGCGAATACTACTGCGGAGAATGGTGGTGGATGTTCAATGCCTGCGACGAAAAAGCCGCGGCGGAATTCATGGAAAAGTCGGAAAGTTTCTATCCCGGGACGGACGATTCCCCGTCCGACAAAAGGGTGCCGGAACGGTTCAAGGAATGGCTGTTCGGCTTGTACCGCGGAATCTATGTCTCCGGCCGTGAAGGTTTCCCCGGCGCGAAACCGATCTACGAAAGCGGAGGCCCGTGGGAAAGCCTCGTCGGCAAGTGGATTTTCGGAAGCCTGGACGAAGTCCCAAAGGACAGGGTGTTCGCCGATACCGACATCGTCCATCCGCTAGCGAAGCAGTGGGCCGAGGAAAGCGCGGCCATGTAATCGCGAACCGGGCTATTCCACGGTGAAATAGGGGATCATTTCCGCTTTCCGCATCCGTCTGGAGGAAAAATGGCTATATTAAAGATATGCCGGGTTTAACCCGGTATTGCCGGAGTTTCACGGGTTTTCCCGTGGCTCGGGCAGCCTTGGTTTCTGCTCCGCTTTTGCCATAAAAGCGGAGCTTTTTAAGGGAAGCCCGGAGGTGAAATATGAATGAACTTGAAATGATTTTGCGAAAATACAAAGCAAAAATTTTCTATATGAGTCCGTCAAACGCCATTTGTCTAGATATAGACGGAGAAAAAACTCTTATCCTCAAACAAGGTTTTCAGAAATCAAAATTGTTGGCCCTTGCGAAAAAAGGCTTAAAAGAGTTCAAGACAGCTTTCGAACCACTTGACTATCCGGACGGGGCCGTCATCTAGACTTTATTGCCTAGGAGGAATAATGATAACAAAGGAAGAAGCCCAAAAGCTTGCAGAAAAAGAAGCGATCCGGGACGGTTGCGATTTTATCAAGTATCTAAAAAAGCAGGACGAACTTTTTGTCTTTTTGGCTGGCTTCAAAACGCCACAAAAAACAGGACTTCCTCTCTGTTATCTAGTAGATCAGGAATGGAATGTCAAGGCATATTCAGGCATGAAGTATTTACGGTAGCTCAACAACATCTTTAAAATTCAAAGCTTCATTTAGCAATGCAACTCACCAGTAATACAGCAACTTTGGCTGTTTATCTTGTAAGTACCTCCGCTATTGTATTTGGAATTTACCTTTCTCGCCCGCGGTTCCAGTATTTCCGGGGCTTCCAAAGGAAAAGGGGCGTTTTCTTCTTGAAAACGCCCCTTTCGTGGATGATGTAGGGATCGAACCTACGACCCGCTGATTAAGAGTCAGCTGCTGCCCGGAAGCCCTTTATCCTTGCGCTTTCCCCGCGCCCTCACGCAAAATACGCACTTTTCCAAATCATTCCGACCATTTTTTGAGGGAAAAATTCACAAAACCCGTTATTCGCTCGTAAAAATAAAAAAAGTTGTTCTAAATATCACTTTTTGCTTGCATTTTATTTGAATTGTGTCTATATTAGTATCAAGAAAGTAATAAAACTTTCACAAAGAAAGAGGTAGAAAATATGAAACAGTTCAGAATCAAGTCAGGCGTAGCCGACGAAAGAAAGACTTTGCGGATGACGGTGAAATCGGAATCCCGAAGCGACGCATTCCTCTCGTTTCTCCTCGCCGCGGCGGACACCCTCGGACCGGACGGAAAGCTCGACGGAAAACTCGTGATCGAGGAGGCCTGAACATGAAATACGTCGAAATTGAAAAGCTCTTCACGGAAACGGTCGCCAAGTTCATTGCGGACGGCTGGAAATTCCATACAAAGTCCATGGCTGGCCATCAGGGAGAAATCGCCAAGGTGGACCTTCAGAATGACGGTGATGCTATCAGGGTCATCCTGAGGAAGAACATGGACCCTCTTTGTCGAAATTATATAGAAATTGTTACCAATCGGCACGTCGGAAAGGCGGGAAATCCGCATATTTGGAATAACGACGGCGAAGTTTTGGAATCGCGCAAATTCTACCAGGTGGACGAGGACTGGTTCGTCGGGTCAGAGGAAGAGTTCGGGAAAATCCGCCGGAAGCGCAACGAGCGATACGACGCGAGCAGAATCTTCGACAGGAAACTCGGCGAACGGTGCAACCATATCGCATGGCGCTGGGTGAAGAGGAACAGGAAAAAGTCCGCGAGGCTCTCCGACATCGTGGGCGTCTATCAGAGAACCGGGGACAGAAACGGAATCTTGGTAGTCATAAAAACAGGCTACTACGAAATCAATGCGGCATAGGCGGGAGGCAGGACAATGAAGAAGCAGTACGAAGAAATCCTCTCCCGCATCGTTGCGGACCTCGAAAAGGGAATCGTCCCGTGGGAGAAGCCGTGGTGCCTCACGGGCGAGGGTATCGTCAGCCATTCCACGGGGCACGGCTACAGCCTGCTGAACTGCATGCTGCTCGACCGCCCCGGTGAATACCTGACGTTCGCCCAGGCGAAAAGGGAAGGCGGGATGGTGAAGAAGGGGGCGAAGTCCAGCGCGATATTCTTCTACAGGCAAATCGCAATCAGGAAGGACGAGGACGGCAAGGAACCCGAAGAGCCGAAAACCGTCCCCTACCTGGAAAAGTTCCGGGTGTTCCACATCGACGACTGCGAGGGAATCGAGCCGAAATACGCCGACAGGTGGAAAGACGTCAAGGAGACGAGGGTGGACGGCTCGGACGAGGCGGCGGAAAGAATGGCCCGCGAATACATGGAACGCGAGGGAATCCAGATTTTCCACGGCGGGGACCGAGCGTGCTACAGCCCGGCGACGGATTCCGTCACCCTCCCCAAGGCGGGGCATTTCGTGGACGATTCGAGCTACTACGCGACGCTCTTCCACGAACTGGGGCACTCGACCGGGGCGCCGGAAAGGCTCGACCGGAAAATCCGCAACACTTTCGGCAATTCACTCTACGCGAGGGAGGAACTCGTCGCGGAAATCTGCTCCGCGTTCGTCACCGGACGGCTCGGACTCGACACGGGCAGGACGCGGAGGAACGCTACGGCCTACATCCAGGACTGGAAGCGGAAGCTCTCGGACGACCCGGCGGCGATCGTCTGGGCGGCGTCCCGTGCGGAAAAGGCGGCGAACCTCATCCTCGGAAAATGACACGGGAGCGTCCCGCCCGGAAGGCTTAACCCTCTTTCATCCCGGAAGGGCGGGGCGCATTTTTTTCACACATCCAAAAAATTTCACAATCTCAAAAAAGGAAACGGAACATGCCAAACTGGTGCAGCAACACGATGACGATAGCGACAAAGGACAAGGAAAGCCTGGAAAGAATCCTCGAACGGATAGGCTCGAAGGAATCGCCGATAGACTTCGAAAGGATTATCCCGCAGGAAATCTTCAGTCCGGAATACCAGTTCACGGGAGACCACATGAACGGCGACCTTGACGAGAGGAATCCCCGGTTCGACTGGTACAGGTGGCGCGTCGATCACTGGGGCACGAAATGGAACGCCTGCGAGGCCTCGGTGTGGCGGGACGGAGATTCCTGCGCCAGGTTCGAGTTCGACACCGCGTGGAGTCCGGCCACCCCCGTATTCAGGAAGCTTGTCGAGATGTTCCCCGACGCGTCCATCTACGGCGAATACGACGAGGAGGGGGAGGCTTTCCATGGCGAGTGGGGACGGGACGAGGGCGGAAGTTTCTACGACGACTTCTACGAGGGTTCGCCGGAGGAATAAGGCTTGAACTTTCGTGAACTTTGGTATATTTTGATGACAGGAGAAAAGACATGCAGATTTTGACGGATCGAAAGATAAATGAACTCCAGGGCGGCGAACGCCCGATACTCGAATCCGGCTACAACCCCGGAAACGTGAACGACTTCTTCATCGACCTGACCGTCGATTCCGTCGTCCGCGGGAACGGGACGGCCGAAAGGTTCGAACTTCCCCCCGGAAGCCACGTCTTCGTGAAGACCGCGGAAATCTTCGACGTTCCCAAAGACTGCGTCGTCTTCATCCACGAGCGGACTTCCGCCGTGCGGCTCGGACTGGGCGTTTCGGGGGTGTCGCCACTGAAGCCCGGATTCCGTGGATGCGCCTTTATCCGCATCGCGAACCTGAGCGACAAGGCAATCGCCGTCGAGAAAGGTTTCGGCGTGGCCCAGGCCTGCGTTTTCAGGACGGACAGCGAACCGGAAAGGACCTACGACAGGCAGGAAGGCAACCATTTCCAGGGCGAGACGGCCTTCAGGGGGCTTGGCGGGTACGAATCCGAGTATTCCCGACTGCTGTCCGGTATCGAAAAGGAAAGGGACGGCCTCGAAAAGCTGCAGGGCCGGATCTATGCGAACATGGTCGCCATCCTCGGCGTGTTCGCGGCCATCATCGCGCTCCTGGTCACGAACGTCCAGGCATTTTCCGCGGACAAGAGCCTGTGTCAGGTCGTAATGATAAACGCGTCCATCATAGCCAGCGTGGCCGTGCTGATGTTTTTCGTCCGGCTGATACAGAAAGGGAGAAAGTAGATTTTTCCGCTTTCCGTGTCCGTTCGGAGGAAAAATGACTATATTAAGAAAGGGTCGGATTTAAACCGACAAAAAGTGTGGGGGCTTCGGCCCGCGCAGCCAGGGTTTTCCACGTTTTCTCGCCGAAAAAACGTGGTTTTTTATTCCATATCCTTAAAATTCAAGAATAAGACCTTATTATCCAAGACAATGATTAGATTTCCTTGACGACCGTGAATATGTTTTCTCAATTTTCCATATATTCGCTGAAGGTTAAAATCGTCGCCTTTCAATCTCAACACGACATTATCCGCCTGTTCGAGTCCATCTAGGAAACCATGCTCCACCCGCTTGAAATTTACTTGTTTGAAATCATAAATCAGGCCGTTTACAATGGCATCTGGATTTTTTGCGTTTACTCTGTTTTCAGGAAGCATCCAAACCGAACAACCTTTTTCATTTAGAATTTTTGCGATAACCATTTCTTTTTTGAAAACTTCCTTCGCATTCTTGCTTTTCCTTGCCTGCTCTGCCCTTGTCTCCGATACATGAATACCACTATCTAAAATCCAAGTTTCTTCCGGGAACCTGGCCTTGGCCTCCATTTCCGAAAGCCGGGCAGCCATCTTCGAGTTTTCCCGGTCCAGGGCTTCCAGGGCCTTTTCCTTTCTTTCGGCAGCCTTCCTGAGTCTTTTCGCCTCCTTTTCGGAAGCCTGCATTTTCGAGACGGTCTCCCGGTACCGCCCTTCTACCGTCCTGGCATTTCTCTCCGCCTCCCTTTTCGCGTTTTCGGCGCTTTCAAGGGCGGTTTCCGCTTCCTCCCGTTCCCGTCTGGCCTTTTCGAGTTCCGCGCCCAGACGAGCGCTTTCGGCGGATTCCGGCGATGTTCCGGTTTCCTCCTTCCCGTCCGGCCCTTCCGGGCTTTCCCTGACCTCGTACATGCCGTCGATTTCCGGGTCCCACGCCACCATCGAGCAGCGGCACTGGAAGTCCTCGCCGGGGTTGCCGTGGAACATCCCCGCCGTCCGCGGGTGCTCCACGGGGTGCAGCGGGTCGTCGGGATTCTCCGTGTAATAGACGCCCGGGTTTGAAACCGAGCAGATGAGGCCGTTCATCGAGCGGTGCGAATCCCTTTCCCGCCCGTCGATCGTCGTGAGCCATTTGTAGTACGAAATCCCGACCTCGCGGAACTGGGAGAGCTTCGCCGCGCTGTTGAGCTTGCCTAGCTCCGTCCTCGCGATGTTCTCCGCCCGTGCGCGGTATTTCGACGGGAGCCTTTCCCGGACGGCCTTCTCGAGCCGCCCGCGGTTCCAGCCCTCGTTCTTCGCGCTCGACACGAGCAGCGATATGTCCTTCTTCGCGTCGGCCTCGGCGGACTTGCACAGCGTCTGGAAGTTCGCCGTCCACGTCGAGAAGATTTCCCTCTCGGCCTCCGGCGGGTAGTAGGGCTTCCCGACCACCATTTCAGACCATTCGGCGAAGTCGGTCGATGCCTTGCGGCGCATCTTCTCCGCGACGCCCCCCACCCCGGCGACGAAGCTTTCCGGGAGCGTCTCCGGGACCTTCGAGAGTTCCTCCATGTCGTCCCGGACCGGGATGCCGACGAGGGCCGCCACCGTGCATTCCGAGAGGAACCGCCCCAGCTCGCCTTTCGCGAGGGACGCGAGTTCCCGTTCGAGCGCGTGCGGGTAGAAGCGGTTCGCGTTGAACACCGGGCGACGCCCGCGCTTCTTCCCGGTCGAGTATTCCACGCTCCGCGCGAAGCGGACGAAGTCGTTCGCCATGTCCTACCCCTCCCCGGGTTCGCCGCCCTCGACGGAGACCTCCCAGCCGTGGCCGTTCACGAAGACGCCATCCCGGATCTCGCCCGGCGAGAGCACGCCCATGTCGTAGTAGGCCTTCAGCGTGTCGGCCTGGAGCTTCTTCGCGTCCAGCGTCTCCTTCAGGGTCATCTCGTCCACGGCGCCCCACCCGAACTCGGACATCTCCCTGCCGAGGTTCCTGCGCGTCAGGTCGGCGAGGAGGCGGCACGCCGGGCGGTAGAGGCAGTCGGAACGCCACGCGCCGACCGTCTGCGCCCACGCCTTGAGGTCGCCCTCGTTCGTCTGGGCGAGGCCCGTCGCCCCCTGCCCGAAGAGGATGGAGACCGGGATGCGGGACTTCGAGC
This sequence comes from Alistipes onderdonkii, assembly GCA_963656065.1. Taxonomy (GTDB): domain Bacteria; phylum Fibrobacterota; class Fibrobacteria; order Fibrobacterales; family Fibrobacteraceae; genus Hallerella. Next base: position 9,462 of record CAVKGV010000036.1, read on the forward strand.
TGACTAGGTTCATCGCCTTCTGCCAGATTTCCGGGAGGCCAGCGAAGCTGTGGTTCAGTATCTCGAACCCGTCGTCCTTGCCCGCGAACACCGCGCGCATCGAGTTCATCGTGAGCTTCGCGAGGCTGAGCACCCGGTGGACGTCGTTCACGCCGCAGTCGGGCTTCGACAGCATCATGTTCAGGCTCCCCATGCGCATGAGCAGGACGCCCGTCTCCTGCGCCATGTTGAATATCGCCCCGGAGACGGCGGCGAGTTCCCGGAGCGACTGCTCGACGGGGAGCAGGGCGGAGACGCCGAAATACCGTTCCGAAAGGCTGCCGTCGCCGAGCACGTCGGGCAGTTCCGCCCCGTGGAACGCCGCGCACCGGGACGCGTGCACCTCCGCGTAGGAGCCGTCGAGCTTCCCCACCCGGAAGAGGCGCGGCTCGTCCCCGTCGAAGTCCTCCCTCCGCAGGTCCACCCTCCCGGCGGAATAGGCGCGGTAGCCCGCGACCCTCGCCCCCGGCGGGGGCGGCGAGGCGAGCGATTCCGGCGTGTCGCCCTCGTATTCCGTGACGACGACCGCGCCCCCGGTCAGCCGCGTGTCCGACCCGGCCCGCTTCAGCGCCCGGCGCAGCCCGGACTCCTCGAAGAGCTTCAGCGCGGATCCGTCCGCGTCCCCGGCGATGGAGATGTCGTTCATCAGCGACACCTCCGGCACCCCGTCCACGATGAAGGCGGCGATCCCGTCCCGCGTCTTCATCGCCGCCAGCCCCGCGAGGTCCGCGGGGACGTAAGCCCTCGCCCTCACGCCTTCCGTCTTGTCCATCGACGCGAAGCCCAGGCCCGTGGCCATGTTCTCGTACGCGCCGTCGCCAATCCTTGCCTTTTTCCTTGCCATTTCCGGTATCTCCGTTTTTGTCCGTTTTACAGAAAGTCCAGGACGCTGCCGCCGCCCGCCGTGGCGAGCGTGTCGAGCGCCTGCGTCGTGGCGTCCACCCGGTCGTCGTGCTCCCCGTTCGGGAA
>CAVKGV010000037.1:0-10108 GCA_963656065.1 Alistipes onderdonkii
ACAGAAGACCGCCGCCAAGGCGCAGAAACCCGCCGGCAAGGCGAAAAAGGAAACGTACCGTCCGATTCCGCGGAGAACGAAGAAAGGTCCGGAAAAACCCATTAAAGGCGGTCTCAAGCCCGCCGGGGCGGAGGAATGCGGAAAGTTCCTGGACAAAATCCGGAAGGCGAACCCGCTCGCAGCCGCGTTCCTCGGCTTCATGGAGGAAATCGGAATCAAACCCGCCGCAATCAAGGTCGTTACCGTGAAAACCGAACCTGCCGTAAAGCAGTCCCGCAGTAGGGCGGCAAAGACAAGGAAGGCGGAGAAACGGAATTTCCGTAAAACGGCACAAAAACCGCCATTTCACGAGAAAAAATCTCACAAAACGACACAAAACACCTGAAAACAAGCCGAAAAGGAGCGGAAAGTGAAGAAAAAGGGAACGACGAAAAAGCCGGAAAAGACGAAGCCGAAGAACCCCACGCCGCAGGCCATGGCGAAATACGCCTACGCACTCGAGACCTTCCGCTTCCCGGAGCGTTTCAGTTTCCCGGAGCTGGTCCGCACGGACACCGGGCTTCCGAACGTTCCCGGCTGGAAGGAAATCCTGAACCTGAGGCTCCTCGCCAGATACCTCGACATGGTCCGGGAGGGATACGGCAAGCCGATAAAGGTGAACTCCGGGTTCCGCTCGGAGGCGGTGAACGGGAAAGTCGGCGGAGCGAAAAACTCCGCGCACCTCAAGGGCCTCGCCGCGGACATCGTTCCGTCCGACGGCACCGCGGACAACTTCGGAAAGCTGCTCGGCGCGCTCGAAAGGGCCCTGCCGGAGACCGTGTATTCTGCCGACATCCCGGTGGCGCTCGACCAGCTGGTCGTCTATTGCCATTCTCCGGGAAAAGTATCTTCGGGAATCCGGTTCTTCCACGTGGGCGTTTCCATCGACGGCAAGCCCCGGAGGCAGGTGCTCTGGAAGTGAGGGAGGGAAACCCAATGGAAAGGCTACGCCGCCGCGACTACGCGATAACGGGCGAGACGCCCGCGCAGAAAAACTCGCAGACGTTCAACGCCCGCACCCGGACGATGGTGAAAAGCCCGCAGTTCCGCCGCTGGCGGGATTCGGCATTGATGCAAGTCCGGGCGCAGGGAATCCCGGAAAGGCCGTATCCGTACGCGGAAATCGAGATACTCTTTATCCACTCGGACCTTCGGAGGCGGGACGGGGACAACCAGCTTTCGAGCGTGCAGGACCTGCTCGTGAAGGCGGGCGTCATCCTCGACGACTGCTGGACGCGCATCGGCACGCCCCGCGTCTCCCACGCCGTCGGGAAGGACGCACGGTGCGAAATCCGGGTGTTCGAGGTCGAACCGACCGACTGGAAAGGGAAAATGGAAAGGGCGAAAAGGAAACTAGACCTTGGGTAAAGCCGTATCGGGGTGTTTCCTGTTAAAATCCTCTATTATCAGGTTTAGCCCTTCGATGGATTCTTCGACAAATTCTTCACAGTTGGAATAGCAGCCATAGCGGGAGACATGGGAATGTTCCTCCAGGTTTGCGTACGCATCGGCTACATCGGGAGAATAATTGTTCCCTTTCGTGTTGATGATTACTTTTCTCAGGTAATGCGGAGAGTGCGGAACCAGGGACTCTTTAGGGAAATGCTTTCTGACGTCTTCCGAATGGTTTATGCCCGACAGCGGCTTTACAGGTACATGGCTGTCCTTGTAATAGACCGTCTTTTTCGTGAATATGTCGGCTTCGATTAGGTGTACCGCCGTATAGAAGCATCCGGTGACCAGCCAGTCGGGAAATTTTCCCGACTTTTGGATTTCCTTGACGAATGCGATGTTCGAATCCGCCTGCACTATATGGGCGTCAAAACCGGGCATCTAGACAGCCTTCCTCGCCATGGGAAAGTCGTCCCTGATGGAATCTTCGCAAATGTTCTCGTTCCTGACGCTCCAGACGCTTATAGGCCGGGCATCGCTGCTTGCCATTATTTCGCGTTCGACTTCGCGCTTCAGCTTGTCGAGTTCCCTGATCTTGTCCTTTGGCGTATTGGTGACAAAAAACGCGGTAGGCGTCATTGTCGAGGGATTGACTCCTATCCTTGCCTGGAGAATCGAATAGGGATGGAACCGTTCGTTGAATCTCTTGATGAACAGTTCCGCCCCGGCCACGGTGCTCTGGAATGAGTTGAGGTCATGAAATACCGCCAGGACGGCGGATTCAAAGCCCTTGGAAAAGCCTTCCTTCTCGCCACAGACTTTTCCTTCCCCGTACCCGAACTGGTAGCCGCAATCGAATGCGTAGTTGTATTCCGCCTGTCTTGTCCGGTTTTCGGAAACAATGTCTTTAGATTGAGCCTGTTCCATGCTGGACAATTTACAAAAACTGAAAAATCTGTCAGCAAACCTCAGGAAATTTTACGAAGATTTGCCAAACTTTGCGCCTTCTTGCGACCTGTCGTCCACAGGGCGGATTTTTCACGGAACATAGGGTAGCTTTGGAGATGTCCGGCAATGCTGCCGGGCATTGACGAAGGAGGGGCTTTATGGCCACCTATACGGAAAACAGCGACACCTACGCGTCGAAGGGCGTGGGGAACGCCGGGCTCGCGCTCGGCATCATCGGGACCTCGCTCGCCTCGGGCATCCTCGGCGGGAACGGCTTCGGGGGCATCTTCAACGGCAACGGGAACCGCATGGCCTGCGCGGCCAACGACGCGATGACTCTCGCCATGGCGCAGAAGGACGCGGAAATCGCGCAGCTCAAGGCGGACAAGGCGACCGACGCGAAGCTCGTCGAGGTTTACAAGGACCTCCGGGCGCTCGACAAGGCGCAGGACGCTGCCATCTCGGACCTGAAGGACCGGGTGGCCGCCATTGAAACCGCTGCCCCGCTCCGCGAGCAGATCGTGCTCGGCCAGGTGAACGCCGTCGCCCAGTCCGTCGCTTCCGCGAACGCGGCGGTCCAGGCGCAGATCGCCGGAATCCAGGCGACGCTCGCGGGAATCACGAAGACCATCGTCCCGGCCACGGCGGTGTGCCCGCAGCCGATGCCCCTGCACAACACGTGGACCGCCCCGACGGCGACCTCCACGACCTAGGCGGGGGAAGCGACGATGAAGCTCGAATACGGCGAGGCCGTCTCCAGGTTCACGGAGTTCATGTCCGAAAACGTTGCCAAGGTCCCCGACCTCGGCAGGCGTTTCCTCATGTACGCCGCCCTGGGGGCGATGAACTCGAACCCGGACGTCGCCGGAGCTAGGCTCAAGGGCTGGCTCGGCGCGGTCGGGATAGTCGGCGAGGACGGCCTGGTGGACGTCGAACTGGTGGAGGGCGCGCTCTCGGGCGCGTTCGCGAAGATGCCGAAGGTGACGTTCGCCGGGTTCACTTTCACGAAGGACGACGCCGAGGCGCTGGTCCTGAAAATGAGGGAGTGACGCATGGAAAAGGAAGAAGAGACGATGGAGAGGACGAAGTGCACGCTGCTGCGCCACCTGGACGACCTGAACGACCAGGTGGACGCGGACGGCGGGCGCATCCGCGACCCGATGGTGCGCGAAGGCATCAGGGACTGCGTGAGGACGCTCCGCTGGATCGGCTGCATGGAGAGGGAACGGACGCCCGCGAGGGCTTCCGCGGTCTCCGCGGCGAGACAGTGACGCAAGGCGTCCCGGAATCGGGAGGCCCCGGGAGACCGGGGCCTTTTCCTGTTTTCCGCCCGGAAAAGCCTGGCCGGTCGCGGATATGCGTTTAATTGAAATATGAAATAGTTTTCTCTTTTGATGAAAATTTTACAATGTTTTATAATCATCGTTATATTAAATGAATTATATTTAGTATGAATTGAATTTTTCAGACACGGGAGAAAGAAATGAAGAAGAGCATAAAGATTTCCGACCTCGAACTGAACGAGGGGCAGGTCCCCGGCCTCCCGCGGAATCCGAGGTTCATCCGCGACGACCGCTTCGAGGCGCTCAAGAAGTCCATTTCCGATGCGCCTGAAATGCTGGAACTCAGGGAACTGCTGGTCTATCCGTCGAAGGGCGGAAAGTTCGTTGTCGTGGGCGGGAACATGCGACTTCGGGCCTGCCGGGAACTCGGCTTTGACGAGATTCCGTGCAAGGTCATCGGCAAGGACGTGGATGTCCGCAAGCTCCGCGAATACGCCATCAAGGACAACAACGAGTTCGGCCAGAACGACTTCGACATCCTGGCTTCCGACTGGGACGTGGAGGAACTCAAGGACTTCGGGCTGGATTCGAACTTTCTCAACGACTCGGAATGGGACAAATTGCCGACCGAAGGCGTCGATGCAGGCGATCCGCAGAACAGCGAAAATTTCGAATACGACACGCTGAAGGTCCTGGTGCCCAAGGAAGAATCCGAGCACATTCTCGACAGTGTCCGCGAGGCCGTCACGAAGGCGGTCGAAAAGTGGACCACGGTACAGGTGAAGTGATGCGGAACGACGTTGCGTTTAACGTCCTGGCTTCCTACGCCTACCTGTACAAGCGAAAGGCTTTCATCGAACGGTGCAAGTCCTTGGCCTCGTCGGGCCAGATGAACCTGATGATAGATTCCGGCGCGTTCACGAAGCACAACGCGAAGTCGGACGTAGGATTCATCAACGTAAGGCAGTATTCGGAATTCCTCCAGGACATGGCGCCGTATGCCGAGAAATACGTCATGATGGACGTTGTCGGAAACGAATCCGAATCCAAGGAGAACTACCGGTTCATGCTCCGCGAGGGTCTCCTGCCGATGTACGTGGTCACGACGTTCGACAAGAACTGGCGGGATCTGGACGAGGCCGTATCGAACAACAAGGACATCTGCGTGGCTGGCGGGGTCACCGGCAAAAAAGACTGGATAACGAGACGCTACAGGGAGGTCTTTGACCGTTCCGGCGGCAAGGCTCGGATACACGGACTGGGCTACGTCAAGAACCCGGACATGTTCAGGCAGCCTCTAGCCAGCGTGGATTCCTCGACTTGGAACGCTTCCGCCTCGCGATTCGGGCAGCTTGTACGTTTCAACGGCAGGAGCCTGACCAAATACCCCTATGCCTACAGGAAGACGATGTTGCACGGGGAAAGGCTTCCGCCGGATTTGAGGCGCTACCTGGACGAGCTGCGGGTGACGCCGTCCATGTTCGCAGTGAAGAGAAACCACGCGAGCCAAAACTCGATCCAGGTCTTTTCCGGGTGCTATGCGTACATCCAATACCAGAAGTACGCCAAACGGCACGGGCTGGACCTGTTCCTGGCCGTGGGGAACGATACGCAGCTGGCCCAGCTTCAATGGGTGAAGGAAAACATGAAGAATATCGACTACGAAAGATTCGCAAAGGAGTTTTCGAAGAAATGAGACAGGAAATTGAAATCCGGCTCCAGGTGGAAGGGACGCACCGCTGGCCGGGTTGCGACATAGACGAGGTCCGGTTCCTGAAAGACGAGCACCGCCACGTCTTCTTTATCGACTGCCGGAAGGCGGTCTCCCATGGCGACCGGGAAATCGAGATAGTCTGCTTTAAGCGCCGGGTTGCCGGTTTCCTGAAAGGGAAGTATTCCGACGGCGACGGCGTCTGCCGTTTCGGCTCGATGAGCTGCGAAGACATGGCGAAAGAACTTCTGGAAGAATTCGGGCTGTCGTCATGCCGCGTCCTGGAAGACGGCGAGAACGGGGCCGTCGTCAGCGCCTAGACAAGGGGAAATGAATGCTGTACTACCTGCCGCTGGAACAATACCCGGAACGCTATACCTCCCTCATGTCCTGCCGTGGCGGCTGGACGGAAAGCAATTTCAGCCGTCTCGGAATCGACTACACCCGTATCGACGGCAAGCGCCTAGGAAACGGTACGATAGGCAAGGGCGTCGTGCTCGACGCCTTCGGACGGAACTACTATGCGCAGAGCCAGACGATGCGGGTTGTCGAGCTTCTGCGTGAAGGGAAGGTAGCGGACGGGGACGTCGTCTATACCGAGGATTTCTGGCATTCCGGCATCGACAGCCTTTTCTATGTCCGCCAGCTTACCGGAATCAGGTTCAGGGTCGGATGCTTTCTCCATGCGCAAAGCGTGGATTCCTCCGACTTCTGCCATGCGATGCGCCGCTGGATGCGTCCGATAGAGCGCGGCTACGGAAAGGGCTACGACTACATCTTCGTCTGTTCCCCGATACTCAAGAGGCTGTGCGTCAAGGCCGGGGTGGGAACGGAAAGAAACGTCCACGTGGTCGGCCTTCCATACAACTCCGCGCGCCTTGTCGAACAGTCGGAATCGATGGGAATCCGCCGTCCCGCAAGGAAAGATCGGAGCGTCATCTTCAGTTCCCGCTTTGACGACGAGAAGGACCCGATGTTCTTTCTTGACCTCGTGGAGTCCCTGCCCGAAGTCCGCTTCCGGCTGGTGAACCCCAGGAAAGGACGCCCGATTTCCTCCAACCGGGAAGTCGTCTCCCGCCTGAAAACGGTCCTGTCAAGAAAGGGCTCGAATCTGGAACTGGTGGACACTTCGGACAAGGCCAGGTACTACGAGGCTCTTTCGCGGGCGAAGGTGCAGTTCAACTGCGCCATACAGGACTGGGTGAGCTGGACCCTGCTTGAAGCGGTGACGTTCGGCTGCCTGCCGCTCTACCCGAGGTGGAAAGACTTCCCGTCGGAACTCCGCAACGACGGACGCTTTCTTTACCGGAGAAAGGACCTTGGCGACGCGAAGCGGAAACTGCTTGCGTTGCTGGACACGGACGCGTCTTCGGTGGACCTGGAACATGTCGTGAAAAGGCACGACGCCAGCTGGGAAAGGTTTGCGAAAATAATGAAACTCACGGAATAGGAGAAAAAACAATGTACACTGTATCGAAACGGATGGAAATCGCCGGGGCGCACAGGCTCGACCTCGACTACGGGAGCAAGTGTTCCAATTTGCACGGTCACAACTGGATAGTCACGGTCCACTGCCGGAGCGCGGAACTCGACCGGAACGGGATGGTGGCGGACTTCAAGAAGATAAAGGACGCCGTAGCCGGACGGCTCGACCACAAACTGCTGAACGACGAGGTGGACTTCAACCCGACGGCGGAGAATCTCGCCCGCTGGATCGGCTCGCTGGTCGGCCCGAAATGCTTCCGGGTGGACGTCCAGGAGAGCGAGGGGAACATCGCGACCTGGGAGAAGGACTGAACCGTGATCTACGACTGCCGACGGTGCCCGTTCCTCCGCAAGGGCTGCGCCAGGGGCGCGGCATCTGCGAAAAGGGGCGGAAAGCCCGCCCGGGAATGGGGCGGCTGCCCGCTGGCGAAGTGAGGAAAAGGAAAGGATGAGACTTAACGAGATTTTCACGAGCATCGAGGGCGAGGGAATCCGCACGGGGGCGACGAGCGTGTTCGTCCGCCTGCACGGCTGCAACCTGCGCTGCTCCTACTGCGACACGCTCTACGCCGTCGAGGGGGACGACTTTGCGGAAGTCCCCGCGGAAGAAATCGTCCGCCGGACGCTGTCCTACGGCATCCCCCGCGCCACGGTGACGGGCGGCGAGCCGCTTGTCCACGGGGGAATCCGGGAACTGCTGGAGGCGCTCGACCGGAACGGCGTCGAGACCAACGTCGAGACGAACGGCGCCGCCGACATCCCGGCCCGGTGGCCGAACGTGTTCTACACGATGGACTGGAAGACGCCGACGAGCGGGATGTCCGGCGCGATGCGGATGTCGAGGGCGGCCTCGCTTACGGAAAGGGACGTTCTGAAGTTCGTCGTCGGCTCCGAAAGGGACCTCGACGAGGCGGAATCCGTCGTCCGGGAACTGGCGACGCTCCACGGCGGCCCGAGGCCGACCGTCTATGTGTCGCCCGTATTCGGGGCGATGCCCTACGACCGGATCGTCGAGGGTATGCGGGTGCGGACCGCGCTGCGGGACTTCGCGCGTTTCCAGGTGCAGCTGCACAAGATAGTCTGGGACCCGAAGCGGAGGGGCGTATGATAGACACGGAGAAAATCGAGGGGCTCGTCCGCGAGCTGCTCGTGGCCCTGAACGACGACCCGGACCGCGAGGGGCTGAGGGAGACGCCTCGCCGCGTGGCGAAATACTACGCGGAGCTTTTCGAGGGGCAGGACTACACGAACGCGGAAATCGCGAGGATGTTCGGCAAGTGCTTCTCCGCGCCGGACGACGGGCAGGAGGTCCGCGTGGACGGAATCGGGATTTTCTCGCACTGCGAGCACCACCTCGCCCTGATGTACGACATGACGGTCTCCATCCGGTACGTTCCTCACGGCAAGGTCCTCGGGCTTTCCAAGTTCGCGAGGATAGCGCAGATGGTCGGCAAGCGTCTCCAGCTCCAGGAAAGGATAGGGAAGGACATTTCCGAAATAGTCCGTTCCGTCACGGGTTCCGACGACGTGGAGGTGGTCATCGAGGGGAAGCACGCGTGCATGACGGCCCGCGGGATAAGAAGCCCGTCCGCCGTCACGCGGACCCGGTGCGCTTCGGGAATCTACGCGGGGGCGTAGGATGGAAGCGCCGCTCTCAAGGATGAGGGAAACCCTCCGCAGGCTCGAACGGATCGAGATTTCCGTCGGGTGGATAGACGGGAACGGCTCGGCGAGCGTCGCGCTGGGGAACCTGCTTTTCCGCCGCGCGACGGGCGAGGCCACCCCGGCGTCACGGCTTCCGGCGACGCAGGCGCTCATCGCGCGGACGCTGAACTACGGGCGCGAGGCGGGCGTGACCGCGGAGGGCCGGAGATACCCGGCGATTCCCGCGCGCCCCTTCATGTCCGTCGCGAGGGAAATCTTCGCGAGGAAGTTCCCGAAGATACGCGCGAAGCTCCTGCCGCGCGTGCTTTCCGGGCGGATGAGCGTCGAGGCGTTCGCGGAGCAGGTCGCGATAAGGATGAAGGACGCGGTCGTGGAGGCGATACGGACGGGGACCTACGCCCCGCTGTCCCCCGCGACGGTCGCGAGGAAGGGAAGCGCCGTCCCCCTGATAGACACGGGGGCGACGGTGAACTCGGTCACTTTCGAGGTGAGGTACAGATGAACGGATACAAGGAAGAGTTTCTTTCCCCGAAGGAGCTGGCCGCGCGGATAGGCTACCATCTCCAGAGCGTCTATGCGTGGAAGCGCGAGCGCGGGATGCCCATCCGCCAGGCGGCGCCGCACGGGCGGTGGAGCGTCGAGTGGCACGAGTTCTGCGAATGGTGGAAGAAGGACAAGAACTAGGCGATGCCCGGAGGCGAGAGCGGAAAGGGGATGGCCGAACTCGGCCGTCTCGGCGGGCGGAAGTCCGGCACGGTACGCCGCAGGCGCGGCGAGCTGCAGGACATCGCCCGGAAGCTGCTGGAGACGCGGTTCACGCCGTCGCCGAACATGGCGAACGCCCTGCGGAAGGTGGGGATCGAGCTGGGCGACCGGGTGACGCTCGCCGCCGGAATCCTTTCCGTCGTCTCGGGCAAGGCCCTGACGGGCGACCTGAAGGCGGCCCGCTTCGTCATGGAGATAGCGGGCTACACGCCGGACGCGAAGGAGCGGATAGCGAAGACGAGGACGCTGGAACGGATGCTCGAGGGGAACGCGGACGGTTCCGCCATGCCGGAGACGCCGAGCCTCTCGGACATGGAGGCCGAGGCGGAAAGGATGGGGGTTTACGGTGACGGTTAGCGCGGCGGCGAGGGCCCTTTCTCGGAAGAACCTGCTGGCGTTCACCGTCGCGGGCTTCCCGTCCTACCGGGTCGGCTGGGTGCACCGGGAGATCTGCGCGCGGCTCATGCGGTTCTACGCCGACGTGAAGCGCGGCCTCTCGCCGCGCATGGTCATCACGATGCCGCCGCGCCACGGCAAGAGCGAACTCGTCAGCCGCCGCTTCCCGGCGTGGTGCCTCGGCCTCGACCCGGACCTGTCGTTCATGTCCGTTTCCTACTCCGACAGCTTCGCCAAGCGCCTGAACAAGGACGTGCAGCGCATCATGGACTCGGACGCCTATTCCGAAATCTTCCCAGGGACGAGCCTCCGGGAGGCGAAGAGGGAGAACGCGGTCCGCACGTCCGGCCTCTTCGAGATACCCGGGCGTTCCGGGAGCTACCGGAGCGCGGGCGTCGGGGGCGGCATCACCGGCATGGGCGCG
>CAVKGV010000038.1:0-8998 GCA_963656065.1 Alistipes onderdonkii
TTCGTGGGACCTCCCGGACTTGAACCGGGAACCAGCGGGTTATGAGTCCGCGGCTCTAACCGATTGAGCTAAAGTCCCTTTTTCCCGTAAACAGGAAGTTTTCCCCAAAAATAATCAAAGATTTTTCTTTTGTCTATGCTTTCGGATGCTCGGACCGCCAAATCTACCCGCCCGCAGCTCTCATCATTCTCTGCCAAGCCCAAAACAACCGCTCCGCCATTTTTTTATGTTTGTGCCCGATGGCTTTTTATTCCGACGAAATCATCCGAGAACTCAAGGCGCAGGCGAACATTGCGGACATCATCCAGCAATTCCTGCCGTTAAAACGTTCCGGAGCAGGACGCTTTGTCGGAAGATGCCCATTCCATAACGACCATTCCCCGTCGATGAACGTAAACCCGCAGATGGGCATCTACAAATGTTTTGCCTGCGGAGCGGGCGGCGACGTTTTCAAGTTCGTGATGGAACACGAAAAGATGGACTTTAAGGACGCCGTCGAATGGGTCGCAAACGCGACGGGATTCCCGCTGCCCGAACTGAAGGAACAGGCTTCGCCCGAAGTCGCCGAGGCGCGGACACTCACCCGCGAACTGAACGAACTCGCCGCCGAATGGTTCGTCTCCGAGCTTCCCAAAAGCGAAAAAGCGCTCCGCTACATCGAATCGCGGAACATTTCCGAAGAAACCCGCAAATTTTTCAAGATAGGCTACGCACCCGAAGGCCGGGAAGGCTTCCTGAGCTATGCGGCAAAAAAAGGTTTTTCTCCCAAGAAGCTCGTCGAAGCGGGACTCGCCGTCGAAAGGGAAAACGGAGGTATCGCCGACAAATTCCGCGACCGCCTGGTATTCGCCATTGAAAACCTTTCGGGAAAAGTCGTCGCTTTCGGCGGGCGCATCCTCGACAAGGACAAGAAGGCTCCCAAATACCTGAACAGCCCGGACACGGCCCTCTACAAAAAGGGCGAAATTCTTTACGGGCTCTCCCATTCGAAAACCGAAATCGCCAAGGAAAACGCCGTCATCCTGGTCGAAGGATATTTCGACCTGATAAGCCTTTACCAGGCGGGAATCCGCAACGTAGCCGCCGTCTCGGGAACGGCACTCACCGACAAGCACGCCGAAATTCTCTCGCGCTATGCAAAAACCGCCTACCTGGTCTTCGACGGGGACGAAGCGGGCAGAAAGGCAGCCCACAGGACGCTCGAAATCGTGCTTCCCCGCGGCATCGTTCCCAAAATCGTTTCGCTTTCCCGCACAAACGGGGAAAAAATCGACCCGGACAACTTCGTAAACGAACACGGGGAAACCGCAGCCGAGGATTTCCGAAAGGAACTTTCCAAGGCGGAAAGCTGGATAGACTATCTTTCGCGAACATCCTCGACAAGCACGATAGAGGACCGCGCCGCGTTCGTCACACGCCTCAAGACGATAATCCTCTCCATCGGAGACAAGGAGCTCCAGAACCAATACCTGCACCTGGTCGCGGACCGTTTCGAAACGGAAGCGAACTTCATCGGTATCCGACCGGCGAAAGAGCCTCGATACAAGCCCCAGCCAGAAGAAACGGTTCCGGTGCAAACCGAGGAGCAGGTCCCGTGGAACGCGCTTCCGCAGATGGAGCTTCGCTTCATAAACCTGGTCCTTTCCTCACCGAGCCTCTGGGAAGCGGCGAGCGTCTTTTTCGATCTCGACTTCGCAAGTTCCGGGGTGAGCCTATTCGCCTCCGAAATTCTCGACGAAATTCTGGGAGAAGCCCTTGCGGAATATGCGCAGGACGGAAAGATAAACCTGATGACGCTCCACGATTCCCTGGCAAGCATCCCCGCGCAGGTTCTCGAATCGCTTCCCGAAGAACACTGGGACACGGAATGCGCCAACAAGGAATTTCTCGAAACCCTGGCCCAGCTCGAAATCCGCACCGCCGAACGTTTCCGCGACAGGCTGAAGAGCCGTCCGCTTTCCGACGAGACGCTCGCCCTCCGGCTTGAAATCCACGACTTCATCTCCCGGCAGATTCTTCCGCGACTACGCGCCGAAAACGAAGCCGCCAAAGACCCGGCATTTTTCAAGGAGCTTCTCGGCCACCGTGCGAAGCTGGTCGAATACAGCGAAAAAATTTAAATTGGAGGCACTATGCTCTCAATCAAGAATCTCAAGGCAAGCCTTTCCGACGGAACACCTATCCTCAACGGGATAAACCTCGACGTGAAGCCCGGAGAAATCCATGCGATCATGGGCGTGAACGGCTCCGGCAAGAGCACTCTCGGAAAAGTCATCAGCGGCCATCCGGAATACAAGGTCACCGAAGGAACCGTCGAGCTCGACGGAAAGGACCTGCTCGCGCTCGACCCGAGCGAACGGGCCAACGAGGGATTCTTCGCAAGCACGCAATATCCGATAGAAATCCCGGGCGTACCGAACGTTGAATTCTTGCGCATGGCTCTCGATTCGAAGCGCGCCTACCAAAAGCTCGGGCCGATTTCCGACGGGGAATTTCAAAAGCTCCTCGACAAAAACATGGAACTGCTCGAAATGGACGAGCGCTACCGGACCCGCGGACTGAACGACGGATTTTCGGGCGGCGAAAAGAAGCGGAACGAAATTCTGCAGATGGCGATGCTCTCGCCAAAATACTCGTTCCTCGACGAAACGGATTCGGGCCTCGACATCGACGCACTGCGAATCGTTTCAAACGGCATCAACCACATCCACGACAAGGACCATGCGGTCATCCTGGTGACGCACTACGAGCGGCTTCTCGAATACGTCAAGCCGGACTACGTCCATGTCCTGATGCACGGAAAGATTCTTCTCACGGGAGATGCGGAGCTTGCGCTCAAGCTCGAAAAAGACGGCTACGACTGGATAGAGGGTGCCTGATGCGAGAAGAAGCCATTGAAAGAATCCGGGAACTCGGACTGCCGACACGCAAATCGGAAGACTGGCTGGGATATCCCGTCGCACGGCTCGCCGGCCTAAAGGCTCTCGACTTCATCCGTAAAGACTCCCTTTTCGCCACCGAAACCGCCTCCGATATCCAGGCGATTTCCGAAGCCGGGCTGTCCTCGGAAGATTTCGGAATCTCCTCCGAGACGAACCTTCCCGCGCTCCTGCCCATCGCGCTAGGCGCTAAGCCTTTCATCCAAAAAGTCGCCCCCGGAAAAACGGAAAGCGGCATCCTCAAGGCGCACGACGAATTTTCACACACGGTCTTCTGCATCGATGACGGGGCAAAGGTCTCTCTCGAAATTCTCGAAAACAAGCTCGAACGCGAAATATCCGCAGAGCGCCTGGATTTTTTTGTCGGAAAAAACGCCGAGCTTGAACTTTTTTCCACGGAAAGCGGCCACGCATCCGAAACCAAGTTCCGCTCGATCCGCATTTTTCAAAAGAAAAATTCCAAAGTTCACGTTCTTGACTTAAACCATACGGATTCCCTCCGCAGGCTAGACCTCTCCGTCTATCTCGATGGAGAGAACGCCGAATTCGGCTTTCGCTGCCTGAACATCGTCGGAAAATCGTCTGGCGCACACAGCTTCATCCGGGTAACACACTACGCTCCGGGATGCAAGAGCCGCCAGTTCGTCCGCAACCTGATTTCGGACGCGGCAAACGTCTCCTACGACGGCGGAGTCATCGCCGGCAAGAACTGTCCGGGCACCGATTCCTCGGAACTCATCAACACGCTTCTCCTCTCGGACGATGCGAAAGTCTTTGTCAAGCCGACGCTCAAAATCTACCACGATGACGTAACCTGCTCCCACGGCAACACGGTCGGCGCACTCGACCGCGAATCGATTTTCTACATCGAAAGCCGCGGCATCGACAAAAAACGCGCCGAAGATCTTCTCATCCGCGCGTTTGCAAAAGACGTTATCGCCGAGCACCCCTTCCCCGCCGGAAAGCGTCGCCTCTCCGCGATCCTCGACGCCTTGTTCCGGTAAAAAACTACCGCAGATTTTTCTTTGCGAAGCGGAGCAGGTTCTTCACCTGCTTTGCGGACATGGGAGGCTCGGTCGGCGTATCCCGACGGCTCTTCGGGTAACAGTCCTCGCAGTAATAATGCACCACGATACCGTAGCTCGCCGCGCCGTCCTTGATTTCCGTTTCGCGGGACCGGTGCGGACGGACGATGGTTTCCTTTTTGCACTTTTCGCAGATTCCCGTCTTCGGTTCCTGGGGCTTGCGACGTTCCGTCTTCTTTTTTCCTTCCGTTTCCGCCCAGGCACGAGCCGCAGCCGCATTTTTCGCATAGAACTTGTCAGATATGTCCATTTTCGGGCTCCTTTTGGATGTTAAAAATTCTCCGCTCGATAAAAAGTCCGAGCAGCGTATGACAGAGCGATGTCGGCATTCCGTTCGAATCGTACAGGCTCCGGGCAAACTTGCCCCGCAAAATCTGGTCCCGTTCAAAACTTTCCACGTGACGCGCAAAATCCAGGATGTGGACGCACGGACTTTCCAACCCCCTGAGCTTTTCGTTAAACGATTCCACTTCCGCCGAACATTCCTTGAACGCCTCGCCCGGAACGGTCAACAGGTAGAGGATGGAAGTCGTCTTGGAGAGAATTTCCTCCACCAGCGCCTCGTAAGAGCGAAAGACATCTTCGGGACAAGGATGCACTTTCAACTCGTGAAGCCCAAGCCCGAGCACTATCCTCTCGGCAAGCTTTCCAAAAATATCGGACGGTGCGCGCGACAGGACGGTCGAAAGAGGATAGCGGACCGAAGCCGAGATGGCGAACTGCACCGGACGCGACGGATTTTCACAGAGGACCAATTCCGAGAACAGCGCCGCCGCTTCACCGCCGGCACCCATCAGTTCGTCTCCGATGACCTGAATCCTGTGAGTCATAACGATAAACTACTTAGTTGTTTCGCGTTTGCGTACCCGAATTTCCCAATAATTCGTTTTTTTTTTGCGAAAGAGAATCCGGTCACCCTCTTCCACCAGGGCCCGCGGTACATTTTCAATCGGTTCGCCGTCATCAAGTAAGAGCGAGACTTCCTCCCCGGATTCAAGCCCGAGCATCACCAGGCGAGCCCGGACCGAACCGAGCGGACAGCGCACCCCGCGCAAATCGACAGCCCCGTCCGAAATTCCGCCGACATCGACATCCGGCGGAAACGAATATCCCGCCGACGCTTCGCAGAACTTGATGATTTCGGAAGCGTACCTTTCCGGCGAAGAGATCCAGTCCCCCATTCCTGCGGGAAAAGCCTTTTTGGGGAGCCTTTGCACAAAGGAAAGCGCCTTTTCCGGCGAAAAAACGGAAGACTCGGGAAAACAGCGGCGAAAAATGCCGACAAGAGCGTGTCCTAGCAAGAGCCTGAGCGAGTTTTCCAAATCCGGGTCGTTCCTGTTCGAGAGATACCAGCGTTCCAAAGGCGTCGGATTCAAGTTTTTCTCAGCCATAAATCACCCATTAAATCACCCATAAATTCAATCCGAATATAGCAATATCCCCATTGCATTTCTATATTTGGCGGCAAGCATCAAAAATGCAAAGGTTTTAACATGGCTCAATATCTTCTGGATATTCTTTTTGTCGTTTACGTCATCGCCGGAATCGGTCTTGTCGTCTATGGTTTCAATTGCTATTGGAGCATCTACCTTTTCTTGAAAAACAGCCGCCGGGTGCGCCTTGCCGACCGCAAGAACCTGCTGCAATTTTACAGGGACCACAAGATGGACGAGCTTCCCATGGTCACGACCCAGCTCCCCGTCTTCAACGAAGCGAACTGCGTGGAACGCCTGATCGATGCCGTGTGCGCCATCGACTACCCGAAGGACAAGCACGAAATCCAGGTGCTCGACGATTCCACGGACGAATGCTACGAAGTCACCAAGCGGAAAGTCGCGGAGAAGCAGGCGGAAGGCTACGACATCAAGCTCATCCACAGAACAAACCGAGAAGATTTCAAGGCGGGAGCGCTCAAGGCCGGCATGGAAGTCGCCAAAGGGGAATTCCTCGCAATTTTTGACGCGGACTTCGTTCCCCAAAAAGATTTTCTGCTCAAGACAGTTCCCTATATGGTGATGGATTCGAAGATCGGGCTGGTGCAGGGCCGCTGGGGACACCTGAACCGCGCGGAATCCGGTCTAACGCTTGCCCAGTCCATCGGCATCGACGGGCATTTCGTGGTGGAACAGTCCGCCCGTAGCTGGGGAAACCTCTTTATGAACTTTAACGGGACCGCCGGCGTATGGCGCAAGCAGGCGATTCTCGACGCGGGCGGCTGGGAAGGCGACACTCTGACCGAAGACATGGACCTTTCCTACCGCAGCCAGCTCGCCGGGTGGAAGATGAAATTCGTATTCGATGTCATCGTTCCCGCCGAACTCCCGGACGACATCAACGCGTTCAAGGCGCAACAGTTCCGCTGGGCGAAAGGTTCCATCCAGACCGCGATGAAGGACCTGCCGCTCGTATTCAAGGCGAAAGTCCCGTTCCGCGTCAAGCTCGGCGCGTTTCTCCATACGACGCACTATTCTATTCATCCCTGCATGCTTTTCACGGCGCTCTGCGCCTACCCGCTGCTCGCCTGGTACGAGCCGGTGACAAAGCTCCCGACATGGCTCTTTACGGTTGCATTCTGCTTCATCTTCCTCGCCGCGATTGCGCCTTCGACGCTCTACTTTGTCGCGCAGCGGTGCTCCGGATATACCGGCTGGAAAACCCGGATGCTTTCGCTCCCCGTTCTCATGGCGATGGGCGTCGGTATCGCGGTCAGCAATACGCGCGCCTGGTTCTCCGCGGTCTTCGGCAAGCAAGGCTCCTTTGTCCGCACGCCCAAAACCGGCGGCAAGAAGCATTCCCATTTTGCCCAGAAATTCCCGTTCCTCGCTTTTGTCGAAGTCGGCGTCGGCATCTACTGCGTAGTCGGGCTTCTCGCCTACATCGGTGCGCAGAAATTCATCATCGGCCCGTTCCTCGCCCTTTACGCGATCGGATTTCTCGCCGTCGGCGCGCTGAGCTTTATCCAGTATTTTGAAAACCTCGCAAGCATCCACCGGGAAAAGAAAGCCGGGGCTCAAGCTTAGTGGATAGATTCTTAGAGTCGCGAACATTTAAGCTCCTAGGGAGAGTAGGGATGAGGGAACAGGGATTAGGGATTAGTCCGCGGACGTCTAGGCTTTTTGTCGTCAAGCGGCCTGTCGTCGGCCTACCTTGCAAACCTCTGTCATTCTGGAGGGTTCGAAGAACCCGATAGAATCCCCCCGTCCGACGTCATTCCACATTCAACTCTCCACTCTTCACACTCAAATCTAAACTCTGCCTAGATCCTATCGCTCTGCGCTGCTGCGCTCCAGGATGACAGAAGAGCGTTCATGCCCGACGTCATTCTGGAGGCTGGAAGCCGATAGAATCCCCGTCCGACGTCATTCCACTCTCAACGCTCCACACTCCACTCTCATACTTAAGCTTTAGCCAACTAAATTCCTATATTCCCTGCATGACGCAAAACAAGACAGGTCGGCGTTTTCCGCGGCTCGTGCTGCAAAAGGCGCAGGACGCCGATTACAAGAAAATCGAAATGCAGACGCTCCGGGTGGGTATCTGGATAAACATTTTGATGGGAATCTGCGGCTGGGTCGGCTATTACTTTGCAAGTTCCTATGCGCTTGCGCTTGACGGAAGCCTTTGCGCGATTTCCGCGGTGAGCTTTATCGTCGCGCTCCGAATCACCCGGAAGCGTGACACGACAAGCGACGAATACCCGTTCGGCATCTACAGCGTCGAAAACGTCTATGCGATGCTGCAAGGGATTCTGCTTATCGCCATTACCGTCTATGCAATTTTTGAAGGAGCGGGAAACATCGCGGAATTTGTCCGAAAAGGAAGCGGGAACGCGGAGCCGCTAAAAATCGTTCCGCTTTTCATTTACACGGTCGGCATGGTCTTTGCCTGCGGAGGCGTCTGGCTCTACTACCGCGCACAGCTTAAAAAGACCGAAGGCGAAAGCCCCATTCTCAAATCCGAAACAGTCGCCGCCTACATGGACACGTTCGTAACCATCGGAACGGGAATCGCGCTGATTCTCATGGCGATAGTCCCCCAGGATTCAAAGTTTTCGTTTCTCAATTACATCGGCGATTCGATGATTGTTATCGTCATTTCGCTCTTTCTCTTGCCGTCGCCTATCCGGGTCGTTTCGCATTCCTTCTTTTCGCTGATCGGTCGCACGACGCAGAACGCGCCGCTCAGGAACCGGACGGAAAAGGTCGTGCAGGCGAACCTCGATCCGTCTTTTAAACTTATCCATGTGCTGCTCTTCCACGTGGGTTCAAGCTACGAGATCGACGTGACCATCGCCCCAAAAGAAGATTCCTCCTTTGACATTTCCCGTTACCGGGAAACGAAAAAACGCCTCGACGCGGAACTGAAGAAGCTCTTCCCGAACCGGGTGCTGCAACTGTTTTTGGAGTAAGGTTAGTTTACAAACGTAATTTTTACACGCTTGGATTTATGTAAATACAAAGCCAGGAAAGAACTGATCAATATTAGCCAACCAAAGACAAACAACCGCTCCACAGTCAAATATTCTCCTTCCACAACAAAGTTTTTGAATTCCGCCCAACTTGTATCTTGAAATAGAGATAGATAATCTATTAAAGGTTCACAAATAAAAAGTATAACACCGATTAGCAGCAAACAATAACATCCTGTGATAGCCCTTTTCTTTTTCGCAAAAAAGCTTCTCGCCAAAAATAAGAAAAAGACCAAATAAAGGATCTTATAGCATAACCAAAAAAAAGATATAATGTCTTACTGCAAAACCATCAAGCCCATAATGATTAAGTTGTGGGATTTCCGCTAAAAAATTCAATGTACCGTAGATGCAAAAGAAAGGCTCTAGCAAAACCCAACCAGCCACCCAGAACAAGAATCCGTGAAAACCGGGTTTCATTCGTTTTTGCTCCGTTGCTGTATGTTTTTTAGATAACGTATATTGTTTTTCGCAAATTCCTGCAAGGTGGTAAAAAATAGGATGTT
>CAVKGV010000039.1:0-7273 GCA_963656065.1 Alistipes onderdonkii
AAACGGTCCTTTTCTCGGGACAATTCTCTGGTGCGACAAGTGCGCCATTCCGGTTATTTCTGGCGAGGAGCAAGGGAAATGCCCCATCTGCCACCATCCGCTACACTATCTCTCGACGGATCTGCGCCCGGTATTTCCGGAAGAACGCCTTTTACTAGAACTCCTGTTAAAAAAAGAGCCTTTCAGCCTGGCCCGGTCATCCGTATGGAATGCAGCAAACCGTTACTATATCGACGGGAAAGCGGTATCCATTTCATCGGCGGTCTTTAGAAACGCAGATTGCGAAGACTTGAGAACAAATTTGCAGCGTTTCCAAAAAAGGAATCTCGAGCTTTCCCAAAAGCACTTTGATTCTATCATCCGGAAATTCATCCTGGCGAACAGAACGCGCCTGGAATTCATCAAGGACGAGGCGTTCCGCTTTGTAAATGAAACCGCCGGTAAATTCATCAAAAAAAACGGAGGCGATGCGGAAAGCCGAATCATCGTTTCGTTCAGCGGAGGAAAAGATTCTACGGCAACGGCGGACATTGTCGTCAAGGCGCTGGGAAATCCGTTCATAACCCATCTTTTCGGGAACACGACTCTCGAATTTCCCTCGACATTCGAATATGCGGAGCGCTACAGAAAATCCCATCCGATGGCGGAATTCAGAATAGCGCAAAACACGGAACAAAATTTTTACGAAGTCTGCAAGGAAATCGGGCCGCCGGCGAGGATGATGCGCTGGTGCTGCTCCATGTTCAAAACAGGTCCCATCACAAGGATACTGAACCGTAAATTCGGGAACGGTCAAATCCTGACTTTTTACGGAATCCGCAAAAACGAATCCGTCAGCCGATCCAAATACAGCCGCGTTACCGAAAATACAGAAAGCGTCAAAATTCAAAAGCAGAGCGTCGCCAGCCCCGTTTTTTACTGGAAAGATATCGACGTGTGGCTGTACATTCTCGCCGAGAACGTTGACTTTAACGAAGCCTATCGCCTTGGCTACGACCGCGTCGGATGCTGGTGTTGCCCGAACAACAATCTGCGTGCGCAGTTCCTTTCGCGAATCTACATGAAGGAACGCTCCGAAAAGTGGAGAAGTTTCCTCATCGACTTCGCAAGGCAAATCGGAAAGCCGGACGCCGAAGAATACGTCGATTCGGGAAAATGGAAAGCCCGCCAAGGCGGAAACGGCATCGCGGCGGCAGAAGACGTAAAACTCAAATTCACCAACTGCACCAGCGAAGAACATTCCAAAATCTACCAGCTTACGCGACCATTTGAGGACAGCTTTTTGAATATGTTCGTTCCGTTCGGCATAATCGCCAAGGACCTCGGGCGAAAACTCATCCACGAGACTTTGGTTCTCGATGTGCGGACAAAAGTTCCGATTATTTCCATCCAGCCGTTCAGCCAAAACGGTTTCGAACATGCCGTAAAAATTCGCACGATAAACGTCGAAAGGCATGAAGACATGCAGCGGATGATTGGCTACCAGGTGCGAAAATTCAACGCCTGCAAAAAATGTTTAAAATGTGAATCCATCTGCCGATTCGGCGCCATCAGCCTCGCGGGAGGCGAATACCGCATCAATCCCGACAAATGCGCCCATTGCAAGAAATGCGTTACCGAAAAATATCTCGCCGGCGGCTGCATGATGGATAAGTATCTAAGGACAACCGAAACATGAGCGAATTTAAAACAAGATATCGCGGGCATGAAACTTTTTCCATTCGCAAAAACTGGCTAGCCAAAGGCATCTCGGTTCTCCAAAAAGACTCGACTGTTTTCACGGACAAGTCTCTCGTTCCGATGGACAAGCTCGGCATCGGACACAACATGGTAACGTCGCTCCGCTATTGGTTGAAAGCCCTGGGTATCACCCGGGAAACACGCGATCCGAAAACAAAAAAGAATCTTACCGTTCTCACGGAACTCGGGGAAATCATCGCCCAAAACGACCCCTATGTCGAAGAATCCGGAACGCTGTGGACGCTCCAATACAAACTTGCCACAAACCGCGAAAACGCGACTTCGTGGTACTTTTTCTTCAACGAATTTCTGCAAAACGAATTTTCAAAGGACGATTTTGTGGGAGCCTTGCAAAATTTCGATCGGATGAACGGAGGGACTACGGCATCGAGTTCTTTTGAAAGCGACTTCGAATGTCTCGTCAACACATATATGTCGCGATTTAGAAGTTCAAAGGAAATCGATCCGGAAGACAATATCGAATCGCCTTTTGCGGAACTGGGACTCATCGACTGCATAAACAGCGCAAAAAAAATCTACAGGAAGGTAACGCCATCTAGCCGAAACATTCCGCCACTAATCGTTTTCTACGCCCTGAGCCTAGAAGCGGAAAACCATCCCAATCTTGAAATTCCCCTTTCCGACATCCAGAACAAAAAATTCAGTATAGGAAAGGCATTCAATCTAGATTCAATCGCCTTGATGGATATTCTCGGCATTCTGGAAAATCGCAATTTACTCCATATAATCCGGACCGCAGGACTTGACATAGTGAAGTTAAAAAAGGACAGCGGCTCCACTTGCAACCTACAAAAATACTATGCGGAGCTAGACCAATGAATTCCGCAAAATCCCCCATGATAAAAGCATCGACATTCTTTCACTCTTCGGTCAATATCGCCTACGACTTTGACAACGCCGGAAAGATTCAAAATTTCATTCCGACAAGCGAAGCCATCCGGTTCATCGATGAAAGTATCGAATGTACACGACTTGCCGATAACCCGCACCGTTCCAAAATTCTCATCGGAGCCTACGGAAAGGGAAAATCCAGCATCGTTCTTGAATCGCTTTCCTTTCTCTACAATAATCCGCAGACCCGCAACGCACAAAATATCGCGATTGAAAAAATCCAGAAAAAAGATTCCCGGGCGGCAGAAAACATCCGCAGGTACATAAATAGCGGAAAAAGGCTTTTGCCCGTCATTATCAACGGAAACAGTTCGAGTCTTTCCCAGTCATTTTTATACGCCCTGCATTCGACGCTCAAAAGAAATGACTTCAAAAATCTAATGCCGGAAACGCATTTTGAAGCGGCGGCAAGAATCATCGAAAAGTGGGAGCGGGAATTTCCCGAGACATTTCAAAAATTCAATGCAAGCGCATCCACCAAAGCGAAAAAATTCAAAGAGGCTTTGAGAAATTATTCCCCCGAATATCTGAAAGAATTCGAAGAGCTCTATCCGCAACTTACTTCGGGAAGTGAATTCAATCCTTTCGCCGGATTCGATGTCGTCGATATCTATGAGAAAGTCGTACAAAAACTTGTCGAATCCAAAAAGTACAACGGCATCATCATCGTCTATGACGAATTCGGAAAATATCTGGAATCGAATATTTCCCATGCAAGCATTGGCGACATCAAGCTATTGCAGGATTTTGCCGAACGTGCCGACCGCAGCGGGAAAAACCAGCTCCATCTCGTTTTGATCTGCCACAAGGAAATTGAGAACTATATCGATGTTCTTCCCAAACAAAAGGTCGATGGCTGGAAAGGCGTTTCGGAACGTTTTCAGCACATCCATCTCTACAACAATTACAACGAAATCTACGGGCTTATCGAAGCGGCAATCATCAAGGACAAGGGAGCGTGGAATCTTTTCCGCAAGCAGCACGAGAACGAATTCAAGGCCCTTAAAGCAGAATGGTTCAGCAATAGATCGCTCTTTGCAAACGATTCCGCGGACACGGAAAAAGCAATCCTATATGGCTCCTACCCGCTCCATCCCGTTACGACATACATCCTTCCCAGGCTGTCGGAAAAAATCGCCCAGAACGAGCGCACGCTCTTTACATTCCTTTCGGGACGCGAAAAAAACTGCTTGGCGACTCTTGTGGAAAAGAAATTTTCGGTCCTTACACCGGACATTCTCTTTGACTATTTCGAGAGCCAGTTACAAAACGAACCTTACGCAAGCGAAATCAAAAAGCAGTACCTCAAGGCATCTGCCATTTTGCGAAAACTGGGACAGTACTCGCTCGAAGCGAAACTCGTCAAGACAATCGCCCTCATCTACACAATCAACCAATTTGAACGCCTGCGGCCCGATACGGAAACTCTTTTCGATATTTACCGAGATTCCGGATACAAGCCGGAAGACATTCGGCAAGCGTTCCGAAGCCTTATTGAAAAGACTGGCGTTATCTACCTGAACAGTCACAACGACCTGCTCCAACTCAAGACAAGTTCCGGCATAAACATAGACCGAATCATCCGCGAAACAATGGAGAAAAGACGCCGGATAGTCAGCCCGATCCAGATTTTAAACGATTTCAATACATATCGCTACTTCTATCCCACGGCGTATAACACACAAAACAGCATCACGAGATATTTTCGATTCACGTTCTCTTCGGAAAAAGATTTTTCCACACAAAATAACGCCAACCTTTCGACAGTTTTCAAAAATCCCGACAAGGCAGACGGATTTATCTTCGCCATTTTCAACGAAGAAAAAAAATCGCAAGTCCAAAGCTCCAAGCGAGAATTTTTAGAACTTTCCAAAACGCATCCAGATTGTCTCTTCATCCTTTCAAAATCCAACGATGATTTTTCGGAAAAGCTTCGAAAATTTGACACCGTTGCGACATTGCAGAAAGCCCTACAGGCTACGGGCGATGAAAACCCGGCACTAGCCGAAGAATATGAACTTATCTTCCGCGACCTATACGAAGTCATCAAGCAGATTGTCAACTCCTACATAAGTCCCGAATTAAATCAAGCGATTTACATCTGTGACGGCGAAGAGAAAAGACTTTACAGAAAATCTGATTTTACAAAACTGCTTTCGAAAAAGTGCGAGAAAATTTTCAGCGACACGCCGATTATCAACAACGAGATGCTCAACAAAAACGAGCTGACCGGAGTGGCGACAAAAAGTCGTCAAAAGCTTGTCAACGCCATTTTGGATTCAAGTTCGGGGAATCTGGAACTTGAAGGGACCGGACAGGAAATTTCCTTTATGCGCAGCACACTGGTCGTCCCCGGAATTCTCGGCGAAAATTCCCAAAAGAAATATTTCTGTTTCTCGCCCAAGACCGGCAATGCATTGAACGACGAAAAATTCAAAAAGCTCTTTTCCGCAATCCAGGATTTTCTCGCAAGATCACAAAAAGAAAACTCCTTTTCCAAACTAATCGACTTTTTGGTTAATCCGGAAAATCATATCGGTCTCCGCCGAGGCGTTATCCCCATCTATCTTGCCGTAGCGCTTGCCGGGATTTCAAAAAATGCGATTATCAAAAAGGAAGGCGCAGAAGTTCCGACAGATGCGGAAACGCTTTGCGCCATTTCAGAATCGCCGGAATCATTTACCATCAAGATTGAAAAATGGGACGAAGACCGCTCCGAATACATCCATTCCATTGAAACTCTTTTTGCGAACTTTGTCATAGAGGACGAAAAAAGGAAAAACGGCAGCGCCTATCTTACCAACGCCATCTTGCGCTGGTATCGCTCGCTCCCCAAATACGCCAAACAAGCCAAAAAACTTTTTCAGCCGAAGACAGGTATCAAACCGATTCCATCCGGTTTTCTAAAATTTTCAAACCTGTTACAGCAAGGCGGATCTGGCTCACAGGAAACGCTCTTTGAAAAAATTCCACAAGCTCTAGGAGAATCCGGCTGCAATTCGAATACATTTGACAAGTTGCATCAGGCAAAACTTTTTTTCGACAACCGCCAAAAAGATCTTACCGCCTACCTCGTTTACGAAACGGAGCAGTCCTTTAACCCAAAAGCAACCGTCAAAAAATCCCTGAAGAGCTTAATCGGCGAATTTTGCAAAAAGATTGACAGCGAGGCGGAAAGCTTTGTTTTCGAAAACGGAGCCCACAAACTACTGGGGCTCTACCATTCCGTATCAAACGATGAAATCTCGACCATCCAGAACATGGCATTGTTGCTTACCGGTCTAGACATCGACGATTGGAGCGACGATACCGTTTCCATTTTTTTCAACCGGTTGCAGGAACTCAACGAGACCCTCCTTAAATTCAAAAATGCAACCAAAACGAATTCTTCGACTTCGCTTTCCGGAGGATATACCGTTCAATTTTTGAACAAAAACGAAACCGTTTCCAAATCCTTTCAAAAAGTGGAATGTTCCGTCCGGGCAAAATCGCTTGAAGAAGAAATCTGGCGGACAATCGAGGAAATGGGACAGTCGGTGACCGATGCGGAAAAGCGGCAGGTTCTGGTGACTCTACTGGAAAAGCTGTGCTAGGACGGAGGGAAAATGAGTTTTTATTTTGACAATGCGGCCACGACTTTTCCAAAGCCTGAATGTGTTTACGATTTTATAGATTCCTTTTACCGCTCGAACGGCGGTAATGCGGGGCGAGGGCAGTACAAGCTTGCCTCAGAAGCGGCAAAGGTGATTTTTGAAACACGCGGTTTTATAAAAGAGATTTTGCAATGCCCGAACAAGGACGTGATTTTTGCTCCGAGCGCAACGATTGCGCTGAACATGGTGATTCAGGGGATTCTATCGGACGAAAAGAAGAGAACCGTTTACATTTCGCCGTTTGAGCATAATTCGGTTACTCGCGTTCTGCACCATTTTGAAAAAAAGGGAAAGATTTGCGTAAAGCAGCTTTTTGTTTCGCAGGACTTTGAATATGACATGAAAAAAATCAATGTGCAGTTTTCAGAGCTTCCGCCGGACATTGTGATTGTGAGCCATGCAAGCAACGTGATTGGGCTTGTGGCTCCTGTGTTAGAGATTTTTTCGGTGGCAAAAAAGTTTGGCGCGCGGACGGTAACCGACATGGCGCAGACGGCAGGGCTTGTTCCGCTGGATGTGGCAAGTGAGCTTGTTGACTTTGCGGTTTTTGCCGGACACAAGACTTTATACGGTCCGTTCGGAATCGCAGGATTTGTAAAAGGTCGGAATGTAAAACTTGAGCCGGTTCTTTTTGGCGGAACGGGCGTTGAATCAGCGAACCAGGAAATGCCAGAAAATATTCCGAGCCGCTACGAGATGGGAAGCCAGAACATCTGCGCCGTGGCAGGGCTTCATGCGGCGGCAGAATGGTTTTTGAAAAATGCGGACGAAATCCGCGCCACCGAAGAAAAAAATCACAAAAGGCTTCTGGAGATTTTGCGGCGCTATGACTTTGTGAAGATTCTAGGACCTGCCGACAGATTTTCAGAAAAAACAAGATGCATCGGCGTCGTCTCCACGGTTTTTGACGGCTACGCAAGCGAAGACATCGGAAACGTTTTTGACGAGGCAGAAATCGCCGTCCGCAC
>CAVKGV010000040.1:0-6462 GCA_963656065.1 Alistipes onderdonkii
TTCCCGAACGGGGAGCACGACGACCGGGTGGACGCCACGACGCAGGCGCTCGACAGGCTCTCGACCGGGTCGAGGGGCGTCGTGGGGATGCTGTAGGGAAAAAACTTTCATGGAAACCTTTACACGGGAGAAACGGAAGATGGCAGTGAAGAAAGCGAGAATCGGCGACGGGGCGTACGTGAACCTCGTGACGGGCATGGGGACGCCCGGCTCGGAGAAGGCCGCGCACACGCGGGCGGCCCCTTACGCTAGGGCGGACCTGCGCGAGCTCGCGCGGATGAAGGTGCAGGACGGGATAGCGGCGGCGATCGTGGAGTGCGTTCCGGACGCGGCGTTCCGGCACGACGTGTCGATAGCCGGGGACGCGGACGGGACGGCGCTGAGGGAGGCGACCCGCGCGGGCCTCTTCCAGGCGCTCCGCTCCGCCGGCGAGGCGCAGAGGCTGACCGGCGGCGCGCTGGTCGTCGCGGAATACGGGGGCGACGCCCCGGACTCCCTCGCGGAGCCTCCGCGCGACGGGGCGACCGTCGCGGGGTGGCGGGCTTATTCCGCCGGTTGCGTCCGCCTCGACCCGGGCGACTTCGAGGGCGACGAGCCGCGGCTGTTCCGCGTCCGAAGGCTCGACGGGACGGAGACCGCCGTCTCCGCCGCCCGGTGCGTCCCGGTGAAGGGGAAGCCGCTCCCCGACGTCCTTTCCGGCGACATCGGAGAGGCCTACTTCGGGACGGGGTTCCTGCGCCCCTGCGAGCAGGCCGTCAAGGACCTCGCCTCCGCCTACTCTTCCGCCGTCGAGATGGTCCAGGAGACCGGGGTTTCCGTGTTCCGCTTCGACAGCCTCGACCAGATGCTCGCGAGGCCCGACGGGCTCGCCGACATGCAGAGGCTCATGTCCACCGTCAAGCTCGGCATGGGGTCCATGAGGGCCGTCTATCTCGGCGCGGGCGACCAGTTCGACATGATGAGCCACAGCTTCGCCGGGATCCCGGAACTGCTCCAGAGGCTCGCGAGCCGGGTGAGCGCCGTCTCGCGCATCCCCATCTCCGTCCTCTTCGGGCAGGGGGCGACGGGCCTCGCCCAGACGAACGAGGGCGACACCCGCGCCTTCGCCGACACCGTGGACGCCTGGCGGCAGAACTACCTCTACCGCCCGGCGTGCCGCCTCCTCGCCGACTTCGCGCGCAGGAACCTCGGAAGGGACCTGTCCGAGTTCGAGTGGGGGCCGGTCTCCGTGATGACCGAGACCGAGAGGAACGACGCCATGGCGAAACAGGCCGACTACCTGGTCAAGTATATGCAGGCCGGAGTGATCATGCCGGAGGAGGTCCGCGAGGCGGTCTTCGTGAACGGCCACAGCTTCGACGTGAGCGTCGGGGGATAGGGGGGGACGCATGCCGGGAGAATACGCTAGCTTCGCCATGCGCGCCGTGTCGCTCGGGAGGAAGCGGGGCCGCCCGCCCGTCCTCTCCGCCAACGCCTTCTACCCCTTCGCCGCGGAAAGGCGGCTGGCCTCCCTGCTGAAGGCGGAACTGGCACGCTCCATCCGGGAATCCCTCGCCTCCGCGCTGGGGAGGCTCTCCGACGACGGGGACGGCGACGGGTGGACGGAGGAATTCCTCTCCGGGACGGACCGCGCCGCCTCCGACATCGTCCTGAACGCCCGCGAGGCGTTCTCGAGGTTCTCGGAGATGACCGTGGGGACGCCCTACTACCCCCCCGACGCGGAAGCGCGGGTAAAGGACGACTGGAAGGCCGAGTTCCTAGCCTGCTGCAGGTCCGCCGACGCGGACGCCAAGGCCGACATCGCTCGCGCGCTGACGGAGGCGAAGGAAAAGGGGTGGAACCGGGCGCAGGCGGAGGCCGCCGTCCTGGAACGCCTCGACCCGAAGTACGCGAAGCGGGCCGAACTGATAGCCCGCACCGAGACGGGCAAGCTCAACAACGCCGCCACGATGGCGACCTACCGGAGCGCGGGCGTGGAGTACTACGTGTGGCTCGCCACCCCCGACGAGCGGACGCGCCCCGCCCACGCCGCCCTCAACGGGAAGATATGCGCCGTCGGCGACCCCGACCACTGGTACGAGGACAATCCAGACGACCCGCTGCGCCCCGTCGCGCACGGGAGGGGCAAGGACATGTACCACGGCGACCCCGGCACCGACTTCCAGTGCCGCTGCACCAGCATACCGTGGGACCCGAGGATAGACTCGAAATACAGGGTGCGCAAGGTCCCCGAACCCGAACGGAAGCCCACGGAACTCGAAACCGCGAGGGAAGAGGCGGAGTCCGCGAAAAGGCTGCGGAAAAGGCGTTGGAGGAGGCGAGGAGGTCGCGGCTCGAGGCTGCGGCGGTGAAACGCCACGCGACTAGAACGGCGGAAAAAGAAAACGAAATAGCCCAGAGGAGGACGGACAGGATAGAACGCACAAAGAAGTATTCTTCATTGATTGAACTGGCTTCCGGCATCGGCGTTAGTTCAAACCCCGTAAAACGGCTTGTCGGCCATCTGTCTTCGGATGAGATCGTTTCCCGTCTGGCAGGCGGCGACCTTACAAAAGGATCGTGCTCTTCGCTTGCGATAGCCTATGCAGCGAACAGGAAAGGACTTGATGTGCTGGATTTTCGAGGCGGAGAAAGCTTGCGCGTGTTCAGCCGGATGGATACCATCAAGCGTCTAGCGGAGGTCGGTGGTTATGTCATGCAAGATTATAACGGCTACACATTGGCCAACAGATTGATTAGCCTTGTGCAACAGGGGAAAGAGTACTATTTCACTAGCGGAGCCCATGCCGCCATCGTTCGCAAATCGGGAACAGTCTACGAGTTCCTAGAATTGCAGGACCCGGAAACGGCGAGAAATGGGTTCAAACCATTGACAGTTAAACAACTGAAAAGTCGCTTCGGGACAAAAAAGAGTTGGACGTCTTACGGAAGTAAGTTGATGTTTACGGAAGTTCTTGTCGACATTGACAAAATGACGGATTCCCCGAAATTCAAGGAACTCGTCGGCTTCATCAATACGGAAGCCGGAAAACAGCAAAAGGGAGCGACAGGAAATACAAAATGATCAAGTCCGAGACTTGAAGAAATTCGCCCAATATGGATTTTCCTTGTCGAACAATTCCTTTTCTTCCGGAGTAAATCGCCATGGATAATCTTCAAACAGGTTCAAGAGCTTTTTCCGATCAAAGGATATTTCCATTCTGCCGCGTACATCGGGACGATAAACCCACCAGATACGATCGGTTTTCTTTTCCTTGTAAAAGGAAAAATCTTTTTCCATAACAGACCTCCGTTTCCATTAAAATAGCCTTTTCCCCGCCGAAGCGGTACGGAAAGCGGAAAAATCCGCATTACCTCTTTCCGCCGCAGGAAGAACCTGACAAGAGCCATCATCACGATTACGCTGAATATGATGGCCACGTTTATCGTCAGGACCTGGCAGACGCTCTTGTCTGCGGAAAAGGCCTGGACTTTCGTGACCAGGAGCGCGATGATGGCAGCGAACACGCCGAGGATGGCGACCATGTCCGCATAGATGCGCCCCTGCAGCCTTTCCAGACCGTCCTTTTCCTTTTCGATACCGGACAGCAGCCGGGAATACTCGGATTCGTACCCGCCAAGCCCCCTGAAGGCCGTCTCGCCATGGAAATGGTTGCTTTCCTGCCTGTCGTAGGTCCTTTCCGGTTCGCGGTCCGTCCTGACGACGCACGCCTGGGCGATGCCTAAACCTTTCTCGACGGAGATGGACTTGTCGCTCAGGTTCGCGATACGGATAAAGGCGTTTCCATGGAACCCGGGCTTCAGCGGCGACGCCCCCGAAACGCCTATCCCGAGCCGCACGGCGGAAGTCCTCTCGTGGATGAAGACGACGCAGTCCTTCGGGACGTCGAATTCCTCGGCGGTCTTCACGAAGGCGAAGCCTCCCGGCGGCAGTTCGAACCTTTCGACCGTCCCGTTTCCGCGGACGACGGAATCGACGGTCAGGTCGATGAAGAGGTCGTTCACGTTTCCGGGGTTGTAGCCGGATTCGAGTATCGGGCGTCCGCCGCTCTGGAGTTCATTTATTTCGCTGTCGGTAAGAATGGCCATGGTTCTCACCGTTGTCTGCTTTCCAAGATACGAAAATTTCCCGTCCGGGCAAGTGCACAAATGGAACGGTTCCCGGACCTCTCGCCCCCTGTGGGGGCGTCCGTCAGCCACCCCGCCCTTTCCGCCGACGGCGGATTGTGCTACGAATCGGTATCCGTAGATGCTTCCTCGTCAAAATAGATGCCGAAATTGGACCAGCGTTCAAGGGATCGGGTGCCGTCTTCGATGAATTCCCAGGATTTCCCGTAATCCCCGGGGGCAAGGAATTCCTTCGAATGCATGAACCCGATAAAATCGGAAGGGCGGTCAATAAACGACGCTTCCAGTCTTTCGGCCAGCCTCATCTTTTCTGCGCCGGTCAAAGTACGGATTTCGTCGTGCAGGGCGTGTTCCAGGTTTCTTGAAAAATAGAACATCCTGTAGGGTTTCTTCCGTATCTCCCTCTTTCCCCGGAGCAGGCGGACAAGGCGCAGCTTCCGTCTGTTTCTCTGGATCCGCCGGTTCCGATCCGGGGCGAGCACGTCCTTTTCCGAATACTCGACATGCTTCGCTTCCCGATTCTCCCTGACGGCGGAGTCGGGGACAAAAGCCCCGTCCGTGTCGATCAGGTGGACGATTTCCTTCAGGTCGGAATAGCGGAACGCGTTCCTTTCAAGCTCCCGCTTGATAAACCCGTTCAGGCAGGAAACCGCATTGGATTCCCTGACGTCGGCCCTGGTCGTTATGTCCCCTTCCGTGATGGCAAAGCGGACTCTTTCGTTTTCCAGGAGATTCGTGAGGATCGCTCCGAGCGCGGTCTTGTCGGTAATGCCTTCGACAATGAAGAGGACTACTTTCTTAGCCTTGGCCATTGCAAGCCTTCCAGGCGTTCCTGAACGCCCTGTCAATCCGGAAACTGTTTGTCCCCTGGTAGATGTCTTCCTTCTGCCCGCCAAGGGCGATGCTCCGCAGGTAGACGCTTCTCGGGTTGTTGTTCGCCTG
This sequence comes from Alistipes onderdonkii, assembly GCA_963656065.1. Lineage (GTDB taxonomy): Bacteria > Fibrobacterota > Fibrobacteria > Fibrobacterales > Fibrobacteraceae > Hallerella. The sequence goes on from CAVKGV010000040.1 coordinate 5,071, forward strand.
GATTCCGGAGAGCCTGATATACCTGTTTGACTGGTTGGTAGTCGTGAACACCAGGGATTCCTTGCCTATCATTTCGAGCGGACGCAGGTTATGGGAGGTGAACAGGAGACGACCCTTGGCCTTTTCCTCGAGGATGCGGAGAATCTCGCCGAGCAGGTATTCGAATATCCCGGCGTCGAGTTCGTCGACGGCGAGGAACGTGGACGGGTTGTTGTACACGGAAATGAGAAGGCTGAGGATGGATATTATCTTCTTCACTCCTTCCGATTCGTAGCGCAAGGGGATTTCCTGCGCGTCCCCCTTTCTCGAGAGCAGCTCGAAACGCACGCCTTCTTTTCCCTGTTCCGTTTGCTGGACTCCCTCGTTCTTGACGACTACTGCCAGCTTCGGGATGATTTCCCCGAGCACGACGTTCATCTCCTCGAACGACTTTTCCACCAGCTCGAACAGGTCCCTGTCGAAGACGTTCGGACCCTGCAGTGTCATGGGGAGTGTCCCGAAGGAAAGGTTCCGGTTCTCCACGTGCCTGAAGTTGAACGGGAACGAAAAGTCTATGTTGAACGGCCCGAACCCGCAGTTCTTTACGACGAACAGGTTTTCCCTGGCGAACAGGGCGATGTCCCTTATCGCGTCCCGCTTCTCCGCCAATGCGTCCGAAGTCGCGATGAACTTGTCAAGTTCCCTGGAGAAAACGAAGGAACGGCCTTCTATGGACGTTATTTCGCGGATTACCCCGATCCTGATCGAGTTTTCCTTGCCGGATACGAGCGGGTTCCAGTCGGAGGCCGGGGCCAGCCACTTCTTTTCTTCGGCCCTGTCGATGCGCAGGAGGTTCCTCTTCGCTTCCGCGCCTTTCCGTTCCGAAATCTGCTCGAAAACGATTTCCACGCCTCCCTGGGGCTTGCTTCCGAACCTGAACTCGTATTCCATGGTGCCGCCGCTTTCCCCGTCTTCGCGCAGGACGCAAAAAGTAATGGCGCATTCGGCGAGCCTTTTTCCGCACATCACGAAATCGCCGGATGCTTTCGGAAGCGGGTCCCCGGAAGTCACGTTCTTGAATACGCCCAGAGCGTCAATGACGGCGGTCTTTCCCGAGCCGTTTTGCCCGTATATTCCGACGATACCGTTCTTGAAACTGACGGAACCGTTAGCAACGTTCTTGAAGCCGGAAAGGGCTATCGACTGGATCTGTATTGTTCGGGCCATAGAGATTTTTGTTGGCATGGAAATGATTTCTAAACAAAATGTATAAAATTTTGAAAAAAACGGCTGTGCGGAGCGAAAAAACTCCGTTTTTTGCCGAACTGGCGCGAGGGGTCTCCCCGCCGGTGGTGCGGGGACAGGGACCAGGGCGACGTGTGGAGGACGGCGGGCGGCAGGGGCGGAAAGCCG
>CAVKGV010000041.1:0-4589 GCA_963656065.1 Alistipes onderdonkii
GCTTCTTTTCGACAGATATTTTCACTGGTCCTCTTCTGACCCGTCGGACCCGGAGGCGATGGAAGGATTTTACCGGTTTGTTCGAAAATTTTATTGATTAGTACGGGAATCCATTCTGGTATGGGAACGGTAGCGGGTTCTGTCCAATAATTTCAACATCGACGAAACACCTTTCGGTGTCCCATGTCCCTAGTTCCACTTTTGTTATTTTCCATCTAGAACCTCGTTGAACCAGAATCTCCGCTTCTGATCCAAAAATTTTCTGTTTACTCTTGCCATCCCACGCTCGACCGTCACCTTTTCCGTATTTCGAAATAGGTTCAAGGTACGCGGCCTTCGTCCCTTTGGGCATGTAAAAGTTGTAAATAATCGGTCGTCCGTCGAGACCCTTTCCTTTTACGGCACTGGTGCTTGTAAATCCAGGTTCAACACCTTCTTTTCCGACACAAGTCTTCAATGCATCATAAATACTTCGTGCAGATGCGGTCTCAGGTAAAAATATCCCAAATTTTCGCAGGCTTGCCGGTCCATCGTATCTTTGAGCCCACACGTCTCGAGGTATTGCCGATTTCCCGATAAATTTAGTGATTTGAGGAATTCTTTTCTCTCCTAGCTCTTTCTTTGCTTTGGCCCCCTGATAGGTTATTCCTCGTAGCGGCTCATTTACATTGCTGTACGAAAGTGTGTATCCATAAACGGCATTTTTTTCCGCTCCGGATGCTGCTGACCAGATTGTTCCAATATACTTGCGAAGCTCACGATCTGCTGTACTGCTGGACCAGGCCCACAGGGCATTGTCCTTCCGTTCTTTTGTGTAATCATCCTTGTCAAAGGATGCGCCCTCTGACGAGATGTTCGTATTCGGCTTTTCCATTTTTTCCTTGAAATCATCCGCTTTCTTTTTTGCCTTTTCGACGGCTTTCCGATAATCTTCCAGATCCTTGTCTGAATACTTGTCGCCCTTGGCCGCCTTTTCGACGGCGGTCATCAGTTCCATGAACTCGGTGTCCGTCTTCGGCAGGTCCTTCTTGATTTCCGCAAGTTCGTTAGCCTTCGTCTCGATTTCGTTCCATTTGATTTCGTGTTCGACCTTTCCGAGTTCCTTCCGGTAGATATCGCACGAAAGTTCCCATGTCGCATATTTCTTTGTTTTCTCGACCCAGGCGATTTCGTGTTCGAGCTTAGCCTTCTTTTCTTCCGGGGTGACGCTTCCCCAAGAGGCGATGGTTTTGTCCGCGGCCTCGATGGCGTTCTTCGTCCTGGAAAACCCGTATTTCTTCGCGGTTCCCAACGGGCTGTCGATCCGGTCGCCGAGTGACTCGATTTCCTTCTTCGTCTTGTCGAGCGGTTCCATTTCGCTTTCGATTTTCTTCGTGTTCCCGCTTTCGATCGCCTGGCGGAGCTTCTCCGTATCGACGCCGTAAATGCCGGACATCTGGGAAAGCAGCTCGCGCGCCTTCTTGCGCGTTTCGAGACGCTTCTGCATTTCCGCGCGGATGGCTTCCTCGTTTCGTTCCGCATGGCGCATTTCCGCGGCCTTGGCGATTCTGCGTTTTTTCTCGCGTTCGTTCCATTTCGCAATGACGGCGTTGCGCTGTTCTTCCATCCTTGCTGCGTGTCGCGCATCCGCCCGACGCGACATTTCCAGCCGCCGTTCCAGTTCGAGTGTCTGCTCCGACGGGGCGACTTCGGCGGGATGCTCCTGGGTTACCCCCTGGACCTTTCCTTTCGACCTTTCCTCTTCGTAATCGTCCTCGTATTCGGGGATGTATGGCAAAGCGACGCAACGGCAACGGAAATCCGTCCCCGGTGCGCCCATGTAGGCATTCCCCGGTCTCGGCTTGCGGACCAGCTTGCGTTTTCCCGGTTTGGCGGGGTCGTCTTCCCAGACGTAATAGTTCCTGTCATCTCCCCACTTACAGATTTTGCCGTCCATGACGGCGTGGCTTTCGCGGGTCCGTCCGTCCATCGCCGCACTCCACTCGTAATAGTCGATGCCGGAGGATTCGCTCTGGTTCCTGGAAATGGCCGTGTTCAATTTCCCGACTTCGGTCGTCGCGATGAGTTCCGCCTTCGAACGGGAAAAATCCTTGCACGTGTTCTGGATGTCCATTGTCACGGCCTTTATATTCCGTCCGGAAAGGACGCCGTCGGAAATCACCCCGGCGATTTTCTTCCGCATTTCCTCGTTCGTGGACTTGCAGAGGTTCACGAAATTTTCCGTCCACGTGGCGAGAATCGTGTCCCTGTCGCCCTGGGTGGGGAAGTACCTCTCCCCGACGACAAGGTTCGAATAGTCGGCGAACGCCTTTATCTGGAAAAGCGAGACGTTCTCGGCGAGCTTTTCCGCCTGTTCGCGGAACCAGTCCGGGACTGCGCCCAGAACGCCATAGACGCCCTGCACGCCGCCTTCCTGCGAGGCTCCCTGGAGCTTTTTCGCGTATTCGCCGAGTTCGGTGCGCAGGAGTTCCTGTGCCTGCAATTCCACCTGCGACGGGTAGAATTTCGCCGGGTTGACTCGGGGACGGGAACCCTTCTTCTTTGTGCCGATTTTCTTCGAGGTATTGACGTGTTCCGGGAAATCCATGGCTAAAATATAAGGCACCGAACTGAAGATTCAGCGCCTCGATAAAAGGTTTGCAAAAAAAAACATCACTCGAGGATGGCGATAAATTCTTCGCCAATGTCGTAGAACTGCCGATGCGTCCATGCGCTTCCCGGTGTCCGGCGCGCATAGGCGTCAACGACGCATGTGCAGTCTCCGTTGATGGTGAACGTCCACGATCCCTCACATTTGGAGAACCACTCGGCGGTGGCGGGGAATCCGCAAATGGCGTTAGCCTGTTCCCGTGTGATTTCTGCGGAGAACCACTCCGTCTTGCCCGTCGTCGAGGCCCCTCTCCTTAGCGAAAGAGGAACACCCCGGACGGAAACGTGCATCGTGTCGCCATTTTCGGCGAATACGCGTCCGGCGATTTCCTCTCGTTCCTTCCTGTTCGTTCCTGCGAAACCGAAATGGTCGGTCGTCATTTGCGCATTCGAGTATTTTGAGTGCTTCTCGTTCCGGATGACGCTTTTTTTCCCGGAAACAAGCTCGTGAATTTGTGTCTTCATTGAACGGCTTTTTTTATTTTTGACATCGACAGTGAACGGCCCGCATAGCGGAAGGCGCCTCGTTGCGTCTTTTTTCAGCCAGGCGACAAGCGTATGTACGCTTTCCGGTCTGGCTGTTATGTGTGTTGCCGCCACGCAGACGCCCCTGCGGTCGAAAACCGTCATTTGGAAGTTCGGAACGTTAATCATATTTTTCACTCCTATCGTTTGTTTACCACAATGTACCACTTATTCTGCATAAAGCAAGCCTTTTATTGAAGTCTTTTTAGTTGCTTTTTGTAGTAAAATTAAGACAGCTTTGTATAATGTTTCTACGCTTTATCCGGGACGTTTTCAACCAGCCGCCCGCGTTTCCTTCTCCCGCTCGTACGCGTATCTTTCCCTCCGGCGGGCGTTGATTCTCGCCCGGTTGCGGAGGTACTGCTCGTGCCTTTTCGCCTTTTCAATTTCCCGCCGTTCGGGCGTCCATTCACTGCGTCGTTCCCGGATGCGGGCGTTGATCTTTTCCTTGTGCGTCCGGTAGTATTCCTTGGCGCGGTCGATGAAGAGTTCCCTGTTCGCGGCGTATCTCTTCCGAAAATTTTCCCGTTTTCGTTCCCGGTCCCTTTCGATCCTTTCTGGGTCGGAACGGAGGCGCGCATCGCGCCTCGTGCGCCATATCCGCACCTGTTCCGGGTGGCTGCGGTAGTATTCCCGCATGTATTCACGATGGCGTTTCCGCCTGATTTCGTTGCGGCTTTCGGCGGTCTTCCTCGCTCTTTCGTTCATCCGGTCGAAGCGTTCCGTGTCGAACGCCTTTTCCTTGGCGAGGCGGTAGAAGTCCTTTTCCTTTCCGGTCATCAGTACACTCCCATGATTTCGCGGCGTTTCCGTTCGAGAATTTCGAGTTTGCGTTCGAGGGAGCCGAGCGCCTGGTCGAGGTGGGCGGGGTCGCGGTATTCGCGGAAGTCGTCCGCAAGTCGGCGGACGCGGTTCTCGGTCGAGGAGTATTCGACCATGGCGACGTTCATCGCGTCTAGTCGGTATGCCTGTTCAAGCGCGTATTCGGCGAATATCCGTTCGCACTCGGTGAGCCTGTGTCCGTGGAGGCTGCCGTCGGCGAGGGCGCGTTTCAGTTCCGCCTTGCACGTCATCCGGTCTGTCCCGGCGAAGTACTCGGCGAGCCAGGCACGGTCCGTCTTCCTGTTCTTCGGCTTCGTCGCTTGGGCGTTCGCGAACGCCTCCGCCATCGCGGTGCCGGTTTCCGTTTCCGCGGTTTCTGTCTTTTCGCCTCCTTTGTCCCGGTTTTTCCCCTCAGTCTCGCGTTCTCCTCGCGGAGGCGCCTCAGCTCGTCGGTCATGACCTCCCATTCCGAGAGTGGGACGGTGACGGAGCGGGGTTCGTGATGGACGGGGTAGCCGCCCGCGCCGGCGGATTCGGATGTCGGTCTCATTCGGTTTTCTCCTTCCTGCAACGTGCCGGGTCGGGGCAGTTGT
>CAVKGV010000042.1:0-4358 GCA_963656065.1 Alistipes onderdonkii
TTCGTCTATACGCCGGGAGGGCGGCAGCTCTTGCGGAAACAGGTCCAGAGGCTCGCCCCCGCGGGTGTGCTCGGTCTGCCCGGGGCGGCGCTTTTGGCGGCGGACGGTGCTTTCATCGCGACGGCGGGCGGGAAGAAAATCCTCGCCGCCGCACGGGACGAGGACAGGGAGGACGCATGACGGCGACCGACCCGAAAGAGGAGTTCAGGAAGAGTCTCGCCGCGGAGCTGGTCAAGGCCGGGAAGGACAACACGGCCATAGCCGAGGCCGGGGACGCGGGCCGGAAGAAGGCGATGGAGCGCCTCGCGGAGGCGTTCGCGGACCCGGTGGGCGAATTCATCGACGAGAAGGCCGCGGGGACCGCCGCGGGCGTGAAGTCGTCGGACGGCACGGTGGACATATCGACCGTGACCGAGGGCGAAAGGACGTATGCGGACCTGTCGGTGAGGAACGCCGTGGATTCCGCCGTCGCCGCCGAAGCGCAGGCACGGCAGGAGGCGGACGAGGAAATCTCCGCATCCATCGTCCCGCAGGTAAACGCGGACTGGGCCGAGGACGACCCGTCGCAAAAGAGTTTCATCGAAAACAAGATAGCCGCGATTTCCGATGCGGAAATCGAGGCGCTGGAGGACTGAGCCATGGCACAGAAATATCTCGACCTCAACGGGCTTTCCACGTTCTGGGCGAAAATCAAGACGAAAATATCGTCAAGCATATCGGCGATAACGAACACGAACACGGGCTCCCCCGGCAAGGGGAAGACGCTGACCGCCTTCACGCAGAAGGACGGCAAGGTGTCGGCGACATTCGAGGACATCGCCATCGGGGCCGGGCAGATAACGTCCGGGTCGTTGTCCGTCTCGCGCGGAGGCACCGGCGGAACGGACGCCACGTCCGCGCGAACGAACCTCGACGTATATTCCAAGGCCGAGTCCGAGGCGTTGGCCCGCGGCAAGGTGAAGGTGGTCTCGGAGCTCCCGGAAACGGGCGAGGCCGGGGTCATCTACTACGTCGGGCCGACGGGAACGGGCGAGGACAAGTACGAGGAATACCTCTGGGATTCCGAAAGTTCCGCGTTCATCAAGGTGGGCGAGCCGTCGATCGACCTTTCGGATTACGTGAACACGCTAACGCAGGGCAACGGCAACTACGTCACGGGCATCACCAAGTCGGGGAACACGCTGTCTGTAAGCCGTGGGACGCTCCCGGCAGCGTCGAGCACGGCGCCGAAGATGGACGGGACCGCGGCGGTGGGCACCGGCACGACCTGGGCCCGCGCCGACCACGTGCACCCGACCGACACCTCGCGCGCGTCCGCCTCGGACCTCTCGAGCCATACCGGCAACACGACGGTCCACATCACCGCGGCGGAACGGACCGCGTGGAACGCCAAGCAGGGGTCGCTCTCCTTCGACGGGACATACAACGCGAGCACGAACAAGGTCGCGACCGTGAGTTCCGTGACGAGCAGGATTGCGGACCTCGACGTGGCTTCCGCCGGCGGCAGCGGCAAATACATCTCGGCCATCTCGGAGACGGACGGCAAGATATCCGCGACGGCGACAAGCCTCGCCACGTCGCCGGCTTCCGGTTCCGCGGTCGCCATCACGGCGGGAGGGGTCTATACGGCCCTCGCCGCCAAGCAGGACACGATGACCGCCATCACCGACGCTGAAATCGAGCAGACCTGCACCTAACAGACGGACAGACGCACAGGAGAGTCAGGAAATGTCAAGCAAGTATCTCAACCTGGACGGCCTCGCCACGCTGTGGGCGAAAATCAAGGCGAAAATATCGTCGAAACAGGACGCCATCCCCTCGGTGGCGCTGAAGATCGGCGACGATTTCATAACAGTCGTCCACGCGAAGGCTGTCGAGCTGGGGAAAAGCGACCTATTCTACGTTTCCGCCTCAAATACCGACATCGCCGCAGGCATCACGAACGGCCCTCCCGGCGTGAACAATTCGTTCCGGGCGGAATGCTTCACATACTGGAACGGTGCCGCCGGCAGCGCTTACAAATCCGTCATCGTCCAGGTGATGGACGCGACGAACCAGAAGATTCTTGTCGGGAAAATAATCGAATCGTCGTCCTATCCGACTCCCACCGCAATCTGGACCGAGAAGCAGGACAAGCTCACGTTCGACACGACCCCGAAATCTGGCAGCGCCAACCCGGTGACGTCGGGCGGAATCAGGACGGCGATAGACGCCGAAGCCACGTCGCGGGCAAACGCGGACACGGCGCTCGACGGGCGAATCGACGGGTTCGAGGACCTCGTCCCGACGGACGCCTCGGCGACGAACCAGCTCGCGACGAAGGCATACGCCGACGCCATCGGCGAAAGGCTCGAGGCGCGGTACCTGGGCTGCGACACGGCGGGAGACCCGTTCCCGAGCCACGCCGCGCTGGCAGGCGCCACGGCCTACTACTACCAGGGAAACCCGGCAACGCCAGACACGAACGACATCACGACCGTCACGTCCGACGAGGAACACGTGGGCGACACGGGACAGCCCTCCACCACGCGCTACCGCTGGAACGGGACCGGGTGGAGCTTCGAATACGTCATCAACAATACGGGACTGAACGAGTCGCAACTGCTCGCCGTAAACTCGGGAATCACGGCGGCGAAGGTGGCCACATACGACGGGCTCGACGCCAAGATCTCAAGCGAGGCCTCGGCGCGGCAGGCGGCGGACGCCTCCAAGCTGGACGTGGACGGCTCGAACGCGACGGAGGTCGGCATCACCGCCATGATGAAGAAGGTGCCGGGCGGCTCCTACACGCTATCGGACAACAGCTCCTACTTCGGCGACGCATTGGACGACTCCACGAAGATAGTGAGGCATTCCGTCACCGACCTCTGGACCTACTGCAAGGGAAAACTGGGCTCGGCGGGCTCCTCGTCCCGGCCCGTCTATCTCGACGGCGGCGAGGCCAAGGAATGCACGGCAGGCGTCCCCTTCGACACGATCGACTCGGGTTCCGCGACCGGATACGGCGTCTATGTCGGCGGCGGAAACGCCGTCGGAGCAACCACGAGATGCTTCGTCTCGTTCCTGATCACGGCCTCGGCCAATCCCGACATGACCGCCCACACCTACGTCGGGACGTTCACTTTCCGAAAAGGTTCCGTTCTGGACGCCGAACTGAAATGCCTCACGGGCCGTCCGCAGTACCCGATGCGCATATCCTACGCGTTCAGCAAGAACAGCGACTCGACCTACACGGTCGGCGTCTATGTCATCCCAGGGACACCGACCGTAAATACCTACGCGAACTACAAACTCACGAGAATCGCGTCGTCCGCCTTCACCTGGGCCTGCTCGGCCATCGACGCGGCGACCTGCGCGGCGCTCGAGACGAACGCGAAGACGGCGCTTGCGCCTCTGACGCTTTTTTTCGACGGGGGCGGATCGAACGTGAAGACCACCGGCGGCACGTGGCTGCCGACCTTCGACAAAGCCACCATCAACGCCTGCCGCGGCATCGTGGACCTGAGCGTGCATGTGGACCTGAGCCTGATATCCCAGACTACCTATGTCGGGACGCTTGCTAGCTACGAGATAACGCTCGTGAACTCGTCCGGCACCGACATCCTGACGGCTTCGCAGCACCAGTCCGGGCGGATGCCCAGGACGACCAAATACACGACGACTTCCGGCGGCACGGAGGACATATCGCACACGCACCGTTTCGTCTTCCCGATAACCGCGTCGAGCAACCTTCTCGCCGGCTACCGGCCGAAAATCACACTGCCGTCGAACTACGCGCTCGATTCGACTGCGCAGGTGGCCATCTCGGCGACCTGTTCCGGCATCGTCCTGCCGTGGTACTACAAGGACACGTCATTCTAGCGCAAAGGAGCAACACATCATGCCAGAAAACATAACCACAGTCCTGAACCTGCCGGAGGCGGGCGACCCGTCCCTTTCGGACCTGCTCTACCTTGTGCAGGGCGAGGGGTCCGACCGCGACAGGAAGGCCACGCTTGAAAAACTCCGCGACTTCCTGCAATCCGTATTCGGGAAAGTCACCTGCACGGGTCTGACGGTGAAAGAGGGCGGGACGCTCGCGCTGACCGTCCACGACAGCCAGGCGGGCGACATCACGCTCGAAATAAAGCCCTACTCGACGCAGCAGGTCAAGACGTACCGCGTTTCCCTCACGGGCAGCCTTTCCGCAATCCGCTTCGCGCAGAAGTGCCTCTTCGAGGCGGGAGCGGAGGTTTCCGGCGGAATCAAGACGGACACGATCGAGGGGACGAACCCGGGGCAGGGAAACACGAAGTACCTGGTGCTCGGCAACACGACGGTGACGGGCGACCTCGACGCGAAGGGCAAGGCGATGCTCG
>CAVKGV010000043.1:0-4112 GCA_963656065.1 Alistipes onderdonkii
GCCATGCCAGAGAGTGCATGATAAAGGCAAGATCTGCTTTGGATTTCGGTGCAAGTACACCCGCTGGAGAGAAGCGAGGGTCATTGATAAGAAGCGGATTGTCATCTCCTGCCCATCGAATGCTATAGGGCGGATTCGAGACGATCAGCTCAAAAGGCTCGTCATCCCAATGCTGAGGTGCGGTCAGCGTATCCTCACAGGCAATATCAAATTTATCAAATCCCACATCGTGCAGGAACATATTGATACGGCAAAGGTTATAAGTCGTAATGTTGATTTCCTGACCAAAGAAGCCGTTTCGGACGGCATCTTTTCCAAGAACCTTTTCTGCCTTCAAGAGCAGAGACCCGGAACCGCAGGCAGGGTCATAAACCTTGTTGATTTCTGTCTTGCCGACCGTACCCAGACGGGTGAGCAACTCGGAGACATCGGCAGGGGTGAAGAACTCTCCACCAGACTTACCTGCACCGGATGCATACATGGTCATCAGATATTCATAGGCATCGCCGAATGCATCAATGTCGTGGTCTTTCACATCGCCAAGGTTCATATTCGCTACGCCGTGCAGAAGCTTTGCAAGGCGTTCGTTACGCTTTGCTACAGTCGAGCCCAGCTTGTTACTGTTTACGTCAAAATCGTCAAACAGTCCGGCAAAACTGCTCTCAGAAGAAGAACCCTTTGCAGATTCCTCAATGTGACGGAATACGCGTTCCAATGTTTCGTTCAAATTTTCATCATTCGCGGCATTGGCGCAGACATTGTAAAAAAGTTCGCTCGGAAGGATAAAAAATCCTTTTTCCTCTACCAATTCTTTTCTTACTTCTTCTGCATCCTCATCCGACATTTTTGCAAAATCAAAAGCGGTGTCCCCGGCTTCATGTTCGCCGGAGTTAACATAGTTTGTCAGGTTTTCGGAGATGTACCGGTAAAACATCGTACCAAGGACATAATTTTTGAAGTCCCATCCATCGACCGCTCCACGAAGCTCATCAGCAATCGCCCATATTGCACGGTGCAGCTCGTCCCGCTCTTGTTCTTTCTTTGTATCAATCATTTTGGAATCTCCACATATCGGAAAGATAATTTATTTTGATTTGGAATGATTGATTTGGATTTCTCTCTTTTTGGTGATGGGGAAAAATTCCCTCCAAAAAAGCTATACTTGTTCAAAACATTTTAACAAGGACACTCTATGAGCCGTTTGACCGAATCGAAAGAATGGAAAGCGCTCGGGGCGAAAGCTTCCGAAGCGAAAACCTGGAATATGCGCGAAATGTTCAAGAAGGACGCGCAGCGTGCCGAAAAGTTCAGCGCGGAAGCCTGCGGAATTTTCCTCGACTATTCAAAGAACCTGATTGACGACGATGCGATGGCGAAGCTTCGCGAACTGCTTACGCTTTCGGGTTTTGACGATATGCGCAAGAAGTTCTTCTCGGGCGAAAAAATTAATACGACGGAAAAGCGTGCCGTCTTGCACACGGCGCTCCGCTACAAGGGAAGTTCGCCGATTCTCGTTGACGGCAAGGATGTCATGCCCGAAGTCCGCGCGGTGCTCAAGCACATGGAAGAGTTTGCGAACCTGGTCCGCAGCGGAAAGTGGCTGGGCTATACCGGCAAGAAAATCCGTTCCGTGGTGAACATCGGAATCGGCGGCTCTGACCTGGGACCGGTGATGGTGACCGAAGCTTTGCGGCACTTCGCTTCTCCGGACTCTCCCGAAGTTTACTTTGTATCGAACATCGACGGAACGCATATCGCGGAAACCCTGAAAAAGGTGAACATCGAGGAAACGCTTTTCATCGTCGCGTCCAAGACATTTACGACGCTCGAAACGATGACAAACGCGAATACGGCAAAGGATGCCGTGCTCAAGGCGTTTAACGGCGACAAGAAGTCGATCGCCAAGCATTTCGTCGCCCTTTCGACGAATGCCGAAGCGGTTTCCGAATTCGGAATCGACACGGCGAACATGTTTGAATTTTGGAACTGGGTCGGCGGTCGTTATTCCCTGTGGTCTGCTATCGGGCTTTCCATCGCTCTCCGCATCGGCTTTGACAACTATATGCAGCTCCACCAGGGCGCCTATGAAATGGACGAACATTTCAAGAACGCTCCGGTCGAAAAGAATCTTCCGGTGATTCTCGCACTAATCGGAATCTGGTATGACAATTTCATGGGTGCGCAGTCCTATGCAATGCTCCCCTATGACCAGTATATGCATCGTTTTGCTGCCTATTTCCAGCAGGCGGACATGGAATCGAACGGCAAGACGGTCGATCGCGATTCGAAGCGTGTCGATTACCAGACAGGCCCGATTCTCTGGGGCGAACCGGGGACGAACGGCCAGCATGCCTTCTACCAGCTGATTCACCAGGGAACGAAGCTCATCCCGTGTGATTTTATCGCACCGGCAAATTCCCTGAACCCGGTCGGCGATCACCATCGCAAGCTCCTTTCGAACTTCTTCGCCCAGCCCGAAGCCTTGATGAACGGCAAGACGCTCGCCGAGGCAACGGAAGAACTTCGCGCAGCCGGCAAGTCCGAGGAAGAAATCCGGATGCTCGCTCCGCACAAGGTCTTTGAAGGCAACAAGCCGACAAACAGCATCTTTGTCGATACGATTGACCCGAAGACGCTCGGTTCTCTGATCGCTCTCTACGAACACAAAATCTTCACGCAGGGCGTTATCTGGAACATCAACAGCTTCGACCAGTGGGGCGTTGAACTCGGCAAACAGCTCGCGAAGAAAATCATCCCGGAACTTGAAAAGGGCGAAAAGGACCCGAACGTGGAACTTTCCCACGATTCGAGCACGAACGGTCTTATCCGCTGGTATTTCAAGCACCATCGCGCCTAATCGTTTAAAACGAACAAAGCAGAGCGCTCGTCTTTTTCGGCGGGCGCTTTTTTGTGTGTTGCGATTTGATTTCTATTTTCTATTTTTCAGTCCGATGCAGAACATTGAACAAATCATCCGTGAACGTTCTCCGCTTTTGAAAAGCGATTCGGTGGTGTTTTGCGAACTTTTAAATTTTTTCCGCGATGATGCCCGGATTGCGACGGATGTGCGGGATCTTCGGGAATTTCTTTCTCCGCGAAGGCTTTACAAAGTGGTGCGGATTGTCGAAAATTCCTGGATGAAATGCGCCTATTCTTTTATCGACCGTTATCCGGAATGTTTGGACTCTCTCGGGATGCTTCGCTACTACTCTTCGCCCGGAAAAATTTTTTGGCAGGACGTGGAAAAATCGGAAAACATCGTAGCGAACGCTTTGACTGCGGGTTCCTATGGCTGGGCGCCGGATGCTTTTACCGTATTCGAAAATCCTCGGACTGAAAATTTCTCCCTTACCGTAATCGCCGCTTTGTAAGTACAAAAGCATAGCCGAAAGTGTTTTTTTTTTACATTTCAAACAAACTAACGAAAGGAGCACGAATATGCTAAAAAAGATTTCACCGTTTATCTTCTCCGTTTTGCTTGTCGCTTGCGGGGACAGCGGAAGTTCGAACAGCGCAAACGATGCGGAAACGTCTAGTTCTTCAAAAGAGAACATTTCCAGTTCAAGCACCTTGCCGACGACGGCGAATTGTGTTTTCGAAGGCGAAGTGGGCGATTCCGAATGGATAATCAAGCAGAAACAGACGTCCGAGAACTTTTGCAAGACTGTTTTGGGCGTTTCCTCGAATACGGAAAACATGGAGTTCCGCTGCGAAGGCGCATGGCTGGTGACGGTCTATAAGAACGAGGCGCTTGGTTCCGACGACGTTTCGCGAAAGGCGCTGTATGAACAGCTGAAGTCTAGTTGCAAGTAGGGCTTAGACAGTAGAGCGTTTACGTGCACTGTCATTCTGGAGGGTTCGAAGAACCCGATAGAATCCCCGTCCACCGTCATTCTGGAACGACCGAAGGGAGTGATAGAATCCATTTTCAGCGTTTCTTTTGATATGGATCCTATCGCTCGCGGAGCTCCCTCCAGGATGACAGAAAAACGGTCATGTTCACTGTCATTCTGGAGGGTTCGAAGAACCCGATAGAATCCCCATTCGACGTCATTTAACTCTTCACCCTCCACTCTTCACCCTCCACTCTTCACCCTCCACTCTCAGCTCTC
>CAVKGV010000044.1:0-3219 GCA_963656065.1 Alistipes onderdonkii
AGCAGCTGACTCTTAATCAGCGGGTCGCAGGTTCGACCCCTGCATCATCCACGAAAGGGGCGTTTTCAAGAAGAAAACGCCCTTTTTCTTTGGAAGCCCCGGAAATACTGGCCTTGCGGCGTTCCGGGATACGCTACAATCCGGTCAATTTGTCCAATATGTTCGGTGGGGTTGCCTATACTTTCTTAGTGTGTATATTGGTTTCGTGGACTTTGAATGTGCTTTTTGTGTGACCATGAAAACGGAGGAACGATGAAAAGGTACTCGATACTGCAGAGGTACAGGAGCCGCGGGATAGCGACCTGGTACGGGAGGATTTCGGACGGCGGGATAGTGAAATACGTCTCGCTCGGGGTGACTCGCCGGGCGGACGCCCTGGAATGGCTGAACGCCCGCAATGCGGAAAAGTTCCTGCCGGATTCGCTTTTTGCGGAAAGGCCGGACAGGCCGTTTCCGGCATCCGTCCGGGCGTTCATGGAAAGCGTGGAGGCCGCCCACGGGGCGGGGTCGGCGACGGTCAAGGCCTATTCGAGCATTCTGTCGAATTTTTCCGACTGGGCGGAAAAGGCGGGAATCTCGACGCTTCGGGACATCACGCGGGAATGCGCGCAGGCTTATTCGTCCGCACTCTGCTCGTCGCTCGCGCCAAAGACGGCGAGGGAACGGATTCGCGTCTGCCGCCAGTTCACGGGATGGTGTGCCGGTATCTATGGCCTCGACGACTGGAAGCCTTTCGGGATGGTGCAAATGCCTAAACTAGAAAAGCGGCGCAAGGCGTTCTGGACGGTGGAGCAGGTGGACCGCATCCTCGACGCGGCTCCATCCCCGTCTTTCCGGCTGTTCTGGGCGCTGATGGCTTTCGCCGGGCTTCGCCACGCGGAGGCGTGCGCCTTCGGGCCGGAATCCCTGACGGGGGACGGGAGGCTGCATGTGATAGGCAAGGGAAGCAAGGAGGCGTTCCTGCCTGTCTCTGGGCGGCTCGGAAACGAGATTTCCCGGTTCGGGGAGCTGTCGGCGGGGATGTTCCAGGCGCCGGAGTTCCGGTACAGCCGCTCGAATATCACGCTGCGCAATGCCGTACGGGATGCCGGCGCCCCGTGCGACGGGGCGGTGAACAACCACCGGTTCCGCCACTCGTTCGCCTCGAACCTCATCCGCGCGGGCGTGAACGTCAAGGCCGTCCAGCAGCTGATGAGGCACGAGAACGTCCAGATCACGCTAGACACCTATTCCCACCTGCTGCAGGACGACCTCCGGGCCGCCGCCGATTCGCTTTCCTGAACAAGGAAAAAGGCGCGCCGTTTCCGGTCGCGCCTTGCATCTTGCCTGTCCCTGCCGGGACCCGGACGCTATTCTTGCCACATGTATTCGGGCGTCGGCTCGTGCCAGTCGCTGTCGTCCCATTTGCGGACGGTCACGAAATCCGGGCAGGGGGATTCGCCTTGGTTTTCCTTGTAGCTGTAGTCCTTGCCGATGAACTCGGATGCTTCCAGTCGGCGTTCCCCTTTTCCCTGCGCCAGCCACCTGGTGAGTTCGCGGTTCGTCGCACGGCAGGATTTCGTCGTTTCCGGGATTTCCGCGCAGTGCCGGAAGTCGTAGCCGTGCATCGTGATGGCCGGGCGGCAGAGCCTCGGCAGGAACGCGTGCACGGGGACGATGTCGTTGTCGTCCAGGGACTCGTCGAGTTCGTCGATGTCGTCCCACACGAGCATTTTCCGGGGCGGGTCGAAGATTGCGGGCCTGTCGCTCCTGAACTCTTTCAGTTCTGTTCCCTTGTATTTCATGTCCGCCTCCTATGCCGCCCTTTCGGCGGACTCCTCGTTGCTTTCGAAGTCCTGGAGCGCCTGGACCGCGGCCTCCATGATTTCCTCGGTGATGTTCTTTCCCGTATCGATCGGGCGGATCTCGATGGCGAGGCCGTGCAGCCGTTCCGTTCCTCCGAGACGACCGACGAACTCCCGGCAGTCGCCTTCGCGGAGTCCGAGGATGCGGACCCGGTTCGGGTCGTCGTTCCGGCCGACCTTGACGCTCCCGGCGATCCGGCGCGCGGGAAATCCGAGATACGCCCTTGTCGTGAACTCGCACGGTACGTGCGCCTCCACGTCCTTTCTCGGTGCGTAGGACGGCTTTTCCGCCTTCGCCCTTTCCCATTCCCCGATTTCGGCGGCTGTCGCCTCGTGGAAGATGTCCTCGCCGGGGATGAGGGCGCATCCGCCCCACGTCCCGTGGAGCTGTCCCATGTCGTCGATACGCTCGACCGTCCCGATGCGCCCGGCGTACGCCGGTTCGCCGCTCATGTACTCGATCTTTACGGTTGTGCCTTTCTGCATCTGTTTTTCTCCTGTGTGGATTGTGGTTTTTCCTAGAACGGAAGCCCGTCCTCGTCTTCCTGCGAATACTGCCCGTAGGCGTTCCCGCCCTGCCGTGTCCCGGCCTGCGGACCGGGCTGTTGCCGCGGTGCCGCCTGTCTGTTCCCGTCGCCGTTCCCGCGCGGGGTCAGTATCTGGAACGTGTCCATGCTGATTTCCGTTGCATACCGCCGTTGCCCGGTCTCCCGGTCGTCCCAGGAGCGGTAAACGATTGCGCCCTCGACGTAGAGCGTCGTCCCCTTGCGGATTCCGAGCTGCTCGATGATGTCGGCAGACTTTCCCCATCCGACGACGCTGTGCCAGTCGGTCTGTTCCCGGGTCTCCCCGTTGGCGTCCTTGAACTTCCTCGACGTGGCGAGCGGGAAGCCGACGCGCTTCTTTCCGCCCTGCGTGACCTTGATTTCCGGGTCCTTGCCGATGTTCCCGATGAGCATCGCCTTGTTCAGGTATGGCATCTTTCTACTCCTTGTTGGTTGTTGGGTTGGTTAGGATTGACAGCGCAATGCAGAAACAGGATTTCTTCCGGTGTCAATTCGTAAACAAAGAATTTCTCGTTGCAGTCGAGGCATTCCAAGTCGTATTGCGGAATCCTCGATATTTTCAGGGGCTTTTTGCAATGCGGACAGCGGTAGATTTTCATGTTCTTTCCTTTGTTCCGGGTGTTTCCCTCAGCCTCGCGTTCTCTTCGCGGAGGCGATTCAGCTCGTCGGTCATGTCCTCCCATTCCGAGAGGGGGATGGACACGAAGTAGGGTTCGTGGCGGACGGGGTAGCCGCCCGCGCCGGCGAATTCGGGTGTCGGTCTCATTCGGTTTTCTCCTTCCTGCAACGTGCCGGGTCGGGGCAGTTGT
>CAVKGV010000045.1:0-2469 GCA_963656065.1 Alistipes onderdonkii
CTT
The DNA here is from genome assembly GCA_963656065.1 of Alistipes onderdonkii. Classification (GTDB taxonomy): domain Bacteria; phylum Fibrobacterota; class Fibrobacteria; order Fibrobacterales; family Fibrobacteraceae; genus Hallerella. The sequence goes on from CAVKGV010000045.1 coordinate 4, forward strand.
CCGCGAACGCGGCGGTCCAGGCGCAGATCGCCGGAATCCAGGCGACGCTCGCAGGAATCACGAAGACCATCGTCCCGGCCACGGCGGTATGCCCGCAGCCGATGCCCCTGCACAACTCGTGGACCGCCCCGGCGGCGACCCCCACGACCTAGGCGGGGGAAGCTACGATGAAGATTGAATACGGAAAGGCGGTCGAGCGCTTCACCGAGTTCATGGAGGGCAACGTGGCCAAGGTTCCCGACCTCGGGAAGCGCTTCCTGATGTACGCCACCCTCGGTGCGCTCAAGGCCAACCCGGAAGCCGCGTCGGCCAGGGTCCGCCCGTCCCTGGAGATGGCGGGCATCCTCGACGGCGATGGCATGGTGGACGTGGAGGTCGCCGCGGCGGCGCTCTCCAACGCCTTCGCCAACATCCCGAGCGTCACGTTCGCCGGGTTCACTTTCACCAAGGAGGACGCCGCGGATCTCCTGGGGAGGATGCGGCCATGACCGACAGCGAGAAGAGGACGATGGAAAGGACGCGGAGCACCCTGTTCCGACACCTGGACGACCTGAACGACCAGGTGGACGCGGACGGCGGACGCATCCGCGACCCGATGGTGCTCGACGGCATCAAGGACTGCGTGAGTTCCATCTGCAGGATGGAAGGCATGCGGCGCCCCATCTGAAGCAAGAAAAAAAAGGCTCCCGGCGACGGGGGCCTTCCCTTTTTCCGGAAAGCAATTTGGCGACAGTTTCTGTCCGACAATTTATGTCTCACCGTCCACGATCTCGAACGAGACGGAGGAACGTAGCCGTCCCGTATCGACAAGTGGCGTCCCTTTCCTGTACTTCAGCGGTTCCCATTTCCCCTCGGTCATCGCGCGTTTCACCTCGCCCGCGGCCATCTCCCCGAGCCGTACCATGAGCCGCCTTTCCGTCATCCTGCCGGAAAGGACTTCGGGCAGGTACGCGGCGAGGATTTCCCCCGCTTTTTCCCCGACCCGTTTTTTTGCGAGTTCCATGAAGGGGCGCGGCGGAATACGCCCGTAGGCGACGCCGCCGAGCGTCCTCCCCGGCTCGCGCCCGTAGTTCAGCGTCCGCGCTATCAGGGCGAGCGACACGGGCCTTCCGAGCGCTGGCTGGTCCCTCCCCGTCGCCTTCTTCCTTTTCAGGCTTCCGTACGCCTGTTCCGCGGTCAGGTTCCCGTCCGGCCACCCGACGCGCAGCGACATCTTCCCGAGCTTGTCCAGTTCCACTGTCCGCCTCCTTTCTTGCGACGCATTTTGTCCGACATTCAATGACGGACAAAACATGTCACCGTGCGGACAAAAAATATATATTGTCGTAAACCGGAGAAAAGAGAATGGAAGAAAAGGACTACTACACGATAAAGGAGCTTGCCTCGCGGATCGGGTACGATCCCGGGACGGTTTACGAGTGGGCGGCGACGAAGGGGATGCCCGTTCGCCGGGCCGGACGCCGGGGGCGCATATCCGTCCGCTGGGACGAGTTCGACGCCTGGTGGAAGGAGAACGGCTGACTTGGGACGCGTCCCGGAGGCAGGGACGCCGGAGCGCCGCGAGTACATGAGGACGCTCGCCCGGAAGGGCGGGATCGTGACGTCGAAGGAGCGGCGCGAGAGGCTGAAGTTCGGGAAGCTGGTGAACGGGATGCTCGCCGCGTGCGTCCCCATGTCCGGGCAGATAGGCGAGATACTCCGCCGGGCCGGGGTGGACCCGAAAGGCCCGGTGACGGCGCGGGAGGCCATCGTCGGCGTGTTCGTGGCGAAGGCGATGTCCGGGGACCTGAAGGCTGCCCGGTTCGTGTTCGACATCGCGGGGCTGACGGACGCGGCGGCGGAGAAGCGGGCGAGGATAGCCTACCTGGAGGCCTCCGCGGAGGCGCAGAAACCCGCGGACCCGTCCGGGCAGACGGACCTGTTCGACGCCCCGACGCCGGACGCGATGCGCGCGGAATCCGCGCGCATGGGAATCTACGAGGACGCGGAGGTGGTTGAATGAACGCGGCGGCGCGGGAACTCGCGCGGCGGAACCTGCTCGCCTTCGTGAAGGCGACGATGCCCTCGTACCGGGCGGGGTGGGTGCACCGGGAGATCTGCGCCCGGCTCATGCGGTTCCTCGCCGACGTGCTGGACGGAAGGTCCCCCCGGATGGTAATCACGATGCCCCCGCGGCACGGCAAGAGCGAGCTGGTGAGCCGCCGGTTCCCGGCGTGGGCGTTCGGGATAGACCCGGACCTGTCGTTCATGTCCGTCTCCTACTCCGACAGCTTCGCCAAGCGGCTGAACAAGGACGTGCAGCGCATAATGGACTCGGACGCCTACTCCGAGATATTTCCGGGGACGCGTCTCCGCGATGCGAAGAGGGGGAACGCGGTCCGCACGTCCGGCCTGTTCGAGATTCCCGGGCATTCCGGGAGCTACCGGAGCGCGGGCGTCGGGGGCGGCATCACCGGCATGGGCGCG